>CAVOMW010000006.1:5000-863115 GCA_963697125.1 uncultured Actinomycetes bacterium
GGAGGATGCGCCGGGCCTGCTCCACGTAGGTGGTGGCGAAGCCCTCGACCTCGTCCTTCGACAGGCGTGGGCGGGTGGCCGACTTGCCCGACGGGTCACCGACCTGGGCGGTGAAGTCGCCGATGATCAGCACCGCGGTGTGGCCGAGCTCCTGGAACTGGCGGAGCTTGCGCAGCACGACCGCGAACCCGAGGTGGATGTCCGACGCCGTGGGATCGATGCCCAGCTTGATCCGCAGCGAGCGCCCGGTGCCGAGCTTGCGGCGGAAGTCGGCCTCGGTGATGAGGTCGACCGCGCCGGTGCGGACGATGCGCAGCTGCTCGTCGACGGGGAGCGTGGGACCGGGCATGACGCCGGAACGCTATCGGCTCAGGTTGGGATCCCCGGGGACGAAAAAGCGCCACGGATGCTCGTCACCGCGGCCGGCGCGACAGGCCGATGCGCGTCGACACGCCGGGCGCGTCGGGCGGCGCGACTCCGTCGTCGAGGATGCGCACCGCGCCACGCACGAGGTCGGCGCCGTTGTGCGGCGCCGGAGATGCCGAACGCCTGGCAGAGGCGCGCGGGACCGGCGAGGAGGTCGCGATCGCGCCGGGCCTTCACCCGGCGCTCCCGCATCACCTCGATGCCGTCGACGGGCGCCGCGGCGCGCAGGAGCACCGCGGCCGCGTCGCTGTCCTTCGTCGCGACGACGTTCGCGCACCAGTGCATGCCGTAGGTGAAGTACACGTAGAGGTGCCCGGGCGGGCCGAACATGACCGTGGTGCGCGGCGTCATGCCCCGGTACGCGTGGCTCCCGGCGTCGTCCGACCCCCGGTACGCCTCGACCTCCACGATGCGCGCCGCCAGGCGCACACCGTCGTCGGTGCGTGGTGACGAGCAGCTTGTTGAGCAGCTCGGGCGCGAGCACGAGCGAGTCCCGCGCGTAGAACGACCGAGGCAGGGCGCGACCGCGGCTCACCCGGCGCGGTCGAGCCAGCGCGCCTGGTCGTCGAGGGTGACCCGCGCCTTCACCATCTGCTCCGCCACCGACGCCGGGCCGGCGCCACCCTTGGTGGTGCGCCGCAGCACGGCGGCGCCCGGCTCGAGCAGCGCCAGCGCCTCGGGACCGAGGTCGGGTTCGGTGAGCACCAGCTCGTCGAGGGGCACGCCTCGCTCGGTGGACGCCCGCACCAGCGCACCGACGCGCGCGTGCGCGTCGCGGAACGGCACGCCCCGCTGCACGAGCCACTCGGCCAGGTCGACCGCGGCGGCGTGCTGCCCGTCGGCGGCAGCTTGCATCTGCGCCGGCACCACCTCGGCGGTGGCCAACAGCCCGGCGATCGCACCGAGCGCGAGCCGGCACTGGTCGAGGGCGTCGAACAGCGGCTCCTTGTCCTCCTGCAGGTCGCGGTTGTACGCGAGCGGGAGACCCTTCAGCGTGGCGAGGAACCCGGTGAGGTCACCGATGAGCCGACCGGCCTTGCCCCGCGCCAACTCGGCGATGTCGGGGTTCTTCTTCTGCGGCAACATCGACGATCCGGTGCTGTACGCGTCGGCGAGGCGCAGGAAGCCGAACTCCTCGCTGGTCCAGAGCACGATCTCCTCGCCGAGGCGCGACAGGTGCACCTGCGTGAGCGCGGCCACGAACAGCGCTTCGGCCACGAAGTCGCGGTCGGAGACCGCATCGAGCGAGTTGTCGAACCGCTTGGCGAAGCCGAGGTCGGCGGCCGTGGCGTCGGGATCGAGGGGCAGGCTCGACCCGGCCAGCGCGCCCGCACCCAGCGGGGACACGTCGGCGCGTGCCAGCGCGTCGCGCCACCGGTCGACGTCGCGCGCGAACGACCAGAAGTGCGCCAGGAAGTGGTGCGCGAGCAGCACCGGCTGCGCGCGCTGCAGGTGCGTGTAACCGGGCACGTAGACGTCCTCGGCCGTCTGCGCGCACTCGAGCAGCACCCCTTGCAGGCGGTGCACGTGCGCGACGACGTCGGCGCCCTCGCGCCGAAGGAACAGGCGCAGCGCGGTCGCGACCTGGTCGTTGCGCGACCGCCCGGTGTGGAGCTTGGCGCCGGCATCGCCGGCGAGCTCGGTCACCCGCCGTTCGATGGCGGTGTGGATGTCCTCGTCGGACGGCGCGAACACGAACGAGCCGTCGGCGAGCTCCTCCCCCGCCTGATCGAGCGCCGCGAGCACCGCGGTTGCCTCGTCATCGGTGAGGATCCCGGCGCGCGCGAGCCCGGCGACGTGCGCGCGCGAACCCGCGAGGTCGTCGGGCGCGAGGCGCCGGTCGAACGAGAGGCTCTCGGTGAACGCGAGCAGCTCGTCGGCAGGACCGTCGGCGAACCGACCGTGCCAGAGGGTCACGCCGTTCCACCGACCGAGGGGCCGCCCACCGACGGACCGCCCTGTTCGCGCGCCCAGGTCTCCACCGACAGACCCCACAAGCGGACGAAGCCGGAGGAGTCCTCGTGGCGGAAGGTGTCGGACGCGTCGTAGGTGGCGAGATCGTGGCTGTAGAGACCGTGGTCGGCCCGCCGCCCGGCCACGAAGCACCGGCCCGGCTCCAGCTGCAGCCGCACCTCACCGGTGACGAAGCGCTGCGCGTGGCGCATGAACGCGTCGAGTGCCTCCTTCAGCGGAGAGAACCACAGGCCGTCGTACACGAGCTCGGCGTAGCGCGGCTCGAGGCGGGCCTTCTCGCGCATGAGGTCGCGCTCGAGCGTGATCGACTCGAGGTCGGCGTGCGCGAGCAGCACCGCCAGCGAACCCGGGCACTCGTACGTCTCGCGACTCTTGATGCCGACGCGCCGGTTCTCGACCATGTCGAGACGGCCCCAGCCGTACGAGCCCACGACCGCGCCGAGGTCGATGACCAGTTCGTGCAGCGGCTTCACCACACCGTCGAGCGCGACGGGGACGCCCTGCTCGAACCGGACGACGACCTCACGCGTCTCGGTCGGCGCATCGGCGACGTCGGCCGTGAGCGCGTAGGCGTCGAGCGGGGGCGACACCCAGGGGTCCTCGATGATCCCGCACTCGATGGCGCGGCCCCAGAGGTTCTCGTCGATGGAGTACGGGCTCTTCTTGGTGACGCTGATCGGGATGTCGTGCTTCGCCGCGTAGTCGATGGAGTCCTCGCGGGTGAAGCCCCACACGCGCACCGGCGCGAGGACCTCGAGATCCGGCGCGAGCGCGCGCACCGACACCTCGAAGCGCACCTGGTCGTTTCCCTTGCCGGTGCAGCCGTGGGCGACCGAGTCGGCGCCGAACTCGCGGGCGGCGTCGACGAGATGCTTGGCGATCACCGGGCGCGACAGCGCCGAGACGAGCGGGTACTTGCCCTCGTAGAGCGCGTTGGCGTGGATCGCCGGCACGAGGTACTCGTCGGCGAACTCGGCGCGCGCGTCGACCACGCGCGCCTCCACGGCACCGGCGGCGAGCGCACGGTTCGTGATGACGTCCCACGGGTCATCGGCCTGCTGGCCGACGTCGACCGCGAGGGCGATCACCTCGGCGCCCCACTGCTCCTGGATCCACTTCACCGCCACGGACGTGTCGAGTCCGCCGGAGTACGCGAGCACCACTCGCTTGGCCATCGTCGTTTCCTTCTGTCGTCAGCGATCGTTGGAGAGACCGGCAAGGGTGGCCAGGTCGGCGGCCACGGTCGCGCCGCCGCTGCTCTCCGAGCACACCAGGATGATCGTGTCGTCGCCGGCCACGGTGCCGAGCACGTCCGGGACGCCGGAGCGGTCGAGCGCGGAGGCGACGACATGAGCGGAACCGGGGGGCGTCCGCAGCACCACGAGGTTCGCGCTGTGCGCGACCTCCACCACGAACTCCCCCATCACTCGTCGGAGGTGGTCGTCGGGTGCGGTGCGCTCCTTGGCGTGCTCGGGGATGGCGTAGGCCATCGCGCCGCCGGGGATGCGCACCTTGACCGCGCCGAGCTCCTCGAGGTCGCGGCTCACCGTCGCCTGCGTGGCGATGACACCGTGGGCGGCGAGCATCTCGACGAGCTGCGCCTGACTGGAGATCGCCTGCTCCTCGAGCAGCCGCGCGATGCGGTGCTGGCGCTGGGGCTTGCCGAGCGTCGCCATCACATGGGTCGATTCCGTTGCGGCGTCCCCGCCATCGGGGCACGCTCCCACTGCATCTCCATCACGTAGGTCCGATCAGGTGCGTGAGCACGGCTCGCGCCCCGTGCATCCGGTTGGCGGCCTGTTGCCACACCGCCGAGCGCGGGCCGTCGATCACCGACGCCGCCACCTCTTCGCCGCGGTGGGCCGGAAGGCAGTGCAGGAACCAGACGTCGGCGTGCGCGGCAGCGGAGCATCTCGTCGTCGACGGTGAAGCCGGCGAACGCGGCCCGCCGCGCCGCGGCCTCGTCCTCCTGCCCCATCGACGTCCACACGTCGGTGTACACCGCGTCGGCGCCCGCGACCGCGTCGTACGGGTCGTGGCCGAGCTCGATCGTGCCGCCGAGGTTGCGGACTCGTTCCACCGTGAGGTCGTCGAGCTCGTAGCCCGGGGGCGACGCCACCGCGAGCTCGACGCCCGAGAGCGCGGCGGCGTAGGCGAGCGATGCGGTGACGTTGTTGCCGTCGCCGATGTAGGCGAGCCGCCGACCCTCCAGGGTGCCCAGCAGCTCGCGCAGCGTGAGGAAGTCGGCCACCGCCTGCGTGGGGTGCGCACGGTCGGACAAGAGGTTGACGACGGGGATGTCGATGACCGAGGCCATCTCCTCGAGCGTGGCGTGATCGAACACCCGCGCCGCGAGCACGGAACAGAACCCGGCGAAGGTGCGCGCGACGTCGGCGACGGTCTCGCGCACACCGAGCCCCACCTCCTCGGGCCGCACGTAGATCGGGTGACCGCCGAGGCTCACCACCGCCATCTCGGTGGACGCGCGCGTGCGGGCCGACGGCTTCTCGAACAGCAGGGCGACGCCCTGTCCGGCAAGGAGGTGCGGGATGCTCGACGGGTCGGCCTTGCCCTTCTCGGCGGTGTCGAGGACCGCGGCGAACTCGGCCGGCGTGAGGTCGTCGACCTCCAGGAATCGCTTGGTCACGACGCCGCCACCTCCTGCAGCACCCCGGTGAGCACCTTGCGAAGGACTGCGACCGCGGCCTCGATCTCGTCGTCGGTGACCAGCAGCGATGGGGCGAACCGCAGGGCGGTGGGCGTGACCGCGTTGACCACGAGCCCGGCGTCGAGGCACGCGAGCGCGACGGGGCCCGCCTCGATCCCGTCGTCGAGCTCGGCGGCGATCAACAGGCCCACGCCGCGCACGTCGGCGACACCCGGTACGTCGAGCAGGGCCTTGGTGAGCACCTCGCCGGCGCGGGCAGCGCACGCGGGTGCGTCGACCTCGGCCATGACGTCGAGCACGGTCATCGCCGCGCGCGCCGCCAACGGCTGCCCGCCGTAGGTGGTGGCGTGGTCACCGGGCTTGAACGCCTCCGCCACCTCGGTGCGGGCCCAGCACGCGCCGATGGGCACACCGTTGCCGAGCGCCTTGGCCATGGTGACGATGTCGGGCTGCACGCCGGCGGCGTGCTGGTAGCCGAACCACTTGCCGGTACGGCCGAGCCCGGTCTGCACCTCGTCCATGACCAGGAGCGCCTCGCGCTCGTCGCACAGCGCCCGGACGCCTTCGAGGTAGCCGGGGGGTGACGGTTGCACACCGCCCTCACCCTGGATCGGTTCGAGCATCACCGCGCACACCCGCTCGTCCATCGCCGCCGCGAGCGCGTCGAGGTCGGCGAAGACCACCTGCCGGAAGCCCTCGGGCAGGGGCTGGAAGGTCTCCTGCTTCTGGGGCTGGCCGGTGGCGGCGAGCGTCGTGAGCGTGCGCCCGTGGAACGAACCCCATGCCGAGAGCACGTGGAACCGGTCGGGACCGCCGTTGGCCTGTCCGTAGCGCCGGGCGAGCTTGATCGCGCACTCGTTGGCCTCGGCGCCGGAGTTGGCGAAGAAGACCTTGCCGCCACCGCCGTGCAGCGCGTCGAGGCGCGCCGCCACCTGCGGCTGCCATTCGTTGAAGTAGAGGTTGGAGACGTGCAGCAGCGTGCGGGCCTGGTCGGCCAGCGCGTCGGCGACCGCCGGGTGCGCGTGCCCGAGCGAGGTGACCGCGAGCCCCCCGAGGAAGTCGAGGTACTCCTTGCCTTCGCTGTCCCAGAGCTTCACGCCCTCGCCGCGCACGAACGCGACCGGCAGGCGGCCGTACGTCTGCATGCCGTGCTCGGCGTCGAGCTCCTGGATGTCGTCGAATGAGCTGGCGTCGGGTTGCGTCATGACTCGTCGACCTTCGCGTCGATCATGGTGCCGATGCCTTCTCGGGTGAAGAACTCCAACAGGAGTGCGTGCGGGATCCGTCCGTCGAGCACGTGCGCTCGTCGCACGCCGCCGCGCAACACGAGCGCGCACGACTTCAGCTTGGGGATCATGCCGCCGTCGGCGGCCCCGCTGGCCAGCATCGCCTCGAGGCCCTCGACGTCGGTGCGCGACATGAGGCTCGACTGGTCGGCGTAGTCGGCGTAGATGCCGGCGACGTCGGTGAGGTACACCAGCTTCTCGGCCTGCATCGCCAGCGCGATCGCACCGGCCACGGTGTCGGCGTTGATGTTGTAGGCCTGCCCCAACTCGTCGACACCCACGGTGGCGATCACCGGGATGAGCTCCTCGTTGATGAGCTTGTGCACGATCGACGGGTCGATGCTGGTGACGTCGCCCACGAAGCCGAGCCGCTCGTCGCGCATCTCGACCTTGATGAGGCCGGCGTCCTCTCCCGAGAGCCCGACCGCCAGCGAGCCGTGCTGGTTGAGCGCGGCCACGATCTCGCGGTTGACCTTGCCGACCAGCGCCATGCGCACGATGTCGACGCTCTCGGCGTCGGTGACGCGCAGGCCGTCGACGAACTCGGGCTCCTTGCCGAGGCGGCGCATGAGGTCGGAGATCTGCGGTCCGCCGCCGTGCACGACGACGGGGTTCATGCCCACGAGGCGCATGAGCACGACGTCCTGCGCGAACAGGTCGGCCAGCGCGGGATCCTCCATCGCGTGGCCGCCGTACTTGATGACGACGGTCTTGCCGCTGAACTCGCGGATGTAGGGCAGCGCCTCGGACAGGACCTGGGCCTTGGCCAGGACCTCGCCGTCGATCACGTGGGACGCCATCAGCTCGTCCCCATGTTCTCGTCGACGTACGCGTGGGTGAGGTCGGTGAAGAGCATCGTCGCCTCACCGTTGCCGTTGTGCAGGTCGCACAAGATGTGCAGCTCGCGCTTCTCCATGATCGTCGGCGACGCGTGCCGCGTCGTGTTCGGCAGGCAATGCCGTTCCGGCACACCGTCTGAAAGCCGTACTTGATCTCGACGGCCTCGGGATCGAACATCGCGCCGCTGACGCCGAGCTCGGAGAGGACGCGGCCCCAGTACGGGTCCTTGCCGTAGAGCGAGCACTGCACCAGCTGGCTCGACGCCACCTGCCGCGCCGCGAGCTGTGCCTCGTGGTCGTTCCTGGCGCCACGCACGTGCAGGGTGACGCACTTGGTCGCGCCCTCGGCGTCGGTGGCCATCTGGTGCGCGAGGTCGGCGCACGCGGCGGCGAGTGCCTCGACGAACCCCGAGTACGCGAAGCCCGAGGTTGCGGTGATCGGCTCGTTGCCGGCGGCGACCGTTGGCGAGGACGAGCACGGTGTCGTTGGTGCTCTGGCACGCGTCGACGACCAGCGCGTTGAAGCTGCTGCTCACCGCGGTCTGCAGCGCCCGCGTGAGCGGTGCCGGTGCGATGGCGACATCGGTGGCGAGCACCGCGAGCATCGTGGCCATCGACGGCGCCAGCATCGCCGCGCCCTTGGCCATGCCGCCGATGGTGGCCGCCCCGTGCAGCGGCAGCTCGACCGGTTGCTGCGTGACCTTGGCCACCGTGTCGGTGGTCATCATGGCCTCGGCCGCGGCACGGCCGCCGGTCGCGTCGGCGGTGAGCTGCGCGCCGAGCTTCGGGCACCCCCGACTCGACCGGGTCCATGGGCATCGGGATGCCGATGAGGCCGGTCTGGCAGACGAGCACGTCGGTGGTCGCGCAGCCGAGCGCCTGCGCGGTGAGCTCGCACATGCGGAGCGCGTCGGCGCGCCCCGGCTCCCCCGTCGCCGCGTTGGCGTTGCCGGAGTTGAGGATCACCGCGGCGGCGCGGCCGTCGGCGAGGTGTCGCCGACTGATCTGCACCGGCGCGGCGGCCACCAGGTTGCTGGTGAACACGCCGGCGGCGGTGACCGGCGCACCGTCGACGGTCGCGACCATCGACAGGTCGGGGTTGCCCGACTCCTTGATGCCCGACGCGAGACCGCCGGCCTTGAACCCGGGGACCGACGTGACACTCACGGCATGAGTCCGATCGTGGAGAGCGCGGTGGTCTCGGGCAGGCCGAGCACGAGGTTGGCGTTCTGGAGCGCCTGGCCCGACGCGCCCTTCACCAGGTTGTCGAGCGCGCCGATGGCGAGGACGGTGTTCGTCCGCTCGTCGTAGCGCACGGTCACGTGCGCGGCGTTGGAACCGAGCGTGGCCTTGGTCGCGGGCGAGCCGTCGGTGACGTGCACGAAGGGCTCGTCGGCGTAGAAGTCGCGGTACGCGGCGAGGAGGCCGTCGGTCGAGAGCGATCCGCCGTCGACGGGCCGCGCGTAACAGGTGGCGAGGATGCCCCGGGTCATGGGTACGAGGTGCGGGGTGAACAGCACCTGCACCGGCTCGCCGGCGACGTGCCCGAGCGCCTGCTCCATCTCCGCGGTGTGGCGGTGCGTGAGCAGGCCGTACGCGGTGACGTTGTCGCTCACCTCGGCGAAGAGGCTGGTGGCCTTCAGACCCGCGGCCCGCGCCGGACACGCCCGACACCGCGTCGACCACGATGCCGGTCGATTCCACGAGACCCGCCGCGAGCAGCGGCGCCAACGCGAGCGACGCGCTGGTCGGGTAGCAGCCCGGGTGAGGCGACGTGGCGGGACGCAGCGATCTCGTCGCGGTAGAGCTCGGGCATCCCGAACGCGAACTGCTCGATCAGCGCCGGGCGCGGTGTGCGCCTCGCCGTACCACTGCTCGTAGTCGCCGACCGGCAGCCGGAAGTCGGCACCGAGGTCGACGACGTGGGCGACGGTGTCGACCAGGTCAGCGGCGATCGCCTGCGACTGGCCGTGCGGCAGGCACAGGAACACGAGGTCGAGCCCGGCGAGGTCGTCCGGGCCACGGCTCGTAGGTCAGGCCCTCGTAGGCCGACGGCCAGCGACGGGTAGAGGTCGCCCACGCGTGGCGCCGGCGTTGGAGTCGGCGGTGACCAGGGCGACCTCGATCTCGGGGTGGCCCGCGAGGAGGCGCAGGAGCTCAGCCCCCGTGTACCCCGATCCCCCGACGACTGCAGCCCGGTACGCCATCGCCGCAGTATACACAGATCTGCATATCTATGCGAGCGAGTTCCGGAGGCGACGTCAGGCCTGGCGCAGCCGACGCAGCCCGAACCACAGCAGCACGGCGCCGCCGAGCGACGAGCTTCACCGCGACGATCCAGAGCGTCACGTTGCGGCCGGTGTGGCTCTCGTCGGTGACGATCGTCGTCGGGTCGTCGGGGTCGTAGTGGATGCGCACCTTGCTCCCGATGGCCGGCTGCTCCTCCCCCGTCTTCACCGCCTCGGTCGCGCGCACGACGCGTGCCGTCGCGCGTCTCGAACTCGAGGCGCCGCTCGCCGTGGACCGGGATGACCACCGCGGTGGTGGCGATGCCGTGGGCGCGCAGGTCGGCGTCGTGACGCTGCAGTGAGAAGACGAACGCACCGACGACGATCCCGAGCACGATCAGCGCCGCGCCACCACCGACGCACCACCGCGCGCCCTTCCGGCTGAGGCGCGGCCGCTTCGGCGCGACAACGGTGTGACGACCGGTGCCGGGCGCGGCGGTGCGGGCGCTGGGGTTGGCCTCGCCGCCGGCCGTGGCGTTGCGACGCGACGCGCGGGGGTGGCGCGGCAACGGGCGGCGCGATCCGCGACGCGTCGTAGCGGGCGCGCTCGGCGGGATCCGAGAGCACCCGGTACGCGGCACCGACGCGCGCGAAGCGATCGGCCGCGTCGACGTCGGCCGGGTGGGTGTCGGGGTGCAGCTCCTTGGCCCGGGCCCGGTACGCGGCCGCGATCTCGTCGCGGGACGCGTCGGGCGCGACCCCGAGCTCCCCGTAGAGATCACCGAGCGGTTGTCGGAGCGCCACAGCTCCCCATTGTGCTCGCCCGGAACGCGAGAATGACTGCCGTGACGCTGCCCTCTGGAGACCGGCTGGGCCGACTTCGACCGCGAGGCGCTGGACCTGGCCGCCGCGGTGCACCGGCGCCTGACCGGCACCTTCCACTGATCTTCGGGACGCTGCGAGCCGATGGCGGAACGCGAGAATGACTGCCGTGACGCTGCCCCTGAAACCAGCTGGGCCGACTTCGAGCGCGAGGCGCCGGACCTGGCCGCCGCGTGCACCGGCGCCTGACCGCCACCCTCCACTCCATCCTCGGGACGCTGCGAGCCGACGGCGCACCCCGCCTCACCGGGCTCGAGGTGCACTTCGGCGAGGGCGAGCTCTGGCTGGCGATGATGCCCGACTCCCGCAAGGCCGACGACCTGCGCCGCGATCCGCGGTTCGCGCTCCACAGCGCCCCCGACGTGGAACTGGTCGACGGCGACGCCAAGGTGGGCGGCCGCGCGGTGCTCGTGACCGACGACGACACGATCGCCCGGTTCGTCGATCGCCTGCCGATGGAGCTCCCGTCGAGCGGCATGGCCCTGTTCCGGGCCGAGCTCACCGACGCGTCGCTGGCCCGGGTCGAGGACGGCTTCATGGTCATCGACGTGTGGCATCCGGGCGAACCGATCCGGCAGGTCCGGCGCCAATAGGACGAAACGCCCCGCCGGCGTCGGGATCAACTCGGGATCAACCGTCGTGAACCGGGAAGAGCGTCCCGGTCGCCGACGTTGGGTAGACCCGATGGGATGTTGACGCGTCGCTGGTGGCACTCACGCTTCGGCGGGCCGCTCCTCCGCGAGCTCGTGCTGGTCGTCGCGCTCCTGCTCGTCTACAAGTACGCGCGCTTCCTGGGCAAGGACCACGTCGACGCCGCGTTGCGCAACGCACGTGACGTGATCGGCCTCGAGCGCTCGCTCGGCGTGTTCAGCGAGGCTCGGTTCCAGGATCTGGTGCTGCACGACACCGCGCTCATCCGCTTCCTGAACGCGTACTACCTCGTCGCGCACGTCGCGGTGACGGCCGCCGCGTTCGTGTGGCTCTACGTGCGCCATCCGCCGATGTACCGCCGCTTCCGAAACGTGATGATCGTCGATCACGACCGTGGGGATGTCGGTGCACCTCCTCCTGCCGCTGGCACCGCCGCGCATGTTCCCGAACCTCGGCTTCGTCGACACCGCCAAGGTGATCGGTCCCGCGTCGTACGGCGCAGGGAGCCCCTACAAGGGCTTCGCCAACCAGTTCGCGGCGATGCCCTCGCTGCACTTCGGCTGGGCCCTGGTGATCGCGTGGGCCGTGCTGCTGGCGACGAAGAGCCGGTGGCGCTACCTCGTGATCCTGCACCCGGTGATCACGCTCGCCGCGATCGTGCTGACCGCCAACCACTACTGGCTCGACGCCGCGGTCGCGACCGTCCTCTTCGGCTTCGCGCTCGGGGTCGACTGGCTGATCGAACGTCGCCGGAAGCGCCGGCTCGCCCGCACTGACGAGGAACCCGCGGCCACCGGTCCGTCCGGATCCGGAGACGCCCGCTACCGGCCGCGCGTCGGGAGCGCGACGACGGCCACCGCGACCAGCCGCTGCGACCGCGCCCGCCAGGCCTGACGGTCAGGCCTGACGGCCAGTCCTAGGCCCGCAGTTCGGCCTCGTGGGCGGCGATCACCGCGTCGATCGCCTGCTGGCGGAGGGTCGCCACGTCGGCATCGGTGAGCGTGCGGTCGGGCAGCCGGAAGCGCAATGCGAACGCGAGGCTCCGGCGACCGGGCCCGAACGCATCGCTGGTGAACACGTCGAACACGCGCACATCCTCGAGGGCGTCACCGACCGCGCCCCGCAGCGTGCCGAGCACCTCGGCAGTGGCGACGGTCTCGGCGAGCACGAACGCGAGGTCGACGCTCGACGCCGGAAAGCGTGACGGCGCCCGGAAGGTGCGGTCGCGTCGGTGCCGCGTCGAGCAACGTGTCGAGCTCGAGCTCGGCGGCGACGACGGGCGCGTCGAGTCCCAACGCGGTGAGCACCTCGGGCGCGACCTCGCCGACGGTGCCGGCGTCGTGACCGTCGACGACGACCCGCGCCGCGCGACCGGCGCGGTAGCCGGTGAGCGCGTCGGGTTCCAGCGCCACATCGTGGATACCGAGGGCGTCGAGCACCACCCGCACCGCGTCGACCGCGTCGTACACGTCGACGGGGCGGTCGTCCTCGAGCGGGCGCCGACGCACCTGTCCCGCCCACGCGAGCGCGACGTGCTCCGGTTCGTCCGGGAGCGGACTGTCACCGGCGCGCCGGCGGGTGCTCGCGGTGAGGAACACCCTGCCCATCTCGAACAGCGCGACGTCGACGAGACCCTGCGCGCGGTTGCCCGCGACCGCGCGCAACAACCCGGGGAGCACCGCGGTACGGAGCACCGACTCCTCGGCGCGCAGCGGGTTGGTGGCGCGCACGACACGATCGAGGGGGGCGCCGGCGCGTTCGAGGTCGGCCGGCGACACCAACGAGAGGGTGATGGCCTCGGACAGGCCCACGCCGACGAGCGCGTCGGCGACGAGCCGCCGCTCCTGCTGGCGGGGCGTGAGCATGCCGACCTGGCCGTGCGTGTCGGGGAGCGTGCGGCCGATGCGGTCGAAGCCGATGCGGCGCGCCACTTCCTCGATCAGGTCGATCTCGCGGTCGAGATCGGGGCGGAAGGTCGGGACGATGGCGACGACCTCGTCGCCGCCGCCGTCGAAGTCGAGCTCGGTGTCGTCGAGCTCGATGCCGAGCGGCGCCAGCGAGTCCCACACGTCTTCGGCGTCGAGGTCGGTGCCGAGCACCGCGTTCACCCGGCTGGCCCGGAGGCGGATGCGTGCACGCTCGACCGGTGCCGGGTACACGTCGACTGCGTCGGGTGCCACCTGCGCGCCGGCCACCTCGACCAGCAGCTCCATGGCGCGTTCGGCGTTCACCGCGATGGCGTCGGGGTCGATGCCGCGCTCGAAGCGCGCACTCGACTCACTGCGCAGCTTGAGCCGCTTCGAACTGCGGGCGATGCCCATGCGCTCGAAGTAGGCCGACTCCAGCAGGATCTCGGTGGTGGTGTGGGACACCTCCGAGGTCGAACCGCCCATGATCCCGGCGATCGCCTGCGGCGCCCGTTCGGCGTCGCAGATCAGCAGGTCCTCGCCGGTGAGGGTGCGCTCGACGTCGTCGAGGGTGGTCATGGTCTCGCCCTCGTCGGCGAGACGCACGACGATGCCGCGGCCGGCGAGTCGCGACAGGTCGAACGCATGCAACGGCTGGTTGCGCTCCAGCAGGACGTAGTTGGTGACGTCGACGACGTTGCTGATCGGGCGCATCCCCGCCTTCACCAGGCGTTGCGCCATCCACGCGGGCGACGGGCCCATGGTGACGCGCGCGACCCGACCGAGGTAGCGCGGGCAACGCGCTACGTCGTCGACCACGACGGAGACGTCGCTGCGCACCGACCCGTCGGCGAGCGCGATCGGATCCGGGAGCACGAAGTCGAGGGAGAAGTGCGCGGCGAGCTCGCGGGCGACGCCGACGATGCACATCGCGTCGGGACGGTTGGGCGTGATGGCGAGGTCGAAGATCACGTCGTCGAGACCGAGCACCTCGCGCACGTCGCGACCCAGTTCGGTGGTGGCGTCGAGACCGAGGATGCCCGAGTGGTCGTCGCCGAGGCCCAGCTCCTTGGCCGAGCACAGCATCCCGTCGCTCAGCTCGCCGGCGAGCTTGCGGCGTTCGAGGGTGAACCCCCCGGGGAGCGTCGCACCCGGCGGCGCGTAGGGCACGATCATGCCGGCGACGACGTTGGGCGCGCCGCAGACCACTCTCGCCATGCCGTCACCGGTGGTGATGTCGACCAGCGTCAACGGCTTGTTGGAGGTGGGATGGGGCACCACCTCGAGCACCTGCGCGGCGACGACGCCGGTGACCTCCTCACCGGGTTGCTCGACGCCCTCCACCTCGAGACCGAGCTGGTTGAGCGCGGAGACCATGTCGGCGATCGGCACGTCGATCGGCGTGAAGTCGCGGATCCAGGAGAGCGGTGCGCGCATCGGTGCCTCAGTACTGCGCCAGGAAGCGCACGTCGCCGTCGAAGAACGTTCTGATCTCGTCGATCCCGTACCGGATCATCGCGATGCGTTCGAGGCCGAAGCCGAACGCGAACCCGGTGTACTCCTCCGGGTCGATGCCGACGCCCTGCAGCACGTTGGGGTCGACCATGCCGCAGCCCCCGAGCTCGATCCACCCCGACTGCGAGCACACGCGGCACCCGGCACCGTCGCAGAAGATGCAACTGACCGCGAGCTCGGCCGACGGCTCGGTGTACGGGAAGAAGTCGGGACGGAACCGCGTGCGGATGCGGTCGTCGTCGAAGAGGCGCCGCACGAACGTCTCGATGGTGCCGAACAGGTCGGCGAGGGTGATGCCGCGGTCGACGGCCAGCGCCTCGATCTGGTGGAACACCGGTGAGTGGCGCGCGTCGAGCGTCTCGTTGCGATACGTGCGGCCGGGCGCGACCACGAAGATCGGCGGCTTCTGCGTCTCCATCGTGCGGATCTGCACCGGCGACGTGTGCGTGCGCAACATGACCTGCTCGGGATCGCCGAGCTCCACGTAGAGCGTGTCCTGCATCGAGCGGGCCGGGTGGCCGGGCACCATGTTGAGCGCCTCGAAGTTGTGCCAGTCGTCCTCGACCTCGGGGCCCTGCGCGACGCGGTAGCCCATCCCGACGAAGATGTCCTCGAGCTCGCGCTGCACCTGGGTGACGAGATGGAGGTGGCCACGCTCGCGGCCGTGACCGCCGAGCGTGAGGTCGAGCCGGTCGCGTTCCCCTGCCGCCGCGGCCTCGACCGCGGCGAGCTCCGCGCGTCGTGCCTCGACCAGCTCGGCGATGCGAGTGGTCGTGTCCTTGACCAACTTGCCCGCGACGGGCTTGTCGGCCACGTCGAGCGTCCCGATCGAGCTCTTCAGGCTCGGACACCGCGGAGCCACGGCCGGCGTACCGGCGCTCGGTCGGCCGCGACAGCATCGGCGTCGTCGGCGGCGCCGAGATCGCGGCGGCCGCGTCGTCGAGGTACCACGTCGGGCAGCAGGCTCACGTCGGCGCTCCCACGTCCGATTGCCTGCGCGGACTCGAAGCAGAGGATGGTGCCGGCCATCGCCACGTTCAGCGACTCGGCCGGGCCGGCCATGGCGATCTGCACGTGTCCGTCGAGGCGGGCGTCGACGGCGGCGTCGATCCCGTGGGCCTCGTTGCCGAGCACGATCGCGGTGGGCCGGGTGAAGTCGACGTCGGTGTGCGGCGTACCGCGGGCGGCGGTGGCCCCCAGCCGCTGCCGGCCGAGCTCACCGAGCGCGTCGAGCGCCTCCACCGCAGACCACCCTTCCGACTCCGCGTCGACCACCGGGATCCCGAAGATCGCACCAGCCGACGCCCGAACGACTTTGGGATTGTAGGCGTCGACCGATGTGGGACCGAGGAGGATTGCCGCCGCCCCCGACGCCTCCGCGCTGCGCAGGAGCGTGCCGAGGTTGCCGGGATCGGCGACGGTGAGCGCGACCACGACCAACCCGTCGTCGGCGAGCACGGCCCGATCGGCGACGGGCATCGGCGCGATCGCGAGCACGGGTTGCGGCGTGCGGGTGCTGCCGAGCTTCTCCAGCACGCCGTCCTTCATGTCGAGCCGCGGCACGCCCGCGCCGGCGAGGCGCGCGCACAGCGCCGGAAAGGCCTGCTCGGCGCGGGGACCGAGGAACGCGCACTCGAGTGCGGCGCCGCGATCGAGGGCGGCACCGACCGCTCGCGGCCCTTCCACGACGAAGGCCCGCGCCGTGGCGCGAGCCTTCGGATCGCGGAGCAGTTCCCGGAGGCGCTTGACCGCACCGTGGCGCGGGCCTACGGAAGCCGTGGCCGAGGTTGCGCCTTGCTCAGGCAGCTTCGAGCGCCTCGCGCGCGGTGGACACCAGCGCGCCGAAGGCGGCCGAGTCGCGCACGGCGAGGTCGGCGAGGATCTTGCGGTCGACGTCGATCTCGGCGGCCTTCAGGCCGGCGACGAAGCGCGAGTACGAGATGTCGTTCTCGCGGCACGCGGCGTTGATGCGCACGATCCAGAGCCGGCGGAACTCACCCTTGCGGGCCCGGCGGTCGCGGTACGCGTAGTTGCCGGAGTGCATGACCTGCTCGTTGGCCTTGCGCACGCTGCGACTGCGCGACCCGCGATACCCCTCGGCATTGGCGAGGATCTTGCGGCGCTTCTTCTTGCTGTGGACGGATCGTTTGACCCTGGCCATCGTGACTCCTGATCGATCGCGCGCGACTCGTCTGCGCGCGGCTGGTGTGTCTCAGCGGAGGCCGAGCAGGCGCTCGACCCTCCGCTTGTCTCCGCCTTCGACTTCCACGCCCTGCTTGTCACGAGCGAGGGCGCCAGTCGACTTCTGCTCGAAGTGGCGCTGACGGTTCGCCTTGCCCTTGGTGATCTTGCCCGTTCCGGTGACCCGGAAGCGCTTGGCGGCGCCCCGGTGCGTCTTCATCTTCGGCATTTCACGCAGCTCCGCTCTCGGCTGACTGTTCTGACTCTGGTCGGGTGGACGGCTTCTTGCCGTCCTTGCGGGTGGGGTGCAGCACCATGGTCATGTTGCGGCCGTCGAGGCGGGGTGTGCTCTCGACCGTCGCGAAGTCGGCGACGTCGTCGGCGACCCGGGTGAGGATCTTCATCCCGAGCTCGGGGTGAGCCATCTCACGACCACGGAACATGATCGTCAGCTTGACCTTGTTGCCCTCGCCCAGGAAGCGCACGACGTGCTTCATCTTCGTGGTGTAGTCGTGCTCGTCGATCTTCGGCCGGAACTTCATCTCCTTGATGACGACGTTCGTGGCCTTGCGCTTCGACTGACGCCTTCGCTGTTCCTGCTCGTAGACGTACCGGCCATAGTCCATGATCCGGCAGACGGGCGGGTTCGCGTTGGGCGCGACCTCGACCAGATCGAGCTCTTGTTCGCGGGACTGGGCCAGCGCTTCGGGCAGGGGGCGGACCCCCAGTTGCTCGCCGTCGGCACCGACGAGGAAGACCTCGCGGGCTCGGATGCGGTCGTTGATCCTGACCTCGTGTGCAGCTATGTGGTCACCTGCTTCGTTCGCGGCTTCCTCTGTGGGGGGAGGAACTGGTCCCGGACGCGACGATGGCGGACATGGGAATGTCCGCCATCAAACAGCCACCGCGTGAGCGGCTGCACAACATGCGGACCTGGCGCACCTTCGGTGTTGCTGGTGATTGTGCTGGTGGCCAGGTGGGGACACTGCACTCAGGCTCGAGAGCCGAAGAGTCGTTTCCCACTTCCCTGCTATGCCGGTCGTGACCGGATTTCCTGCCAGGATACACGTGTGAGCAGCATCTGGACACCATCAGGCGAGCACCAGCCAGAACCCGGCCCCGATCGTGGCCCGGAGTCCGCCATGGATCCCGGCCCGGAGGGCGAAGCGGTCGAGATGACCCAGGAGCAGTACCAGGAGCTGCTCCGGGCCCGGGCCGAGCTGGCCGCCATCCCCGTCGCCGACATCGTGGCCAACCACGCCATCGGCCTCCAGCAGCTGGCCGTGATCCACCTCCTCCCCGATCCCGACGGCGCCGGCAACCCCGGCGAACCCCGGCTGGCCGAGGCGAGCCTGGCCATCGACGCCCTCGGCGCGCTGGTCGACACGCTCGGCGACCGGTTGGCTCCGCACGACGAAGCGCTGCGGGAGGCGGTGAGCCAGCTGCGGCTGGCGTTCGTCGAGCTCTCCGTCACCGAGTGACACCTCCCCTTCCTCGATGACGCACCCTCATCCGTGACGGCGATCGAGCAGTACGCACTCGTCGGCGACACGCAGACCGCAGCGCTCATCGCCGACGACGGCTGCGTCGACTGGCTCTGCGTCCCCCGCTTCGACTCCGGCGCCTGCTTCGCCGCGCTCCTGGGCGACGAGTCCCACGGGCACTGGCTGCTCGCGCCCGCGGCCGGCGGCCGGGCGACTCGCCGGTCGTACCGCGACGGCACCCTCGTGCTCGAGACCGAATGGGACACGCCCGAGGGCACGGTCCGGATCGTCGACTGCATGCCCGTGCGCGACCAGAGCATCGACCTCGTGCGCGTGGTCGAAGGCGTGAGCGGTCGCGTGCCGATGCGCATGGACTTCATCGTCCGCTTCGACTACGGCAGCATCCTCCCGTGGGTCCATTCGCAGGACGGCACCATCCGCATCATCGCGGGACCCAACGCGCTGTGCCTCACGACCCCGGTGCACGTCGAGGGCCACGACTACCGGCACACCGCGGAGTTCAGCGTCGAAGCGGGCGACCGCGTGCCGTTCGTGCTGGCCGGGTACCCCTCGTTCGAAGACCCGCCGCCCGCGCGTCGACGCGTTCGAGGCGATCGAACGCACGACCGCGTTCTGGCAGGAGTGGAGCGGACGATCGACGTACGACGGTGACTGGCACGACGTCGTGCAGCGCTCCCTCATCACGCTCAAGGCGCTCACCTACGAGCCCACCGGCGGGATCGTGGCCGCGCCCACCACCTCGCTGCCCGAATGGATCGGCGGGGTGCGCAACTGGGACTACCGGTACTGCTGGTTGCGCGACGCGACGTTCACGATCTACTCGCTGATGACCGCGGGCTACACCGAAGAGGCGTGCTCGTTCCGCGACTGGCTGGTCCGCGCGGTGGCCGGCGATCCCGCACACCTGCAGATCATGTACGGGCCCGCGGGAGAGCGGCGCCTGAGCGAGTACGAGGTCGACTGGCTGCCGGGGTACGAGGGTTCGACGCCGGTGCGGGTGGGCAACGCCGCCCACCACCAGTTCCAACTCGACGTCTACGGCGAGATCGTCGACTCGATGCACCAGAGCCGCCACATGGGCATCGTGGAGGACCCGAACGCGTGGGAGGTGCAACGGGCCATCCTCGACTTCCTCGAGACCGCCTGGATGGAGCCGGACGAGGGCATCTGGGAGGTCCGAGGCGGACGGAAGGACTTCGTCCACTCGAAGGTGATGGCGTGGGTGGCGTTCGACCGCGCGGTGAAGGGCGTCGAGGAGTTCGGGCTCGACGGGCCGGTCGACCAGTGGCGCAAGTGCTGCCAGACCATCCACGACGAGGTGTGCGAGCGCGGGTTCGACACCGAGCGCAACGCCTTCGTGCAGTACTACGGATCCCAGGCCCTCGACGCCAGCGCGCTGATGATCCCGCTGGTCGGGTTCCTGCCCCCGACCGACCCGCGGGTCGCCAGCACCGTCGACGCCATCCAGCGCGAGCTGATGACCGACGGGTTCGTGCGCCGCTACCAGTCGGAGGAGGGCATCGACGGTCTCCCTCCCGGTGAGGGTGTCTTCCTGCCCTGCTCGTTCTGGCTGGTCGACAACCTGGCACTGCTCGGCCGCCACGACGAGGCCCGGGCCCTCTTCGAACGGCTGATCGCGCTGCGCAACGACGTCGGCCTCCTGTCAGAGGAGTACGACCCGGCATCCGGTCGGATGCTCGGCAACTTCCCGCAGGCGTTCACGCACGTGTCGCTGGTCAACACCGCCAGCAACCTCTCGAGCATCACTCGCCCCGCCCTCCACCGGTCGACCGGCGAGGACGGCTTCGACCCTACGCAGGAATGACGCCGAGCCGTTCGGCGGCGGTGACGAGCAGGTCGTCGAGGCGGCGGGCGACGATCCAGCCGAGGTACACGGCGACGTGCATCACCACCTCCTGGAGCTCCTCGAAGTTGAGCTCACCGGCACGCAGCGCAGCCTCGAGGTGCTCGGTGGTCTCCGTGTCGGCACCGAGCTCGGCGCTGCAGCAGATCGCGACCAGCCGGCGGTCACGACGCGTGAGGTACTCGTCGCGGGTCCACACCTCGCCGTAGAGGTAGTCGTAGTAGGCGCGGCCCCGGAACGCGGTGGTGGCCGGCGGGGGGATCGAGCCGAGCACCGCGGCGAATGCAGCCTCGCCGCGGGCCCGGCGGATGTCGTCGTCGGTCGGATCGGTCCACGGCACGAAGCGCGGGAGCTGCATCTCCTCGCCCCGCTCCTCGGCGATCTTCGCCATCGCGCCGAGGATGTGCGTGTTCATCGCCGAGCCCTTCGGCCAACCCATCTGGGTCCCGAAGAACAGCAGGAACTCGTCGATCTCCTCGTTGGTGACGTCGCCGCTGTTGAGCGCGGCGTAGGTGTGCGTCTCCATCGGGATCGGCGCGTCGGCCGCGCCGACGCAGGCGAGCGTCACCCACCGCCGGTCGCGGGGCGTGAGCACGCCGCGACGCCACATCTCGCCGAACACGAACCCGATCACGCCGGCGTCGATGTACGCGCCGATCGCCGGCGGCGCGGGCGTGGTCATGATGTGCTCGTACTGCGCCTTGGCGTCCGCCTGGCGGTCGTCGCGGTTCGTCCACTCGCTCACGGCTGCTCCTCGTCGAGGAGATCGGTGGGGCCCGGGATGCCCATGGCGGGATCCCACCACGCCGGGTAGATCGGCGCCAACGCGGTGGCGGCGTCGAGGGTGGCGAGCTCGTCGGTCGTCAGCTCGAGGTCGGCGGCGGCGAGGTTGTCGTCGAGCTGCTCCAGGCTGCTGGCGCCGACGATCGCCGACGTGATCCCGGGCTGCGCCAGCACCCAGGCCAGCGCCACCTGGGCCATGGACACGCCGCGGCCGTCGGCCACCGCCGCCAGGGCGACGAGCGCGCGCTCCCCCAGGTCGGGGTCGACCGGCGGGAACGTGAACGTGGTGCGGCGCCCTTCACCTCCTGTCCTTCCATCGGCCGCGCGGTACCGACCGGTCAGGAACCCACTCGACAGTGGGCTCCACACGACCACGCCCAGGTCATCGGCGCGGCATTCGGGGATGAGCTCGTGCTCCGCTTCGCGCGCCACCAGCGAGTAGTAGAGCTGCGTCGCGGTGAACGCGGGCCGGCCGAGCGCGCGCTGGCGCGCCACCGCGGCCGACGTCTCCCACGCGCGGAAGTTGCTGGTGCCGATCGTGCGGACGAGCCCGCGCGTGACGAGGTCGTCGAGCGCGCGCAGCGTGTCCTCGATGGGCGTCGCGCGGTCGGGCCGGTGCAGTTGGTACAGGTCGATGTGGTCGAGGCCGAGGCGTCGCAGGCTGGCCTCGCAGTCGGCGACGACGTTGTCGTACGACAGCGCACCTGCGTCGTGCGAGCCGAAGCCGCACTTCGTGGCGACGAGCACGTCGTCGCGCTGCCGACCACGCAGGGCCCGTACACAACGCCCGAGGATCTCCTCCGACTGCCCGAACGCGTACACGTCGGCGGTGTCGATGAGGTTCACGCCGGCCGCGAGCGCGCGGTCGATCATGGCGCGCGCATCGCGCTCGTCCACGGTGGTGACCGGGGGCATCCCCGATCCGAACGTCATCGCGCCGAGCGACAGGACCGAGACCTCGAGCCCGCTCGCCCCGAGGCGCCGACGTTCCACGCCGCTCAGTCTGCCCGAATCAGTCAGGGACGCTGATCGCGGTGGCTTCCAGTGCCCCGAGGGGACCCGGTCGAAGGCGGAACTTCACCGGCGTGTCGGGGGCGATGGTGCGGGTGCCGTCGGCGATGGCGGTGCAGTGGAACGGGAAGTGCATCCCGCCCCGCGCCTCGATCTCACCCCGGCCGACGTGGTCGTCGAAGGTGGCGATCCGGCCCGAGTACAGGGCCTTCATGTCGCTCTCCGAGTCACGGGACGATCTTGGAGATCGGCAGCTCGATGATGCCGTTGGCGCCGGGGTCGAGCAGCGCGGGGATGAGCGTGTTGATCTCGCTCTTGGCGACGACCGTCTCCACCGCGAAGCCGTCCTCGCCGAACAGCTTCGACACCGTCGGCGACTTCAGCGCGGGCAGGAGCGCGATCACGCCGTCGAGGTCGGCGGCGTCGACGTTGAGCTTCAGGAGCACCCGACCCCGCGCCTCGAGCGCGCCGGTGAGCAGGGTCTGGAGCTGCTCCATCGCCTTGCGCTTCTCGGGATCGGCGTAGGCGGCGGGGTTGGCGATGAGCTCGGTGTACGAGACGAGGATGGTGTCGAGGATGCGCAGGCCCGCGGCGCGCAGCGCGCGGCCGGTCTCGGTGATCTCGACCACCGCGTCGGCGATGTCGGGCACCTTGGCCTCGGTCGCGCCGTACGACAGCTGCGACCTTCGCGTCGACGCCGTGCTTGTCGAAGTAGCGACGCGTCAGCTCGGGGTACTCGGTGTGCACGACGAGCCCGGCCGGCAGGTCGGACGACCGACTGCGCGGGCGAGTCGCCCGCCACCG
This sequence comes from uncultured Actinomycetes bacterium, assembly GCA_963697125.1. Classification (GTDB taxonomy): domain Bacteria; phylum Actinomycetota; class Acidimicrobiia; order IMCC26256; family DASPTH01; genus DASUAS01. The sequence continues at coordinate 27,525 of CAVOMW010000006.1, forward strand.
CGAGCACCATGCGGATCGGGCGTGCGGTGGCCTTCGAGTAGTGCAGCTCGGTGAGCGTGACGACCTCGGCGTTGCGCTCCTCGATCCAGTCGCGGCCGGTGATGCCGACGTCGAACATGCCGTCGGCGACGTAGCGCGGGATCTCCTGCGGGCGCAGGATGCGCACCTCGTCGACGCGCGGGTCGTCGATGCTGCCGCGGTAGTCGACGTCGGAGCCGCGCGACGACCGCGAGGTCGGCGTCCTCGAACAGCTGCATCGTGGCGCGTTCGAGCGAGCCCTTGGGCAGGACGAGGCGGAGCATCAGACTTCCTCTCTCGAGTCGGCTTCTGAGATCTGTCGGAGCAGCGCTGACCATCTCGACTGCGGTGCGCGGCGGACTCTTCGCCCTTGTTGCCCGCCACCTCTTTGCGGTGCCGCCGCAGCGGGCGAGCGCCTGGTCGAGGTCGTCGACGGTGAGCACGCCGAACACGACCGGCACGCCGGTGTCGAGCGAGACGCGCATGATGCCCGCCGCGCACTCCCCCGCCACGTAGTCGAAGTGCGGCGTGTCGCCCCGGATCACGGCGCCGAGGCAGATCACCGCGTCGCACGCGCCGGACGTCGCGAGTCGCTGCGCGACCAGCGGGATCTCGAACGCGCCCGGCACCCAGTGCACGGGCACGTCGTCGAGCGCCGGCCTTGCGCAGCGTGGCGCGCGCGCCGTCGAGCAACGGCGTCGTGATGTGGTCGTTGAAGCGCCCCGCGACGATCGCGATGCGCATGCCCGTGGCGTCGAGCGCGCCCTCGTACTCCCGATACGTACCCATGACCCTCTGAGCTGGTGCCGAGACTCCTCGTCGGTCGATCTCGAGGAGGTGGCCCATCTTCTCCTGCTTGGTGCGCAGGTAGCGGATGTTCTCCGCGTTGGGCAGCACGTGCAGCGGCACCCGCTCGACGATCTCGAGACCGTAGCCCTCGAGCCCGCCGTACTTCGCCGGATTGTTGGTCATGATCCGCATCGTCGATGACGCCGAGGTCGACGAGCATCTGCGACCCGATGCCGTACTCGCGCGAGTCGGCCGGGAAGCCGAGCTCGACGTTGGCCTCGACGGTGTCGCGGCCCTGGTCCTGCAGCGTGTACGCACGGATCTTGTGGCCGAGGCCGATGCCGCGGCCTTCGTGGCCGCGGAGGTACACGACGACGCCCTTGCCTTCCTCGGCGATGAGCTCCATCGCGCGCGTCGAGCTGCAGGCCGCAGTCGCAGCGCATCGAACCGAACACGTCGCCGGTGAGGCACTCGGAGTGCACGCGCACGAGCACGTTCTCCTGGCCCGCGACCTCGCCCCGCACGAACGCCATGTGCTCGGTGCCGTCGAGCAGCGACTCGAACACGTAGCGCGGTGAAGTCGCCGTGACTGGGTCGGGATGCGCGCCTCGGACACCCGGCGCACCAGCTTCTCGCGAGTGGCGGCGGTAGCGGATGAGGTCGGCGATGGAGATGAGCGCGAGGCCGTGCTCCTCGGCGAACTCCTCGAGGTCGGGCATGCGCTGCCATCGTGCCGTCGTCGTTCACGACCTCGGCGAGCACGCCGGCGGGGTGCATGCCCGCGAGCCGGGCGAGGTCGACCGCGGCCTCGGTGTGGCCGGCGCGCTTGAGCACGCCGCCCTCGCGGTACCGCAACGGGAAGATGTGGCCGGGACGGGCGAGGTCTTCGGGCCGGGTCGGCGGCATCGAGCAGCGCGTGCACGGTCGCGCTGCGGTCGGCGGCCGAGATGCCGGTGGTCGTGCCGTGCCGGGCGTCGACCGACACCGTGAACGCGGTGCGCTGGCTCTCGGTGTTGTCGGCCCGACCATGAGCGGGAGCCGCAGCTCGTCGAGGCGCGTGCCCTCGACCGGCATGCAGATCACGCCGCTCGTGTGGCGGATCATGAACGCCATCTTCTCGGGCGTCATCTTCTCGGCCGCCATGATGAGGTCGCCCTCGTTCTCGCGGTCGGCGTCGTCGACGACGATCACGATCTCACCGCGTGCGACGGCGGCGATGGCGTTCTCGATCTCGGTGAAGGGCATCGTCAGTTCTCCCTGGTTGACGAGCAGTCGCTCGACGTACTTGGCGAGCACGTCGACTTCGAGGTTGACGGGATCGCCGGGCGCCTTGGCGCCCAGCGTGGTGACGGCGAGGGTGTGCGGGATGACGGCGACGTCGAAGCGCGTCGTCGACGCGAGCGCGGCGACGGTGAGGCTGATGCCGTCGACGGTGATCGAGCCCTTCTCGACGACGTAGCGCAGCAGGTCGGCGCGTGCGCCTGGAACCGATGAGCTGACGACGGCGCTGCGAAGCCATCGGGTGGAGCCGTCGGGCAGCGCGACGCGTCGCGCAGCGTGCCGACCCCGTCGACGTGACCCTGCACGAGGTGACCGCCGAGGCGGTCGGCGAGCCGCACCGGCCGCTCGAGGTTGACGCGGATCGCCCGCGCGCGAGCGACGCCGAGCGTGGTGCGGTCGAGGGTCTCGGTGACCGCGTCGGCGGCCCAGCCGTCGTCGAGCAGCTCGACGACGGTGAGGCAGCAGCCGTTCACCGCGATCGAAGCGCCGAGCTCGGCGTCGTCGAGCACGACCTTGGCGATCGATCTCGATGCGCGCGCCGCCCGCGTTCGGGGTGACCGCGCGCACGGTGCCGAGCTCCTCGACGATGCCGGTGAACATCAGGCGCCGCTTCCTTCGCCGTTCGGTGACGGCGGTTCGTAGTCGAGGCGGACGTCGGTACCGACGCGCGCGACGTCGACCAGGCGCCAGCGGGGCGCGTCGGCGATGCGAGCGGGGCCCGCGAGGTCGAGCGCGGGACGGCCGTCGCGCCCGAGCACCGTCGGCGCGACGTAGGTGACGAGCCGGTCGGCGAGACCGTCGTCGAGCAGCGAACCGCTGAGCGCGGCGCCGCCCTCGACCAGCGCCTGCAGCACCCCGAGGCCGGCGAGCACCTCGAGCGTGGCGGCGAGGTCGACGCCGGCGCCGGTGGCCGCGGCGGGGACGGTGAGCACCTTGGCGCCGGCGGCGAGCCACGACCGTTGCGGCGTCGTCGGGCACGCGCTCGGTGGTGACGACGAGGGTGGGCGCGAGCTCGGGGTCGAACAGGGGCCCCTCGGCGGGGACGCGGCCGGTGGCGTCGAGCAGCGACGCGGAGCGGCTGCGCGTGCACCGGACCGTCGGCGTCGCGCACGGTGAGGCGGGACGGTCGGCGAGCGCGGTGCCCGCACCGACGACGATCGCCTGCGATTCGGCGCGCAGGCGATGGGCATCGGCCCGCGATGCGGCGCCGGTGATCCACTGCGACGAGCCGTCGGCGGCGGCGATGCGACCGTCGAGGCTCATGGCCGTCTTGACCACGGTGAAGGCGCGCCCGAGGCGGCGGTGCACGAGGTACGGCGCGAGCGATCGGGACGCGGCGTCGGCGCCGGTACCGACGTCGACGGTGACGCCGAGGTCGCGGAGCTGGGCGACGCCCCGGCCGGCGACCTGCGGGTCGGGATCCTCGAGCGCGACGACGACCCGGGTGACGCCGGCCTCGGCCAGCGCGACCGACGCAGGGTCCGGTGCGGCCGTGGTGCGCGCAGGGTTCGAGGGTGGTGTAGACGGTCGCGCCGCGGGCCCGGTCCCCGGCCTCGCGCAGCGCCTCGACCTCGGCGTGCGCACCGCCGGGCGGCTGGGTGGCACCCTGGCCGACGATCTCGCCGTCCCGCACGACGACCGCGCCGACCCACGGGTTGGGCGCGGTCCGCCGGCGGGCGGTCTCGCCCCGGGCGAGCGCCCGGTCCATGAGTTCGGTGTCGGTGGCCACCTGTGGTGCTGCTCCGTCTCCCCTGGTCACCTCGGGTGCGAGCGTGCAGGAGGGGTCGCAGCGACGTCGGCCCGGCCGCGCCCCCTCATGTCGAGACGGCGAGGTCGGTCCTGGTCTTGCGCCCTCTCCCATCCGGACTCTCACCGTCGGCCCCGGCTTCTGACCGGGTCGACCACACGACTGGCGGTCGTGGGCTCGCGGGCTCCCAGGTAGTTAATGCATCCCATTATAACGAGGGGCACCACGCCTGGCCACCGCCGGTCGGGACTTTCACCCAACCCCGAGGGCATTCACTTGTGGAGAGCGAGTGTACGCCTGGGGTCAGGAACGCCACCCAGCGTGGGCCAGGGCGCCAAAAGGTAGCGGGGTGTTTCAGATCTGAAACAGATCGCTACCTTGTGCCGGGGCAGCGGTCAGACCAGGTCGATGACCGTGCGGATGCCGACGCCGGCGGCGAGGTCGGTGAAGGCGTCGTTGATGTCGTCGAGCGGACGGCGGGCGGTCACGAGGGCGTCGAGGTCGAGCTGGCCGGCGCGCCACATGGCGATCATGCGCGGGATGTCCCGCAGCGAGTTGCAGCTCCCGAGGAAGCAGCCCATGAGCTTCTTCTCGCTGATGCCGAACAGCACCAGCGGGTCGAGCACGAGCTTGCCCTCGAGCGGCGGCGCGCCGACGAGCACGGTCGAACCACCGGCACGGGTCGCTTCGATGCCGAGCGCGGCGAGGGCGGCGACGCCCGCGCACTCGAACGCGTAGTCGGCGCCGACGCTGGTGAGGTCACGGGTGGCGGCGAGCACGTCGTCGGCGTTGGGGTCGAGGACGGTCGTCGCACCCATCTTCGCCGCCGCGTCGCGCCGCCAGTCGAGGGGGTCGCTGGCGATGATCTGCGCCGCACCGGCGGCACGCGCGCCCTGCACCACCGAGAGGCCGATGCCGCCGAGCCCGAGCACGAGCACGGTCGCGCCGGGTTCGACCTTGGCGGTGTTGAGCACCGCGCCGACGCCGGTCTGCACCGCGCATCCGATCACGCACGCGGTCTCGAGCGGCGTGTCGTCGGGGACCTTCACCGCACCCGTCTCGCTGCACATCGCGTACTCGGCGAAGCCACCCACTCCGAGACCGCGGAACACCTGCTGCCCGCCGCGTGACAGGCCACTCGACCCGTCGGAGAACGCACCACCGAGCACGGCCGAGTTGTTCACGCAGCACCCGGGCTGGTCACGGAGGCACCAGTAGCAACGTCCGCACGGCGCGATCGGCGTGAGCACGACCTTGTCGCCGGGCGCCACCATCGTGACGCCCTCGCCCACCGCGTCGACCACTCCCGCGGCCTCGTGCCCGAGCACCGACGGACTCACGCTGTGCGGGCTGTGGAGCACCGTGTAGTCGGAGTGGCAGATCCCGCAGTGATGGACACGCACACGGACGCGTCCCGGTGCCGGATCGTCGATGTCGACGTCACCGATGGTGAGGTCGGTGCTACCTGCCTCGTACAGCGCTGCGCGCATGGTCTGTCTCCTGGTTAGTGATGGCGGTGGAGCGGGCTCGCCGTCCCACCGCCGGGGACGGGCGAGCGGAGGCGAGCGATCGGAGGTGGGTCAGTGGGGTCGGCCGCCGCTCAACAGATCGAGCGCGTGCGGCAGGGCGGGGAGGATCACCTCGAGGCACTCGAGCGCGCCGTTGCTCGACCCCGGCAGGTTGCACACGATCGCGGTGCCGACGGTGCCGCAGACGCCGCGCCCGAGCATGCCGAACGGCTTGCCCGGGGTGTCGCTGGCGCGGCGCATCGCCTCGGCGAGGCCGGGCGCTTCGCGATCGATGATGATCCGCGTGCCCTCGGGCGTGAGGTCGCGGGGGCCGAAGCCGGTGCCCCCGGTGGTGAGCACGACCCCGGTGAAGCCGGCGACCAGGTCGCGCAGCGAGAACGCGACCTCGTCGATGCCGTCGGCGGTCACCTGGTGCTCGACGACCGCCCAGCCCGCGTCGTTGAGCCGTTGCACGACCTTGGGTCCGGCGCGGTCTTCGCGCGTCCCCTCGTGCACGCCGTCGGAGACGACGAGCACCTTGGCCACCAGGTGCACGTTGACCTCGGGGGCGGGGCTCACGCGGCTCCCTTCGAAGAGGCGCACCTCATCGGGTGAGGCCTTGCTCCGCCGCCGCGAGGATGGCGCGACCGGCGGCGGCCGGATCGTCCGCCCGGAACACTGCGCTGCCGGCGACCAGGATGTCGACGCCGGCGGCGGCGGCGTCGCCCGCGGTGTCGACGTTGATGCCACCGTCGATCTCGATCTCGCACGCGAGGCCGCGCGCGTCGATCTCCTTGCGCGCGACCGCGACCTTGTCGAGCACCTCGGGGAGGAACGGCTGTCCGCCCCACCCGGGGTTGACGCTCATCACGAGGAGCAGGTCGATCTGGTCGAGATACGGCATCACCGCGTCGACCGGGGTGGGCGGGTTGAGCACGAGCCCCACGCCGACGCTGCGGGCGCGCAGGTCGTCGAACAGCGGGCGCGGATCGCCGAGCTCCACGTGCACGATGCACCGGTCGGCGCCGGCGTCGGCGAAGTCGGCGAGCAGCACGCCGGGGTTGTCGACCATCAGGTGGCAGTCGAGGAACAGGTCGGTGTGCTTGCGCAGCGACTTCACGACCGGCGGGCCGATGGTGAGGTTGGGCACGAAGTGACCGTCCATCACGTCGACGTGCAGGAGGTCGGCGACGTCGCGCACCTGCTCGACGTCGGCGCCGAGCCGCGCGAAGTCGGCGGACAGGATCGACGGCGCCAGCTTCAAGGCCCTCATCGCCCGCAAACTACCGCCGCAAGGAGAGGACGAACATGCCGTCGGTGCCGGCGGCTTGCGGCAGGAGGAGCGCGCCGCGACCACGCGTGGTCCACGGACCTCCCGGGGGCGGGAGGGGCGTGAGCTCGGGCAGGTGCTCGGCGGCCCAGTCGTCGACGCCGAGCGTCTCCTCGTTGGTGAGCGTGCACACGGAGTAGACGAGGACACCACCGGGCCGCACGAGCGGCGCCGCCGCCGCGAGCAGATCGCACTGGAGTGCGGCGAGCTCGTCGATCGTGTCCGGCTGCAACCGCCAGCGGGCGTCGGGCCGGCGGCGCAGCACACCGATGCCGCTGCACGGCGCGTCGAGGAGCACCCGGTCGAACGTGGCGGGGCGCAGCGGGACCGCGCGGCGTCGCCCACGATCGGGAACAGCTGCGGCAGCCCGATGCGGTGGCGGGCGGAGTCGATCATGCGCACGCGACCGGCGTCGACGTCGAGCGCGACGACGGCGCCCGTCGGCCCCCACGCGCTCGGCGATGGCGGTGGCCTTGCCCCCGGGGGCGGCGGCGAGGTCGGCGATCCGCTCCCCCGGCTCGGGCGCGAGCACGTTGACCACCGCCTGGCTGCCCTGGTCCTGCGGCGTGGCGCGCCCGTCGCGCACCGCGGCCAGGCGACCGGGGTCGCCGACGCCGCGCACGATCACCGCGTCGCTCACCAGGCGACCCGGTTCGACCTCGGCGCCGGCCGCCTCGAGCTCCTCGGTGAGCGCGCTGACCGTCACCTGGCGCGGATCCGGGCGCAGGGTGACCGCGGCGGGTTCGTTCATGGCGACCAGCGCCTCGCGGGCGACGCTGCGGCCGAGGTCGCGGGTGAGGCGCTCGACCAACCAGTCGGGGTACGAGAGCGCGACCGCGTCGTCGGTGGGCTCGGGCCACGGCTTCGGCAGCCGCGTCGAGCCCACGCAGGTTGGCGTTCACGAAACCACGCGCGCGGCGAGCGCGCACCGACCGCGTCGACCGTCGACGCCACCGCCGCGTGCGGCGGCGTGTCGTGGAGGAGTTGGTAGGCACCGAGGCGCAGCGCGGCGCGCACCGGCGGGTCGAGGCGGTGGATCGGGCGCTTCACCACCCGTCCGAGCAGGTCGTCGAGGCGGCGTTGCGAACGGACGGTGCCGTACACGAGGTCGGTGGCGAAGGCGCGGTCGCGGTCGCTCAGGCTGGTCTGCCCGAGCATCGCGGGCAGCACGACGTGCGCGTACGCGCCGTCCTCCACCCGGACGAGGGCATCGAGCGCGACGACGCGGTGCGTGTCGGTCATGGGCGTCGCTCAACGGTCACGTACCGAGGAGCGGGTCGGGCGCGCGCCGACCGGCGAGCCACGCGTTGGCATCCATCGCGCGACGGCCTTCGGGCTGCACCTCGACCAGCTCGAGCGCGCCTTCGCCGGTGGCGACGCGCGTGTGCCCGAACACGGTGCCGGGCTCGGCGTCGATGCACGCGGACAACGCGCGCACGCGCCACACCTTGAGTCGACCGCCGTGGTCGGTGGTCCACGCTCCCGGGCGCGGGTTGCCGGCGCGCACGACCCGCGCCAGATCCTCGGCGGACTGCTCCCAGTCGAGCTCGAACTCCTCGACCGTCAGCTTGTCGGCGTAGGTGGGCTCACCCGACTGCGGTTCCGGTCGGGCGGTGGGCACGCGGGGCAGCGTGTCGACCAGCAAGTCGGTCCCGAGCCCGACCAGTCGCGTCCGCAGCTCGCCCGCGGTCTCCGACGATCCGATGGGAGTGCGCTCACGCGCGTACACGGGCCCGGTGTCGAGGCCGGCTTCGAGCGCCATGATGCACACGCCGGTCTCGCGGTCGCCCGCGAGCACCGCGCGCTCGACCGGCGCCGCGCCCCGCCAACGCGGCAGCAGCGAGAAGTGCACGTTGACGAACCCGTGCGGCACCGCCTCGAGCAACGCGGGCGGGAGCAGCTGTCCGAACGCGACGACGACGCCGACCTCGGCGCCCGACGCGGCGACGTCGTCGACGACTTCCTGCGACTTCTGCGGCGTGAGCACCGGGATCCCCAACGCCTCGGCGGCTTCGCGCACCGGGCTCGGGCTCTCGTCGCTCCCGCGCCCCCGACGCGTGTCGGGTTGCGTGACGACGAGCGCGATCTCGTGCTCGGCCGCGTGCAGTGCCTCGAGCGCCGGCACCGCGTCAGCGGGCGTGCCGAAGAAGACCAGTCTCACCGCGTCGTCGCGGGCTAGAGGCCGCGGTCGTGGCCGTTGCGCGCGCTGATCGCGGCCGACTGGCTCGCGTTCAGATCGCGGGTGCGCATGTCGCGCAGCGCCTCGCGGCGCACCTCGGGCTCGACCCGATCGAGGAGCAGCACGCCGTCGAGGTGGTCGATCTCGTGCTGGATCATCCGGGCGAGCAGGTCGTCGCCCACGAGCACGATCTCGTTGCCGTCGAGGTCGAGACCACGCATCGTGACCCGCTCCGACCGCACGATCTCGAAGCGGTATCCCGGCACCGACAGGCAGCCCTCCTCGGAGAGCACCTCGCCGTCGCGCTCGACGATCTCGGGGTTGATGACGACGCCCGGGCCTTCGCCCTCGTGGAGGTCGTAGGTGAAGAGGCGCTTGCGCACGCCGACCTGCGGGGCCGCGAGGCCGACGCCTTCCTCGAGGTCCATGGTGTCGTACATGCCGTGGACGAGGGTGACGAGGTCGCCGTCGAACTCCTCGACGTCGCGCGCGCGCTGCTTCAGCACGGGATCACCGAAGAGGCGCAGCGGATACATGCCCCCAGGTTACCCGCTCGCAATTTCCAGGCCCGACGTCTGGGCGCACGTCGGACGCTGACGTCAGACCCGGCGAGGGTCGACGTCGATGCGCAGGCGCCCCTTGGTGCGGGCGGCGTCGACCCCCGGTGCGGCCAGCGCATCGCAGAGCAGATCGACCGACGGCGCCCGGAGCAGCGCGCTCGGTGCCCGCCGCGTCGGGCCCGAGGACGGTCACGCCATCCTCGGCGACGGCTGCGCACACGGCGGCGACCGCCTCGACCCCACCCCGCACCTCCGCCAACCCCCCGAACGGCGGGAAGCCGAGTGCCTGACGCCGCGGGGTCTCGGCGGCCACGACCCGCATGGGGTCGCCGTGGCGCACCGCCTGCACCACCTCGTGGTCGGGCAGCCGGGTCTGGAGCAGGAGGCGACCAGCGACCTTCGGCGGGACGTCCTTCGACGAGGCGTCCCCCAGCAACCGGGCGCCGCGGACGAGCAGCCAGAGCGCCTGCTCCGCAGCACGGGCCCGCGGCGCGAGGAGCTCCTGGTCGAGCTCCAGGTACGCGACCAGACCGACGGGACGTCCCGCCGGGATCCGGTGCAGGACCGCCTCGGTGCCGATGAGCACGGGGACGTCGGGCAGCCCTCGGGTGGTCGTGTCGGTGGCGGCGTCGACCGACGCCACCTCGGTGCGCGGCAGCAGCGCGGCGAGGTCGTCGCGCACGCGGGTGATCCCGGGTCTGACGGCGCGAAACGTGCCGCCGTGGCAGTGGAGGCACACCTGCGGACGAGTCGTCTCACAGCGCGCGCAGCGGAACCCGACCTCGTGCTGCTCGACCGTCGCGCCGCACACCTCGCAGCGCGCCAGCTCGTGGCAGGTGCGACACGCGAGCAGGCGCGCCCGACCGCGCCGGTTGAGCACGCAGACGGCCCGCGCACCACGTTCGACGGTGTGGCGCAGCGCGTCGGCCAGCGCCGCGCTCAACAACCCGTGCCCGGGCTCCTCGTCGCGCTGGTCGACCACCTCGACGCGCGGCCACGAGCGCGGCGGTGGGGTCGCCGCCGGTGTCCCGATCGCCGCCACGACGTCGACGGTCGGCGCGGGCGTGAGCACCCGCACCGCGGCTCCGACGCGCGCGGCGCGTTCGAGCGCGACGTCACGCGCGTTCCACGTTGGCGCGCGCTCGTCCTCCAGCGCTTCGTCGCCTTCGTCGAGCACGACGACCAGCGCGAGGTCGGGCACCGGTGCCCACACCGCGCTGCGGCCGCCGATCACCACGCACGCGCCCGCACGGGCGCGCGCCCAGTGCGCGGTGCGCACCGCGTCGGAGTGCTCCGATCCGAGCGTCACCACTTCGCGACCCTCGTCGTCCCAACGCGCCGCGAGCGCGGCGGCACGCGCGGCCGACGGGTCGATCACCAACGTCGACCCTTCCGGCGCCAGCGGCACCTCCACGTCGACGCGCGGCGCGACCACATCCAGTCGACGTCCGACGACCGGTGCACCCGGGTACACCGCGGTCTCGACGTCGACCGAGTCGTCGACGCTCACGAGGTTGGGTGCCGACGCGGCGCGCAGGAAGCTGGCCACGGGCCCGGCCCAGCGCCACGCGGCCCACCGGCAGAGATCGACCACGTCGGCGGGCGGTCCCGCCGACGACGACCGCGAGCACCTCGCGCAGGTTGCTGGCCTCGGGCTGCGCGACGTCGGCGTCGATCACCCATCCCCGCACCCGCCGTCCGTGCAACGGCACGCGCACGACGGTGCCCACCGCGACGGGCGCGGCGAGCTGGGCAGGAAGGAGGTAGTCGAACGCCGCGGTGGATCGCCGGGACGTCAGGTTGGACCCGAAGAACTCTCAGGCGAGAGATTCGGCGGCCTTCTTCAGCGCGTCGGCGTGGTCGGTGCGCTCCCACGTGAAGTCGCGGTCGCTGCGACCGAAGTGCCCGTAGGCCGCGGTCTGCTGGTAGATCGGCCGGCGGAGGTCGAGGCGCTCGATGATCGCCGCGGGCCGGAGGTCGAAGACGTCCTTCACCAGACCGGGCAGCTTGTCGGGGTCGATCTCCGACGTGCCGAACGTCTCCACCATCACCGACACCGGGTGCGCGACACCGATCGCGTACGCGACCTGCACCTCGCAGCGCGTCGCGATGCCGGCGGCGACGACGTTCTTCGCCACGTGGCGCACCGCGTACGCCGCCGAGCGGTCGACCTTGGTCGGGTCCTTGCCGCTGAACGCGCCGCCACCGTGACGGGCCATGCCGCCGTAGGTGTCGACGATGATCTTGCGACCGGTGAGGCCGCAGTCGGCGTGCGGACCGCCGAGCTCGAACGCGCCGGTCGGGTTGACCAGCACCTCGTAGTCGTCACCGGCGAACTGCTCGGGGATCGTCGGCTTGATCACGTGCTCGATCAGGTCGTTGCGCATCTGCGCCGTCGATGTCGATGCCGGGCCCGTGCTGGCTCGAGATGAGCACCGTGGTGAGCGCCTTCGGCTTGCCGTCCTCGTAGACGATGCTCACCTGCGTCTTCCCGTCGGGGCGCAGGTAGTCGAGGATGCCTTCCTTGCGCACCTGCCGTCAGCCGACGGGCGAGGCGGTGCGCGAGCCAGATCGGCATCGGCATGAGGTCGTCGGTGTCGTCGCACGCGTACCCGAACATCATGCCCTGGTCGCCCGCGCCCACCTCGTCGTAGTGGTCGGTGAGACCGTCGCGGATCTCCTTGGCCTTGTCGACGCCCATCGCGATGTCGGGCGACTGCTCGTCGATCGACGTGATCACCGCGCACGTGTTGGCGTCGAAGCCGAAGGCGCTGCTCGAGTACCCGATGCCGCGCACGGTGTCGCGCACGGTGCGCTGGTAGTCGATGTTGGCCTGGGTGGAGATCTCGCCCGCGACCACGATCAGGCCGGTGGTGCAGAGCGTCTCGCAGGCGACCCGGCTCTGGGGGTCCTGCTCGAAGATCGCGTCGAGCACCGAGTCGCTGATCTGGTCGGACATCTTGTCGGGGTGGCCCTCGGTGACCGACTCCGACGTGAACGTGAAGTGACTCATTGCCGTCCTTTCTGGGTGGGAGCATCTTCTGGGCGAGCAGGCGGGCGACCTTATCCAAAATGACCCCAGCGAGGTCGGATTTGGCGAGCAACGGGAGCGCCTCGCTCCCACCGTCGGCGTGCAGGATGACCGCGCGGTTGGTGTCGACCTCGAATCCGGCGTCGGGTTGCGAGATGTCGTTGCCGACGATGAGGTCGAGGCGCTTGGCGCGCAAGCTTCTCGGTGGCGTGCTCCACCAGGTCGTCGGTCTCGGCGGCGAAACCGACCAGCACCTGACCGGCGGGCTTGTCGCGCCCGAGGTCGACGAGGAAGTCGTGGGTGGGCTCGAGCACGATGTCGGGGATGCCCTCGTGCTTCTTGAGCTTGCGGTTGGGCGGTTCCTTGGGCCGGAAGTCGGCGACCGCGGCGGCCATCACGATCACGTCGGCGGCGGGCGCCCGACCCATCACCGCGTCCTGCATCTCGGCCGCGGTCTGCACCGACACGATCTCGACGCCCGACGGCGCGGGCCGGCCGATGGTGGTGACCAGGGTGACCTCGGCGCCCCGGCTCGCCGCCACCTCGGCGATGGCGTAGCCCTGCTTGCCCGAGGAGCGGTTGGTGATGATCCGCACCGCGTCGATGGGCTCACGGGTGCCCCCGGCGGTGACCAGCACCCGCACGCCGGCGAGGTCGTTGGGCCCGAGGATGCGCTCGGCGGCGGCCACGATGTCGAAGGGGGATGCGAGACGCCCCTCCCCCACGTCACCGCCGGCGAGGCGACCGGCAACGGGGTCGACCACGTGCACGCCACGGCGGCGGAGCGTGTCGACGTTGTCCTGCACCGCCGGGTGCTCCCACATCTCGGTGTGCATGGCCGGCGCCACCAGCACCGGGGCCCGGGTGGCGAGCAACGTGGCGGTGAGCAGGTCGTCGGAGATGCCGTGCGCGTACTTGCCCAGCACCGCGGCGGTGGCGGGCGCCACGATCACCAGATCGGCCTGCTGACCGAGATGGGTGTGCGGGATCGGCTCGGGGCCGGTGCCCCCGATCGCAGCCGGTGAACAGCGCTGGTGCGGGCGGGTTCCGAGGCGAGCGCCGAGAACGTGAGCGCGCCGACGAACTCGAGCGCACCCGCGGTGAGCACCGGGGACACGAACGCCCCCGCGTCGACGAGCCGACGGCAGATCTCGACCGCCTTGTACGCGGCGATGCCGCCACTCACGCCGAGGACGATGCGCGAGCCTCGCACCCCGGTCAGGGTTACGCCCCTGCGTCGGTATCGCCCGCGAGCTCGGCTGCCGCTTCCGCGGCGGCCGCCTCGGCGGCGGCGATCTCGGCCAGCTCCTCTTCGGTGGGGAGCGGCTGCCACTCGATCTTGCCCACCTCGATCTCCTCCATCGCGATGGAGAGCGGCTTGCGCGACACCGAGGTGACCTGCGGCGGGACGATCTTGCCCAGGCCCTCGCCGAGCTGGTTGTAGTAGTCGTTGATCTCGCGGGCCCGCATCGCCGACAGCGTGACCAGGGTGAACTTGGAGTCGACCCGTACGAGGAGCTCCTCCATGCGGGGGTTCATCAGGTTCGCGCGCGTCGCCATGCAGGCAGTCCTTCGAGAGGGTGGAGAGCAGCGCACCCGGTTCAAGGGTGCGAGGAACCCGCCAGGATACCAGCCACCTCGGCCACGACTCGTTCCAGGTCGTCGTTCACCACCACGTGGTCGAAATCGGGCGCCCTCGCCTCCTCGGCGGCGGCCGCCGCGAGGCGCCGGTCGAGCGCAGCCGGTGACTCCGTGCCCCGGCTCACCAGCCGGCGCCGCAGCTCGTCGCCCGACGGCGGCATGAGGAAGATCAGCACCGCCGACTCCTCCAGGCCCTTGACCTTCAGGGCGCCCTGCACGTCGATCTCGAGGAGGACGTCCCAGCCGGCGTCGAGGCGCTCCTCGACCGGTCGGCGAGGCGTGCCCTTCAGGTCGCCGAAGACCTCGAACCACTCGTAGAAGCCGCCGGAGTCACGCTCGGCCTCGAACTGCTCCTTGGTCACGAACACGTAGTCGACGCCGTCGACCTCGTCCGGGCGGGGGTCGCGGGTCGTCCAGGAGACCGACAACCAGAGGTTGGGAACGGTCGAGCGCAGCCGCTTCGACACCGTGCCCTTGCCGACCCCGGAGGGTCCGGAGAGCACGAAGAGCACGAGTTAGGCGCTGCGGGCGATCTTGGGGTGGCAGAGGAGGCCCTCGCGCTGGTTGCGCCCGAGGCCGCGCAGCCGACGGCTCTCGCTGATGTCGAGCTCCTCCATGATGCGACGCGCCTGCACCTTGCCGACACCGGGAAGCGACTCGAGCACGCTCACGACCTTGAGCTTCGCCAGCGCGTCGTCGCGCGTGGCCTGGTCGAACAGCTCACCGAGACCGATCGATCCGGCCTTGAGCTTCGCCTTGACCTCGGCCCGCGTTCGGCGCGCTTCAGCAGCCTTCTGGAGTGCGGCTTGACGTTGCTCGGCGGTGAGCGCAGGGGGCAGTGGCATCCGGCTACCTCCGGGACGACGGCGGCGGCCAGTATACGCAGCAGGTCCCGCCTGACAACTGGCCGGGAAGGCAGTCAGGAACCGGAGCCGGACAGGCCCTCGGCCACCTGTCGGGCCACCTCGGCGGCGGCGCGTTCGGGGTCATCGGCACCGGTGACGCTCCGTCCGATCACCAGCCAGTCGGCGCCGCGTGCAATGGCATCGCCGGGCGTGTCGACGCGCGCCTGGTCGTTCGCATCGTCACCGGCGAGACGGATGCCGGGCACCATCGTGCGCAACGCGCGGCGCACGCGCGCGTTCGACGTCGGTGCCCGCGCACACGACGCCGTCGCAGCCTGCGTCGCGCGCGACGTCGAGCCGCGCGTCCATCGCGTCGACGTTCGGATCGCTGGTGAGCACCGTGACCGCGAGCGCCATCGGGCGCGCGTGGCCGACGTCGCGCGCGCCCTCGGCGAGACCTTCGACTCCCGCGCGCAGCATCGCTTCGCCACCCGCGGCGTGGAAGTTGAGGAAGTCGACGCCGTGACGTCCGAGCACGCGCGCGGCGCGACCGACGGTGTTCGGGATGTCGTGGAGCTTGAGGTCGGCGAAGACCCGGAACCCTTTGTCGCGTAAGGCCTGGAAGGCGTCGGGGCCGGCCTCGGCGTAGAGCTCGAAACCCACCTTGGCCACGCCGAACCACGGCTGCACGCGCTGCGCGATCGCGATCGCGGCGTCGAGGTCACCGACGTCGAGCGCGAGCGCGAGGTGGTCGCGCGGGTCGGTCGGGTCGACAGGTTGCATCAGTCCTCCAGTGCACCAGTGAGGTCGCGTACGCGCGCGACGTCGTGACGCGCGCACCAGTCGACGAGCTCGTCGAGCACGCGGTACGGCGCGCGCGGATCGCGGAAGTTCGCAGTGCCGACCGCGACTGCGCTCGCGCCCGCGAGCAACATCTCGACCGCGTCGACGCCGGTCTGCACACCACCGGTACCGATCACGGGAACGTCGGGAAGCGCGCGCGTCACAGTGCGCACCGGCGCGCAACGCGACGGGTTTGATCGCGGGACCGGACAGTCCCCCGCCACCACCGCCGAGCACCGGCCGGCGGGTCTCGGCGTCGATCACCAGCGCGAGGACGGTGTTCACCAGGGTGAGGCCGTCGGCACCGGCGTCGACCGCCGCCCGCGCGATCTCCGTGAGATCGGTCACATTGGGCGAGAGCTTGGCGAACACCGGGAGGCTGGTCGCGTCGCGCACCGCGCGAACCACCTCGCCGGTCGCACGCGCGGACTGTGAGCCCAGATGCCATCTTGCTGATCGATCGAGTGGAGGTTCGGACAGCTCGCGTTGACTTCGACCGCGAGCACGTCGGCGTCGGCGAGCATCTCGGTCGCCGCGCGCGAAGTCGTCGACGGTGTGACCCCACACCGAGGCGATCACGCCGCGCGCCGGTCGCGCGCGAGCGCGGGCAGATCGTGCTCGACCCACGCGGTCATGCCCGGGCCTTGGAGGCCGACCGCGTTCACCATCCCCGACGCGGTCATGTGCAGGCGCGGCGCGGGCTTCCCCGCCCACGGCTCCGGACTCACCGACTTGGCCGTCACCGCGCCCAGTCGCGCCGGATCGCCGAGCCGCGCCACCTCGTCCCCGTGACCAAAGGTCCCGCTCGCAGTGACGACCGGGCTCTCGAGGGAGAGACGGCCGAGTCGACGCTCAGGTCCACGGGAGGTCGGGGGCCACCGGCGCTAGACCTCGAGCCGGAGCTGTCCGTCGCGGTGGTACTCCTGCAGCGACCGGACCGTGGCCTCGGTCGACTCCCACTCGACGATGCCGGCCGAGGCAGCCAGGGCCGCCGCCACCGTGGTGACACAGGGAATGCCCCGGGCGGTGGCGGTCCGGCGGATGTGGGCGCCGTCGGCCCGGGGACCCCGGCCCCGGGGCGTGTTGACCACCAGGTCGACCTTCCCCGACAGCAGGAGCTCGACCGCGTCGAGCCCCTCGCTGTCCGAGGCACCCGATTCGCCGTCCGTGAGCTTGCCGATGACCACCGCCACCTTGAGCCCCGCTCGTTCCAGGGCCGCGGCAGTGCCAGCGGTCGCGAAGAATGGAGTAGCCGAGCTCGGCGAAGCGGCGCGCGGCCACGACGCCGGCTGCCTTGTCGCGGTCGGCCAGCGAGAAGAAGACGGTCCCGTCACGGGGTATCCGGTTGCCGGCGGCGGTCTGGCTCTTGGCGAACGCCATGCCGAAGGTGCGGTCGATGCCCATGACCTCGCCGGTGCTGCGCATCTCGGGACCGAGGACGGTGTCGACGTCGGGGAAGCGCTTGAACGGCAGCACCGCTTCCTTCACCGCGATGTGGCCTCCGGCGGCGGGCGGACGCAGCAGTCCTTCGTCGCGGAGCTGTGCGAGCGTGGCGCCCACCATCACCCGCGACGCGACCTTGGCCAGGGGCACGCCGGTCGCCTTGCTCACGAACGGCACCGTGCGACTGGCGCGCGGGTTCGCTTCGATCACGTAGAGCTCGTCGCCCTTCACCGCGTACTGCACGTTGAGCAGGCCGCGCACGTCGAGTGCATCGGCGAGGGCGCGCGTCTGGGTCTCGATGCGGGCGACCATGTCGGCCGACAACGTCTGGGGCGGGATCGCGCACGCGGAGTCACCCGAGTGCACCCCGGCCTCCTCGATGTGCTCCATCACGCCACCGATGATCGACTCGCCGGTGGCGTCGCGGATGGCGTCGACGTCGACCTCCACCGCGTCCTCGAGGAACCGGTCGACCAGCACCGGACGGTCGGCCGAGAGGCCACCTTCGCGTCCGAGACTGCCCTCGGCGGCGAGCTCCGCCATCGCGGTGACGAGGCTCTCGTCGTCGTAGACGATCTGCATGGCGCGACCACCGAGCACGTACGACGGGCGCACCAACACCGGGAAGCCGAGCTCGGCGGCGATGGCCTGCGCCTCTTCCGTGGTGGCCACGGTGGCGCCGGGCGGCTGCACGATGCCGAGTCGGGTGCACAGCTCGTGGAAGCGCTCGCGGTCTTCCGCCAGGTCGATCGAGTCCGGACTGGTGCCGAGCACCTGCACTGCCTGCGTCCTGCAGGGTCCTCGCCAGCTTCAGCGGCGTCTGGCCACCCAGCGCCACCACGACCCCGACGAGCTCACCCCCGCCCAGGGCGGCCCGTTCCTCCAGGCGCCTGCACACCGCGAGCACGTCTTCCGGGAAGAGGGGCTCGAAGAAGAGGCGGTCGCTGGTGTCGTAGTCGGTGGAGACGGTCTCGGGGTTGCAGTTGAGCATCACCGTCTCGAAGCCGGCGTCGGAGAGCGCGAAGGCCGCGTGCACGCAGCAGTAGTCGAACTCCACCCCTTGACCGATTCGGTTGGGCCCACTCCCGAGGATCACGACCGCAGGCCGCGAGAGGGGCGCGACCTCGTCCTCGTCTTCATAGGTCCCGTAGTGATACGGCGTCCGCGCCGCGAACTCCGCCGCGCACGTATCCACCGTCTTGTACGTGACCGCGCACGCCGTGCGAGATGCGTGCGTCGTACACCACCTCTTCCGGACGCTCCAGAGATACGCAAGCTGCGCGTCGGAGAACCCAGCGCGCTTCACCTTCCGCCACTCGCGCCGCGTCAAATCTGTAGGCGCAATTCCACTCAGCCACGCACGCAGGTCGCCGAGCGCAGCGAGATGATCGAGAGAACCAGGGATCGATACCGGTCGCTTCGTGACAGGCGCGCGACCGAGACGCCGCGCCGCAGGCACGCATCGAGAAGGAACGGTCGCTCGGGTGTGGCGCGCACGACCATCTGCACCAGCTCATCAGCGCTGTGCGCGTCGTACTCGCGCTCGGTGGGATCGCAGTTGAGCCCCCACCGGCCGGTCTCCAACGAGCGCAGCGCCTTCTGCAGGCTCTCGGGGAACGTGCGCCCGATCGCCATCACCTCGCCGACCGACTGCATCATCGTGCCGAGCACCGGCGACGCGCCCGGCAGCTTCTCGAACGCCCACCGCGGCACCTTGGTGACCACGTAGTCGATGGTCGGTTCGAACGACGCCGGCGTCTCGCCGGTGATGTCGTTCATGATCTCGTCGAGTCGGTACCCCACCGCGAGGCGCGCCGCGATCTTGGCGATCGGGAACCCCGTCGCCTTGCTCGCGAGCGCGCTGCTGCGCGACACACGCGGGTTCATCTCGATGACGACGACGTCGCCGTTCTCGGGGTTCACCGCGAACTGGATGTTGGAGCCACCGGTGTCGACGCCGATGCGCCGGATGCACGCGAACGCGTCGTCACGCAGCCGCTGGTACTCGACGTCGGTGAGCGTCTGCGCGGGCGCCACCGTGATCGAGTCGCCGGTGTGCACGCCCATGGCGTCGAAGTTCTCGATCGAGCAGATGACGACCACGTTGTCGGCGTGGTCGCGCATGACCTCGAGCTCGTACTCCTTCCAGCCCGCGATCGACTGCTCGATGAGGATCTCCGACACCGGGCTGGTGGCGAGACCGTGGGCGGCGACGCGGCGCAGCTCCTCGGCGTCGTCGGCGAAGCCGGTGCCACTGCCGCCGAGGATGAACGACGGCCGGATGATGAGCGGGAACCCGACCTCCTCGCCGATCTGCATCGCCTCGTCGAGGGTGTACGCGAGTCCCGACTGCGGGACAGACAGGCCGATCTCCTGCATCGCGGCCTTGAACTGCTCGCGGTTCTCGGCGGTGTGGATGGCCTCGACGCTGGCGCCGATGAGCTCGACGCCGTACTCCGTGAGCACGCCGGCTTCGAAGAGCTCGATCGACAGGTTCAGCGCGGTCTGGCCGCCCAGCGTCGGGAGCAGCGCGTCGGGACGCTCGCGCTCGATGATGCGGGTGAGGCTCTGCACGTCGAGCGGCTCGACGTAGGTGGCGTCGGCGAACTCGGGGTCGGTCATGATCGTCGCCGGGTTCGAGTTCACCAGCACGACGCGGTAGCCCTCGTCCCGCAGCACCCGGCACGCCTGCGTGCCCGAGTAGTCGAACTCGCACGCCTGGCCGATGACGATCGGGCCGCTGCCGATGATGAGGATGGTCTCGAGGTCGGTGCGCTTGGGCACTAGCTCTGCTTTCCCGTATCAGCCATCAGGCGCGTGAAGTCGTCGAACAGGTAGCGCGCGCGTCGTGCGGGCCCGGCCCCGCCTCCGGATGGTGCTGCACTGCGAATGCAGGCGCATCCAGCAATCGGAACCCTTCCACGACCCCGTCGTTCAAGTTGATGTGGGTCAGTTCCACTCCCCCGCGCTCGGAGAGCGCATCAGGAGAGATGGCGTAGTTGTGGTTCTGACTGGTGATCTCCACCCGGCCGGTGGCCTCGTGGCGCACCGGATGGTTGCCACCGTGGTGACCGAAGCGGAGCTTGTAGGTGTCGGCTCCGAGCGCCAGCCCGAGGATCTGGTGCCCGAGACAGATCCCGAACACCGGCACTTCGCCCACCAACCCCCGCACCTGGTCGATGGCGCCGGTGACGGCGGCGGGGTCACCCGGGCCATTCGAGAGGAACACGCCGTCCGGCTGACGCGCGAGGACATCAGCGGCGGGCGTCGACGCCGGAACAACCTCCACCCGACACCCTGCGCCGACAAGGTGCCGCAGGATGGTGCGCTTGATGCCGAAGTCGTAGGCCACCACCCGGAACGGCGCGTCATCGCTGCCGGCGACGTAGGGCTCGGCGGTGGTGACGGTCGCGACGAGGTCGATGCCGTCGGTGCTGCGCGCGCCTTCGACCGCGGCGCGCACCGCCGCCTCGTCGGTACCGAATGCGCCCGGGAGCGCGCCCTCGTCGCGCAGGTGACGGGTGAGGCGGCGGGTGTCGATGCCGCTGATGCCGGGCACGCCGTGCCGGACGAGGAGATCGTCGAGGCTCCCGGTGGCGCGCCAGTTGCTGTGGTGCGGTGCGAGGTCGCGCACGACCACCCCGGCGCAGAACGGCCGGCGACTCTCGTCGTCGTCGGCGTTGACGCCGTAGTTGCCGATGTGCGGATAGGTGAAGGTGATCACCTGTCCCGCGTACGACGGATCGGTGACGATCTCCTGGTAGCCCGACAGCGCGGTGTTGAACACCAATTCACCCTGGCCAACCGTCGTTGCGTCATGCCGGAGTGCGCCGATCGCCTCGCCTTCATACTCACTGCCATCCGCGAGTACGAGCAGAGCGTCGGTCATCGGGTCGCCTCGCCGTCACGCACGACCACGTCGCCGAACAAGATGGTGTGGCGCACCTTTCCCTTGAGTGTTCGCCCGGCGAACGGTGTGTTGCGCGCCCGACTCGCCAACGCGCTGGGCTCGACCACCCACTCGTGTGAAGGATCGAACACGGTCAAGTTGGCCGGGGCACCGGGAACGATCGGTCCACCGTGGTCGTCGAGCCCGGCAATGGCCGCTGGACGCCACGACAGGAGCGCCAGGGCATCGACGAGAGGCGAGGTCGAGCTCGGTGAGCGTGACCGCGAGCGCGGTCTCCAACCCGAGCATGCCCGGGGGCGCCTCCTCGAACGGTCGCTCCTTTGATTCGGGGGTGTGTGGCGCGTGGTCGGTGGCGATGGCGTCGATGGTGCCGTCGGCCAGACCCTCGCGGATCGCCTCGACGTCGGCCTGCGTGCGCAGCGGCGGGTGCACCTTGAACATCGGGTCGAAGCCCTCACAGCACTCGTCGGTGAGCGAGAAGTGGTGCGGCGCGCACTCCGCGGTGACCGGGAGGCCAGCGCGCCTTCGCCGCGCGCACGAGGGCGACGGTGCCCGCGGCCGAGCAGTGCAGGAAGTGCACCGGGGTGCCGGTGACCTCGCACAGCTCGATGTCGCGGGCGACGATCACCGTCTCCGCGACCGACGGCCGCCCGGGGATGCCGAGCCGGCTCGACCACGCGCCCTCGTGCATGTGCCCGCCGGCGGCGAGGGTCTCGTCCTCGGCGTGCTGGGCGACGATCGCGCCCGGCAGCGACGCGGCGTACTGGAGCGCCGCGGCGCATGACGCCCGCGCTCGCCACGCAGAAACCGTCGTCGGTGAAGATGCGAACACCGAGCGCGTAGAGCTCCCCCATCGGCGCCAGCTGCTCGCCGGCGCGGGCGACGGTGATGCAGCCCGACGACACGACGTCGCAGAGCCCCGCTTCCTTGCCGAGCGCCAACACCGAGCTGACCACTGCGGCATCGTCGAGCGCGGGGCGGGTGTTCGGCATCGCCACCACCGCGGTGAAGCCACCCCGCGCCGCGGCACGCGTGCCGGTCTCGATGGTCTCGGCCTCCTCGTCGCCCGGCTCGCGCAGGTGCACGTGCAAGTCGACGAACCCCGGACTCACCACGCAACCACTTGCTTCGATCACCTGGTCGCCGTTCAAGTCGGTGCCGACGTCGACGACCTTGCCGTCGCGCACCAACACATCCGCGCGACGCGATCCCAGGGCGTCGACCACCTGACCACCCTTGATGAGGAGCGAGGAGGCGAAGAGGGGCTCAGGCAATGGCTGCACCTGTTCCTAGGAGCGAATAGAGCACGGCCATGCGGACGGCGACGCCGTTGGCGACTTGTTCGGTGACCAGCGAGGCGGGACCGTCGGCGACCGACGCCGCGACTTCGACGCCGCGATTCATGGGACCCGGATGCATGATCAGCGCGTCGGGCTTGAGCCGCTCGGCGCGCGCTTCGGTGAGTCCGTAGCGGGCGGTGTACTCGCGCACCGTCGGGAACAGGGCCTCCTGCTGGCGCTCGAACTGCATGCGCAGGAGCATGACGACGTCGACCTCGGAGATGACGTCGTCGAGGTCGTGGCTCACCTGCACCGGCCAACCGTCGAGCGACTCGGGCAGCAGCGTCGGCGGCGCGACCAGCGTGACGTCGGCGCCGAGGAGGTGCAGGGCCTTCACGTTGCTGCGCGCCACCCGGGAGTGGCGGACGTCGCCGACGATGGCGACCCGCAGGCCGGCGAGCTCGCGGTGGCGGCGCAGGGTCAGCACGTCGAGCAGCGCCTGGGTGGGGTGCGCGTGACGGCCGTCGCCGGCGTTGATCACCGCCGCGTCGGTCCACTCGGCGACGCGGTGCGGCGCGCCGGCGGACGGGTGGCGGATCACCATCGCGTCGACGCCCATCGCCTCGATGGTCTGCACGGTGTCGAGGAGGCTCTCGCCCTTCTTCACCGACGACTGCGAGACGCTGAAGGTCATGACGTCGCAGGAGAGGCGCTTGGCCGCGGTCTCGAAGCTCAGGCGGGTGCGGGTGGAGTCCTCGTAGAAGAGCGACGCCACCACCTTGCCGCGCAGCGCGGGCACCTTGGGGATGTCGCGCTGGTTCACGGCGACGAACTGCTCCGAGAGGTCGAGCATCCCGGTGAGGCTCTCGACGTCGAGGTCGTCGATCGACAACAGGTGCTTCACGCCACCTCCCCCTCTCCTCCGGCGGGATCCTCGCGGAGCTCGACGGAATCGGTGCCGCCGTCGACCTCGGCGAGGCGCACGCGGACGTCCTCACCGATGCGCGTGGGAAGGTTCTTGCCCACGAAGTCGGGGCGGATGGGCAACTCCCGGTGACCGCGGTCGACGAGCACCGCGAGCTGGATCGCCCGCGGCCGACCGAGCTCGGTGAGCGCGTCCATGGCCGCGCGCACCGTGCGACCGGTGTAGAGCACGTCGTCGACGAGCACCACGACCCGACCGGTGATGTCGACGGGGACCTCGGTGGGGCCCGTGGGCGTCACCGCCCGGAGGCCGATGTCGTCGCGGTAGAAGGAGACGTCGAGGGCGCCGACCGGGACGTCGAGATCCTCGAATTCGGCGATGGCGTCGGCGAGGCGGCGGGCGATGGCCAGACCCCGGGTGTACAGACCCACCAGCACCACGTCGGCGGCGCCACGGTTGCGCTCCACGATCTCGTGGGCGATCCGGGTCTGCGCGCGGCGGAGGTCGCCGGCGTCGAGCACGCTCATGCTTTCGCTTCCTTCCGTAGGAGCCTCACAGGACTCCCTTCACGGTTCCGGTGCAGACTACCAGTTGATCCGAGGGGATCCGGGCAGCGAAGGGGATGATCATGAGCATCGACTCGGCACTCGAGCAGTACTTCGACGCGTGGAACAGCCACCGTCCCGAGGCGGTGCCCGCCGCACTCACCGACGGTGGGACCTACGAGGACCCGACCACCGGCGGGCCGCTCTCGGGCGATGCGTTGACCGCGAGCGTCGCCGGTGTGATGGCGGGGTTCCCCGACGTGCACTTCGAGATCGACAGCGTGGCGACGACCGGTGACCGTGCGACGGCGCAGTGGCGGATGCAGGGCACCAACACCGGGCCTCTGCCCGGAGGTCCGGCCACGGGTGGGACGCTCGACCTGCCCGGCGCCGACTTCTTCACCTACGACGGCGACGCCGACAAGATCAGCTCGGTGGTCGGCTACTTCGACACCGCCACCATGCTCGGCCAGCTCGGGCTGCAGGCGCACATCACGCCAGCTGACGTCGACGGCATGATCGGGTACGGCATCGGCGTGAAGGTCGAAACCGGGCGGGACACGATCCCCGGTGCGCTCACCATCACGTGGATCGAGGTGGAGCCCGAGTACCAGTCCACGCTGGTCGACGACGACCACCGCGATCGTGACCGAGCAACTCGGCAACGCCGAGTACCTCGGCACGACGTTCGCGACGATCGGCCGTCGGAACTACACCTTCACCGCGTGGACGTCGGTGGATGCGGCGCAAGCCGCGTTCCGCGACAACGCCCACACCAGCGCGATGAAGCTGGCCCAGGCGGGTGGCATCGGAGAGACCGCCCGCGGGGTGACGAGCGTGTGGACGCCCGAGTACCTCAACGGCGTGTTCCATGCGAGCGAGGGCTCGTCGCCGATCTCGCCGAGCTCGGGGGTCAGTGGCTCTGACCGACCAGTGAACCTTGCGGGTTCGGGTCTCTCCCGGTACCGTCCACCCATGAGGGGCTGAACACCGCGAAGGAGCATCAAATGTCGTACGGAGTCGTGCACTTCTTCCCTGGTGGCACCGAGGAGCAATACCGAGCCTCGATCGCCGCCGTCCACCCCGACGACGGATCGTTGCCGGCGGGTCAGGTCTTCCACGCCGCCGGCCCCTCCGAGGGCGGCTGGACCATCCTCGCGGTCCACGAGTCCCAGGAGAGCTGGGAGCAGTTCCGCGACACCACGCTGATCCCGACGATGCAGGCCGGCATCGACGGCGGGTTCCAGGCACCGCCCCAGGAAACAGCGGTCGAGGTCGTCAACATCCAGACCGGCTGACGCCCCGCGCCGTCGCGGCGCGAGCCCACAGAACCGACGGAGCCGAGCAGTAGCGTCCGCGCGATGGCCCTTGCGCGCGCCGGCGGCAACGTGGTGGTCGCCGAGATCGATCCGAAGCGCGCCCACGCGTTCGACGCCCTCCCGTGAAGATCTTCCTCGCCGGCGGCACCGGCGTGCTCGGCGTGCGCCTGATCCCCCTCCTCGTCGACGCCGGGCACGACGTGGTCGGCACCACTCGCTCCGCGGCCAAGGCCGATCTGCTCACCGCGCTCGGCGCGACGCCGGTGCTCTGCGACGTGTACGACCGCGAGCACCTGATCGAGGTCGCCGTCGCCGCCGCACCCGAGCTCGTGATGCACCAACTCACCGACCTCCCCGACAACCCCGACGACCTCGGCCCCGACGTCTACGCCGCCAACGCCCGCATCCGCACCGAAGGCACCGACAACCTCCTCGCGGCCGCGAGTGCGGCGCACGCACCGCGCGTCGTTGCTCAGAGCATCGCCTGGCAGGCATCGAATCCCGCTTCCGTCGAGCACCTGGAACGCGCCGTGCTCGACTTCGGTGGCGTCGTGCTCCGCTACGGCCAGTTCCACGGCCCCGGCACGTGGTCCCGCACCGCGGACGACATCCCCGACGACGGCCCGAAGGTCGACGTCGACCACGCCGCCGCCGCGACGGTCGCGCATCTCACCTCCCCCACCGGCACCTACACCATCGTCGACTGATCACGGTGGCGCGCGTCCTGCGCCGAGCTTGCCGGCCTTGCGGTCGCGTTCGGTCTTGGCCCAGTGGTCGGGTCTGCACCTCGCCTTGAGGTTCTCGTAGCTGGTGACCCCGTGGTTGGCGACGGGATCGTCGTGATCCCACTCCAGCCCATGACGACGATCACAGCCGGCTTCGACGCACACCGCACCGTCGAGTCGTTCCGGGATCACCGAGCTCGAGCACCGTGCGCAACAACGCCGGGATGTGACGCCCGAAGTGCACGATCGAGTCGACCTTGGTGCCGTCACGCACCACCACCTTCACGAACGCATCCACCGCCGCAGCACGCACCACATCGACCGGCACCGGACCACCACCAATCACATGACACACCTCGTCGCCGTGGGTGTGCCCACGCGCCGCCGCGCGCAGATCACACACGAACACGACATCAGCCCGGCTGGCGCGTCCCTTCCCGCCACCCTTCACCAACGCCAGCAACGCGTCGGCGGCGTGCGCCTCACGCGCCTCGGTACTCCCCTGCTTGCGGGCGGCGCGGTGCACCCGGTCGGTCTCGGCATCCAGGCGGTTCACGAACGGGACACCGACCGCGGGTGGCAGACGGAACTGGCCCGCCACCATCCCCTCACCATCGACCCAGTGGCGCACCGTCCGGGCCGCGACCTGCCGGCCGTGCAACTCGTCGCGATCGATCGACCCCAGCACGACCCGCCGCGCCTCTCCGCGCAACCCCGCCATGCCGCGCTGCGCCGCGACCTCCAACAGGCTGGCCTCCGACCCCGGCACCGCGGCCTCGGCCCGCACGATCTCACGGGCCTGCGCCATCGACACGCTCCCGGACGCGACCGCGTCGCTGGTCGCCGGACACTCCGACAACGCCGCCGTGGTCGCCAACGACTCGCGCGCCTGTGCCCGGCGTCGCACCGGCAGTGCGCGCCACCCACTCCACATCACCGCGGCCGCACTCCACCGCCCGCTTCGCAGCGCGCGTCGACGCAGCAGTGCACGCCTTCGCCGCCCGCGCCAACTCCTCGGCCAGACGAGCGCAATCTTCACCCGACCAGCGATCCGCCTCGAACCGAGCCGCCGCGCCGCGCACCTCGACCAACAACTCCGACAACCGCGCCACGACCCTCCTCCGAACCTGCGAACCGGAAAAGAAGGTCGTCGAGCCCGACCCCGAGGCGTGCCACGACCCTACCGAACACCCGTTCGGGGTGCAAGAGGCAATTTCGAAGGAGGCCGCTACGACCAGAACTCGTCGCTGTAGGCGGGCAGCGCGTCGACCATCCAGAGCTCGTCGATCCGGCCGTCGTCGTCGAAGCGGGCGAGGAACCCCGCGTGGTTGTGCAACGTGCGGCCCTTGCGCTCGGCGCGGATCTCGACCATCGCCAACACCTGCACGGGCGACACCGACACGATCTGGGTGACATCCGCCGAGTAGGTGGCATCGCCGCCGGGCACACGTTCCATGTACGCCGACGCGCCTCGGACCTCGTCCACGCCGCCGTCAGCATTGGTCACGTACGCGACCAGGCCATCGCTCAGTGCCGCGGCCATCGCCCCGCGATCACCGGTCACGTAGGCGGCGATCATCGAACGGAACGACGCGCTCGTGCACCTCGCTCACAGCAGCTCTTCCACCAAGTCGTTCTGCACCCACGTGAGCCACTGGTAGAGCGCGTACGGACCCGCTTCCGGGTCCGCGGGATCGAGCTCTCGCTCCTCCTCGGTCACGCCGAGGCGCGTGCCCAACACCAGCCGCGTGTCGTTGAGCACACCGAGCCACGCGTGCACCTCGTCGGGCGTGAGGTCGATCTGCCACCAGTCGCCAGCCAGGTCGGCGCGGGCGAGCGTGACCGTGATGAGCTCGAGCGCGTCGAGTCGCTCCCGCAACAGCGACGGACCCACGAGGGCCTGCCACTCCGCCTCTTCGGTCTCCGCAGTGGGGTCGAGGTACGCACGCGGGAACAGCCGTGCACGCGCCGCGTCGTCGGCGTCTTCCTCGAACACCTCGCGCAACTGCTCGGGCAGCGCGCGCATGAGCGAGAGCTCCTCGTCGGCGAGCGACACCGTGAGCGTGCCGTCACCCCGGGGCCGGAACCGCTTCCACCGAGCCATCAACGGGTCGATTCCGCTGCGGCGTCCCGGCGATGCGCCACGCCTCCGCTGCATCTCCATCAGTCGCACTACGACGGGTGTTCCATCGTGGCCCAGAGGCCGTGCGTGTGGAGGCGGGCGACGTCGGCCTCGCACTTCTCGACCGGACCGTCGGACACGATGGCCCGACCCTCCTCGTGCACCTGCCGCATGAGCTTCGTGGCCTTCTTGCGCGAGTACCCGAAGAGCTTCTGGAACACGTACACCACGTAGTTCATCAGGTTGACCGGGTCGTTCCACACGATCACGATCCACGGCTTCTCGGTGACCGTGAGCTCCTCGATCGCCGGCTCCTGGACCTCGACCGGCATGGTCACTGGTCAGGTGCTCCCGCCGAGCCCCCCGGTCGGAGCTCCTCGGCGATGCGACTCAACAGGCCGTTGACGAACCGGCCGGAGTCCTTGGTGGAGTACTGCTTGGCGAGCTCGACGGCCTCGCTGATGACGACCGCGCTCGGGACGTCGGGCTCCCAGCCCAGCTCGTAGGCACCGAGGCGCAGCACGGCGCGGTCGACCGCGGGCATGCGCTCGAGCGCCCAGTGCTCGGAGAACTTGCGGAGCAGCGCGTCGACATCGGCGCTGTGCTCCTCGACGCCGCGCACGAGCTGCACCGCGTACTCGTCGGGCGGCGCCGGCTGCTGCTCGATGAGCAGGTCGACGCCGAGGTCACGCACCTCGAGCTCGTAGCACAGACCGAGGGCCCGCTCCCGAGCTTCGCGGCGGCTTCCCGTGACGGCCATCGAGTGCAGCTCAGGCTCGCGCCAGGTATTCCCCGGTGCGGGTGTCGACCTTGATCTTCTCACCCGGTTCGACGAACAACGGCACCTGCACCACCAGACCCGTCTCGAGGGTCGCGGGCTTGCGCGCACCCGACACGCGGTCGCCCTGCACACCCGGCTCGGTGTTGGCGACGAGGAGCTCGACCGCGGCGGGGAGCTCGGCGGCGACGACGTTGCCTTCGTACATGTGCAGGACGGCGGTGTCGCCTTCCTTGAGGAAGTCGACCGCGGTACCGAGGTCCTTGGTGGCGACGTTGAGCTGGTCGTAGGACTCGCTGTCCATGAACACCAACGAGTCGCCCTCGCGGTAGAGGTACTGCATCTCGCGCTTGTCGATGATCGCGAGCGGCACCTTCTCGTCGCCGCGGAACGTGCGCTCGAGCACCGCGCCGCCGGACACCTTCTTGAGCTTGGTGCGCACGAACGCGCCGCCCTTGCCCGGTTTCACGTGCTGGAACTCGACGACGGTGACGAGACCTTCTGACGGCAGGTTCAGCGCCATGCCGTTCTTGAAGTCATTGGACGAGATGCTCAACGAACAGTCCTCGGGAGAATCAGATGATCAGGTGCTTGGGGAAGGCAGTGAGGGGATCGGAGCCGTCGGGGGTGACGACCACCGTGTCCTCGATGCGCACGCCGCCCACACCAGGGAGATACACGCCGGGCTCGACCGTGACGACCGAACCGGGTTCCAAGGTATCACGGGCACTCGCGGCCACTCGGGGCTCCTCGTGGATCTCCAGACCCACGCCGTGACCGGTGCCGTGCACGAACGAGTCGGCCCAGCCCGCGGCCGCGATGACGTCGCGGCAGGCCCGGTCGACGGCCGCGCAGTCGGCGCCGGCGCGCACCGCGTCGCGTCCGGCCGACTGGCTGTCGCGCACGACGTCCCACACGCGGCGGGCCTCGGGACCGGGGTCACCGACGCTCACCGTGCGGGTCATGTCGGAGCAGTAGCCGTCGACGATGCACCCGAAGTCGATGACGACGAGCTCGCCCGGCTCGACCTGGCGCGCGCTCGGACGGGCATGAGGCTTGGCGGCGTTCGGACCCGACGCGACGATCGGATCGAAGCTGTTGCCGCTCGCACCGCGGCGTCGCATCTCGACCTCGAGCTCCAGCGCGAAGTCGCGCTCGGTGGGTCGTTCGGCGAGGCGAGGGAGGAGCGCGCCCAGGGCGTCGTCGGCGATGGAACACGCGGCGTGGATGCGCGCGACCTCGGCGGGTTCCTTGATCAGCCGGAGCCGCTCGACGAGACCGTCGGTGGGGACGAGCTCGTGACCGTCGAGCGCGACCACGAGCGATCGCTGCTGCGCCCACGTGACCGCGTGCGCTTCGAGCCCGACGTGCGCGCCGGACGAGAGCGCGGCGGCGAGCGCGTCGCGCTGCTGCGCGACGGTGGCGCCGATCTCGATCTGCGCATCCACACCCGCGGCCGCGAGCTGCTCCCCCGCTTGCGTGCGGTAGCGACCGTCGGAGGTGAACACGAGCGCGTCGTCGGTGACGAGGAGCATCGCCGAACTGCCGGTGAAGCCGGTGAGGTAGCGCACGTTGGGGAGGTGGGTGACGAGCAGCGCGTCGACACCGGCGTCGGCGAGCAACGGGCGCAGGCGCACGGCACGACTCGCGACGTCCATCGCGGGCAGCGCGCCCAACTCGACGCCGGGTTCGAGATGGCGGTCATGTCGCCTCCAGGTCCTTGGTGAGGAGCGCGATGGCGCCCTCGACGGCGAGGCGGTACCCGGCGCCACCGAAGCCGGCCATCGTCGCGGTCATGTAGGGCGAGATCACGGAGTCGTGGCGCCAGTGCTCACGCGCCTCGGGGTTGGAGATGTGGAGCTCGACCTTCACGCCTTCGAACGTGGCGAGCGCGTCGGCGAGCGCGAACGAGTAGTGCGTGAACGCGCCGGCGTTGATGACGATCGCCGCGCACCGCCCCCGGGCGTGGTGGATGGCGTCGACGAGGTCGCCTTCGTGGTTCGACTGCACGTGCTCGAGCCCGTAGCCACGATCGCGCGCGGTGGCGGTGGCCAGGTCGACGAGATCAGCCAACGTGGTGGTGCCGTAGATCTCGGGTTCGCGCTCACCGAGCAGGTTGAGATTGGGCCCCGACACCAGGAGGATGGTTCCAGACACGGCGTCAGCCTCCCACATCCACGGCGACACCCACGGCGGCGAACGCGACGTCGAGCGCTCGCGCGGTCGGGATCGTGCACGGTCTCGAGCCCGAGCGGACCCGGGAGCACGAACGTGAGGCCGCCGACCGACTTCTTGTCGTGCTGCATCGACGCGATCAGCTCCGCGCGATCGCTGGGTCCGGGCACCGCGGTCGGCAGGTCGAGGGAGGAGACGATGTTGCGGTAGCGGTCGACCGCGTCGGCGTCGATCCGCTCCAGCGCGCCCGCGAGCGCGCCCGCGAACACCAGACCGACGGCGACGGCTTCGCCGTGCAGCAACTCGTAGCCCCCGACCGACTCGAGCGCGTGCGCGAGCGTGTGGCCCAGGTTCAGCGTGGCCCGCAGGCCGGTCCGTTCCTGCGGATCGGCGGCGACGACGTGCGCCTTCATCGCCGCGCAGGCGGCGACCAGGTCGGTGAGCACGTCGGTGTCGCGCGCGACGATCGCCGCCGAGTGACGCGTCGACGATCTCGTTGACGCGCTCACCGCCGGGCATGAGCGCGTACTTCGCGACCTCGCCCAGGCCGGCGCGGTACTCACGCGGGGGCAGGGTCGAGAGCGTGGTGACGTCGGCGTACACCGCACGCGGCTGGTGGAACGCGCCGACCAGGTTCTTGCCCTCGGGCAGGTTGACCGCGGTCTTGCCTCCGATGGCGGCGTCGACCTGCGCGAGCAGCGTCGTCGGCGCCTGCACCACGGTGACACCGCGGTGGTACACCGACGCGGCGAAGCCGGCGGTGTCGCCCACCACTCCCCCGCCGAGGGCGATGACCGCGTCGTCGCGCAGGAGGCCCCACGACGCGAAGCGCGAGCACAGGTCGTCGACGGTGGCGAGCGACTTGGCGTCCTCGCCGTCGCCGATGAGGAAGAGATCGGTGGTGACGCCGGCCTGCTGCAGCGACGCCAGCAGCGCGGGCGCGTGGAAGTCGGCCACGCCGGGCTGGCTCACGACCGCGACACGGCGGCGATCGCCGAGGAGCGCGCCCGCGTCCGTGAGCGCGCCCGCACCGACCAGCACGTCGTAGGGCGCATCGGGCAGCGCGACCGTCACCCGTTCCACGCGAGGAACTCCTTCACGACGGTGGCGGCGACGTCGTCGACCGAACTGCTCTCGGTGTCGACCTCGAAGTGCGCGGCGGCTTCGTAGGCCGGTTGGCGGATCGCGCTGAGCCGCTCGAGCGTCGCGGTCTTGTCGTCGCCGATGAGCAGCGGACGCGAGTCGTCGTTCGAGAGCCGCGCCGCGAGCGCGGCGGACGACGCGGTGAGCAACACGACGACCCCACGGGTGCGCAGCGCGCGGCGGTTCTCGGCGTCGAGCACCGCGCCGCCACCGCAGGAGATGACGAGCGGCGTAGGTGACGCGGCGGCATCGGCCACTGCCAGTCGTTCACGCAGCCGGAAGCCCTGCTCGCCCTCGGCCGACCAGATGTCGTCGAACGGCACGCCCGCGGCCGCGACGACGAGCTCGTCGGTGTCGACGAAGGGGCGGTCGAGCAGCTCGGCGCAGCGCTGGCCGACGGTCGTCTTGCCCGCGCCCATCAGCCCGACGAGCACGAGGTGCCGCCCTGCCGAAGGGTCGGTGCTCACGGCGTCAACGCAGCGAGGCGAGGTAGGCGGCGTGGTTGCGCACGAGCTCGTCGAGCGAATCGCCACCGAACTTGCGGGTGACCTCGTTGGCGAGGACGAGC
The DNA here is from genome assembly GCA_963697125.1 of uncultured Actinomycetes bacterium. Taxonomy (GTDB): domain Bacteria; phylum Actinomycetota; class Acidimicrobiia; order IMCC26256; family DASPTH01; genus DASUAS01. The sequence continues at coordinate 60,230 of CAVOMW010000006.1, forward strand.
GCGGTCATCGTCTCGGCCACGACCCCCGACGCCGGCACCGCGGTGACGTCGGTGCGTTCCTTGAACGAGACCGTCTCCTCCTTGGTGGTGGTGTCGACGGTCTTGAGCACCGGACGGTTCAACGTGGCCAGCGGCTTCATCGCGACGCGCGCCACCAGCAGACCGCCGGTGCTCATGCCGCCCTCGGTGCCACCAGCGAGGGTGGAGCCGCGGGTGTACTCCTGGGTCTCGGCGTCCCAGAGGATCTCGTCGTGGGCGTCGCTGCCGCGGCGACCCGCGACCTCGAAGCCGTCGCCGATCTCCACGCCCTTCATGGCCTGGATGCTCATGAGGGCCTGGGCGAGGAGGCCGTCGAGCTTGCGGTCCCAGTGGACGTGCGACCCGAGCCCGGCGGGTACGCCGTAGCCGAGCACCTCGACCACACCACCGAGCGAATCGCCGACCTTGGCCGCGGCCTCGACCTCGGTGATCATCGCCGCTTCCGCTTCCTTGTCGAAGCAGCGCACCGGGGACTCGTCGACGGTGGGGAGGTCGGCGGGGGTCGGCCGGCGATCCACGTCGGCGCGGGCCTGGCCCATCTGGATCACGTGGCTGATGATCTCGGTGCCGATCTCGGCCAGGAGCAGCTTCGCCAGCGTGCCGGCCGCGACGCGCGCCGCGGTCTCGCGGGCGCTGGCGCGCTCGAGCACGTTGCGGGCGTCGTCGAAGCCGTACTTCTGCATGCCGACGAGGTCGGCGTGGCCGGGACGGGGCTGGTGGAGAGGCTTCTCGGTGGCACCCGCTGCGGGCGACATCTCCTCCTGCCACTTGGGCCACTCGGTGTTGTGGATGACGATCGAGACCGGCGACCCGAGGGTCAGGCCGTGACGGACACCGCCGAGGAGCTCGACGTCGTCGCGCTCGAAGCGCATGCGGGGGCCGCGGCCGAACCCGAGGCGGCGGCGGGCGAGCTCGTCGCCGATCTGCTCGACGGTGACGGGCAGGCCCGCGGGGAGGCCTTCGACCACCACCGTGAGGGCGGGGCCGTGGGACTCACCGGCGGTCAGGTAACGCAGCACGCGGACGACCTCGCCATTTCGGCCGGGAACAGGGACATTCCAGGATACCGGGGGCCCATGCGCGCTCCCCGCTCATTGGTCCCGAGATCAGCTGCCCTTGTACCAGTCGAGGATGGGGATCCCGACGAGGATCGCGGTGATCGCGCCGGCGGCGAGGAAGGGTCCGAAGGGCACGGCCTGGCTCTTCCCGCGGATCTTGGTGGCGATGAGGATGATGCCGATCACCGCGCCGTAGAGGAACCCCAGGAACAGGCCGAGGACCATCTCACCCCACCCGAGCACGCCGAGCGCGAGCCCGAGGGTGAACGACAGCTTCACGTCGCCGAACCCCATGCTGCGCGGTGAGACCAGGTGGAGCACGAAGAAGACCGCGAACGCGATCACGCCCGCGATCAGGCCGCGGACGTAGTCGTCGAGGTTGCCGTCGGCGAGCGTGCCGAGCGCGAGCAGCGCCAGCATCGCGACGGTGAGCGGGTAGACGATCCGGTTCGGCAGCAGGTAGGTCTCGAAGTCGATCACCGCCAGCGCGACCAGCGCGCCGGTGAGCACGAGATACGCGGGCAGCAGCCACGAATCGTCGAAGCGGGCCGCGGTGGCGCCGAACAGCGCGCCGGTGAGGACGGTGACGAACACTCGCCGCGTCATCGACGGTTCGGGTTGGCCTTCGACGGGCGGGCCGAACACCGGGACCTTGAGCGGCACGCGGGTGATCACCGGGTCGAGGAACCAGCCCACGATGAGCCCGAGGATCGAGCAACCGGCGATCAGCGCGACGGTCACCGGGCGTCCCCGGCGGGTGGCGGCGCGGTCTCGACCGCGGCGGCGCGCATGGCGGCGACCGGCGCGTCCAGACCGGTCCACGACTCGAACGCCAGCGCGGCCTGGTGCACGAGCATGCCCAGGCCGTTGACGGCGTGGATCCCGCGGGCGCGGGCGGCGGCGAGGAAGGGAGTCTCCATGGGGTGGTACACGGTGTCGACCACCAATTGGCCCGGGTTGAGCCGCTCGACCGGCAGCGCACCCGGCTCGCCCTGCATCCCGAGGGGCGTCGCGTTCACGACGAGCGCGTAGACACCGGGATCGACGTCACCCAGCGTGACCGCTTGTCCTCCGGGCACCAGCGCGGCGGCCGATTCGGCGGCGTCGAGGCGGCGGGCGGCGACGGTGACACGCGCCCCCGCACCGCCGAGCGCGAGGACGATGGCGCGCCCGGCACCACCGGCACCGGCGACGAGCACGTCGGTGCCGGCGGGATCGAAGCCCTCGTCGCGGACCGAACGGAGGAAGCCCTCCCCGTCGCTCGACGAGCCGAGCAGGCGACCGTCGTCGGTGACGGTGACGACGTTGATCGCGCCGAGGGCGATGGCGTCGGGCGTGAGCTCGTCGCACGCGCCGGCGGCGTCGGCCTTGTGGGGCATGGTGACGGTGAGCCCGGCGAAGCGGAGGGCGAGCGCGCCCCGCACCGCGTCGCCGCCACGACCGCGCGGCACCGGGAACGCGGCGTAGATCCAGTTGAGTCCGGCTTCGCGGTAGGCGGTGTTGAGGATGGCCGGCGACCGCGAGTGCGCGACGGGATCACCGATGAGGCCGGTGATCCGGGTCTCGCCGTCGATGGTCACTCCCCAGTCACTCCCCGCTCACTCCGTGGGCTGCGATGTTCGCGTTGTGCTCCGCCAGGGTGGTGGCGAAGTACGTCACTCCATCCTTGCCGGTCACGTAGAACAAATAGGGGACGTTCGCGGGCGCGAGGGCTGCGCGCAGGGATTGCTCGGTCACCGTCATGATCGGCGTGGGCGGCAGTCCGGTGGCCCGGTACGTGTTGTACGGCGAGTCCTGCTGCTTGTCGGCGTTGGTGGGCACCGGCGGACAGCCGCCCTTGGCGTAGCAGAGGGTGGCGTCGATCTGCAGCGGGGTGCCCTGCTTCAGGCGGTTGGTGATGACGGCCGCGACCTTGGGTGCATCCGCCGCGTTGCCGGCCTCGGCCTGCACGAGTGATGCGGCGACGACGGTCTGCTGCGGCGTGAGCCCGGTCGCGGCAGTGTTGCCGAGTCCGACGGCGTCGCCGTGCTGGTCGAACTCCGACACGATCGTCTGCAGGATCTGCTGGTCGCTCATGCCCTCGACGAAGTAGGTGTCGGGCCAGGTGAACCCTTCGACCGACGTCTGGTCACCCTGGTACTTCGAACGGATCTGCCCCGACTGCGCGAGGGCGAGGAACGCGGCGCGGTCGTGTCCGGGCAGCGCGCCGACACGATCGGCGATCTGCTCGAGTCGCAAGCCGGGTGGCAGCGCGAGCACCGTGTGCCCCGCGCTCGCGGCCGCGGCTGGCCGGCGGGTCGCTGAGCGCGTCGACCGCGGCCTTCACCCCCATGTGCTCGCGCAGCGCGTACGTGCCGGCCTGCGACGACCCGCCCGCGACGCGATACCAGACCTGGAACGCGAGCGATGACCCGACGACGTCCTTGCTCGCGAGCTCGTCGCCGATCTCCTTCGCGCCCCAACCCTGCTGCACGCTCACGCTCACCGGCGCGCCGTCGCCGCCCGGTTCGTAGAGCTGCCAGACGAACCACGCGCCCGACGAGCACGAACGGCAGGACGAGGATCGCGAGGACACCGAGCACCAACCACCGTCGACGGCGGCGTCGGCGTTGCTCGTTTCGCCGCGCCTCGTTGCGCGACCGGCGATCGGGCACCGCATCACCGGCTCCGGCACCCGACAGCGACCCGGCCCAGAAGTCCTCGCGGAACGACTCGTCGGCTTCACCGGTCGGGGGGCCGACCGATTCGTCAGCCGATTCCCTCCTGCGGCGAGACCGCGGCGCCCCCGAGGATGGGCTCCCGGAGGGCGGGAGGGCGGCACTGATGTCGGGCTCGTCGAGCGCACCGGGCGGCGACGACCACTGATCGTCGGGCCCGTCACCGTGACCGGCTTCCCCGCCGAGCCCGCCGTCCCCGCCGGTGGACGTCACCCGACGCCCGGCGAGCTGCGCTCGAGCCAGGACTGCAGGATCACCGCGGCGGCGGAGGCGTCGATGCGCTCTCGTTGTGCGCGCTGCCGCTTCTTGCGTCGCGGCGTGGCATCTCGGAGGTTGCGTTGGGCGATCATCGTGGAGAACCGCTCATCGTAGGTGTCGACCTCGATCCCGACCGCGCGGGCGACCTCGGTGATGGCCTCCACCTCGTCGAGCACCGAGCGGGCGGCAGGACCCAGATCGCCCGAAAGCGACCGGGGCAGACCGATCACGATGCACGTCGCACCCACGTCGGTGGCGGCGCCGACGATGGCTCGGTGGTCGTCGGCGTGCGCCGTGGCGCGTTCGAGCGTGGCGTGCGGACTCGCCAACACACGCGACGGGTCGGTGAGTGCGAGGCCGATCCGACGCTCGCCGAGGTCGACGCCGAGGACCCTCCCGTTGGACCCTGGGTGAGGACTGCTCACCCCGCCGCGCGCACCGCGGCGGCCAGGAGCGCGAGCGCGTCGTCGACCGCGTCGACGTTCTGCCCGCCGCCCTGGACGACATCGGCGTGCTTCGCGGTGCCACCCCCGAGCGTCTTCGCGGCGTCGCGCGCGAGGTCGGCCGCCGACGCGCCACCCTCGACGCGGTCCTTGCTGACCGCGACCGCGAGGCCGGCCTTGCCGTCGTGGACGCCCACGATCGCGACGATCCCGGAGCCGAGCGCGTCGCGTGTCGCGATCGCCAGCGTGCGCAGATCGCCCGGCGTGAGACCGTCGCGCCGCACCACGACCGCGCCGTCGGCCGCCGACGCCGCCAACGTGCCCGCTTCGGCCGTCGCCTCGCGCGTGCGCGCCTTGGCGACTTCGTCTTCGAGCTCCTTGACGCCGCGAGCAACCCGTCGACACGCCCGGGCAGCTCCCCCACGCTCACCTTGAGCGTGTCGGCGAGGCCGCGCAGCGCGACCTCCTCGTCGTGGATCCGGGCGAGCGCGCCCTCGCCGGTGACGGCCTCGATGCGGCGCAGGTTGGCGCCGATCGAACCCTCGCTCACGATCTTCACCGGGCCGATGAAACCGAGCGCGTGCACGTGCGTGCCGCCGCACAGCTCGATCGAGTGGTCGCCGGCCTCGAGCACGCGCACGAGGTCGCCGTACTTGTCGCCGAAGAACGCGATCGCGCCGAGCGACTCGGCGTGCTCCTTGGTGGTCTCGTAGTGACGCACGGGCGCGTCGCCGATGATCTCGCCGTTGGCGAGCGCCTCGATGCGGTCGAGCTGGTCGCGCGTGACCGCCTCGTGGTGGCTGAAGTCGAAGCGCAGCCGATCGGGACCGACGAACGAACCGGCCTGCTTCACGTGCGGGCCGAGGACCTCGCGCAGCGCCCAGTGGAGGACGTGGGTGGCGGTGTGGTTGCGACGGATGGCGTCGCGCCGGGCGCCGTCGATGCGGGCCACGGCTTCGTCGCCCTCGGCGATCGCGCCCTCCACCACCTCGCCCCGGTGCAGCACGAGACCGGGGAGGCCGTACTGCGTGTCGTCGATGCGGACGCGTGCGCCGCTCGACGTCTCGATCACGCCGGTGTCGCCGACCTGGCCACCGGACTCGGCGTAGAACGGCGTGCGGTCGAGCACCACGCTCACCGCGGTGCCCTCCCCCGCCTGCGCGAGGCGATCACGTCCGCCGACGAGCGCGCGCGACCTTGGCGCCGATGGTCTCGTACTCCTGGCGGCCGGTGAAGTCGGTGGGGCCGAGCTCGTCGGCCAGCTCGCGGTAGAGCTCGAGCGGCGCACCGTCGCCCTTGCCGCCGGCGGCCTTGTGCGCCTCCTTGGCGCGCGTGCGCTGCTCCTGCATGCGCGCGTGGAAGCCCGTCGACGTCGACGGTGCGCCCGCGCTCCTCCGCGATCTCGCGGGTGAGGTCGATCGGGAAGCCGAGCGTGTCGTGCAGGAAGAAGGCGTCGTCGCCGGTGACGTCGCCCTTGGCGACCACGCCGTCGAGGAGCTCGAGCCGCGCGCGAGCGTCTGCCGGAAGCGCTCCTCTTCGCGGCTCACGACACCGAGCACCAGCTCGTGCTGCTTCACGATCTCGGGGTACGCGCCACCCATGACGTCGACGGTGGCGTTCACCAGCGCGGGGGTGACGAGATCCTCGGCGCCGAGCAGGAACGCGTGCCGCACCGCGCGGCGGATGATGCGGCGCAGCACGTAGCCCCGTTCCTCGTTGGACGGCACGACGCCGTCGGCGACGAGGAAGGTCATCGTGCGACCGTGCTCGGCGAGGATGCGCAGCGACACGTCGCGCGCAGTACCGGGGAAGGTGCCGTACTCGACGCCGGTGACCGCCTCCGCTGCCGCGATGAGCGGGCGGAAGACGTCGATGTCCCACACCGATGCCGCGTCCTGCAGCACCGCGAGGTTGCGCTCGAGCCCGGCGCCGGTGTCGATGCTGCGTGCGGCCAGCGGCACGAGCTCACCGTCGGGCTTGGCGTCGTACTGGATGAAGACGAGGTTCCAGATCTCGACGTAGCGGTCCTCGTTGCCGCCCGGACCGGTGGCCGGGCCGTGCTCGGGACCCAGGTCCCAGAAGATCTCGGAGCTGGGACCGCAGGGGCCGGTGTCGGCCATGCGCCAGAAGTTGTCGTCGCCCAGGCGCTGGATCCGCTCCAGCGGGACGCCGACCTCTTCGGTCCAGATCTTCTCGGCTTCGTCGTCGCTGGTGTGGACGGTCACCCAGAGGCGCTCGGTGTCGAGGCCGAGGACCTCGGTGTAGAGCTCCCACGCCCACTTGATCGCCTCGACCTTGAAGTAGTCGCCGAAGCTGAAGTTGCCCAGCATCTCGAAGAACGTGAAGTGCCGGTTGGTGCGGCCGACGTCGTCGAGGTCGTTGTGCTTGCCACCGGCGCGCACGCACTTCTGGATGGACGTGGCGCGGCGGTACGGCGGGGTCTCGTCACCGACGAAGAAGGGCTTGAACGGGACCATGCCCGAGTTGGTGAACAGGAGCGTGTCGTCGTGCGGGATCAGGCTGGAGGAGGCCACCGGGGTGTGGCCGCGGGACGCGAAGAAGTCGATGAATGCAGCGCGCAGTTCATCGGCGGTTCGAGGCGCAGACCGAGACGGGGACACGGGACAAATCGTATCCGCCACCTACGACAGGCTTTCCCTGGGTTCCGGCGTCGATCGGGGTCCGGCGGCGACCCCATCGAACCCACCGGCTCACCGGACACGGGCCCTTCACTCGGACGAGCCCCTGCACGCCTCGTTCCTCGGCGTGGCTCTTCGAGCCGGGTCTCCTCCGACGGGCCCTACCGTCCGGTGCCCGGCGGGCTCGCTGTGCTCACCGCCTGAGTGTGTCTTCTCCGCTCGCGCCGCTTCACCTTCAGAGCCGCCCTTGGCAGGCTTGCCGACGACTACGTGGACGAGGAGGAGGAAGAAGAGGAAGAAGTGGAGTCGTCGGGTTCGGGGACGATGGTGAGGTTCTTTTGTTCGCGGAGTTCGGCTTCGCGGTCTTTGGCGGCGGAGCGGCCTTCGTTGAGGGCGACGACGACTTGGTCTTTGAGGGTGGTCGTCTTGGTGGTGATGGTGGTGGTGACGCGGTCGACCAAGGCGGGGGGTTTGTAGCGGTCGAGTTGTTGGCGGGCTTTGCGGGCGGCGACGACGGTGGTGGCGGCGCCGAGGGTGAAGCCCACGCCGAGCCAGGTGGCGCGCTTGAACATCAGGAGGCCTTCCTCGCACGCTTCTGAGGGCTCGCCGGCTTGTCGCCCTTGAGGCGCTGGACCGCGCGCCGGGTGCCGGTGCCGACGGCGAGGGCCTTCACGACGGGGTTGGTGAAGGTGCGGTAGGCGAGGTCGGAGGCGGCGTCGACCCGGCCGCCGACGCGCTCGGCGCCGGAGACGATGGCGTCGACGCGATCGAGCTCGAAGTCGGCGGTGCGCACGACCTCGCGCAGCTCGGCCAGCGCCGGTTCGGCCTCGGCACGGAAGTCGAGCGCGGCCTTGCGCAGGTCCTTGGCCGCGCGGTCGAGGCGGACGATGACCACCACGAGGACCACGAGCGCGACCAGGCACACCTGCGCCGCGAACACGGCCACCCACTCACTCCCGCTCACTCCGGTCGCCTCCGGTCTCCACGCCTTTGATCCACGTCGGCTCCGCGCCCGGTGGGCTTCCAGTACCGCTCGTCGTGCTGGTCGGGCCGGTACTGCTGCTCCACCCATCCGTCGGCCTCGTCGTGCGGATACACGTACCCGTCGCCGTGGCCCAGCTTCGCCGCGCCAGGGTAATGGGAGTCCCGGAGATGAGCGGGGACCGCGCCGGCGGGATGGTCACGCACGTCCTGCATCGCGGCGCCGATCGCGGTCGTCACCGAGTTCGACTTCGGCGCGCTGGCGAGGTACGTCACTGCGTGCGCGAGGTTGAGCTGCGCCTCGGGCATGCCGACGAACTCGACCGCACGGGCGGCGGCGTCGGCGACGACCAGCCCGTTCGGGTCGGCCATGCCGACGTCCTCCGACGCGAGGATGACCAACCGGCGCGCGATCAGTCGCGGGTCCTCCCCCGCCGTGACCATGCGGGCGAGCCAGTAGAGGCCGGCGTCGACGTCGGACCCACGGATGCTCTTGATGAACGCCGACAGCACGTCGTAGTGCTCGTCGTCGCCGTAGCGGAGCGCGCGCATCGCGAGCGCGGCCTCGCTGTCGGCGAGGGTGATCGACGTACGGCCCGACTCGCTCGCGAGCGCGGCCGCGACGTCGAGCGACGTGAGCGCGTGGCGCGCGTCGCCCTCGGCGCGGTCGGCGAGATGCGTGAGGGCGTCGTCGTCGATCGTGAGGTGTTCGTCGCCGAGGCCGCGCGTCTCGTCGGTGAGGGCGCGCTCCAGGAGCGCGCGCAGCTCGTCGGCCGTGAGCGACTCCAGTTGGAACAACGTCGACCGTGAGAGCAACGGACCGGTGAGCGAGAAGAACGGGTTCTCGGTGGTCGCTCCTATGAGGACGAACAACCCTTCTTCAACGTGGGGCAACAGGGCGTCCTGCTGGGTACGACTGAACCGATGGACCTCGTCGAGGAACAGGATGGTGCCGCGGCCCTGCTCGCCCAGACGGGCGCGGGCCCGCTCGGCGGCCTCGCGCACGTCCTTCACCCCGGCGGTGACCGCCGAGAGGGGTTCGAACGCCTTGCTGGTGGCGCCGGCGACGAGGCGGGCGATGGTCGTCTTGCCGGTGCCCGGCGGGCCCCAGAGCACCACCGACGACAGGCGGTCGGCCTCGATGAGCACCCGCAGCGGGCGCCCGGGGCCGAGGAGGTGCTGTTGGCCGAAGACCTCGTCGAGCGAACGGGGTCGCAGGCGCGCGGCCAACGGAGCACGTCGCTCGAGCCGCTCGGTGACCGCAGCGGTGAAGAGATCGTCGGCCACTGTTCGATGCTACGGCCACCTGCGCAGCGCGGTCATGACGTGCCATTGCTGCGTTCGGTGAGGCCGGTGACGGCCGGATCGGGCTGTTCGCGGCGCGCGACCGGGTTGTTGCCACTCGGTGTGACCGACGTCCCACCGCGCTGCGTGGGATTTCTTCAACGGCATGTCAACCTTCCGGGGTCCCCGGGCGTATTCTTCCCGTGGCAGTGACGTTGGAGGCAGAACGACCCCGCCGGGTGCTCCCCGGGTCCGTGGCGGACACCGACGAACAGTCGGACGCCGCGACCGCGTCGATCACCATCGACCTCCTGTTCGAAGAGGCCTTCGAAGACCTCTACGTGCGGGCGTACGGCGTGGCGTACCAACTGCTCGGACGGCGCAGCGAGGCGGAAGACGTCGCCCAGGAGACGATGGCGCGAGCCTTCGTCCGCTGGCGCAAGATCCGCAGCTACGCCGAGGCGTGGGTCGTCCGGGTGGCCGGCAATCTGGCCATCGACGGCTGGCGCCGTCGCCAGCGGGTCGAGACCGACGCCGACGCGGGCAGCCGCGGTGCGACCGCGCCCGGTCCCGACGGCCAGCGGGTCGACCTCCACCGCGCGCTCGACACCCTGTCACGACGCCAACGCGAGGTCATCGTGTTGCGGTTCCTCGCCGACCTCCCGGAAGCCGAAGTGGCCAAGGCCCTCGGTTGCTCGGTCGGATCGGTGAAGCAGCACGCCAGCCGGGGCCTCGCAACTCTTCGCACGTCGATGACCGTCGATGACGCCGGTGACGACAGCACGGACCAGGAGCAACACTGATGCCGAACCTCACTTCTTCCGACCTCAGCGACCCGCAGCCGCCGGTTCCCGGCGAACGCGAGCGTGCGCTCGTCGCCACGCGGGCCCACGAGTTGGGCCGCCGTCGCCGACTCCTGCAGGGCGGGGGTGCGCTGGCACTGGTCGCCGCCGTTGCCGTGAGCGTGGCCGCGCTCACGGCCGGCGGTGCTTCCGGCCCCGGTGGCACCAACCGGGTCGAGGCCGCCTCGGGCACCGACACGTCGGTGTCCACGCCGGTGAGCCACGTCACGACCGTGCCGACGACCGTCGCGCCCACGACCGTGCCCGCGCCGGCACCCGCTCCCGAGGCCACGCCCGACACCACGGCCGCCGCACAGGACGCTCCGGTGGTCGCGCCGCAGGACGTCCCGCCGGTCCAGGCTGACGTGCCGAGCACGTTCACGCTCTCGGGCACCGTGACCGGCAACCCCGCCGACACCACGGTCACGCTCACGCTGAGCGGAGACGGCGGCGTCTTCACCGTCCCCGTCGACAGTGCCGGGCAACTACTCGGTCAGTGGTCTGCCCGCCGGTACCTACCAGGTCATCGGCTCCTGGACCGCCACGAACGACACCGGCACCGCCTCGAACGCCACCAGGTTCGGCACCGTGAACGTCACCGGCGACAGCACGGCGAACTTCACGTTCCCCAGCTAGACGCAAACGTGGGGTCGGCCAACCCGAACCCGCCCGATCGCCCCGCCCTGCCGTAGCCGCCCCCGCCCTGCGCTACGGATCTGGGCGGGGCGCTTCGCAGCGAGCTCCGAGCCCACCAACCTGCGTCACTGAGCGGTTGCGGTCGATACGCCGCAACTTGAGCGCCGGAACGCGGATGACGCGGCTACTTCTTCGGTTTGGGGAGGACGCTGAGGCCGAGCTCCTTGAGCTGGGTGGCGTCGATCGCGGTGGGCGCACCGGTGAGGGGGTCGGCCCCCGACTGGGTCTTGGGGAAGGCGATGACCTCGCGGATGTTGTCCTCCCCCGCCAGGATCGCGGTGAGGCGATCGATGCCGAACGCGAAGCCGGCGTGCGGCGGCGCGCCGTAGCGGAAGGCGTCGAGCAGGAAGCCGAAGCGCGACTGCGCCTCCTCCGTCGGTGATCCCGAGCAGCGAGAAGATCCGCTGCTGGAGGTCGGGACGGTGGATTCGCACCGAGCCGGATCCGAGCTCCCAGCCGTTGAGCACGAGGTCGTAGGCCAGCGACCGCACCCCGAGCAGGTCCTCGCCCTTGCCGTGCGCGAGCAACTCGAGGTCGTCGGGGTGCGGCATCGTGAACGGGTGGTGGGCCGGGATCGGGTTGCCGTCGTCGTCGAGCGACTCGAACAGCGGGAAGTCGACGACCCACAGGAACTGCAGGCCGCCTTGCTGGATTGAACGTGGAGGTCCGAGCTCGACGCGCATGGTGCCGAGCACGTGGTCGACCAATCGCCGCGCACCCGCGGCGACGAGGATCAGGTCACCGGCTTCGGCGCCCATCGTGTCGACGATCCCGAGCTGTTCGGCCTCGCTCAGGTACTTGAGCACGGGGCACTCGAGCGCGCCGCCGTCGACGACGCGCATCCACACCAGACCGGCGGCGCCGAGCTGCTTGGCCCGGTCGACCAGCTTGTCGAGCTGCGCACGCGACATCCCGCCCTGACCCGGGCAGCCGGATGCCCTTGACCACGTCGGCCTGGAACGCCTTGAACTCGGTGGCCGCGAACACCTCGCTGAGGTCGACCAGCTCGAGGCCGAAGCGCACGTCGGGCTTGTCGGAGCCGTAGCGCTCCTGCGCCTGGTGCCAGGTCATCTGCGACACCGGACCCGGACGCGTCCCGGTGACGGTCTCGGCGGCGTCGAGCACTGCTTCGCCGATGACCGCCATCACGTCGTCGGCGTCGGCGAAGCTCATCTCGGCGTCGAGCTGCATGAACTCGAACTGGCGGTCGGCGCGCAGGTCCTCGTCGCGTAGGCAGCGGGCGATCTGGTAGTAGCGATCGAGCCCGCCGACCATGAGCAGCTGCTTGAACAGCTGCGGGCTCTGCGGCAGCGCGTAGAACTCACCCGGCGACAGCCGCGACGGCACCACGAAGTCGCGGGCGCCCTCGGGCGTCGACGCGATCAGCATCGGGGTCTCGACCTCGGTGAACCCCTGGGCGTCGAGCGACCGGTGCAGCGCGGCGTTGATCTGCGCGCGCACCCGCAGGTTGCGCTGCAGGCGCGGACGGCGCAGGTCGACGTAGCGGTGACGGAGCCGCAGCATCTCGTCGGCGTCGATGCGGTCGTCGACCGGGAACGGCGGCGTCTCGGCCTCGTTCAGCACCTCGAGCGCGGTCGCCGCCACTTCGATCTCGCCCGTCGGCAACGTGTCGTTGACCGTGCCCTCGGGGCGGTGGCGCACCGTCCCGACGACGCGCACGACGTACTCGTTGCGCACACGGTGGACGTCGGCACCGACACCATCTCCTCCATCTCTGGCGCCGGGATCGACGACGACCTGGAGGATGCCGGCCACGTCGCGCACGTCGAGGAACACGACCCCGCCGTGGTCGCGGCGACCGTCGACCCATCCGCAGACGACGACCTCCCGGTCGATGTCGGTGGTCCGGAGATCGCCGGCGCGATCGGTGCGCATCATTTCTGGGAGTCCAGTTCTGTTCGGGGAGTCGTTTCGAATCGTTCCTGCAACCAGCCCGCGACCAGTTCTCGCGGTACCTCGACCTGTTCGTGCGACTGCATGTCGCGCACTCCTACCGCGCCGTGCTCGGCCTCGCGCTTCCCGAGCAGCACCGTGAAGCGCGCGCCGACCCGGTCGGCCACCTTCATCTGCGCCTTGAACGAACGACCCTCGTAGGCGCGCTCGGCGCGGAGGCCGTCTTCACGCAGCTCGGTCACCAGCAGCGTGACCTCGGTGGGGTTCTCCATGCCGTCGACGACGAACACGTCGGCCGCCGGCTCGGCGCCGGGGATGACGCCCTCGGCCGCGCACGCGATGAGCACGCGCTCGATGCCGATGCCGAACCCGATGCCGGGCGTGGGCTTGCCGCCCATCTGCTCGACCAGACCGTCGTAGCGACCGCCGCCGCCGATGCCGTTCTGCGCGGCGTCGAGCGCCTGACTCGAGAACTCGAACGTGGTGCTCGTGTAGTAGTCGAGCCCGCGCACGAGCCGCGGGTTGATCTCGTGCGCGATCCCCAGCCGGTCGAGCCCGTGTTGCACCGCCTCGAAGTGGGTGCGGGCGTGCTCACCGAGGGACTCGGTGATCTGCGGCGCGTGCTCGATGACGTCCTGCCAGTCGGGATCCTTGGAGTCGAGCACCCGCAGCGGGTTGGCGGCCACGCGCTCACGGAACGTGTCGCCGAGTGCGTCACCGTGCTGGAGCAGGTACGCGCGCAGGAGCTCGGTGTAACGCAGCCCGATCGGCGTCGTCGCCCATCGAGTTGATGCTCAGGGTGAACTCGCGCAGCCCGAGCGCCCGGTAGAAGCCGTGCGCGAGCGCGATCACCTCGACGTCGAGCTGCGGGTCGTCGACCCCCAGCGCCTCGGCACCCACCTGGAAGTGCTGGCGGAAGCGTCCCTTCTGCGGACGTTCGTAGCGGAAGTGCGGAGCGACGTACCAGACCTTCCACGGCACCGTCGGGTGGTGCTGCGCGAACGCACGCGCGACGCCCGCGGTGCCCTCGGGACGCAGCGCGATGCGGCGGCCGCCCTTGTCCTCGAAGTCGTACATCTCCTTGCGGACGACGTCGGTCGACTCCCCCACTCGCTGGAACACCTCGAGGTGTTCGAAGATCGGGGTGATCACCAGGTCGAAGCCGTACCGCGAGGCACGGTCGGCGAACGCCGACACCAGCGCGGTCCACTGCGACGACTCCGGCGGGAGGACGTCGGCGGTGCCGATGGGCGCGCGGAATCGCGAGGGGTCATCGGCCACGAGCGGCATGGTACCGGTGCCCTCACCAATCAGTGGGCTGGTAATCCTTCAGGAACTGGCCGTACACGTGCTCACCCGAGTTGAACCCGGCGATGACGGGATCGACGATGCGGGCGGCGCCGTCGACGATGTCGAGGGGCGGGTGGAACCGGTGCTCGGCGGTCTTGCGCTCGGCGACGTCGACCGGATCCTCGTCGCTGACCCACCCGGTGTCGACGCTGTTCATGTGGATGCCGTCGGCGTGGTACTCCGCCGCGCACGTGCGCGTCATCATGTTGAGCGCGGCCTTGGCCATGTTGGTGTGCGGGTGCTTGGTGGTCTTGAACCGCCGGTAGAACTGCCCCTCGACCGCCGACACGTTGACGACGTGCTTGTCGCGCTCGGGCGTCCGCATCATCAGCGGCTTGAGGCGCGCGTTCAGCACGAACGGCGCGACCGCGTTCACCAGTTGGGTCTCGAGCAGCTCGACCGTCGGCACCTCGGCGGCCATCAGGCGCCACGAGTTGCGGTCGCGCAGGTCGACCTGTTGCAGGTCCTGGTCGAGTCGCCCCGCCGGGAAGAGGTCACGACTTGGCGACGTCTCACCCGGGAGCAGCGCGCGCTGCGACAGCGTCGCCGCGGGCACGAGCCGTCACTCGTCGTCGTACGTTCCGACGAGCGCACGCACCTCGTTCGGCATCCGCTCCAGCGACGCGGTCTCGAGGTCCATCATGTGCTCGTAGAACGCGGGCGGTCGCCGCACGGTCTGGCACGCGTTGTTGACGATGAAGTCGAGCCGGGTACGGGTCGTGTCGACGTGATGACAGAACGCCTCGACGCTCGGCGTGTACCGGAGATCGAGTCCGAACACCTCGAGCCGATCACCCCACTCGTCGAAGTCGGGCTCGCGCGCGTACCGCAACGCCGCATCGCGTGGGAACCGTGTGGTCACGATCAGCTCCGCCCCGGCGCGCAGGAGCTTGATGCCCGCCTGGTAGCCGATCTTGACCCGACCGCCGGTCAGCAGCGCCACCCGACCGCGCAGGTCGGCGGTCTCCGTGCGCTTGCCGTAGTTGAACGCCGCGCACGACGGGCAGAGCTGGTCGTAGAAGTGGTGGACGTCACTGAACTTGACCTTGCACACGTAGCAGTGCTGCGGGTCGAGCAACCGTTGCCCGTCGTCGTCGAGTTGATCCTCGCCGAGAAGATCATCGGGCAGCGAACCCCTCGGGCGGGAACACGTTGGGCGTCGTGAACACCGGCTTCGCCCGCAAGCGGCGGATGCCGGTGCCCGCGAGCACCGCTTCGTCGCGACCGAGGGTCTCCGAACGTTCACGCCGTTGGCGCGCCTTGGTGCGACGCCGGCGCTCGTCGACGTCGGGGCAGAACACGTCGCCGGCCGCGTTCACGAACCGGATGCGGTCCTGCTCGGCCACGGACTGGAGGATCGAGGGGTCGGCGACCACTCGTTCCAACAACTCGGTGACGCGCCGGACCTCGTCCGGTGACAGCTCTCCCTCGGCCATGTGCGTCGCGCTCAGTTCGCGGGGGCCTTGGCGTGGCCGGGGAGCACCCGGTACGCGGCGTAGACGCTGTCGACGCGCTTGATCGCCCAGAGGATCGACTCGAGGTGGTTGGGGTCGGCGAGCTCGAAGTCGAAGCGGAACTTCGCCACCCGCTCGTTGGAGGTCTGCGACGTGCACGACAGGATGTTCACGTGGTGCTCGGCGAGCACGTCGGCGACGTCGCGCAGCAGCCGCGACCGGTCGAGCGCCTCCACCTCGACCGACACCACGAAGGTGGCGGGCTGGTCGTGGTCCCACTCCACCTCGATGACGCGCTCGGCGTGGCCGACGAGACCCGCCGCGTTGGCGCAGTCGGTGCGGTGGACGGAGACGCCACGCCCGCGGGTGACGAAGCCCATGATCTCGTCGCCCGGCACGGGAGTGCAGCAGCGCGACAGACGCACCATGACGTCGTCGAGACCCTCGACGTGGACGCCGGTGGCGCGCCGCTCGGAGGTGCGGGCGCGCTCCGGAGGCCGGGCGGTCGTGACCGGCAGCTGCTCCTCGCCGCTGCGCAGCTCCTTCGACAGACGCTGCACGACGGCCTTGGCCGACACGTGGTTCTCGCCGATGGCGGCGTGCAGCGCCTCGACGTCGGCGTAGTGCATCGCCACCGCGACGTCGTTCAGCGAGGTGGAGCCGGCGAGCTTCTGGACCGGCAGGTTCTCCTTGCGGAGGGCCTTCACCAACTCCTCGCGACCGGTGTCGATGGCGTCGACGCGCCGCTCACGCGAGAACCACTGGCGGATCTTGGTGCGGGCCTTCGGTGAGTGCACGAACTGCAGCCAGTCGCGCGACGGGCCCGCGCCCTGCACCTTGCTGGTGAAGATCTCGATGGTGTCGCCCGACGCGAGCCCGGAGTCGAGCGGCACCAGCCGACCGTTGACCCGCGCCCCGATGCACCGGTGGCCGACGTCGGTGTGGATCGCGTACGCGAAGTCGACCGGCGTGGCGCCGGCGGCCAGCGTGATGACCTTGCCCTTGGGGGTGAAGACGAAGACCTCGTCGTACTCGAGGTCGATCTTCAGCGCCTCCATGAACTCGCCGGGGTCGGAGGTCTCCTGCTGCCAGTCGACCATCCGCTGCAGCCACAGCAGGTCCTCGGCCGGCTCGCGCTCCTTGTAGCCCCAGTGCGCGGCGACACCGAATTCGGCCCGCCGGTGCATCTCCTGCGTACGGATCTGCACCTCGACCGCCTTGCCCGACGGCCCGACGACGGTCGTGTGCAACGACTGGTAGAGGTTGAACTTGGGCATCGCGATGTAGTCCTTGAACCGGCCCTGGACCGGCTTCCACATCGCGTGGATCGAGCCGAGCGCGGCGTAGCAGTCCTTCACCGACTCGACCACGACGCGCACGCCGACGAGGTCCTGGACGTCGTCGAACTGCTTGCCCCGCGTGATCATCTTCTCGTAGATCGACCAGTAGTGCTTCGGGCGGCCCTTGACGTCGGCCTCGATCTTCAGCTCGTCGAGGCGGGCGCGCAGGTCGGTGAGCACCGCGTCGAGGAACTCCTCGCGCTCGGGTGCCTGCGTGGCGACCATCTGCTCGATCTCGGCGTAGCGCAGCGGATAGAGCACCGCGAACGCGGTGTCCTCGAGCTGCCACTTCATGTCGGCGATGCCGAGGCGGTGCGCGAGCGGCGCGTAGATGTCGAGGGTCTCCTGCGCGATGCGGCGCTGCTTGAACTCGGGCAGCGACGCGATCGTGCGCATGTTGTGGAGGCGGTCGGCGAGCTTGATGAGCAGGACCCGGATGTCCTTGGCCATCGCCACGAGCATCTTGCGCAGCGTCGCCGACTGCTGGGCCTCCTTGGAGTCGAACTGGAGGCGGTCGAGCTTGGTGACGCCGTCGACGATGGTGGCGACGTCGGCCCCGAGCTCGCGCTCGATGTCGTCCTTGGTGACGGTGGTGTCCTCCACCGCGTCGTGCAGCAGCGCGGCGGCGATGGTGACGTCGTCGAGGCCGAGGTCGGCGAGCACCAGGGCGACGCCGACGGGGTGGGTGATGTAGGGCTCGCCCGAGCGCCGGACCTGTTCACGGTGGGCGTCACGCGCGATGTCGTAGGCGTGCTCGATCATCGTGGTGTCGCCCCGGCGGTGGCGCTCGAGGTAGACGTTCACGAGCGGGGCGAGCTCGGCGTCGACGGTGTGGGGCCGCCGCCAGGGCAGCACGGAGCGCCGGTCGGTGCGAACTTCGACACGCGGCTCCGTGGTGCTCATCTGCATCACAACTCTACCGGGGGCCCCCGGTGTTCCTTGCGACGGTCAGTACCCACGCCACGTCAGGACCGTCAGGATCAGCGCTTCTTCTTCTTGCCCCGCTGCTGGCGGCCCCGCGGGTTGGCCGCGCCCCTCGACGGGGTGGTCGACGGGGCGGTCGCCGGGGTGGTGGTGCCGTACGGCGTCGCCGCGGCGCTCGCGCCGGCACCACCGGTGCGGGAGCCGCGGGTGCGGGCGCGCGGGAGCGTCGGCAGTGTCGGCGTCGAGGTCGTCGCCGGGGTCGATGTCCTCGCCGTCGACCGGCACGTCGGCGGGCTCGCCGGCGACGATCGGCGGCACCGGCACCACGACCGCGGCCTTGGCCAGGTCGGCCGCCGCCCGTTCGCGCAGCGCGCGGTAGCGAGGCTCGCGCTCCTTGAGCCACGCCAGGATCGGGGTGGCGACGAAGATCGACGAGTAGGCGCCGGTGAGCAGGCCGACGAACAGCGCGAGGGCGAAGTCGCGCAGCGCGAGCCCGCCGAACGCGTACGTGCCGACGAAGAGCAGCGACGCGACCGGGAGCAGCGCCACGATCGAGGTGTTGATCGAGCGCATCAGCACCTGGTTGAGCGAGCGGTTCACCATCGTCGAGTAGGTGTCGCCGCGCACGGTGCCGAGGCGCGCCTGGTTGTCCTTCACCTTGTCGAACACGACCACGGTGTCGTAGAGCGAGAAGCCGAGGATGGTGAGGAACGCGACGACCGTCGCGGGTGTGACCTCGAACCCGGTGACCGCGTACACGCCGACGGTGATGATGATGTCGTGGAGCACGGCGATGATCGCGGCGAGCGCCATGCGCCACTCGAACCGGAACGTGAGATAGCCCGCGATCACGAAGAAGAACACGATGAGCGCCTGGAGCGCCTTGCTGCTCACCTTCTCACCCCACGTCGGACCGACGTTGGTGACGCTCACGGCCGAGTCGGCGATGTGCCCGTACTTCGCGAGCGCGGCGGTGACCTTGGCCTGTTCAGCGTGGGTCAGGTCCTTCGACTGCACGCGCACCGAGTCGTTGCCGACGATGAGGACCTTCGCATCGCCGACGCCCAGCCCCGTCGAGCGCGTCGCGGACGTCGCCGGCGGACGCGGAGCCCGTCTGCGAGCTCACGGTGAACTGCCACTGCGTGCCGCCCTCGAAGTCGATGCCGAGGTTGAGGCCCTTCACCGCGAAGGCGAGCACGGAGATCAGGATGAGCGTTCCCGAGATGATCGCCCACCGCCGCGAGTGCTTGATGAACTCGAAGTGCGTGCGCTCGTGGTAGAGGTCGGCCCAGGTGTGCCGCTGCTTCTTCGGCTGCACGGGCGCGGGCGCGGTGGCGGTCATGCTCCCACCCCTGCCTTCGGGCGCGGAGGGTGCCGGCGGATCGGCGTGCGGCGCGTCGAGACCGGCTTCGATGCCGATGCCCTTCATCTTCACGAGGCGCGGGCGGCGCGCCATGAGCGACACCACCGGGTGCATGAAGAAGTAGGCGACGATCAGGTCGAGGATCGTCGAGATCGCGAGGAAGAGCGCGAAGCCGCGGACGGAGCCGATGGCGAGCACGTAGAGCACCACCGCGCCGATCAGCGACACCAGGTCGGCGGCGACGATGGTGCGGAACGAGCGGGTGAACGACCGGTCGACGCAGGAGCGCACCGTCGCGCCCGCGCGCACTTCGTCCTTCATGCGTTCGTAGTAGACGATGTACGAGTCGACGGTGATACCGACCGACACGATGATGCCGGTGACACCGGCGAGGCTCAGCACGATGGTGATGTTGAGCACGTCGGGCAGGAACCACGCGATCAACGTGTAGAGCGCCATGCCGCTGAGCAGGATCCCCGCGATCACCACGAGGCCCAACAGCCGGTAGAAGACCAGCATGTAGATGGCCACCAGCGCGAGCCCGATGAGGCCGGCGAGGATGCCGGCGTGGAGCTGGTCGTTGCCGAGCGTCGGCGACACGTTCTCGACGTTGACCTGCTTCAGGGTGACGGGCAGCGCACCGAAGCGGATGAGCTTGGCCAGGTTGTCGGCTTCGTCCTGCGTGAAGCTTCCCGAGATCACGGCCGTGCCACCGAACGACGTGAAGGCGGCGTCGGTGGGCTGGATGGTCGGCGCCGACTGCACCAGGCCGTCGAGGACGATCGCCACCTGCTTGTGGAACTGCTGCTGGGCGAGCGCGTCCCACTTGCTGCTGCCGGAGTCGGTGAGGTCCATCTTCACCGTCCAGCCCTGGCTGGGCACGAACTCCGACTTGGCGGTGTCGACGGTCCCCTTGCCGGTGAGCGCGGCCTTGCCGAGGTAGTACCGGCCGGCCTTCTTGCCGCCCGGCTTGTCGGGCAGGACGACGCACGCGTTGCGCTGGTCGCCGGCGCGTGCCGTCGTGGGGATCACCTTGAGCGTCTCGACCGTCGGTCGTCGTCACACGACGCGATCGCGGCCTTCGCCTGCGGCGTCGGTCGGCTGCGGGGTCGTCGGTGGTCGTGGTCGCGCCCGGCGCGGTCGTGGTGGTGGTCGTGGCCGCTCTTCGCCTGCGCGGCTTCCGACGGCAGCGGACCGAGGCACCGGGCGGAACCGCAGCTCGGCGGTCTTGCCGACCAGCGCGATCGCCTTCTCGCGGTCCTTCACGCCGGGGAGGTCGATGACGATGTCGCTGCCCTGCCGGGTGATCTCCGGCTCGAGCGTGCCGAAGGTGTCGACGCGGTTGCGGATGATGTCGATGGCGACGTCGAGGGTGTCGCTCTTGAACTTGCCGACCGGCGACAGCACGACCGACGTGCCGCCCTGCAGGTCGAGACCGAGGACGGGCTCGTGGCCGGCCTGGACCGTGTAGAGGAAGGTCCCCACGACCACCACGAGGGTGACGACGAGGAAGATGACGTTGCGACGGACGTTCATTCGCCGACTTCACCGTCGTCGACACGACCATCATCGAGGGCTTCGCTCGTCGGGTCGGACGCGGGCTGGGCCATCTGGGCGATCGCGTTGCGGGCGACGGTGATCACGACCCCGGGCGCGACCTCGAGCTCGATCTTCTCGTCGGTGAGCTCGCGGATGGTGCCGAGGATCCCGCCGATGGTGATGACCTCGTCACCGATCTGCAACGAGGCGAGCAGGAGGCGGTGGGCGGTCGTCCGGCGCCGCTGCGGGAGCACGATCAACAGGAAGAACGCCAGCGCGATGACGGCGAAGTAGACGAAGATGACCATGGCGTCGAGCGGGTTCCTGACGTTTGCACGGAGCGCGCGGGAGGGGCGCAGACCGGTCGCGGATGCTAGCGGGCCGTCACCGGCCGACCGGGGCAGCGGGGACGGCCGTTGGCCCGAACTTCACCGCCCGTTGGCGGGTCGGGCGAGGAGCGCCAGCGCCTCGGCCTGCTTGCGGTTGAAGCTCCCGCTGATCACGGCGGTGCCGCCGAACGAGGTCGAAGGTGGCATCGCTGGGCTGGATGATGGGAGCCGACACCACCTTCCCCGACGCGGTGATCGCCACCTGCTGGTGGAACTGCTGCTCGGCGAGGGCGTCCCACGGCCTTCGACCCGGCCCGGGTGAGGTCGAGGTGGACCGTCCACCCCTGGCCGGCTGACGAACTCGGCCCGCGCCCGCCGATCGCGTCGGTCGTGACCCCGGCCGGTCCCAGGTAGTAGCGGCCGGCCGTGTCCGCCGGACGGTCGGGAAACACGCACGCAGTGCTCGAGGCCGTCGCGGTGCGCATCGGGTGGTGGGGACGACCGGGAGCTGCGCGACCGCGGCGACGTCGCACGACCGCCACCGTCGGCCGCGGCGGCGTCGGGCGTCGAGGCGGCCGGTCGTCGGTGGCAGATGCTCGAGCACGGGCCGGAACTCGACGGTCGACGCAGGAGTCCGAGCTGCGGCACCGGCACCGGCCCCATCGCGGCCGAGATGCGTCGCGACCAGCGGCGACGACGACGACCGCGAGTCGCGACGCACGTGACCCCAGCCTGGTCATTCGTCGGTGACGTGAACAGGCTGGGCAGGACGTGGGGCGCGGGCAGGTGCAGGTGCGCGTAGGCGCCGGGGGTGGCGATGCGCCCTCGGGGCGTGCGCTGCAGCAGCCCCGCTTTGAGCAGGAACGGCTCGTAGACCTCTTCCACCGTCTCGGGCTCCTCGGCCACCGCCACCGCCAGGGTGTGCAGGCCGACCGGTTGACCGCCGAACGTCTCGCACAGCGCGGCGAGGATGGCGCGGTCGACCTTGTCGAGACCGAGCTCGTCGACCTCGAACAGCTCCAGCGCGAGCCGCGCGTTCTCGGTGGTGACCGCGCCGTCGGCGCGCACCTCGGCGTAGTCGCGCGTGCGCTTCAGCAGCCGGTTGGCGATGCGGGGCGTGCCCCGGGCGCGGCGGGCGATCTCCTGCGCGCCTTCCGTCTCGAGCGGCACGCCGAGGATGCCGGCGGCGCGCTCGATGATGGAGACGAGGTCGTCGGTGTCGTAGTAGTCGAGGCGGGCGATGAAGCCGAAGCGGTCGCGCAGCGGGCCGGTGATCAGACCGGTGCGGGTGGTGGCACCGATCAGCGTGAAGCGTGGGAGGTCGAGGCGGATCGATCGCGCCGCCGGGCCCTTGCCGATCACGATGTCGAGCTGGAAGTCCTCCATCGCGGGGTAGAGCACCTCTTCGACCGGGCGCGGCAGGCGGTGGATCTCGTCGATGAAGAGCACGTCGCCGTCGTCGAGGTTGGTGAGGATGGCGGCGAGGTCGCCGGCGCGCTCGAGCGCGGGACCGCTGGTGATGCGCAGCCCGACGCCCATCTCCTCGGCGACGATGCCCGACAGCGTGGTCTTGCCCAGGCCCGGCGGACCGGCGAACAGGATGTGGTCGGCGGCCTGGCCCCGGCCGCGGGCGGCGCCGAGGAGGATCTCGAGGTGCTCCTTGAGGCGCGGCTGGCCGACGAACTCGTCGAGCCGGCGCGGCCGGAGCGTGACCTCCTCGGCCTCCTCGACCGGGTCGGCCGACGCGTGCAGCAGTTCGTCTCTCATGAGTCGCTCGTCCTACGCATGCGACACCGACAGCAGCTTGAGCGCCTCGCGGAGGAGGTCCTCCACCGAGCCCTCTTCGGGCAGCTGCGCCACGACGTCGCGCACCTCGTCGGGCGCGTAGCCGAGGCCGGCGAGCGCGGCGCGCACCTCGGCGCGCGGCGCGGGCGTTCCGCCGGTTTCGGTGATGTCGAGCTCGGGCACCGCCAGGCGAGCCTTGAGCTCGACCAACAGGCGTTGGGCCGTGCGCTTGCCGACGCCCGGACACCATCGTGAGCGCGGCGAGGTCGTCTTCGAGCAACGCGCGCCGCAGCGCCGCGGGTGAGTGCACCGAGAGCATGGCGAGCGCGAGCTTGGGTCCGACGCCGGTGGTGGCGATCAGCGCCTCGAACGTGTCGCGCTCGTCGCGCGTCAGGAAGCCGTAGAGCACCATCGCGTCTTCACGCACGTGCAGGTGGGTGAACAGGAACGCCGTGTCGCCGGGATGCAGCGCGGGGAGCGCGCTGGCGGGCACGAACGCCCGGTAGCCGACCCCTCCCACCTCCACCAGGACCTCGCCGGTGGACGTGCGCTCGATCACCGTGCCGCGCACCGAACCGATCACCGAGCACCTCCCTGCGAGGAGGAGGCCTTCGCGAGTGCAGCCGCGATCGCGTCGTCGAGCTTCGACGATCGCGCCCCGGCGACCGCGCCCTGTGCCGCGAGCGGCGCGCCGCCACCAGTGGCACAGCGCGAGCGCGAGCGCGTCGGCGGCGTCGGGCGGATCGGGGAGCTCGCGCAGCTGCAGGAGCCGCATCACCATCTGTTGCACCTCGAACTTGCCCGCGCCACCGTCGCCGGCGACTGCGAGCTTGACCTCGTTGGGGCTGTAGTTGACCACCGGGATTCCGGCGCGCCCGGCCAGCGCGAGGGCGAGGCCGCTGGCCTGACCGACCGACATCGCGGTGCGCGTGTTCACCTGGAACAGCACCCGCTCGACGGCCAGCGCGATCGGCGTGAACTCCTCGATGAGGGCGTTGATCTCGTGGAGCAGCGTCGCCAAGCGCGGTCGGCAGCTCCTCGCTCGGGGGCGTGCGGATGACGCCGTAGGCGACGGCCCGGAACTGCGACCCGTCGCGGCGCACCACGCCGTACCCACAGCGCGACACGCCCGGGTCGATGCCCAGGACCAGCTGGTCTCCCCCTCCGGCCGGATCGAACACGAGTTCGATCCTAGAAGGCTCAGTCGGCGTCGTGGCGGATGCTGCGGCGCCTCGCTTGCGGCGCTTGAAGATCGAGCGGACCGCCACCACCACGACCAGTCCGGCCACGATCGGCACCAGCCGCTTCCCCACCGAACCACCGGCCGCGTCCATGAGGTCGATGGGCTCGGCCTCCTTGGAGTCGATCTTGCGAACCCCGGCCGCCTCTCTGGCGCCTCCGTCCGTCGGCGCAGCGCCCGCGTCCTCGGGACTCTCCGCCGCTGGCGGCGCGATCGTCGGTTCGGTGGGAGTCTCCGATCCCGACAGCACGTCCTTCTTGAGGTTGTCGGCGAACTGGCCGAGCAGCTTGCTCGACACGTCGGCCATCACGCCTCGGCCGAACTGCGCCACCTTGCCGGTGATGTTGAGGTCGGTGTCGATGTTGACGGTGGTCGCGGCGTCGCCGTCGGCCACCAGCGTGGCGACGACGGTCGCCGACGCGTTGCCCTGCCCGCGGGTGTCGCGGCCCTCGGCCTGCAGCACCACCTTGCGGTTGGCCTCGTCGGCCTCCTCGATCTTGGCCACGCCCTTGTACTGCGCGGTGATGGGACCGACCTTGATCTTCACCGTCCCGCGGTACTCGTCGCCCTC
This sequence comes from uncultured Actinomycetes bacterium, assembly GCA_963697125.1. GTDB lineage: Bacteria > Actinomycetota > Acidimicrobiia > IMCC26256 > DASPTH01 > DASUAS01. Next base: position 84,996 of record CAVOMW010000006.1, read on the forward strand.
CACCTCGGTGAGCTGCGCGCCGGGGAGGCAGGGGGCGATGCGCTCGAGGTCGAGGAGCACCTTCCAGGCCTCGTCGACGGGTACTTCCACCCGGAAGCTGTCTTCGATCTTCACTGGTCCTCCTGCTGCAGTCGTTCGAGGTCTTCGAGGGTGTCGACGTCGGCGGCGCTGCCCGTGTCGGTGCAGTCGATCCGGACGGCACGATCCCGGGCCAGCGCCCGGGCGCCCACGTCGCCGCGGAGCTCCAACGCTTCAGGCCAGAGGCTACGCGCCAGCTTGACCGGATTGCCGGGCTGCCCGCGTACGTCGGGACCACGAGATCCCCACTGGTCGCCGCGACTCGCGCGGTAGGCCTCGGCGCTCACGCGGGGCTGGTCGGCCAGGCCCACGCACACGGCGTCGACGTCGGCGCGGGGGATGAGCGTCGTCAGCACCGCACGCAGACTCGACGCGATCCCCTCTTCCCACTGCGGGTTCTCGACCACTTCCACCGCGACCATCTCGGAGTTGACCCCCACATGCGTACGCGAACTTTGAGATGTTCGGGAGAGCGCGGCGCGGACCTCGTCGCCGCGGTACCCGACGACCACGAGCACGGGCCGGAGTCCGGAGTCGCGCGCGGCGTCCACCGCCCACGCGACCAGCGGTCTCCCCCGCCACTCGAGCAACGGCTTCGACGCGTCACCGCCGAGTCGCGACCCACGACCGGCGGCGAGGACGGCAACGGCGACGCTCAACCGGCGCGGTCCGGACCGGCGCGCTCGGGCGTGATGCGCACGACGACGCGCTGGTCACGCACCATCGCGGCGCGGTAGTCGTCCCAGTCGGGGTGCTCGCCGCTCGTGGTGCGGTAGTAGTCGACGAGCCGTTCCATCGCCTCGGGCAACGACACGATCTCGGCGGTGCCCTCGATCTGGATCCAGTCGCCGAAGAACCCGTCGGAGAGGACGCACAGCGCGACCCGCGGGTCCCGGCGCAGGTGCGTCGTCTTCATCGCGGTCTCGCGGGTGCTCACGACGATGAGCCCGTCGGCGTCGACGTTGCACGCGATCGGCGACATCTGCGGCGACCCGTCACGCCGGTAGGTCTGCATCACCGCGTGGTGGTGCTCCCGCACGAAATCGAGCGCGCGATCGATGTCCATGGTCTGACCGTACCGGACGTGCGTCGCGGACGCGAACTACGACTCGGGCGTGACCTGCAGCGGGACGTCGTCGAGCTGGTGGACGCTGCCGGCCACCTCTCGGACCTCGACCGACTGGACGGTCACGAAGTCGTTGAACTCGCGCCCGGGCGGCATCTGCTCGGCCATCGCCCGCGCTTCGCCCTCGGTGTCGAAGATCAGGATCTCCAGACCGACGCCGTCGACCGGCGCCAACCAGTGCCCGGACACGAAGCCGGGGATGTCACTGACCGTCGGGAGCACGTCGTCGTGCAGGATCCGACGCGCGTGCTCGTAGTCGGTGATCGAGACGGTGGCCAGGCATGCATACATCTCGCACCTCCACATTCAGTCCGGCACCAGCGGCGCGCAGGATGGTCGCGGTCGAGCGTGACCGCTCGACGCCGCGGCGTCAAGCGCGCTGAACCGCGCCGGCCACCCGAACCTCAGGCGTAGACCGACTCGAGCACCGATTCGGGGATGTCGAAGTTGGCGTAGACGTTCTGGACGTCGTCGTGCTCTTCGAGCGCGTCGATCACGCGCAGCACCGACTTCGCCTTGCTGGCTTCGTCGAGCTCGACGGTGGTGCTCGGCAACATGGTGAGGTCGATGCTGGTGACCGTCATGCCCGCCTCCTCGAGCGCGGTGCGCACCGCGTGCACGTCGGTCGGAGCGGTGGTGACCTGCCAGGTGTCGCCGAGATCGGCGATGTCCTCGGCGCCGGCCTCGAGCGCGGCGAGCATGAGGTCGTCCTCGGTCGGCGGCGTCGTGCGGGAGGATGACCACGCCCTTGCGCTCGAACTGCCACGCCACCGCGCCGGGCTCGGCCAGCGAGCCACCGTTGCGGGTGAACACGTTCTTGATCTCGGCGCCGGTGCGGTTGCGGTTGTCGCTGAGCGTCTCGACGTAGACCGCGACGCCGTTGGTGGCGTAGCCCTCGTACGTGATGTTCTCGTAGGTGACGCCCTCGAGCTCGCCGGTGCCGCGCTTGATGGCGCGCTCGATGTTGTCCTTGGGCATCGACGCGTCGCGCGCCTTCTGGATCATGGTGCGGAGCGTGGGGTTGCCCTCGATGTCACCACCACCGCTGCGCGCCGCCACCTCGATCTGACGGGCCAGCCGCGCGAACTGCTTGCCGCGCGCGGCGTCGGCCGCACCCTTGGCGTGCTTGATCGAATGCCACTTGGAATGTCCGCTCATCTCTCGTCTCCATTGCCGTGCAGGAACCACTCGTGCAACCGGAGGTCGCCCGAGAGCTCGGGATGGAAGCTGGCCACCACGACCGTGCCTTGGCGAACCAGCACCGGGACGTCGTCGTGACGGGCGAGCACTTCGACGCGCTCCCCCACCGTCTCGATGCGGGGCGCGCGGATGAACACGCCCGGGAACGCACCGCCACCGAGGCCGTCGACCTCGAGGGGCGCCTCGAACGAGTCACGCTGGCGGCCGTACGCGTTGCGGCGCACCGCGATGTCGATCGCGCCGAACGACTGCTGGTCGGGACGGCCGTCGACCACGTCGCGCGCGAGCAGGATCATCCCCGCGCAGGTACCGAACACCGGGAGGCCGTCGGCGAGCAGGTGACCCAGCGGGCTCGCGCACGCCCGACGAGTCGAGCAGCTTGCTCATGGTCGTGGATTCGCCCCCGGGCAGGATCAGCGCGTCGAGCGCGCCCAGCTCGGCCGGCGTGCGCACCTCGACCGCCTCGACGCCGAGCGCGTCGAGCACCTCACGATGCTCGCGGAACGCTCCTTGCAGGGCCAGACACGCCGACTTTCCATGGGCTGGGGGCCTCGCGGTCATCGACGATCTCACCAGCCGCGGTCGGCGAGCTTGACGTCGAGGGTGTCGATCTCCTCGCCCCGCATCGCCTCGCCGAGCCCGCGCGACACCTTGGCCACGATGGTGGCGTCGGCGTAGTGCGTGGTGGCCTCGACGATCGCCTTGGCCATGGTGGGCGGCTCGGAGCTCTTGAAGATGCCGCTGCCGACGAAGACGGCCTGCGCGCCGAGCTGCATCACGAGCGCGGCGTCGGCCGGGGTGGCGATGCCGCCGGCGCAGAACATCGGGACGGGCAGCTCGCCGCGCTCGGCGACCTCCTGCACGAGGTCGACCGGCGCCCGCAGCTCCTTGGCCCACGCGAACACCTCGGCCTCGTCGGCCACGGTGAGCTTGCGGATGTCGCCGAGGATCGAACGCAGGTGGCGGACGGCCTCGACGATGTTGCCGGTGCCGGCTTCGCCCTTGGAGCGGATCATGCACGCGCCCTCGGAGATGCGCCGCAGCGCCTCCCCCAGGTTGGTGGCGCCGCACACGAACGGCACGGTGAAGGCCCACTTGTCGACGTGGTGCGCCTCGTCGGCCGGGGTGAGCACCTCGCTCTCGTCGATGTAGTCGACGCCGAGCGACTCGAGCACCTGGGCCTCGGCGAAGTGGCCGATCCGGCACTTGGCCATCACCGGGATGGTGACCGCGGCCTGGATGCCCTCGATCATCGCCGGGTCGCTCATGCGGGCGACGCCGCCGTCGCGCCGGATGTCGGCGGGCACCCGTTCCAGGGCCATCACCGCGACCGCGCCGGCGTCCTCGGCGATCTTCGCCTGCTCGGCGTTGACGACGTCCATGATGACGCCGCCGCGCAGCATCTCGGCCAGCCCGCGCTTGACCCGCGCCGTTCCCGTCGTGCGAACGTCGGTGCGATCCGTCATGCTCGTCAGGTTACCGGGCGTCCCTGAACCGGGCGCCGCTACTTCTTCTTCTTGGCCGTCGTGGGCGGCGGGGTGGTGACGGGAGCGACGGTGGTGGCGGGCGCGGGCGCCGCGGTCACGTCGACCGCCGAGCCCACCGGGAGCAGCTCCACCCAGGTGCGACCGGGCCGCAACAGGATCGGGGCGCCGGCGGCGTCGACGTACTTGGCCGGCTGCGCCTTGTCCGGACGCTTCCACGTGCCCTTGCGCAGCACGCCGTCGGTGAACACCCACACGTCGCCCTCGCCGACGGTCTGCGCCTCGCCCTCACCGGTGTAGGTCGTGAACTGGACCACGACGTTGGCGGGCGAGATGTGGCCGCTGCCGGTGACGAGCGACGGCGAGCCGTCGATCGAGCGGTCCCAGGTGCCGGTGGCGGCGTTCCAGGTCCACGTCGGGTCGTAGCCGGGGTCGAAGCCCACGTGGAAATTGAGGACGCCGTCTCCGGTCACGCCCGGCGCGCCGGCCGGCAGGTACTCGAACAGCGCCGGCGGCGGCTTGGGGTCGCCGCCGAGGTCGAACAGGGGCTGCCCGAGGCCGTAGAGGTTGTGCGGCGCGTCACGAGCCGGCTGGTCGGGCTGGTTGCGCTGCATGGCGGCGCCGGCGGCGTCCTCGTCGACCGCGTGGACGGGCGCCGCGTTGATGGCATCGACGTTGACCGGTGCACCACCCGAGTAGGCGAAGATCCCGCCGACGGGCCACACGATGTCGGGGTCCTCCGCGCGCACCGAGCGCACGGGTCCGATCACGCTGGGCACCGTCGAGTTGAACATGGCGACGAAGCGCGTGATGCCGCCCTCGACGACCTCTTCGTAGAGCACGTCGGCCTGGTCGATGCCGGCCTGGGGTCGTGCGGCGTCGGTGTTCTCGACCTTGACCGACAGCGCCGGGCGGGTGTGGCTCGCCGCGGAGGGATCGGGCAGGCCGGTGAGCGGCGCCGTCGGCGGCGCCACGGTCGTGGTGGTCGGCGCCGGCGTGGTGGTGGTCTTCGCCGGCTTCTTCTCGTTGCCGCCGGCGCCGCTGCAGGCGGCGAGCAGGGTCGCGAGCGCGACCACGACGGCGCATGCCGCGCTCGGCGCGGCGGGTCATTCCGTTCACTCCAACTCCTGCGCTTCGCCGCCCCGGAGGCGGACACGAAGCGCACAGACTAGGGAGTCGGCACCCCGGAAACGGGGCACGAGGAGCTGCTCGTCACATCTCCTGCAGGCGCTTGATGCGGTCTTCCAGCGGCGGGTGGGTGTCGAAGAGCTTGTTGAACTTCGAGCCCTGCTTCTTCTCGTCGGTCTCGAGCGGCTGCTCGATCCACATCTGCGCGGTGGCCTTGGTGGCGTTGTGCACGACCGCGTGGTCGTCGCGCAGCTTCTCGAGCGCCGAGATCAGGCCCGGCGGGTAGCGGGTGAGCTGCACCCCGCTGGCGTCGGCCAGGTACTCGCGGTTGCGGCTCATCGCCATCTGCATCAGATAGCCCGCGAACGGCGCCAGCATGAGCACGGCCAGCGACGCGATGGCGATGACCGCGCCGAGCGGGCCGGAGTCGCCGTTGTTGTCACGCCGTCCGCTCAGGCTGCCCCAGAACGCGAACCGCAGTCCGATGTCGGAGATCAGCGCGATGGTGCCGACGGCGGTGACCGCGATCGTGGTGACGAGGATGTCGTAGTTCTTCACGTGCGACAGCTCGTGCGCGATCACCCCTTCGAGCTCCACCCGGTTCATGACCTCGAGCAGGCCGGTGGTGACGGCGAGCGCGGCGTGCTTGGGGTTGCGACCGGTCGCGAACGCGTTCGGGGCCGGGTCGTTCACCACGTAGAGCTTGGGCTTCGGGAGCCCGGCCGCGATGCAGAGGCCCTCGACGAGGTTGTGGTAGCGGCGGTACTCGGTCTCGTCGGCGGGCTTGGCCCGGCTGGCGGCGATCGCGATCTTGTCGGAGTTGTAGTACGAGCCCCACGCCAGTGCGAGGGCGATCACGAAGGCGATGACGATGCCGGGCCAGCCGCCGCCGAAGAGCAGCACCAGGGCCGTCGCCACCAGGACGATGACGACGACGAAGCCGAACAGCATCAGGAACGTGCGGCGCTTGTTCGCCGCGATCTGCTCGTTCACGGGATGCGACCTGTCTGGGAACTGGGCCCCGTCGCCATGTTGCTGCGGCGCCGAGGGGCGAGAGCTTGGGAGTTAGCGACTACCAACTAGAACTGCACCTGCGGCGTCTCGGTCTCTTCGGGAGCGGCGTCGAAGAACTCGCGCTTGTCGAAGTTGAACATGCCGGCGAGGAGCACCGTGGGGAACTTCTGGATCTGCGTGTTGTAGCTGAGCACGCTGTCGTTGTAGTACTGCCGCGCGTACGCGACGCGGTCTTCCGAGCTGGTCAGCTCCTCCTGGAGGTTCAGGAAGTTCTGGTTGGCCTTCAGGTCGGGGTACGCCTCGGCCACCGCGAACAGGCTCTTCGAGCGCGCCGCTCAGGACGTTCTCGGCCTGGGCCTGGTCGGCCGGCGTCTGCGCGTTGATCGCGTTGGCGCGGGCCTGGGTGACCGCCTCGAAGGTGCCCCGCTCGTGCGCGGCGTAGCCCTTGACCGTCTCCACCAGGTTGGGGATGAGGTCGTGGCGTCGCTTGAGCTGGACGTCGATCTGCGACCAGGCGTTGTCGACCTGGTTGCGCCGCTTGACGAGGCCGTTGTACCCGAGCCAGAAGAACAGCCCGATCAGGACCACGATGACGACGATCACGATGACGGCGATCATGCGGTCGATCCTACTGGCGCGACGCCCCGGTCAGACGACGACCGCTGGGCGGCGGGGCGGCGATGGCCTGCTCGTACAGGGGCAGGAACTGCTCGGCGAGGTGCGCCATCGAGAACTCGTCGGCACGGCGGGCGCCCTCGGCCACCAGCTGGCTGCGCCGGGCCGGGTCGTCGAGGAGGGCGCGCAGCGAGTGGCGGAGCGCGTCGACGTCACCCGGCGGGACCAGGAGCGCCTCACGGTCGGCCCTCGACACCGTGCGGTAGCCGTCGATGTCGGACGCCACCAACGCGGTGCCGGCCGCCATCGCCTCGAGCAGGACCACGCCGAACGACTCCCCTTCGAGGGCGGGGAAGCAGGCGATGGTCGCGCCGCGGAGGCGGGCCTGCTTCTCCTCTTCGCTGACCCGTCCGAGCCACTGGACCCGCCCGACCCCACGAGCGCGCAACGAATCCGTCTCGGGCCCGTCGCCGATCACCCACAGGTCGGCGTCGCGTTCGAGCCCGGCGAACGCGTCGAGCAGCACCTCGAGTCCCTTGCGGCGCTCGTGCCGTCCGACGAAGACGATCGCCGGCGCGGGCGACGGGGTGACGCGCCCCGAGGCGAGTGAGGGCACGTCGACGCCGTTGGGCAGGATCACGCAGTCGGTCTCGAACGTGAGGCTGACCTGGCGCTTGGCGTCCTCCGACACCGCGGTCGCGACCGCGAGCCGGCGCATCATCGGTTTGAGCCCGGGTCGGAAGGTCTCGTACCAGCCGTTGCGACCGGTGCGCGCGGAGTGGAACGTCCCCACCGCGGGGATGGTGGTGCCGACGAGCGCGGCGTGGTTCGGACCCGGCGAGAGCGGTTCGTGCAGGTGCAGGACGTCGGGTCGGAACGTGCGCAGCGCTTCGATGGTGCGGCGCGCGACGGCGCGACCGCTGGCGATGGGCGCGACCGACCCGTTGCTCGGCACGCGTGCGCTGGGCCCGACGGTGGTGATGCCCGGCTCGGGCGGCGGGCCGTCGCACGGGGCGACGATGCGGGCGTCGACGCCGTCGGCGCGCAGGGCGCGCGCGAGCCCGAGCACCTGACCCTGGACCCCGCCGAAGAGCGTCAGCGAGTAGGGGCACGAGAGCATGACCCTCATGGACACCGACTCGATCATCCCACCACCGCGCGTGTCGCTGGGCCAGTTGGGCTGGAGCAGGTGCCAGTGCGTGGGTTCGACCCGGATCAGCTCCTCGTAGGCGTGGGCGAGGTCCTGGGTGACCCGGGCGAGGTCGTCGCGCAGGCGCCCGGTGCGAGCCGTGGGGAGCGAGGGGCGGATCTCGGCCCGACTGTCGCCGTGGTCCATGAAGTAGCAGCCCACCGGGAGCAGTGGCGCGCCGCCGCGGAGCGCGGTCAGCGCCGGGCCGCCGGGCAACGTGGTGCGCTCGCCGAAGAACTCGACGCCGATGCCGTCGCCGGTGAGGTCCCGGTCGGCGAGGAGGCACACGACCTCGTTGGCCCGCACCGCCTTGAGCACGTCGGTGCCGGCCGACGGCGACAGCGGGATCACGCGCATGCCGAGACGGGCGCGCGTCTCGACGAACCACTCGAACAGCTCGGGCGGCTCGACCGGCTCGGCGACGACGGTCACGGTGAAGCCCTGGAGCGCGAGCCACGCGCCGGCGAAGTCCCAGTTGCCGAGGTGCGGCAGTGCGAGCACCGCGCCGTGGCCCGCGTTGACGCCCGTCCCAGACGTGCTCGATGCCGATGCAGTGGAAGTGCGCGTTGATCCACTCGGGGGTGAGCGTCGAGAGGCGGAACAGCTCGTAGAAGTAGCGACCGTACGAGTCGAACGTGGCGGCGACGTCATGACGCATCGCGGCGCCGCCGTAGTCGGCGCCGTGGATGCGCCGCAGGTTGCGCTCCACCTGCGCCCGGCGCGAGCGCCATGACCGTCGGCGCGAGCTGCGCGATCCCTCGCGCCGCGGGCGCGCCGATCGCGGGTGGCACCAGCCGCGCCACCGTCTCGCCCGCGCGGTACGCGAAGTACGACGCGCGCGAAGGAAGCATCGACACTCGCTGCTCGCTGCTGCGGTCAGCGACGACGCGACGCGGAGCGCGACCCGGCGGAGCGCTCGGTCTGCGGACGGTGCGCCGCCCACCACTGCGCCAGGCTCCCGGCACGCGGCTCCTCGGTGCCCGACCCGCGGTGGTGACGGGCGCGACGCGGCCGCGACGGCGTGGCCTGGCGCCACACCTTGACGAAGCGCTGCACCGCGGTGATCGCGGTGAGCACGAGCATGATCCAGAGCACCGGCACGAGGATGTCGAACGCGAGGCCCACGCCGAGGAGCACGAGGCGCTCGGCGCGTTCCATGAGACCACCACGCGCCTGGAACCCGAGCGATTCCGCCCGGGCGCGCTCGTAGGTGATCAGCATCGACATCGCGAGCACGGCCATGGCCAGCACCGCTTCGCCGGACGTGCCGGTCTCGGACAGGTACCACGCGACGCCGATGAACAGCGCGGCGTCGGCGACCCGATCGCACACCGAGTCGAAGAACGCGCCGCGAGGGCCGGCCCGGCCGCTCTGGCGCGCCACCGAACCGTCGAGGATGTCGGGCAACCCGGTGAGGATCACGCCGAACACGCCGAGCAGCAGGTGGCCGTCGGCGATCAGCAACGCGGTGCCGATGGCGAAGACGAGCCCGATGATGGTGAGACCGTCGGCCGTGATCCCGGCTCGGTGCAGGCCCTGGCCGACTGGCTCGAGCCCTCGCTCGACTGTCGCGCGCCAGCGTCCGTCGAGCATGTGCAGGGGTCCTCGGTCGGCGGGCAGAGCAGGTGGAGCGGTCGGGATCAGGCTAACACCCGCCGCGCGGGGCTCCGGGCCCGAGCCCCGTCGCGGACCCCGGACATCGCACAGAGTGACGTGCGTAGACTCCTTCGCACAGAACCGTTCTCTGCACTGGGGGGTGCCAGTGGCGGCCAAGACGTACCCGACGGAGAAGATCCGCAACGTGGCCCTGGTCGGTCACGGCGGCTCGGGGAAGACCTCCCTGGCCGAGGCCCTCCTCTACGACGCCGGCGCCATCAGCCGCCTGGGCCGGGTCGAGGACGGCACCACCGTCACCGACTTCGACCCCGAGGAAGCGCGGCGGCGCATCTCGGTGTCGCTGGCGATGGCGCCGTTCGAGCACGACGGTCACAAGGTCAACGTGATCGACACGCCCGGCTACGCCGACTTCGTGAGCGACGTCGCTGCCGCGTTGCGCGCCGCCGACCTCGCGGTGTTCGTGGTGTCGGCGGTCGAAGGCGTCGAGGTGCAGACCGAGCTGGTGTGGCGCATGGCCGAGGAGCTCGGTCTCCCCCGCGCCGTGTTCGTGAACAAGCTCGACCGCGAGCGGGCGTCGTTCGCGCGCACCCTCGACCAGCTCAAGGACAAGTTCGGCGCCGGCGTCGCGCCGCTGCAACTCCCCATCGGCGAGGAGGCCGACTTCCACGGGGTGGTCGAGCTGCTCGACGACCACGCGGTGCACTACGTCGACGGCACCGCCACCGAGGGACCGATCCCGCCCGAGATGGAGATGGAGGAGCACTCCATCCACGACGCGCTCATCGAGGGCATCGTGGTGGGCGACGACGACCTCATGGAGCGCTACCTCGCCGACGAGACCATCCCGGTCTCGGAGCTCGCGCACGCGCTGGCCGACGGCGTGGCGTCGGGCTCGGTGTTCCCGGTGCTGTGCGGCAGCGCGACCAAGCTCATCGGCGTCGACCGCCTCGCGCAGTTCATCACCGAGGAGGGACCGGCGCCGACGCCGAACGCAGGTGACGGTCCGCCGGTCGCGTTCGTGTTCAAGACCATCGTCGACCCGTACGTCGGCCACGTGAACCTGTTCAAGGTGCTGCAGGGCACGGTGAAGGCCGACGCCACGCTGGTGAACGGCCGCACGATGCACGACGAGCGCCTGCACCAGCTGTCGATCCTGCGGGGCAAGGAGCAGGAGTCGGCGTCGGAGGTGCCGGCGGGCGACATCGCCGCCGTCGCCAAGCTCGCCGACACCACCACCGGCGACGTGTTCGGCGCGCGCGGCGCCGACATCGACGTCGAGCCGTTCGAACCGCCGGCACCGGTGCTCGCGGTGGCGATCCGGGCCAAGTCGAAGAGCGACGAGGACAAGCTCGCCAACGCGCTGCACCGTCTGCTCGACGAAGACCCCGCGCTCAAGCTCGAGCGCAACCCCGAGACCCACCAGACGTTGCTCTGGGGTCAGGGCGAGACCCACCTCGGCATCGCGCTCGGCGCGGCTGCACTCGAAGCTCGGCGTGGAGGTCGAGACCGAGGACGTGAAGGTCGCGTACCGGGAGACGATCACCCACGAGGCCGAGGCCGAGGGCAAGTACAAGAAGCAGACCGGCGGACACGGGCAGTTCGGCGTGGCGTTCGTGAAGGTCGAACCGCTCGAGCGCGGCGGCGGCTTCGAGTTCGTCGACCAGATCGTGGGTGGCGCGATCCCCCGTCAGTTCATCCCCGCGGTGGAGAAGGGCGTGATCGAGACGATGGAGCACGGGGGCGTGTTCGGTTTCCCCGTGGTCGACGTGCGGGTCACGTGCTTCGACGGCAAGTACCACTCGGTCGACTCGTCGGAGATGAGCTTCAAGATGGCGGGGTCGATCGGGTTCAAGGAGGCGATGGCCAAGGCCGAGCCGATCCTGCTCGAGCCGGTCACCGAACTGGTGGTGCTCGCGCCCGAATCGCACCAGGGCGACATCATGGGCGACCTCAACGCCAAGCGCGGCCGCATCCAGGGGTCGAGCGCGGCGGGCAACGGCGAGGTCGAGGTGGTGGCGCTGGTCCCCACGTCGGAGGTGCTGCGGTACACGATCGACCTGCGGTCGATGACCGGCGGGCGCGGGCGCTTCGAGGCGTCGCACTCGCACTACGACCCGGTGCCCGCGCACCTGCTCGGCAAGGTCAAGGGCGCGTCCGCGGACTGAACGGAGTGGGGCCGGCCGGAATAGACGTGCCGGGGGTCACGTTGTGATGCGTAGGCCCGCCGTGGCGGGCGTCGAAGACGGGAGTCCCTGCCCCTCCCCGCCCTCCGCCTGCCCAGCGGGCCGTCAGGTGTCCAGCCCTCTCGGCCCGCCGACGCGGAGCGCACCGGCCTAGCCTGCTGCTCCTTCTGGCCCGAGGGGCGGTGCATGGTGACGTCAGGGCCGGAAGCCGGCTGGTATCGAGATCCGTCGGGACGTCACGACCACCGTTGGTGGGACGGCACGACCTGGACGCCGTACGTGCTGACGCTCGGGTTGCGGTCGGTCGACTACGGCGACCCCGACGATTCGGGCGCGGCTGACACCGAGGAGGCCGACCTCCCGGACGCCGGCGCGCCGGACGCCGAGACACCGGACCCCGAGGTGCCGGAGCCAGAGGTGCCGGTCGCCACTGCGACGTCGCGGCCCCTTGCGGCGTGGGTCGTGGTGTTCGTCGGCGCCGCGCTGCTGGTGGTGGGCGCACTGCTCCCGTGGGGCGAGGCGACGTCCAAGACCGCGTCCTTCTCGAGTGACGGCATCGACGGCAACGGCGCGATCACGCTCGTCGCCGCGGTCGTCCTCGTGCTCCTGTTCGTCGTCGTGCAGCGAACGACGACTGCCGCGTGGCTCGTCATCGCGACGGCCGTGGTCGCCGGCGCGATCGGTGTGCGTGACGCCGTCGACCTCTCGGACAAGGCCGCGCGGCTGGTGGATCAGGGGCCGCCCGGCGTGTCCGCGAACGTCGGCATCGGCGTGTGGGTGACGATCGCGGGGGCGGTGATCGCGCTCGTCGGCGGGATCATGGCGCTGGCGATGTCGTCGCGCGGCATCGGGTCGCGCACGGCGCTGACGTCAGAGCGCCGAACTCAGGTGGACGGCGCGACCTCGTCGAGTCCGTACTTCGACCAGTCCTCGGGGTTCGGCTCGGTGTACTCCCCCATCACCGTGCCGTCGACCGCGTCGACCTGCACGAGACCGCGCATGGTCGGCGGTGCGTCGGCGCTGTACAGCAGGATGCGCCACACCGGACGCGAGCGCAGGCCGTGCCACGCGAGCTGCGCGCTCGGAGTGCCCGACCGCGAAGCCGACCGTGCGCGACGCGATCGAGCAGCGCTTCGGTCTGGTCGATCTCGAGCGGCCACGCGCACGCGTAGTGGTACGCGGCGACGAGCGCGAGCACGATCGCCGCAGCCAGCAGACCGGCGTTCGACGACAGTGCGTAGCCGCCCAGGCACAGGAGCGCGAGGACGAGGTACATCGTGGCCGGGATGCGCCGCCGGGTCATCGGCGGGAAGAGATACGGGCCGACGTAGCCGGTGACGTCGAGGTCGGCCGGCAGCTCGTCGCGGTACTGATCAGGCTGCTGTTCCGGCTGCTCGTCAGGCTGGTCGTCGGCCATGGCGAGCACGGTAGCGCCCGGGTCGGTCAGGTCGGCCAAGCGGCGCGGAGCTTCTCGTAGCCCTTCGAGAGCGGCTCCGGGAGCACGCGGGCCTCCGCGATCGTGGTCATGAAGTTGGTGTCGCCGACCCAGCGCGGCAGCACGTGCACGTGCACGTGACCGGGCACGCCCGCACCCGCCGGCGCGCCCGATGTTGGCGCCGACGTTGATGCCGTCGGGGGTGTAGGCCGCGAGCACCGCGATGTTCGCGTCCTGCACCAGCGCCATCACCGCCGCGGCCTCGGCGCGCGACGAGACCGGCGAGCGTGGACTCGTGCCGCAGCGGCGCGACCATGAGGTGACCGGACGTGTAGGGATACGCGTTCATCACCGCGAAGGCGTGCTCGTTGCGAGCGAGCACGAGCGACACGTCGTCGGGTTCGCGGCTCAGCCGTTCGAAGAGGCACTCGTGCTCACCGTCGGGCGGTGGCGGCTGCGTGGCGACACCGTCGATGTAGGTGGTGCGCCACCCCGCCCAGAGGCGTTCGAGACTCACGTGATCAGGTCGGCGACGTGCCCAGCGATGTGGCTGGTGACGTCGGCGGCGAGGCGGGTGACGAACTCGTCGAGCGCGACGCCACGCTCGGGCGCGTCGCTGCCGCGCTCGTTGACCCCGACCGTGCGGTGCTCCACGTCGTCGTCGCCGACGACGAGGATGTACGGCACCTTCTGCATCTTCGCGTTGCGGATGCGGGCACCGAGCGTGTCGGCGTGCGCGCTCAGGACCTCGACCCGTCGGCCGTCGGCCTTCAACGTGGCGACGACCTCGGCGGCATAGTCCTCGTGGCGGTCGGCCACGGGGACGACCGTCACCTGCACCGGCGCGAGCCAGGTGGGGAACGCGCCCGCGTAGTGCTCGGTGAGGATGGCGAAGAAGCGCTCGATGGTGCCGAACAGCGCGCGGTGGATCATCACCGGGCGGTGGCGCTCGTTGTCGGCGCCGACGTACTCGAGCTCGAAGCGCTGCGGGAGCTGGAGGTCGAGCTGGATGGTCGACATCTGCCAGGTGCGGCCGATGGCGTCGCGCGCCTGCACGGAGATCTTCGGTCCGTAGAACGCGCCGCCGCCTTCGTCCATCACCAGCTCGTGGTCGTCGGCCTCGGCGACGACGCGCAACGCCTCGGTGGCCTCCTCCCACTCCTCGTCGGTGCCGACCGCCTTGCCCTCGGGCTTGGTCGACAGCTCGAGGTAGAAGTCGTCGAGGCCGTAGTCGCGCAGCACGCTGATGCACGAACTCGAGCGCGCGCTTCAGCTCGGGGACGATCTGCTCGCGCGTGCAGAAGATGTGCGCGTCGTCCTGCGTCATGCCGCGCACGCGCGTCAGCCCGTGCACCACTCCCGACTTCTCGTAGCGGTACACCGTCCCGAACTCGAACAGTCGCAGCGGCAGCTCGCGGTACGAGCGCATGTTGCTGCGGTAGATCAGGATGTGGAACGGGCAGTTCATCGGCTTGAGGTAGTAGTCGGTGCCGCCGTCGAGCTCCATCGGCGGGTACATGCCGTCGGCGAACCAGTCGAGGTGCCCGGAGATCTCGAAGAGGTGCGACTTGGTGATGTGCGGCGAGTTGACGAACTCGTAGCCGGCTTCCTCGTGCCGGCGGCGCGAGTAGTCCTCCATCACGCGGCGGATCGCGCCGCCCTTCGGGTGGAACACGGCGAGGCCGGAGCCGATCTCGTCGGGGAACGAGAAGAGGTCGAGCTCCTGGCCGAGCTTGCGGTGGTCGCGCTTCTCCGCCTCTTCGATGCGGTGGAGGTGCTCCTCGAGCGCGGCCTTCGACTCCCACGCGGTGCCGTAGATGCGCTGCAGCATCGGGCGCTTCTCGTCGCCGCGCCAGTACGCGCCCGCGACCTTGGTGAGCTTGAACGCGCCGAGGCGCTTCGGTGGACGGCACGTGCGGCCCGCGGCAGAGGTCGACGAACTCCGTCGAGCCGCCGTACCGCGGATCGGGAGTGTGCGGGTTGCGGTACACCGAGATGACCGTGCCGTCGCCGACCTCGGCGGAGTCCTCGGGGTCGACGCGCTCGATGATCTCGATCTTGTAGGGCTGCTCGGCGAACGTGGCGATGGCGTGCTCGCGGTCGAGCTCCTCGCGCACGAAGGGCTCGTCGGCCTTGACGATCTCGCGCATGCGCGCCTCGATGCGCTCGAGGTCGTCGTCGGAGAAGTGCGCGCCGTTGGGGAGCTCGAAGTCGTAGTAGAAGCCGTCGGCGATGGCGGGGCCGATGGCGTACTTGGCCCCGGGGAACAGGTCGCTGACCGCCTGCGCCATCACGTGCGCGGTGGAGTGGCGGAGCACCTCACGGCCGTCGTCGGAGTCGGGGGTGATGATGGCGACCGTGCGCGTCGTGGTCGATCGGACGGTTCAGGTCGTACCACTCAGCCTTCGCCGTTCGTCGGTGGCGACCTTGGCCGCGAGCGCGGCCTTGGCCAGACCGCGGCCGATCGACGCTGCGATCTCGCCCGCGGTGACGCCCTGCTCGTGCTCGCGCGTCGAACCGTCGGGCAGCGTGATCGTGATCGTCATGGGGCGCCGACGTTACCAGTGGCGTTTGGGGCGCTTCTCAGCTGTTTCCCGCGACATCGAGACGCGCGTTGAGCGGACGGTCGAGGTCGATGCCCAGCAGCCCGCCGAGCTCGCGCAGCACCGCAGGCGCAGTCGTGTCGCTCCCGCCCGAGAGCACCGCGCTGGCGAGGTCGTCGAGCGCCTCGAGCGCGCTCGGCGCGTCGAGGTCGTGATCGATGGCGGCGCGGACGCGTGCTGCGTAGGGGCGCGGATCGGCACCGTCGGGGCGCTCGGCGGCCGCGACCAGTCGGTGCAGGAGCGCGGTGCCGTCGTCGAGATCGGTGTCGTGCCACTCGAAGCCGGCGCGGTAGTGGTGCTGCATCAACGCGAGGCGGATGGCACGCGGGTCGGCCGTCTTCAGGAGGTCGCTCACGAACACGAGGTTGCCGAGCGACTTCGACATCTTCTCGCCCTCGTAGCTCACCATCGCCGAGTGCACCCAGTGCCGCGAGAACGGCTCGCCGGTGATGCTCTCGCTCTGCGCGACCTCGCACTCGTGGTGCGGGAAGATGAGGTCGGTGCCGCCGCCGTGGAGGTCGAGCGTGGGACCGAGCTCGTGCATCGCCATCACCGAGCACTCCACGTGCCAGCCGGGACGGCCCACGCCGAACGGGGCGTCCCACGACGGCTCGTCGGGCAGCGAGGGCTGCCAGAGCACGAAGTCGAGCGGGTCGCGACGGTGCGGGTCGTCGGGGTTGCCGCCCCGCTCGCGCGCCAGGTGCACCATCTCGTCGCGGGAGTAGTGCGACACCTCGCCGTAGCGAGGGAACGTCGACACGTCGAAGTAGACGGTGCCGTGCGGCTCGTAGGCATGACCGTCGTCGAGGAGGGCGTTGACCATCTCGATCATGCCGTCGATCGACTCGGTGGCGCGCGGCTCGGCGAGCGGCGGGCGGGTGTCGAGCGCGTCCATGTCGGACCGGAAGCGCGCCAGCTCGGCCTCGGCCAGCTCGAGGTAGGGCACGCCGAGCTCGCGGGCCTTGGGCAGGATCGAGTCGTCGACGTCGGTGACGTTGCGCACCATGCGGACCTCGTGGCCGAGCTCCTCGAGCCGGCGGATGAGGAGGTCGTAGGTGAGGTAGGTGGCGGCGTGGCCGAGGTGGGTGGAGTCGTAGGGCGTGATGCCGCACACGTACATGCGCACGACCGGCCCGACCTCGAAGGGGACGACGCTGCGTTGCGCGGTGTCGAAGAGCTCGATCGTCATAGCTGGTTGATCATGTCGCGCGGGGTCCGACGCCTTCGATGCGGAGCGATCCCTCGCCCTTGTGCCGGAGGTTGACGGTGAGCAGCGCCGCCGAGAAGGTCTCGAGGCCGATCGCGTTCTCGAGCGTGCCGGCGTCGAAGGCCCGCAGGTCGGGGATGGCGTCGACGAGGTCGAGGACGGTCGTGCGGCCCTCGTCGTCGCCGACGACGAGGACGTCTCCCTTGAGCGGTTGGCTGATGTCGGCGAGCGCGGCGGCGGGGACCAGGTGGAACGCAGCCACCACGTACGCCGCGGGCGCCACCGCCTTCACCTCGGCCGCGATCGAGCCCGCGGGCGACGGTACGGGTACGAACTGACGGCCCCGCTTCTCCAGGCCGTTGGCCATGGAGATGACGATCTTGCCGGCGAGCTGGTCGGCGTGGGCCTTCGCCGTCGGGACCGCGGCGTCCCAGACGGTGGCGAGCACCACCAGGTCGGCAGCGGCGGCGTCGTGGTTGCTACCGGGCTCGAGGCCGGCCACCCGGTCACCCCAGCGAGCACGGACCTCGTCGACGACCTGGGCCGCGCGTTCCCGGTCGCGCGACCCCACGGTCACGCGGTGACCGGTCGCGGCCAGCCGGGTGGCGATTCCCCGCCCGGCCGGTCCAGTCCCCCCCAACACGCCGATGTGCATGCCCGAGAGCTTCGCACATGGCCGCGACCACCGAACATCTCAGGATGCACGTACGCATGTGGGGGTCAAGTCCGAGATGCTCGCGGGGGTGTGACTCTCCGGCGACCGCTGCGTCAGTTCCTCGGTGACCACTTCGTCCCTCTTCGACCTCGCCCGCCGCCAACACGGGCTGATCACGCGCCAGCAGGCGCTCATGGCGGTGTCGGCCAACACACTCGATCGGCGGATCAGAGCCCGACTCCTGGAACCCGTGCGGCGAGGGGTGTACCGCCTGGGAGGAGTCCCCGAGACCTGGGAGCAGCAACTGCTCGCGGTGTGCTTGTCCGCAGGACCGGAGGTTTGTGCATCCTTCAGATCAGCCGCCGCGCTGGACTCGTTCGAAGGATTCCCACGCGAAGGGCTGGAGGTCACGCACTTCGGGAGTCGGCCGTCGGCGATCGAGGGCGTCGTCGTGCACGAGTCGGCGGTGTTCGACCCCAGGCACCTGAGGCGAGTCGCTGGCATCCCGACGACATCGGTCGCACGCACCCTGTGCGACCTCACCGCCGTCGTGCCGAAGTGGACCGTCGAACGTGCCGTCGACGAAGCGTTGCGGCGCAAGATCGTGCGGCTCGGCGACATCGTCGCGGTCGCTGAGCTCCTCGAAGGCCGAGGACGACTCCGGTGCACGGTGATGCGCGAGATCCTCGAGCACAGGCGGCCCGGCTACGAACCCGGCGACAGCGACCCGGAGCGGCGGATCGCGGAACTGCTGGTCCGAGCCGGTCTCCCCGAGCCCACCAGGCAGCACCGCGTCGAGATCGGGGGACGCCGATTTCGGATCGATCTCTGCTACCCCGAGTTCAAGATCGCGATCGAGTACGACGGATGGGAGTGGCACTCGGGGCGTCGAGCCTTCGATGAAGACCGTGCACGCGCGAATCAGCTCGTGGTGCTGGGCTTCGCGGTGCTGCGCTTCACCTCGAAGTCGACCGAGCAGTCGATCGTCGATACGGTGAGCGCCGCGATCGAGCGAGCATCGCGGGGATGACCCCCATATACGTACGTCAACTCTGAGATGCTCGCTCTCAGGTGATGCAGTCGGCGCCGAGGAGGATGCGGAGCTCGGCGTAGAGGCCGGTGCCGGCGTCGACGAGGTGGTCGTCGCCGAGGCGCAGGACGGTGGTCTTCTCCGGGCTCTCGAGGTGCACGTAGACCGGGCTGTCGCCGGGGTGCTCGGAGAGGATGTTCTTCAGCTGGCCGACCTTGGCGTCGGAGAGCAGGTTGAGCTTCACCTTCACCCGCACCGGCGGCCCGGTGTCGACCGACAGCTCGGGGCGCACGACCTCCATGGCGATGATCTTGGGCTGGTCCTCGCGGACGTCGAGGCGACCCTTGATCACGACGATGGCGTCGTCCTCGAGGAGATGGCCGTACTGCTCCATCGTCTTCGGGAACACCATCACCTCGAGCGCGGCCCCGAGGTCCTCGAGCGTGAACGTGGCCATGAGGTCGCCGCGCTTGGTGTAGCGGCGGTTGAGCGCGGTGACGATGCCGCCGACCGTGCGCATCTCACCCTCACGACTGTCGCGCAGCTCGGCGAGCGTGCCGTCGGTGTACTTCCGCAGCGCACGTTCGGCGCCCATCATCGGGTGGTCGCTCACGTAGAGGCCGAGCATCTCCTTCTCGAACGTGAGTCGTTGCGACTTCGGGAACTCGGTGTCGGGGATGTCGGTGCGGTGGCCGACCACCGACTCGGGCGCGGGATCGTCGACGGCGGAGAAGAGGTCGAACTGACCTTCGGCCTCGTTGCGACGACGGCCGAGCACGGTCTCGATGATGGTCTCGTGCACGAACACGAGCCCCTGGCGCGGGTGGCCGAGCGAGTCGAACGCGCCCGCCTTCGCCAGTGACTCCACGCAGCGCTTGTTGAGCACCGACGGGTCGACCCGGTCGCAGAAGTCGTAGAAGTCGGTGAACGGGCCGCCCTCCTCGCGCGCCGCGACGATGTGCGCGACCACGCCTTCGCCCACGTTGCGGACCGCGGAGAGCCCGAACCGGATGGCACTCCCCCGGTCGGGGTGGGTGCGCACCGAGAAGTCGGAGACCGACTCGTTGACGTCGGGGACGAGCACCTCGATGCCCATCTGCCGGCACTCGTTGAGGAAGACCGCGGTCTGGTCCTTGTTGGTCTTGACCGAGGTGAGCAGCGCGGCGAAGTACTCGGGCGGGTAGTTCGCCTTGAGCCACGCGGTCTGGTACGTGACGTAGCCGTAGCCGAACGAGTGCGACTTGTTGAACGAGTAGTCGGCGAACGGCTCGATCATGTCGAAGAAGTCGTTGCCGAACGCCTCGGTGTGCCCGTTGGCGACGCACCCCTCGACGAACTTCGTGCGCTCCTTGGCGATGAGGGCGCGGATCTTCTTGCCGGTGGCCTTGCGGAGGTTGTCGGCCTCCTCCAGCGAGTAGCCGGCGAGCCGCTGCGCGACGCGCATCAGCTGCTCCTGGTAGATCATCAACCCGTAGGTGGGCTCGAGCACCTCGCGCAGGTCCTCGTGGGGGTAGCTGACCGGCTTGCGACCGTTCTTGCGGTCGGCGTACTCGTTGTGCCAGTTCTGCGCCATCGGACCCGGGCGGTACAGGGCGATGAGCGCGGCGACGTCTTCGAACTCGGTGGGCGCGAGCGAACGCAGCAGCGCGCGCATGGGTCCGCCTTCGAGCTGGAACACGCCCACGGTGTCGCCGCGGCGGAGCAGGTCGAACGTGGCCGGGTCGTCGAGGGGGACGCGGTCGATGTCGGGGCGGGCGCCGGTGTTCTCGGCGATGAGGTCGAGCGCGATCTCGAGGACGTCGAGGTTGCGCAGCCCCAGGAAGTCCATCTTGAGCAGGCCGAGGTCTTCGACCCCGTGCATCTCGTACTGGGTGACGATCGGCGCGTCCTCGATGCGGCCCCCGGCTTCGGGCTTGCGCTGGATCGGGAGGTACTCGGTGAGCGGATCGCGCGTGATGACGACGGCGGCGGCGTGGATGCCGTCCTGGCGGCGGAGGCCTTCGAGGCCGCGGGCGACGTCGATGACGCGCTTGGCGTCGGGATCGGACTCGTAGAGCGTGCGCAGCTCGGTGGCCATCTTGTAGCCGTCTTCGTGGCCGGTGACCTTCTCGAAGCACGCGCGCAGCGGCGTGTCGCGACCCATGATCAGCGGCGGCATGAGCTTCGCGATCCGGTCGCCGATGAGGTACGGGTAGCCGAGCACGCGCGCGGAGTCGCGCACCGCGGCACGCGCCTTGATGGTGGAGAAGGTGACGATCTGCGCGACGTGGTCCCACCCGTAGCGCTCGGCGGCGTACTTGATCATCTCGCCGCGGTAGCGAGAGTCGAAGTCCATGTCGATGTCGGGCATCTGCTTGCGGCCGGGGTTGAGGAACCGCTCGAACAGCAGGTCGTACTTGATCGGGTCGATGTCGACGATGCGCAGGCAGTAGGCGACGCAGGACCCCGCCGCACTCCCCCGGCCCGGCCCGACGCGGATGCCCCGCGAGCGCGCGTAGCGCACGAGGTCCCACACGATCAGGAAGTACGCCGAGAACCCCATCGTCTTGATGACGCCGAGCTCGAACTCGATGCGCTCGAGCACCTCCGGCCCGGGCGAGATCCCGTAGCGCTCCTTCGCTCCCTCGATGCACAGCTCGCGGAGGAACGAGTCTTCGTCGTGCCCGGGAGGCGTGGGGAACGACGGGAGCACCGCGTTGCCGAACTCGATCTCGACCGCGGCGCGCTCGGCGATGAGCAGCGTGTTGTCGCACGCCTCCTCGTAGTCGGAGAACAGCGCGCGCATCTCCGACGCGGTCTTGAGGTAGAACTCGTCGGCGTCGAACTTGAAGCGCTTCGGGTCGGACTGCAGCGCGCCGGTCTGCACGCACAGCAGCGCGTCGTGCGACTCGGCGTCGTGGCGATGCGTGTAGTGCGAGTCGTTCGTCGCCAGCAACGGTGCGCGCATGTCGCGCGCGAGCTTGATCAGCTGCGGATTGACCTGCAGCTGCTCGGGGAGCCCGTGGTCCTGCAGCTCGACGAAGAACGAGTCGCGACCGAAGATCGACTGGAAGCGCTCGACGTGCTGCTGCGCGAGCGTGTAGTTGCCCTCGAGGATGGCCTGCGACACCGCGCCGCCCAGGCAGCCGGTGGTGCCGACGAGACCCTCGTGGTGCTGCTCGAGCAGGTCGAAGTCGACGCGGGGCTTCTGGAAGAAGCCGTCGAGGTACGCGCCCGACGACACCTTGATGAGGTTCTTGTACCCCTGCGTCGACTCGGCGAGGAGCGTGAGGTGGTAGATGTCGTGCTCGTCACGCCGCGGGCGATCGTGACGCGACGTGGTGACCATGTACGCCTCGGTGCCGATGACCGGCGTGAGGTCGAGGTCGCGCGCGGCGCGGTAGAAGTCGAGGACGCCGTACATGTTCCCGTGGTCGGTGATGCCCACCGCGGGCTGGCCGTCGGCCGCGGCCGTGGCCACCACCTCGGCGATCCGCGCAGCACCGTCGAGCATCGAGAACTCGGTGTGCAGGTGGAGGTGGACGAACGACTTGGCCAACGATGCCCTTATCCACACGTCCTCCACAGGTGCCTGTGGAGAATCACACGGGTGTAGTTCGACGACGTTAGCGCGCGCGACCGCGAGAGGCCACGAGTGGGACCTCGACTTCGGCCGCGGTGATCGAACCGTGTGCGCCCATCAGGTTCGCCTCGTACGGCAGGGTGGGATCGATGAAGCCGACGGGGCCGCGTGCGGCGAGGATCACGTCGCCGACGCGCCGGTAGACCGCAGGCACGGGATCGGGACCGAGCCACCCTTCGTCGAGGAGCTGCTCACGTCGGAAGACCCAGGCTTCTCCACTTCCGGCTCGACCGTGGAGCTCCTCGGCGGCGGCGTGGAGCTCGGACGCGCGGCCGGGCTTGGCGTGCAGGTAGCGGAAGCGACCGTCGCCCGCGTAGGTCTCGACGAGCTCGTGCAACGGTGCGAGCGTGCGCCACCCGTCGGGGCCGACCTCGACCTGGCCGTGGTCCGCGGTCACCACCAGCGCGGTGTCGTCGGGCAACGCGTCGAGCAGGTCACCCACCAACCGGTCGGTGGCCGCGAGCTCGGCCGGGTAGAACGCCGACTCGAGCCCGTGTGCGTGCGCGACCTCGTCGACGCCGGAGTAGTAGGCGTACACGAACGGCGCGCCGCCGGCGACGAGGGCGCGGACCTCCTCGACCAGCACGGAGGTCGTCTGCCAGCCGTGGAAGTCGGTGCCGCGCATGTGCGCGGCGGTGAAGCCGGTGGTGCGGAACATGGCCTTGGTGACCACGGGAACGGACTGCCCGCAGAACACCCGCTCCTTCTGCACGTGCGCGGGCTCGGGCGGACGCCCGCCGTCGGCGAGCTGCCAGCGGATGGCGTTGAGCACGCCCTTCTCGTGGCGGATGCGGAACCCGGTGATGCCGTGGCGGGCGGGCGGCAGCCCGGTCGTGATCGAGGTGAGGGCGGCGGGCGTGGTCGACGGGACGACGGTGGTCACCGGCCCCCCGGAGAACGCCCGCAGCTCGGGGAGGCGGTCCGGGAAGGACTGCAGGGCCTCCCAGCCGAGGCCGTCGAGCACCAGCAGCACCGTCGACCGGGCCCCGGCGACCGGGGCCGGCATCCAGTCCACCGGCCGCACCCCCAACAGGGCAGGCACGACGCCGGTGACGTTGGGCCCCGAATAGTCCGGTTTGACAGGCTCCACGGGCCCAGGCTACGAGGACGCGAGGTACCCGGCTCGCGGCGCGACCAACCCGGGCACCGGCGCCGTGACGCGCGACAATGCCGAGATGCACGCGGGCCAACGCCGAGCGGCAGCGAGGCCAGAGTGAAGGTGTCTCGACCCGAGGTGACTACGCGGCGCGGGCGCTGCTGTCGCTCGCGCTGCACGGCTCCGAGCGGCCCACGTCGGTCAAGGAGATCGCCGAGCGCACCGGTCTCCCCCAGCCCTACCTCGAGCAGATCCTGCTGGCGGTGAAGGGCGCCGGGCTCGTGCGCTCCAAGCGCGGCGTCGGCGGCGGCTACGTGCTCGCCCGTGCCGCCCGAGGAGATCACCCTGGCCGACATCCTCGCCGCGGTCGACGGCCCGCTCACCACGCTGCTCGGCGAGCACGACCACTGCGAGGGCCACTGCATCCTGCAGGAGGTGTGGGTCGGCGTGTCCGAGGAGACCCGCCAGATCCTCGAGCGCTTCACGCTCGCACGAGCTCGTCGAACGCACGCGCATCGGTCACCCCGACGCCGTCTCCATCGACGATGGCTCGATCAACGAAGGCACGACCAACGAAGCACGATCAGCGGTGTTGTCGTCCCTCAGGTGGCGGCGGTCGAGAACTGACGCTCGCGCGGTGGTGCCGGCACGTCGCTCCGACGTATGCGCACCACGACTTCGAGTCCGCCGGTCGCCGACGGCTCGAGCGCGACGTCGCCGCCATCACCCACCACCAGCTCGCGCACGATCGAGAGGCCGAGGCCGAAGTGGCCGTTCGGGCGCCCGTCCTTGCGGGCGCCGCCGGACTGCCAGAAGCGGTCGAACGCGCAGGCACGCTCTTCGGGGGACATGCCAGGACCCTCGTCGCTGACCCGCAGCTCCACCCAGGCGCCGCGATCGGCGGCGGCGACCCGGACCGCGCTGCCCTCGGGCGCGACCTCGAGCGCGTTGTTGAGCAGGTTGTCGACCACCTGCTCCAGACGTCCGGGCGTCGCACGCGCGACGGGGGAACCGTCGATGTCGGCGGCGATGCGCACGTGCTTCTCGGCCGCGAACGCGTCCCCACGCGTCGCAGCGGCCGTCGATGACGGCGTCGACCGCAATGGCCGACGGTGACGACGGCGACTGCTCGGCGCGCGTGAGTGCGAGCAGCCCGTCGACCAGCCGGGAGAGCCGCGCGACCTCGTCGAGCGCGCCTTCGAGGTCTTCGGCCGCGGCCCCGTGCACGTCGGGCTCGAGGTTCTCGAGCCGGAGCCGCATCGCGGCCAGCGGCGTGCGGAGCTGGTGTGACGCGTCGGCGACGAACGCGCGCTGCGTACCGACCAGCTGCTCGAGCCGCGCTGCGGTGGCGTTGAACGACTCGGCCAGCACGGTGAGCTCAGCCGGGCCCTTCGGCACCTCCGCGCGCGGCGAGGTCGCCCGCGCCGAGGTGCTCGGCGGCGGCCTCGAGGTCGTCGATGGGCTTGGTCACCGAACGCGCCAACAGCAAGCTGGCGAGGAACACGATGCCGAGCACGACACCGCCGGTCGCCGCGAGGAGCCACCAGATGTGTTGAATCTGCTGGTCGATCACCGACGCCGGATACGTGATGCGCACCGCGCCCTGGATGCCGTCGACGGAGCCGATCGGCAGCGCGACGTACAGCAGGTCGGTACCGAGCGTCTTCGACGAGCGCGTGCCGCTCACCTCGGCGCCGTGCAACGCGCGGTCGATCTCGGGTCGGCTGGAGAAGTCGCGCCCCACCGGGCTGCCGGAATCCGAGTCGGCGATGCTGCGACCGTCGGCGTCGACGATGACCACGCGGCCACCTGCCGAGTCGCTGTACCGCGCCGCGAGCTCCTGGAGCGCGCGCGTCGGTTCGACCGATGCGCCGGCGGCGAGCGGTTCGCGAGCGCGGGTCGCGAGCGCGAACGCGTCGTGCTGGAGGTCACTCGTCAGTCGACGCTCGACCGAGTTCGAGTACGACACCCCGAGCGGGATCGCGAGGACGAGCAGCACGAAGGCGGTGATCGAGAGGTAGCTGACGAGCAGCCGCCGCTTCACCGTGCCTCCCTGTTCGTCAGTCGGCGAGCGCGCGCAGGCGGAACCCGACGCCGCGCACGGTCTCGATCCACCCGGGATCGCCGAGCTTCTTGCGCAGCGACGCAACGTGCACGTCGAGCGTCTTCGTCGGCCCGTACCAGTGCGGGTCCCACACGTTCTCGAGCAGCTCCTGGCGCGGTCGCACCGCGCCGGCGTCGTCGGCCAGGAACGCGAGCAGGTCGAACTCCTTCGGCGTCAGCGCGACGAGGTCGTCGTCGACGGTGACGCGACGCGTGCGGCGGTCGACAGTGAGGGCCCCGACCTCCACCACCGAGACCGCGTGGTCAGCGCCGTGCCCGTTGCCATTGCCGTTGCCGTTGCCGTTCAGCGGTGCCGTCGTCGGCGGCCGCGGGCGTGCGGCGACGCACGACGGCACGGATGCGCGCCACGAGCTCGCGCAGACCGAAGGGCTTGACGATGTAGTCGTCGGCGCCGAGCTCGAGGCCGACGACGCGGTCGACCTCCTCGGAGCGCGCGGTCACCACGATGATCGGCACGTCGGAGCGGGCACGGAGCTCGCGGCACACGTCGAAGCCGTCGCGGTCGGGCAGGCCGAGGTCGAGCAGCACCACGTCGAACGATCCGGCCGCGCTGCGCTCGAGCGCGTCCGCGCCGGTCTCGACGCGATCGACGGAGAGGCCCTCGCGTTCGAGGCCCTTGGCGAGCGGCGTGGCGATGGCGTCGTCGTCCTCGACGATCAGGACTCGCATGTGGTCGACAGCTCCTCTGAGGCGGGGTGCGGGGCGGCGCCCTCCGAAGAGTTTCGACACCCAGGCCGTTTCCCTTGACGAGATATCGGTCGTGCGTCACATCCCCTTCACCCGCCTGCGCTTCGAGCCGATAGGGCGGCGGAAGCACCTACGTCCGGGGCAGCAGCCGACGTCGGGGAGGCGGGGCAGTGCGACGACGCAAGTTGGTGGCGACGGCCGGGGCACTGAGCGTGACTGCGTTCGCGGCCACGGTGGCGATCGGCGCCAACTTCGGTCTGGTCGGTCAGGCCGAGCCCAGCTCCCCCGTCGGCCGACTCGACGACCGCCATCGGGTGGCCGCCGTCTCCGCGTCGGCTTCCGGCACCGCGGTCGCCGTGACCACGCCGGCCCTCGGACCCGACGCCGACGACTGACGCCGGGCTCCGCGGATCAGGAGCCTCAACTCACGTGCTGGAGAGCGTCTCCAGCAGGGCGGCCAGCTCGGGAGCCAGCGGCTCCTCCACCGCGATGCGGTCACCGGTGACCGGGTGCGCGAACGCGAGGCCGCCGGCGTGGAGGAACGGGCGGTCGAGGGTGAGTCCCGGGTCGCTTGCCGCCGTACGCGGCGTCGCCCACGACGGGATGGGCGATGGCGAGCAGGTGCACGCGGATCTGGTGGGTGCGTCCGGTCTCGAGGCGGCACACGAGCCGGGCGACGTCGGGTTCGCGGTACGTGGCGACGACCTCGTACGCGGTGCGCGCCTCCCGTCCGCCTTCGCGCACCGACATGCGCGTGGGTCGACGAATGGAACGACCGATCGGCGCGTCGATCACGCCGCGCGGCGAGTCGGGCACGCCCCACACCAACGCGTCGTAGCGACGCTCGACGTCGTGGGCGGCGAGCATCTCGACCAGCCCGTCGTAGGCGGCCGCCGAGCGCGCGACCACGAGCAGACCGCTGGTGTCGCGGTCGAGCCGGTGCACGATCCCGGGCCGCGCCGGGTCGCCGACGTCGGCGATCTCGGGGTAGCGAGCCAGGAGCCCGTTGACCAGCGTGCCGTCGACGTGCCCGGCACCGGGATGCACCACGAGCCCCGCCGGCTTCGCGACGACCACGAGGTCGTCGTCCTCGTAGCGCACCACCACGTCGATCGACGGGTCGGCCACCGGCCGGCCCGCCACCTCGGGCTCGGCGAGCACTTCGACCACGCTCCCCGCTTCGAGCTTGCGGCTCTTGGGCACCCGCTCGCCGTCGACGAGCACCGATCCCGCTTGCACGAGATCCTGGACCTCACGGCGCGTCCACCCGGTGAGCAGCGCGACGGCGCGGTCGAGCCGCTCCCCCGCCAGCGCGTCGGGCACCACGAGCTGCTCAGACATCGGTCACGCGCGCTCTCGCTGTCGCGCTCCTCGCGGCGTTCGCGCAGATCGGCACGCACCGCCCAGATCACGATGAGGATCGCGCCGATGGTGATCGCCGAATCGGCGACGTTGAACGTGGGAAAGTCGCTCACGTGCACGAAGTCGACCACGGCACCGCGGAGGAAGCCGGGCGCGCGGAACAGCCGGTCCATCAGGTTGCCGAGTGCGCCGCCGAGCACCAACGACAACCCCACGACCATCAACGTGTCGCGGGTGCGGCGGACCGTCCGCACGAGGATCACCGCCACCACGATGGCGACGATGGCCAGCAAGGGCGTGAACGCCTGGAAGAGGCTGAACGCGCTGCCCGTGTTGCGCACCACCACGAACCCGATGTCGTCGCCGATCAACCGGACGGGATCGTTCGGCAGCTGCTCGACCGCCCACCACTTGCTCAGCTGGTCGAGCGCCACGACGCCCAGGACGATCGCGGTCGCGAGGAGCGGGCGCCCGGTTCGTACCGGACCGGGCGGTCGGCATGGCCCGGGTCGCTCCCGGTGTCGCTAACGGCGTCGCTCGGCACGAGCCTTGCAGTCGACGCAGGTCTCGGCGTAGGGAAGCGCCTCGAGGCGCTCGAGGGTGATGCGGCGGCCGGCCGGGAGGCAGACGCCGTAGGTGCCGTTGGCGATGCGCTCGAGCGCGCGGTCGATCTCGTCGACGATCTGCTGCGCCGACGCCGACAGCAGCAGGTCGCGCTCGCGCTCGATGTTGATGGTGTCGCCCTCGCCCGACTCCTCGTCGAACTGGGTGTCGCCGCCCTCGCGCTCGGCCGCGAGCTGGTCGGCTTCGGCCTGGAGCTCGGCGGCCGGACTGGACGTGACGCGCCCGCTCCTCGCGCAGGCTGGCCTCCAGCCGCTCGAGCGTCTTGGGTGACAGACCGGGCTTCTCGGGCTTGACCTCGAAGCCCGACAGCGGGCAGATCACGGTGGTGGGCTTGCGGGGCGCCTTCTTGACCGGTTCGGCCTTGGCTGCGGGCGCCTTCTTGGCCGGGGTCGCCTTCGCCGGCGCCGCCTTCTCCGCCGAGCCCGCCTTCTGGGGGGTCGCCTTCTTGACCGGGGCCTTGGCCGCCGCCTTCTTCGCCGGGGCCGCCTTCGCCGCCGAGCCCGCCTTCTCCGCCGAGCCCGCCTTCGGTCGGGGCTCGCCTTCTTGGCCGAGGGCGCGCCTTCTGCCGGCGCCGCCTTCTTGGCCGGCGCGGGCCTTCTTCGCCGGCGCCGTCTTCGGTGGCCGCCTTGTCCGCCGAGCCCGTCTTCTTGGCTGCGGGCGCCTTCTTCACGGGGACGGCCTTCTTCGCCGCGACCTTGGCCGCGGCAGGCTTGGCGGCGGCGGGCTTGGTCGCCGTCTTGCGTGCAGGCGGTTTGGGTGTTGCGGCCATGACTTCCCCCGGGGAGCGAGCGCCGGATTGTAGTGGTCGGCCGTCGCGCGGCGGCGCACCACTCGGGGTGGTGCCCGCGCGTCAATCAGCGGAAGGGCTGCAGGTGGGCGCCGGTACGATCCCGGGGTGACCTTCGATCCCGTCGCGCCGTCCCTCGATCTCGTGGCGCTCGAGCACGCCGCACTCGACCGCTGGGACGTCGACGACGTCTTCGCCGAGAGCCTCCGCCGACGGGTCGGCGCCCCGGAGTGGGTGTTCTACGAAGGGCCCGCCCACCGCCAACGGCCGGCCCGGGATCCACCACGTGTGGGCCCGCCTCTTCAAGGACCTCTACCCGCGCTTCCAGACCATGCGGGGCCACCACGTCGCCCGCAAGGGCGGGTGGGACTGCCACGGCCTCCCGGTCGAGGTCGAGGTCGAGAAGGAGCTCGGCATCCACAACAAGCACGAGATCGAGGCGTTCGGCATCGGCGAGTTCAACCGGCGCTGCCGGGAGTCGGTGCACCGCTACGTCGAGCGACTGGTCGAGTCGCTCACCAACGCGCATCGGCATGTGGCTCGACACCGACCGACGCCTACTGGACGCTCGACAACTTCGTACATCGAGACGGTGTGGTGGCTGTTCCGCCAGATGTGGGACAACGGCGACATCTACGAGGGCCACAAGGTGGTCCCGTACTGCGGCCGCTGCGGCACCGCGCTGTCGAGCCACGAGCTCGGCCAGCCCGGCGCGTACCAGGACGTCACCGAGCCGTCGGTGTACGTGCGCTTCCCCGTCGTCGACCGCGACTTCGACCTGCTGGTCTGGACCACCACGCCGTGGACGCTGGTGTCCAACGTCGGCGCCGCGGTCGGGACCCGAGGTCGAGTACGTGCGCGTGCGCGGCGCCCGACGGGCGGCCGCGACCTGGTGATGGCGTGCAGCGCGCGTCGCCGACGTGCTGGGCGACGACGCCGAGGTCGCTCGGTCCGGTCGCGGTCGACGAGCTCGTCGGCCTGCACTACGAGCGACCCTTCGACCTCCTCGACCTCGACGCCGGCTCCGTGCGAACGGCGGGCGGTGGCGCGCGGATCGTCGCCGCCGACTTCGTGACCGTCGACGACGGTTCGGGCATCGTGCACCTCGCCCCCGCGTTCGGCGAGATCGACCGCGAGGTCGCCGAGCGCCGAGGGCCTCCCGATGCTCAACCCCGTCGGACCCGCGGCCGCGTTCGTCGACACGCCGCTCGGCAGCACGCCGTGGGCGGGCATGTTCGTGAAGGACGCCGATCCCGCGATCATCGACGCGCTCGCCGCCGCCGGGAAGCTCGTGACCGTCGTCGACTACACGCACTCGTACCCGCACTGCTGGCGCTGCGGCACCCCGCTCATCTACTGGGCCAAGCCCACCTGGTTCGCGCGCACCTCCGCGCACAAGGACGAGCTGCTGCGCGAGAACGAGACCATCGGCTGGCACCCGGCGCACATCAAGCACGGCCGCTTCGGCGACTGGCTCGAGAACAACGTCGACTGGGCGCTCTCGCGCGACCGCTTCTGGGGCACGCCGCTGCCCGTGTGGCGCTGCGACGACTGCGGCACCGACACGTGCATCGGCTCGGTGGCCGAGCTCGCCGAGCGGTCCGGGCGCGACCTCGCCGAGCTCGACCTGCACCGGCCCGACGTCGACGACGTCACCATCGACGTGCCCGAAGTGCGAACGGCCCGGCGCACGTCGCGTCGAACCCGTGCTCGACGCGTGGTTCGACTCCGGCGTCGATGCCGGCGGCGCAGTTCCACTACCCGTTCGAGACCGGCGCCGACGGACCGTTCGAGCGCCGCTTCCCCGCCGACTTCATCTGCGAGGCGATCGACCAGACGCGCGGCTGGTTCTACTCGCTGCTCGCGGTCAACACGCTGGTGTTCGGCGCGCACGCCCTACCGCAACGTCGTGTGCCTGGCGCTGCGTCGTCGACAAGGACGGCCAGAAGATGTCGAAGTCGACGCGGCAACGTCATCGACCCGTGGACGGTCCTCGACACGCGCGGCGCCGACGCGCTGCGCTGGTACTTCTTCTCCGCCGGCTCGCCGTGGACGCCGCAGCGCGTGTCCGTCGAGGCGCATCGACGAGTCGACGCGCCAGTTCCTCGCTGACGCTCTGGAACACGTACTCGTTCTTCGTCACCTACGCGAACCTCGACGGCTGGGCGCCCGGCGCCGACCGCGGCCGCGCACCGACGCACGTGCTCGACCGGTGGGTGCGCTCGCGGCTGCACCGCACCGTCGCCGCGGTCACCGAGTCGCTCGAGGGCTTCGACGCGCTGCGCGGCGCGCAGGCGCTCGACGGCTTCGTCGACGACCTGTCGAACTGGTACGTGCGCCGTTCACGCGCCCGCTTCTGGAACGTCGGACGACCGCGTCGGCGCACGCCACCCTGCACGAGTGCCTCTCGACGCTCGCGCTGCTGCTCGCGCCGTTCTGCCCCGTTCGTCGCCGACGAGCTGCACCGCAACCTCGCCGGCGCCGCGCGAGTCGGTGCACCTGGCCGACTGGCCCGCCGTCGACGACGGCGCGCTCGACGACGCGCTCGAAGCCGAGATGGAGCGCGCCCGCGCGGTCGTGTCGCTCGGTCTGTCGGCCCGCAACGAGGCGAAGCTCGAAGGTGCGCCAGCCGCTTCGACGGGCGCTGGTGCTCCTGCCCGAGGGCGGTGCGTTCTCCGACGCGGTGGCCGCCGAGGTCGCCGACGCGCTCAACGTGAAGCAGCTCGAGGCGGTCACCGACCTCGAGGGCCTGCTCGAGTACTCGGTGCTCCCCAACTTCAAGGCGCTCGGCCCGCGCGTCCGCGGCCAGATGCCGCTGGTGAAGGAGGCGCTTGCAGACGCCGACGGCGGCGCGGTCAAGCGCGCGCTCGACGCCGACGGCGCGCTACGACCTCGTGCTCGCCGACGGCACGACCGTGCACGCTCGGGCCCGACGACGTCGAGGTGCGCGCGCGAGTCGCACGCCGAGCTCGCGCTCGCGCAGGAAGGCGGCTACGCGGTCGCCCTCGACACGCACCGTCGACGACGAGCTCCGCGCCGAGGGCATCGCCCGCGACCTCATCCGCCTGCTCAACGACCAGCGCAAGGCCGCGGGCCTGGAGATCGCCGACCGCATCCGCGTGCGCCTCGGCGCGACCGGCCGGGTCGAGGCCGCCGCGCACGCGCACCGCGACTGGATCGCGCGCGAGGTGCTGGCGGTCGAGTTCGACGTGGTGGCCGGAGTGACCGACGACGCGCCGCGCGTCGATGTCGACGGCGATGCGGTGTCGGTGGAGTTCGACGCGTCGAACGCTGACGTCAGCGACAAAGGCGGCTGACGAGCGTCAGCGACGCAGCTTCAACGACGACGGCGGAAGCGCCGGCGGTCCTGCTCGGAGCTGTTGTCGAAGAACTGCGCCTGCTCGTCGTCACGTGGACCGAGCGGCGCGTCGTCGCGGACTGCTTCGCGCAACGACGCGAAGAACGCGTCGTCGTCGAGCGAGTCGGTGTCGATCGCGTTGGCCTCCATCGGCACGTCGGACGCGAACGACTCGGCGGGCGGCGGCGCGGCCGCAGTGGCTGCGCCGTCGCGCTCCCACGGTGCCGGTGCATCCCACACTTCGCTCGACGACGCCCACTCGGAGTCGGACGACGACGACAGCCAGGAATCGCCCGCCGGCGCGCCTGCGGCGACGCGGCGGCGTGACGTTGCCGACGGCGCGGGCGCGGCTTCGGCGGTGGGTGCGGGCGGCGGCCACTCCGCGGGCTCGGGCCGCGGCGGCGCGGCGACGGGCGACCGGGGCGCCGACGCCTCGGCTGCGAACGGGCTGGGCTCCGCACCGCTGTCGCCACCGCCGGCGAGTCCGCCGATGGCACGCGTCGCGGGTCCGGAGTCCCAGGCGTCGTCGCCCGAAGACCCGCCGGAGTCGCGCGTGTCGGTGAGGTCGACCTCGGGCGCGGCCGCCGGCACCGGCGCGGGTGCGGGCGCCGGATGCGTCTCGATCACCGCGGCCACCGCGGCGGTGGGGGCCGGGTCACGCTCGACCGGGATCTCGACGTCGTGGAGCTCGGGACGCTCCGTCGGCGGCTCGACGTCGCCGCCGAGCTTCGCCAGGTCGCCCTCGATCGCCGACCGGATGCGGTCGCGGTAGCCGGCGACGTACTCCTCGAGTGCGTCGGCGTCGGAGCGCAGCTGCTCGCGTCGGGCGGAGAGGTCGAGCAGCTCGGTCTCGAGCCGGCGACGCTCACCTTCGGCGATGCGGCGGGCGGTGGCCTCGGCGTCGCTGACGAGGGTCTGCGCCTTCGCCTCCGACTCCTCGAGCAGTTGCTTCGCTCGCGCCTGCGCCTCGTTCACCGCGTCGTCGGCGGCGCGCTGCGCGAGCAGCAGCGTGCGCTGCAGCATCTCGGCGTCGTCGCGACTCGACGGCAGCGGCACCTCGGCGGGCGGCGCGGCCGCAACCGCGGCGGCGACCGGTGCAGGGCGACTCTGCGCTTCCTGCACCTCCTGCGTGAGGCTCTCGATCGTGACTGCTGCACGCTCGAGCAGGTCGTCGACCTCGTCGCGGTCGTACCCCCGCCACGAGTCCTTGATCTCACTGCTGCGAAGTTCCTGGGGCGTCACGTCCATGGGAGGCCATGGTAGCGAGGACCCACCCGCCGGGCTGACCCCTCGACCCTCGTCGCTCCGCTCCTGCGTCCCGACCGGGGACGGAGCGAGCCAGCGACGGGCTAGGACGCCAGGAACGAATAGAGGAAGAAGAGGACGAAGAAGACGATCATGAACGAGACGTCGAACATGCCGACGGGCGGGATGACCCGACGCACCGGGCGCAGCACCGGCTCGGTGAGCTCGAACAGCAGCGTGTTGACCTGCGCGAGGAACGTGCCGCCCCGCACCGGGAACCACGACAGCACCGCGCGTGCGGCGAGGATGATCAGGTAGATGAGGACGATGTAGGCGAGGGCGTGGGCCACGGGATCAGGGTGTCAGGCGTGGCACGGTCAGGGCTGGAAGAGGCCCCGGGCCTGCAGCCGCTCCTTCTCCTCTTGGGAGACCTCGACGTTGCTCGGCGTGAGGAGGAAGACCTGGTTGGCGACGCGCTGCATGTTGCCGGCGACCGCGTAGGCGAGGCCGCTCGAGAAGTCGATCAGGCGCCGCTGCAGCTCGCGCGGCAGCCCTTGCAGGTTCAGGATGACGGGCTGGTTCGCCTTGAGGCGGTCGCCGACCTCCTGCGCGTCGTTGAAGCCCTGCGGCTCCACGACGTGGACCCGGGCTGCGGTGGTGGGGCCGATGGTGCGCACGACGCTCGGGCGCGGCGCCGACATCCCTGACGGCTCCTCACGCGGTGCGGCAGCCCGAGGCGGCGCCGGTGCGGGCGCCGGGGCCGGTTCGGCGGGTGCGCCGTAGCTCGGCTCCGTAGTCGGTGGCGTACTCGGTCTCGGAGGGACGGGTGCGCACGGTCCCGCTGTCGCGCGAGACGCGACCGTCGGGGGCCTCGCCCCCGGCCTCACGACGCGGGCGCGCGGCCTGCGGCTCCTCGGCGGGATCGCCGTAGTCGCCGTAGGTCTCGTACTCACCCCCGTAGTCGAGCTCGTCGTCGTCCTGGAGACCCAGGTAGACCATCGCCCGACGCCACATCGATGCCATGCGCGTCTGCCTCCCTCGACAGGCCAGTCAGCCTAGGAGATGGAGCGGATGCCGACAGCCCGGCGGTGGACGCCGTGCCGGCGGCGCCGGTCGTCGCGGAGCGCAGCGGAGGCGGCGGATCGGGCGGGTGCCGGACCGGCGACGGCGGCACTGAGGTCACCGCCGTGACGCAGCTCGGGTCGTGCGCGGGCGCCGAACAGGGCCCGGCCGACCCGCACCATCGTCGCCCCCTCCTCGACCGCGATGTCGAAGTCGTCGGTCATGCCCATCGACAGCTCCGCGAGCTCGAGGGCGACGGCCTGCTCGCGCGAGCCGCGCGAACCAGCGCCGGGGGTCGTCGTCGTGGGGCGGCACCGTCATGAGCCCGGCGACGTCGAGGCCGTCGACGCGCAGGGCATCGACGAGCGCCGGCACCATCGCCGGCGGGCAGCCGCCCTTCTGCGGCTCCTCCCCCACGTTCACCTCCACGAGGACGCGTGCGCCCGGGGCGCGCCGGGCGATCTCGGCGCCGAGCTCGGCCCGATCGACCGACTGCCAGCAGCTGACCCACGGCGCGAGCTGGCGCACCTTGTTGCGCTGGAGCTGTCCGAGGAAGTGCCACTGCGCGCCCTGCACCGCGGTCTTCGCGAGCAGCTCCTGGGCGCGGTTCTCGCCGACGTTCACCACGCCGGCATCGACGACCTGCTGCACGCGCTCGACGTCGACGGTCTTGGTCGCCGCGACCAGCGTGATCGTTGCCGGGTCGCGACCGGCGCGTGCGGCAGCGGCCGCGATGCGGTCGCGCACTTCGGCGACGCGCTCCTCGACGGTCACCCGGCGACGCTCACGAGGTGCGCACGACGACGACGGCCTGGCGACCGGTGACGCCGTCGCGGCGATGGGAGAAGAGGTCGGGTGACTCCGCCGTGCAGAGGTCGACGTCGGTGAGGTCGTCGACACCGGCACGCGCGAGCGACACGCGCACCGCGGTCGGGATGTCGAGCGCAGGCGTGCCCGCGGGGGTCGTCGACGCCACCTCGGGGCCGAGGCGCGCGACGAGCCGTTCGAGGAGATCGGCGCCGAACTCGTAGTGGTCCGGGTGCACGCACGGACCCAGCCAGGCGCGCACCGGTCCCGGTGCGACGGCCCGGAGCGCATCGACCGCGGCACCGAGCACGCCCTGCTCGAGCCCGGGCCACCCGGCGTGGACCACGGCGACGCCGCCCGGGCTCGCCAGCGCGACCGGGGCGCAGTCGGCGGTGAGCACGACCAGGGGAAGCCCGACCGCGGTGGTGACCGCAGCGTCGGCCTCCGGCGGTGCGGCGGGCGCGGTGGGAGCGGTGTCGACCGTCACCACCGCCCGGCCGTGCACCTGCCGGAGCCAGACCCAGGCGGCCGGATCGGCGGGACGCCCGTCGAGTTGGGACGCGAACAGGGTCGCGAGCCGGGCGCGGTTCTGGGTGACCACATCGGGATCGTCGCCGACGTGGTCACCCAGGTTGAGCGATGCGTAGGGCGCGGCGGACTCGCCGCCGTGGCGGTCGGTGAAGACGACCCGGACGCCCGGCGCCTCGACCTCAATCAAGCGAGGTCTCGATCAGCGCGGACCGGCTTACCGAAGGAACTCGGGCACGTCGAACTGGTCGTCGCCGTCGCCGTCGTCGTCACCCGCGGAGCCGAAGTCGATGCCGTCGCCGAGGTCGTCTTCGTCGTCGAGACCGAGCGACGTGAGCCCGCGCGACGGGCGCTTCTCGCCCTCGTAGCGGTCGAAGCCGGCGGCGATCACGGTGATGCGGACCTCGTCGCCGAGGCTGTCGTCGATCACCGCACCGAAGATGATGTTGGAGTCGGGGTGCGCGGCCTTGGCCACGATCTCGGCCGCCTCGTTGACCTCGAACAGGCCGAGGTCGGACGGGCCCGACACGTTGAGCAGCATCCCGCGCGCACCTTCGACGCTCGCCTCGAGCATCGGGCTCGAGATCGCGGCGCGGGCCGCGTTGACCGCGCGCCCGTCGCCCGACGCGTAGCCGATGCCCATGAGCGCGCTGCCGGCGTTGCTCATGATCATCCGCACGTCGGCGAAGTCGGTGTTGATGAGACCCGGCGTGGTGATGAGGTCGGTGATGCCCTGCACACCCTGGAGCAGGACCTCGTCGCAGGTCTTGAACGCGTTGAGCATCGACGTGCGCTCGTCGGCCACGGTGAGCAGCCGGTCGTTGGGGATGACGATGAGCGTGTCGACCTTCTCGCGCATCTTCTGGATGCCGTTCTCGGCCTGCACGCCGCGCCGGCGCCCCTCGAAGCTGAACGGGCGGGTGGCGATGCCGATCGTGAGCGCGCCGGCAGCCTTGGCCACCTCGGCCACGACCGGGCCCGCGCCGGTGCCGGTGCCGCCGCCCTCGCCGAGGGTGATGAACACCATGTCGGCGCCCTTGAGCACCTCTTCGATCTCCTCGCGGTGGTCCTCGGCGGCCTGACGGCCGATCTCCGGGTCGGACCCCGCACCGAGACCGCGGGTGATCTCGCGGCCGATGTCGAGCTTCACGTCGGCGTCGCTCATGAGCAGCGACTGCGCGTCGGTGTTCACCGAGATGAACTCCACACCCTTCAGCCCCGCGTCGATCATCCGGTTGACGGCGTTGCATCCACCTCCGCCGACCCCGATGACCTTGATCACCGCCAGGTAGTTCTGCGGCTCGCCCAGCATGCTGTTGTGTCCTTTGCTCGTCCCGCGGACTCGTCCGCGCCATTGTGGCGGCGGACCGCCAGTTCTACGGGGATATGGGCCCCTGCATCTCGCTGCTTCAGGGGCTCCCGGCACAACCCTGAACCTCCAGTCGAGGTTGAGAGTTATGTCAAGCTGTACTTTCGGTGCAGACTTTACTCTCGCAACATTCAGTGGTCAACTCATCACGCTCCACAACCGGTTCACCCCGCCACCGGATTGGTCGGCACGCTGACGTCGACGTACGCCGGGGGCGCGTCCGGCAGCGCGTTCAGGACCGCGAGCGCGGCGCGGATCTTCACGCCGACCTGGGTCGCCGTCCCCCATCCGCACCTCGGGACCCGCGGCCAGGTGCAGCACGATCCCGTGGTCGGTGACCTCGACCGACGTCGTGGCCGCGGCGGCGAGACCGGTGAGCGCGCCTGCGACCCGAGCCGCCCCGACCGCGTCGACGGTGCCACCCGGCGGTGGCACGACCTTCGCCCCGAGCAGCTGCGGCATCCCCGGCGGCGCGGCGGTCAACCGTCTCGAGCACGCGCCCGGTGCGGTCGACCACGGCCTTGCCGGCCGGACCGTCGATCCATGCCGCCGGCGTGCGCTCGTGCACGGTGATGCGCACGGTGTCGGGCCACTCCCGGGTGAGGCTCGCGTCGCGCACGTAGGGCAGCGCGTCCATGCCGTCGACGGCGGCCGTCGTGTCGATCCACACCATCGGGTCGCCCTCCTGGACGCCGGCGGCGTCGACCACCTGGGCGGCGGTGAGGTGGGAGGTGCCCCGCACCTGGAGGGTGTCGACGGCGAGGAGCGGTGAGCGCGTCACGCCGTAGGCGATCGCCGCCAGCACCACCACGACGATCCCGACGACCAGCAACCGTCGACGGCGCACCGACGCGTGCTTCGACGCCTTCCGCGACTGCGCCCGTGAGCTCGTGCGCGCGGGCGGCGTGGGTGCGGATCGCGCCCGACGACACGGCCCGCGCCCCGGACTGCGACGTGGCGCGGGTGCTCACCGCGACACCCCCTCGTCAGCTCCCGGGTCGTCAGACACCTGGTCGTCGAAGCCCACCATGCGCAGCTCGGGGACGAGTGCGATGCCGGTGGCGTCGAGGACCCGTCGGCGCACCTCCACCACGAGGCGGCGCACGTCGTCGGCGGTGGCGCCGGCCTCGGCCTGGAAGAAGTTGGCGTGCTTGGGCGAGACCACCGCACCACCGACCCGCAGGCCCTTGAGCCCGAGCGAGTCGACCAGCCGACCGGCCGAGTCACCCGGCGGGTTGGCGAAGACCGAGCCCGCGTTCGAGCCCCCGGGCTGGTGCTCGCGACGCCAGCGGACGATCGCCGCCACCTCGGCCTCGGCCGCGGGCGCGTCGCCGTCGACCACCCGGAAGGTGGCGCCGGTGACCACCTCGGTCGGGGCCAGGGCGGAGCACCGGTACCCGAACCCCAGTGCGGCGAGGGGCCGGGACGACGGCGTGCCGCCGGTGGCGAGGTCGGCGACCTCGGCGTCGACCAGGACGTCGGCGGTCTCGCGACCGTGGCCACCCGCGTTCATGCGGACCGCGCCGCCGACGGTGCCGGGGATCCCGACGTAGAACTCGAGCCCGGTGCGTCCCGCGCCCGCGGCCCGTCGGGCCAGGACCGGGAGCGCAACCGCGGCTCCCGCCCGCACGGTGACCGGACCGGCGTCGAGCTCGACGGTGTCGTACTCCCCGTCGAGGACCAGACCGAGCCCGGCGAAACCGGTGTCGGCGACGAGCAGGTTGGAACCTCGACCGACCACGAGGAGCGGCGGCGACGGTTCGCCGTCGGCGGTGCCGTCGTACGCGGTCGCGAGCGCGGCGAGCTCGGCCGGCGAACCGACGCGCGCGAGCACCGCGACCGGACCACCGACGTGGTACGTGCTGAGGTCGGCCACGGGGACGTCACGCTCGACGCGCACACCGGCCGCGGTGAGACGCGCCGCGAGGGCGTCGGGGTTCACGGTCGCGGCGCCAACCACTCGTCGGGGGCGGTGGTGAGGTCGCCGGCGCCGAGCGTCAGCACGACGTCGCCGGGGCGGGCGAGGCGCGGCACGTGCGCGACGAGGTCGGCGCGGCGGGGCAGGTAGGTGACGGCCTGTTCGGGGTGCGCGTCGAGCACGGCGCGCAGGACGAGCCGACCCGACACGCCGGGCTGGGGCTGCTCCCCGCCGCGTACACGTCGGTGAGCACGAGCGCGTCGGCGCCCGAGAACGCGTCGGCGAAGTCGCGCCACAGCGCTGCGGTGCGCGTGTAGCGGTGCGGTTGGAACACCGCCACGACGCGCTCCCAGCCGCCTTCGCGGGCGGCACGGATCATGGCGTCGACGTCGCTCGGCAGGTGCGCGTAGTCGTCGACGTAGGTGACGCCGTCGCGCTCACCCCGGAACTGGAACCGGCGCGCCACCCCGGCGAAGCCGCCGAGCGCGCGCGTCACCGCGTCGAAGGGCGCACCGAGCTCGAGCGCGATCGCGGCCGCGCCGGCGGCGTTCACCGCGTTGTGGCGTCCGGGTACCGGGAGCTGCACGAGCCCGAGCACCTCACCGCGACGCGACAACGTGAACTGCGTGCCGCCTCGATTGCCCTCGTAGTCGTGCATGCCGTAGTCGGCTGATTCGGCGAACCCGTAGGTGACGACGCGGCCGACGGCGTCGCCGCGCGTCACGATGGTGGCGGCGATGTCGGCGGCGACGTCATCGTCGGCGCACACCGCGCACACCCCGGGGATGCGGGCGACGAACGTCTCGAACGCGGCGACCAACGCGTCGAAGTCGCCGTAGTGGTCGAGGTGGTCGGGCAGCACGGAGGTGACGACGGCGTCGTGCGGCGCGAGCTCGAGGAAGGTGCCGTCGCTCTCGTCGGCTTCGACGACGAGCCACTCGCCGGAATCGAACACCGCGTTGGTGCCGACCTCGTTGAGATCGCCGCCGATGAGGAAGCTGGGGTGCCAACCGGCCGCCCGCAGGATCAGCGCGAGCATCGACGAGGTGGTGGTCTTGCCGTGGCTGCCCGCCACCGCGACCGTCGTGCGGGTGGCGACGATGGCGCGCAGCGCGTCGGCGCGTCGCAGCACCGGGATGCCGCGCTCGCGTGCGGCGACGACCTCGGGGTTGCTCTCGGGGATCGCGGTG
Source organism: uncultured Actinomycetes bacterium (assembly GCA_963697125.1). Taxonomy (GTDB): domain Bacteria; phylum Actinomycetota; class Acidimicrobiia; order IMCC26256; family DASPTH01; genus DASUAS01. The sequence goes on from CAVOMW010000006.1 coordinate 125,339, forward strand.
GAGATCACGACCGCGTCGAGCCGGTCGGGCAGGTGCTCGGCGGCGTGTCCGATGTGCGTGGTGACCTCGAGGAGCCCGAGGCGTTCGAGGGCCGGCGACTCACGCAGGTCGGAGCCGCTCACGCTGTGCCCCATGCCGCGCGAGCACGGTGGCGATCGCGCTCATCCCCGCGCCGCCGACGCCGACGATGTGGATGGCGTGCGGTTGCGTCGAGATCGAGGTCGAGGTGCGAGCTCGCGGTCACGTGCGGTCATCGCGACCACCGGGACGGGTCGTCATGCGCGACTCCACCAGGTCGGCGAAGCGCGCGGTGGCGTCGGGACGGCCGAGCGCGCGTGCGGCGGCGCTCATCGCGGCGAGCCGAGGAGGGTCGGCGAGCAGCGCGTCGAGCTCGGTCGCCAGGCGGGCGGGATCGAGCTCGGCGTCGGGGATCTTCACCGCGGCGCCGGCGGCGACCAGCGCATCCGCGTTCGCGGTCTGGTGGTCGCCGGGCGCGCCCGGGAGCGGCACGAGCACCGACGGCATGCCGACGGTCGTGAGCTCGGCGGTCATCCCGCCGGAACGGGACACCACCACCGTGGCTTCGGTGTACACGACCTCCATGTGCTCCTCGAAGGGGACGAGCTGATACGACAGCCGATCGCCCGCGCCGCGCTGCGCCGCCAGCTTCGTGCTGCACCCTTGGTAGTCGCGGCTCCCGGTGACATGGTGGATCGTGAGGTCGGTGCGATCGCGCCAGCGGTCGTAGAGGCCGAGCACCGCTTCGTTCAGCGAGCGGGCACCGAGGCTCCCGCCGACGACCGCGATGCGGGGTGGGGCCACCGGGGCCCGTTCCACCGCGGCGATGGCGGGCCGGATCGGGTTGCCGGTGACCACGGCTCCCCGGAGCGGGGTGCCCGCGAGGGTGACGGCGGGTGTCGCCCCCAGACGGACCGCGATCCGGTTCGCCAGGCCCGGGTGCGCGTCGGACTCGTGGACGACGGCGGGGATCCCGCGCGCCCGCGCCGCGACCAGGGCCGGCAACGACGCGTAGCCGCCGACGCCGACGACCACACGAGGTCGCAGCCGTCCGACCAGCGACCACGCGCGCGCGAACGCGACTGCGGTGTCGTAGGTCGTGCGCAGGTTGCGACGGATCGCGGCGGGCGACGTGCTGCGCTCGAGGCCGCGTCCCGGCAGGAGGTCGACCGCGAACCCGGCCGCCGGCACCGCGGACGCCTCCAGGCCGCGGGCCGCGCCCACGAAGCGGATGCGGTCGCGGTCGTGGCCACGCGCGACGAGCTCGTCGGCCAGGGCGAGCGCAGGGAAGACGTGGCCGCCGGTGCCGCCCCCGCTGATCAGGACGTCGGTCGTGGTCACCGGTGCTCGATCAAGTCGCGCGCACGGGTCATCGGCGCGCGGCGGCGCGGGGTGCCGTGCGCGGCGCGGTCCGGGCTGCGCCGTGCCCGGGGTTGCGACCCTGACGGGCGACGTTCACGAGGATGCCGGTGGCGAGCATGGTGGTGATCAGCGCCGATCCGCCGAACGACACGAACGGGAGCGGGATGCCGGTGACGGGCAGCAGCCCGACGACCGCGCCGATGTTGATGACCGCCTGCCCGACGACCCACACGGTGGCGCCGGCGGCGATGAGCGAGCCGAACCGGTCGGGCGCCCGCAGCGCGGCGCGTGCCCCGAGCACCGCGAACGCGATGAACAGCCCCATCACCAGGAAGCAGCCGATGAGGCCGAGCTCCTCGCCGATGATGGCGAAGATGAAGTCGGTGTGCGCGTTCGGGAGGAAGTTCCACTTCGCGCGGCTGGCACCCAGCCCCACGCCGGTGAAGCCGCCGCTCCCGAGCGCGATCAGCGACTGCGAGATCTGGTAGCCGGTGTTCTTGGCGTCGGCGAAGGGATCGAGGAACGTGAGCATCCGCGTGCGTCGGTACGGCTCGGCGAGCGCGAGGAACGTGACCGCAGTGATCCCGAGACCGAACACCACTGCGAGGTGCCGCTTCTTCACGCCACCGGCGACGAGCACGGCCAACACCACGATGGCCAGCACCATGGCCGAGCCGAGGTCGGGCTCCTTCATCACGAGCGCGGTGCAGAGCCCGAGCACGAGCATCACCGGGCGCACGACGCGCCGCCAGTCGTGGAGCTCGCCGGCGCGCCGGCTCACGAGATCGGCGGAGTACAGCAGGAGGGCGAGCTTGGCGATCTCGCTCGGCTGGAAGCGGAACATGCCCATGCCGAGCCAGCGGCGCGATCCCGACACGTAGACCCCGATGCCCGGGATGAGCACCACGACGAGCAGGACCACGCTGGCGATGAGCAGCGGGCGGATCAGCGTCCGCCACTTCCGGTAGTCGAAGCGCACCGCGAGCACGAACGCGCCCAGCCCGAGCACGGTCCACATGATCTGCCGGAAGAAGAAGTACCAGGGCGAGCCGTAGTCGGTGAGCGACGACACCGACGACGCCGACAGGACCATCACCAGACCGACCACGTTGAGCACGACGACGGTGGCGACGAGGAGCACCGCGGTCGATGACCGGCCGGTAGCTGCCTTCGGCGCGCGGTCCGCGTGACTGCGGACGCGCAATGGGTTGGTCAACGCGGTCATGCCGGCTCTCCCCCGTTCCGGCATCCTGCCGGTTCGTCCGCCAACGACGTCACTTCGCGCGCGAAGTCGTCACCCCGCGCGGCATAGCTCTCGTACCAGTCGAACGACGCACACGCGGGCGACAACAGCACTGCGTCGCCCGGCTGCGCGTGCGTCGACGCGACGCGCACTGCCTCGCGCATCGAGTCGGCGCGCACGACGGGCACCGCGCCCGCGAACGCCGCTTCCACTTCACCGGCCGCCTCACCGATGGCGACGACTGCGCGCAGTTGCGGCGCGTGCACGCGCAGCCCACCGAGGTCGAGGCCCTTGTTGCGGCCGCCGGCGATCAGCACCACGTGCTCGAAGCCCGCCAGTGCGCCGGCGGTGGCGTGGGGGTTCGTGGCCTTGGAGTCGTCGTACCAACGGACCCCGCCGCGCTCGGCCACGAGCTGCACGCGGTGCGCGAGGCCGCCGAAGCCGTCGAGGGCACGCGCCACCGCGTCGATGTCGGCGCCGACCGCCAATGCAGCCGCCGCGGCGGCGAGCGCGTTGGCGGTGTCGTGGGGTGCACCCGAAGCCGGCACCGCCGCGAGCACCCCGGGCGGCCCGACCAGATCGTTGCCCACCACGCCGTAGTCGCCGGGAGCAGGCAGGCCGGTGCCGAAGCGCACCACCGGCGCGGGCGCACCGGCGGCGAGCGCCAGCGCGACCGGGTCGTCACGGTTGACGACGACCAGCCCCGACGCACCCTGGTGACGGAAGAGCTCGGCCTTGGCCTGCGCGTACGCATCGACCGAGCCGTGCCAGTCGAGGTGGTCTTCGGCCACGTTGAGCAGCACCGCGACATCGGGGGCGAACGCGTCGGTGGTGAACGCGAGCTGGAACGACGACACCTCGGCCACCACGACCTGCACGTCGTCGCCGGCGGCGTCGAGCAACGGACGACCGATGTTGCCGGCGGCGGCGCTGGTGATGCCGGCCTCGCGCAGGATGGCGTCGATCAAGGTGGTGACGGTGGTCTTGCCGTTGGTGCCGGTGACCGCGACGAGCTTGGGCGCGTCCGGACGCGCCCGCAGGCGCGCGGCGGCGAGATCGATCTCCGACCGCACCGGCACGCCGGCGTCGTGGGCGGCGACGAGCGCGGGATGGTCGGGACGCACCCCGGGGCTGGGGACGACGAGATCCGCGGCGCGGCCCTCGGCTGCGGCCGCGGCGGCGTCGGGACGTTCGATCACGCGGGCGCCGTCGAACTCGGCGCGCGCGACTCGTGCCGCGTACGCCTCGCCGCCGCCGGGGGCGTCGTCGAGCACGGTGACGTCGTGGCCCGCAGCGCGGGTGTACGACACCACCGACGCGCCCGTCGTCGCCAGGCCGACCACGAGGACGCGCATCAGTCGAGCACCCCGGGGATGCGGATGAAGTCGGCGTAGAAGAAGCCGAGCCCGAGCGCCACGAGCAGGCCGCCGAGCAGCCAGAAGCGGACGATGACGGTGAACTCGGGCCAACCTCCCACCTCGAAGTGGTGGTGGATCGGCGCCATGCGCAACACGCGTCGGTGGAACACGCGGAAGGAGATCACCTGCGCGATCACCGACAGGGTCTCGAACACGTAGAGCCCGCCGAGGAGCGGCAGCAGCAGGATGGTGTTGGTGAGGAGCGACAGGCCGGCCATCGCCGCGCCCAGCGCGAGCGAGCCGACGTCGCCCATGAACACCTGCGCCGGCGCTGCGTTCCACCACAGGAAGCCCAGGCAGGCGCCCATCATCGCCGCCGCGACGATGGCGAGGTCGAGGGAACCGGCGGGGAGCACGTGGTAGACGCCCGGGTGGCGGAACTGCCAGAAGGCGATGATCACGAACGCGGCGAAGACCATGGCGGCGGAGCCGGCCGCGAGACCGTCGAGGCCGTCGGTGATGTTGACCGCGTTCGAGAACCCGTAGACCCAGAACACCGCGAGCACGAACCACAGCGCGGTGGCGAGGTGCACGTCGAACACGCGCGTGAACGAGAGCTGCGTCGACACGTTGACGTAGTTGAGGGCGAGCAACGCGAAGCCGGCGGCGACGACGATCTGACCGCCGGTCTTGCCCCGCTTGCGCAGGCCCATGTTGCGACCGCGCCGCACGCCCAGGTAGTCGTCGACGAAACCGACGACGGCCATCCCCACCACGAGCGCCATGAGGGTGATGCCGGTGCGCGCGAACTTGGTCTGCTCGGTGCTGACGTGCGCGACGAGGTAGCCGAACAGCGCGCTCGACACGATGGCGATGCCGCCCATCGTCGGGGTGCCGGCCTTCTTCTCGTGCGGGTGCGCGAACGGGCCGTCGTCGCGGATCTGCTGGCCGATGCCCTTGGCCTTCAGCACCTTGATGAGCGCCGGCGTCGTGAAGATGCAGAGCACGAAGGCGGCGCCGGTGCCGACGAGCAGCGCGATCACGCGCCGCCGCCTTGGGTCCGACTGCCGCGCAACGCGGTGGCCACCAGCTCGAGGCCGACCGCGCGGCTTCCCTTCACCAGCACCGCGTCGCCGTCGTGGACGAAGCCGGTGATGGCGTCGAGCGCGGTGGCGGCGTCGGGCACCTCGGTGACGGCGACCCCGGCGGCACGGGCATGCTCGGCGAGTGGTGCCGCTTCCGGTCCGACCGCAACGAGCGCGTCGACCGACGTGGCACCGACGAGGTCCCCCAACGTGGCGTGCTCCGGCACGCTGAACTCACCCAGTTCGAGCATCTCGCCCAGGACCGCGATCCGGCGACCCGACACCTCGACGCGGGCGAGCGCCTCGAGCGCGGCGGCCATCGACGACGGGTTGGCGTTGTAGGCGTCGTCGAGCACGACGACACCGTCGGCGCTGCGCGCCACCTCCATGCGCCACGGTGCCGGCGCCACGCCGGCGAGCCCGGCGGCGACGTCGGCGAACGGTGCTCCATGCGAGAGCGCGACCGCGGCGGCGAGCGACGCGTTGACCACCTGATGGGCGCCGCGGACCGCGAGCGCGATCGGGCCGCTCCCCCACGGCGTCGACAACGTGAAGCGGGGGCGCAGCTCGGCGTCGAGCACCACGTCGGTCGCCCGGACGTCGGCGGCGGCGGAACTGGCAACGACGGGCCCGGCGGAGACGAGGAGCACGGTGGCCGACGTGCGGGCGGCGAGACCGGGCGTCGCCGGGTCGCCGGCGTCGAGCACCGCGGTGCCCGCGGCGGGGAGCGCCTCGAGCAGCTCGCCCTTCACGCGCGCCACGCCCTCGCGGCCGCCGAGTGATCCTGCGTGCGCGAGGCCGATGTTGGTGATCACACCGACGTCGGGCTCGCCACCGCGCAGAGCGCGGCGATGTCGCCGGGGGCTCGCGCACCCATCTCGAGCACCAGCGCCTCGACGCCGGTCGGCGCGCTCAGCAGCGTGAGCGGGACTCCGGCTTCGTTGTTGTAGGAACCCGGGCTCGCGTGCACGGCGAAGGTGGACGCGAGCGCGGCCGCGGTGAGGTCCTTGGTGCCGGTCTTGCCCGCCGAGCCCGTGATGCCGACGACGACGACGTCGCCGAGTGCAGCGCGCGCGGCGCGGCCGAGATCGGCGAGCGCGCCGAAGGCGTCGTCGACGCGCACGACCGCGGTGCCCTCGGGCGCGGGGTGGTCGCGGTCGTCGGTGACGACCGCGACGCGTGCGCCACGCGCGAACGCGTCGGGAACGAAGTCGTGGCCGTCGCGTTCGGCCACGAGCGCAACGAAGCACGCGCCGGGCTCGATCACGCGCGAGTCGATGGCGAACGACGTGGCGCGCGCGTCGGGCGCGCCGATCAGGGTGCCGCGTGTGAGGGCTGCGAGATCGGCCGCACTCAGCTCCATCCGAGCGCCCCCAGCTCCTCGCGGGCGACGACGCGGTCGTCGAACGGCACGTTGCGCTGGTGGGCGAAGGTCTGACCGGTCTCGTGTCCCTTGCCGGCGATCACGACCACGTCGCCGGGCGCGGCCGCGGCGAGTGCGTCGGCGATGGCCGCACGCCGGTCGAGCTGGACCCGCACCGCGGGTGCGTCGGCGAGACCGGGGAGCACGGCGTCGGCGATGGCCTGAGGGTCCTCCGAGCGGGGGTTGTCGGAGGTGAGGACGGCGACATCGGCTCCGGCGGCGACGGCCGCGCCCATGAGGGGTCGCTTGCCCGGGTCACGGTCGCCGCCGCAGCCGAACACGCACACCACCTTCCCGTCGCCTCTCCCGTCGGCCCGAGCCAGGGGCCGGGCGGCGGCCAGCACTCGGGTGAGGGCATCGGGCGTGTGGGCGTAGTCGACGAGGACGGCGAAGGGCTGGCCGGCGTCGACCCGCTCCATGCGTCCGGGCACGACCAGGGGGGCGCCGAGCCCGGCGACCACGGCCTCGAACGGGAACCCGGCGGCCCGAGCGGTGGCGGCAGCCCCGAGGGCGTTGGCCAGGTTGAACGACCCGACGAGGGACAGTTCGACCACCGCATCGGTGCCCGAACGCCGATCGACGATCGTGGCTCGCGTCGCAGCAGCGCCGAACACCACGTCGGTGGCGCCGACGTCGACGGTCGGGGCGTCGGTCGCGTACGTCCACACGTCGATGCCGTCGCTCGCCGCGCGCGCCGCAAGCTCGGCCCCACGTGGATCATCGACGTTGATCGCGGCCGCGCCGGTGCGCGCACGCGTGAACAGCGACGCCTTCGCCTCGAAGTACTCGTCGAGGGTGCCGTGGTAGTCGAGGTGCTCGTGGCTCAGGTTGGTGAAGCACACCGCGGCGAACTGCACGCCGTCGACGCGGTGCTGGTGCAGCGCGTGCGACGACACCTCCATCGCGACCGTGCGCGCGCCCGCGTCGCGCATGCGCGCGAGCAACTCCTGCAGGTCGCTGGCCTCCGGCGTGGTGTGCGCGCGCGGTGCTCGATGCGGTGATCGGCTCACCCGCGACCCGTGCACCGACGGTGCCGACCACACCGGCGCGGTCACCCGCGGCCTGCGCGATCATCTCGAGCAGGTAGGTGGTGGTCGTCTTGCCGTTGGTACCGGTGACGCCGAGCACGCGCATCGACGCCGACGGGTGGTCGAACAGCGTGGCGGCGACGGGTCCCAGCGCAGCCCGCACGCTGGGCACCTGCGCCTGGGCGACGTCGAGCGGCAACGGACGTTCGACGAGCAGCGCCACCGCACCCCGGGCCACCGCGTCGGCGGCGTGCTCGTGGCCGTCGGTGACGGCGCCGGGGATGCACGCGAAGCACGCCCCCGGGCTCGCCTGGCGGCTGTCGTGGGTGATCGCGGCGATCTCGAGGTCGGGATCGCCGGCCCGAACGACCTGGTACCCGACCCGGTCGAGACCGGCGAGCAGGTCGTGCCAACGCACGCGCGGGCGTCCTCTCGGGTCGGTCACGGGATTGGACACCGAAGGGTACCGGGCACCGGTTGTCGGATTCGTGACGACACCCGTCGCTCCAGGTCGATTCACGAGGTCGGCACCCGCTCGTAGGTCAGCGCGAACTGCATGATCTGCTGGAACACGGGCGCGGCGGCGTCGGCGCCGAAGATCGAGCCCTGGGGCGAGTCCATCACCACGATCGCGGCCAGCCGCGGGTTGTCGGCCGGCGCGAACCCGGCGAACGACGCGTTGTACTCGTTCAGGTCGTAGGGCACCTTCTTCGCCGTGCCGGTCTTGCCCGCCACCGGGTAGCCGGGGATCTGGGCCTTCACGCCCGTCCCGTCGGTCACCACCTTCTTCAGCATGCCGGTGACCGCGTCGGCGGTCGCCGCCGAGACCACCTGGTGCGGCGCCGGCAGCGGCTCGTCGTGACGCTGGCCGTTGGCGTCGACGGTCGCGTCGACCAGCCGCGGCGGGCGCGCCACGCCGTGGTTGGCGATGGTCGTGTAGACGTCGAGCATCTGCATGGGGGTCACCGCGATCCCGTAGCCGATCGGGATCGACCCCATGCTGGTGTCCGTGTAGTCCTTCTTGACGTCGAACGACGACCCGGCCGACTCTCCCGGCAGGTTCAGGCCGGTCGGCTGCCCGTAGCCGAACGCGTCGAGGTACTGGGACAGCTTCGTCGCGCCCAGCTCGTGCGCGATCTCGATCGTCCCCACGTTCGACGACTGGGCGAGGATGTCGGCGACGGTCATCGTCGACGAGTGCTCTTCCACGTCCTCGTAGTTGGTGCCGCCGACGTTGATGCTCTGGCCCACGTTGTCGAACACGGTGTCCGGGTTGACGAGCCCTTCCTGGATCGCGCCCGACATGGTGATGACCTTGTTCGTCGAACCCGGCTCGTACACGTCGGTGACGGTCCGGTTGTTCTCGGTGGCGGCGGCGACGTGCGCAGCTTCGGTGTCGCTGGCACCGTCGACGACTGCCATCGCGAGCACGTCGCCGGTCTGCACGTCGACGATGACCGCGGTGCCGCCCTTGGCGTTCATCGATGTGACGCCCTGCAGCAATGACTGCTCCGTCTTCCACTGCAGCGACGAGTCGATGGTCAGCACGACGTCCTGACCGCGCTTCGCGGGCGACACCTGGCGCTCGCCGCCGGGGATGTCGTTGCCCTGCGGGTCGCGCTCGACCTGCGCGCTGCCGGGCTTGCCGGTGAGCAGCGAGTCGTAGTGGTACTCCATGCCGCCGAGCCCGGTGTTGTCGGTGCCGACGAAGCCGACCACCGGTCCCGCGACCGCGCCGTCCGGGTAGAAGCGGCGCGACTCGTCCTGGAACGAGATGCCGACCAGGTCGAGGTCGCGCACTCGCTTGGCCGTGGCGTCGTCGACCTTGCGCGCCACGTACGCGAACGCGCTCTTGCGGTTGGCGAGGCGCGCCTCGAGCTCCGCCTGGTCGACCTGCAGGATCGGCGCCAGCTTCGCCGCGTACACCAGCGGCTCCTTGATCACGCGCGGGTCGGCGACGATCGTGGTCTGCGGCACCGACACTGCCAGCAACTTGCCGGTGCTGTCGAAGATGTTGCCCCGCTCGGCCGGGATGGTCACGGTACGGACGCGCTGCCCGAGCCCGAGCGACGCGAGGTGGGTGCGGTCGCGCGCTTGGAGATCGAAGAGGCGAACACCGATCGCGGCGAACGCGAGCACGGTCGACGAGGACGATGCCGAGGACGCGCGCGCGGATGGGCGGGAGCGGGCGGCTCGGCTCGCGCTTGGGGCGCGTCGTCGTGCGCGGTCGCGCCGGCGCCTGCCGGGCGACGGGCCGACCGTGACGGGCCGGCGCGCGGAGAGGAACCGGCGCAGGTCGCGCTACGGGCGCGCGCGCGGACCCGCGCGCCGGGCGGCGCGCGGGTGCGGGACTGCGGCGGACGCCGCGCGGATCACGGCTGCTGGGGGCCAAGGCTCGGCTTCGTCTTCGACCAGTCGGTGATGGTCTCGGCAGTCGATCCGTCGTTGGCCTTCGGCATGGGGGCGTTCGGGACCCAGAGGTACTGCGCAGGCTCCGGGGGAACCACGAGGCCGAGTCGCTCCGCCTCTTGGATCACGCGCTCCGGGGATGCGAGCAGCGACGAGGTGAGGCGGCGCTGCTCGTAGACGCGCTGCTCCTGGGCGATCCGCACGTTGAGGCGATCGAGTTCCATCTGGTGCTGCGCGAGGACCACATGGAACACGACTGCGGTGACGAGGGCGAACACGGTGACGACCGCGAGCAGCGTGCCGACACGGCCGATCGCGAACGGATGCGCCTCCACACGCGGCTTCGCCGCCACACGCGGCTTCGCCTCCACCGCGGCTTCGCGTCCACACGCGGCTTCGCCGTCCGCGCGCGTGCGCCAGCGCCCGCCGCGTCGCGCGCGGGTCGCCGGGCCGTCGTGCGCTGCGTCGAGCGCGCGCGGCGAGGGGGTGCAGCAATGGTGGTCACGAGCCGAGCCGCTCCACTGCGCGCAGGCGGGCGCTCTTGGCGCGCGGGTTCGCTTCGACCTCGGCATCGGACGGCTTCACCGCGCGCCGCGTGATCAGACGCGTGATCGGGTTGCGGGTCCGGCGCGGGAGCCCCGTGGGCACGTAGCCCGGCTCCTCGGTGCGCGACCAGTCGGTGAAGCGCTCCTTGACGATCCGGTCCTCGAGCGAGTGGTACGCCAGCACGACGACGCGGCCCTCCGGCTTCAGGAGGTGCACCGACTCGTCGAGACCGGTCTCGAGGTTCGGGAGCTCGCGGTTGACCTCCATGCGGATGGCCTGGAAGGTGCGACGCGCGGGGTGGCCACCGCGCCGGCGGGCGGGCGCCGGGATGCCGCGCTTGACCGCTTCCACCAGCTCACCGGTCGTGCGCACGGGACGGGCGGCGACGATCTCGGCCGCGATGCGGCGCGCGTAGCGCTCCTCACCGTTGCGGGCGATCAGCGCGGCGAGGTCGGACTCGGTGTACTCGTTCACCACCGTCTCCGCGGTCAGCGTCTGCACGCTGTCCATGCGCATGTCGAGCGGGGCCGCATCGGCCCAGTACGAGAACCCCCGCACGGGGCGATCGAGTTGGGGGCTGCTCACACCAAGGTCGAACAAGATCGCCACGAGCTCCTCGTTTCCCACGAATTCGGCGACTCGTTCGAAGCCGCCCTGCACGATGCGCACCCGGTCCCCGAAGGGTTCGAGTGCTGCACCCGCCGCTGCCACGGCGGCGGGGTCCCGGTCGATGCCGAGGAGACGGAGGTCGGGGCGAGCCGTGAGCAGCAACCGGGAATGGCCCCCGCCACCCACCGTCGCGTCCACGACCAGACCCGTCGGCACCGGAGTCAAGAGGTCCGTGACCTCCGCTGCCATCACCGGGAGGTGTGCGAAGTCGCCGGCCGACTCTTCAGTCATCCGCCGACTCCCCCTCCCGGTCCGTGTCTCCTCGAGACCGCCACCGGCCCCCCGGACGCATCGGCGAAAGCGAAGCGGGCGGAAGGGGCGCTTGCGCCGCGCCGCCCGGGGGGCTGGTGGCGGGCCCGCAGGCTCACCGTTGTCAATGTGTCGCCGTCTGCTCTGTCTTGATCAGATGCCGGAGCCGGGACTAGATCCCGAAGTCCGGGAGGTCGTCGGATTCGGTGAGGGCCTCTGCCCCCAGCCGGTCGAGCTCGAGCCACCGGTCGCGGTCCCAGATCTCGATCCGGGAGTACAGGCCGACGACCATCACCTCTCGTTCCAGGTGTGCGAACTCCCGGAGGTTCCCGGGCAACGCGACCCGACCCTGCTTGTCGGGCTGGATCTCGCTGGTGCCGCCGAAGAACACCCGAGCCGCATTGAGCTCCTTGGGTCCCCGCTTCGACTGCTCGCGGATCTCGGTCGCCACCTGCTCGAACTCCTCCGGTGTGAACACCGAGAGGCAGCCGCCCTTGCCCTTCGTCACGAACGCGCCGTCAGCGAGCTGGTCCCGGTACCTCGCCGGGAGGATGACCCTCCCCTTGGTGTCCAGGGAGTGCTGGAACTCTCCCAGGAACATCCGGAATCCCTCGCCTCTCGGTCCTCGTCCGCCCCCTCGGGGCATCTCGTCCGCCCCTTGCGGGGCGATTCCAGGGCGGTGACCTCCCGCTCACTCCACTCGGTCACCACTTCACTCCATTTCGTGGCACCCTACACCCCTCTCCCCCACTCTTCAACCCACATCGCTCCCTTTTTCGCCCCGACCTCCCACTCGGCATCCACGGCGTGTCCGACGACGCGTCCGACGCCGCGCCTTGCGTTCCACCCGTCGGACACGGAGACTCCTCGGCGGGGGTCACTCACACACCGAAGGGGACGACGACATGGCGGACGCGAGCACGGGGCCGGGCTCCGAGGGACTGGTCTTCGAGGCGCCCGGACCGGGGAACTGGAACCGTGACCCGGTGCACTTCCCCCGACCGGTCACGCACTACTGGACCGAGATGCACCCGGAGCCGTTCAAGCAGGGCACCAACAACTTCGCCCGCTACTACGGGCTCCTGATCGACGGGCTCCAGACCGCCTACATCAACGGATTCGCCTACAACCAGGTGCGCCCGGCCCCCGAGGAGGAGATCCCGCAGCGCTTCGCACGCGCCGACGAGGTCCTCGCCGGGAAGCTGTGGCGGGACCAGCTGCGGGAGTGGGACGCCGAGGTCAAGCCCGCCGGGATCGCCAAGCACCGCGAGATCCAGGCCGTCGACCCCGACGCGCTCTCCGACGACGAACTGGCCGCGTACCTCGTGCGGTGCCGCGACCACCACGCGTCGATGATCGTGCAGCACATGACCTACACCGCGGGGGCGATGATCCCCACCGGCGACTTCCTCGCCCACGCCGGCGACTGGACGTCGCTGCCGCACGCCGAGCTGCTGGGTCTCCTGCGGGGCTCGGCCGAGGTCTCGGCCGGCGGGTCCGACGAGCTCGAGCGGTTGAAGACCATCGCCGACGACCCCGAGGCGGTGCGGATCCTCGCGTCCGACGACGACCCCGCCGAGGTGCTCGCGCAGCTGCGCGCGCTCCCCGGCGACACCGGCGCCGCGGTCAACGGCTACCTCGACCTCGTCGGCTTCCGTCCGCTCGACGGCTTCGACATCTCCGAGCCCGGCGCGCTCGAGCTCCCCGACGCGCTGCTGCAGGCGATCAAGATCACCATCGAAGGTCGTGACCTCACCGGCGCCGACGTCTCCGAGCTCACCGCGCAGGTCCGCGCCCAGGTGCCCGAGGAGCACCGCGAGGAGTTCGACGAGATCCTCGGCGAGGCGCGCCTCATGTATCGCCTGCGCGACGAGCGCGGCGTCTACAGCGACATCTGGGCCTCGGGCCTCATGCGCCGCGCCGCGCTCGCCGCCGGTCGACGCGTCGCCGCGCGCGGCGACATCGCCGAACCGGTGCACATGGTCGACGCGAGCATCGACGAGATGTGCGCGCTGGTGACCGGCACCGGCGGGCCGTCGAGCGACGAGCTCGCGGCGCGCGCCGAGTACCGCGCCACCCACGGCCAGCACGACGCACCGCCGTTCCTCGGCGACCCGCCGCAGCCCCCGCCCGACCCGTCGGGCCTGCCTCCGGGCATCGGCCGCGTCATGCGCGCCACCGGCATCGCACTCGACTCGTTGTTCGGCAGCTCCGACGCCGAGCACTCGCACGACGTGCTGCGCGGCCTCGCCGCCAGTCCCGGCATCTACGAAGGTCCGGCGCGTCTGGTGGCCGGTCCGTCCGAGTTCGGACGCATCCAGCAGGGCGACGTGCTGCTCACGCCCGCGACCACCGAGGCATTCAACATCCTGCTGCCGCTGCTCGGCGCCATCGTCACCGACAACGGCGGCCTGCTGTCACACTCGGCGATCGTGGCGCGTGAGTACGGCATCCCCGGCGTGGTGGGCACGCGTGAAGCCACCGAGCGCATCGCCGACGGCACCCTCGTCCGCGTCGACGGCGCCGCCGGCGAGGTGACGGTGCTGTGAGCGCAGCGAGCAGCCCCATGGAGTCGGTGCTTTGAGCGAGAACGACATCGTCCCGCTGGTCGAGGCGAGCGACGTCTCGATCTTCGGCTCGAAGGCGATCGGCCTCGGCGACGCCATCCGCGACGGCCTGCCGGTGCCGCCCGGGGTGGCGCTCGCGGGCCCCGTGGTCGAGGCGGTTGCCGGCGAGGACGCGGCGACGATCGAGCGGGTGCTGTCGGCGATTCGCGACCTGCCCACGCCGCTCGCGGTGCGCTCCTCGGCGGTCGACGAGGACGGCGAAGGCGCGAGCTTCGCCGGCCAGCACCTCACGCTGCTGAACGTGCCCACGATCGACGACGTGCCGTCCGCGCTGCGGGAGATCTGGTGGTCGGCCAACTCCGACTCTGCGATCACGTACCGCCAGCGCGTCGGGTTGTTCACCCGCCCGAGCGTCGGCGTCGTCGTGCAGTCGTTGCTCGACGCCCGACGTCGCCGGCGTGATGTTCACCGCAGAACCCGGTCACCGGCGCCGAGGAGAGCCTCATCGAAGCCGCGTGGGGTCTCGGCGAAGCCGTCGTCGCCGGGCTCGTGATCCCCGACACGTACCGCGTCGCGCGCGACGGCGACGTGCTCGAGCGCACCGCCGGGCTGAAGCGCATCGCGATGCGCTCGCGGTCCGACGGCGGCACGTACGAGGAAGACATCGACAAGGTGCGCGCCGAAGCACTCACCCTCGACGACGACCAGCTCGCGCAACTCGACCGGCTCGCGCAGCACTGCGAGCAGGTCTACGGCAACGCGCGCGACATCGAGTGGGCGATCTCGGACGGCACGCTCTACCTGCTGCAGTGCCGCGCCGTCACCACGTCGACGTCGAAGTCGGCCGCGATCGACCCCACCGCCGCCGTCGCCGACCAGCGACCCCGCCGACGTGCTCCCCGCGGTGCCGTTGTTCGCGGGGATGTCCGACGCCGAGGTGGAGCAACTGGCGACGCTGTTCAAGGCGCGGCGGTTCGAAGCCGGTGAGACGGTGATCCGCGAGGGATCGGGCGGCGCCGCGTTCTACGTGATCGACACCGGCGAGGCGCACGTGACCATCCGCGGCGACGAGGTGGCCACGCTCGGACCCGGCGACCACTTCGGCGAGATCGCGCTGATCGACGCGGGCGAGCGGCTCGCCACCGTCACCGCCACCACCGACCTCGTGTGCCACGGCGTCACGTACTGGGAGTTCCGACCCCTGGTGCAGGAGAACGGGTCCCTCGGCTGGAAGCTGCTGCAGTCGATGGCGAAGATGCTGCGCGACGCCCAGCACCAGCCCGAACCGGCTCAGGCGGGGAGGTAGGGCTCCCAGTCGGGATCGATGGAGCCCGCGCTGGCCACGATCCAGAGGTTGGCCTGGGGCTCACGGGGTGGGTGAGGAAGACGCAGCCCGGCCTCGGAGAGCAGGCGGTCCTCCTTGCGCGAGTTGCACGAGCGGCACGACGCGACGACGTTGTCCCAGGCGTGGGGTCCGCCGCGCGACCGTGGCACCACGTGGTCGATGTTCTCGGCGGCGCGGTTGCAGTACTGGCAGCGATGGCCGTCGCGCGCGAACACCGCCCGCCGGGAGAGCGGCACCCGGTTGCGGTACGGCACGCGCACGAAGTGGTGCAGCCGGATCACGGACGGGATCGGGAGCTGCGCGCGTTCGGAGTGCAGGACCGCGCCGTTGCGGACGATGATCTCCGCCTTCTCCTTGAGCACGAGCACCACGGCCCGGCGCATGGGCACGACGCAGAGCGGCTCGAAGCTGGCGTTGAGCAGCAGGGCTCTTCCCAAGCGTCGGCACCTCCTCACGGTGCACCGCAGAACGTGGCGTGGTCGGCGAGCGAGTCTACCGGGGCACTTTCGTCGCACCAATCGAGATACTCGACCAGGTCGTGGGGGTCGGGTCGACCGTCGGCGCCGTACTGGGTCTCGAAGCGGAAGCGCAGGTAGTCGGGGTCGGGCAGCGGCAGGAACGGAGCCCGCGTCCACCATCGGCGCCGGGCCAGCCGCAGCGCCTGCTGGAGCGCGGTCCACCACAGTCGCGGGCGCGCCAGCACGAGCAGCGTGGCCCGCCACCAGAACGCCGGGCCGGGCAACGACACTCGTGGCAACGGGGGCGACGGCTCGTGCGTCATGTGTGCGCACGGTACCCGGCTCCGGCGTCGACCCCGTGTTGACGCTGAGCACACAAGGCGCTCTGGTACCGTCGTGAGCCCGCTCTGGAGGTGTTCGTGGTTCAGCCCGCCACCGCGCCGAGCCGCGACTCGTCGTTCGGCCGCCTGTTCTCCGCCCTGCTCGGCAACGTCGAGCGCGTCATCCAGGGCAAGCGTGAGCAGGTGCACCTCGCACTCGTGTGCCTCCTCGCCGAGGGCCACCTCCTCATCGAGGACGTCCCCGGCGTGGGCAAGACCTCGCTGGCCAAGGCGATCGCGGCGTCGATCGGCGGCACCTGCACCGCATCCAGTTCACGCCCGACCTCCTCCCGTCCGACGTGACCGGCGTGTCGGTGTGGAACCGCGCCGCCGACGAGTTCCAGTTCCGCCCCGGTGGCGTCTTCGCCAACGTCGCTGCTGGCCGACGAGATCAACCGCGCCTCCCCCAAGACGCAGTCGGCGTTGCTCGAGGCGATGGAGGAGCGCCAGGTCACCGTCGACGCCCACACCTACCGGCTGCCGCGGCCGTTCATGGTGATCGCCACCCAGAACCCGATCGAGCTCGAGGGCACCTATCCCCTTCCCGAGGCCCAGCTCGACCGCTTCCTGATGCGCCTGCCCATGGGCTATCCCGCCCGCGACGCCGAGGCGGCCATCCTCGACTCGCAGGGCGAGCCCAACGCGTCGGTCGACTCCCTCTCGGCGGTCGTGTCCGCCATCGACGTCGCCGAGGCCGCGTCGATGGTGCCGTCGGTGCACGTGGCGCCGGAGGTGCGCGACTACGTGCTCGACGTCGTCGCCGCGATCGCGCCGTCATCCCGATCTGATGCTCGGCGCGAGCCCGCGTGGATCCCTCTCGTTGCAGCGCGCCGCACGCGCGCTGGCCGCCAGCTTCGGCCGCAACTACGTGCTCCCCGACGACGTGAAGCGGGTGGCACCGTCGGTGCTCGAACACCGGCTGATCCTCGCGCCCGACGCCCAACTGCGGGGCGTGAGCGCCGACGACGTCGTGCGCGGGATCCTGGCATCGGTCTCGGTGCCGGGCGCCACCGGCGTCTGAGCAGCAGCCCGACGTGACCGCGCCGTGATGCGTCTGCCCGTCGTCCCGGTCGTTCCCGACGCGGGGACCCGCACCACCACGCTCACCCGTCGGGGTTGGTCGCTCACCGGTGCCGCCTTCGGCCTGGTGATCGGCAGCTACCTGCTGGGCACGAGCGAGATGCTGGTGGTGGGGATCGCCGCGCTGGTGCTGGTGGTCGGCGGCGGCGGGCTGGCTGCGGTTCCAGGCCCCGCCCACGCTGGCGGTGAGCCGGCGCGTGCACCCCGACCGGCTGCACGTCGGGTCGGAGGGTCGCATCGACCTGCTGGTCGAGAACCTCGGCACCCGCGGCCACTCCCCTGCTCGCGGCCACCGACTGGTTCGACGAAGGCCGCCGTGCCGCGCGGTTCCTCGTGCCGCCGCTCGCGGCCGGGGCGACGGCGCGCGCCGCGTACCGCATCCCGACGCGACGGCGCGGCCGGTACCGCGTCGGTCCGCTCGCGATCGCGGTCACCGATCCGTTCGGCGTGGCCCGCCGCAGCGAACCCAGCGCGGGTGAGGCCGAGCTCGTCGTGCGACCGCGCGTCCACGACATCGTCGCTCCGGTCGCCGTCGGGAGCCGCATCAGCGCCGAGCACGAGGCCAGTGCGGCGCGCGCGGTCGTGAGCGACCTCGGTGACGAGTTCGTCACGTTGCGCGACTACGAGCTCGGCGACGATCTGCGCCGCGTGCACTGGCGCTCGACCGCGCGCACCGGTGAGCTGATGATCCGCCAGGACGAAGCGCGCTGGCGCTCGCGCGCCGCGGTCGTGCTCGACGTGCAGCCGGGCGCCCACGACGCGGCGTCGTTCGAGGTCGCGGTCGAGGCCGCGGCGTCGGTCACCGCCCGGCTGGCGCGCCTCCGACGACGGGTCGAGGTGGTCACCAGTGCCGGCGAGGTGCTGGGCACCGGCGGCGATCCGCGCCACGACGTGATCGACGTGCTCGCCACGGTCGGGCTCGACGAGCGCGAGTGCCTGGCCACCGTGTTCGAACAACTGCGCGCGCAGCGACGCGTCGACCTCGTCGTCGCGGTGCTCGGCCGCGTCACGCCCGACACGCTCCGCGCCCTCGCCACGTTCAGCGGCATCGGCGTGATCGTGGTGCTCACCCAGCCCGCGGTGCTCACGCCCCACCCGTCGGTGGTGGTGGTCGACGCGTCGTCCACCCCCTTCGCGGCCGCGTGGAACGAGACGCTGTCCCGCGCGCCGAGCGCCCGTCGTGCCATGCGACCGGTCCGATGAGGCCAATCGCATGAGGCACGGCGTGATGGTCCGCCGGGCGCGCCTCGTCGCCCCGCTCGCGCTCGCGGCACTCAGCGCCGTCGCCGCGCTCTCGCTCGGACGCGTGGTCGACGACAGTCGCTTCGTCGTGCCGGTGGTCGCGGCCGCGCTGCTGCCCCACGCGCTCGGCGCGCTCGTGCGGTGGCGGGGCTGGTCGGTGTGGATCGGCTGGCTGCTCGCCGCCGTCGGCCTCGTCGTCTACGTCGTCGTCGCACTGGAGGCATCGACCACCACCCTCGGACTCCCGGGGGCCGACACCTGGCACGCGCTCGACACCCAGCTGTCCGGGGGTTGGCACCTGCTGCGCACCGCCCCGGCCCCCGCGCCCACCACCGACGGCGCCATCCTGCTCGCAGTCCTCGCGGTGTGGTGCATGGCCACGCTCGCCGACTGGCTCGCGTTCTCGCGCCAGACCGCGCTCGCCGCGGTCTCGCCCGCGCTCGTGTTCTTCGTGTGGACGTCGACGCTCGGTACCGACGACGCGCAACTCCTGCTGACCGTCGGCTTCTGCGTCACCACCGGTGCGTTCGTGCTCGCACAGAACGTCGCGCTGCTCGACCAACGCCGGAGCTGGTTGGTGTCGCAGCGCGGCGCCCGCCCGCACTGGCTGGCTCCGGCCGCGTTGCTCGGCGGTGCGGCGATCGTCGTCGCGCTGGTGGTCGCGCCCCTCGTGCCCGGCTCGTCGTCCGACCCGCTGCTCGACGTCGCCGGCACGGGCCGCAACGGTTCGAGCGGACACAGCTACAAGCCGTCGTTGGCACCCTTCGTCGACATCGGCCGCAAGCTCCAGGACGTCGACAACCGCGAGCTGTTCACGGTGAAGTCCGACACCGCCGACTACTGGCGCATCGCCGCCCTCGACACGTACTCGGGCGAACGCGGCGGCTCGTGGACGCTCACCGCGGAAGGTGAGGGCAGCGTGCGCGTGGGTTTGCCGTCGGACCCGCCGGCCGACGCCCTCGAACAGGACTTCGCCATCGGTCCGCTCGGCGAGCGCTGGCTGCCGGCCGCGTACGAGCCGGCCGCGATCAGCCTGGCCGACACGCTCGAGGTGGAGTCGTCGGGCACGATCGTCGCCGACGCCGACGAGATCACCGGACTGCACTACAAGGTGTGGTCGACCCTGCCGCCGCTCGCGGGCCGCGCGTTCTCCGCCAACCAGAAGGCCGCGACCGCGGCGACCCCGCCGGCCTCGGTGCAGCGCTACGTCGATCTCCCGACGACGTCCGACATCCAGGCCATCAAGCAGCGCGCCGTGGAGGTCACCGCGGCCGCGGGCGCGACCACGCCGTTCGCGCAGGCCGAGGCGTTGCGCGACTACTTCCGTGACCCCGCCAACGGGTTCGTCTACGACACCAACGTCGACGACCACGACGACGCCCCCGCGATCCTCGCCTTCCTCCAGGACAAGCACGGTTTCTGCGTGCAGTTCGCGAGTGCGTACGCGGTGATGGCGCGCTCGCTCGGCATCCCGGCGCGGGTTGCAGTCGGGTTCACGCCGGGCACGCTCCAGGCCGACGGCCGCTACCACGTGACCAGCCACGACGCGCACGCGTGGCCCGAGATCTACCTGAGCGGGCTGGGCTGGACGCACCTCTTCGACCCCACGCCCAGCAACCAGGCCGCCGATGCCGCGGGTGGGAGTGCCCTCCCGCACGAACCCGAGGTGACCGGCGCCCCCGCCACCACCCTGCCGCCGTCGACCGCGTCCACGGTGCCGTCGACGCCCGGGAACACGAGCCCGGGGAACGGCACGCCCTCGTCCCCGAACCCCACACCGGCCACACCCACGTTGGCGCCCGCGACCACGAGCTCGTCGTCGGGGGTCGGCGCGTGGGTGCCGGTCCTCGTCGCGCTCGCGGTGCTGGCCCTCTTGGTGGGCGGCTACGTCGGCGCGGTGCTCGGGCTCAAACGCCGTCGGCGCAACCGGCGCCACGACGCCGACGATCCCGCGGTCGCGGTCAGCGGGGCGTGGGCCGAGGCGCTCGACCGCCTCCACGAGGCCGACGTCGTTCCCCGCGCCGCGCAGACACCACTCGACCTCGCCGCCACCGTGCCCGAGGGCACGGGATCGGCGACCGCGCGTCCGATGCACGACCTCGCGGGGCGTACGGCGCGGCGCGCTACGGCGACGGCGTGCTCGCGCCCGACGACGCGCGCGACGCGTGGTCATCGGTCGACGAGCTCGAGCGCGCGCTCGACGACGGTGCGTCGTGGACGCGACGGTGGCGACGCCGCCTCGATCCGTCGACGTTGGTCCGCCGCTGACGCACGAGTCGTGGACCGATCGTCTCAGCGATGCGCTCTTCGGAGCCGAGCCAACTTGAGTGCACGCAGCGGTTTCGTGATGCGGAACGATGTGGACTGTTCAAGCGCCGCGATGCGTGCCGCGGCCCTCGAGTCGTGTTCCAGAGTCAGGGTCGCAAGCGCCAGGTGTTGAGCGTGATCGGGACCGTGTCGTCTACTGCTGTCAACGATCGCGTCGGCATCGAAGAAGGCCAGGGGCTCGGTCCTCGAAGCTCGTGGCGAGGACCCTGCCGCGACGATCCAGATCGAGGGCCTTGAGTCCAGCATTCCCGCACGAAGGTTCCGGCGCGGCCCGTTGCAACCGGTCGTCCTCCCCTACTGGCATCGACGCCACGGAATGCTGAACGCCACACCACACCTCGCCGACTCGCGCATAGACATGGATGTATGGGGAGTCGCGTATCGGCGACGAAGAGATGTCGACCATCGAGACTGAAGCGCAGGCCGTGAGGACCGTGGGCCCCGAGCAGGACCGCGTGAGGTTCGGAGTTCTCGTCGAGGGGTCGCGAACGGTCATACAGCATCACATGGTGGTTGTTGTGACCGCTGACCGCGATCCAGCGGTTGTCCGCACTGAGCGCCAGGTCCGTCCGTTGCCGATCGCTCGTGAGGTCGCGCGAGTGCGTGCTCGCCAGGCTCGGCCCCGACGTCGTGTCCGGCTGCCGTCGAGCCCATCGAGCTCCGCGCCGAACTGGCGGACCCACGCGCCGACCGAGCCCCATCTCGCAGATCCGATCGCACTGCTGAGGCCGCGGTGTGCACCGTGTTCGCGTGGAATGCGACATCTTCGACGACTTCGTCTCGAACAGTGAGGCGGACCTGCGACGGTCAGCAGGTTCGGCAGAGACACGATGCGCGCTTGCCGGAGCGCGACCGACACGCCATGGCCGCCGCTCCGTCGCCTTGGGTAGCGTCGTGGCGTGCTCGTCATCGCGTTGATCGTTGTAGCCCTGATCCTCGCCGCCGCGGTGTGGCAAGCCGTCGATCTCTACGGTCCGGCGCTCGGGTGGCGCGGTCCCCGCGCACACGCCGGCGCTAGCGCGAACCGCGCGACATGACTGCCGCTCCGCACGAATCGAAGTGCGTGACGTAGAACGGTTCAGGCGCCGCGACTCGGGTGACCGTCGCGCGCCTGGAGCTCGGCCACGAACGCTCGACGGTCGGCGTCGAAGTCGCGCACCTCGGTCTCGACCTCGTCGGCGAAGCGGTCGACCGCGACGAACAACGCGAGCTGTCCGTGTGAGAGGGCGTCGAGGATCTGGCCGTCGTCGCGACAGGCGAACACCGCGTCGCCGTCGGTCACCAGCCGCAGGCCGGTGATGTCGTCGCCGGTGGCCAGCAGTTCGGCGACCGCGCGCTTGATCCGCGGCATCGGCAGGCCCGCTTCGAGCAGCGAACCGACCATGCGCAACGCGACCAGGTCGCGGAACGAGTACGGCCCGGCCGGGTCGGCGTCGTCGGGCACGACGAGACCGATGCGACGCCACGCGTCGACCTGCGCGGTGCTGCACCCCGACAGACGGGCCGCCTGGATCGCGGTGTAGCCCACTCAGGAAGGTGGATCGTCGCGGTTGAAGCGCTCGCGCCAGCGGCTGCCCGCGTTGCCGAGCGTGTTCTTCGAGCGCGCCGCTGCGCATCGACCCGGTGAGGCTCTCCATCCCCGCCTTCCCGAGCTTGCGCACGTTGTGCTCGATGGTGAGCGCGCAGCCGAGCATCACGAGGAATCCGACGACGCCGAGGATGAGCGTCGTGGTGAACGTGAACACCATGAGGAGCAGCCCGGCGACGAAGCCGACGACGGCCCACTTGATGACGCGGGCGGAGTGGCGGTAGAGCGTGCTGTCGGAGACGTGCTGCACCAACTTGGGGTCGGTGGCCGAGAGGTTCTCCTCGATCTCCCGCAGGATCCGCTGTTCGTCCTCGGAAAGCGGCATCTCTCCCATTTCCGTTCCCGGGCTCCTCGTACTTCGGCGCCCGCCTTGGTGCCGATCCATTCTCGCGCACGTTCCTGAGTGTCCTCAACGCGTCGGGCGCCTCGGACCTTCCCCAGGCAGGCTACGCGCCCGGCCCTGCCCTACGGCACCAGGACCGAAACGGGCCCGCACCTCGTCGACCGACCGCTCGAGCGCAGCCTGACGGCCGTCGTCCGGGGGCGGCGCCGAGATCTCGCCCTCCGAGGTGCCCGGCGGGCCCGGCACCCCGGGATCGCCGGGCTCCCCGAAGAGGGTCCCCTGGTCGGCGGTCGCCGGGGTGCGCCGCACCAGCTGCTGGCCGGAGACGCCGAGCAGGCGGACGCCCGGCGCCACGTCGAGCGCGTGGAGCAGCTCGCCGGCGACCCGGCGCAGGTCGGCGGCGAGGTCGGTGGGCTCGGGCAGCGTGCGCGAGCGGGTGACGGTGGTGAAGTCGCCGAAGCGCACCTTGAGCTGCACGGTGCGGGCGGTGACCCCGGCGGCGCGCAGCCGGCGAGGCCACGCCGTCGGCCAGGCCGACCAGCCGATGGTCGAGGGCGGCGTGGTCGTGGAGGTCGACGGGGAACGTCTCCTCGTGCCCGATCGACTTCACCTCCTGGTCGGCGACGACCGCGCGCTCGTCGCGGTTCCACGACGAGCTCGTGGAGGTGGTGGCCCGCGGCGCGTCCGAGCACCTGCACGAGGGTCTCCTCGGGGAGCGCGGCGAGCTCGCCCACCGTGCTCACGCCGAGCGCGGTCAGCTTGCGCTCGGTCGCGGGTCCGATGCCCCAGAGGCGGCGGACACCGAGCGGGTGGAGCAGGTCGAGCTCGGTGCCCGGCTCGACGACGAGCAGGCCGTCGGGCTTCGAGAGGTCGCTCGCCAACTTGGCCAGCATCTTGGTGGTGGCGACGCCCACCGACGCGGTGAGCCCGGTGTCGGCCTTCACCCGGGCGCGGACCGCAGCCGCGATCTCGGGACCGTCGCCGTGGAGGCGGCGCGCCCCCTCGACGTCGAGGAACGCCTCGTCGAGCGAGATGGGTTCGACGAGCGGCGTGTACGACTTCAGGATCGTCATGATCTCGGTGCTGACGTCGCGGTAGCGCTCGAAGCGCGGGGCGAGGAACACGCCGTCGGGGCAGGCGCGTCGCGCCCGCACCATGGGCGTGGCCGAGTAGACGCCGAACGTGCGCGCTTCGTAGCTCGCCGCCGCCACCACGCCGCGGGGACCGAGCCCACCGACGATCACCGGCCGTCCGGCGAGGGTGGGATCGTCGTGCTGTTCCACCGACGCGTAGAACGCGTCGAGGTCGACGTGCAGGATGCTCGCCTCCGACCTGCTCATCGGGCGCTGGTCAGACTCGCACCACGCGGAGGTCGTCGCGGTCCGCGCCGAACACGTCGTAGGTGTACGAGCGTGGTTGGTCGGGACCCCACCGCTGGTCGATCCAGTCGGCGAGCGGCTCGCGCACCCAGGGCGCGCACAGGGCCAGGAACTCGGCTGCACGCGGCAGCGGCGGCGAAGGTGGCCTCGACGACGATGCCGTCGGGATCGTCGACCACCACGTCACCTTCGTAGGCGAGCGCGCGGTGCACCTCGCACCGCATGACCCAGCCCAGCTCGTGCGCGATGCGCGCGCACCTCGTAGAGCGGACCCTCCCACTCGGTGACGCGCAGGCCCGTCTCCTCCTCGACCTCGCGGGCGAGACCGGCGCGCAGCGTGGCGTCGGTGGGATCGATCACGCCACCGGGCGTGCTCCAGTCGGTGCGACCGTTGCGGCGCACGTTGCGCACGAGCAGCAGACCCTCGGGCGACTCCACGAGCGCACCCGCGACGGTGAACTCGGACGGGGCCATGTCTCAGTGTCGCGCGCGGAACACCTTCTTGCGCCCTGCTGAAAACAGCCGGTCACGGACCGCCCACCACGTGACCAGCAGGAACGCCTCGACGACGATCCGGCCCGACATCTTCGAACGACCCAGGCTGCGGTCGCGGAACGTGATCGGCACCTCGACGATGCGACCGCCGTTGCGCTCGGTGAGGTAGGTCATCTCGACCTGGAAGCCGTAGCCGTCGGCCCGCACGTGGTCGAGGTCGATGCGCGAGAGGTTGTCGCGGTGGTAGGCCCGGAAGCCGGCGGTGGCGTCCTGCACCGAGAGGCCGAGCATGGTGCGGGCGTACAGACCGCCGCCGCGCGAGATCGCCCGCCGCACCCACTTCCAGTCGGGGATCGAGCCGCCAGGCACGTAGCGGGACCCGATGGCGAGGTCGGCGCCGTGCTCGACCGCGGCCACGAGCTCGGGGAGGACCGCCGGGTCGTGCGACAGGTCGGCGTCCATCTCGATCATCACGTCGTAGCCGCGCGCGAGACCCACGCGGAACCCGGCGCGGTACGCAGATCCGAGGCCCGACTTCTGCGCGCGTCGTAGCACGTCGACGCCGCCGAGGACCTCGCCGAGCTTCTCGGCCGCCTCGGCGGTCCCGTCGGGACTGCCGTCGTCGATGACGAGGATGTCGGCGTCGGGCATGGCCGCCCGAGCCCGTTCGAGAACGTCCTGGATGTTCTCGATCTCGTTGTAGGTCGGCAGCATCACGAGGACGCGCATCGCGGGCGATGCTATCGGCCAGGTCGTGGCGAACTCCTGCATGGCAATACCATCGGCCGATGGCCGAGGCTCCTGAACCGGCACGTACGCCGTCCACCGCACCGCTGCCGGAGGACACCAGCACCCCGCCCATGCTGCCGTCGCGGTGGGCGTTCCTCCTCGCGTTCTTCGGGGTCGTGCTCGCCGGCATCCTCGGGGGGATCATCGGGTTCGGGGTCGCCGACGTGAGCTCGCAGAGCGACCTGTCGCACCTGGTCGGGGCGTTCGTCGGTGCGGTCATCGGCGCCGGCGGCGTCGGCATCGTCGCGGTGCTCGTGCTGCGCGCCATGGCCGAGTGGCGCCGCCAGGACCCGTCCGCCCCCCGGCCTCCCCGCCGCCCTTCCTGACCGAACCGGTGCAGGCAGGACGGAAGGTGAGCTTGCGGAAGGGTTCGGCGAGCTTCACGTTGGCGGCCGCGCCGGCCTCCTCGGCGCGCTCGCGCAGGAAGTCGCGGAACCACTCCCCCGCTTCGTCGGGGAGCTGGCTGGCGTGGCAGAAGAGCGCGTCGATCTTGCGCTCGAGCGTGTCGGAGATGTCGATCCAGCAGTTGGGCTCGAGCGTGCCCGAGAGGTACACCGCGCCCACGTGGTGGACGGCCAGTCCCTCGGCGAGGTGCTCGGGGAAGTAGTGCGGGTTGCCCGCCGCGGGCGCCACCGCGTCGAGCGCGGCCCAGCCGGTGACGCGGTGGTCGCGGTGGTTGTAGTAGCCGTCGCCGAAGAACACCGCGGTGGGATCGGGGCACAGCACGACGTCGGGTCGCACCTCGCGGATGAGCCGGACGATCGACTCGCGCAGCGCGAGGTCGTCGACCAGCTCGCCGTCGGGGTGGTCGAGGTGACGGGTGCCGGCGAACCCGAGCATCGCCGCCGCCTTGGCCGTCTCCTCGATGCGGAGGGCGGCGAGCGCGTCGAGGTCGGCGTCGGGGTCCTGCGTGCCCTTGTCGCCCTTGGTGGTGATGAGCACCCACACGTCGGTGCCCGCCTCGGCCCACTTGGCGAGGGTGCCGCCGGCCGAGATCTCGGGATCGTCGGGATGCGCGTAGACGGCGAGCGCGCGGGCGGGGCGGTCGTCGGACGCGGGCACCTGTCGCAATGTAGCGGTCAGGTGACCGCCGGTGATCCGCGCTCGGATCCGCGCCCCGATCCACTGGCGATGCGTCGGAGCACTTCGATCGCGTGGTCGAGCCCGGCGTCGTCGACGTCCTTGTGGGTGACGAAGCGGACGGTGTCGGGGTCGACGGTGCCCGCCAGCACCCCCTCGGCCGCGAGCGCGTCGAGCAGATCGGGCGGGAAGGCGCTCGCCGCCGCGCACACGATGTTGGTGCGCACCGCGTCGGGGTCGACGCTCCCCGGGAACGCGTCGGCGACGACCTCGGCCAGACGGCGCGGCACGCGCGTGGTCGTCGGCCAGGCGCTCGACCATGGTCTCGAGCGCGACGACGCCCGCCGCTGCGATCACGCCCGCCTGGCGCATCTGACCCCCGAAGCGCGCCCGGTGGGTGCGCGCGACGTCGATGTGCGCGCGCGTGCCGCAGAGCACCGATCCCACCGGCGCGCCGAGACCCTTCGAGAGGCAGAACATCATCGTGTCGCACGACCGCACGAGGTCTGCGGGCGACACCCGCAGCGCGACCGCGGCGTTCCAGATGCGCGCGCCGTCGCAGTGCACTCCGAGCCCGCCGGCACGAGCCACCGCGGTCACGTCGTCGATCTCGACCGCGTTCGCGGGCCGACCGCTCGCGGGCATGTGCGTGTTCTCGAGGAAGAGCGCGCTGAGCTCGGGCAGATGGTGCGCGGCACCCGCAAGCGCGTGCGTCGACGTCGGCCGCGTGCAGCAGGCCGTCGGCGTCGGGCAGCGGCCGCAACTGCACGCCCGCGTTCACCGCCGACGCAGCGCGTTCGTGGCGGTACACGTGGGCGCGCGCGGCGCACAGGACCTCGGTGCCGGGCACACCGAGCGTGCGCAGCGCGATCTGGTTGGCCATGGTGCCCGACGGCACGTAGAGCGCCGCCTCCTTGCCCAGCAGCGCCGCCGCCAGCGTCTCCAGCCGCCTGACGGTGGGGTCCTCGCGGTAGGCGTCGTCGCCCACGTCGGCCTCGGCCATCGCCGTGCGCATCTCGGGCGTGGGCGTGGTGACGGTGTCGGAGCGGAGGTCGACTCTCATGAGGTTCGCGCGCACCGGGCGCACGAGCCCTTCCTGCGCCACGCTCACCGCCAGCGTGCCGTCGGCGCAGAACACCTGCCCGGTCGCGAACCCGCGTCCGGCCGCGGCCGACGGGCTGTGGGTGTGGTACAGCAACCAGTCGTCGGCGCGGAAGGGACGGTGGAACCACATCACGTGGTCGAGGCTCGCGATCATGTAGCCGGGGTGCTCGCCGGTCATCGGGTGCGGCAGCAGCGCGGTGCCGAGCAACGTGAGGTCGGACGCGTAGGCGACGATGCACGTGTGCAGCAGCGGGTCGTCGGGCAGCGCACCGCGGGTGCGGAACCACGTGTCCATGTCGGGGCTGCGCACCTCGTCACCGCGGACGCCACCGGGCGGCGTGAACACACCGACGTGCCGCACGTCGAACGCGTCGACGACGTGCGGAGAGCCCCGGCGATCGATCGGCTCGAGCTCGTCTTCGGGATCGGGCCTCCAGATCGACGACAGCGTCTCGGCCTCCGGCACGTCGGGCGTCGTCGTCGTCGTGGTCGGGACCGATCTCGTCGACCTGGAACGAGGCCGCCATGTTGAAGATGGCGGTGCCGTGCTGGATGGCGACGACCCGGCGGGTGGTGAAGCTGCGGCCGTCGCGGATGCGGTCGACCTCGTAGACGACGGGCACCTTGGGGTCGCCGAGCTTGAGGAAGTACGCGTGCATCGAGTGCACGCGCCGCTCGGCGTCGACGGTGCGGCCCGCGGCCATCAATGATTGCGCCAAGACCTCGCCGCCGTAGAGGCGCACCCGGTCGGGATCGAGGCTCTCGCCGCGGAAGAGGTTGACCTCGAGCACCTCCAGGTCGAGGAGCCCGACCAGATCGTCGACTGCGCTCACCCGAAGAAGACCCCCGCCACCTCGAGCAGGGCAGCATCGACGGTCTTCAGGTCGCGCAACGCGTCGCCGATCGGCACCCGCTCGATGCGTTCACCGTGGAGCGCGACCATCGTGCCGAACGCACCGTCGTGCACCGCGTCGACGGCGGCGATGCCGAAGCGGGTGGCGAGGACGCGGTCGTACGCAGTGGGGGTCCCGCCGCGCAGCACGTGGCCGAGGATCGTCACGCGCGTCTCGAAGCCGGTGCGCTTCTCGATCTCCTCGGTCACCACGTTGCTGATCCCGCCCAGGCGCACGTGGCCGAACGTCGTCCTCCTCGCCGCTCTGCAGCGTCGAGCGTGCCCTCGCGCGGCGTCGCGCCCTCGGCGACCACCACGATCGAGAAGTTGGCGCCGTGGCGGTGGCGGTGCTCGATGCGGGCGCACACCTCGTCGATGTCGAACGGCACCTCGGGCACGAGCACGACGTCGGCGCCGCCGGCCATGCCGGAGTGGATCGCGATCCAGCCCGCGTGCCGGCCCATGACCTCCACCACCATCACCCGGTCGTGGCTCTCGGCGGTGGTGTGCAGGCGGTCGATGGCGTCGGTGGCGATCTGCACCGCGGTCTGGAAGCCGAAGGTGTAGTCGGTGGCGGCGAGGTCGTTGTCGATGGTCTTGGGCACGCCCACCACCGCGACGCCCGACTCGTCGGCGAGGCGCGCCGCGACACCGAGCGTGTCCTCGCCGCCGATGGCAACCAGGGCGTCGATGTGCTCGCGTTCGAGCGTCTCGAGCAGACGCGGCCGGACCGTCGTCGGTCTGGAACGGGTTCGTGCGCGACGTGCCGAGGATGGTGCCGCCGCGGTGGATGAGGCCACGCGTCGTACCGATGGTGAGCTCCATCGTCTCGCCCTCGAGCACGCCTCGCCAGCCGTGGCGGAACCCGACCAGTTGGTCGCCGTACACCGCCTCGCCCTTGCGCACGACGGCGCGGATCACGGCGTTGAGTCCCGGACAGTCGCCCCCGCCGGTGAGTATCCCGATGCGCATGACCACCAGTGTGTCGCATCAGGAGACGAAGCGAGGACGGGCGCCGAAGGCCGCACCCGTCGCGCAGTCGACCCGTGGAGGAGACGGAAGCAAAGACGTTGCCGGAGGCGGGACCCGTCGCGGAGTCGACCCGTGGAGTCGGTAGGGTCACAGCCGCATGAGGGCGTGGTACGCGAAGGTGTCGCCAGATCGTCATCGACTGTTCGTCGGTCGCCACTACCGCGACGTCGTGATCGACGAGGGCGCGGTCATCGTCACGACCCGTCGTGGTGGCGCGGTGTTCATGGCTCCGCTCGTCCGACTGCGAGCTCGTCCGTGTTCGCAATGGCGTGCTGCTGCAGGTGCTCGTGCGTGATTCCGACGAGAACACCCATGTGTTCGAGTTCCGACCCCGGCGACACTCCGAGGGCCGCGCGCTCGCCGACGCGATCACGCACTCGCCCGCCGAGGCGCCGGCCGAAACGCCGCGCTGAACGTGGCCGAAGTCGTCCTCGCCGTCGACGCGGGGACCACGGGCGTGCGCACGGTGGCGGTGGGGGCCGACGGCCTGAGCCGCGCCCTCGCCTACCGCGAGCTCCCCCAGCACTTCCCCCGCCCCGGCTGGGTGGAGCACGACCCCGACGAGATCTGGCGCGCGGTGCAGGACACCCTCGGCGAGGTGGTCGCCGGGCTCGACGGCGACACCGTCGTCGGCATCGGGATCACCGACCAGCGCGAGACCACCGTGGTGTGGGACAAGCGCACCGGGCGCCCTCGTCATCGGGCGATCGTGTGGCAGGACCGCCGCACCGCGGCCCGCTGCGACGAGCTGCGTGCCGCCGGCGTCGAACCGCTCGTGCGGGAACGCACCGGACTGGTGCTCGACCCCTACTTCTCGGCCACCAAGCTCGAGTGGCTCCTCACCGAAGGTGGTGTCGTCGCCGACGACCACCTCGCGTTCGGCACCGTCGACTCGTGGGTGCTGTGGAACCTCACCGGTGAGCACGCCACCGAACCGTCGAACGCCAGCCGCACCATGCTCTACGACCTCGACGCGCGCGAGTGGTCCGACGAGCTCCTCGACCTCTTCGGTGTCCCCCGCTCCTGCCTGCCCGCGGTGCTGCCGAGCAGCGGCCGCTTCGGCATCACCGACCCCACGCGCGCGGCCGGGCTCACGGTGCCGGTGTCGGGCATCGCCGGCGACCAGCAGGCTGCGCTGTTCGGCCAGGCGTGCTTCTCGCCGGGCATGACCAAGAACACCTACGGCACCGGATCGTTCGTCCTCGTCAACCTGGGCGACTCGCACCCGCCTCCGGTCGACGGTTTGCTCACCACGGTGGCGTGGCAGCTCGGCGACACCGTCACCTACGCGATGGAGGGCTCGATCTTCGTCACCGGCGCCGCGGTGCAGTGGCTGCGCGACGGGCTCGGCATCATCGACGCGTCGTCGGAAGCAGGACCGCTCGCCGCCAGTGTCGACGACACCGACGGCGTGGTGTTCGTCCCTGCGTTCACCGGGCTCGGTTCGCCGTGGTTCGATCCCGTACGCTGCGGTGCGATCTTCGGGTTGACGCGCGGCACGACACGCGCGCACCTCGTGCGCGCGTGCGTGGAGGCGATGGCGTGGCAGACCGCCGACGTGGTCGACGCCATCGCCGCCGCGGCCGGCATTCGCGTCACCGAGCTCCGGGTCGACGGTGGGGCCAGCGCGATGGACGTGCTCTGCCAGTTCCAGGCCGACGTGCTCGGCGTTCCCGTCCGCCGTCCCGTCAACCGCGAGACCACCGTGCTCGGCGCCGCGTCGCTCGCGGGGATCGCCGAGGGCGTCTGGCCGTCACCCACCGAAGCGGCGGCGGCCTGGCGCGAGGAGGCCGCGTTCACACCACGACCACTCCCACACGGCGACGCCCGCCGCGCCGACTGGCGCAAGGCCCTCGACCGCTCGCGAGCCTGGATCGACCCCGACGCCCCCGCGTGACCGCGCGCTCCGAGCATGAGCTCGGGTGAAAGGTAGCGATTCGTTTCAGATCTGAAACAGATCGCTACCTTTTGGCGGATCGGTCAGCCGAGCTTGGGGAGGGCGCGCTTGATGCCGCGGACGGCCTGGTGGATGCGCTGCTCGTTCTCGACCAGCGCGAACCGCACGAAGCCTTCGCCGCCGGGACCGAAGCCGCACGCCCGGCGACACCGCGACCTTCGCCTCCTGCACGCAGCATCGTGGCGAACTCGAGGCTCGCCATCTCCTCGTAGGGCTCGGGGATCGGCGCCCACACGAACATCGTTCCCTTGGGCCTCTCGATGTGCCAGCCGATGCGGCTCAAGCCCGTCGATCAGCGCGTCGCGCCGACCGCGGTAGATCTCGTTCGCTTCCTTCGGGAAGTCGGGCGCCTCGTTCATCGCGACCGTCGCCGCGATCTGGATGGGCTGGAACGTGCCGTAGTCGAGGTACGACTTCAACTTCGCCAGCGCGGCGACCATCTCGGCGTTGCCGACGAGGAAGCCCATGCGCCAGCCCGCCATCGAGAACGACTTCGTCATCGTGTAGAGCTCGACCGCGACATCGTTCGCGCCCGGCACCTGCAGGATCGACGGCGGGTCGTAGCCGTCGAAGCCGAGGTCGGCGTACGCGAAGTCGTGGACGACGATGATGTCGTGCTCGCGGGCGAACTCGACGAGGCGCTGCATGAAGTCGAGGTCGACGCACGCGGTCGTGGGGTTGTGCGGGAACGACGTGACGATCACGCGCGGCCGCGGCCACGCCTGCTCGTACGCGCTCGCGTCAGGTTGTCGAAGAAGTTCTGCTCGGGCCCCATGCGCACGTAGTGCACGCCGGCGCCGGCGAGGATCGGGCCCCAGATGTGGATCGGGTACGACGGGCTGGGCACCGAGCGCGGTGTCGCCCGGGCCGACGCAGCGCGAGCATCAGGTGCGAGAACCCTTCCTTCGCGCCGATGGTGCGAGCACACCTCGGTCTCGAAGTCGAGCGTCCACGCCGAACTTGCGCTGGTAGAGATCGGCGACGGCCATCCGCAGCTTCGGGATGCCCTTGCTCGTCGAGTAGCGGTGGTTGCGCGGGTTGCGCACCGCTTCGACCAGCTTCTCGACGGCGACGTCGGGCGACGGCAGGTCGGGGTTGCCGAACGCGAGGTCGACGACGTCGTCCCCGGCTCGCCGAGCCTCCATCTTCAGGGCATCGATGATCCCGAACACGTACGGCGGCAGACGCGTTGATCCGGCGGAATTCCATCTCCCCGAGGGTAGCGGCGGCCCTCTCCCTCGATGGGTCGATTCCGCTCCGCTTCGCGGCCTCCGGCGAGCGGCTCGGCTCCATCTCCTACCGGAGCCGGGGCAGGATCTCCCGGCCGAGGAGACGGCGCGTTGTCGGGATCCGACGAGTCGACCGGGCCGATGATCAGCCACTCGGCGCCGGCATCCACGTACGCCCGCAGGTCGCCGGCGACCAGGTCGGGTCCGCCCACGATCACGTGATCGCCGACCCCGAGCCGCTCCGCCTTGGCCGCGGCCGCGTCGTCGTCGTCGGCCAGCACCACGAGCCCACCCCAGGAGACGGTGAACGGCGAACGCGCCGCCGCCGCCGACAGGTTCGCGGCCTGCTCCCGGAAGCGCTCCACGCCGCTGCCCCACCGGTTCCATCCGTCCGAGTGCGCGGCCGCCACCTCGCGCACCGCGGGATCGGTACCGCCGACCCACACCGGGTAGCCACGGTCGCGCGTCGCGTCGACCGCGTCGCGCAGCGCGGCCACTCGCTCGGCGACGGTGCCGAAGTCGAGCCCGAAGCTCTCGTTCTCCTCCCGGCTCTGCTCGTCGCCGGCGCCGAGCGCGACCAGCAGGCGCTCGGGTCCCAGGATCCGCGCCAGCGTGTCGAAGCCGTTCGCCAGCACCGCCGGGGGCCGCAACGTCGCGCGCGCGACCAGCGACCCGACGCCGATGCGCTTCGTCGCACCCGCCACCGCGCCCATGAGCGCGAACATCTCGATCGCGGGTCGGCGTTCGCCGGCGGCGTTGCGGCGGAAGAGGTGGTCGTACGCGAACACGGCGTCGAGGCCGTGCTCCTCTGCCGCCTGCGCGACCGCGAGCGACGTGGCGACGTCGTCGCGGAACGAGGGCAACGTGAGACCGAGCTTCACACGAGCTCCCGCGCCAGCACCGCGGCGCCGACCACGCCCGCCTGGCCACCGAGCTCCGCGGGCACGATCGGCACCGCGGGACGGTGTGCCGCACCTTCGATGCGCCCGTCGAACGCGTGGCGCAACGGCCCGAGCAGGACGTCGCCGAGCTCCACCAGACCGCCCGAGACCAACACCCGCTCGGGATCGAAGATGTTCACCAGCCCGACCAACCCGATCGCGACCTGACACGCGTACTCCTGCACGACCGCGATCGCGTCCTCCGCGCCCCCTGCGCGACGTCGCCGACCAGCACACCGGTGATGGCGTCGATCGAGCCGTGCGCCTGGTCCAGCACCGACGGTGCCGCGCCCGCGGCCGCCCACTCGCGGCCCAGCGCGCCGAGCGCGTTGCCCGAGGCCACCGCCTCCCAGTGCCCGCGCTGACCGCACGCGCACAGCGGGCCGTGCGGATCGACCTGGAAGTGCCCGACCTCGGCCCCGAACCCGTGCGCGCCGCGCAGCACCTCACCCCGGGTGACGATCCCACCGCCGACGCCCGTCCCCAGCGTGATCAGCAGCACCTCGGTGCAGCCGCGCGCCGCGCCGTGCACGAGCTCGGCGACGACGGCGACGTTGGCGTCGTTGTCGACGACGGTGGGCAGGCCCACGACGTCCTCGAGGCGCGCGCGCACCGGCGCGTGCAGGAACGCCGGGATGTTCGGCGAGTAGTGGATGGTGCCCTCGTGGTCGACCATGCCCGCGGCGCCGACACCGAGCGCGCGCGCTTCGGGCCGTTGCGGCGCGAGGTCGCGCACCGCAGTCGCGATCCCGGCGACGATCTCGTCGAGCGTGGGTCGGACTTGCGACGCGGCGCTCGTCGACGATGCTCCCGTCGGGATCCACCAGCGCGACGCGGAGGTTCGTACCGCCGAGGTCGACACCGAAGGTGGGGGTGTCGCCCACGGTCACACGCCTTTCACTCGCCGCCGCGTTGCTGGCAGATCACGCGGTCGGCCGCCTCGATCAGCGCCTTGGCGGCGTCGAGCAGCGCGTCGGCCGCTTCGAGCACGTGGTCCTTCACCTCCGGGACCGCGCCCAGCAGCTCGGTGAGCACGCTCTCGAGGACCGACGGCGGCGGGAGCGGCCGCGCCTCGGTGCCCGCGTCGTCGAACGGGACCGCGTCGGGATGCGACAGGTTCGGTGCCGGTTCGGGCGTCGTTCGGGGTGCCTCGGCGGACGTCTCGTGCTCGGGCGCGGCGTCTTCGGGCGTCTGGTCGTCGGGCAAGTCGTGCTCCACCGGTGGGTCTCCCGCTTCGTCCTCGTCGGTCGGCACTTCCACGGCGCGCCGCAGGTCGCGCAGCGCGTTCCCCATGATCATGCCCGACGCCCGGCGCTTCACCAGCCCCGGCATGGGGACGGCGAGGTCGACGCGCAGCGTGTAGTCGATGTGGGTGCCGTCTGCATCGGGGTTGGCGCCGTTCGGCGCGAAGGCGTACCGCCCGTCGAGGGCGCGCAGCAGATCGCCTTCGACCAACGACCACGAGAACGCCGCCGGCGCGTCGGTGAAGTCGTAGTCGAGCACGTAGCGCACGCGCCGCCCGAGGCCGGACACGTGGTACTCGACGCGGGTGCCGCGCCCGTGCACGTCGCGCTCGAGCACCGTCACCTGCTTCACGTCACTCGTCCACTGCGGATACGCCTCGAACTCGCTGGCGACCGCGAAGCAGCGCGCGGGCGAGGCGTCGACGTCGATCTGTTCGTGCGCGGCGTCGGCCATCAGGCGCGCCGGCGCGGCTGCGCGACCGGCCGCGGCGGGAACACGCCGTATCGCGCCGCCCACATGCCGGCCAGACCGACCGGCAGCATCGGCACGAGCACGCCGAACGGCTCCCACGCCGCCGTGCCCACCGTGATGGCGAGACACACCAGGAACAGCCACAGGAACCTGTGCTTGATCGGCTTCGGCGCCGAGCCCTGGAGGAAGAAGAGGTTCGCGACGGCGACATCGTCTCCGCGGGTGCTGCGCGCCAGAGCGAGCGCGAACGCGTAGACGAACACACCCACCGAGATGAGGAAGAGCAGCAGCGCGACGCCGACGGCGACGCCGAGGAGGTCGTCGACTCCCGCCGCCACCGGGATCGCGGTGACCGCGAAGAGCGCGTTGGCGACCCACCCGAACGCGAGGATGCCGCGCCCCTGCCGGGCGAGCTCGTCGACGTCGATCTCTGGCTCGGGTTGCGCCACCGCTACGGTCGACTCCGCTTCGTCGTCCCGCTCATCCGAGCGTTCCTGCGCTGCGTCTCCATGAACCGGAGCGTACCGGCGGTCAGGTCACGGGCCCGAGGCCGGCGAGGTCGCCGGCGACGACCGGCGCCAGCCGCGCCGCCAGCGTGTCGTAGGAGAACTCCATCACCGCCCTCGCGCGTGCGGCCGCCCCCATGCGGGCCCGCAATCCGTCGTCGGCCAGCAGCGCCGAGAGCGCGCCGCGCACGTCGAGCACCCGGCCGTCGACCACGAACCCGGTCTCGCCGTCGACCACGGCCTCGTGCGACCCGCCGCTGCGGCCTGCGACTGCAGGCACCCCCGCGGCCGCGGCTTCGAGGAACACGATCCCGAACCCCTCGGCTTCGAGCCCGCCCCACCGGTCGCGACACGGCATCGCGAACACGTCGGCGCAGGCGTACAACTGTGGGAACGACGCGTCGTCCGGGCACGCGGCCGAGGAACCGCGTTCGGTCGTCGACCCCGCGTTCCTGGCCGCGACGCTCGAGTCGCGCCCGATCACGTCCGGAACCCGCGATCGCGAGCTGCACGTCGGGCAGACCCGCGACCGCATCGATCAGGACGTCGAAACCCTTCCGCGGCACCAACCGGCTCACGCCGAGCACCAGCGGTCGGTCGGGATCGAGCCCGAACGTGGCGCGGACCGCGCGCCGGTCGGCGTCGGCGAGGGGCACGAAGCGACCGACGTCGACGCCCGGCGGCACCACCACCCCGCGCAACGCCCCGCCCGCGGCGCGCTCCGCCTCACGCGCCGGATAGTGCCCGGCCGCGACGATCCCCGCGGCACCGCGCAGCACCCGCCCGCCCAGCTGCCGGCTCCCCGGCAACCGTCCCGGCACCGTCACCTCGGCGCCGTGCACGACCACCACGTACGGCGCGGCGGTGAGCCGGGGCCCGAGTTGGCCGAGCGGCAACCACGGATCGAGCAGGATCACGGGCGCGTCGACCTCACGCGCCAGCGCGTCGATCCGCTTCGCCAACGACGGCGTGGGGAGCAGCACGCGCTCGCGTGCCCGCACCACCCGGAAGGCCTGCTCGGCGTCCCACGCGGCGGCAGCCGTCGTAGGGCGTGGTGAACACGGTGGCGTCGTCGACCGGGAGCCGACGCCACAACTCGTGGAGGTACGACTGGATCCCGCCGATCTTGGGCGGGAAGTCGTTGGTGACGAGCAGTCCGGTCACAGAACGCCGATCACGCCGTCACCATCATGGAAGGGACGTCGGCTCCACCGACGCGGTGCCGACCTCCGTGACCGTGAGGAGGTCACCGGCGTCGTGCCGCGCGAACCCGGTCCGCAGCAGCACGAGCGCGACCGCGGCCAGGACTGCCGAACCTGCGAACGCGCCTGCGTAGCTCGACGCGGCGGCGAGGCTTCCGAGGACGATGCCGGAGGCACCGGCGGCGAAGTCGAAGAACGCGCTGAACGTGCCCACGACCGACCCCCGCTGGTGCTCCGGGACGCCGCGCAGCACGAGCAGGAGCATCGAGGGGTACAGGAACGACGACCCGACGGCGACGATCACCGTGGCGACGACCAGCCCGACCGTGGTCTGCCACACCGCGAGCAGCGCGAGGCCGGTCGCGGTGGCGCCGATGGCGATGGTGCCGGCGTGGATCGGCCCGAGACGGTCGGGCAGCTTGGCGCCGAAGAGGCGCACCGCCACGACGACGATGCCGTACACGAGGAACAGCGGGCCGACGTCGTCGACCCCGACCTCCGGTGCGTACAGCGGCAGGAAGATGCTGAACCCGGTGATGCCGATGAGCGTCGCGGCCAGGAGGATGCCGGGCCTGATCGCCTCGGGCGCGATCAGCCTCCCGCGTTCCTCATGACCACCGACGTGCGTCTCCCGCGTGAACAGCTGCGACCGCCGCGGCGGTGAGCCCGAGACCACCGGCCACGTACCAGACGAGGTCGTAGTTCGATCCGTTCAGCAGCAACTCGCCGAGCACCGGACCGAACGCGAGCCCGCCCCACAGCGCGACCGACCAGTAGCTCACCGCCTCACCGCGCCGTTCCTCCGGCGCGAGATCCGTTGCCATCGTGGTGGCACCCACGAAGAAGCAGGCCTCGCCCAGCCCCATGAGCACGCGCGTCGCGATGATCCACTCGAGCGACTCGACCAGCCCTGCGCACAGCGCGGTGGTGCCGACGATGAGCGCGCCACCGATCATCAGCACCCGACGACCGAAGCGGTCGCCGGCCCGACCGGCGATGGGCCGGAGGAGGATCGCGCCGACTGCGAGCGCGCCGACCGCGAGCCCGACCGCGATGTCGTTGCCGCCCAGGCGCTTGTCGACGTAGCGCGGGATCACGGGCAGCATCGCGCCCATCGCGCTGAAGTAGCAGAACCCCGAGACCATCACGACCACGAAGCGCGCAGTCATGAGTGGCGGCTGGGCCGCGGCCGAATCGTCGGCGGTGCCGGTGCGGCGGAGCCTCACAGCCTGTTCACGACGCGCGAGCGCGTTCGAGTGCGTCCTCGAACGACGCGCGCTCCTCGATCATCTTCCGATACTGCATGACCTTGGCAGGCATGGAAAATCCGAGCGCGCCGACGAGACGGCCGCCGCGACCGAAGACCGCGACGAAGCGGCGCTCCTCGAGCGTGCCGTGCACGACCTCCATCTCGTCGTCGCCCCGGAAGTGCCCGACGGTCTGGATCTTGCGGTCGTACTGGTCGGACCACACGAACGGGACCGGCGCGTAGGGCACGGCGTCGGCATCGTCGGCGACGAGCAGGCGACGCGCCGCCGCGACTCCCTGTTCGGCGGCGTTCGTCCAGTGCTCGAGCCGCATCATCTCGCCGTCGAACATCGGGTTCGGCCACCGGGCCACGTCACCGGCGGCCACGATGCCGGGCGCAGCGAGCAGCGTCTCGTCGCACACGACGCCGTTGTCGAGGGTGAGGCCCGAGCCTTCGAGCCAGTCGGTCACCGGCACCACGCCCACACCGACGACCACGACGTCGGCGTCGACCGCGCTGCCGTCGTCGAGGCGCACGCGCTCGACCTTGCCGTCGCCCTCGATCGCAGCGACACCCACGCCGAGACGGAGGTCGACGCCGTGGTCGCGGTGCAGCTCGCCGCACACCATGCCCAACGTCTCGCCGAGACCGCGCACGAGCGGTGCGGGGAGCGCCTCCAAGACGGTCACCGACAACCCGCGGCCGCGACACGTGGCCGCGACCTCCGACCCGATGAATCCCGCGCCGACCACCACGACGCGGGGCTGATCGGCGAGGCGGGCCCGCAGGTCGAGCGCGTCGTCGACGGTGCGCAGCACGAAGATGCCGTCGAGGTCGGGCGTGTTGGGCAACGTGCGCGGCGTCGCGCCGGTGGCGAGGAGCGCGCCGTCGAACGCGAGCTCCTCCTGGGTTCCGTCACCGAGGTCGAGCGTCACGACCTTCGCCGCCGCGTCGAGCGCGGTGGCCCGCACCCCGAGGCGCAGGTCGAGCTCGAGCTCGTCGTACGGCGCCCGGCGCAGCACCAGCTCCTGCGGCTCCCATTCACCCGCGAGCAGCTGCTTCGAGAGCGGCGGTCGGTCGTACGGGAGGTGCGGTTCGGCCCCCACGAGGACGATCCGGCCGTCGAACCCGTCCCGGCGCAACGCCTCCGTGGCCCGCAGCCCCGCCAACGAGGCCCCCACCACCACCACGGTCTGCAACGCCATCGTCCCCTCGTCTCGGTGCGCCGACTTCTTCGCCGACATCCTTCTCCGGCATCTTCTCCGGAGGCCCGCCGCGAACGCGCATCGACCCCTGTCCAGGGGGGGCGGACAAGGGTCGATGGTACGGCGCTCTCCGGCTGCCCGGGACGCTCGTCTTGGCCGAGAAGTCCGACACGATCATCTGGCACGACGATGTGTCGGGACTCTCGACGTCCTGACTTCAGAGTATCTACTCCGGAGTAAGATTGTCAAACACTCTGGCGCGTACCTGGAGTTTCGACCCCCGTCCCCCACTCCTTGAGGTCCTTCCCGTGAGCGACTGGCGCATCGACGAACTGGCCCAGCGGGCCGGTGTCGCGGTCGACACGATCCGGTACTACCAACGGGAGGGTCTGCTCCCGAGCGGTGAGCGCAGTGGCCGCACCCGCCGCTTCGGCCCCGAGCACCTGGAGCGACTCGAGCGCATCCGCGCGCTCCAGGCACGCCGCTTCTCGCTCGCCGCCATCCGGGCGCTCCTCGAACGCGACGACCCCGGCGCGCTCGCCGGGCTGCTCCAGGGATCGGAGGAGACCACCTACGACCGCGACGAACTGGTGGAGACCGCCGGCGTCGACGACGCCCTCGTGCGCGACCTCACCAGCGCCGGTCTGCTGCGCGACCCGTCCGAGCACGGCCGTTCCGCGTACGACGCCGACGACGTCAACGTGCTGCGCGCCTTCGCCGACCTCGGCCGGCTGGCCATCCCCCACCAGGCACTGGTGGAAGTGGCGCGCATCTACGCCGAGGGTCTCGACGAGATCCAGCGCCGCGTGGTCGAGGTGTTCACCTTCGTCGACTCACACTGCTGGGACGACGAGCACACCCAGCGCTTCCAGCAGATGTTCTCGGCCGAGGCCGAGCGCTTCGCGCGCGACGTCCGCGTGATCGCCGACTACACCCAACAGCGCAACCTGCAGCGCGCCGTGCTCGCGAAGATCGGGGACCACGAACACGTCTCGCCGGACGCGTCGGCGATCGCTGACGACTGATCAGCCCGCAGGCCGACCGGCGAGCTCGGTCAACGCCGCGAGCTCACCGGGCGTGCCGATGGCGATCAACACCTGCGCTCCGCTGAGACGCGCGTCGGGTGACGGATTGGTGGAGAACTCGCCGTTCTCGTCGCGCAGCGCGAGCACGAGCGCGCCGGTGCGGTCGCGGATCCGTGCCTCGCGCAACGAGGCTCCGACGATCGGCGAACCGGGCGCCACCGTGACCTCCTCGAGGCGGAACTCGATGTCGCGGTCGTGCATCACGACGTCGAGGAACTCCGTCACGTGCGGCTGCAGCACGAACGCCGCCATCCGTGCACCACCGATGCTCTGCGGGTTCACGACCCGGTCGGCACCACCTCGGCGCAACTTCTCGATGCTCTCGTCGATGCGCACCCGCGCCACGATGAAGAGGTCCGGCCGGAGCGCGCGTGCACTGACGGTCACGAACAGGTTGCCGGCGTCGGAGTCGAGCGCCGCCACGAGGGCCCGAGCGCGGTCGAGCCCCGCCCGCTGCAACACCGCGTCGTCGGTCGCATCGCCCATGACGGTCGGGTAGGGCGACGTCTCGAGTCGTTCCGGATCGCGGTCGACGATCACCGGCGCGGCGCCCGAGTCGGCGACGTCCTTGGCGATGGCGCGGCCGACACGGCCCCATCCGCATACGATCACCGGCCGCTCGAGGTCCGCGATCTTGCGCTCCATCCGCCGCCTTCCGAAGACGTCGTGCAGGTCACCCTCGACGAGAGTCTGGATCAACACTCCGAGGGCGTACAACGCGGTCCCGACCCCGAGGAGGATCAGCACGATCGTGAACACCATGCCCGCATCCGAGAGCGGACGCACCTCTCTGAAGCCCACGGTCGTCACGGTCGTGACCGTCTGGTAGATCGCCTCGAGCACCGTGAACCCGAGGATGAGGTAGCCGACCGTGCCGGCGAACATCACGCAGCCGAGCACCGCCAGCGCGAGACGGAGTCGGCCCCAGTCGTTCATGTCGCACGCGCAGGTGCCCGGCCTGTGAGAGGCCGGGCACCGTCGATCGAGCGCAACGAGTTGGTGAGATCTAGGCCTTGAGCACCAGGTAGAACAGGCCGTAGTACACGACGACGAGGATGAAGCCCGTGATGATCGCCGCCTTGTGGGTGTCGAACATCCAGTTGATCCCACCGGGCTTGGTGCCGCCGATCACGCCGAGCGCGCTCAGCTCGAGCACGAGCCAGATGATCAGTGCGATCGCCCAGTAGATGCCGCGATCGCTCGCCGCTCGGCGCGAACTTGAAGTTGCCGGGCAGGAAGAAGTGCGCGGTGCCCACCATGAACATCAGCATGGTGAGCGAGAAGATGGTGTTCATGCGCGAGGCGAGGAACGCCTTGCGGCCCGCGGCGGCGGCGTCGGGGTCGGCCTCGCCGCCGGCCTGGACGTTGCGGGCGTTGGCGATGACCTTCTTCTGGTTGGGCCAGATCACCAACCACACGTTCAGGAACATGGTGAGCGCGAGCAGGATGCCGGTGGCGATGGCCATGCCCGGCACCGACTTCATGTAGTCGGCGCTGAAGATCTGCGACTTGTCGCCGTTCTTCTGGAACAGGAGGATCAGGAGCCCGGTGACCAGGGTGGCGACGGCCGCCCAGCGGAACCACCAGAGCGCCCGCGACGCCAGCTTGTCGATGGCGTTGTTGCGCGCCGCCGCCTCCATCTCCGCGAAGGCGGGCACCTGCACGAAGTTGAAGTAGTAGAGGAGCCCGATCCAGGTGATGCCCACGACCACGTGGAGCCACCGCGAGGCGAACGCCCCACCGGTGCGACTGATGATGATGATCACGTCGGCCAGCGCCATGCCGTACCCCTCTCCCCGTGCTCGTGCGGGGCGCAACATAACACCGGCGGCGGAACGGGGCACGGACCACTGGAGCCGTGATCGAGCAGCGGATCGAGCCGTCGACGACCACCGTTGACGAACTCGGCGAATCGGGCATATCGTGCATTTCCGATGATTGCCCTGCAGCGCACCGCTCGTGTCATCGGTACGGTCCTGGTCGAGGCGGCCACCGTGCTCGCGCTGGTGGCGATCGGGCACCGGCCGGGCCTCGCGGTCCCCGTCGGACACCTCGGTCCGTGGCTGCGCGACGGCGACCCCGCCACCGTCGTCGTGGCACTGCTCCGATGGGTCGCGCTGGTCGGCGCCACCTGGTTGCTGGTCTCGACGCTGCTCTACGTCGCGGCCGCGGCGAGCCGGGTGCCCGCGGCCGTGCGCGCGGTCCGCTGGTCGACGCTCCCCGCGGTGCGCCGCGCCGTCGACGCCGCGTGCGCGGTCTCG
Source organism: uncultured Actinomycetes bacterium (assembly GCA_963697125.1). Classification (GTDB taxonomy): domain Bacteria; phylum Actinomycetota; class Acidimicrobiia; order IMCC26256; family DASPTH01; genus DASUAS01. The sequence goes on from CAVOMW010000006.1 coordinate 168,182, forward strand.
GTGGCGACCTCGGTGGTGCTCGCACCCGCGGTCGCGGCCGCAGCCCGAGCCGACGATCCACCCGGGGTGACCCTCGTGCGCGACGGACGCGGGATCGCGGAGCTGCCGGCCGACACCACCACTTCCACGCTCGCTCCCGCTCCGAGCTTCGCGCGTCACGCTCCGGCACCCGCGCCTGCGCCCGCACCGGCCGCGCCGGCGACCGCCGAAGACGTCGTCGTCGTCGAGGGCGACAACCTCTGGACCATCGCCGCGGCCCGGCTCGCGCGCACGAGCGGCCGCTCCCCCACCGACATCCCCGACGCCGAGGTCGCGCCGTACTGGATCCGCGTCTGCGACGAGAACCGCGCGCGACTCGCGTCGGGCGATCCGAATCTGATCGTCCCCGGCGAGCGCATCGTGCTGCCCCCGTTCTCGGACGAGGCGTCTAGCTGAGCGCGAGGAACTCCTCGTACCGACCGGCCGACGCGGTGGTCCAGCGGTCCCGCGGCTCCACCCGCCGACCCACCTTCGCCCAGCGCCGACCCTCGGTCATCGCCATCGGCTCCTCGAGCCCGGCCGCGATGCGCGCCAGCCAGGCCGAGCCCAGCGCGCCACCTTCGGGGACCGCGACGCAGTCGACCGGGAGTCCGGTGACGTCGGCGATGGCCTGGACCCAGGCGTCGACGCGCGTCCCGCCACCGGACGCGACCACGCGCTTCGGTTGCACACCGGCGTGGGTGACGGCGGCGTCGACCGCACGCTTCACCACGAACGCCGACGCCTCGTCGGTGGCGCGCACGATCGCGGCGGCGTCGTGCGTGAGATCGAGGTGATGCAGCGACGCCCGGCGCGTGTGGTCGTTGAGCGGCACCCGCTCGCCGCGCGGGTAGGGCGCCCACACCGGCACCGCGCCGGGGTCGAGCGCGCGGTCGGCCGGCGGCGCGAGGAACCGGGTGGCCCAGTCGCGGAACAGCCCGCCCGCGTTGCTCGGGCCGCCCACCAGGTAGTTGCCCGACGCGGTGTGCGGGATGGTGACGTAGCCCGGGCACCTCGGCGCCCTCGTGGGCCACGACCCACACGATGAGCGTGGTCCCGAGGAGGACGAGCACGTCGCCGGCCTGGTCGGCGCCGGCGACGAGCTGCTCGGCCATGGCGTCGATGCAGCCCGACGCGAGCGCGGGGCCGTCGCCGTCGACGCGGCCGCACTCCCAGCCCGTGGGCACGAGGCGCGGGAGCTCGGCGGGCGTGATCCCGAGCTCGGCCGCGACCGCGGCGTCCCACCCGGTGAAGTCGAACAAGGGGTGCGCCAGCGACGCGGTCGTGGTGTCGAGCACCGCCTCGCCCGCGAGCGCGTGGTTGGCGACCGACTGCGCGGGCCAGAACCCGTGCGCGGTCGGCACCGTCTCGTGCAGCCAACGCACGTAGCCGAGGAAGCCGCCCGACGCGTCGTCGGTTCCCGCCTGCGACACCACGCCGGTGCGCCCGCGCTCGTCGCCGTAGAGCAGGCCCGGCGTGAGCGGCGTGCCCTGCTCGTCGACCGCGGTGAGCGACGGCACCATCGCCGCCACGCTGACGCCACGGACGTCGAGATCGCCGAGCTCGGCCAGCGCGGCGTCGCGGACCGTCGCGCCAGGCCGCGGCGGCGTCGTGCTCGAACTGCTCGGGCGCGGGCACGACGACCTGGTGCGGTACGCGCGTCGCGCGACGACGTTGCCGTCGCCGTCGGCCGCGATCGCCTTGACCGACGACGTCCCGATGTCGATGCCGACTGTCACCTCGGTACCCACGCGCCACTCCCCCGTTGTGTTCAGTCGCGCGCGAACGCCGCCACGACGTCGTCGTGCACCAACCCGTTGGTCGAGATCACGTCACCGGTGTCGATGCGCGCGTCACCGCGGAGATCGGTGCACCGGCCACCGGCCTGTTCGACCACGACCTTCACCGCGGCGATGTCCCACACCGCGAGACCGCCGACCTCGACGGCGATGTCGATGGACCCGTCGGCCACCATCACGTGCGCCCAGAAGTCACCGAAACCGCGCACCCGCCAACACCGCCGGGCCAACGCGAGGAACTCCGCGTCGAGGCCCACCGACTCGAAGGCGTCGACCGAGTCGTACGCGAGGTGCGCGTCCGCGATGCTCGCCACCCGCGACACCGAGATCGCCTCGCCGTCACGATGCGCGCCGAGACCGGCGGCACCCGACCAGCGAGCCCCGAGCGCAGGCGCGGAGACGACGCCGGCCACGAGGTCGCCGTCGACCTCGAGCGCGATGAGGGTCGCCCACACCGGGATGCCGCGGGCGTAGCCCTTGGTGCCGTCGATGGGGTCGACGATCCAGCGCCTCCCGCCCTCCATGTGGCCGCCCTCACCGTCGGATGCACGGGTGGTGCCGAACTCCTCGCCGAGGATGCCGTCGCCCGGACGCGCCTCGGCCAGGCGGGCCCGGATCATCTCCTCGACCGCCCGGTCGGCCTCGGTGACCGGCGTGAGATCGGGCTTGGTCTCCACCACGAGGTCGGAGGCCCGGAAGCGCCCCATGCTCAAGGCGTCGGCCGCGTCGGCGAGCGAGTGCGCGAGTTCGAGATCGGCGGAGAGGTCGGTGTGAGCGCTGATGCCCGGAATGTAGCCCGCACCCGCGACGGGCCTCCGCGGCGCGCGCGGCTGTGGCCGCGAGACTGGCGCGGATGGCACGGCGCTGGATCCTCACCGCGATCGTGGCCGCGGTGCTCGTCGTCGTCGGCGTGTTCGCAGCCCGCGCGATCCGGGACGACGACAGCGACACCGACGCCGCGTCCCGCGCGACGACCACCACGTCGAGCGTCACGACCACCGCCCCGTCGTCCACGACGACCACGTCGGCGCCGGTGACGACCGCCGCCCCCACCACGTCGGTGCCGACGAGCACGACCGGACCACCCGGGCCTTGCGGGACCGACACCGGACCCATCCGGGTCGCCATCGACGCGGCCGTGACCGGCGCGGCGCAGACCGCCGACGTCGCGTCCTGCCGACTCGCGGCCTCCGATCCGTCGTGGGCTGCGGTGAACCTCGCGGCCAAGCCGGGCTCGCAGTTCGCCGCGCTCACCGTCATCGTCCACGGCGGCGCCGGCTCGTGGTCGGTGGTCGCCCAGGGCGGCACCAACGCCGGGTGCGGTCAGGCGCCCCAGCAGGTCATCGTCGACCTCGGCCAGTTCTGCGCCGGCACCGGCGGCAACGGCGCGCAATGATCCCCCGGCCCGTGGCCGACTCGATCGACGCCTTGGTCGCGGGCGCCACCAGCCGCACGCCGGTGCAGTTCGACGACTCGAAGTCGGGGGCGCGCTTCGAGCGCGTCGTGATCGACGGCGAGGGCTACCTGCTGAAGCACCTCGACCGACGCGACGACTGGATCATGCGCCAGACCGGCGACATCGGGTGCATCCCGATCCGGGTGTGGGAGTCAGGCGCGTTCGACCTGGTGCCCGATTCGATCGACCACGCCACCATCGGTGCGGCGCGCGAGGGCATCCGCGGCGCAGTGCTGCTGCGCGACGTCGGTGCGTGGTTGGTCCCGGCCGGTGACGCACCGGTCGAGGTCGCGCACCAACTGCAGTTCCTCGACCACCTCGCCGCGCTGCACGCGGCCACGTGGGGCTGGCACGACGACGTCGGGCTGCTCCCGGCGGCGAACCGCTACTCGTTCTTCGGACCGGCCGCGCTCACCTGCGAGGCGCGGCTCGGATTCCCGTCGCCCGTACCCCGCATCGCCACCGAGGGCTGGGAGCGGCTGGACGACGCATCACCCGAGCTCGCCGACGCGCTCCGACCGTTGCGGGACGCGCCGTGGCCACTGTTCGACGCGTTGGCCGAGACGCCGACCGCGTTCCTCCACGGCGACACCAAGTTCGGCAACCTCGGCACCCGGCCCGACGGCCGCACGGTCATGATCGACTGGTCGCAGACCGGCGCGGGACCGCCGCTCGCCGAGATCGTCCACCAACTCGCGCTCAACCGCGCGCGCATCCCCGTCGAGCTCGCTCGTGACGCGACCGTCGACGCGTACCGCGCCGCGCTCGAACGTCACGGTGTCGACACTGCGCCCTGGTTCGAACGTCAGCTGGCGCTGTGCCTCGTCGGCGTGATGCTGCAGCTCGGCTGGGAGAAGGCGTTCGACGAGACCGGCGAGGAGCTCGCGTGGTGGCGCGACCGCGTCGTCGACACCGCGCGAGAGCTCACCCGCTGATCCCACCGAGCATCTCGAAGTTCACTGTCGCAGACGTACGCGAACTTTGAGATGTTCGTGGGTTGGTGGGTCAGTCGAAGAGGTCGGGCTGTTCTCGCGTGATCTTCTGGTAGAGCGGCTGGAAGCTCGCGTAGCCCGAGACGTGCGCGCCGACCTGCGAGCAGGTGAGGCGGGCCACGTCGTCGCCGATCGGGATCGGCGTGCCCGCGGCCTCGGCGAGCAGCTGTGCCTGGCACGACCGCTCCATGGTCACGTACCACCACACCGCTTCCTCGACCGAGTGTCCGACGGTGAGCAGCCCGTGGTTGCGCAGGATGACCGCCTTGCGGTCCTCGAGCACGACGCCGATGCGCTTGCCCTCCGACTGGTCGAGCACGACGCCGGTGAAGTCGTCGAACAGCGCGTGGTCGTCGTAGAACGCGCACGCGTCCTGCGTGAGCGGGTCGAGCAGTCGACCCAGCGACGACCACGCCTTGCCGTACAGCGAGTGGGAGTGCGCGGCGGCGGTGATGTCGGGCCGCGCCTCGTGCAGCGCCGAGTGGATCGCGAACGCGGCGGTGTTCACGCTGCCTTCGCCCTCGACCACCTCGCCCTGCGAGTTGACGAGGACGAGGTCGCTCACCCGGATGTGGCTGAACGCCATCCCGAAGGGGTTCACCCAGAAGTGGTCGAGACGCTCGGGGTCGCGGGCGGTGATGTGCCCGGCGACGCCCTCCTCGAACCCGAACTTGCCGAAGATGCGGAAGCCGGCGGCGAGGCGCTGCTTGCGGTGCTGGCGCTCTTCCTCGACGGTGTCGTACTTCGGCAGGTACCAGCGCTCGTCTCGCGTGGTCGTCTGGGCCATGGCCATCACCTCGTGCGTGCCGGATGTCTCCCTCGAGGGTAGGTCACCGGCCAAGGATCAAGGGCGGAAGCGGGTGAGCCCGTCGAGCTCCAGCACCTGACCGTCGTCGGTGACGAGCAGCCCGGTGGCCCCGGACGCCTCGATCAGCGCGCGACCGTCGTCGACCCCGGCGACGAAGGCCGCCTTCGCCAACACCTCGGCGCGCCACGCCTCGCCCGCCACGATCGTGACCGACGCCAGCCCCGATTCCGCCGGCTCCCCGGTGCGGGGATCGATGAGGTGGTGCAGGGTTCGCTCGCCGCGCGTGTCCACGTCCGGCGCAGCTTGGTGCTCGTCGCGATCGCGCCCTCCGCAAACGCGAGGAGCCCGGTGCGCCCGGTCTCGAGCGGGTCGTCGACGTCGACGACCCAGCCGTGCGGCTGCGGCGCCGCGCCGCGGGCGCGCAGGTCACCACCCATGTTCACGAGCACGCCGGTCACGCCGGGGACACCGGCGTCGAGCAGCGCGGCCGACACCTCGTCGGCCGCCGCGCCCTTGCCGATCCCGCCGAGATCGAGCGCGACCCCGACCGGGAAGGCGCACCGCCGACACCAGCGAGTCGAGCTCGACGTCGCCGCAGCCGGGCACGTCCGGATGGGCGCCCGAGACGTCGACGGCTCGTCGTCGCCAGCGCGCGCCACCGCGTCGAAGTCACGGTCGTACCCGGCGGCCTCGAGCGCCGGCGAGCACCGTCGGGTCGTAGCGACCGCCGGTGTCGCGCCACGCGTCGACCGCACGCGCGATCAGCGAGAACGTGCCCGGCGACACGACCACTGGTGCGCCCGCCGCGTCGTTGACACGACACAGCTCGCTCGTCGGCCGGAAGCGCGACCAGCGCGCTTCGCGCACTTCGAGCGCGTCGGCCGCGAGTGCACCGAGCGTGGCCATGGCCGCGTCGTCGGCGCCGACCGCCAGCACCTCCACGTCGGTGCCCATGGCCCGGAAGCGAGCGGGCGGTGCGAGTGCGGGTTCGGTCACCGCGTCCACCGTACCGACGTGGCGAGGACACCACGGTCGGGGACCTAGCGTGGGAGTCGATGCGCGTCGCCGCCATGGACCTGGGGTCGAACTCCTTCCACCTGCTCGTGGCCGACGTGCACCCCGACGGCCACATCGATCCGCTCGTGCAGGAGAAGGAGATGCTGCGCCTCGGCGACGTCGTGAGCCGTCACGGATCGATCCCGGTGACCGCGGCCGACCAGGCCGTGGCCACCGTGCGCCGCTTCCGTCTGCTCGCCGAGGCCGCCGGTGCCACCGAGGTCCTGGCCAAGGCGACGGCCGCCATCCGCCGTGCCTCCAATGGTGGCGAGGTCGTCGACCGCATCCGGGCCGAGACCGGCGTGCACATCGAGGTCATCGGTGGCCTCGAAGAGGCACGACTGATCTTCGGCGCGGTGCGCGCGTCGGTCGTGCTCGACCCGTCGCCCGCGCTGTGCTTCGACCTCGGCGGCGGCAGCCTCGAGGTGATGGTCGGCGACTCCAGCAGCTTGATGTGGGCGACGAGCGTCCCCCTCGGCGTCGCGCGCCTCAGCGCCGAGTTCGTTCGCTCCGACCCGATCTCCAAGCGCGACCGCCGCGCGTTGCGCGACCACATCGAGGCCGTGCTCGCGCCCGTCGTGCACGAGGTGGCGCCGTACGAGCCGAAGATCGCGGTCGGGAGCAGCGGCACGCTCGAGTCGTTGGCCGAGATGGTCGCGGCTCGGCGCGACGAGGACACGCCGGCCACGTTGAACCAGCTCACCATCGACCGCAGCGAGTTCCTCGCCGTGCATGCCGACCTGATGGCGTCGACGGCGACCGACCGGCTGCGGATCGACGGTCTCGACGCTCGACGGGTCGACCTCATCGTGGCCGGGTCGATGGTGCTCGCCACCGCGATGGACGTCTTCGGCTTCGATCAGCTGACGATCAGCGAATGGGCGCTGCGCGAGGGCATCGTGCTCGACGCGGGCCGTCACCACGACCCCGCCGACTGGTCCGACGACCCGCACGCCATCCGGGGCAGCGCGGTGCTGAGCCTCGCCCGCCGGTGCAACTGGTCGGAGTCGCACTCCCGTCAGGTGGCGAAGCTCTCCCTCGACCTCTTCGACGTCACCGCCGAGTTGCACGGCCTCGACGCCGCCGACCGCGAGCTGCTCGAGTTCGCCGCGCTCCTCCACGACATCGGCGAGCACGTCGCCAGCAGCGGGCACCACAAGCACTCCGCCTACCTGGTGCGCAACGGCCAGCTCCGCGGCTTCGCGCCCGACGAGGTGGAGCTGCTCGCGGCGGTGGTGCGCTGGCACCGTCGTGGTGACCCACGCGTGTCCGACGAGTTCCCGCTGCTCGACGCCGCCGCCATCGAGCGGGTGCGGGCGTTGGCGGCGATCCTGCGCGTCGCCGACGGGCTCGACCGCAGCCGCAACCAGAACGTGTACGGACTCGACGCGATGGTCACACCGTCCCTCGTGCTGCTGCGAGTGCGCGCGCTCGACGACGCCGAGCTCGAGATCTGGGGCGCACGCCGCAAGCGCGCGCTGCTCGAGCGGGTGCTCGACCGCGAGCTCGAGCTCACCACCCATCCTTCGGCGGGCTGACCCGCTTCCCTCCGCGAAAGGCGAACCTGCCATGCGCACACTCCCGATCGGCGACGAGCGCGTCGATGCATCGAGCACCGGCGACGAGATCGTCGTGCGGTCGCCGTTCGACGGCCACGAGATCGACCGCGTGCCCGCGTGCGGCGCCGACGAGGTCGACGCGGGCGGTGGCGCTCGCGAAGGAAGCCCGCCGCGAGCACACGCTGGCGCCGTGGGAGCGCGCCGAGATCCTCGACCGCGCCGCGCACCTGCTCGCGGAACGCACCGAGCAGTTCGCCCGCATCATCGCGGAGGAAGCGGCCAAGCCGATCAAGACCGCGCGCGTCGAAGCCCAGCGGGCGGTGTCGACCTTCACGTTCGCGTCGGTCGAAGCGCGTCGGCTCGCGGGCGACGTCGTGCCGCTCGACGCGTCCGACGTGGGGACGGGCAAGATCGGCTTCACGCTGCGGGTGCCGATCGGCATCGTGGGCGCGATCAGCCCGTTCAACTTCCCGCTCAACCTGGTCGCGCACAAGCTCGCGCCCGCGATCGCGGCGGGTTGCCCGGTGGTGCTGAAGCCGGCGTCGCAGACGCCGCTCTCCGCCATCGCCTTGGCCGAACTGCTCCTCGACGAGTGCGGCCTGCCGAGTGGGCACCTCAGCGTCGTCACCGGCAGCGGCGGTTCGGTGGGCAATGCCATCGTCGACGATCCCGACATCGCGCTCATCACGTTCACCGGTTCGCCCGAGGTCGGCTGGGGCATCAAGGCGCGGGCACCTCACAAGAAGGTCGGCCTCGAGCTCGGCAACAACGCGCCGGTGATCATCGAACCCGACGGTGACGTCGACACCGCGGCGGCGAAGATCTCGGTGGCCGGCTTCAGCCACGCGGGCCAGTCGTGCATCTCGACCCAGCGCGTCTACCTGCACGAGTCGATCGCCGACCGCTTCCTCGATCAGCTGGTGCCCGAAGGTCGAGGCGCTGGTCGTCGGCGATCCGCTCGACGAGGCCACCGACGTCTCCGCGCTCATCTCCACCGGCGAGCGCGAGCGGGTCGAGTCGTGGATCGACGAAGCGGTCGCCGCGGGCGCCAAGGTGCTCACCGGCGGCGCCGAACGCAACGGCGTCCTCGCCCCGACGGTGCTGACGAACGTGCAGCCCGACATGAAGGTGTGCAGCCTCGAGGTGTTCGGTCCGGTCATCGCGGTGCAGACCTACCGCGACGTCGACGACGCGTTCCGGCTCGCCAACGACACGCGCTACGGGCTGCAGGCGGCGATCTTCACCCGCGACCTGCCGCTCGCCCTCCGAGCCGCGCGCGAGCTCGACTTCGGCGGCGTCCTCGTGAACGAGGTCCCGACCTGGCGCACCGACCAGATGCCCTACGGGGGCGTGCGCGACAGCGGTAACACCCGCGAGGGCCCGCACTACGCGGTGCACGAGATGACCGAGACCCGGCTCGTCGTGCTGAGTTGACGGCGACGGCCGGTACGCTGACCAGCGCGTGACGACGGACCCGAGCCCGCCGCCGACACCCGGCGCCCTTCCCGCGCGTCCGCCCCGACCGCTCATCGTGCACTTCGGGGTCGACAGCGCGGTGGCGTTCCTCGCCCTGGTGTTCCTCGGGCTGATCTTCGGCGTGCCGTGGGGCATCACCGCGTTCGTGTCCCTCGGGATCGGCGCCGTCGCGTGCCGCTACACCCACCGCGCCGAAGTGCGCGCCCTGGCCGCGCGCGAGCAGCCACCCCCCGAGGAGCAGCCACCGGCGTGAGCTCCGAGTCGGGACCGCTGCCGACCGCGCGGCGGGTGCCTGCGTACACGCTCCCCAAGCCGCGGTACCGCGGCACCTCGCACTTCTACGCGCTGTTCGTCGCCGTGGTCGCGGCCGTCGTGCTCGTGGCGACCGCGCCGGCCGGCCTCGCCACCTTCGCGGCCGCGGTGTACGCCACCTGCCTGGTCGCCATGTTCGGCGCCAGCGCGCTCTACCACCGCGGCAACTGGTCGATCCCGACCGCGAAGAAGCTGCTGCAGCTCGACCACACCGCGATCTTCCTGATGATCGCCGGCACCTACACGCCGATCGCGCTGCTGGCGATGGACGGCACCGCGCGGGTGGCGACGCTCACCGCGGTCTGGGTCGTCGCGATCGCGGGGATCGTCTTCGAGTGGATGCCGATCCCGGCGCCGCGGGGGTACGTCACCACCGTCTACATCGGCCTCGGTTGGATCGGCGCGTTCTCGTTCGTGCCGCTCTACGAGTCGACCGGTTGGGAGGGCGTGCTCCTCGTCGCCGGCGGCGGGGTGCTCTACATGATCGGCGCCATCGTGCACGCGGCGCGCAAGCCCGATCCGTGGCCCGAGACCTTCGGCTACCACGAGATCTTCCACGTGTTCGTGATCCTCGCCGCGTTGCTCCAGTACTGCGCGATCGCGTTCCTCGTGCTGCCACTCCAGTGAGCGGATCCGGCGTCTCCGATCACGAGCGCCGGAACCGTGAGTTCTGGGACGCCGACGCCGACGACTACCAGGCCGCGCACAGCCCGCGCCTCGATGCCGCGACCTGGGGCGTGTGGCAGCTCCCGGAGGCGGACCTCGGTGTGCTGGGTGACGTGCGCGGACTCGACGTGCTGGAGCTCGGCTGTGGCGATGGGCGATGGTCCATCCACCTGCGCGAACGGTGGCGCGCGGGTCGTCGCGCTCGACCAGTCGCGCGGCCAGCTCCGCCACGCACGCGCGTTGCTCGGCACCACCGACGCGCGGGTGCCCTTGGTGTGCGCCGAGCGCGGAGGCAGTCCCCCTTGCGCGGCGGCGCGTTCGACCTCGTCATGTGCGATCACGGCGCCATGTCGTTCTGCGACCCCGACCGCACCGTGCCCGAGGTGGCGCGACTGCTCCGCCCCGGCGGGCGACTCGTGTTCTCGCACACGACGCCGTGGCCGTACCTGGCGTGGAACTTCGACGAGGAACGCGTCGGAAGGCGTCTCCGCCGTTCGTACTTCGGCATCCGCCGCTTCGACGACGGTGCCGGTGAGGGCACGGTCGACTTCCAGCTCCCCGTACGGCGAGTGGATCCGGTGCTTCCGGCGCCACGGGCTGGTCGTCGACGACCTGGTGGAGCTGCAGCGCGCCGAAGCACGCGAGCACGTCGTACGACGACTTCGACGCCCGCTGGGCCCGCCGCTGGCCGGCCGAGCAGATCTGGGTCACCCGCAAGGAGTAGATGTACGGTACGAGGTCTCCAGACGGTGCTCAGCAGCGCGTGCCGCGGCTCGGCACCTTCCGGTCGACGAGGTACTTCACGACGATGTCGTCGACGCACTCGTTGCCGTTGTTGAAGCTGGTGTGCTGCTCACCGTCGGCGACGAGCAGACGCCCGCGTTCGAGCGAGCTCGCCAACGAACGCGCCTGCGCGAGCGGCGTCGCCGGGTCGAGGGTCGTGCCGATCACCAGGATCGGCGGTGCACCCGTGGCGGTGAGGCGACCTGCCGGCGCCACCGGCGGCACCGGCCACACCGAGCACGGGAGGCTGTTGTTCACGATGAACGCACCCATCCGCGGCGCGACCGCGACCGCCTGTTGCTCCAGCGCCGCCGCCGCGTCGGCGCCGGCGACCACCGGTCCGTCGAGGCAGGTCACCGCCCAGAACGACTCGAGTGCGTGGTCGTCGCCCCCGTCGTCGGTGCGGCCCACGAAGGAGTCGGCGCCGGCGAGCAGCGTCGCCGCGTCGCCCCGCTCCGCGGCCGCCAGCGCGTCGGCGAGCCCGGGCCACGCGGCACGTCCGAGGTACAGCTGTTGGAGCACCGCGGCGTCGAAGCGGGTCTGGTTGAGCGTGCGGCCGTCGGGGTCACTGGTGGCGAGCGGCGTCCGCCCCGCCCGCGCACGCAGCGCGTCGTACGCCGCGGCCGCATCGCCGTCGTGGTGGAACGCGCAACCCGGGTGCTGCGAGCAGTCGTCCAGGAAGTCGTCGAGCGCGTGCTCGAACCCGCGGGCCTGTCCGAGCGTCACCGCGCGCGCCGACATCGACGGGTCGACCGGGCCGTCGAGGACGAACGCGCGCACACGGTCCGGATACCGCTGCGCGTACGTCGCGCCGAGGAACGTCCCGTACGAGTAGCCGAGGAACGACAGGCGCTCCTCCCCCAGCGCGATCCGGAGCTGTTCGAGGTCGCGCGCGGCGTCGACCGTCGACACGTGCGCGAGCAGGTCGCCGTTGCGGGTCGCGCACTGTTGGGCGAGCGACGTCATCTCGTGCACGAGGTCGGTGCGAGCAGCATCGGTCGCGGGTTCGAACTCCTCGTCGAACACCGGATCGAGACTGTCGAGACACTCGATGGGCTCGCTCTGGCCGACCCCACGGGGATCGAACGCCACGAGGTCGAACCGGTCGCGCACCGCGTCCGGGCAGCGTCGACGCCACCCCGCGCAGGTACTGCACCGCGGGAACACCGGGACCACCCGGGTTGACGACGAGCGTGCCGATGCGAGCGTCAGCGTCGCGCGCGCGAGCGCGGACGACTGCGAGGCCCACCGTTGGCTCGGGGGCCGACCCGTCGACGCGGGCGGTGAGCGGCACGGTCAGGGTGGCGCACTGGAACCCACTCCCGCACCCCTTCCACGCCAGCACGTCGCGCGCCGACTGGCCCGAGCGGCTCGACGTCGCGCCCGCGGGGACGGCGGGCACCAGCAGGGTCGCCAGGACGAGGATGAAGAAGAGGAGCACCGGCGTCGGCCACGCGCGCCGAACCGGTCGCATCGGGCCAGGATGCCTCACGGCGTTCCGACGAGCAGCGCGGGTTCAGCCGGCCGGCGTGACGCCGTCAGACGTCCCGACCACGCCGAGCGTCGCCGCCGGTGCCGCGCCGTAGTCCTCGGCGGGGCGGGCCGGGCCGAACAGATGTCCCTGGGCGAGCTCGCAGTCGAGCGCGCGCAATGCCGCGAACTGCTCGAGCGTCTCGACCCCTTCGGCGATCGCGCAGAGCCCGAGCGAGTGGGCGAGCTCGACGATCGCGCTGCAGATGGCGTCGCTGTCGCGGTCACGACCGAGGTCGGCGACGAACGTCGACGCGATCTTGATCGCGTCGAGCGGGAAGTGCTTGAGCGACGCCAGCGACGACGCTCCGGTGCCGAAGTCGTCGATCACCAAGCGCACGCCGAGCTCGTGGAGCCGACCCATCGTCTGCTCGCTGGCTTCGCGGTCGTGGAAGAGCGTGGTCTCCGTGATCTCGAGCCACACCGCGCCCGGTGCCAGGCCGGTCTCGCTGATGATGCGCTTCACCTGCGCGGGCAGCGCGGGATCGGCGAACTGGCGGGCGGAGAGGTTGAGGTTGAGCTTCAGGGTCGCGCCGGCGTGCTGCTGCCACGACGCCATCTGGCGGCACGCGTGCTCGACGGTCCACGTCCCGAGGGGCACGATCGTCCCGTTGGTCTCGGCCTCGGGCAGGAACTCGCCCGGGAGGAGCAGCCCGTGCTCCGGGTGCTCCCAACGCACCAGCGCCTCGAATCCGGCCACGCGACCCGTCGCGCAGCTGACGATCGGCAGGTAGTGCAGGCGCAGCTCGTCGCGCGCGATCGCACCGGCGAGCTCGCCGTCGGCGAAGGACGTCGACGCCGGTGCTTCGCTGATCTCGATCCGCGCGCCGCCCTGTGCCTTGGCCCGGTTGCCGGCCTTGATCGCGCGCCGCAGCACGCTCTCGGGGCGTTCGTCGAGATGGCCGGCCGAGCGCGACGCCGATGCTCGCGGTCACTTCTGCGACTCCCGCGACCATCACCGACGGATGCGCGACGCCCATCGCGATGCGCTCGGCGAGACCCTCCGCGGCCTGACGGTCCGGAACCTCGCGGCACACGAGCACGAACCGCTCGCGGTTCACGTGCGCGACGACGTCACACGGGCGGGTCACGGTGCGCAGCCGTTGCGTGATGGCCTCGATGAGATGACCGCCGGCGGCGTAGCCGAGCCGCTCTTCGACGAAGCCGAGGTTGTCGATCTCCACCGAGACGATGGCGAGACGTCCGAAGTTCACGTCGCCGATCGTGAGCCACGAACGCAGCCGATCGAGATCGAGGACGGGGATGCGCGTCTGTGCCGGGTCGTTGCCGTCGCCCGCGCCGGACGCGGCAGGGCGCCGCTCGTCGCGCGCCGGGAGCGGCGGCACCGCGATGGCGGGTATCGCCTCGGCCAGTGCGGCCGTCGGCGTCGCTTCGAGTTCGGGCGTAGCTGGTGACGGGCGCGGGCTCGGTCACCGGCGTCGTCGTCATCGCATCCGGGGCGTCACCGGCGACCGGTTCGAGCAGCGGTGGGTCGAGGAGCTGGGCAACCAGATCGGCGGCGCGTCGGGCCCGCCGGCCCGCCCGCCAGGCCACGACCGTGGCGACCACGGCCACGACGGCCACGAGCGCGGCGACGACGGGTAGAGAGTTGTCCACGACCAGTTGTCGGAGTGGCGGCGGTCCGGCTTGAGCGATCGCGCCGCTTCTCGGGAGTTGACCACCCGTTGACACCTGCCGGATCACCAGCGGAAGCCGCTCCGGCAGTCTCTCCGCCATGGCCCTCGAGACCCCACCCGATCACCGCAAATGCGCCCACGCAGTCCCCGAACGCCGGCTCCACTCGTCCGCCACCAGCGGTCGCCGATCAGCACGCCGCTGGCGGATCGTCGCACCCCTCGTCGCCGTGATCGCGGTCGCGCTGGCGGCCGCGGCATGCGCGCCACCCGGGAGCCCCGGGAGCGGCGCGACCGGTGACATGGTGTCTGCGGTCAACCAGGATCGCGGCGCAGCCGGTCTGGGAGGCCTCGCCTGGGACAACGACCTCGGTCAGCTCGCCCAGGGCCACGCCGAACAGATCGCCGCCAGCGGCTCCCTCTGGCACTCCGATCTCGGGGGTTGGCTCAACGCGCCGTGGATGTCCGCCTGGCGTTCACTGGGCGAGAACCTCGCCCAGGCCAACCCGGGCTCCAACGCCTGGGGCATCGAGGACATGTGGATGGGATCCGCACCCCACCGCGCCAACATCCTCAACGGTGGGTTCAACCGGATCGGCGTCGGCGTCAAGATCGACGGCGCCGGCCGGATCTGGATGGTCGCGTTGTTCGGTACCAGGTAGCCGCCCCTTCCTGGTACTGCCGGGGGCGGGTCCCCGCCTTGCCCCCGATGGCGACCGGGCCCGTCCTGCCCGCGGGTCCGGTCGCCACTTCCTTTCTCCGATCGCTCGCCCGCTCGCTCTGTCCCTACGGACGAGCACAGGCGGAGCCCGCACCCGTCCGGGCGTGTGGGCGCTGAGTTCTCCGTCGAGGTCCGTCGACCCGACGTCTGGTTGGTAGCGTCGCTCCGAGGCAGCGAGCCCGGAGGACGCGTTGGTCGACGTCATTCCCAACGCCACCGAAGGTGGGCGCGCACCTCGGATGGTGCGGGCCGTCCTCCCCGCGCTCGTCGTGGCGATCGTGGTGTTCGCGCTCGCGCTGTGGGGATGGTGGCTGCATCCGGGCGGCGTCGTCACGCCTGCACTCGCGGCGCCCGCCGGCGTCGTGCTCGTGGCGTTGCTCCTGTCGGCACCGCGCGTGTGGGCCGCACCACTCGTCGCCGGCGCGCTCGCGGTCGGCGGCGCGGCCGTGTGGCACGACGCGTCGGTCGAGCTCGTCGTCGGTCACACGATCGCGATCACCGCGGCTGCCCTCGCCTCCGCGGTGCTGCTGCGTTGGTACCGCGCGGACCGTTCCGTCTCGTCCGCGTGCGCGAGCTGTGCACGCTGGTCGCCGCCGCCGCGGTCGGCGGGGTGCTCGGCGCCGCGCTGCTCACGCTGGCGATCGCGATCGACCGCCAGCCGAGCGCCTCGGAGCTGTGGCGCACGGCCTGGCCGCTCGCGATCGCGATCGGCGCGGGCATGGTGCTGATCCCGACCGCGGCACTGACCCTCCTCGACGCGCGCGCCCGCCTCCTACCTGCGGGGGCACGACATCGAGGCCGTGCTCCTGGTGCTCGCGGTCGCGGGCGTGACGGTCGCGATCACCCAGGTCGAGGATCCGCTCGTGTTCGCCGGCGCGCTCGTCCTCCTCTGGGCCGCGCTCCGGTTCGGACCGGCGGCGGTGGCGTGGTCAGGGCTCGCGCTCGTCGCCGCCGCCGACTGGTCGGCGGCCCGGCTCACCGGACCGTTCGTCGACCTCGCCACCACGCGCGACGCGGTCGTCGTGCTGCAGACCTACGCCGCGATCACGTTGTTCACGACGATCGCGCTCGCACTCGCGTTCCAGGAGCGCGACATCGCCGAAGCCGGGCGCGCCGCCGCGGCCGAGCGATTCCGACGCACCTTCCACGACTCCCCGGTCGCGATGGCGGTCACCACGATCGAGGGCCGCATCGTCGAGACCAACCGGGCGTTGTGCCAGCTGGTCGCCATGCCCGACCACGCGCTGGTCGGCACCGAACTGCGTGCGCTCTGGCCCGACGACAGCGGCGAGCACGAGCTCTCCCGTCCCGATGATCCCGGAAGCGCTGCCGCAAGAGGCCCGCCTGGTGAACGCGCGCGGCAACGTCGTGTTCGTCGAGATCAGCGAGTCAGCCGCTGCGACGGGGCGACGCCACCAGCGCGTTGCAGGTGGTCGTGCTGCGCGACGTGACCGAGCGCACCAACCTCCGCCAGCAGCTGCTGCAGGCGCAGAAGATGGAGTCGGTGGCGCGCCTCGCGGGCGGGATCGCGCACGACTTCAACAACGTGCTCTCGGTGATGCGCGGCCAGGTCGAGCTGCTGCAGGACGACCTCGAGGTGCTCGAGTCGGCCCGGGCTCGCATCGACTCGGTGCAGCGCGCCACCGACCGCGCCGCCGCGCTGACCGACGACCTCATGGCGTTCAGCCGTCAACGCGACGAGCCCGAGCCGTTCGACGTCCACGAACGTCTCCACGACGTGCAGGAGCTCTTCCATCAGGTGCTCGGAGCGGCGGTGAGCCTCGAGCTCGACCTCGCCGCGAACCCCGCCAACATCGTCGCCGATCCCGAACCGCATCGAGCAGGCCGTGCTCAACCTGGTGGTGAACGCGCGCGACGCGATGCCCGCGGGCGGCCAGGTGACCATCGCCACCCGCACCGATCCGTCGACGCGTGCGTTCGTGCTCTCGGTCAGCTGACACCGGCGCGGGCATGGACGCCGCCACCCGCGCCCGCATCTTCGAACCGTTCTTCACCACCAAGCCCCCCGGCTTCGGCACCGGACTCGGCCTCTCCACCACCGACGACATCGTCCGGGCCGCCGGCGGCACCATCGACGTCGACAGCCAGCGCGGCCGCGGCACCACGTTCACCCTGACCTTCCCCGCGATCGAGGAGCACTCGGGCGCCCACGAGGTGCTCGACCTCGCCGACGACGACATGCCCACCGTGCTGGTCGTCGACGACGAGTCGGAGGTGCGCTCCCTCATCGCCGAGATCCTGCGCGGCTCGGGCTACCACGTCGTGGTCGCCGCCGACGGCGACGCCGCCATCGCGCTGCTCGAGCGCGCCACGCGTCCGGTCGACCTGTTGGTGACCGACGTCGTCATGCCGGTGATGAGCGGGACCGACCTCGCCGCACGCGTCACCAGTTCGTCGCCGACGACCCGCGTGCTGTTCGTCTCGGGGTTCGTGCCCGCGGGCTCGCCGTCACTGCGCGGCGCGCCGCTCGTGGCCAAGCCGCTCCACCGTGCCGAGCTCCTCGACGCGGTGCACCTCGCCCTCGACGGCGCCGCGTAGACGCCGTCCCCTGCGAACATCTCAAGGTTCGGCGTCACCGACGCACACGAGCTTTGAGATGTTCGGTCGGTGGGCTACGGGACGAAGCGGTAGCCGACGCCGCGGACGGTGAGGATGTGACACGGCTTGGCCGGGTCGACCTCGACCTTGGCGCGCAGACGGTGCACGTGCTCGCTCACCGTGCCGATGCCCTGCCACTCCGGTTCGGAGTCCCACACGTGGCGCAGCAGCTGCTCGCGCGTGAAGACCTGACGCGGCGACGAGCACAGGAACGCGAGGAGATCGAACTCGCGGCGTCGCAGCTCGACCGCCACGCCCCGCACACGCACGTCGCGCGTCGTGAGGTCGAGCTCGAGCTCGGGGAACTGCAACGTCGACGGCACCGCCGACGAACGGGAGCGCCGCAACACCGAACGCACGCGCGCCACGAGCTCGCGCGGGGAGAAGGGCTTGACGACGTAGTCGTCGGCGCCGAGCTCCAGCCCGATGATGCGATCGGCTTCGTCGCTGCGACCGCTGAGCACGATCACCGGCACCGCGGTGTCGGCGCGCACCTGGCGCAGCACGTCGAGGCCGCGCACCTTCGGCAGTCCGAGGTCGAGCACGACGAGCTCGGGCGCGTCGTCGGCGATCTTGTCGAGCGCGGTTGCGCCGTCGCTGGCGTCGTCGACCGCGAACCCTTCGCGTTCGAGAGCGGTGCGGACGACGTCTACGAGGTCGGTGTCGTCGTCGACGACGAGGATCGTCACGCTCGGAGAGGCTAGGCGGAGACCGGCACGGCGGCCGGGATGTGCGCCGGCCGGTTCACCGAACGTTTGAACCAGACGACCGAGATGGTCACCGCGACCACTGTGAGTGCTGCTTGGGTCAGCGACTTCGTGACCACGAACGTGCCGACCGACTGAGTGAACTGCAGCCACACCGCCACCGACGCGTTGACAAGACACGTCACCGCCCACAGGAGTGAGATCCCGAGGAAGCAGCGGCGCACGCGCGCGTCGGCCATGACGTGGTCGGGGATCGGGCAGAAGTCGGCGGCGATCCGCTGCGCCAGCGGCCGCCCGAGCACCACCGAGAGGATGAACGCCACCGCGACGAGCGCGGTCCCGAGCGTCGGCTGCAGGAAGTAGAGGACCGAGCTGCCGGTGGCGAAGGCGAGGATCGACCGCGCCGTCAGCGTCGGCCGTGCCGATGAGGAGCAGGCCGGGGATGCGCTGGCGGGTGACCACCCTCCGCAGCACGGCCGCGTACGACCATCCGAGACCGGCGGCGATCGCCCCCCAGAGGCCGAAGAAGTGCAGGACCCCGGCAAACAGGGCCAAGGGGATCACCGTGCTCTCGATCAGCTTCGGGAGGGCGTGCCGCGCCAGCGTGCGCAGGCGCGGGATCTCGAACGTCGTGGACATCTGGGCCCTTCTCGGCAACCGGGGGAGGTCGGTTGAGCGGGAGCCTACGAACTGTGACCTGAGACCTCCCCCAGAGCTCGGCCGCGAGCGACGGGGAGGCGGTACGGAGCGAGCGGGAGCGAGCGAGGGAGAGGAGACGCGCGATGATCCGCCGATGCGCGCGCGGGCGGTGGTCCTCGACTTCTTCGGCACGTTGGCGCGGGCGACGACGTCGGTGGGCATCGACGAGATCCTCGCCCGCCACGGCCACACCATCTCCGAGCACGCTGGCGGAGATGTGGTGGAGCGGCGACATCGACGGCATCGAGCACGTCGAGCAGTCGCGCTGCCGCGACCACTACCTCGCGTGGCAGCGGGAGCGACTGGTGGCGATGCTCCACGAGGCCGACGTCCACCCCGGGCGAGCACGAGGCCATCCTGGCCGACCTGCAGGAGGGCGCGCGGTGCGCGTGCTCGAGGCCTACGACGAGGTGCCCGGTGTGCTCGCGCGAGCTGCGCGACCGCGGGGTCACGCTCGCGATCTGCTCGAACTGGGACTGGGACCTCGAACCGGCGGTGACCGAGTGCGGGCTCGACGGCTGGTTCGACACGCTCGTGTCGTCGGCGTGGGCGGGGGCGCGCAAGCCGCACCCGCGGATCTACCGCTACCTGCTGGAGCAGACGGGCCTCGACCCGGCGGAGATCCTCTTCGTGGGCGACACGTGGGGTCCCGACGTGGAGGGACCGCTCGCGGCGGGCATGACCTCCGTCTACCTCGAGCGCGACGGGCACTGGCCGGACGCGACCCGACCGGCCGACACCTCAGGCGTGCAGGTCGCACCGCGCGCGCGACCTGCGCGGTGTGCTCCCGCTGGTGGGAGCAGGCTGAACGCCTGTCAGTTGAGGGGTGCGTCAGACGACGCGGACGTTCTGGGCTTCCTCGCCCTTGCGGCCGGGGCCGACGTCGAACTCGACGCGCCTGACCCTCTTCCAAGGTGCGGTAACCCGAGCCCTGGATGGCCGAGAAGTGCACGAACACGTCGGGGCCGTCCTCACGGGAGATGAAGCCGTAGCCCTTCTCCGCGTTGAACCATTTCACACTGCCTGTCGCCAACGCCTTGCTCCCTCGATCTTGCGATCTTGCGATCTTGCGGTGCGCGCCACGGGGGCGCTTTTGTTCGCAGAAACGGTATCAGCCATGTCCAGTCGTCGCTACCAGCACTGCCACTTCGCGACGTGCACGCGCGACCATCGTGGGATGACCGCCACCTCGTCTCGTTCCACGCGCATCCCGACGACGAAGCGATCACCTGGGGGGCACGCTCGCGATCGCCGCCGACGCCGGTCACCGCGTCGTGCTCGTGTTCGCGACGCGCGGCGATCTCGGTGAGGTCGACGACGGCGTGCTCGAACCCGACGAAGCGCTCGGTCGAGCGACGCGAGCAGGAAGCGCGCGACGCGGCGGCGGTGCTCGGCGCCGCACGCGTCGAGTTCCTCGACTACCACGACTCGGGCATGGCCGGTGAGTCCACCAACGACGCCGACGACGCGTTCTGCCGCCGCCGACGTCGACGAGGCCGCGGCCCACCTCGCCGAGCTCCTGCGCGAGGAGCGCGCCGACGTGCTCACCATCTACGACGAGCGCGGCGGCTACGGCCACCCCGATCACATCCAGGTGCACCGTCGTCGGTCGTCGTGCCGCCGCAGCTCGCGGGGACGCCGCGCGTCTACGCGGCGACCACCAGCCGGGAGCACTTCCTCGGCCTCGCCGACCTCCTCACCGACCTGGTCCCACCCGACATGGAGCGTCCCGATCCGGAGGAGCTCGACCTCGGCGTCGCCGAGGCCCGCATCACCACCACCGTCGACGTCACCGCCGCGCTCGATCGCAAGCGGGCGGCGATGGCCGCGCACCCGTCGCAGATCGGCGAGGAGTCGTTCTTCCTCGCGTTGCCTCCGACGAGGCGTTCGCGATGGTGTTCGGCACCGAGTGGTTCATCCGCCTCGACCAGACGCCGACCGAGCCCGAGTCCTGGATCCTCGACGAAGCTCGCCCGTAGGAGCCCGTCCTCGCGGGTCCGGCCTCAGAGCTCGGGCAGCGGTGGCGTGCGGCGTCGCCGCAGGGTCGAGCGTCGAAAGCGCAGCGAGCGGTCCGACGACCACGGCGCGTACGGCGCCATGATGAACCCCGCGAGCGACGAGCAGCGGCACGTCGTAGTTCACCCGCCAGCCGGTGAAGTCGAGCCACGCGGCGTCGCGGTCGGCGCGCACGGGGAGCCCGGCCTCGACCAGCTCGTCGCACGCCTCGAGGAACTCGTCCTTGGTGATGCTGATCGGGTCACCGGGGTGCGGGTCGGGGTCGTACGGGATCCCGTAGTAGTCGCGCGATCGCCCGCAGCGCGAAGAACCCCGCCCGCACGCAGATCCCGGCCTCGGGGTCGAAGGGCAGGTCGACCGCGGCGAGCCGCAACGACGCGCCGTCGAGCACCGCCCCGCTCGCGGTGACCCACGACCGGTGTCGCCTGCGGTGAGCGGAAGAAGCTGAGCACGCCGAGTCGACGTGTGGGTCTCCTCCAGCTCGGCGAACCACTGCTGCCAGGTGACCCAGAAGTCGTCGAGCAGGTGGAAGCGCTCCATGCGCTGCGACTGCACCAGCAGGTGCACGCCCGACGGCGGGTTGCCGGCGCGCACCTCGAGCTGCGCGACCAGCACCTCGCGGCGCGAGAACGCCGAGTAGATCGTGGGCAGGTACGCGATCAGCAGGCCGAGGACGGTGAGGCCGGTCGCGGCCTCGAGGAACGCCAGGCTGTTGGTGGCGAGATCGGGCGGCCGCACGAACCCGAGGGTGAACAGCGACGACCCGCTCATCTCGAACGCGCGCTCGAAGCCCCGGACCCCGAGGGCGTGGAACATCGCGGTGAAGGCCGCGATGATCATCACCAGCCCACACCGCGGCAGCACGAGCAGTCCGATCGGCGCGTAGAGCGCCATCACCGAATCGCGTCCGTCGTAGGTGCGCGCGGCACGGGCGATGAGGTTGAACACCCCACCGGACCGCGATGAACACCACCCGCGTCACGAGCGGGCGTCGCGCCCGCGGGCAGCACGAAGGTGCGGATGGCCGAGTCGAAGACGAGGACGATGAGGCCGATCCCGAGCGCGAACCACAGGATCTGGGACAGCACGTGCACCGGTGCAGCTTCGCAGACTCTCCACCGGCCTCGTCACTGGCGCTCGCTGCCGCTCGCTCCGTCCTTCGTCGGAGCGGTCAGTCGTCGGTCGTCGGGCGGCGGCGGTCCTGCTTCCGGGTCGACTGGCGGCGCTTGTCGTCGAGGCGGGACTGCTTCGCCGACTTCGTGGGCTTCGTCGAGCGCCGGGGCGGATCGACGTGCAGCGCGTCGGCCAGCCGCGTCCGCAGCCGTTCGAGGGCGAGCTCACGGTTGCGGGCCTGTGACCGCGAGTCGGACGCGGTCGGCGCGCGCCACCGGCCCGAGCCGTTCGAGCAGGCGTTCCCGCTGGCGCGGTGCCGAGCGACGTCGACGTCGCGATCGGGAACCGCACCTCGACCCGCGTGTCCGACGTGTTGGCGTGCTGGCCACCCGGCCCACCGGAGCGCGTCGTGCGCCACTCGAGCTCGTCGAGACGGATGACGCACGTCGCGTTCACGCGCAAACGGCCACGTTCAGTGGCACGCTCGGTGGCGGGGACGCCGGGTCGCGCGCACCGGTTTCGGCCACGTGGGTTAGGGTACCGGCCGGTAACTTTCGGATGGGCGACGCCCGGGGGGTCCGAACGCATGAGCACGGCAGGTTTGTCCACGAGTCTGCGCACCCGGGTCGGCGCGATCGCGCTCACCGTCGCGAGCGTCACCGCGTTCCTGGTGACGCAGCGCGCCCGCGGCGTCCGCGGCGAGCAGCCCCGAAGCCGGGTGGCTCCGATCACCTACGGGCTCGAGGCCGAGACCGGCGGCGGCTGGTGCCCGTCGACCGCTCGTCTCGCGATCTCGGGCATCGAGGTGGGCGCCGCGATCTACGACACGCTCGACGGTGCCGAACACCAAGAACGAGATCGTGCCCGTACCTCGCCAAGTCGGTCGAGCCCAACGCCGACCTTCGACTCGTGGACGATCACGCTCCGTGACGGCATCAAGTTCCACGACGGCACGCCACTCGACGCGCCGCCCTGGTCACGCAGAACATCGAGGCGTACCGCAAGAGCACCGCTCATCGGCGCCGCGCTCAAGCACGATCAGCACGCGTCACGGCGACCGGCCCGCTCGAGGTCACCGTGGCCACGAGCCAGCCCTGGCCCGAGTTCCCCTGGCTACCTCTACCTCGACGGTCGCTTCCGCATCGTGGCGCCGGCCCAGCTCGACCGACCCGAACTGCGCGAGCGAACCTGATCGGCACGGGCCCGTTCAAGCTCGACCACTGGACGGTCAACCAGGAGCTCGTGGTCAACAAGAACCCCGACTACTGGCAGAAGGACGCCAAGGGCACCCAGCTCCCCTACCTCGACAAGATCACCTTCAAGCCGGTCGCCGAGGCGGTGCAGCGCGTCAACTCGCTCCAGGGCGGCCAGCTCGACGTGATCCACACCTCCGACGGCCAGCAGGTCGACGCCCTCCGCACCAGCTCAAGGGCCAGTTCAACGTGCTCGATGCAGGAGCAGCCGGGCGCCGCGAGGTCCGCTACTACCTCCTGAACGCGGCCAAGCCGCCGCTCGACGACCTCAACGCCCGCAAGGCCGTCGCCATGGCCATCGACCGCAACCAGATCAACCAGATCCGCAACAACGGCGTCCTACCGGATCGCCAACGGGCCCGTTCGACACCAAGGTGCTCGGCTACATCGAAGAACCCGGGCTTCCCGAAGTTCAACCTGAAGGAAGCCAAGAAGCTCGCCAGCGCAGTACAAGGCCGCGCACGGCGGCGCAGTTCAGCGTCGTGCTCGAGCACACCAACGACCCCGCCAACATCGCCGAGGCCGAGATCATCAAGGAGCAGCTGGCCAAGGCCGGGCATCGACGCCACGCTCAAGCAGGACGACCAGACCGCGTTCATCATCGCCGCGGTCTCCGGCAACTTCAGCATCATGCTGTGGCGCCAGCACCCCGGCGACGACCCCGACGCGCCAGTACCAGTGGTGGAACACGCGGCTCGCTCGCTCAACTTCGGGAAGTTCACCGACCCGACGCTGCAGGGGCTGCTCGACCAGGGCCGCACCGAGACCGACCCGGCCAAGCGCAAGACGATCTACCAGCAACGTCAACAAGCGCTTCGCGACGCAGGTCTACAACGTGTGGGCCTACTACGCCGCACTGGATGATCGCGGCGAACAAGAAGGTGCAGGGCCTCGCGGGGCCGCCGCTGCCCGACAAGGGCGGGAACCCGCGAAGTTCCTCTACGGCCGGCAACCATTGCTCGGTCATGTACATGACGCAAGTAGACCACCACGAATGGGGACGATCGCACGGCGGCTCGCTGCAGCTCGTCGTGGTCGTCATCCTGTCGACGCTGTTCGCGTTCAGCCTGCTGCGGCTGTTCCCCGGTGACGTCGCCGACGCGGTGCTCCCCTACGGCACGCAAGGCAGCAGAAGCAGCAGTTCCGCGCGGACAACGGGCTCGACAAGCCGTTCTTCGAGCAGTACGCGACGTGGCTCGGCAACCTCGTGCAGGGCGACCTCGGCAAGGACTACCAGTCGAACACGCCGGTGAGCCGACAAGCTCGAGACCGCGCTGCCGGTGTCGCTCCAGCTCATGCTCTACGCGCAGATCATCGCGCTGGTCGTCGCGATCCCGCTCGGCGTGTTCACCGCGTACCGGGCCAACACCAAGACGGACCGGGCGATCAACGCCGGCGCGTTCGCGCTGCTCGCGCTGCCGAGCTTCGTGCTCGCGCTCGCGCTCGCCTACTGGGTCGGGGTGAAGTGGCAACCCGACTTACCCGTGGCTCGGCCAGATCCCCGTGAGCGGGTACGAGCCGGGCTGGCTGGAAGGGCTGTTCGGCGCACCGACCGGCGACCTCGGCAAGCACTTCGGCACGCTGTTGCTGCCGGCGATCGCGCTCGCCGCCGGCCTGATCGCGGTGTACATGCGGCTGCTGCGCAGCGACATGATCGCGACCCTGCAGGAGAACTACATCACCATGGCCCGGGCCAAGGGCCTCTCCGACCGGCGCATCCTCTGGCGCCACGCGCTGCGACCGTCGAGCCTCACCCTGCTCACCGTCGCCGGCCTCAACTTCGGCACGCTGATCGGCGGCGCGGTCGCGGTCGAGGTGATCTTCCAGATCCCCGGCATCGGCACGCTCATCTACCAGGCCATCAACGCGCGCCAGATCGTGGAGCTGCAGAGCTACATCGCGATCATCGCCATCGGCTACGTGCTCCTCAACTTCGTCATCGACGCGCTGTACGTGGTGCTCGACCCGAGGATCCGTCGTGCCCACGCCTGAGATGCCTGCGGGCGACCCGCAGTCCGCCGACGATCCGCTGCAGGGCTCGTCGGCGAGCGCCGTGCGCGGCATGCCCGTCGACGCCGGCACCATCGAGATGGCCGCGGTGGAGACCGGGCCCGAGGTCCGGCGCCGAGCGACGAAGGGGCTCGGGTTCGCGGCGTGGCTCTCGATCGCGTGGATCGTGCTCGTCGTCGGCCTCGCGATCCTCGCGCCCTGTGCTGCCGATCGACGACCCGAAGGCGCATCACCACCGACATCGCCCGCCGCGGTCCCGCTCGCCGACGCCGGCACCGCGCCCGGCCACCTGCTGGGCGGCGACTTCAACGGCCGCGACATGCTCTCGCGGCTCATCTGGGGCGGCCGGACCACGCTCGTCGATCGCGACGCTCGCCGTCGATCATCGGCTTCGTCCTCGGCGGGGCGCTCGGTCTGGTCGGCGGCTACTTCCGCGGCAAGGTCGACATCGTCGTGAGCCTGCTGCTCGACGTGTTCCTCGCCATCCCCGCGGTGATCCTCGCGCTCGCGCTCGTCACCATCCTGCGCACGCAACCGGGCACGAAGGGCGGGCGGGCTCGACCCCGAAGTGGCGCTGATCCTCGCGCTCGGGTTCGTGTCGATCCCGGTGCTCGGGCGCATCACGCGCGCGAGCACGCTGTCGTGGTCGGAGCGCGAGTTCGTGCTCGCGGCGCGCGCGCAGGGCGCGAAGCATCGTCGCATCATCTTGCGTGAGGTGCTGCCCAACGTGCTGCCCGCGATGTTCTCGATCGCGCTGCTCGGCATCGCGGTGGCGATCGTCGCCGAGGGCACGCTCGCCATCCTCGGCGCCGAGCGTGGAGACCGACACGCCCACGTGGGGCAACATGATCGCGATCGGCCGCACCGCGTTGCAGCGCGCTCCGCACATCGTGTTCGAGCCTGCGTTGATGATCTTCTTCACCGTGCTCGCGCTCAACATGCTCGGCGACGTCGTGCGCAGCAAGTTCGACGTGCGGGAGGGCGGACTGTGAGCGGCGTGCCCGCTGACAGCGACTGCGCTGCTCGAGGTCACCGACGTCGCGACGTCGTTCGACACCGACCGCGGCATCGTGCACGCGGTCGACGGCGTGTCGTTCACCCTCGAACGAGGCCGCACGCTCGGCATCGTCGGCGAGTCGGGGTCGGGCAAGACCGTCCTGTCGCGCTCGATCATGGGGCTGCTCCCGAAGAAGGGCGTCGTGCGCCAGGGGTCGATCCGCTTCGACGGCGAGGAGATCGGCGACGCGTCGGCCCGAAGGAGATGCGCCAGTACTGGGGCGCGCAACATGGCGATGGTGTTCCAGGACCCGATGACGTCGCTCAACCCGGTCATGAAGATCGGCAAGCAGATCACCGAGTCGATCCACCACCCACCTCGACGTGACGCGGTCGTTCGCCAACGAGCTTGCGGTGTCACTGCTCGACGTCGGTGCGGGTCCCCGACCCCGAGCGGCGCATGGACGAGTACCCGCACCAGCTGTCGGGCGGGTTGCGCCAGCGCGTGTGCATCGCGGTCGCGCTGGCGTGCGGCCCGCAGCTCCTGTTCGCCGACGAGCCCACCACCGCGCTCGACGTCACCGTGCAGGCGCAGGTGCTCGACGTGCTCGAGGCCCAGCAGCGCGAGCGCTTCATGGCGCTGCTGCTCGTCACCCACGACCTCGGGGTGGTCGCGGGCCGCGCCGACGAGGTGCTGGTGATGTACGCGGGCCAGGTCGTCGAGAAGGCGCCGACGGCCACGCTGTTCTCCGACATGCAGATGCCGTACACCGAGGCGCTGCTGCGCTCGATCCCGAAGATCGCCGAGCCCAGCCACACCCGCCTCACCGCCGATCCCGGGCCGCCCACCCGATCTCGTCGACCCGCCCGAAGGGCTGCCGGTTCGCGGCCCGCTGCGTGTACGTGCAGGACCGCTGCCGCGAGGAGCAGCCGCCGTTGCGGCCCGGCGTCGTCCCCGGTCACGAGTTCCGGTGCTGGTTCCCGGTGGGTACGCCCGAGGGCGCCGAGGCCCTGGCCCGCAACCAGGCCGCGGGCACCGTCGCGGGGAACCTGTAGTGGCCGGCACCGGCACCGCCCACCTCCGTCCCGAGACCGACGTGCTGCTGCGCGTCGAAGACCTCGTGGTGGAGTTCCGCGCCGAAGGCGGGAAGGTGAAGGCGGTCTCGGGCATCAGCCTCGACCTCCTCCCGGGCGAGACCCTCGGCCTCGTCGGCGAGTCGGGCTGCGGCAAGTCGACGACCGGCCGCGCGGTGATGCAGCTCCCCCGCCCCACGTCGGGCACCGTGCGCTTCGACGGCATCGAGCTCACCGCGCTGAAGGGCAACGCGCTGCGCGAGACCCGCCCGCAGCTGCAGATGATCTTCCAGGACCCGATCTCGTCGCTCAACCCGCGTCGCAAGGTCGGCGACATCGTCGCCGAGGGGCTCGAGATCTGGAACATCGGTGACGCGGCGTCGCGCACGGCCAAGGTCGACGAGATGCTCGGAGCCGTCGGGCTCGATCCCGACATCTCGCGCAACCGCCGTCCGCACGAGTTCTCCGGCGGCCAGTGCCAGCGCATCTCGATCGCGCGCGCGGTCATCACCGACCCGAAGCTCATCATCTGCGACGAGCCGGTCTCCGCGCTCGACGTGTCGGTGCAGGCGCAGATCCTCAACCTCCTCGAGGAGATGAAGGAGCGCTACAACCTCACGATGCTCTTCATCGCGCACGACCTCGCGGTGGTGAAGAACGTGAGCGACCGGGTCGCGGTCATGTACCTCGGCAAGCTGTGCGAGGTGGGCGCGCCCGACGTGCTCTACGCGCAGCCCGCGCACCCCTACACCGCCGCGCTGCTCGCGGCCATCCCGGCGCCCGACCCCGGCTCCCCGCCCGACGACGCCCAGGTGCTCAGCGGCGAGATCCCGTCGAACCTCAACCCACCGAGCGGATGCCGGTTCCGGACCCGCTGCCCGCGTGCCCAGGAGCGGTGTGCCGAGGAGGAGCCCCAGATCCGCAACGTGGGGCCCGACCAGTACGTCGCCTGTCACTTCCCGCTGACGCCGGGCGAGGCGATCGAGTTCCGATGACCGACGGCCGGCTGGTCGCCATCTACGTGGCGCCGGCGGCCGGCGCGCCGATGGAGGCGCGCGATCGCATCGACGCGATCGCCGGCGCGGGACTGCGCGACGACCGCTACGCCACCGCCACCGGCACGTACTCGAACACCGGTCGCGGCGCGCGCGACGTGACGCTCATCGAGCGCGAGGCCGTCGACGCGGTGCGCGCCGAAGACGGCATCGACGTGTGCGAGGACCAGACCCGGCGCAACCTCGTCACCGAGGGCGTCGCGCTCAACCACCTCGTGGGGCGCGAGTTCCGCGTGGGGACGGTCCGCGTGCGCGGCCTGCGGCTGGCCGAGCCGTGCGGGTACCTCGAGCAGCTCATCGGTCTCGTCGGCGTACGCGCCGCGTTCGTGCACCGCGGTGGCCTCCGGGCCGAGATCCTCGACGACGGCGAATTGCCGCGTCGGCGACGCGATCACAGATCGATCGTGAGATCGGTCTCCGGTCGCGAGCAGCACAGGAGCAGGTTGCCCTCGGCCGGCGATTCGAGCGGCTCGGGCGCGTAGTCGACGGTGCCGTCGAGGAGTCCGGTCTCGCAGGTGTGGCAGACGCCGGCGCGACACGACCATCGCACGGGCACGTCGCAGGCCTCGGCCAGCTCGAGGATGCTCGCGTTGCCGTCGCTCCACCGCACGTCGAGTCCCGAACGTGCGAACGTGACCAGCGGCCCGGTGCCCGGGACGCCGTCGGGTTGATGCGGTGGCCGAGTCGGACGAGCGACGACTCCCGGCGTCATCGGTTCGTGGGCGCCGAAGATCTCGGTGTGCACGCGCTCGCTCGGAACCCCGCGCGCGGCGAGCGCGTCGCGCAGGCTCGTCCATGAACGCGGTCGGCCCGCAGAGGTAGTACTCGCCGTCGACCGGGACCGCCGCGGTGTCGAGGGTCTCCGGGGTGACGTGTCCGACCGCGTCGTAGTCGGTACCCGCGCGGTCGGTCGGATCAGGTCGGCTGTAACAGATGTGACGGTGCACGTGCGCAAGGTCATCCAGGAGCATCGCCGCCTCGTCGGCGAAAGCATGTTCCGCGCGATTGCGTGCGCCGTGGAGCCACCAGACGTCACGGGTCGAGCGTTGCTCGCGGAGCATGTGCAACATCGCCAACATCGGGGTGACCCCCACGCCCGCGCTGACGAGCACGACCGGCCGGTCGCTGTCGTCGAGGATGAACGCGCCCCGCGGAGCTCCGACCTCCAACCGGTCGCCGACGCGGACGTTGCTGCGGATGTAGTGGCCGGCCGCACCGTGCGCTTCCACCTTCACGCCGATCCGGTAGTTCACGTCGCTCGGGGCACCGGCGAGTGAGTAGCTGCGCACGAGCGACGAGCCGCCGCCTGCGGCACCGAGCCGGAGGGTGATGAACTGGCCCGGGCGCGCGGGCGCGAGGGGCTGACCGTCGCCGGACACCAACTCGAGGACGACGACGTCCTTGCTGTCCGACCGTTTCGCCGCGACGCGCAGCGCACGAAAGCCGCGCCACGCGGGCGGCGGACCTTGCGGTGACAGGCCGGCATTTCCGCTGCGC
The DNA here is from genome assembly GCA_963697125.1 of uncultured Actinomycetes bacterium. Taxonomy (GTDB): domain Bacteria; phylum Actinomycetota; class Acidimicrobiia; order IMCC26256; family DASPTH01; genus DASUAS01. The sequence continues at coordinate 198,031 of CAVOMW010000006.1, forward strand.
CGCCGAGGATCCCGAGCCCCTCGTCGAGGAGCGCGCGCAGCGACCCCTGCCACCCCGGGCTCAACGCCGGGATGCGCAGCGCGCGCCGGAGGCCGTCGGCGTCGTGACGGTCGGCGAGGTAGAGGAGCGCGTTGATCTCGGCGACCGTCATCGCTTCCGGACCGGTCGCGGTCTTGATCACGTCGTCGCCGGCGCGCACGTCACCCTCTTCGATCACACGGAAGTAGAAGCCCGGTCGCCCGTGCTTGACCAGCAGGGCCGCCATCTGCGGCTCGTCCATCCGGATCCCCACCCGGTAGCAGGTGACCCGCGGTTGGGTGACCTCGAAGAGCGCGGTGCCGATGCGATACCGGTCCCCGATGCACACGTCGTCGTCGCCGAGGCCTTCGACGGTGAAGTTCTCACCGAACTGGCCGAACGTGAAGTCGTCGCGGTGCATCTGGTCCTGCCAGTACCGGTACGAGTCGAGCTGGTACACGAACACCGCGCGCTGCTCGCCGCCGTGGCCCTCCCGATCGCCTTGGCCGTCACCGTCGACGTTCAGGCGCCGGACGGTGCACGGTCCGTCGACCGGTTCCTTCCAGATGCCGGTGAACACGGTCTGGCCACGCCAGGTGATGTCGCGCGGCAGCCCGACGTTGACCGACACGAGCCGACCGACCGCTTCCGACATCACGACACTCCCCTGTGACCGACCTGCGAACGGTCGCGCCGGATCGGGCGCGGGGTCAACCGCCCGACTCGGACGCGAGCGCGGACGGCTAGCGTTCCGGCGGTCGCGCGGCGGCGGAAGCGGCACGATCACGGGGGTTGCCATGCCGTGGTTTCCAGACTTCGTTGCGGGCGCGGAGCTGGCTCGTCGCGAGGTCGTGACCGCGGGACGTGCCGATCCGGTCGCGCAGTACGTCACGGCACTGACGCGCGGCGACACCGACGAGTTGGAGACTGCGTGGCCCGGTCGGATCGTCGTGCTCGATCCGTACGCGGGTGAGGTGCACGGTCACCGCCAGTTGCGTCACTTCTTCCAGACCAGCCGATCGTTCCTGGCGGAGCGGCTGGTCGACGTCGAACGGGTGGCGTCGACCCACGTGGGGGGTCGCGCCGTCGTCGAGCTGCTCGCCCACCTGGAGCTCGACGGCGAACCCGTGACCTGGCCGGTCGCCGTGGTCGTGCAGTCGGTCGACGACCGCTCGGTGACGTTTCGCACCTACGGCAGCCAATGGCCCGTCGTCGGACGCCGTCCGATCCGGGCCGCGATTCTCGACCCGGATCCCGACGCCGAGCCCGGTGACGTGGTCACGCGCTACCTCACGGCACTCGCCGCCGGCGACGGCGACGCAGTCGTGCAGACGTTCACCGCCGACGGCTACCTCCGAGAGCCGATCGGAGCGCGTGCCGAGCACCGCGGCACCGACGAGCTGGCCGAGTACTTCTCGCGGTGCTTCGGTGCCGGTGGCGGCATCGGCATCGAGCGCTGCTGCGTGACCGACGACGGGGTGCGCTGCGCGCTGGAGTACAACTGCGTGCGGTGGGGCGAGAGTCCGGTACCGGCGCAAGCGGGTCTCACCGTGTTCGAGCGTGACGCCGGCGGACTGCTCGCGGCGGCGCGGTACTACGACGATCTCGAAGCTCCGGTGGGTCGGTGACCGGCTCCGAGGTCCCGTCGGCGAGCGGACGCCCGATCGCCGACTACGCGTTGCTGTCGGATCGACACGGCGCCGCGCTCGTCAGCGTCGACGGCTCGATCGACTGGCTGTGCTACCCGCGCTTCGACAGCCCGTCCATCTTCGGACGAATCCTCGGGGACGCCGCCGGGCACTGGTCGGTGCGAGTCGCGAACGCGAGCGAGGTCCATCGTCGATACGTGGATCGCACGATGGTGCTGGAGACCACGTACGTCACTCCCACCGGCACCGCCGTCGTCGTCGACGCCTTGGCGATGGGCGAGGGCAATCGCGGCCATGCCCTGGGCCGGGATGCACCGCATCTTCTGCTGCGCCAGATCCGGTGCGAGCACGGCGAGGTGACCGTGGACGTCGACTACGTCCCGCGACCGGAGTACGGCCTCGTCGCGCCGCTGTTCGACGCGGTCGACGGCGGACTGCGGGCAACCGGCGGCGCCGACAGCCTGATGCTGTCGTGTCCGACCCCCATGATCGTCGAGTCGTCGTCCGCATCGGTGCAGCTCGTCGCTGCGCGAAGGACAACAGGCCGGACTTCGCGCTGCATCACCGCAAGCAGGCCGACGCGGGAAGCGGCGCGGATCTGGGCGCAGGACGAGATCGCCGCCCGGGTGACCGACACCATCGCGGCGTGGCAGTCGTGGTCGGAGCTGCACCAGGCGTACGTCGGCCCGTGGCACGACCTCGTCCACCACAGCGGACGGGTGCTCCAGGCGCTGTCGTTCCAGCCCACCGGCGCGATCTGCGCGGCGCCCACCACCTCGTTGCCCGAGAGCAGTCGGCGGCACCCGGAACTGGGACTACCGCTACTCGTGGGTCCGGGACGCGTCGCTCACGATCGAGGCGCTGTGGGTGGCGGCCTGTCCCGACGAAGCCAACGAGTTCTTCGACTACATCACCGCGTCGGCCGCCGGGTCGCTCGACGACGACGGCGACCTGCAGATCATGTTCGGCATCGGCGGCGAACGCGACCTGACCGAGCGCGAGTTGCCGCACCTGCCGGGCTGGCGCGGCTCAGCGCCGGTGCGCGTCGGCAACGGCGCGTGGCGCCAACGCCAGCTCGACGTCTACGGGGAGCTCCTGAGCGCGGTGCACCGCCTGTCGGACCGGCTCTTCGATCCCGTCGGCCGGGTGGGACCGCAGGCCGACCCCGGCAAGTGGGAGGCACCGCCCGAGCTCGCGTCGAGCACGCGACAGTTCCTCGTCGCGCTCGCCGACACCGCCGCGGCGCGGTGGCAGGAGAAGGACCACGGCATCTGGGAGGTCCGCGGCGAGCCGCAGCACTTCGTGTACTCGAAGCTCATGTGTTGGGTCGCGCTCGATCGGGCGACCGGCGCTGGCCGATCACCTCGGTGCCGCGGACCGGGTCGCGGAGTGGACGGCGACACGGGAGCAGATCCGTGACGCGATCCTGCGGGAGGGCTGGAGCGACGAGATCGGCGCGTTCACCCAGTCGTTCGGATCGGACGAGCTCGACGCCTCGAACCTCATGGTGCCGATCGTCGGGTTCCTTCCCGCCGACGATCCGCGGGTGCTCGCGACGATCGAGGCGACGGAGGAACGCCTGACCGATGCGCGTGGGCTCGTGTACCGCTACCGCGCGCACGACGGGCTCGAGGGCGACGAGGGTTCGTTCCTCCTCTGCACCTTCTGGCTCGCCCAGGCCCTGGCCCTGGCCGGTCAGACCGAGCGGGCGCGCGCGGTGTTCGAGCGCGCGGCCGCCTTCGTCAACGACGTCGGCCTGCTCGCCGAGGAGGTCGACGCGGAGACCGGCGAGTTGCTGGGCAACTTCCCGCAGGCGTTCAGCCACATCGGGCTGGTCAACGCGGCGTGGGCGATCTCGCAGGCGGAGGCGCCTGGTTCGCCATCGACGTGAGCCGCCCGGGGCTCTCCTTGCCCCACCCGTGGAACGGCTCGAGATCACCGGCGTCCCAGCGCTCGCGGAGACCCGGCGTGGCGAGGTCCCAGTCGGGGCGGACCTCGGCGCTCACCTCGCGGAGGTCCCGCCACAGGTCGTCGACCGACGGACGGCCCCAGAACCAGTAGCCGTTGTAGACGCGGTGCACGACCAGTCCCGGCTTCAGCACGAGCGTGTGCGGGATCATCGGATCGTTCTGGGGATCGGTGTACTCCTGGATGTCGAGATCTCGCTGGACGACGCGACCCGGGTCCGAGAGGAACGGCCACTGCGCACCCACCGACGCGCGGAACTCCTGCAGCGTGTGATGCTCGTCGGTCGCGATCGTCACCAGCCGCGTGTACGCCACCGCGAACTGCGGAAAGGCCGCGGCGAGCTGGAGGTGCTGTTGGTGTTCCTTCGGGCAGTAGTGCCCGCGCGCGAGCGTGAGGACCATCGGGTCGTCACCCTGCAGCTCGCTCAGGGTGCGCGGCGTCTCGGCGTGGTCAGGGAGCTCGTAGTCGGGGAACGTGGCCCCGGGCACGATGTCCGACCTCATGGCGCTGCCCTTTCGTCGTGGTGCACCGCCGCCGCGATCGCGCGCCGCAGCGCCTTCAGCGCGTCGGCGTAGATCTCGGAGAAGGTCGGGAACGGCTGGATCGTGTCGACGCAGGACGTCGAGCGGGACCTGCGCGCGGATGGCGAGCGTGGCCTGCTGGAGCCATTCGCCGGCTTCGGGTCCGAGCGCGTACGCACCCGTGAGCGGTCCTCCGTCGCTGAGCAGCGTCAGGAACCCGTTCGACTCGGCGTAGGCGCGGGTGTACGTCGCCGTCCTCGCCACCGCCGAGACCGACGCGCTGCCCTCGAAGCGAGCTTGGAGCGCACCGACCGACGCCGCCTGGGGATCGGTGAAGACGACGCGTGGGAGCGCGTCGTAGTTCGCGATCGCGTGCTTCGCCGAGGATGTTCGCGGCCACGATGTCGCCCTGGTACTTGCCCGTGGTCGTCAACGGCCAGATCCCGGTGACGTCGCCGATCGCCCACAGCCGGTCACCTGCTCGTAGGTGCGCGTCGACGGGGATGCCCGTGCGTGTCGGCTCGATGCCGACGGTCTCGAGCCCGATGCCCTCGACCCGCGGATGCCGACCGGTCGCGACGAGGAGGCGCTCTCCCCGCAGGTCGGGCGCGTCGTCGAAGGCGAGGACGAAGTCACCACCGTCCTGTGCGCACCTCTTTCAGATGCACGCCGAGCACGACCTCGATCCCGTCGCGGCGCAGGACCTCCGCGAGGGCGTCGCCCAGCGGCGCCGGCTCGTTGGCGAGCACGCGCTGCCGCGACGTCGACGAGTGCGACCTCCCGCCGAGGCGACGGACGGCCTGGGCCATCTCGACGCCGACCGGGCCCCCACCGATGATCAGCAGTCGGCGCGGGACGACGGTCATCGCGGTGACCTCGCGATTGGTCCACACGCCCTCGAGCCCGGCGAGACCGGGGATCGGAGGCAGGTTCGGATCGGCCCCCGTGGCGACGACGACGTGGTCGGCGGTGTAGCGCGCGCCGTCGACCTCGACCGCGCCGGGACCGGCGAGCCGGCCGGTCCCGCGCACGAGGTCGATGCCGTTGTCGGTGAGCCACTGCTCGGCGCTCGTGTCGGTGTGCTTCGACACCATGAAGTCGCGCCAGGCGAACGCGGCCTCGACGTCGACCTGCGCAGTCGCGGCCGCTTCGTTCGCCTCGTGCACCGCCTCGCCCGGGCGGAGCAGCGTCTTCGACGGGATGCACGCCCAGTACGAGCACTCGCCGCCCACGAGCTCGCGCTCGACGATCAGGACACGGAGACCGCCTTCGGCGAGCGCGCCGGCGCAGTGCTCGCCCGGCGCACCCGCGCCGAGGACGATGACGTCGTAGTCGCTCACGTCGGCGGCTCGGTGCCGGTCTGCTCCGCCAACATGAACGCGGCGTACCACGCCGGCCAGTCCTCGTCGCGCTCACCGGTGCGCTTCTCGTGTTCGCCGTGCGCCGTCTCGGCGCGCTCGAGCGCCCGCGCGAGCTCGTCGACGGAGCTGAACGTCGCGCTGGTCGCGTCGATCGCGACCCGGCAGTCGGCTGGTGATCTCCTGCAGCTGCCAGACGTTCCCGTCGGGGTCGCGGAACTCCGCGAACGACGCGTACGTGCGGCGTTCGGGGTCGGGACCCTTCGCCCGGACGCTCTCGGTGAAGCGGTCGTACCCACCGGTCGAGTCGTGGAAGACCTCGGCGTCGATGCCGTGCGCGACGAGATCGTCGTGCGCAGCCTCGATGTCGGACACGACGAGGAGGTTGACCGCTGATCCCGGTGCGGCCGCCGTGAGACCGGCGCCGAACTGGATCGAGCAGTCCGAGCCCGGCGGATTGAACTGGACGATGCGGAAGTCGCCGCCTCCCAGATCGGCGTCGAGCCGCCAGCCGAGACCTTCGTAGAACGCCTTCGCCGCGTCGACGTCGGTGACGGCGATGACCACCGTCTCCAGTGCCATGTCGACGTGCGGGCCGCCGGGGATCTCGGTCGTGCTCATGGGACGCGTCTCCTCTGCTCGTGGGGCGTCTACTCGTGGGGCGTCCCACGGTCGCGCCCCAACTCTTTCGGGGTCAAGTGACCGCTGCGCGCCGTCAGGTTCGGGGCGCGACCGTCGTCTGACCGACTTCGATGAGGTGACCATCCGGATCGCGGAGGTAGCACCGGATCTCGGTCGCGTGGTGCTTCGGCTCGGTGAGGAACTCCGCGCCGCGCGCGCTCCACTCCGCGTACACGGCTTCGATGTCGGCCACCCGGAGGTTGAGGAAGCTGCTGGTTCGATCCGGGTCCGGTGGGACCTCGAGCGTCACGGTCGGCTTGTCGTCGGTCGGGCCACCGCCGCGATTGATGATGATCCAGCCGTTGGCCAGTGCGACATACGAGGGCTCACCGGTCGTGACGGCTTGACCACCGAGCACTTCGGTGTAGAAGCGACGGGAGCGTTCGACGTCGTCCGACACGATGAAATGAGCCGCGACGATCCCCTCCGTGGGAGCGGGAAACGCCGGGGTGGAAGCGGGAGATGACGCCGACATGGCACTCCTTCACTCCGGATTGGTCACGCATGCATCGTGCCCGGAACATCGCGCTCACGCCAGCGGGTGCGCCACCCCACCGACCGTGATCGCGTGCTCCAGCGCGAACAGAGCGCTCGCACCATCGGCGCCGGTCCAACCGTCGGCGCCGAGCTCGAGCGCCATGGTTTCGTCGGCGTCGTGCCGTTCCCGCAGGTGCTGTCGCTGCACCGCAGCAACCCCGAGCTGTTCCAGACCGGCGGTGTGTCGGTGGTCGTGCCCGGGTTGGGCGTCGTGCCCGCCACGTGGTGCGACGGCATCTGACGCTCCGCACCCTCGAACGCGACGAGGCCCCGGCTCCGGCCGGGGCCTCGTCGTCGGAGCTCGCCGAGATCGCTCGGGGAGCTATTGACCGGGCCCGTGATACTCCGCGTGCTTGGCCGCGGCCTGGTCGATCTCCTCGGGCGTGAGCAACACGACGGTACGCACCGTCGTGAGCCCGCTCGCCCCGACCGCCAGCCCGATGGCCGCCGCAGTGACGTTGTCGGGGAGCTCGGCGGTGACGAACACGTCGTCCCCGCCGAAGGCGAAGTCGAAGGTGTCGATCTTGCCACCCAGCTTCTCGACCATCTCGGTCACCGAAGCGCGGCGGGCGCTGCCGCCCACGCTGAGCAGCCCTTGCTCGCCTGCGGCGGTGTAGCTGGCGACGATCATGTATCGGGGCATCTCGGCCTCCTCTGCGCGCAAGCCGGGAGCATGCGCGAACGGAGCGTACAGAAGGATTCGGTCACACGCTCAGGCCGTCGGCTCAGGCGAGGGTGTGCGCCACCCCGACGACCGCGCCCACGAGGATCAGCCACGCGAAGTTGGGTTTGCGCAGCGCCATCACGAGGAACGCGCCGACCGCGAGCATGCCGGTGAGCAGGTCGACGACGGCGGTGCTGCCGAGCTCGGCGGTCACCGCGACCATCAGGCCGATGACCGCGGCGTTGATCCCGTCCATCGCCGCCGCGGTCCAGTGCGTGCGCCGCAGCAACGGGATGAGCCAGCCGAACGCGGCCACGAGCACGAACGACGGCAGGAAGATCCCGATCGTCGCCACCACCCCGCCCCAGAACCCCGCCACCAGGTAGCCGACGAAGGTGGCAGTCGTGAACACCGGTCCCGGAGTGATCTGTCCGACCGACACCGCGTCGACGAGCTGTTGGGGCGTGAGCCAGTGGAGTCGATCGACCAGGTCGCCCTGGAGGAACGCGAGCAGCACGTACCCGCTGCCGAAGATGATGGCGCCGAGCTTGAGGAACTCCTTGAACACGTCCCAGAGCGCGACCCCGGCGACGACCGGCACCAGCGCGCTCGGACCCTGCGGCAACCAGCGGTGCGCGGTGCCGCGAGCACCTCGAGCGCGCCCGCGCCGAGCAAGAGGACGAGGACGTTCACGTCGAGTGCGAACCCGACGACCACCAGTGCGGCGAGCAGCGCGAGGTGCAGGCGCGTGATCGCGACGCGACCGAGTCCGAGCACCGCGTCGGCCACGATGCCGATCACCACCGGCGTGATCCCGTACAGCAACCCGCGGCCGACGTCGGTCGTGCCGTACTCCACGTACGCCCACGCGAGCACGAGCACGATGCACATCGCGGGGAGGATGAAGCACGCGCCGCCGACCAGCAGGCCGGCCCAACCGGCGCGCCGCCGCGCCAGGTAGATCGCCATCTGCGTGGAGCCGGGGCCGGGGATCACGCTGGTCGCGCCGAGCGCGTCGAGGAACTCCTGCTCGCCGACCCACTCGCGCTTGACGACGACCTCGTCGCGCATCATCGCCACGTGGGCGGCCGGGCCGCCGAACCCGAGCGTCCCGATCTTCAGGAAGACGCCGGCGACCTCACCGAGGTGGGCCATCCGCGTGGTGCGAATCAGGCGTTCACGTGCTGCGGGGTGCGCCGCACGCGTTCGCGAGTGTGTTCGAGCTCCGTGCGCAGCTGCGCGAGCACGGGTGCGGCCTCGTTGCTCGCGGCGAGGTTGGTGCGCTCCTCGGGATCGGCGGTGAGGTTGTGCAACTCCCACTGCGACTCGACCTCGGACGTGCCGTCGAGGCGGTCGTAGTAGTGGTTGCACTTCCACAGCTCGGCCGTGCCGGCGTCGCCCGTCGGGAGGCGGGTGATGACCGACTCCACCTTGCCCGGCTCCCCCACCGGCTCGAACGGGTCGCCGGTGAAGAGGTTCTGCTGGCGCAGGCCCATGGTGACCTGGTCTTCGGTCATGAAGTACACCGGCGCGTCGACCACGTCGTCGGTGACCGTGCCCCTGAGCAACGGCGACAGGTCGCGTCCGACGAACGGCTGGGTCTCCACGTGGTGTCGCGCCACCTCGGTGGCGGCGGCTTCGACGTCGGCGCCGACGAGCCCGAGCAGCGTGGGCACGAGGTCGAGGTGGCTGGTGGCGATGTCCACACCCGCCGCCTGGGTGTCGATGCCGGGGCCCGACACCAGCAGAGGCACGCGAATCGACTCGTCGAACGCGTTGTGCCACTTCTGGAGCAGACCCCCGTGCGCGCCGAGCATGTCGCCGTGGTCGGACGTGAAGACCACGATGGTGTCGTCGGCGAGACCACGCGTGTGCAACTCGTCGAGGATGCGCATGATCGCGGCGTCGACCAGGACCTGGAGGAAGTGGTAGAGCCGCCGGTACTCGCCGTCCGTGTCCTGCGGATAGAGGACCTTCGGCCACACCTCCTTGAACTGCAGCTGGCAGTCGGGACGGCCGGCGAACGAGTCGGATTGTGACGGCGCCTCGGGGATCTCGGGGATCGAGTCGGCGATCGGCGGGAAGCCGAGGACGCTCCACGCGGCGCCGGTGAACGCGATGTCGTGCGGGTTCACGAACGACGCCACCGCCAACCACGGCGCGTCGTCGTCGGCCGCGGCGATCTGCGCGAAGAGGTCGCAGATCTCCTGCGCGAACACGCCGTCGCGCACCACGCCGGTGTCGGCCTTGTCGGCGCCGTGCGGCTCGCGGCCGATCCAGCCCGAGAAGCCGTAGGGGTCGAGGCGATCGGCCCGGCGGTAGGCGTCGACCGCGATCGGGTCGAGCACGCCCTCGGCGTCGTTGACCTTCAGGCTCTCGTGGGTGCCGGGGATGGTGAGGTCGGGATGGGAGATGTGCCACTTGCCGCGGTAGTGGGTGCGGTAGCCGGCGGCCCGGAACCAGTCGCCCATCGTGGGCACGGTGTCGGGGTCGAGGAAGTGCATGGCGGGGTCGGTGGCTTGCTTGGCCAGGCCGTCGGTGTCGGCCACGCCGTGCAGCGACGCGTACTGCCCGGTGAAGAGCGTGGTGCGGCTGGGCGTGCACGCGGTCGCGCCCGTGTAGTGGCGGTGCAGCTCACGGCTCTGCGCGGGAGGCGCTCGCGCGCCGGGAGCTGCGTGCGCCGGAACTCGGCCAGAGCCGCCTGCTCGTAGGGCGGCGGGTACCGCTCCTCGTCCGTCATGATGAACAGCACGTTCGGTCGTTCGGTCACAGCCGGCGACGTTATCGCTCGGTTCGTGGAGGACATGTTCGTGTCACGGAAACCACGGCCTCGTGCGTGTCATCGTCGTGACGGTTGAGCAATCGCTCGCGGACGAGCCGGACCCGCTCCCCGGCGGGAACTGCGCTTCGACGACTTCTACGCCGGGGAGTACCCGAGCGTCGTGCGGCTCGCGTTCGTGCTCACGGGTCGGCTCGCGGTCGCGGAGGAGATGGCACAAGAGGCGTTCCTCGCCGCCTACCGCCGGTGGAATCGCATCTCCCGATACGACGAACCCGGGGCCTGGGTGCGGCGGGTGGTCACGCATCGCTGTGTGTCGACATGGCGGCGGGGACTCACCGAGGCCCGACTGCTCGCCCGACTGCGCGCCGAGCGCACCCGCGACGTGAACCTCGCGCCGTCGGACGAGCGTGTGTGGCGCGAGGTGGCGCGATTGCCAACCCGCCAACGTCAGGTCATCGCGCTCGTCGTCGTGGAGGACCGCTCGGTCACCGATGTGGCCGAACTTCTCGGTCTGTCCGAGGACTCCGTCCGCACGCACCTGCGCCGGGCGCGCCTGCGGCTCGCCGACCGCCTGCACGAGGAGGACCACGCATGACTCTCGATGCCCGTCTGTCGTCGGCCGCCGATGCCCTCGAGTCGCTCCCGGTGTCTCGGGACGACATCGGCGTGGTGCGACGGCGATCACGACGCCGCCGGTTCGTCGCTGCTGTCGTCGCCGTGGTGATCGTGGCCGCCGGCGTGGGACTGCTGCGCACGAACAGCAGCGACGCTTCACGTTCCGTCTATGCGGGTCCTTCCGAAGGCGGCACACCGATCGACTACCACGGGCTCACCGTCGATCTCCCCGCGACCTGGCAGGTCGTCGAGCACACCTGCGCGGGACAGGACCGCACGATGCTGGTCGGCGAGCTCTCCGACACCGGCGTCTGCGTCGCGCCCGATCCCAATGCGGGTTGGATCTGGTTGCGGCCGATCGCCGACTTCGCCGACGACGACGTGCTGCGCAGCTGCACGCCGGGATTCATCGAGAACCTCCCGACCTGCCAGTCCATTGATCCCACGACCATGGTGGAGACGTTGTTCATCGACGGACTCGACGTCGCGTTGCTCCGACACCTGTCGCCGCGAGAGAGCGACCTCGGACCCGACCCTTCCTTCCGGTACACCGATTCGGCGCGACCCGAGGCGCAGGTCTCCCTCGGACCACCGATCTCCGGCCCGAGCGGATACCAGTTGGAGCAACCCCTGGACGTGGCGCAGGACGCGGTGCAGGCATGGCTCGACGGCGACTGCGCGCGCTTCCGTGCCCTCGCCGACGAGACGTACACCGGGGGGTGCCCCGACGGCATCGAGGGCGCGAAGGTCGGCGGTTCGCAGGCGACGAGCACGGGAGGCGCCGTCTCGACCCAGAGCGCTCGGGTCACGGCCACGCCCGCCCTCGCGTTCGACGTCGATCTGCAGCACGAGTGGTCGCGGACGACGAAGCGCGGCATCTGGCGGGTCGTGTCCGTCACCTCGATCGACCCCGCGACTCCACTCCCGAGCCCGACCGAGGGTCAGCCGGCGTGCACCGGGGTCGTCGATCATTCAGGCCGTGTCGTCGGCTGCGCGCGCACGGCCGACCTTCATCCGCGTGACCCCACCCAAATTCCTGCAGGCACGACCGAGGCCGGCGCCCCGGTCTACGCCAGCGAAGGCAGCGACCAGCTCGTCGGGTACATCGGTGAGATCGGGTTCGTCCCGGTCGACCTGCTGCCGCGCTACGCCGAGCTGAAGGACTGCACGCACCAGGACACCTCGTTCGCGACAGGCTCATCGACCGAGCCGCTCAGCAACAGCTGCCGCGAGCTCCTGATCGCGCAAGGAGTTCCCGCGGCCAACCTTCCGGGTGGCTGACCCTCAGCTCGCCACGACCTCGTCCCCCACTGCCAACGTCCCGGGCTGCACGACCCGCGCGCCGATGGCCAGGCACCCGTCGTGCTCGCGATTCACCACCTTGAGCACGTCGAGGTCGCGCTCGATCTCCCCCGGCTGCGGCCGCGTCGATCATCACGCACCGGCCGATGCGCTTCACCACGTCGAGGTGGACGTCACCGATCGCGATCGTGGAACCGACCAACGCGTCCTCGCCGTCGCCGTCGAGCAGCACGTTGGCGCGGAAGCGGCGACGGTCCCACTCGCCGAGCGTGCCCGTCGACACCAGCGACACGCGCGTGCGCGCCGAGTCGTGGAACGGACCCGGCGCGCCGTCGAACACGATCCAGTCGGCGTCATGGTCGGCATCGAGCGGGTTCTCGTAGCGGCGCTCGTCGACCTCCGTCGATGCGCGCAACGCGACCCGACGACCGAGCCAGTGCGACAGCGCGTCGTCGCCGCACGCGATGGTGCCGTCGGGCAGGGTGATCTCGGGCGGACGGCCCTCGTCCACGAACCGCGCCGACGCGTACAGCAACTCCGGCACGCGGCGCGCGGTCAGACCGAAGCCGGTGTCGAGATCGAACAGCGCGTAGCCGCGGTCACCGACGATGCCACCGTCGCCGACGGCCGCGTCGTCGAGCTGCTCCCCTTGCAGGGACTTGACGGGGAACCGCCACAGCTCGGCGACGCGCATCGAGCGACGATACGCGGCCTCGAACGATTCGGCGCCGCAACTCCGTGCATGTGACGGAGTTGCGGCGCCAAAAGCGTGGTTGGGTCAGGCCTCAGGCCGCCTGAGCGACGACCGGTGCGTCCTCCAGCGCGAGCTCGAGGACGTCACGCACGTCGTCGACCAGGTGGAAGGTCATGACCTCCCGCACCGCCTCGGGCACGTCGTCCAGGTCGGGCCCGTTGCGCTGGGGCAGGATCACGGTGTCGAGACCCGCCCGCTGCGCCGCGAGCACCTTCTGCTTGACGCCACCGATCGGCAGCACCCGGCCCTGCAGCGTGACCTCACCGGTCATGCCGACGCCGGCCTTGACCGTGCGCCCGGTGAGCATGCTCACCAACGCCGTGGTCATGGTGATGCCGGCCGACGGGCCGTCCTTGGGGATGCCGCCTGCGGGCACGTGCAGGTGGACCCGTCGCTGCACCGCCGCCGGGTCGACACCCAGCTCGGCCGCGTGGGCCTGCACGTACGACAGCGCGATCTGCGCCGACTCCTTCATCACGTCGCCGAGCTGGCCGGTCAGGGTCAGGCCCTTGTCGTCCGGCCCGGTTCCAGTCGTCGTCGCCTCGATGAAGAGCACGTCGCCGCCGACGCCCGTCACCGCCAGACCGGTCGCCACACCAGGCACCCCGGTGCGCTCGGCCGTCTCGGCGTGGAACTTGGCGCGGCCCAACGCGGGCTGCACGTCGTCCACGTCGATGGTGACCGGCGGCGTCGCCGTCCCACTCGCGCTTCTCTCCGAAACCAGCCGGGCCGCGGTCTTCCGCAGCAGCTTCCCGAGCTCACGCTCGAGACTGCGGACGCCCGCTTCACGCGTGTGGTCGGTGACGACCGCGCGCAGCGCGTCGTCGGTGACGGTCACGTCGTCGGCCGTCATCCCGTTGCGCTCCAGCTGGCGCTCGAGCAGGTGGTCACGTGCGATCGCGACCTTCTCTTCCTCGGTGTAGCCGTCGAGCCGGATGATCTCCAGCCGGTCCAGCAGCGGTCCGGGGATGGTCTCGAGCACGTTCGCCGTCGCCAGGAACAGCACGTCCGACAGGTCGAGGTCGACCTCCAGGTAGTGGTCACGGAACGTGTGGTTCTGCGCGGGGTCGAGCACCTCGAGCAGCGCCGACGACGGATCGCCGCGCCAGTCGTTGCCCAGCTTGTCGACCTCGTCGAGGACGATGACCGGGTTCATGGTGCCGGCCTCGGTCAGCGCGCGCACGATCCGGCCGGGACGCGACCCGACGTAGGTACGCCGGTGACCACGCAGCTCGGCCTCGTCGTGCACACCACCCAGGGAGACGCGCACGAACTCGCGTCCGAGCGACCGCGCCACCGACTCACCCAGCGACGTCTTGCCGACGCCGGGAGGACCGACCAGGGCCAGGATCGCGCCCGCGCCCCTTCGACCCTTCTTGGGCTCGTCGCTGTCACTCATCCCACGCTCGGCGCGCAGCTTGCGCACCGCGAGGTACTCGACGATGCGTTCCTTCACGTCGTCGAGCCCGGTGTGGTCGGCGTCCAGGATCTCGCGCGCCTCAACGACGTCGAGCGACTCCTCGGAGCGCTTGCCCCACGGGATGTCGAACACGGTGTCGAGCCACGTGCGGATCCACCCGTGCTCGGGTGACTGCTCGCTCGTGCGCTCGAACTTGTCGACCTCGCGCTCGATCGTGTTGCGCACGTCGTCGGGCAGCACCAGCTCGGCGAGCTTGGCGCGGTACTCGGCGACGGCGTCGTCAGCGTCACCGTTCTCACCCAGCTCCTCGCGGATCGCCTGCATCTGCTGACGCAGCAGGAACTCGCGCTGGGTCTTGTCCATGCCTTCGGTGACGCGGTTGCGGATCTGCTCCGAGACGTCGAGCTCGGCCAGCGTCTCGCGCACCCAGGCCAACGCCTTCTCGAGGCGTGCTTCGGGGTCGAGCTCTTCGAGCAGCTCCACCTTGCGCTCGATCGGCATGTCGGGCGCCCAACCCGCGGTGTCGGCGAGCGCGCCGGGGTCGTCGACGCCGGCGAGGGCGTCGGCGATGCGGGGGTTGCCCAGCTTCTCGGCGATGCCGCGCACGACGGCGCGGTACTCGCGCACCATCTCCTTGGCCCGGCCGCTCACCGCGGCGGGCTCGGCGACGGGGTCGGCCTCGACCCACACGCCGGGCTGGTCGCTCGGGACGGTGCGGCCCACGATCGCGCGCGACAGGCCGCGCAGCACCAGGGCCCGCTGCCCACCGGGCAGCTCGCCCTCGTTCTCGATGCGGGCGACGGTGCCGATGCGGGTGTAGCCGGTGCCGACGCGCGGCACGAGGAGGATGCGACGGTCCCCGGAGATGGCGCCGTCGGCCGCGTCACGGCCCTCGGCGCTCTCGAGCGCGAGGGTCACGACCATCTGCGGCAGTACGACCCCGGTGTTCAGGGGCAGCAGGGGCAGGCGCAGCTCGTCGGCTTCTGGGGTGGCCTCGGAGCGGGCTTCGGAAGTCGCTTCGGTCATCGGGGGTCTCCAGTGGATCTCGGTGATTACACCATTACGTGAGATCCACAACCGGTCCCGGGCCGGATGCATTCCCGACACTTCCCGTCGGATTTCGCCCGCTCTCCACCCCCCTCCTCAACGGCAAAAGGTAGCGATCTGTTTCAGATGTGAAACGAATCGCTACCTTTTGGGCGGTTCAGGAGTCAGAGGAGGCCGTGATCGCGCATCCAGGGGATGGTGCGCTCGAAGCCCTCGCGGAGGCTGAGGGGCTGGTACCCCAGGCGTTCCACGGTCTGGTCGTTCACGAAGAACGGCGACGGGAAGTGCTTGCGGGCCAGCGCCACCAGGCTGGGGCCGAAGCGGGCCGCCACCTCGGGGTCGTCGAGCTCGGCGACCGACACCTCGCTCACCCGCTTGTCGGAGCCCGCCACCTCGAGGGCGAGGTTGCAGAACCAAGGCACGCCGCCGACGTCACCGGGACGCCCGAACGCGAGGTACCGCTCCCCCGCCACGCCCTTGCGGGTGGCGACGACCGACGCCTTCGCCACGTCGCCGGCGTACACCCACGGGATCGGGAAGCCGACGTACTCGGTGATCTCCCCCGCCAGTGCCAGCGCGATGCGGGCGTTGTAGCTCGGCGCCACCATCGACCGCTCCGGCAGCGGCGACACGCCGTACGCCCCGCCGGAGATGACGATGCAGATGTCCTGCCCGTCTTCCTCCACCCGACGCATGGCGTCGAGGTACGCGGCGCGCTTGGTGACGGTGTACGGGTCGTCACTCGGGTTGGGGTCGAGGGGCGAGTGCTCGGTGAGCGGCGCGTCCTGCGCGTCGAAGAACGTCGTAGTGCTCAGCTGGACGACCCGCGTCGCTCCCACCTTCTTCGCCGCGTCCAGCACGTGACCGGTGCCCACCACGTTGACTGCCTCGTGCTCGCCGGCGATCTGCGTCTGCCCGCCGAGCACCGCGGCCGAGTGGATCACGTACTCGCACCCGTCGGCGGCGCGCAGCACGTGGTCGGCGTCGGTGATGTCGCCGCGCACGATCTCGACGCCCATCGCCTCGAGCGGTGTGGCGTCGCTGCCTTCGCGGACGAGGGCGCGTACGTCGTCACCCTGCTCGACGAGCTGCTCGGCGATGTTCGAGCCGATCATCCCCGTCGAGCCGGTGAGGAAGATCCGGCTCATGTCGCCCCCTTTGCAGATGGCGAGTTCAGCTGGGGAGCTGGTCTTCGATCGCCGACACCAGCGCCGGGTCCTCCGGCGTGACCTGCGGGCGGAAGCGACCCACGACGTCGCCGCTCGGCGACACCAGGAACTTCTCGAAGTTCCACTTCACGTCGCCGGCCTCGCCGTCGGCATCCGCCTGCTGCTCGAGCTCGGCGAAGATCGGGTGCTGCTGCTCGCCGTTCACGTCGATCTTCTCGAAGATCGGGAACTGCACGTTGTAGGTCGTGTCGCAGAAGTCGCGGATCTCCTCCGCGGTCCCCGGCTCCTGGCCCATGAACTGGTTGCACGGGAAGCCCAGCACCTCGAAGCCCCGGTCTCCGTAGGTCTCGTGCAGCTTCTCCAGGCCTTCGTACTGCGGTGTGAGCCCGCACTTCGAAGCCACGTTCACCACGAGGAGCGCCTTGCCCTTGTACTGCGACAGGTCAGCCGGCTCGCCTTCGAGAGTGTTGATCTTCTGGTCGTAGATGCTCATGACGGCACCCTACCCCCGCCGACCCGGCCGTCACCCGGGCGGTCCCTCGGCCGACTCACCCAGGGCGGGTCATGTCCTCCGGCACGACCAGTCGGTCGAACTCCTCGCCGGTGAGGTGGCCGAGCTCGACCGCCGAGTCGCGCAGCGTGCCCTTGTTCTTGTGCGCGTGCTTGGCGATGGCCGCGGAGTTGTCGTAGCCGATGTGCTGGTTGAGCGCGGTGACGAGCATGAGCGAGTTGCCCACGTGCAGGGCGATCTGCTCCTCGTTGGCCTGCACGCCTTCGATGGCGAACTCGCGGAACGAGTCGCAGGCGTCGGTGAGGATGTCGACGGAGTGCAGGAAGTTGAAGATCATCACCGGCTTGAACACGTTGAGCTCGAAGTTGCCCTGCGAGCCGGCGATGCCGATGGTGGCGTCGTTGCCGATGACCTGCACGCACACCATGGTCATCGCTTCGCTCTGCGTCGGGTTCACCTTGCCCGGCATGATCGACGACCCCGGCTCGTTCTCCGGCAGGATCAGCTCGCCGAGTCCGGCACGCGGCCCCGACGCCAGCCAGCGGATGTCGTTGGCGATCTTCATGAGCGACACCGCCAGCGTCTTGACCGCGCCACTCGCGAACACCAGCGCGTCGTGCGCGGCGAGCGCGGCGAACTTGTTGGGCGCCGACACGAACGGCAGCCCGGTGATGTCGGCGATCTTCTCGGCGGCACGGTCGGCGAACTCGACGTGCGTGTTGAGACCGGTGCCGACGGCGGTGCCGCCGATGGCGAGCTCGTACAACCCGGGGAGCGCGACCTGGATGCGCTCGAGGTCGGCGTCGAGCTGGGCCACGTAGCCGCCGAACTCCTGACCCAGCGTGAGCGGCACCGCGTCCTGGAGGTGCGTGCGGCCGATCTTGACGATGTCGGCGAACTCCTCGGCCTTCGCCGCCAGCGCGTCGCGAAGGCGCGTGACCGAAGGGACGAGCTCGTGGACCACCTCTTCGGCGGCGGCGATGTGCATCGCAGTCGGGAACGTGTCGTTCGAGCTCTGCGACATGTTCACGTCGTCGTTGGGGTGGACGGGCTTCTTGCTGCCCCGCTCGCCGCCCGCCAACTCGATGGCGCGGTTCGAGATGACCTCGTTGACGTTCATGTTGGTCTGCGTGCCGCTGCCGGTCTGCCACACGAAGAGCGGGAACTCCTGGGCGTGGTCACCGGCGATGACCTCGTCGGCGGCCTGCACCAGCAGCGCGGCCTTGTCGGACGCGAGCTTGCCCAGCTCCTCGTTGACCTGCGCCGCCGCCTTCTTCAGGATCGCCATGCCGCGGATGACGGCGGTGGGCATGTGGTCCTCGCCGATGGAGAAGTGGTGGAGCGACCGCTGGGTCTGCGCGCCCCAGTAGCGGTCGGAGGGGACCTCGATGGGTCCCATGCTGTCGGTCTCGGTACGGGTGCTCCCGGCGGCTTCGCTCATGCGGCGAAGGTACCAACCACCCCGCACTCAGCTCTGTTCGCGGGTCTTGCGCACCTGGCGATCCATGCTCCAACGCACGTACGGGCCCAGGATCCCCGCACCGCGGGCGAGCGCGGCGGTCTGCGCGTCGGCGGTGATCACGAGGCGGTCCTTCTCGATGCCGCGCACGATCGCCTTCGCCACGTGCTCGGCCTCGCGCGGGCTTGATCGCGGCGGAGATGCGCTCGGTCTCGGGCGGCTTCAGCTCGTTCTCGGCATCGAAGCCGGGCGTGCGCGTGTCGGGCGGGTACGCGCAGGCCACCACGATGCGGTGGGGCGCGAGCTCCGACCGGAGGGTCTCGGTCAGGCCCCGGACTGCGTACTTCGCCGGCCCGTAGGCGGTGTAGCCGAAGACTCCGATCAGGCCCGCGGTCGACGAGATCGTCACCAGGTGTCCGCGACCGCGTTCGATCATCGACGGCACGACGGCGCGGATGGCATTGAGGGTGCCGAAGTAGTCGACCTCCATCTGGTCGCGGAACACCGCGTCGTCGAGCTGCTCGAAGTAGCCCGGGTGCGACGAACCCGCGGCGGTGATCAGGACGTCGCACGGGCCGCCCTGCGCGACGACGACGTCGAGGGCCGCCCGGAGCGCGTCGGCCTGGGCGACGTCGACCGATGCCGTCGCCACCACTCCCGCCGAGCCCGTCGCGCCCACCGACGCAGCCGCGTCGGCGAGTCGGGTGGCGTCGCGTGCGAGCAGCGACACCCGCGCGCCCCGCGCCACCGCCTCGCGCGCGGTCGCGAGGCCGATGCCGCTCGACCCACCGGTGATCACCACGTGCGCGCCACCCAAATCCGTCATAGGCGGCGATCTTCTCACGTCGGGGGCGACGGGTAGCGTCCAGGAGTGCGCCGACGCCTCCTGCTCACGGCTCCGTGCGCACTGATCGCCGTCCTCGCACTGTGCGCGGCGACCCTCGTTCCGGCCACCGCGCCGGCCGCCACCGCACCGACGTTCACGGTCCAGCCGAGCGTCGACCAGGTCGCGGTGACGGGCGCGACCACCGGCGCCAAGGCCGTCCTGCGCGACGCCGACGGCAAGGAAGTCGGCGCCCGCACGATCGACGCGCTCGGGAGCACGCTGTTCCGCGACCTCAGCGCCGGTCCCGGCTACGTCGTGAGCGTCGACGGCACAGCCGCCGAGCCCGTCACGGTGCTCGGCCCGAAGGACACCCCGCCGCAGTCGCTCTACACCGACCAACAGCTCGGCGACGGCTACGGCTACCTGAAGACCCGCGACGGCACCCTGCTGTCGATCAACGTGAAGCTGCCCGGCCCCGTCGACAAGGGCCCGTACCCCACCGTCGTCGAGTACTCGGGCTACGACCCGGCGAACCCCGACAGCGTCCAACCCGCGTCGACGCGTCGCGCAGCTGCTCGGCTTCGCCACCGTCGGCGTGAACCTCCGCGGCACCGGCTGCTCCGGCGGCGCGTACAACTACTTCGAGGAGCTCGAGTCGCTCGACGGCTACGACGCGATCGAGGCGGTTGCCGCGCAGCCGTGGGTGCAGGGCGGCACCGTCGGCATGGTCGGCATCTCGTTCCCGGGGATCACCCAGCTGTTCGTGGCCAAGACCCAGCCGCCGCACCTGTCGGCGATCACCCCGTTGTCGGTGCTCGACGACACCTACGACACGCTCTACCCGGGCGGCATCTTCAACAACGGCTTCGCGTTGGGCTGGGCGAAGGACCGCGAAGCCGACGCCCGCCCCGCCACCCGCGCGGGCAGGGCCAGGAGTGGGCCCGCAAGCGCATCGGCGCCGGCGACGACACGTGCCGCGACAACCAGGCGCTGCGGCTGCAGTCGGCGAACGTGACCAAGGCCATCGCCGCCAACGCCTTCCGCCGCGGTGCGGCGTCTGACGCGATCGCGCCGGAGAGCTTCGTGCACGACATCAACGTGCCGGTGTTCCTCGCCGGTGCATGGCAGGACCAGGAGACCGGCAGCCACTTCGCGAACATGCTCGGCGACTTCTCGTCCGACATCCCGATGAAGATCACGCTGATGAACGGGCTGCACCAGGACTCGCTCGGTCCGGCGGTGTTGTCGCAGTGGGTCGAGTTCCTCGACTTCTACGTGGCGAAGAAGATCCCGTCGATCCCCGCGACGACGCGCGTGATCGCCTCGGCGGTGCTCAGCCGGATCTTCGGCCGCGGCGCGACGCTCGCACCCGATCGCTTCACCGACCAGCCCGATTACGCGTCGGCGCTGCGCGCCTACGAAGCAGAACCGAAGGTGCGCGTGCTCTTCGACGTGGGTGCCGGGAAGACGCCGATGCCGTCGTTCTCCACCACCGCTCCGTCGTTCCCGCTCCCCGACACCACTGCCACCACGTGGTACCTGGGGGACGGTGGCACGCTCACCGATGCCGCGCCGACCAGTACCGATGGCACCGCCGCCGACCGGTTCCAGTACGACCCGAGCGCGTTCCCGCGCACCATGACGAGCAGCGGCGACGACCTCACCCCGACGTACGGCTGGAAGCCGGTGCCCGCCGGGAAGGCGCTCGGCTACGTGACCGAACCGCTCACCCACGACACCGTGCTCGCCGGGACCGGGAGCGTCGACCTGTGGGTGCGGTCGTCGAAGCCCGACGTCGACCTCGAGGTGACGATCAGCGAGGTCCGCCCCGACGGCGAGGAGACCTACGTGCAGAGCGGATGGCTGCGCGCCAGCCAGCGCGCGCTCGACGCCGCGAAGTCCACCGCCCTGCACCCGGTCCAGACCCACACCCGCGCCGACGTCGCACCGCTGCCGAAGGGCGAGGCCGCACTCGTGCGGGTCCCGCTCTACCCGTTCGCGCACGCGTTCCGCGCCGGCTCGCGGATCCGGATCGTCGTGCAACCGCCGGGCGGCAACCGCCCGGCGTGGGCGTTCGCCGCGTTGCCGGGCACCCGCACGGTCACGGTCGCGCGGTCGGAGGCCCAGCCGTCGAAGGTGGTGCTCCCCGTCGTGTCGGGCGTCGACGTCTCGACGCCGCTGCCTGCGTGCGACACGCTGCGGGGACAACCGTGCCGCACCGTACGAACCGCTCGAGAACAGGAACGCGCCATCATGAGCGAGAGGCATGAGCACAGAGGCATGAGCTCCCCCGTGTACGACGTCGCCGACCACTACGTGGAGCGGTTCGCCGCCCTCGATCCGCTGTCGGCGACGGGTGAGGGCATCAGTGGGCACGACCACGAGATGACCGACTTCTCCCCCGACGGCGCGGCCGAACGCGCCGAGCTCGACCGGGCCACGCTGCGCGCGCTCGACGCCATCCATGTCGAGGTCGGCGAGGTGCAGACCGACGCCGATCGCATCGCCGCCGAGGTGATGCGCGAGCGACTCGAGCTGGCGCTCACCGAGTACGACGCCGGCGAGCGGCTGCGTGACCTGCGCGTGCTCGGGAGCCCGGTGCAGACCGTGCGCATGGCGTTCGACCTGATGGCGCGCGACACCGCCGACGACTGGCAGGTGATCGCCGAACGGATGGCGCTCGTGCCGCAGGGCCTGTCGAGCATCGAGGCCGCGCTCGCCGAAGGCGCGGCCCAAGGTGTCGTGGCCGCCCGGCGACAGGCAGTGGCGTGCACGAGACAGGCCGACACGTGGGGTGGCCTCGACCCGGGCACCCAGCCGTTCTTCCATGCGCTGGTCGACGAGTACGACGCGACCGGGCTCGACGACAGCGGGCTGCGCGCCCGGCTCGAAACGCTGGCGACGCGTGCCACTGCGTCCTACGCGTCGCTCGGTCGCTTCCTCGTGGAGGAGTACGCACCGCGCGCCGACGAACGTGACCCAGTGGGGCGCGACCGCTACGCGCTCTACGCGCAGGACTTCAACGGGATCGCGCTCGACCTCGACGAGACGTACGCGTGGGGTTGGGACGAGCTGCACCGCATCGAGCGCGCGATGGGACAGGTCGCGGAGCGCATCATCCCGGGTGCCGACGTCGACACCGTGATCGACCACCTCGAGACCGATCCCGCACGCGCGATCGAGGGTGTCGACGCGTTCCAGCGTTGGAACCAGGACCTGCTCGATTCCACCGTCGCCGAGCTGAACGGCACGCACTTCGACATCCCCGCACCGGTGCAGCGCGTCGAGGCGATGATCGCCCCGCCCGGTGGCGCGGCGGCGATGTACTACACCGGCCCGGCCGAGGACTTCAGCCGTCCGGGACGCACCTGGTACCCGACGCTCGGCAAGACCCGCTTCCCGCTGTGGGGCGAGGTGTCGATCTGCTACCACGAAGGCGTCCCCGGTCATCACCTGCAGATCGGGCAGGTGCGCTACCTCGCCGACACGCTGAGCCGGTTCCAGCGCACGCTCGCGGGCACGTCGGGTCACGCCGAGGGCTGGGCGCTCTACGCCGAGCGGCTGATGGGCGAGCTCGGCTACCTCGACGATCCCGCGTACGAGCTCGGCATGCTGCGCGCGCAGGCGATGCGCGCGGTGCGCGTGGTCGTCGACATCGGCATGCACCTCGAGCTCGCGATCCCGCAGCACGAGCGCTACCACCCGGGCGAGACGTGGACGCCCGAGCTCGCGCTCCCGTTCGTGATCGAGCGCTCCAAGTTCCCCGCCGACTTCATGGCCAGCGAGGTCGACCGCTACCTCGGACTGCCCGGGCAGGCGATCTCGTACAAGGTCGGCGAGCGGGTGTGGCTCGGCGCGCGCGGACGCGGCACGGGAACGAGGCGGCGCGGCGTTCGACCTCAAGGAGTTCCACCGCGCCGCGCTCGACCTCGGGCCCATGGGCCTCGCGCAACTCGACCGCGAGCTCGCCCGCCTCTGAGGACGGTCAGCGGACGACGTAGCGCTGCGGCACCCAGCTCTGACTGTCGATCGGCGGGCGGGTGTAGGCGCGCTCTTGGCGGGGCGGCAGCTTCACCTTGTCGTGGGGCACGGCTTCGTGGGGCACCGTCGCCAGGAGATGGCTGATGATGTTGAGCCGCGCCGCCTTCTTGTCATCGGCGTCGACCACGTGCCACGGGGCTTCACGGATGTCGGTGTACGCGAACATCTCGTCCTTGGCTTCGGCGTAGTCGACCCAGCGAGCGCGCGCCTCGAGGTCCATCGGACTCAACTTCCACCGCTTCCCCGGATTGTGGATGCGGTCGAGGAATCGGCGCTCCTGCTCCTCGTCGCTGAGCGACAGCCAGTACTTCACGAGGATGATCCCCGAGCGCACCAGCGCGCGCTCGAGCTGCGGGCAGGTGCGGAAGAACTCGGTGTGCTCCTCCTCGGTGCAGAAGCCCATGACGCGTTCGACGCCGGCGCGGTTGTACCAACTGCGGTCGAACAACACGATCTCGCCCGCGGCCGGGAGGTGCGGGATGTAGCGCTGGAAGTACCACTGCGACCGCTCGCGCTCGGTCGGCGTGCCCAGCGCGACCACCCGACAGAAGCGGGCATTCAGGCGCTCGGTGATGCGCTTGATCGTGCCGCCCTTGCCCGCGGTGTCGCGACCCTCGAAGATCACCACCACCTGCTGGCCCTCGTGGATGATCCACTCCTGCATGCGCACGAGCTCGGTCTGGAGCCGCTCGAGCTCCTTCTCGTACTCGGCCTTGCTGAGGACCTTCGGCGCGTGGCCCCCGTCGCCCGCGTCACCCGCGTCGTCCGACGCCGGTTTCGCCGCCTTCGTCATGGCCGGGAACGCTAGCTCGCCGGGGTGCTGTCGGAATCGGGTCAGCGTGTGATAAGTCTCCATGCTCACAACCTGACGACATCAGTTCACGCAGCAGGGGGGACCTGTGAAGCGATTCAGTGTGGCGATCTGCGCTTGCGCACTCGCGATCTCGGCGGCCGTCGCGACCGTCGGCACCGTCAGCGCCAGCGCCCAGAGCGACGCGAACAAGGCGACCGAGGTGGGCGTGACGCCGACCGAGATCCGCATCGCGGTGGTGGCCGACGTCGACAACCCGTTCGCACCCGGACTGTTCCAGTCTGCGGTCGACTCGGTGAACGGCGCGGCGAAGTACATCAACGCCAACGGCGGCATTGCCGGACGCAAGGTCAAGGTCGACTTCATCGACTCGCACCTCAACCCCAACGACTCGCGCAACGCGATCATCACCGCCTGCCAGCAGGACTTCGCCCTGGTCGGCACCGAGGCACTGTTCCTGTCGAACATGGACGACGCCATCAACTGCAAGGACATCAACGGCGCGGCCACCGGCCTGCCCGACCTCGCGGCCATCGCCACCGGCATCCCCGAGACCTGCGCACCGGTGACGTACACGCCGACCGGCCCGCAGCTCCTCTGCGACACCAAGACCCAGCACCCGCAGACGTACCAGGGCAACCAGGGCGACACCACCTACTACAAGAAGAACATCAACAAGAACCTGCACGGTGCGTTCGTGCTCCCGAACGACACCCAGGACGCCAACCGCGGCGACGCGGTGCAGCAGGCAATCGCGGCCCAGAACGGCGTCAAGGTCGACGACTCGGTGACCGCCTCCGGCAAGGACCCGCAGAGCGTCTACACCCCGGTCGTCCAGAAGATGAAGCAGCAGAGCTCGAACTACGGCTGGAGCGGTCTCGCGTACGCCAACGTGGCCCAGTTCCACAGCGAGGCGCAGCTCCAGGGCATCTACGACACGAAGAGCACCGTCTGGGGCTGCACGACCGCGTGCTACGACCCGAAGTACATCGCGACCGCCGGCGACACGGCCAACGGCACGTACATCCCGCTCGGGTTCATCCCGTTCGACGAGACCGCGCAGAACAAGGGCGTGGCCAACTACGTGAAGTACACCGGCAAGGACAAGACCGCCGGCCTCGGCGTCTACGCGTGGGCGGCCGGCATCGAGCTCCAACAGGCCCTGCAGTCGGTGGTGAAGGACAAGGGCAACAACGGCATCACCCGCGCCAACCTGCTCGGCGCGCTGAAGAACATGACCAGCTTCGACGCCGACGGCTTCATCGCGAAGGCCAACGTCGGCGGGAAGGTCACCTCGCCGTGCTTCGTGCTCGAGCAAGTGCAGAACGGCAAGTTCGTGCGAGTGTGGCCGAAGGCGAAGGGCACCTTCGACTGCACGAAGTCGAACCACGTGACGGTGAAGGCCGACCTCATCAAGTAGGACCACGTAGCGTCGGAAGGTGCCCGAGCTCGAGCTGTGGAGCTACACCTTCCGACGATCGAACCTCGTGGAGCTGGCCGCGGCAGGTGCCGCGGCCGGCTTCGCGTGTGTGACCACCACGCCCGCGCTCTACACGCGCAGCGCGGGCGAGTTCGACGATCTCCGCGCCCGGGTCGAGGAGCACGGGGTGCGCGTGACGTTCATCGACGGCCTCTGCACCGCGCTCCCCGGCACGAGCCTGCCGCCGGGTGAACCCACGATCGACGAGTGCATCGCGATGGCCCACGCGACCGGTGCAGGAGCGATCAACCTGGTCCACGCGACGGGCGTGCCCACGCCGATCGGCGAGCTCGCCGACGCCTTCGCGGTCGCGTGCGAGCGCGCCGCGGCCGAAGACCTGCGCCTCGCCATCGAGTTCCTTCCCGACACCGGCATCCCCGACTTCGTCACCGCGGCTGCGATCGTGCGCGAAGCCGGCGCGGCCGAACGGGTCCGTGCTGCTCGACACCTGGCACTTCGCACGCGGCGGCGGCGACTTCACCGACCTCGACGACGACGCGGTGGCGCTGATCGGCGGCGTCCAACTGAGCGACCGCACCCCCGACCAGGACCGCGAGCCGTACGTCCCCCGCAAGGGCCGCAAGATCCCCGGCGACGGCGCGCTGCCGCTCGCGCCACTCGTCGCCGACGTGCGCCGCCTGCACCCCGACCTGCCGATCGGCATCGAGGTGCTGAGCGACGAGATCGACGCGCTCGGGCTCGACGTCGGAACCCGCCGTTTGGCGTCGTCGCTCGGCGCGGTGCTGCGCGACTGACGGCCCGGTCAGGCCGCGACGGGAGCGGTGCTCCCCGCAGTGACGCGCGCGAGCCGGCGGCGGTGCGGAGCGAAGTCGAACGGCCCCATGTGCGCGGTGAGGTGCTCGTCCCACATCACCACGTCGGAGTCGGACCATCGATGGCGATAGTGGAACGCGGGGTTGCCGAGGTGCTCGAACAGCATGCGCAGCACGCCCGTGCTCTCGCTGCCTTTGAGCTCGTTGATCGCGACCGTGTACCCGGGGTTGACGAACAGGACCTTGCGACCGGTGACCGGGTGCGCGCACACCAGCGGGTGGCTGTTGCCCTGGAAGTGCTCGCGGGCCTTCTCGCTCGATTCCTCCCCGAGCGTGCGGCGCATCTCCCACCAGAACTTGTCGCCGGCATCGTGGCGCGCGGTGAGGCCGTCGAGGAACTCCTGCATGTGCGGTGACAGTGCGTCGTAGGCCGCGCCGGCGTTGGACCACATCGTGTCGCCCCCGTTCGGCGGCAGCACCTCCGCGTGCAGCACCGCGAGGTCGGGGATCTCGGTGCTGAACGAGTAGTCGACGTGGAACTGCTGGTCTTCCTGCGGCAGCTTGTCGCCGTCGTTCTCGACCACCGCCACCGGATCGGCCGCACCGAAGAGGAACTCGGGCACCGGGTGCCCGTGCACCACGCCGAAGTGCGCGGTGGCCTCGACCTGTTCTTCGCGCGTGAGCTCCTGGCGAGGGAACACGAGCACACCGTGTTCGGCCAACGCGTCGCGGAGTGCGCGGGCGTCGGCGTCGCCGAGCTCGCGTAGTTGTACGCCGTCGACGACGGCACCGATCGAGCTGGTCAGGGGCGTGGTGGTCACCGGCATGGCGGCTGATTTATCATTGTTCAATGCCGTCGTCAACCGTGGTCCCACGTCGCCCGGGCGGGCGCGGGGCGGGCCTCACCCGGGAGCAGATCGTCGAGCAGGCGATCACGCTGATGGATGCGGAAGGCACGGCAGCCCTGACCTTGCGCCGGCTGGCACGGGAGCTCGGTGTCGAGGCGCCGGCGCTCTACTGGCACTTCGCCGACAAAGGTGAGCTGTGCCGGGAGGTCGTGCGGACCGTCGGCGAGCGGCTCGAGGTCACCAGCACCACGCGCGGCACTCCCCGGCGTCGGCTGGAGCACCACTTCCACGCGGTGCGCGATCACTGGCGTGCGCATCCGGGTGTCCTCGAGCTGTCGCGCCAGTTCCCGCCGTCGGCCGCGGGCCGGGTGGCGCGACACGGCGTCGAGTTGGTCGCGGCAGATCGTCGGCGCCGACGACGCGCTGGAGTGCTACCGCTCCCTGTCGTGGACGGTCACCGGGTTCGTGATCCTCGAGCAGACGCTCGACCAGTCGGTGCACCATCGCCGCGTCGGGCCGACGCGTTGGGAGCTCGACCTCGACGACCGCGCCGAGCCGTCGACGTTCGACACCGACGAGCTGTTCCGCACCACGCTCGGCCTCGCGCTCGACGGACTCGAGCACCGCGCCGGCTGACGCTCAGTCCGTCGTGGCCCGACTGTTCCGGCGTCAAAGTTGCGGCACTACGCCGCAACTTTGACGCATGGGTTCAGCGAAAGGGTCAGAGGCGGCCGGTGGCCTTGGCCGCGGCTTCGGCGGCGTCGAGCTGCTCGGCGACGATCTCGAGCCCGCCGCTCCAGAAGCCGGGGTCGGCGAGGTCGAGACCCACGATCTGGCCCAGCTCCTGCGGTGAGCGCGACCCACCGGCCGCGAGCAGCTCGAGGTACTGCGGCACGAACTCGTCGCCGCGCTCCTCGTAGGCGCGGTACACCGACAGCGCGAGCAGCTGCCCGTACGCGTACGCGTAGACGTACCCGGGCGTGCCCATGAAGTGCGGGATGTAGGACCACCACGTGCGGTAGCCGTCGGTGATCTCGACCGAGTCGCCGAGCATGGCCGTCTGCGTCTCGGTCCACACCTCGTTGAACTGCTCGACCGACAGCTCGCCGGCATCCCGCCGTTGCGTGTGCACGCGGTCCTCGAACCGGTTCATCGCCACCTGGCGGAACACGGTTGCGATCTGCCCCTCGAGGCTCTCCGCCAGCAAGCGCGAGACGCGCCGCGGGATCGTCGGTGGCGTCGAGCAAGCCGGCCGAAGGTGACCGTCTCGCCGAACACCGACGCGGTCTCGGCCAGCGTGAGCGGCGTGGTCTGGTGGAAGACGCCCTGCTCGCGCGCGAGGTACGCGTGGAGGCCGTGCCCCATCTCGTGCGCGAGCGTGAGCACGTCGCGCCGCCGGGCCGTCCAGTTGAGCAGCAGGTACGGATGCTGACTGGGCACCGTGTACGCGCAGAACGCGCCCGGGACGCTTGCCCGGTCGCATCGGCGCGTCGATCCACGACTCGGCGAAGAACCGCTCCGCCGCCTTCGCCATCTCGGGCGAGAACGACGCGTACGCATCGAGCACGAGACGACGCGCTTCGTCCCACCCGAACTCCTCGTCGGAGCTCGCCACCGACGCCATGCGGTCGTAGTCGGCGATGCGGTCGAGGCCGAGGAGCTGGGCCTTGAGCGAGTACCACCGCTGCGGCAGGTCGTAGCGCGACTGCACCGCGTCGACCAGCGCCTGCACCGACTCGTCGCTGGCCTCGTTGGCGAGGTTGCGGCTGGCGATCCACGACGGGTAGTTGCGCAGCCGGTCGTCGGTCGCCTTGTCGACGAGCAGCGTGTTGAACACGAACGCGCGCGTGCGCAGCCCGGGCTCGAGGCCGACGGTGACGGCCTCGGCCGCACTGCGCCGCACCTCGCGCTCCGGCGACATCAACTGCGACAGGCCCTGCTCGAGGCTCACCGACGCGTGTCGTCGCCGTCGATGGGGATGGTGACGGTGATCGCGGACGTCAGCTCGGAGAACAGGCGCACCCATGCGCTGTTCGCGGTGAGCGCCTTGTCGGAGAGGATGCGCTCCTCCGGCTCGCTCAACAGGTGCGGTCGGTAGCGACGCGCCGACGCGAGGTAGTGACGGCAGAACGCGAGCCGGTCGCTCGGCGAGCAGCGCGTCGGCCTGCTCGTCGGGCACCTCCGCCCACTCGAGCTCGACGAAGATCAGCTCGTTGCCGATCGCGGTGGCCCGCTCCTCGGCGCGCGCCATGAGCGCGCCGGTGGCGGGATCGGCGGTGTCGACCGCGAACCGCAGACCGGCGTACGAACCGGCGCGTCCGACCCGATCGCTGGATGGTGGCGAGCTCGCTCATGAGCTCGACCATGCCGACCACGTCGAGGTCGCCGATGCGCCCGCGGTACGACGCCAGCGCGTTCGCCCGCGCCTCGGCGTCGTCGAAGAGCGCGTCGACGCCTTCGGCGCCGCGGCCGTCGACCAGGGGTTCGAGGTCCCAGGCGACGCCGGCGGCGGTGCGGTCTCGGTCTGCTTCGGAGGTGGGGGCGGTCGAGGAGGTCATGTCCCCACGGTACGAGGTGTGAGGTCGAGCGCTTCCGGCAACGGCTCGGCGTGCACCACCACCAGCCGGCGGGTGGCCCGGGTGAGCACCACGTAGAGGAGGCGCAGGCCGGAGCGGTCGGCGGCGACCAGGCGCGCCGGTTCCACCACGACCACGTGGTCGAACTCGAGTCCCTTCGAGTCGAGTCCGGTGAGCACGGCGATGGGTGCGTCGATGGCCTCGACGTCGTCGGCGACCGCGCCGCGGTCGGCCAGCTCGCCGGCGATCGCGGGATGGAACTCGACCGGCGCGATGACGGCAACGGTGCCGCCCAGGGTGGTCGAGTCGCGCGCCACCCGCGCCACCGTGCGCACCAACTCGTCGGACGCGACCGCGAGCACCTCGGGGTAGGCCCCCGTGCTGCGCACCGGCCGGGCCGGCTCGACCCCGGGCGCGGCAGCTGGGAGCAGCCGGTTGGCGACGTCCATGATCTCCGACGGCGTGCGGTAGTTGACGGTGAGCAGGACGCGGTGCGGCGGAACCCGCACCGGCAGGTTGGCGACGACGTCGTCCCAGCTCGAGAGCGCGCCGGGCCGGCTCGCCTGACCGAAGTCACCCACCAGCGTCATCGAACCCGTCGGGCACCGACGGGCGAGCATGCGCCACTGCATCGCGGTGAGGTCCTGCGCCTCGTCGACGAGCACGTGGCCGAACGTACGCAGCTCACCGTCGTCGTCGGCTGATGCCGCGGGCGCGTCGGAGCCGTAGCGAGCGAGAATGTCGGAGGCGTTGGTGAACGCACCCACCCCCAGCTCGTCGACCGTGCGTTGCGCGTGCGCGAGGTCGGACTCGCGACGGGCGCGCCGGCGCGTACGCGGACGGGCCGCGCTCGGCGGTCCGAGGATGGCGTCGGCTTCGTCGACCAACGCGAGGTCGGCGTCGGTCCATTCCACCGCGGCGAGGTCGGGGCCGCGCTCGCGCAACAGGAGCGCCTGCTCGTCGTCGGTGAGCAGCCCGCCCGCGGCCGAGTGCACGAGGGCAGCGAACCCGAAGAGGTCGCGCACGAGTTCGGTGCCACTGAGGACCGGCCACATGCGGTCGAGCGCGGCGCGCACGTCGGGGATCCGGCGCACACGCGTGCCGAGCTCCTCCTCCCACTCCGGCGGGGCCGCTTCACCGCGGGCGAGGCCGGCCGCGACGGTGGGGTCGGTCACCGTGGCTGCCGAGCGGTCGGCGGTCAGCTGGAGCTGCTCCGACTCGGCGTCGAGACGGGCCCGGTCGGCGCGGTACGCGCGGACGAGGGCGCGCCGGTACTCGCGCTTGAAGTGTTCGAACAGGAGGGTGGCGACGTAGGGACGCCGTTCGTTGTGCGTACCGCGGCGCGCATGTGCCCGCTCGATGATGCGGGAGGAGTCGCGCCGGCGCATGCGGAGGACGTAGCCGTCGAGGCTGACGACGACGTCGCGCGGCATCGGGCGCTCGCGGTCGCCGATGGCGGCGGCGATCACCTTCGCCATGCGCACGTCGCCCTTGACCGCAGCGGTCGCTTCCGACTCGGTGCCGCGCACCTTCAGGCGCGGCTTCAACGCCGCCGGCGTGGCCAAGCTCACTTCGTCCTCGCCCAGCGACGGGAGGACCTCGTCGATGTAGCGCAGGAAGATCGCGCTCGGGCCGACGAGCAGCACGCCCTGCGACGCGAGGCGCTTGCGGTGCGTGTAGAGGAGGTACGCGGCGCGGTGCAGCGCGACGGCGGTCTTGCCGGTGCCGGGACCGCCCGCGACGATGAGGATCCCGGTGATGTCGGCGCGGATCGCTTCGTCCTGCTCGGCCTGGATGGTGGCGACGATGTCGCGCATGCGGCCGGTGCGTTCCTTGTCGAGGGCGGCGAGCAGCGCGCCCTCCCCCACCACGGTGAAGCCCGAGGCCTCGGTGGCGTCGGCGTCGAACACCTCGTCGTCGAGACCGATGATCTTCCGGCCGTGGGTCTGGAAGTGCCGGCGGCGGGCCACGCCCATCGGCTCGACGGCGGTGGCCCGGTAGAAGGGTTCGGCGAGCGGCGCGCGCCAGTCGACGACCAGGGGCGTGAGGTCGTCGTCGGTGACCGAGATGCGACCGATGTAGAACGGCTCGACGGCGCTGCGGACTCGGCGGACTCGACGGGCTCGGCGGACCCATCGGAGTCGGCATCGGCGAGCAGGTCGAGGCGGCCGAAGGAGAGCGGCGTGTCGCCGATGTCGAGGCTGGCCAGGCGGCGACGGGTGTAGGCCTCGGCAGCCTCGCGCTCGAGCCGGGCCTGGTGGGTACCGCCTCGGGTGACCTCGGTGTAGCCCTCGGCCACCTGCTCGGCCGCTCGACGCATGACGTCGAGCCGGGCGTACGCGGTGTCGAGATGGCGCTGCTCGGCCTCCAGCTCGGAGGACGGGCGCTCGGGTTCGAGATCGGCGTCGGGGGTGCCGGCGGATGCCGCCGTGCCCGGTGCTGCAGGGTCGGTCAACAGACGATGCTCCGGTTTCAGGGAACTGGTCAGTTTACGCCCTGGGCCCGTCGGCTGGTAACGCCGCTTCCCCTCGCTCGCCTCCGCTCGCTCCGTCCCCGCGTCAGAGCTGCTGTGGCCTCGTGACCTGCGACTCGTCGAGCAGCACGACCCGGTCGCCGAGCTTCAGGCCCCGGTCGTCGTGGTCGAGCCAGAGGCCGCCGAGGTTCGGGATCAGCCCTTCGGCGTCGCCACCGAGGTGGCGTTCGACCACGCGCACGACGCCACCGTGGGTCACCACGAGCACGTCGCCGTCGTGGGCCTTGGCGATCGCCTCGAGCGCGGTGAGCACCCGCGCCAGCACGGAGGCGTCGGGTTCGTATCCCTCGGGGCGGCGACCGGATTCGAGGAACCCGGGCCACCCTTCGTCGATCTCGGCGCGGGTGCGCCCTTCCCACTCGCCCGCGCTGCGCTCGCGCAGGTTCGGCGCGACGACCACGTCGGCACCGAGCTGCGTGGCGACGAGCTCCGCAGTGTGGTGCGCGCGCTCGAGGTCGGACGCATAGATGGCGTCGACCATGCCGAGCGACCGGGCGGCGGCCACCGCCTGCTCCCGGCCGAGCTCGCTGAGCGGCGGGTCGGCCTGGCCCTGCCACCGGCCGTCGGCGTTCCACACCGACTGCCCGTGCCGAACGAGCAGGATGCGGGCCATTCGGGGAAGGTAGCGCGGGAGGTGGTGCGCGGTAGCTTCGGCACGACCAGTCCACACGCACCCGTTCCACCAAGGGGAACCACCATGAAGGCCGCGCTGTGCCTCGAACAGAACCAGCCGCTCTCGGTCGAGGAGGTCACGCCACTCGACCCCGGGCCGGGTGACGTCATCGTCCGCATCACCGCGAGCGGCGTGTGCCACTCCGACCTCTCGGTCATCAACGGCACCCTCCCCGCGGGGCGTGTCGTCCTCGGACACGAGGGCGCGGGCGTGATCGAGAAGGTCGGCAGCGACGTGATCGGCCTCGCCGTCGGCGACCGCGTCATCGGCTCGTTCATCCCGGCGTGCGGTGTCTGCTGGTACTGCCTGCACGACCAGTCGAACCTGTGCGAGCACACCTACAACGTGATGTTCGTGCCGCGCGTGAAGCGGGCCGACGGCGAGGAGATGGTCGCGATGACCGGCCTCGGCACGTTCGCCGAGCTCATGACCGTGCAGCAGATGTCGGTGGTCAAGGTCGACACCGACCTCCCCGACGAGCAGCTCGCGCTCATCGGCTGCGGTGTCACCACCGGTGTGGGCGCGGCGCTCAACACCGCGCAGGTCGAGCCGGGCTCGATCGTCGCCGTCATCGGCTGTGGCGGCGTGGGTCAGGCCGTCATCCAGGGCGCGCGCATCGCCGGCGCGGCGCGCATCATCGCCATCGACCCGGTGGCGCTCAAGCGCGACGAGGCGCTGAAGAACGGCGCCACGCACGTGGTCGACCCGACCGACGTCGATCCGATCGAGGCAGTGAAGGCGCTGAGCGGCGGCCGCGGCGCCGACTACGCGTTCGAGGTGATCGGGACGGCCGGGACCGTGCGTCAGGCCGTCGACAGCACGCGTCCGGGCGGCACCGCGGTGATGGTGGGCGTGCCGAAGCTCGGCACCGACATCTCGATTCCCGCGATGACCGTGCTCGAGGAGAAGCGGATCCTCGGCTGCGTGTACGGCGGCGCGTCGGTGCGGCGCGACTTCCCGCGGCTCATCAGCCTCATCGAGCACGGCAAGCTCGACGTCGGCAGCATGGTCACCAAGACCATGCACCTGCACGAGGTGAACGACGCCATCACCGCGATGCAGAACGGCGAAGTCATCCGCTCCGTGCTGGTCAACGACTGACCCCACCCACGAGGTTGCGTCACTTGAGGGGGCTATGAGCGCCCTCGAGTGACGCAACCTCGTTTATTTGGGCGCGAAGTGCTGGCCGCCGTCGAGGCGGATGGTGCCGCCGTTGAGCATCGGGTTCTCGATGATGGCGACGGCGAGACGTGCGTACTCGTCGGGCCGGCCCATGCGCTTCGGGAACGCGGCGTCGGCGGTGAGCTTGTCCTCGAAGTCCTTCGGGATCCCGGCGGTGAGGCCGGTGGCGAAGAGGCTCGGGGCGATCGTGTTCACGCGGATGCCGAGCGACCCGAGGTCGCGCGCCATCGTGAGCGACATCCCCGCGATGCCGGCCTTCGCCGCCGAGTAGGACACCTGCCCGATCTGACCCTCGAACGCGGCGATCGACGCGGTGTTGATGATCACGCCGCGCTCGTCGTCGGCGTTGGGCTCGTTGGTGCTCATCGACCACGCCGCGAGGCGCGCGATGTTGAACGTCGCCACGAGGTTGAGGTTGACGACCTGCTGGAACGTCTCCAGCGGCATCGGACCGTCCTTGCTGATCGTGCGCACCGACACGCCACCGCCGGCGGTGTTCACGACCGCGTCGACGCCGCCGAGCGTGCTGATGGCGTCGTTCGAGCGCGAGCTCGGCGCCCTCGAAGTCGGTCACGTCGCACTCGACGTACGACCCGCCCAGCGCGGCGGCGACTTCGGCGCCCGCGCTCCCGGCGCGGTCGAGCACCGCGACCTTCCCACCTCCGGCGACGACGCGCTCGGCGGTGGCCTTGGCCATCCCCGACGCTCCCCCGACCGCGACCAGACGCAGCCCCTGCAGTTCCATGCTCGATCCTCCGTGTGCGTGTGTTGAGGTGATGCCTACTGCGTGTCGACGCGCAGGTACGACTCGGCGAGCCGGCCCTCGGGCAGTCCGCCGAGCGCGGCGTTGGCCGCGTTCCAGCCCCGGATGCGGGCGTCGAGCCCGTCGACGTCGGTCATCTGGCTGGCGTGGCAGCGCAACGCGTCGAGCTTGCGTTCGAACGTGTCGGTGATGTCGACGCAGACGTCCGGGCTGGTCGCGGTGGCGAGGTACATCTCGTCGACGGCCCAGGGCTCGAGGCCTTCCTCGAGCAGCTCCGGATGGGCGAACGGGTTGCGGGCGTCGGGGTAGACCGCGGCCATGGTCGCCTCGCCGGCGGCAAGGTGGTCGGGATGGCTGGCGTAGACGCGTTCGAAGTTGCGCTCGGGCGTGGGACCGACGACTCGCTGGGGGCGCACGCTGCGGATGACGCGGCTGATGTCGCGCCGCAGGTCGAAGGTCGGTGCGAGGCGGCCGTCGGGATGGTGGAGGAACGTGATGTCGGTGACCCCGACCACCTTCCCCGCCGCGCGCTGCTCGGCTTCGCGGATCTCCACCATCGTGGTGCGCGCCACCGACCGGTCGGAACCGCCGGCTTCGCCGCTGGTGCAGATGCAGTAGGAGACCTCGATCCCCGCGTCGGTCCAGCGGGCGACCGAGCCGGCGCTCCCGAAGTCGACGTCGTCGGGGTGCGCGGTGACGACCAGGATTCGCTCGACACCGTCGGTGTTGTCGGTGGCGTCTGCGGGCATCGGTCGAAACTAGTTGGCGGCCGGGCCCTCGCCCCCGAGCGGATAGTTCGCCGACACCGCGAGGTCGCCACCCTGGCGGCGCAACACCGTGCGCCACAACCCGGCCGGGTCGCTGGTGAGGAGGTCGTCGGCGTGCGCGTCGACGACGAACCAACCACCGGCGTCGATCTCCCCCTCCAGCTGCGACGGCCCCCAGCCCGAGTAGCCGGCGAAGATCCGCACCGCTTCGAGGTCGGCGCGGGCATCGTGCGGGTCACGGCCCAGGTCGACGGTGCCGATGCGGCCGATCAGCGGTTGCCACCCATCACCGTCGCCGGTATCGGCGTCGCTGAGATGGATGTCTCCGACGCGTGCCAGCCCGATCACCGCTTCGTGCTGCTGCACCGGGCCACCCACGAACGCGACGGCCGGCGCCGCCGCGTACGGCGCCCACGCGTCGAGCGGCGTGTCGAAGGCCGCGTCGACGCGCGTCTCGGTGGGTTGGTTGAGCACGAGCCCGAGCGCGCCTTCGTCGGTGTGCTCGATCATGAAGACGACCGACCGGAAGAAGTTGGGGTCGTGCAGCGTCGGGATCGAGACCAACAACTTGCGCGCGGTGGAGGTCACAGGCCCGTCCGCAGCGGCACCACGCCGAATCGGGCACGCGCGTCGTCGAGCGGATCGTTCTTGTGCTCGAACAGGCGCACCGTGCCCATGACGTCGGTGGTGCAGAGGCTGCCGCGCCGGAACGCCTCGACCCAGCGACCGACCGCGCCGTCGTCGGTGAGCGTGTCGGCACGCGCGATCTTGATCTCCTTGCCCGCGACGTGGTGGATGCTGCCGTTCTGGAACAGGCCGAGCGTGATCGCGAGGAGCACGAGACCGCGCTCGTCCTTCATCGACGACGCGATGAACGCGAACACGTCGAGCTCGCCTTCGGGGGTGGTCTCGTAGCCGGCGAGCACGTGCACCCAGTCGTGGCGGGCGCCGAGCTCGTAGATGCCGTACCGCTCGCCGGGAAAGGGGAACCCGTGGCGGTCGTAGAAGTCGGCCACCGCCTTGCCCCAGCTGCCCGCCGGGCAGTCGCGCAGGGCGCTCCACTTCTCCGCGATCACGCGGTCGGCGACGATCCCGGTGTACGCGAGCTTCGAGCGGATGAGCTCCTCCCACCGGCCGCGCACCGACTCCTTGATCGTCTCCTCCTCGTACCAGCTGTGCCGCTGGAGGTCGAGGTACATCCACGCGAAGTGGCCCTTGGCGAGCTTGCGGGCGTCGCGCAGCAACGTGAGCGACACGCCGAGCCCGTGCGCGTACTCCTCGATCGGGAGCGCCATCCGATCGCTCAGCGGGTGCTCCACGAACTCGAGCACGACCATCAGGTGCACCGCGTGGAGCCGTTCCTCCTTCGTGGCGTGCGCGACCGCGTCGTCGTCGGCGACGGGCACGTCGGCGAGGTCGAGTCCGTACAACGACGTGGAGATGCCTTCCAGCACCGTGTCCTGGAGCTCGTCGAAGCCGCCCACCGGTGCGAACGCGGCCTTCACCATCCCGAGCACGCGGGGGGCATCAGCCTCGGTCGGGAGCAGCACGGCGGCGAGGCTACCGGCGCTCCGGCGCGGCGACGCGCGCCCGCCGGGCGAGCCACCATCCCACCCCGGTGACGGCCGCGCCGACGAGCGAGCGCGACCCGCAGACCCCACGAATCGCTCGGATGGTCGTTGTCGACCGTCGCCATCATCGACGTGGAGATCGCCACCGCGAGCGCGAGTCCGAGCACGCGCGCCGCGCTCGAGCGCGGCAGACGCCTCCGCGGCGTCGTCGGTGTCGACGTCGATCAGCGCGTACGACGTGGCGGCGCTGTAGACGATCCCGTTGCCGAGCCCGATGATCGCGAGCGTGACGACGACCGAGGCGAGCGCGCCGTCGACACCGACGATCGCCAGCCCGATCATCCCGACGACCATCGCCGCGGAACCGAGCGCGAGCGTGCGGGGCGCGGTGAGCGAGCGGATCATGAAGCCCGACAGCGCGCCGCCGAGCGCGAACGGCACCGAGAACCCGAGGAAGATCAGACCTGACTCGAGCACGCTCACGCCCCGTACGACCTCGAGCGCGGTCGGCACGAGCACCATGACCACCCCCGAGCCCCAATTCGACAGCGTCGCGGTGTAGGTGCCGAGCCGGAACGGCGCGAGGTCGGTGACACGCGGCCGCGATGAGTGGTTCGCGGGCCGCGCACGCGCAACCACACGACGAGCAGGAACGCAGCACCGATCACGATCCCGCCGATGGTGTACGCATTGAGCCAACCTGCTGCCGCCACGTGTTGGATCGCCGCGGTCGCCGACGCGATGCCGAACATCAGCAGGACCAGCGTGACGACGGGCACCGAACGCGTGCGGTCGGCGGGCAGGTGTGGCACCAGCCACACGAGCAGGACGAACGCGAACGAGAGCAGCACCACGTTCACCCCGAAGAACGCGCGCCACGACCACACGTCGGCGAGCACCGAGGCCACGAGCGGGCCGCACGCGCCTCCGATGCCGCCGAGCGCGCCCCAGATGCCGATTGCGAGCGGCTGCGAGCCGTCACCCTCGAACAGGGCGTCGATCGACGGCGAGCGACGTGGTGAAGCAACACGCGGAGGCGATGCCCTGCAACGATCGGCCGACCATCATCACGCCGAAGGTCTCGCTCCACGCGCAGATCGCCGACGCGATGGCGAAGCCGACCACGCCGATCAGGAGCACGGGCCGAGCACCCACCCGGTCGGCGATGCGACCGATCAACAGCAACGGCGCGGCGAACGCCAGGCTGGCCGCGGTGACGATGGCGCCGGCGACCTCGGGGGTCACGTTCAGGTCCTTGGCGATCGTGGGCAGCAGCACGACGACGCCGTTCATGTCGACCGAGAGCGCGATCACCGGGAGACTCAACGCGAACAGCGCCAACCAGCGACGAGTCTTCGGGTTCACGGCTGGTCCAGCAAGCCCAGTGCGACCGCGGCCCGGAGCTGCGCCGCGCGATCGAGTGCCCCGCGCGCGCCAGCACTCGACCACCAGTCGCCGAGTGCCTCGTCGTACCGCAGGGGAGACGGCGGTGTCGCGCCGGTGACGTTCGCCATCACCTCGGTCAGGAGCGCGGGCGCGTCGGCCGCCACCGGCGTGCCGCTCACGAACGGGATGCTCCAGAAGTCGGGGGTCTGCATGTTCGACGCGCCGCCGGGGATGGTGCCCGGGCCGTCGGGCGCCTTCACCGCGATGTCGGCGCTCCGAGGATGGCGCGAGTTGAGCAGCGTGATCGCGAGCGAGTTCTGACGACGGGCGAGCTCGGTGCCGGTGTGCGCGAGCGCCGGCGCGCGCGCGAGCAGTTGGAGGTGCACCAACGCGACCAGCGCGTGCAGCACGACCTCCTCGTACTGGCCGGCGCCGGGACCGCTCCACAACAGGTCGTGGGCGAGCGAGCCGGCGAGCAGCGTGGGCGCCTCGGCGCGGTAGCGCTCGTTCACGACCCGCGTGGTTGCCGGCCCGTCGGGCGGCGGTCCGACGATGCGGCCGGGCGAGGCAGTCGCGCCGAGCCCGACATGCTCGACCGGTGTCGCGCCGTCGACGAACGCGTCGAGCACGGGCGCGGCGACCGTCACCGACAACGCCACGAGGCCCGCACGCGGACCCGGGTCCGGAGCGCACGACACGAGGCGCGGCTTCGGCGAACCGTGATTCGGCGTCGTCGATCCCGAGCGCGTCGAGCGCCGCGAGCGCGCCGTCGACGGTGATGGCCGGACCGGTCGCCGGCTCCATGGGCGTGCCGTGCGGGTAGATCCCGGGCTCGCCGAAGAGCGTGTTCGAGGAGAACAGGTCGGGATCGTCGGGCGCACGCGGTGGTGCCGCGAGGAGCGCAGTCAGGTCGGCGTCGGTCGGCACGGTCCGGACAAGGTAGAACCGACCGTACGATCATGGGGTGACCCGACGGGCTGCGATCACGGTGGAGGACGGAGATGACTGAGCCGGTGGGATGGTTGCGAGCGGTCGTCGTGGATGCGGCAAATCCGTCCGAACTGGCCGAGTTCTGGCAAGCGGTGCTCGGAGTCGGCGTGGTCGAGACCGCGCCCGACTGGATCCAGCTCGAACCCGACCGGGGCGGCGCGTTCATCGCCTTCGAACCCGCGCCCGATGGCGCGACACCGACCGGGTTCCGCACGCGTCCGGACATCGAGGTCGACGACATGGAGATCGCCCGTGCGCGGATCGAGGAGCTCGGCGGCCGCCTGCTCGAGGTGATCCACGCGCGCCCCGGTGAGTCGCACTACCGGATGGCCGATCCCGAAGGCAACGAGTTCACCGTGGTGCTCCCGCTCCCGCCCGACGTCGCGCGGAAGGCGTACGGGCCGAAGGGAACGCCCGGGTGACCGAAGGCGTCACCGCGCAGCCCGCGCGCCCGCGCCCTCCCCGGCGCCGTCACGCGGCCGGCTCGTGATGCGCGTGCTCGTGCTCGCGGTCACCGGCGTCGCGCTCTATCTCGTGCTGCCGGGGTTGATCGTGATGTTCGGCTCGCTCCCCCAGCTCGAGGCCGTGTTCCCCGCCTGGTTCGTGCCCATCTTCGTGCTCGAGGCCGCCGCGTTCTTCTGCATCTGGGCGCTGATGCGCATCGCGCTCCACACCGACAAGTGGTTCGATGTCGCGTGCGCGCAGCTCAGCGGCAACGCGTTGAGCCGCGCGCTGCCCGGCGGTGCGGCCACCGGTGGCGCCACGATGTACCAGATGCTCAACCGGTCGGGCTTCGACGGCCCGACCGCCACCACCGCGCTCACCGCGGTCGGCCTGCTGTCGACGGCGACGTTGTTCGTGCTCCCGGTGCTCGCGTTGCCGGCGATCCTCTTCGGACTCGCGGTGAGATCGGAGCTGTTGCAGGGCGCGATCCTGGGCGGCGTCCTCGGGATCTTCCTGCTCACCGGCGCGTCGATCCTGCTCGTGTCCGACCGCGTCGTGCGCGGCGTCGGGCGCGTCCTCGACTGGTTCGTGCACCGAGTGCTGCGCCGGCCCGCGCCGTCGCCGACTCTCGCCGACCGGCTGGTGGAGTCGCGCGACTTCGTGCGCAGCGCGCTGGCGGAGTCGTGGAAGCGCGCGGTGCCCGCCGCGCTCGGCAATCAGCTGTTCGACTTCCTCGCGTTGTACGTGAGCCTGCTCGCGGTGGGTTCCCACATCGACCCGGTCCTGGTGCTGCTCGCGTTCGTCGCCGGGAGCGCGCTGGCGATGATCCCGATCACCCCCGGTGGTCTCGGCTTCGTGGAGGCCGGGCTCACCGGTGTGCTCACCCTCGCCGGCGTCACCCCTGATCACGCGGTGCTCGCGGTGCTGCTCTACCGCCTGTTCTCCTACTGGCTGCCGCTGCCCGCGGGGCTCGTGGCGTCGATCCTCTTCCGCCGGCGCCACCGCGAGCTCGCCACCCCCACCCCGGCGCAGGTCACGGGACGGTCGACGTCGGGGTGACGAGTGTGGTCGGCACCTCGACCGAGTCGGGGTTGGTCGTCGACGGCGGTGTACTGGTCGCAGTCGTCGCCGGAGGAGCGGTGGTCGACGTGGTGGTCGGAAGGGTCGTCGTCGTGGTGGTCGGCAGCGCCGCCGCGGCCGGGCACGCCAGCGTCGCCAGCGCGGTGAGCCCGCACGCGTAGCGGCTCGCCGCCTTCCACGCACCGTCGACCATCACCGCGTTGCCGACGAACGTGTACGGGGTCTCGAGATGGGTGTCGCCGTCGGCGATCACCGAGTAGAGGATCTGCGCGTGCGTGGCATCGACGAGGCGCGCGCCGGACACGACGAAGGACACGTTGGTGCGGGAGGCGTCGGCCTTCGCACCCGCCGCGATCGCGTTTCGCAGCACGTCGCCCCGATCGACGACCGCGACGCGCTGATCGACGGTCGACGCCGGGTCCGCGAGCACGCGGAACGCATCCACGACGCTCGGGTACCGAGTCGATCGCGTTCCACCCGTTCGGTGGCGGTGCGGCCACCGACGCGGCAGTGGGTCCACCGCCGCCCGCGCACCCGACGTGCGACGCCTGAGCCAACTCGCACAACCCTGCGGCCGAGAGCTTCCATTGGCCGTCGATGAGCTCGGCCACTCCGGTCATGGGCTGGTTCACCACGGTCGAAGGCACGCCGCCGTAGTACGCCCGGTACGTCACGAGCGCGGTCCGGGCGTCGACGAAGGCCACTCGCGAGACCCGCAGCTCGGTGTTCTTCGTCTGCCAGTAGTTCTCGTCGTAGTTCTGCAGATTCCGGGCGGCGGTCTCGGGATCGTCCGACTGCCCGAACGTCGCGCCGTGCCCGAGGTCGTGGTTCGGGTTCAGGATCCAGTGGTACGCGCGCTGGATCTCGAGCTCGGCGCGGAGCTGCTCGTCGAAGCCGACGACGCTCGGCGGCACGACCATCGTGTCGGGCGGCAGCGTGGCGGCGACGCGATCGAGCAGCTCCTCGACCGGCACGCCCGGGGCCGCGACGATGTCGACGCGGTCGAAGGTCTGGCGGTTCGTCGCGACGCCGAGATCCTCGGCCCGCATCACCACCAGGTTGACGTCGTCGACATCGCCGCCCGCAGGCGTGAAGACACCGACAACGCGCGCGGTCGACCCCGTCGGCGCCATCTGCGTCTGGGCCTGGCCCGACGGGAGGACCTGCGTCACCTGGCCACCGAGGCTCGCGCCGGCGCGGAGCACCAGCTGGTCACCCACGCCGACCTCGTACTGCGCGGCCAGCGACTGGTTGATCGCAATCTCGTCGGCCTGTTGCGGAGGACCGCCGGCACTGAACGTGAGCGGTGCGCCGTCTTCCCACGAGATCGCGATCGCCGACCGCTCCGACGCATCGGGCG
The DNA here is from genome assembly GCA_963697125.1 of uncultured Actinomycetes bacterium. Taxonomy (GTDB): domain Bacteria; phylum Actinomycetota; class Acidimicrobiia; order IMCC26256; family DASPTH01; genus DASUAS01. The sequence goes on from CAVOMW010000006.1 coordinate 240,590, forward strand.
GATCGGTCGTCGACGTGTCGGTGCGGACGACATCGACGAAGCGCTGCATCGCACCCTGCGCGCCGGCGACGCCGGGCACCGCGCGCACGGCGTCGACCACTTCGGGGGCGATCGGACCGCGCGCGCCGTCGCCGTCGAACGCGGTCGACAACACGGCGAGATCGATGTCGCCCACGACGACGGTGGGCGCGGCGATGTGCGTCGCGGGGGCTTGTCGTCGCCGAGGTTCACGACCACGACCGCGCCGACGATCACCAACGCGGCCGCCGCGACGCCCGCGACAAACGTGCGCCAGGGCGCCCGCCGCCCGGAACGCTCGGGCGCACCGTCACGCGCCGCGATCTCCTGGAGCGTGACCGGTGTGGCCGCGCCCTCGATGGTCGAACGGAGCTCGTCGCCGAGATCAGACATCTTCGGGCACCCCCAGTGACGAGCGCAGGCGGGCCAGGCCGCGCTCCAGATGGTTCTGGACGGTCGTGACCTTCACGCCGCACACGTCGGCGACCTCGCGCAGCGTCCATCCGTAGCCGTGCACGAGACCGACCGCGAGGCGTTGACGCTCGGTCAGCGCGGCGAAGGCCTCGCCGAGGTGCGGCTCGACCCACGGGTCACCGCCGTCGGCCCGGGCGAACACGACGCGGAAGCGCCGGCCCCGGGTACGGCTCCGGCCCACCCGGTAGAGGTAGCCGATCGGGTTGTCCATCGTCTCCACCTCGCTCCAGTGCTCCCAGCCCCAGGCCAGGGCTTCGGCGGTGGCCTCCCGGCCCCGCTCACCCCCGTACGCGGCCACGTAGGCGCGCCGCAGACGGGGCTCGGCGAGCGCGAAGAATGCAGAGAAGTCAGAGCCGGCGCCCTCCGCCACCTTCTAGAACCCTCCGTTCCCGCGCTCAATTTGGAGAAAGCCTCGAGCAGGGCAGGATTACCACGACGACGATGTCGAGAACGGTGAGGTTGCTCCGACGCTCCCTAGCAGGTTTCGGCGCCGCTCGATCCTCATATGGGTGGTCGAAGGGCGCCAAAACAGGCGGGTGGTCACTCCCACTGGGCGAGCTCGACGACGGTGTTGGCGGGGCCGATCAGGAACACGAGCTTGCGGTCGTGGAAGTCCATCGCCTGGTTGCGGGTGGGGAAGCCGGCGGACTCGAACTCGGCCACGGTGGCGTCGAGGTCGTCGACCCGGAAGCAGATGTGGTTGAAGCCGGTGCCGGCGAGGTTGCCCGACGATCGGTCGATCAGCTTCGAAGGCTTGTGGAAGTGCAGGAGCTGCACCTCCTGGTGCGGCTCGGCGTCGGGGATCGCCAGCGTGACGTGATCGGCCTCCATCCCCGGGATGCCCATGTAGGCGTCCATGGTCGCGCCCGAGATGCGGACGTTCTTGATCACCTCGAAGCCGAGCACGCCGAAGAACTGGATCGCCTCGTCGAGGTCGAACACCGCCACGGTCACGTGGTCGAAGGTCGGCGCCTTGCTCACTCCGCTGCCCACGACGATCAGGCCCGCTGGTCCAGCTGCACGTAGTTGCCCTCCGGATCCTGGAGGAAGACGCTGCGCACGTGGCCGCCGGCGGGCTCGCCGTACATCGTCGTGTCGGCGCCGGGACCGTCGCCGCCGCCCATGAGGACGGTGACGCCCGCGTCGCGCACGCGCGCCATCATGCCGTCGATGTCGTCGACCCAGAACGCGAAGTGGTGCACGCCCATCTGGAACAGCTGCGCGGGCTGACCCTTGATCTCGTTGGTGATCTGCTGGTCGAGGACGATGAAGCTCTCGTGCGGACCGTCCTGGTAGCGCAGGTACACCGCGCGCCGCTGCGCGGGCGGCTGCCCCGGACCCTGCGAGAACTCCTCGATCTTGTCGGCGGTCACCCGGAGGCCGAGCACGTCCCGGTAGAACCCGAGCGCCGTCTCCATGTCCCGCACGCCGACCGCGACGTGTGACACCGCCTGAATGCTCACGGCTGGATCCTCATGGCGCGGACACTACTGCGGCGCGCGTTCGACCTCGGCGAGATAGTGCAGCAGCCGTTCTGCCAACTCGTGGGGACGACTCAACGCCGGAAGATGGCCGCCGTCCATCTCGTCGGGCTCGATGCCGAGTCGCTCCCGCACCACCCGTCGCTGGAACCCGGCCGGGAAGAATCGGTCGTCGCGACACAAAAGGAAGCGGGTCGGCACGTCCGGCCAGGCGTCGAGCGGCCACGGCGCCTCGAACGGCTTGCCCGACTGCGCGAACACGTGGTGCTCCGACTCGCGTGCGACGTCGGCGGGCACGTCGTGCAGGAAGATCTCGACCGGATCGTCCGATGCGTCGGGTCCGCGTCCGCTTTCACGAAATGCCGTTGCATGTTCGGTGTTCACCCACCACTCGCCGCCGGACTCTCCCGGTCGCGGCACCATCGCCGCGACCAGGATCATCAGTTCCACCGGGACGCGCTCGCACACGAGCGGCGCGGTGAACCCGGCCAGCGACTGCGCGACGAGCACGACACCGGCCCGATCACCGGGCCGGTCGCCGATCGCGTCGACGACCACGTCCGCGTACTCGGTGAACCCCGCGGTGTCGTCGGTGACCGGGAGGTCGACCGCGACGACGTCGTGACCTGCCACCTCGAGATCGGGCACCACGAGGTGCCAGTACCACGAGTCGGAACCCGCGCCGGGCAGGAGCACGAACGTCGCCATCGACCGCTTCCTCTCCTCGTCGGCGAATCAGCTCGCGGGCGGCTGGTGCAGGCGGAACACCGCGCCGGTCGGATCCGCGACCGTGGCGAGACGACCGTACGGCGTGTCCTCCGCCGCCGTCACGACCTCACCGCCGAGCGACACCACCTCGGACGCGGTGTGGTCGGCGTCGGCAACGCCGAAGTACACGCTCCACCCCGCGGGCACGCCCTCGGGGAGGAATCCGCTCGCGTCCATGACGCCGGCGTACTGCTCCTCGTCGACGTCGACGGTCGAGTAGCGGAACTCCGGCGCGTCAGCTTCGACGCGCGTGTTCCACCCGAACACCGTGCGGTAGAACGCGAGCGACGGCTCGTAGTCACGCGTGTGCAACTCGAACCAGCTCGGCGCACCGGGCTCACCCACGTACGCGAACCCGCGGTGCTCGCCCGGCTGCCACATGCCGATCACCGCGCCGCCGGTGTCGACGACGACGGCCATCCGCCCGAGCGCCATCACGTCCATCGCCGGGACCATCACCTGGCCGCCGGCGTCGGCGACGCGCGCCACCGTCGCCTCGGCGTCGTCGACCGCGAGGTACACCGACCACAGGTCGGGGATCCCGGCGGCGCCGTCGTTGCGCATGCAGCCCGCGACGCGCTCACCCTTCAGCTGGAAGTTCTTGTACCCGCCGTAGTCGGCCCCCGGGTCCTCGACCGTCCACCCGAACAGTCGCCCGTAGAACTCCTGGCTGCGCTCGGGGTCGGACGTGAGCAGTTCGACCCAGCACGGGGTCCCCAGCGGTGAGTCGCCTCGCTTCGCCACGGTGGCTCCTTCGTCGGCGCCACCCCGGATGGGCGACGTCTCACCCGATACGACCCTCGGTCGGTGCCAAACTCATCGCGCACGGAATCGGGCGATGAGGGGGCAACATGACCGACGGGAGGCTCGCGGGCAAGGTGGCCGTCGTCACCGGCGGTGGCAACGGACTCGGACGGGCCACCGCGGTGCGCTTCGCCGAGGAGGGTGCGGCCGTCGTCGTGGCCGACCTGCTCGACGGCCCCGGCGAGGAGACCGTCGCGCAGATCGAGCAGCTGGGCGGACGGGCTGCGTTCGTCTCCGTGGACGTGACCAGCCGGGTCGACACCGACACGATGGCCCGGACCGCGATCGAGCGCTTCGACGGCCTCCACGTCGTCGTCACCGCCGCCGGCGTTGCCACCGCGGGCTACGTCTCGGGTGATCTCGAGCTCGCCGAGAAGTCGATGAAGGCCAACTACCAGCCCGACCTCGCGCGGGTTCGTCGCACTCGACGACGACGACTACCAGTCGGTGCTCGACGTCAACCTCACCGGCACGATCAAGTCGTTGCAGTCGTGCGTCGGCGCCATGCTGGACCATGGCTGTGCGCAGGACGCGAGCCTGATCACGATCGCATCGATCGCGGCCAAGCACCCCGACGCCGGATCGGTGCCGTACGGCGTGTCGAAGGCGGGCGTCTGGTACCTCACCAAGAAGCTCGCCCGCGACCTCGCAGCGGCGGGGATCCGGGTGAACAGCATCGGCCCCGGGTTCATCGAGACCAACATGACCGCGATCATGCAGTTCATGCCCGACGCCGCGCGCCAGCACATCACGCGCCAGATTCCCATGGGCCGCATGGGCACGCCCGTGGAGATCGCCAACACCGCGCTGTTCCTCGCGTCGGACGAGGCGAGCTACTTCACCGGCGAGATCCTGCATCCCGACGGCGGCTTCTACACCGAGTAACGGTCAACCGGCGGGTTCGAGGATCACCACCGGGATCACGCGGTCGGTCTTGGCCTCGTACTCCGCAAAGGTGTCGTAGTCCTGCTTGTTCCACTCGTAGAGCTCGTCGCGCTCGGGCCGATCGGCGACCCGGGCCCGCACCGAGCGGGTCTCGCCTCCGATCTCGACGGTGGCCTCGGGGTTCGCCACCAGGTTGTGGAACCACGCCGGGTTCACGGGCGCACCCGCGTACGACGCGAAGATCACGAGGTCGTCACCGCGCTCGCGGTACAGCAGCGGCGAGAGTCGCTCCTGACCGCTCTTCGCACCTTTCGTGTGCAGGATCAGCAGCGTCGCGCCACCCATGCTCGGCGCAGTGCCGCCGTTGGCCCGCAGCTCCTCGATCACCTTGTCGTTCCACTCGCTCATCGTGTGTTCGCTCCTCGATCGGGGGGAAAATCTCAGTTCGTCAACGCGCGGCGTCACCGTACGCTTCCCGGATGACGCACGAAGAAGCCCTCGCCTGGGCCGAACAGTGGATCGACGAGTGGAACCGGCACGACGTCGAGGCGGTGCTCGCGCACTTCGCCGACGACGTCGAGTTCTGCTCCCCGCTCGTGATCTCGGTGACCGGCGAACCAAGCGGCATCGTGCATGGACGCGCGGCGCTGCGCGACTACTGGACCCGGGCGCTCGCCGAGCGCCCCGACCTCCACTTCGATCTCGACGGCGTGACCGTCGGCGTCGACGCGATCGCCATCCACTACCGCAACCGCGGTCGTCGCACCACCGAGGTGGCGGTGTTCGATGCCAACGGCAAGGTCGCCCGCGGCTGGGGCCTCTACGACGCGGGCTGAGCCTCCGGCCCTGATTCGGCCGCGCGCTTGATCGCGGCGAGCGTCTCGGGGATGCCGCTCACCGCCTTCGCGTAGCGGTCGGCTTCTTGCGCGGCCGCCTCGTCACCGAAGCGCTCCCCGAACATGACCTCGCCGCCGGGCAGGAACGCCCACGACTCCACCACCTCGGTGCCACCGTCGACCGCGGTGAAGGTGTAGCCCCACCGCGCGATCTGCGCGCCCACCACCCACGCGAACTCGCGCCCGGGATCGGCGGCCACCACCTCCGAGCGCGTCTCCCACGTGCGCTCAGGGAGCACGTTGCGGCCGGTGAAGTGCGCGCCGACGCGCGGGCCGTCACCCTCGTCCCACCAGCACTCCTTGCAGATGGGGCTGTACTCCCCCATCCGGGTCACGTCGGCGACGAGCTCGTAGACCTCCTGCGGCGCGTGGGCGACGACGATGGAGTCGGAGTGCGTACGTGGTGTCATGGTGCGAGTCTGCTCCTCGAGGAGGACCCCTGTCATGAAGCCCGTTGTCATGAGGAAGGCGTCATGAGCCCGACCATCGCCACCGCCCGCACCGTCGACCGCACCGAGCTGCTCGAGTTCCTGCGGCCGCGCCACCGCGGCATGCTCGCCACCACGCGTCGCGACGGACGCCCGCAGCTCTCGCCGGTGACCTGCGGCCTCGACCCCGATGGTCGCATCGTCGTGTCGACGTATCCCGATCGCGCCAAGGCGCGGAACGCGCGCCTCGACCCACGCGTGTCGATCGTCGTGCAGTCAGACGACTGGAGCGGCGAGTACGTGCAGGTCGACGGCTCGGCCGAGGTCCTCGACATGCCCGATGCGCTCGACGGTCTCGTCGAGTACTTCCGCGGCATCTCCGGTGAGCATCCGAACTGGGACGAGTACCGCGCCGCGATGCAGCTGCAGGACAAGTCGCTCATCCGCATCACCATCGAGCGTTGGAGTCCGATCGCGACCGGCGGCTTCCCGGCCGACGTCGCCGCCCGGCTCGAGGAGAAGGGCTAGGAGACCAACTCCACTTCGAAGCCGTCACGGTCTTCGAGGTACGCGACGTCGGCGCCGCCGGCGATCGAGTGCGCGCCGTCGGTCGACATCGGTGCCCACCCGTGGTCGGGCGCTTCGGCGAGCAGCTCTGCCAGCGAGCGATCGCCCTCGACCCGGAACGCCAGGTGGTTCAGGCCGGGCCGGAACCGGCTGTAGAGCATGCCCGGGACCATGTCGGGCGACTGCTCCATGGCCACGCTGAACCCGGCCGAGTGGCGGAACAGGAGCACGCCTTCGACCGCGACGTCGCGCTCGTAGCCGAGGCATCCGAGCAGCCAGCTCCACGACTCCTCGGCCCGTCCGAGATCGGGAACCCACAGCGTGAGGTGGTGCAGCATCGGCCCGAGGGTACCGACCCTCCGACCGATGCTTGACATGTGACCAATCAGTCACCTATCCTGGGAGACGTGGACGGCGACACGGATCAGGTGTTCAAGGCCCTGGCCGACCCCACCCGCAGAGCCCTGCTCGACGAGCTCTTCCGGGAGGACGGCCAGACGCTCCATCAGCTCGAAGCGCGGTTCGCGATGACGCGGTTCGGGGTGATGAAGCACCTGAAGGTGCTCGAGGACGCCGGGCTCGTCGTCACCCGACGGCAGGGCCGGGAGAAGCTGCACCACCTCAACCCCGTCCCGATCCGCCTCGTCCACGACCGGTGGGTGAGCAAGTACGCCGAGCCCTGGGCCGCCGGCCTCAGCGGCCTCAAGCAGGAACTGGAGAGCACGATGGACCGAAGACGATGGAGACGAAACCCATGGAGAAGGTGTTCGAGATCTACATCAAGGCGACGCCGGAGCGAGTGTGGGAGCGCGATCACCGATCCCGCCATCCGGGCCAGGTACAACTTCGGCGCCGGTGCACGCTCCGACTGGAAGGTCGGCTCACGCGTCGAGCTGCAGGCGGGCGACTTCCTCCTCGGCGAAGGCGACGTGCTCGAGGTCGATCCGCCGCGCCGTCTCGTGCACACGATGCTGGCGCACTTCAGTCCCGAAGCGGAGGCCGAGGGCTACTCCCGGGTGACGTGGGAGCTCGAGCCGGTGGGCGACTCGTGCCACCTCACGGTGGTGCACGACCAGATGCGGGAGGGCGCGTGTGAGCAGATCTACGGTGGGTGGCCGATGATCCTCTCGGGCCTCAAGACCTGGCTCGAGACCGGCGAGCTGCTCACCACCCCGGGCTCGCTCATGTACTCCTAGCTGCGAGGGGCCACCGATGGCCGACGACGAGACCACCCCGAGCGAGACCAAGCCGCGCTACGTCGAGCCGGGCTGGTTCACGAACCACGTGTTCAACCCGTCGGTGGCCCTGCTCACCGCGCTCGGGCATCAGCGTGTGGGGATCCCGCGAGCTGCGCGTGCGGGGTCGCACCACGGGCGAATGGCGCACCACGCCGGTGAACCTCCTCACCGTCGACGACCAGCAGTACCTGGTCGCGCCACGGGGCAAGACGCAGTGGGTGCGCAACCTGCGCGTCGCCGGCAGCGGCGAGCTGCGCGTCGGCAAGCGCACCGACCGGTTCCGTGCCACCGAGGTCGCCGACGCCGACAAGGTCGAGATCCTGCGCGCCTACCTGAAGCGGTGGAAGGCCGAGGTCGGCGTGTTCTTCGACGGCGTCAGCGCCGACTCCCCCGACGCCGACCTGCAGCGCATCGCCCCCGACCACCCCGTCTTCCACCTCGACGTCGCGCCCGCTGACCCCTCGATGACGGCGGCGCGGCGGCCGGTGCGCCAAGATGTGCGCAACCCGGCGAGCTGAGCGAGAGGACACCATGAGCGGAGAGGTCGCGATCCCCGAGGACATCGCGGAGCGGTTCGAGGATTCGCTGGAGCGCGAGCACCGAGCCGAACGCGACCTGCTCAAGGCGCTGGTGAAGTCGATCCTCGTGTCGCTGCCGATCATGATCGGCATCTTCGTGCTCATGTGCGCCATCGCCATCAGCGACAAGACCGAGTGGTACGTGTGGTTGGGTCTGGGCGTCGGCCTCGGCGTGATCGGCGCGTTCCTGCTCGGTGCGCTCGCCGGCGCCACCCTCAACGCGCACAAGCTCGACGACGTCGATCGCATCACCGCCGGGCTCGAGCCCGACTCGCACTGACGTTCAGAGCGTGGCGAGTCGGCCGATGAGGTCGGTCGGCAGGTAGGCGCTCCGGGCACGCGTCCACGACTGGTTCGACTCGGGGTCGTAGACCGTCGGCAACGTGACGCCCTTGGGCACCGCGGCGCTGGTCATGCCGGCCTTGCGCGCGGTGAGCACGCAACGCACCGCGTGGTCGGAGAACCCGATCACACCGACGGTGCCGAGCTGCTTCCCCGCCGCCCCGGCCTTGCTCATGACCTGGTCGGCGACGCCGGCGGTGCTGAGGTAGGTGACGGTGCCGTCGGCATTGGTCACCGGGTCGATCGAGGTGACGTGCTGCACGCCCGCGGCCTGGAGTTGCTGCGCGATCTCGGTCTGCGCGTACACCGGGACTGGGTGCTCGGCGACGAACTTCTCGACTGCCTTCGCCAACGCTTCGTTCATCGGGCCGGGCTGCAGCTCGCCGTCGGCACCGAGCCGATTCCCGAACGCGAACACCACCAAGCTGTCGACCTTGTCGGCGGCGACGCGCGGCGGCTTGTACGAGAGGAACGGCGACGTCGCCACGTCGGCCGCGGGCACCTTCGCCTCGAGTGACGTGATGGTCGCATCGCTCAGCCCGGTGACGACCTGTTGCGCGAGCGCGGCGTCGCCGTACTCCTTGGCGAAGCGCTTCGTGAGTGCGGTCCGGTAGTCGGGCGGTGCGGTGGTCGTGGTGGTCGGCTTCGCGAACACGGCAGACGCGAGCATCGCGACGAACACCGACACGAACACGACCATCCCGAACCCCCGCCTGCGCACGGCGAGAAGGTCGCCGCGGCGCATGGCACGCCGGTATCAGCAGTCGAGCTCTTCCGAGCGGGCGGTCTCCAACCGCTCCCGGATGGCGCGCTTGTCGGGTTTGCCTGAACCCAGCCACGGCACGTCGCCCTCGTCCCACACGTCGATGCGGGTCGGCACCTTGTACGAGGAGATCTGCTCGCGGGCGCGTCGGGCGATGTCGTCGGGGTCGAGGGTGCGGCCGTGCGACGGGCACCAGCACCGCGGCCACCTGCTCGCCGAACTCCGGGTGCGGGAGGCCGAGCACGAACGCGTAGAGCACCTCGTCGAACTCCTCCTCGAGGAACAGCTCGACCTCACGCGGCGCGACGTTGGCGCCGCGCGACTTCACCATCTCGGTCGTGCGACCCACGAACCACGGCGACCGTCGTGCAGGAACACGCGGTCGCCGGTGTGGAACCAGCCGTCGGCGTCGAACACGTCGGCGCGTTCCTGCTTGTAGTACCCGTGCATGAGGCCGTAGCCCCGGATCCAGCAGCTCGCCCTCGTCGCCGTCGGCGAATGTCGACACCGGTGTCGGGATCGACGACGCGGTATCCCACCGACGTGATGTTGCCGACGGTCTCGCTCATCCCGCGGTGCGCGGGATGCCCGGGACCGGACCGCCGACCAGCGCGACATCGGCGGGCCCGACGGTGAGCCCCGCGATCTCGGGCAGCGTGCGACCCGCGAACGACGGGTCGTCGCGCATCGCCTGCAGCAGGGTCGGCCACCCGAGCACGTGGGTCGCCTGGGCCCGCTCGATGAGGTCGAGCGCGGCGGCGGGATCGAAGCGCTCGGTGCACGAGCACGGTCGCGCCGCTCTGCAGCCCGGCGCCGAGGATGAGCGTGCCGCCGATCCAGAAGAAGGGGAACGCGCAGAAGAACCGCGGCGGTGTGCCGTCGGCGGTCTGCAGCAACGCGAGCCCGGCCGTCGCACGCACGACGGTGCCGTGCGTGTGCACGACACCCTTGGGATCCGCGCTCGATCCCGACGTGTAGGTGACCTCCGCGAGATCGGCCGGCACCACCTCGGCCTCCACCGCGGACAGCAGGTCGTCGGTGACCGAAGGATCGGCGTCGGCATCGAAGTCCAGCGGCGTCGCCCACGGTGCGTCGACCTCACCGGTGATCCACACCGCGCGCAGCGACGGCGTCGTCGGGGAGGAAGAGGCGCGGGCCGGTGGCGTCGGCGAGGCCGGGCACGCTCGCTTCGAGCATGTCCTGCATGTCGTGTCCGAGCACCGGCGCGCGGTGAGCAGCGTGTCGATGTCGCCGATGCGCAGGACCTTGCGGATCTCAGCGGGGCGGTACGTCGTGGCGAGCGGCATCACCAGCGCGCCGATGCGGCTCGCGGCCAGCCACGCCACCACCCAGTCCTGCCCGTACGGGAAGTACAGACCGACGCGTGTGCCCTTGCCCATGCCCGCCGCGAGCATGCGGCGGGCGAGGCGGCGCGACTCCTCCTCCGCCTGCGCGTAGGTCATGTGCCGCGTCGGCGTGACGACGAAGTCGTGGTCGGGCCAGTGCGCGACCGCGTGGTGCAGCGCCGTCACCGACCGTCGGCCGGAACGGCAGCTGCGGCGCGTCGGGCGTCGTCATCGGGCGAGCTCGACGGCGACCGCGTCGGCCTCGACGTCGAGCCGCCGCGCCAGCCCGGGCACGATCGCCTTCTCGGCCTTGCCGCCGACGAGCGGGATCTTGATGCGGAAGTCGCCACTGATCACGCGTCGACACGACATGTCATTGGCCGCGTCGCCGAGCGACGTGATGGTGACTGGTCGCGGTGCCGTCGGCGCGTCCCCCGACGCCGTCGGCCGAGAACCCGAGCGTGCCGATCCCGGTCGACACGTCGATGCGCAGGTCCTGCACCCACGTGAGCTTGCGCCCGCCGACGACCTTCTGCGCGATCGGGTCGAGCTGGCCGATGTACGCGTAGCGCAGGGTGAGCCGGTGCGCCGCGCCGTCGACCTCGTGCGCGACCACCTCGGGCCGCGCCAGGTCGGGCAGGTCGAGCGCGGTCTGGAACGCGGGGTCGCTCATGATCGTCGCCACCCGCTCGACCGTCCCCGCGAAGTCGTGCTCACGCTCGAAGTGCACGCCCCTTCCTACCCCACTCCCCACCCACCCATCACGAACATGCGTCGAACTTGCGGCGTATGACCGCAGGTTCGACGCCGGAACCTGGGCTACCGGTACGCGTCGGGGTCGAGGTCGGTGGCACCGGCAGCGGAGTCGGCGATGTAGCGCCAGACCTGCGGGCTGGGAACCGTCGACGTCGGTGAAGCCGTAGGCCTCGGCCAGCTCACCCGAGCTCACCGACCGTTGGTTCCACCGCGACCGATCGTCATCGGCCGCCAGCGCCGCGACCGCGCGGCCGACGTATCGCGGCGACTCCGACACCAGGAAGTCGGGCGGGCCGGTGTAGTCGCGCCAGGTGTCCTCGGTGGTCTGGAACGCCTCGAGCATCATCTCGGAACGCAGGAACCCGGGCGTGATCGCGACCGCGGTGCCGCCGACCCGCGCCAGTTCGTGACCCTGCGAGAACGCGAGCCGGTTCACGCTCACCTTGGCGAGGTCGTAGAACACCGAGATGCGGTACTCGTCGGCGTTGTAGTCGGTGGTGCCGTCGGTGACCTCGACCACGAGACCACCGGGCCGCTCGACCAGCAGCGGCAGCAATTGGTGCGACGTGATCAGGTGGGTGTCGATCGCCAGGCGCAGGATGCGCAGGCCGGCGTCGAGGTCGAGCTCCCAGATCGGCGTGTCCCACTCGCCCGGACCGCCCTTGATGAGCTCGCCGCCCCAGATGTCGTTCACCAGCACGTCGAGTCGACCCTGCTCGTCGCGCACCTGCGCCGCCAATGCCTCCACCTGCGCCGGATCGAGGTGGTCGACGGCGACCGCGATGCCGTGGCCGCCGAGCGACGTCACCAGCTCGGCCGTCTCCTCGATCGTCTCGGTGCGGTCGGCGTAGTCGGAGCGCAACGGTGTGACCCGGCTGCTGCGACCGGTGCAGTACACCGTCGCACCGGCTTCGCCCAGCGCGGCGGCGATTCCGCGGCCGGCGCCGCGCGTGGCACCGGCGACCACGGCCACGCGCCCGCGCAGCGCGTCGGGCTCGGGCGTCCACGACATCGGTGAAGTCTGTCACGGTCGTTGCGCATGATCGTTGCGTGACCGACTCGTATCGAACAGGATCACCCGATGGCTCTGGGCGTCGAAGGCATGCGGGCAGGCAAGGTCGTGCGCAAGGTGATCTTCCTCACCCTCGGCACGGCCATCTTCATCTTCTGCCTCACCGCGCTGTACGAGTCGATGCGCGCGGTGATGGACGTCGGTGGCGCGTGCGCCTCGGGTGGCGCCTACGAGATCCGCCAAGCGTGCCCGAAGGGTGTGGGCTGGGTCGTCCCGGTCTCGATCTTCGGGATGTTCGCCGCCGGGATCTTCACGTTCCTCGGCGTGTTCGACGAAGGCGGGCCGCGGCCCTACGTGTTCGCGTGGTCGGCGCTGTTCCTCGCGCTCGGTTGGAACTTCCTCGACTACGGGTTCAACCCTCCTGACCACCACGACACCGTGTGGGGCTGGGTGATCTGCGGCATCGTGTTCGTGGTCATGGGCGGCGCGCCGCTCCTCCTCCTGTTCTCCCCGCGGATCGCCCGCTGGTCGATCTGGGGCCCCGACTCCCAGCGCGCCGACGACTACCTGCACCCGTACAAGCCGCCGCCGATCCGCAACCCCAAGTCGGGCGCACCCACGCCTGCTCCCACGGCCTCGACGGTGCACTCGAGCACCCCGTACGCGCGCTCGTCGGTCGCCACCGAACCCGCGCCTGCGCTCGTGCCGAACCCGCCGCCGAAGGACCTCTTCGTGCCGCCGCCAGCGAAGACGCCCCCGAAGCCCGCAGCGGAGCCCCCACCGAAGGGCGACGTCGTCGAACGCCTCGCCACCCTGGCCGACCTGCGCGAGCGCGGCATGCTCGACGACGACGAGTACGAGAAGGCCAAGAACGCGGTCCTCGGCGAGGAGACGACATGACCACGCAGGTGCGCGTCATCCTGCTGCTGCTCCAAGTCGTCGCGATCGCAGTCGGGATCGTGCTCGGTGTCGCGTTCTGGAACGGCGTGTCATGAGCCTGCGGCGTGGGTGGTAGACCTCCGTGATGCGCTTCGGACTCGACATGGCTCAACAACGTGTCCCGTGGTCGGAGGTGGCGGCACGCGCCAAGTTCGCCGACGAGCTCGGCTTCGACGGCATCTGGGGCTTCGACCACTTCCAGCCGATGTACGGCGAGGGTCCGGGTGAGTGCTTCGAGGGCAACACCACGCTCGCGGCGCTGACCGGGCTCACCGAGCGCGTGCGTCTCGGGCTGCTCGTCACCGGCATGACGTACCGCCATCCGTCGGTGTTCGCCGCCGAGGCCATCACCATCGACCACGCGTCGGGCGGGCGGCTCGAGCTGTCGTACGGCGCGGCGTGGTTCGAGGACGAGCACCGCCAGCTCGGGATCCCGTTCCCGGTGCTGAAGGACCGCATCGACGCGTTCGAGGAAGCGATCCAGGTCATCCGCGGCCTGCTCACCACCGACGACTTCTCGTTCGAGGGCAAGCACTTCTCGGTGGACCACGCCACGCTCAACCCGAAGCCGGTGCAGCAGCCACACCCGCCGATCTGGATCGGCGCTTCGGGCGAGAAGCGCACCATGCCGATCGCGGCGCGCTACGCCGACGTGTGGCACTGCTTCGGCGGCACCACCGAGCTGTCGGCGAAGTCGGCCAAGCTCAGCGCGATGGCGGAGGCCGCGGGACGCGATCCGGCCGAGATCACCCGCGCCGCGTCGCTGTCGCTCGAGGACGACGCCGACACCATCGCCCACCGCATCGACCGCTGGACCGACGCCGGCTTCGGCTACCTGGTGTGCGGCTGGCCGGCCGGCGGTCGCGAGCAGATCGAAGCGTTCGCGAGCAACCACCTCTGAGCACCTCGACCACGACACTCGCATGGCAGGACGACTACCCCGAACATCTCGAGGTTGACCGTCACATGTGCACGCGAACTTTGAGATGTTCGTAGGCGTGAGCCTCACGTCGGTTCGGCTGCGACCTTCAGCTTCAGCTGGTCGACGCTCGAGCCACCGTCGACCGCGATGATCTGCCCGGAGACGAACCGGCCGGCGGGGCTGCAGAAGTACATGACCATGTGCGCGATGTCGGCGCCGTGGCCGACGACACCGACAGGGTTGTTGGCCTTGCTGACCCTCGCTGCTCGGCACCGCCTCCGCGAACCGCTTCACGCCCTCGGTGTTGTCGATGTAGCCCGGCGCCACGCCGTTGACCCGGATGCCGTACGGACCCCACTCCACCGCCGCGGTGCGGGTGAACGAGTCGACGCCGGCCTTGGCCGCGGCCACGTGGGCCTGCATCGCCGCGCCCTTCATCTCGAACGGCGCGGTGATGTTGACGATGTTGCCCCCGTGCTCGCGCAGCCACGCGTCGAACGTCGCCTTCGACACGTTGTAGGTGCCGAGCAGGTCGATGTCGACCACGGCCTTGAAGCCGTTCGGCGTGATCGACGTCATCATCGCGGGGAAGTTGCCCGCCGCGTTGTTGACCACGACGTCGAGCTGGCCGTAGTGCGCGACGAGGCCGTCGACCACCCGCTGCACCGCACCGGCGTCGCGCACGTCGCAGGTGTCGAACCACACGTCGATCCCCTCGGCTTCGAGCTCCGCCTTCGCCGCCTCCAGCACCTCCTGCTTGCGGCTGGCGATGGCGATGCGCGCGCCGTGGTGACCGAAGCTGCGGCAGATCTCCTTGCCGATGCCGGTGGCGCCGCCGGTGACGAACACCACCTGGCCGGCGAACAGATCAGGGGCGAACGGGGATGCGGGTGCGTCGCTCATGGCCGCATCCTCGCGGAGCGGGACCCGTCGCCGCTACTGCTACCGATCGTGGACGACGGGCACCACGTTGTACTCGGCCCGCACCTCGGCAAGGGGACGGCCGGCCATGGCCAGGTGGTCGATGGCGGTGAAGTCGCCGGTGCACTGCTGGCCGCGTTCGAACGCCTCGGCGAAGGTGTCGATCGCGCCCGGGACGAGCGAGGGTGCCACCTTGCCGACGAAGCCGTTCTCGTTGAAGTAACCGGCCTCGTGGATGGCGATGCTCCCGAGGAACGCGATCCAGTGCGCGTCGGAGTCGTTCATCGAGATCTGGAACGCACCGAGCGCAGCTCCCCGCTCCGGTCGGCTCGTAGCCCGTGATCACGTGGGTCATGTCGTGGGCGACGAAGATCGCCGGCTGAGCGGGTCGTCACCGGGAAGGGTCAGGTTGTTGCGGTCGCAGAAGTCGACGTACGCGCGGCCGAGCGTGCCCTCGGGCAGGTCGTGGAACGAGCGCAGGCGAGCTGCGAGCTCTGGTGCGTGGTCGTCCTTGCCCATGTGCTCGGCGATCAGCGAGGGCTCGGCGATGTCCTCCAAGATCTCGTCGCTGAACCGCATGTAGTCGGCGAGCCGCGCGCCGCACCGTCGCGGATCAGCTCGCGTGCCAGCACGAGCCCGGGCCGTCGGCACCGCCCAGGTGGAACGCGTAGGTCTCGACCAGCGACACCTGATCCTCGGTGAACGGGTGCCGGCACGCTCGAGGAGCACCATCATCTCGCGCACCCGACGCCGGGTGCCGTGGTCGGTGATGAGCTCTCCGGCCACCTCGGGCCCGATGGGAGCGAGCGTCTCGACGTCGAGATCCGGGCGCCCGAGGAAGCCGATCGCAATGGCCTGCAGCACGGAGTGCTGTTCCTCGGTGCCGCCGTCGCCGGTGTCGATCGCACCCTTGAGGATGCGGGCGATGGGCTCGGCCAGGTCTTCAGGAACGGTTCGCGGCATTCGGCACAGTACCCCGGTTCCGAGGGGTATTCGCACGTTCAGTCGCCCCGCGCTCGTTTGCGGCGCTTGCCTTCGTGCATGGCCTGCACCCGGGCGACGGGGATCTCGTGGCCCTCGGCGATCAGGTCGGCGGCGAGGTGTTGCGGCGCGGGCATGTGCTCGGCCCACGGGTCGTCGCGGTCGCCGAGCGCGTCGGGCGCGCTGTGCACGGTGAAGTCGGACGGGTGCACGTCGTCGAGCTCGTCCCACCCGAGCGGGAACGACACCGGCGCGCCGGGCCGCACGCGCGGGCTGTACGCGGCGACGACGGTCGCGCCACCGACCCGCGTCGAGTCGACGAACACCTTGCCCTCGCGATCGTCCTTGATGAACGCGGTCGTCGCCAGCGAAGGATCGAGGCGCTCGGTGCGCGCCGCGATCGCGCGCAGCGCGGCGGCGGAGTCCTCCGGAGGTGCGTCCTCGTCGATCGGCACGAAGATGTGCACGCCCTTGGCGCCACTGGTCTTGAGCGCACCCGCGAGCCCGACGTCGTCGAGGGCCTGGCGCACGAGGTGCGCGACCGCGACGACGTGCGAGAAGTCGGAGCCCTCGGGCGGATCGAGGTCGAGCACGAGGTGGCTGATGCGATCAGGATGCGCCACCGTCACCAGCGCCGGGTGGTACTCGACCGCGCGCTGGTTGGCGAACCACAGCAGCGTGCGCCGGTCGTTGCACACCGCGTAGCGCACGTCGCGCTTCGACGTCTCCGCCCACCACGTCACCGTCTCCACGAAGTCGGGCGTGTACTTGGGCACGTTCTTCTGCATGAACGAGTCCTGGCCGCGCATCACGCGGATCACCGACAAGGGTCGGTCTGCGAGCACCGGGATGATGCGATCGCGCACCGCGTCGAGGTAGTCGACGAGGTCCCGCTTCGTCGCGCCGGCCCCTTCGAACAGCGACGCGTCGAGGTTGGTCAGCTTCACGCCGTCGCGCGACTCCGCCTCGACCTTCTTCGGCGTCGCCTTCGGGCTCACCCCACCACGGTAGTGAGCCTCAACCGGGTGCCCGTCGCCGCCGATGCAGTCGCATGCACGTCGCGGTCCTGGGAGCCGGCTTCGCCCTCGGTGTGAGCGCCTTCGTGGCGTGGTTGCTCGTGATGCTCTGGCACGACCGCGCCCACCGTCTGCAGCTGCTCGCGACCTCACACGAGCACGCGCGCATGCACCGACGCGCCGCCCTCGCCGCGCGCGCCGCCCCCGAACCCAGTCCGACGGTGCCGGTCGTGCCGCGCGGGCTCGTTCTGCCGGGTCCCGGGCAACGTCGGACACAGCAAGAACGGCACAGTGCTGGTGTGCGAGGCGAACGAGCACGGCCGGCCCCGCTGGCGCCGCGCCGAGGTGTTCAAGATCGCCAGCTGACTACTGTCGACGGTGTGCCGATCGAGCGCGCTTCCGTCACCCGCCGCGTCCCCGCACCTGCGGCCGCACTGTTCGCGATCGTGGCCGACCCCGCAGGTCACGTGGCCATCGACGGCTCGGGCATGCTCGAAGCTGCGCCCAACGCTCGTGTGCTGACCGCGGTCGGCGACACGTTCGAGATCGCGATGGATCGCGAGCCCCTCGGTGACCGACCGATCGGCAAGTACCAGGTGCGCAACACCGTGACCCGCATCGAACCCGATCGACTGGTGGAGTGGTGCGTGGGCAACGACGACCAACCCAGCTATGGGTACACGTGGGGGTGGGAGCTCGCCCCCGTGAGCGACACCGAGACCGACGTGACCAACTACTTCGACTGGAGCGGTCTCCCCGAGCACCGCAAGGCGAAGGCGACGGGGTCGCTCATCCCGATCCCGATGATCGAGCGCTCGGTCGAGAACCTGGCGCGCCTCGCAACCGACGGCTGAGGAGGACTCGATGTTCGACGTCGACGACCTCGTGGAGGCGTGCCGAGCCGCGGCCGCCGATCCCGAACCGCGCCTCGCGATCCGCGACGTGCTCGAGCGCGCGGTCGCCGATCCGACCGCGATCGCCGAGGCCCTCCCGCCGACACGCGCCGAGATGGTCACGCTCCACGTGTCGCCCGAGCTCACCGTGCTCAAGCTGGTGTGGGCACCGGGCATGCACCTCGGCCCGCACGACCACCGCATGTGGGCCGCCATCGGCCTCTACTCCGGCGGCGAGGACAACCGCTTCTACCGCCGCCACGCCGACGGAATCGACGAGTCGGGTGGCCGGTCACTGCACCCGAAGGACGTCTGCCTCCTCGGCGACGACGTCGTGCACTCCGTGTACAACCCGACCACGGAGCACGCAGGCGCCATCCACGTGTACGGCGGCGACTTCTTCACCATGCCCCGCAGCGAGTGGACCGCCGACCCGTTGCACGAAGGCCCGTTGCACGAGGGTCCGTTCGACGTCGACCGCGTCCGCGGCCTGTTCGAAGCCGCGAACGCGGAGTTGGCCTGATCCGATGCCCACCTTCGCCGACGTCGAGCAGATCATCGCTGCGCTCCCCGAGGTCACCGAGGGCGCGCGCTTCGGGCACCGCACCTGGTTCGTGGGCGGCAAGTCGTTCGCGTGGGAACGGCCGTACAGCAAGGCCGATCTGAAGCGATTCGGCACCGAGACCCCGCCCGACGGACCGATCCTCGCCGTCAACGTGGAAGACCTCGAGGAGAAGGAAGCGGTGCTCGCCGCGGGCAAGCGCGGCATCTTCACCATCGAGCACTTCGACAACTACCCCGCGGTCCTGATCCAACTGAAGGCAGTCGGCAAGCGGGTGCTGCGCGACGCGATCGTCGACGGCTGGCTCGCCGCGGCGCCGCCAACGCTGGCCGACGAGTTCGTCGCGTCCGGAGGCCTCCGCCGCCGTTGAGCTTCTTGCTCATGGATCTAGGTTCACAAGCACGCCGCTGCATGATCATGCAGTGCCGCGTCACGGGTGTCGTCTCGCGGCGCGGGCTTGCGCATGCGCTGGCACCGGTGCAAGCACGGGCGCTAGCGCCGGCGCTAGCAGCGACTTTCGGATGACCCTGGCAGACTCCGCCGGTGACCTCGCACCTCGGCGAATCCGCCACCGGCGGCTTCAGTGATCCGGGCAACTGCCACCGCATCGGGATGGCGGTCCACGACTTCGACGGCGCGCTGGCGCAGTGGCGACACGTGTTCGGCGCCGGGGTGATGGTCGACGCGGTGCACGACGACCTCGACGGCAGCGACATGGGCATCGTCTGGATGGGCGACGTCCCGTTCCTCGCCCTCGCCGCCGCCGACCCCAAGGGCCTGGTCGGGCGCTGGCTCGCGAAGAACGGTCCCGGTGTCCAGTCGCTGGCGTGGGAGGTGCCCGACATGTGGGCCTCGCAGAACCACCTGATGCAGGCGGGCATCGGCATCACCGGCGTGCACATCGAGGGCCGTCACTTCTTCATGCACCCGCGCGACACGTTCGGCCTCATGCTCGAGCTCACCGACGACCGACTCCCCGGCGATCCCCGCAACGGCCTCGCGCCCACCGGCGGCGGTGACGGTCTGGTGCAGGTGTCGCGTGTCGAGCGCGTCACCGGCGTCGTGGTCGACCTCGAGCCCGTCACCGACCTCTTCGACATGGTCTTCGGCGTCGAGCCGCGGGCGATCAGCTCCGACGGTCCCGAAGCGGTCGCCGACTTCGACATCGGCGACCTCACCCTCCGGCTGGTCGCGCCCGTCGACGACGACCAGCGCGTGGCACGGCGCGCTCGTGAACGGGCGGGGCACGTTGCACTCGGTCGCGCTCGCCGTCGACCTCGACGCCGCGCCCGCCGCGTTGGCCGAAGCCGGCATCGGCATCGCCCACGCCGAGCAGGACACGCTCTGGCTCGAGCCCGCCGACACCTTCGGGCTGCGCCTCCAACTGGTCGAGGCCTGACCGGCGCACCACAATGCGCCGATGAAGCACTGGACCACCTACCCGCTCATCGCGCACCCCTACAACCCGGAGTTCGTCTCCGGTGAGGGTCTCGCCCGCTTCGCCCGCGCCGCCGAGGCGGCAGGGTTCGACGGCATCGCCTTCACCGACCACCCCGCGCCGTCGGACAAGTGGCTCAACGCGGGTGGGCACGACGCGCTCGACCCGTTCGCCGCGCTCCCCTACGTCGCCGCGGTCACCGAGCGGATCCGCCTGATCCCCAACATCGTCGTGCTTGCCGTACCGCAACCCGTTCCACGTGGCGAAGTCGGCGGCGACGATCGACGTGCTCTCGGGCGGCCGCTTCACCCTGTCGGTGGCGACGGGGTACCTGCGCAGCGAGTACCGCGCGCTCGGCGTCGACTTCGAGCGGCGCAACGAGCTGTTCGACGAGGCGCTCGAGGCGATGCGCGGCGTGTGGACCACCGACCAGTACAGCTTCGAGGGCTCGGGTTACACCGCGAAGGAGATCAGCGTGAACCCGAAGCCGGGTCACGTGCCGATCTGGATCGGGGGCAACAACGCGCTCACCCGGCGTCGGGTCGCGCAGTACGGCGACGGCTGGAACCCGTTCCCCGCGCCCGCGTGGCTGGCGAAGACCTCGCGCACCATCCCGCTCGAAGGTCTCGACGACCTCGCGCCGATGCTCGACCACCTGCGCAAGCACACCGAGCAGGCGGGCCGCGATCCGGCGTCGATCGACGTGGCCTTCACCACCGGACAACCGGGTCCGGGAAGCGACGGCTACCGCGCCGCCGCGCACCTCGACGGGCTCGAGGCCATGGCCGCACTGGGCGTCACCTGGAACAGCGTGGGCACGCCCGGCGACAGCCTCGACCACGCCGTCGAGGCGCTGGAGCAGTACGGGGCCGAGGTGATCTCGCACTACACCGGCACATAACACCCGTCCGTCGGTGCCGGTGCACGGCCCGGTGCACGGGATGGCACCCGGGTCAGGGCTACGCTGACGAAGTCAGTCGAGCGCGCTCTGACGAGCTGTCCAGCCCTGCCTTTCGGCATCGCGCCCTTTCGTGCCCCATGGTTGAAAGTGGTTGTGCGCTGTCGTGAGCATCCTCATAGATCGCCCGGTTGAGACCGTCAGCCGCGCCGACCTCGAGCGGTACGCCCGCTCGGATCTCGGACGCAGCCTCCGCAGTTTGGCCACCTCGGTGGTCCCGTTCCTGTTCTTGTGGGCCGCGATGTTCGCGGTGTACTCCACGTCGTACTGGTTGGTGCTGCTGCTCGCGATCCCGGCGGCCGGCTTCCTGGTGCGCACCTACATCATGTTCCACGACTGCGTGCACGGGTCGTTGATGCGCAGCAAGCGCGCCAACACATGGCTCGGTACCGCGCTCGGACTGCTGGTGTTCACGCCGTTCGCGCGCTGGCGCTACGAGCACCTCATCCACCACGCGACCGCCGGCGACCTCGACCGCCGCTTCATCGGCGACGTGCCGATGCTGACGGTGGCCGAATACCGCGCCAAGCCGTTCTTCTTCCGCCTCGGCTACCGCCTCTACCGCACCCCGCTCGTGATGTTCGGTCTCGGGTCGATCTACTCGACCGTCCTCATGCAGCGCTTCCCCACGCCGGCCACGCGCAATCGCCAGCAACGCAGCGTCTGGCTCACCAACCTCGCGGTGGTGGTGTTCGTGGGTGCGCTGTGCTTCGCGTTCGGCTGGCAGACGGTGCTCTTCGTCGAGCTCCCGCTGGTCATCCTCGCCGGCAGCGTGGGCATCTGGCTCTTCTACGTGCAGCACCAGTTCGACGACACGTACTGGGAGCGCACCGACGAGTGGAGCTTCAACGACGCCGCCCTCCGCGGCAGCTCACACCTCGCGCTGCCGAAGGTGCTGCAGTTCTTCTCCGGGAACATCGGGTTCCACCACGTGCACCACCTCAACCCGAAGATCCCCAACTACAACCTCGAGCGGGCGCACGAGGAGCAGCCGATGTTCCGGTCGGTGCCGAGCATGTCCTTCACCGACGCCCTGCGTGCGGTGCAGCTCAAGCTCTACGACGAAGACGCGCAGCGCATGGCCACGTGGAAGCAGGCCCGCGCCGCCGTCGTCAGCTGACGGCGACGCGTCCCACTCGTACCTCGACTGCTACCTGGACTCCGCGCTAGCCGCGGCGCTTGCTGCTCTTGCGAGCCTTCGACTTCTGCTTCTTGCCGGGGGGACCTTCAGGACTTCCGCGAGGCGTGGTCGCATCGCCGGGCTTCTTTGCTTTGGCCATCCGCGCAGCCTAGGGGTCGCGGGCGTCGGCGATCGTCGTGTGGCAAGGTCCGCACATGCAGACGCTTCCCGTCGACGCCGCCGACCTCACGACGACCTTCATGTCGGAGGCCCTCGGCACCGAGGTCACCGCGGTCGAGCTCCTCGACCACTCCTTCGCCACCAACCAGCGCGCCCGGGTCGGGCTGACCTACGCGACCGAGGGCGCGGGACCGCCTTCGTTGTTCGTGAAGCTCGCGCCCATCGATCCCGTCCACCGGGAGATGATCGGCGCGACGGGCATGGGCGAGCGGGAAGCCCAGTTCTACGCCGACGTGGCGCCGACGGTGAACGTGGTGGTCCCCGGTTGCTCGTTCGCCGCCAGCGAGGGTGACCGCTTCGTGCTGCTGCTCGAGGACCTCACCGTGCGCGGGAGCAGGTTCGCCTCGAACGGCGAGTGGGGCATCCCCGCCGACGCCGCCGCCAGCGCGCTCGAAGACCTCGCCGTCTTCCACGCGCGCTTCGAGGACGCGGCCGAGCGCGACCGCGTCGCACCGTGGCTCACGACGTCGCGCCCGAGCATGAGCGAGGCGACGTCGGGCCTGATGCGCTGGGTGCTCGACGAGAACGCGGGCAAGCTCACCGAGAACTACTCCACCATCGGCGAGCTCTACGTCGAGCACCACGCGTGGTTCGACGAGATCTGGCACGCGGGTCCGGCGACCTACATCCACGGCGACACGCACATCGGCAACGTCTTCCTCGACGGTGACGCGCCGCGATCGAGTGGGCTTCCTCGACTGGGGCCTGTCGCGCGTGAGCACGCACCTGCGCGACGTCAGCTACTTCCTCACCATGTCCGTCGACGTCGACGAGCGGCGCGCCAACGAGCGCGAGCTGCTCCAGGGCTACCTCGACGCGTTGCGGGCGCACGGCGGCGTCGACATCGCGTACGACGATGCGTGGGCCGCACACCGGCTGCACGCCTCGTACACCGTGGTCGCGACCTTCCTGGCGTACATGCCGTCCTACGCCGCGAGCGACGGCGTCGGACTCGGCGACGCCCTCCTCGCCCGCTCCGACGCCGCCCTCGCCGACCTCGACGTGGTGGAGGCGGTCCGCGCCGCCCTCCGGGCCTGAGATCCGCAGATCCTGGGCAATTTCCCGCTCTTCGCACCGCTGACGAGAATTGGTCGGCGAACAGATATAGGGTCACGACCGCCCTCCGGACGTTCCGGCGGGATCGGCCACGGGCCGAGGGGGGATCCATGTTGAAGCACGGTCACAGGCGCGCGGTGCGCGCCTTCAGCATCGTCGCCGTGGGGGTGCTGGGCGTCACGCTCGCCGGTACCGCCGCAGGCGCACAATCGGGCAGCGTCCCGGGCGTCTCCAAGGACGCGATCAAGCTCGGGTTCATCTGGTCCGGCACCGGCGTCGCGGCGCCGAACTTCCAGGACTCGGGTGACGCGTGCCAGGCGCGCGTCGATGCCCAGAACGCGAAGGGCGGCGTGAACGGTCGGAAGATCGAGCTCGAGACGGTCGACGACAAGTCGTCGGGAGCGAACCTCACCGGGGCCAAGGACCTGATCGAGAACCGCCACGTTTTCGCGTTGGTGAACAACTCGTCGTTCGGGTACATCTCCTACCGCTACATCGAAGGCTCCGGCACGCCGCTGATCGGTGGCGGGTTCGACGGCACCTACTACAGCGAGAAGGGCAACGAGAACATCATCAGCGCGGGCGGGAACGGCAGCCCGCCGCCCACCGGCATCATCTTCACCAACGGCACCGACGTGGCGAAGAAGCTCGGCGCCACCAAGATCGGGTCGGTGGGTTACGGCATCTCGCCGTCGTCGACCGGCGTCGCCAAGGACACGCAGAAGTACGCGGCGAAGGCGTCGGGTCTCGACCCGGTGTACCTCAACACCGCGGTCGACTTCGGTACCACCGACGTCGGTCCCATCGTGTTGGGACTCAAGAACGCCGGCGCCGACGCGGTGTACCTGCCGCTCGACGGCAACACCAACCTGGCCATCGCCCAGGGCCTCCAGCAGAACGGCGTCAAGATGAAGGCCGTCCTGATGGCGTCGGGGTACGGGCAGGAGATGCTCGACTCGCCCATCACGAAGACGCTCGACTCGTCCGACGTGGTGTCGCAGGTCTACAAGCCGGCCGAGCTGGCGAGTGACCCGGCGGTGAAGAAGTTCCGTGCCGACCTCAAGAAGTACTCCGGCATCACCGGCGTGCCCGACTACGGCGCGTACACCGGCTACATCGCGTGCGACATGGCGATCACCGGCATCCAGGAGGCGGGGAAGAACCCGACGCAGAAGGGCTTCATCGACGGACTGCACAAGCTCGGCACCTACAAGGCGGCCGACCTCACGTGCGCACCCGTCGACATCAGCCTGACGAAATTCGGGAAGACGCCCACGGAGAGCTGCCAGTACTTCGTCACGTTCAAGAACGGCAAGTTCGTCGTCATGAACAAGGGCAAGCCGATCATCGGCAAGATCGTCGGTGACCCGGCGCTGATCGCGGCCAACAAGCGAGGTCAGGCGGCCGAGGTCACGACCACGGCGGCGCCCGCTTCGTAAGCGAAGACACACAGCAAGTCACAGCAACGCGTCTGAACGGGGAAGGGCCACCACCGAGTGCGCCCTTCCCCGTTCGGCGCGAAGCTCGTGTGATGGCAGCAATCGTGGTCTGCGGTGGCAGCGTGCTCGGTCTGAGCACTGCGATGATGCTGGCGCGCGACGGGCACGAGGTCACCGTCCTCGAGCGCGACCCCGAGCCGGTGCCTGACACCTGGAACGAGGCGTGGTCCACCTGGGCGCGGCCCAGCGTCCCCCAGTTCCACCAGCCCCACAACCTGTTCCCGCGCTACCGCGCCATTCTCGAGCAGGAGCTGCCCGAGGTGTTCACCGCGCTGGTGGAGCACGGCGGCACCTGGGTCGACTTCCTCGCGAACCTGCCGCCGTCGATCACCGACCGCGACCCGCGACCCGACGATGACCGCTTCCGCTTCATCACCGGGCGACGGCCATGGATGGAGTGCCTCCACGCGCAAGCGGCCGAGGAGGAGCCGGGCGTGACCGTGCGCCGGGGCGTCGCCGTGCGCGGCTTCGCGTCCGTCGCGGAGGACGGCGGTGTGCGCGTCGTCGGCGTCGAGACCGACGACGGACCCGTGCGCGGCGACCTCGTCGTCGACGCGATGGGCCGTCGTTCACCGGCAGTGGAGTGGCTCGGTGAGCTCGGCGGCGTCCAGCCGGTCGTGCACTCGCAGGACTCCGGTTACACGTATTACACGCAGTTCTTCTCGGGCTCGCTCCCGCCCGCGTTCTCGGCGCCGGTCACCGTGATCGGCACGTTCCTGCTGCTGACCCTTGCGGGCGACAACGACACGTGGTCGGTCACGCTCTGGGCGCCGTCGGGCGACCAGCCCTTGAAGCAGTTCCACGATCGCGAGAAGTTCTCGCGGGTCGTACGCGCCTGCCCACTGCACGCGCACTGGCTCGACGGGACGCCGATCACCGACGTGTTGTCGATGGCGGGCATCCTCGACAAGTACCGGCGCTTCGTCGTCGACGGCCACCCGGCCGCCACCGGGTTCGCCGCAGTCGGTGACGCGTGGGCGTGCACCAACCCGTCGGCGGGGCGCGGGCTCTCGATCGGCCTGATGCACGCGCAGCGCCTGCGCGACGTCGTGCGGACGACGCTCGACCGCCCGATCGAGTTCGCGCACGAGTGGGACGCGGTCACCGAGACCGAGCTCGCGCCGTGGTACTGGAACCAGGTCGCCACCGACCAGGCTCGGCTCGAAGAGATCACGGCGGTGCGAGAAGGCCGGAGCACCCTCGTGCGCACGGTCGGACCGCTGCCCCCCGAGTACCAGCCCGCAGCCGAAGCTTCCGCGTTCGACCCCGACGTGTTCCGCGCCCTGATCGAGACCGTCGGTTGCCTGGCGCTCCCCCAGGAGGTGTTCTCGCGCCCCGGCCTCTGGGAGAAGGTGGAGGCGGCGCGACCCGACGAACCCTTCGCGATGCCGGGCCCGAGCCGGGACGAACTGCTGGCCCTGCTCGCCTGAGTTCACTGCAGGGCGATTTCGGGTATGAGCACACGATGGACATTGTTCGCAACCCCGATGGAACCCTGATCGTCCCGGTCGAGCCCGCACGGGTGCACGACGACGACGCTGCCGACGGCGACGCGGTCGTGACACCATCCGAGCCGGGCACCAGGGTGCTGCACCCCGGTGAGGGTGGCTACGACGAGGCCCTCACGGAGTGGGACCGTCAACAGAATCCCGACGCCGAGCCCCCGGTCTCGACCGCGACCGGACGCGAAGAGGCGATGCACGTCGTCCACGAAGTCGCGGAATCGCCCAAGCACGACGTGGCACCCGCGGTCGAGGCACTCGACGATCCGGAAGCAGCCGGCGAGGCGTTGCGCCACGTCTGATCGGTGGTCAACACGCGGTCGAGGACTTCGCCAAGGAGACCGCCGATGCCGAGGGCGGCGATCCGCTCAAGGCGCACGAAGCCACCAAGATCATCGGTGAGGTGCTCGCCGAGCTCGACTGACCCCACGCCGTACGCTCGCGGCATGGACGCCGAAAGCACTGTTCGTCAGCACTACAGCGGTGACGACCTGGAAGCGCGAGTGCTCGATGCGCTGCGCGAAGCCGGCGTCGACGTGGATGCGATGACGGTCGACGACCTCAACGGCGTCGACCAGTTGCACGCGGGTGGCGTCGCGTCGATCGAGCATCTCCTCGATGCGCTCGACGTGTCGTCGGACACGCGCCTGCTCGACGTGGGCGCGGGTGCCGGCGGTGTGGCGCGCGTGGCCGCGGCTCGTCACGGCTGTCGGGTCACCGGCATCGACCTGACCTCCGACTTCGTCGACCTCGCGCGCAACCTGACGGAGCGGGTCGGTCTCTCCGACCGGGTGACGTTCGACGTCGGCTCCGCCACCGACATGCCCTACGACGACGGCGCGTTCGACCGGGCGATGCTCGTGCACGTCGGGATGAACATCGAGGCGAAGGACCGCGTGTTCGCCGAGGTGCGGCGCGTGCTGACGCCCGACGGCCGGTTCGCGGTCTACGAACAGATGCGAGTGGGCGACGGCGAGCTCACGTATCCGATGCCGTGGGCCGAGGATGACTCGTCGTCGTTCGTGGAAACGCGCGCGGTACGCCGAGCTGTTGCAGGCCGCGGGGTTCCGCATCGAATCCGACGAGGACCGCACCGCCGCGGTCGCCGGTCCCCCGGCCCCGGGGTCGTTGACCCCCGGGGCGCTGTTCGGTCCCGGGTTCGCCGAGCGCATCGGCAACAACATCGCCGCGACGATGAACGGGATCCTGGCCCCCGTGTTGATCGTGGCCGGCGGCGTCGTCGACTAGGTCGCACTCAGGCGGCGTCGCGTGCGGTTCGCCCCACGTGTTCGCGGGCGTGCGCGATGGCATCGTCGAGATCGTCGAACAGGTGCCGCTCGTGCGCGAGACGGTCGAGCACACCGACCGCCTCGAGCACACGCAGGTGCTCGGGTCGTGGGCCCTTGATCAGCACCGTGATGCCGCGCGCCTCGAGCTGACCGACGATCTCGCCGAGCGCCTGCGCGCCGGTGGCGTCGAGCATCTGGAGCTCCGGCAGCCGCAGGATGACGACCTGGACGTCGTCGACCGCGGTCATCTCGGCGAGGAAACGTTGGGCGGCTCCGAAGAAGAGCGCGCCGTCGAGGCGATAGGTGAGGATGTGCTGGCCGAGCAGCGCGTCCTCCTCGGCGGTCGTCACGCCGTCTGACGTGTTCGGGATCCGCTCCGCGACGGCGTGCGCGTTGCGCGCGACCGCCGCGGAACGCCAACAGCGCGGCGGCCGCGATCCCGATCTCGACCGCGACGATGAGGTCGAACACGACCGTCGCGGTGGCGGTGAGCACGAGCACGACCGCGTCGGACCGGGTGGACCGCATCACCATGCGTACGCCGTGGACGTCGACCATGCGCACGGCGGTGACCATCAAGACCCCGGCGAGCGCTGCGAGCGGGATGCGAGCCACGAGCGCGCCACCCAGGTAGGCGACGCCGAGGAGCACCACGGCGTGGGTGATGGACGACAGACGGCTGCGTCCGCCCGACCGCACGTTCACCGCGGTGCGGGCGATGGCGCCGGTCGCAGGCATGCCCCCGAACAACGGGGAGATGAGGTTGGCCAACCCCTGACCGAACAGCTCACGATTGGGATCGTGCGGTTCGGCGTCGCTCATGCCGTCGGCGACCTTGGCCGAGAGCAGGCTCTCGAGACCGGCCAGGAGCGCCACCGCGAACGCGGCCGACACCAGCTCACCGAGTTGCAGTCCGCCGAGGTTCGGCAGTGCAGGCGCAGGAAGACCCCACGGGAGATCACCGATGCGCGGTGCGCTCATGCCGGTGACGCCGGCGAGCACCGAGGCGACGACCACCGCCAACAACGAGCCCGGCAGCGCGCGGTGGAGGCGGACGGCGCCGACCATGATCGCCGCGACCAGCAGCACGAGCAGCAGCGACGACCAGTTGCCTTCACCCCGCAACGCCTCGCCGACGGCACGGACGGCGACGGCGGCGGTGTTCTGGCCATCGGGCTTCGGTACACCGAGGGCGGTCGGCACCTGCTGCAAGAAGATGATGAGGGCGATACCGATGGTGAAGCCCTCCACCACCGGCCACGGGATGTAGGCGAGGAAGCGGCCGACGCCGGCGAACGCCGCCACGACGACCATCACGCCGGCCATGATCCCGACCACGATGACTGCGCTGGCGCCGAAGCGCGCGACCACCGGGACGAGCACCACCGTCATCGCGCCGGTCGGTCCCGACACCTGCACGTTGGAACCGCCGAACACCGCGGCCACGAGTCCCGCCACGATGGCCGTCACCAGTCCGGCCTGCGCGCCGAGTCCAGTGGCGATGCCGAAGCCGAGCGCGAGTGGAGCGCGACGACACCGACGGTCACGCCGGCGACGAGATCACCGCGCCACGATCTGCGCACACCGGCGTAGTCGGAGGGGCGCGGCATCATCGCCGCGACTCTCGAGCCGATGCTCACGAGCGCCCGGCGGCCTTGAGGCCGGCCAGGAGCTCCGTCGATTCACTCAAGGACACGATCATGAAGCGCTTCGCCGCGGCCAGGAGTTCGGCGAGCTCGGGTGCGCGGAGCGCGTAGAAGACGGTCGAGCCTTCTTTGCGCGTTGTCACCAGGCCCGCGCGCGCCGCAACACGGCGAGCTGCTGCGAGAGGTGCGACGACTCGATGCCGACGAGCGGCTGCATCTCCCCCACCGAGTGCTCGCCCTCGGAGAGCACTTCGAGGACACGGATGCGGGCCGGATGCGCGAGCGCCCGGAAGAGCTCCGCCTTCGCCTCGGGGACAGGTCGGCTCAGCGCGGCTTCCAGGGTGCGGTTCGGCATCCCATGACCTTAGTATCTGAGCATCTGATGGTTTTCTCAGATCTTTAGCGACAGCCGGCTTGACGTCGGCAAACGACAGTGGTGTCATTCGAGATCGATGGACCCCTCGGCGACTCGGCCCTCGTCCGGACGATCCTCGAGCACGCCGAGGACTTCCCGTGGCGGATGCAGGACATCGGCCTGCTCGGTCTGCGTCTCGACGACCGTCGCCAGCACCGACTGCACGTGTGGGGCCCGACGTACTCCGTCGGCGAACCGCTGGTGCACGACCACCCGTACGACTTCGTCTCCACCGTCGTCGTCGGCGAGATGACCAACACGCGCTACGTGGAGGATCCCGCGGGTGTCGAGTACCAGCGCGTGCGCTACTCGCCGGCGGACGAGAACGCGCGCACGGCCGACACGGTGACGCTGTCGTCGACGACGACCGTCGTGCGCGCCGGCGAGGAGTACTCGCAGGACGCGCACGAGCTGCACGACAGCCGCCAGGTGCCGGGCACGGTCACCATCCTCCGGATGGCCTTCGTCGACGTTGCCGCGTTGACCGTGTGCACGAGGGACGCACCCTGGGTGTCGTCCGAGGCGCGGCCGGCGACACCGGCCGAGGTGAAGGCCATCACCGGCGCCGCGCTCGATCTCTTCGAGTGAACCCTTGACACGTTAGATTTTCCTTACGTATAGTGTCGGCATGTCCCCGGCCGGCGCTCCCCCCGTCTCCGACGCCTTCGGTGCCATCGCGCACCCGGTGCGGCGCACACTCGTCACCGCCCTCGCCACCGGCGACAAGGCCGTCAACGAGCTCGCGGCCGTCGTGCCGGTGAGCCGGCCGGCGGTCTCGCAGCATCTCGCGGTGCTCCGCGGGGTAGGTCTGGTGAGCGAGCAGCGCCACGGTCGTGAGCGCCGCTACCACCTCCACCCCGAGCGCCTCGACGAGGTGCGGAAGTGGATGCACACGCTCGACCGGTTCTGGGACGACCGTCTCGACCGTCTTCGTCGCCACCTGGAGGAGAACCCGTGAGCCACCCCCTCGCCATCGAACACGAAGCCGTCTACCCGCACTCCCCCGAACGGGTGTGGCGGGCGTTGATCGACCCCACCGAGCTCGCGGCGTGGCTCATGCCCACCGACTTCGCGCCGGTGGTCGGCCGGGAGTTCAAGCTCGAGACCGGCTCGCCGGAGGTCGGCACCATCCAGGCCGAGGTGCTCGAGATCGACGAGCCCCGGTTGCTGCGCTGCCGGTGGAGCGGCGGGTTCGGCGACACCCAGGTGACGTTCGAGCTCACCCCCGAAGGCGACGGCACGCGCCTGCGCGTGCGCCACGACGGTTGGGACGACCCGCCCGCCGCCGAACGCGCCGGCTTCGACGACGGCTGGAAGCAGAAGCTCGACGAAGAGATCCCCCGGGTCCTCGGCCCCGCGTGAAAGGAACGCAGATGACTGGTCACGACTACGAGAAGACGATCCGCGTGCACGCGTCGCCCGACGCGGTGTTCGATGCGATCACCACCGACTCGGGCCTCACCGCCTGGTGGACCGCGGCCTCGGGTTCGGGTGACACCGGTGGCGAGCTGGAGTTCGCCATGAGCGCACCCACGCCGCTGCGCGTGCACGTCGACGACGCCACCCGGCCGACATCGGTGCAGTGGACCGTCACCGAGTGCGACTTCGAACCCGACTGGGTCGGCACACGTCCGACGTTCACCATCACCGCGGTCGACGGCGACACGAGCGAGCTCGAGTTCCGCCACGTCGGTCTGACCGACGAGTTGGAGTGCATCGACATGTGCACCGCCGGATGGAACCACTACATCCCCAGCCTGCGTGACTACGTCGAGACCGGCCGCGGCAATCCGCGAGGAAGCGACGCCGACCAGGCCGCCGACAGGAGAAGGTCTCATGACACCGTCCATCATCGAGAAGGCCCCCATCGTGTCCGCCGACGAGTGGACCGCGGCCCGCGCCGCGCTGCTCGTCAAGGAGAAGGAGATGCTGCGGGCGCGCGACGCGCTCGCCGCCGAGCGTCGGCGCATGCCGTGGCTCGCCGTCGACAAGGAGTATTCGTTCGACACCGCGAACGGGCCCGCGAACCTCGTCGACCTGTTCGACGGCCGCACGCAGCTCATCGTCTACCGCGCGTTCCTCGAGCCCGGTGTGCACGGCTGGCCCGACCACGCGTGCGTCGGCTGCTCGATGGTCGCCGACCAGGTCGCGCATCCCGCGCACCTCCACGCGCGCGACACGTCGCTGGTGTTCGCGTCGCGCGCACCGCAGGCCGACATCGAACGCGTGAAGGCGCGCATGGGCTGGGAGCACATCCCCTGGGTCACGATGCTCGACGACTTCGACCAGGACTTCGGCGTCGACGAGTGGCACGGCACCAACGCGTTCATCCGCGACGGCGACCAGGTGTACCGCACCTACTTCGTCGACGCCCGCGGCGACGAGCAGATGGGCAACACCTGGAACTACCTCGACATCACCGCGCTCGGTCGCCAGGAGAAGTGGGAGGACTCGCCCGAGGGCTACCCGCAGGACGAGACGTACCAGTGGTGGATCTGGCACGACGCGCCCAACGGTGACGGCCACCGTCCCGGCGCCGAGCAGCTCGAGATCGCCAAGGCATCCGGCCTCGCGGCAGTCCAGGACCGATGACGCTCGCCCACATCGGCGGCGTCCCGGTCGAGGAGCTCGGTCAACCGTTGCTCATCGCGCTCCTGTGCTCCGGCGCATGGCTCACCGCGCGTCTGCGGCGACCGCGCACGCGCAGCAAGCTCTAGGTTCACGCGTTTCGCAACGCTCGCACCGACAGCGGCACGAACACGAGCAGCAGACCGGCCAGCCATGCGAGCGCTCCGAGCGTGGGCCCCAGCTGCGTGGCCGTGACCGATCATCAGCGCGCGAGCTCCGTTGACGGTCAGGCTGACCGGATTGACGTCGGCGATGGCACGCAGGACGGTGGGCATCGAGCTGGTCGGCACGAACGCCGACGACGCGAACACCAGCGGGATGACCCAGAGGAGCCCGATCGACTGCACGGTCTCGGGGTCGCGGAGCGTCAGGCCGATGTACGCGCTGATCCAGGAGAACACGTACGCGAACGCGAGGACCAGCACGATCGCGAGCGCGACCTCATCGACCGACTGGCTCGGCCGGAAGCCGACCGCGAACCCGATCAGGAGCATGGCGACCAGCGTGACCGTGTTCGTCGCGAGGTCGGCGGCGGTGCGACCGATCAGCACCGCCGATCTCGAGATCGGCAGGGACGGAGGCGATCGACGACACCAGCTCTTCAGGTCCTCGGTGAGCCCGAGCCCGGTGGTCAGCGCGCCGAACATCGCGGTCATGACGATGATCCCCGGCATCAGGTAGTTGACGTAGCTCACGCCGCCCGTGTTGATCGCGCCGCCGAACACGTAGCGGAACAGGAGCACGAAGATCACCGGCTGCACGAACAGGTAGACGACGTACATCGGTCGGCGCAGGATCTTGCGCAGCTGGCGGACCGCCATCGACGCGGCTGTCGGCGAACATCTCGGGCAGGGTGAGGCGCGGTCGCGCCGTCGTGAGTCTGCGGTGATCGGTGGTCATGCATGCCTCCAGCACGGGTGTCGGCTCGGCGCCGTCCTCGGCGCGGTGCGCCCGGTGAGGGTCAGGAAGACGTCGTCGAGCGTGGGCTGTTGCAGTTCGACTGCGGCGATCGACAGCGCGCCGCTCGTCGAGGCGCCGGACCGCCTCGGCCGAGGCGCCCGAGTCGAGCGACCGTGAACCGGATCTCGCCGGTCGGCGGCGTCGATCGCCGGCGCTCGCCGGCGCTGAGGTCGGCGAGGACTCGGCCGCGGCCTGGGCGCGGCGCCGGGTCGCTGGTGCGGACCGCGAGCACCTCGGTGCCGACGGTCGCCTTCAGCTCGGCCGGCGGTGCCTTCGGCGGCGATCCGACCGTGGTCGACGACCGCGATCGCTGCGCGAGGCGGTCGGCCTCCTCGAGGTACTGGGTCGTCAGGAGCAACGTGGTCCCTTCGCGACGCAGCTCGTCGATGAGGTTCCACAGCTCCTGGCGCGAGCGCGGGTCGAGTCCGGTCGACGGCTCGTCGAGCAACACCACCGGTGGACGGCCGACGAGGCTCGCGCCGAGGTCGAGCCGGCGGCGCATGCCGCCCGAGTAGGTCGCCACGCGACGGTCGGCGGCGTCCGACGAGCCGGAACCGTTCGAGCACCTCGCCGACCCGTCGGCGGGTCTCGGCGCGTTGGACAACCGGTACAGGCGGCCGATCATCTCGAGGTTCTCGCGGCCGGTGAGCTCCTCGTCGACCGCCGCGAACTGGCCGGCCAGCCCGATCCGGCGCCGCACCGCGAGCGGCTCGGCGACCACGTCGTGGCCGAGCACGGTCGCCGTGCCCCGCGTCGGCGCGCAGCAACGTCGCCAGCATCCGAACGAGCGTCGTCTTCCCGGCGCCGTTCGGGCCGAGCAGCCCGAACAGCGTGCCCGCTTCGACCTCGAGATCGAGCCCGTCGAGCGCGACGACGTCACCGAAGCGCTTGCTGACTCCGATCGCCGAGATCGCGGGCGAGGACGGGGTACTGGAAGGAATGGTGTTCATCGTGCGCTCCTCTCAGCCGGCGGATGCGGCGTCGTCGGAGGGTGAACGGCCGACGAGGATGTCGCCGACCGACGTGCGGGCCCGGACCTCGACCGTCGAGTCGGACGGTCCCGGCGCACTGTCAGTACCGAGGGTGTTGTGCACCGAGCCGAACTGGGTGGCGACGTCCAACCACGCCGCGGTGCCCTCGCGGATGCCCACCTCGAGCTCGCCGGCGGCGGTCTCGAGCACGACCTCTCCCCGGCTGACGCCGCTGATCCGGACGTCGCCGTTCGCGGTCTTCGCCGTCGCCGATGCGTGCGCTCGCGCGATCACGACGTCGCCGTTCGCCGCCTTCACCCTCACGTCGCCGACGACATCACCGACGGCGGTGTCGCCGTTCGAGTTCTTGATGTCCGCCTCACCGTCGATGCGGTTGACGTGGATGTCACCCGAACCGGTCTTCACGTCGGCGTCGCCCATCACGTGGTCGACGGTGACGTTCCCGTACGCGGTGACCGCGCGCAGCTCGCCGGTCTCGTCGAGGCGCAGGTTGCCGAGCGCGGTCTTGATGCGGCACCGGCCGAGCTGACCTTCGGCGGAGACGTGACCGATGGTCGAGTCGGTGGTGATCCGCGAGCTCGTCGGCAGCTCGATGCTCACGTCGACGGCCTCGTAGCCGCCGAACGGTGTGTAGTTCCGCCAGCGCTTCGGCGTCTTCACCAGGAGGCCGCCGTCGCCGTATTCGACGACGGTCTGCTCCGCGAGACGGACGTCGCCGGCCTTGGACGGGTCGGCGGGGCGCACCACGACGACCGTGTCGGTGCGGTCGCTGGCGGTGATGCGCACGTTGCCGGCGACCTCGATGGTCGCGTCGATCGCCTCTGGAGTGGGGAAAGGGAAGGTGAACGTTGGGGTTGGCATCGTGGTGTGCTCCTGAGCGTTGTGGTGTGGGTCGGCGCCCTACGAGCGGGTCCAGCCCGTGAACCGTTGACCGCCGTGGCGGTTGCGGGGCGTGGTCGCCGCCGTCGCCGTGGTGCTCGCGCTCCGCTCGGTCGGTTCGACCAGGGCGCCGAGGTTGCGGACGAGCCACGAGTTGACCGAGAGACCCTCCCGGCCCGCCGCGTCCTCGATCCTGAGCTTCAGCTGCTCGGGCAGCCGGAGCGTGACGCGAGAGGTCGCACCCTCGTCGGCATCGCCCGCCGACTCCCCCGGTGCCATCGCCCCGATGCCATCGCGGTGGCGTCGAGGCCGCTCGCCTCGGGGACAGTTGCGGTGTCGACGGCGGGGGGCGTGACCACGAAGTCGGGATCTCCCCCGCGCAGACGCACCTCGACCGATCCCGGTGCCAGGTCGGTGGTGATCTCGCCGGCGGCGGCCGAGAGGGCTTCGAGCAGCATCAGTCGGGTGGCCGATTGCAGCGGGGCCACGAGGCGTTCGGCGAGCTGCCGCGCCTCGTCCCCACCGGCCTCGGCCGCGACCAGCAGTTGCGTGCGGAGTTCGTTGACGTAGTAGCTGAGGTCCACGACGTCATTATGACGTCGTAGTGACGTCATGTCAACCCGTCATGACGTCAACGAGGCGTCAACCGGGACTGCGACCCTCTCACTCCTGCGGGAGGGTCTCCTTCGCCTCGTCGTAGCCGCCGGTGGGCGGGTTCGGGTCGGGTCCGTAGACGAGGTGCACCACGCCGGTGGCGAACGCCTCCGACGAGAGCAGCGCGAGGTTCAGCGGCGGCGTGCCGTCCGCGAACAGCTTGAGCCCCGAGCCCGCCGTCGCCGGGTGGACGAAGAGGTGCAACTCGTCGACCAGGGCGGCGTCGAGCAGCTGACGCGTCACCGACGTCGAGCCGCTCAACGCGATCGCGCCGGATCGACGGGTCGGCCTTGAGCGCCGCCGCCGTTGCAACGAGATCACCGGAGAGCTGCTCGGAGTTCCGCCACGTGAACGTGAGTGGGGTCCGCGACGCGACGATCTTGCGCATGTCACCGAGGTGCTTGGCCATCACCGCGTCGGCCTCGCCGGCAGCCTCGCGCTCGGGCCAGGCCCCGGCGAAGCTGTCGTAGGTGACGCGCCCGAAGAGCATGACGTCGGCGTCGTGGGTGGCGCGTCACGGCCTCGCCCATCTCCTCGTTGAAGTAGGGGAAGTGCCAGTTGCCGACGGCCGGGTCGACGACGCCATCGAGCGCCATGAACATGCTTGCGGTGATGGTGGCCATCGGGGTGCTCCTCGTCATCGTCGTGCGCGGTCCCACTGAGACTGCCGCCCGTCGGGAAACTCATCGGTGACCAACCTTGCGTCATTCGTTCCCGCCTGCGCAGAATTCGCGATGAGTACCAGCTCGGCTGCCGCGGCGACGTGGGCCGACGATGGCGGTCGCGGCAGTGCGTGACGACCCGACGGGTCGCATGGCGCTCATGGCGCGCTGCTACCACGGGCCGTTCGGTCGCGCGCCGCAACATCTCCCCTACCGACGCGCGGCGATGTCGTTCATGCGCTGGCAACTGCACCGCGAGGTGCTGCAGCCGCCGTCGGCGCCGAATCCGGGGAGCCCGTGGTGGCGTGCGGTCAACGAGCGCATCCTCCGCGACGGGTGCGAGGCGGTCGCGCTCGAGCGGGAACCTGCCGGGGCCGGCCTCCTCCCCCACCGTCGAACGTCGTGGATGGCGTTCGTCGACGACCCGACCGCGGCGGCGTGGTACCGCTCGCACAACGGCAGCGTCGTCGCCGGCTATCTCGAGCACCGCCACCTGGCGGAAGCCGAGAACGAGGCCGAGCGCTTCTTCATGAACGTCGTGCTGTGCCGCGTGCTCTTCACCCACGCGCTCGTCGCCGCACCGCGCCTCGCACTCGGTTGGATGCGTCCGCTGGCACCGTTCCTCGGCGACCCGCGACTCGGGATGGCGGGGATCTTGCTGTCGTTGTCGCGGGTCCTCCCGGAGGAGTACCCGCTCCGCGACCCGGTCGTCGACGTACCTCGACATCGAGCTCAGCTTCGGACGACTGGTCGACTACGGCGTCATAGGCCCGCGGCTGCAGCAGCTCTACGAGTGGTCGGCGCGCGAGTTGGACGCACCGGAGCTGCTCGAGTGCGTGCACGACGGCGCGCTGACGTATGCGTGGCCGTTCGCGGAACGCCGCGTCTGGGCACCACCCAACTCGATGATCGTCCGGTTCGTTCGCCGGAAGCTCCCCCCGACACGAAAGGAGCTCGGCATGGCAGATGACGCAGGTGCGAAGAAGCGCAAACGGATCCGGACGGTGCAGCGCTACCTGGTCAACCCGCCGGCGAAGGTCGCGGTGTGGTGCGGACTCGTACCGGGGTTCGTGATCGTCGAGACCGTCGGTCGGCGCAGCGGCAAGCGTCGACTCAACGTGGTCGGCATGAAGGTCGACGGCGGCACCGGCTGGGTGATCGCCGAACACGGGCGGCACGCCGGCTACGTGAACAACCTCGAGGCGAACCCCGACGTCCGGGTCCGCATGCACCGCCGCTGGCGCCGGGCCTGCGCTCGCATCCTTGACGACGACGATCCCCAGGCCCGGCTCGACTCATTCGCCCGCCGCTCACACGAAGCCGCGGTCCGGACCTTCGGCACCGACCTGCTCACGATCCAGTTCGAGCTCCAGCCCGACTGACCCAACCGCAGTGGCCACGACCGGCCACACGTCGAACCGGGAGCACACCATGACCATCAAGCGGTTGGACCACGTGAGCATCGTCGTCGACGACCTCGCGGCCGCGATTGCCTTCTTCGCCGAGCTCGGCATGGAGGTGGAGGGAGAGGCACCGATCGAGGGACCGTCGGTCGACCAGGTCAACGCGCTCGACGGCGTCCGAGTGAACATCGCGATGATGCGGACGCCCGACGGCAACGGCAAGCTCGAACTGACGAAGTTCCACCACCCGACGGCGATCCGCGCCGAGGCCGCGGACACACCGTCGAACGCATTTGGTCTTCGCAGCATCATGTTCGCGGTCGACGACATCGACGACGTCGTCAGCCGGATGCAGGCGCACGGCGCCGAACTCGTCGGTGAGGTGGCCCAGTTCGAGGACACCTACCGCCTCTGCTATCTCCGTGGCCCCGAAGGGATCATCGTCGCATTGGCCGAGGAGCTCAGTTGAGCCATCGGCCTCTCCGTCGAGACGTGGCTAGGTTGACCGCATGAAGTGGACCGTGGTCGTGACCATCGACGTACCGAATCTCGGGCCCGGCCCCGGCGTGTTCGAGGACAGCGTGCTCGGGATGGCCGACGTCCTGGAGTCGGATCGTGGTGCAGTTCATCGCCAGGTCACGCTGACCGTCGAGGCCGCCGACGAGGCTGAGGCCCGGCGGCTCGCCGAAGAGCAACTCGTGAGCGGACTCGGCGCTCAGCTCTCCGGCGTGCCACAACTCGAGTCGATCCGCGTCGAACCGGCCGAATAGCTCAGGCGGCCGCGACGTCGCCGAAGAAGCCGATCGCGGACTGGATGCGACCGTCTGCCGCGAAGGTGACGACGTCGATCCCGGCGACCGCAACCGTGCCGTCGGGACCATTGACGGTCCAGCCGAACCGGGCGTGGTCGTGGTGGGCATCGACGACCGTCGTGCGGGTCAGCGAGTGACCGGGCATCTGGTCCCGCAGCTCACCGATGGCGGCGGCGACCTGCTCGGGCCCCGCCGCGTCGATCAGCGGGTCGACCAGACGGCCGTCGTCGGCGAAGACCTCGCGCGCCAGTTCGGTGCGGGTGGTCCCGTCCGCTTCGTTGAACATCACGAGGTACCGGTCGATGGTGGCTTCGGTGGTGGTGGTGGTGTCGTCGGTTGTCTGCATGGAACGCATGCTGAACCATCGCCCGACGCTGGGCGATTCCCTCCGAGGTAATGGTCCGGCCCCGCTCGTCCGCGTACCGTCGAGCCCGTGACGACCATCGCGACGGCATCGCCTCGCCTCGGCGAGCTCCTGAAGATGTGGCGATCGAAGCGCCGCGTGAGCCAACTCGACCTCGCGAGCGTCGCCGGCGTCTCGTCACGGCATCTCTCCTTCATCGAGACCGGCCGATCGAAGCCGAGCCGCGAGATGGTCCTGCACCTCGCCGAGCACCTCGATGTCCCCTTGCGCGACCGCAACGTGATGCTGACGGCGGCCGGCTTCGCGCCCGTCTACCGGGAGTCGCCGCTCGACGCCCCCGAGTTGGCGAGCGTCCGTCAGGCGATCGAGGTCATCCTCGCCAACCACGAGCCGTGCCCCGCGTTCGTCATCGACGGCGCGTGGAACATGCTCGAGGCGAACGCCGGCGTCGGCGGCTTCCTGGACCTGATCTCACCCGAGCTCCTCGAGCCGCCCATGAACGTGATCCGGGCCAGCCTCCATCCGCGCGGCCTCTCGAGGTACATCGTGAACTTCGACGAGTACGCCGCGCACGTCATCGAGCGGCTCAACCGCCAGCTCGCGGCGACGTCGGATCCCGGTCTCGAAGGCCCTCCTCGACGAGGTCTTGGACTATCCGGACGTGGCGCGCGCGGTCGGCGACGGTGCCGTGCTCCCGCCGCCGGCGGCGGTGCTCCCGATGCACTTCCGCCTCGACGACGGCACCGAGCTGCGCTTCTTCTCCACGATGACGGTGTTCGGCTCGCCGCTCGACGTGACGATCGCCGAGCTCGCCATCGAGAGCTTCTTCCCCGCCGACGAAGCGACCGCGGCGCTCTTCTCCTGAAGCCACGACGACGTGGCCGCTTCGAGCACGTCAGCGACGCCAGAAGAGGAGGTGGGTCACCCCGCTCCTCGGACT
The DNA here is from genome assembly GCA_963697125.1 of uncultured Actinomycetes bacterium. Lineage (GTDB taxonomy): Bacteria > Actinomycetota > Acidimicrobiia > IMCC26256 > DASPTH01 > DASUAS01. Next base: position 280,637 of record CAVOMW010000006.1, read on the forward strand.
CGGCACCACGTCGAGCTCGAACCGGTCGAGCAGCGGCTCGTAGGAGGTCCAGAGTCGCTCGCCGCGGTCGAGGTCCAGCGGTGCGACGGCGATGTGCATCGTGTCGACGAGGTCGGCGTCGAGGAACTCGCGCACCGTCGCAACGCCACCACCGAGGCGCACGTCCTTGCCGTCGGCCGCTTCCTTCGCCTGCCGCAGCGCTTCGTCGGGCGTGGCGTCGAGGAAGTGGAACGTGGTGTCCGACAACGCGAACGACGGACGGACGTGGTGCGTGAGCACGAACACCGGAGTGTGGAACGGCGGCTCGTCGCCCCACCAGCCCTTCCACTCCTCGTCGTCCCACGGCGCCGCGCTGCGGGCCGAACTTGTTGCGGCCCATGATCTCGGCGCCGATGTTGTTGGCGAAGTCGCGGGTGAAGTAGTCGTCGAGGCCACGCGTGCCGCCGGGGTCGGTGCGGTTCGGCCAGCTCGCGGTGGCGCCCGCCCACGACATCAGCGCGCCCGGATCGGCGTGACCGAACGGCCGCTCGAGGCTCTGGCCCTCACCCGCGCCGAAGCCGTCGCGCGACACCGCGAAGTTCTGCACCTTCAGCAGCTGCGCCATCAGAGCGACGCCTCCAGCTGCTTCAGCAGTCCGATCGTGCCCTCTTCGCGGCTCGCGTTGGCGGCCTCGCCGTCCTCGAAGTAGGCGCCCTGCTCGGTGAACACCACGCGGGTCGCGGCGCCGTCGTCGACCGCGTCGAGCTCGATCGTCGTCGACCGACACCGACAGCCGCACGTCGTCGTGGTACATCACGTACGAGTAGACGATCTGCGAGTCGGGTTCGATGACGTGGTAGTCGGCCTCGAAGCGGCTGCTCCACTCCCCCGGCACCTCGCCCGCGGCGGTCTCGTGGCCGCCCTCGCGGAAGTCGAACGCGACGGTCGTCGGTGTCCAGTCGTCGGGGCCGTGGAACCACTTCGCCTTCAGCTCGGGATCGGCGAACGCGGCGAACACGCGCGCCGGCGGCGCGGGGAAGGTCCGCTCGACGGAGAACGAAGCATGGGCGATGGGCGAGGTCATGGGGTCACTCCTCTTCTGCGAGTCGATGGTTCGGGGGTGTGCTCGGCCAGCACCTCGGCGAGGCGGTCGAGTTGCGTGCTCGACGCGGGTCCGGCGCGCGGCCAGCCACGCTTCCGCCGAGCGCGGAGGCCGGCCGGGTCGACCTGCACCGTGCGCACACGGCCGATCTTCTGCGTGGTCACGAGCCCCGCCGCCTCGAGCACCTGCACGTGCTGGACGACGGCCGCCAGCGTCATGGCGAACGGCTTCGCCAACTCGCTCACCGATGCGGGGCCGTCACACAGCCGTTCGACGACGGCCCGACGGGTCGGATCGGCGAGCGCCTGGAAGGCCTGGTCGAGCATGCCCGCCCAGCATGACCCAGCAGGTCGTGATAGTCAAGTGGTTACTTGAGTATTGTTGAGGCTCGATGTTGGGACTTGCGGCCCTTCCCCGCGTCGGTGTCGACGCGCACGATTGCCCCATGAGTAGCTACGGACTGAAGGTGCTCGCCCACGACGAGTGTGAGTCGCTCCTCGGGTCCCAGCGCATCGGGCGGGTGGGGCTCGCAACTCCGACACCGTTGGTGTTGCCGGTTCAGTACGCCATGTTCGACGGTGACGTGGTGTTCCGCACTGCACCGGGCGAGAAGCTGATCGCCGCGGTGATGGGCCGCACCGTCGCGTTCGAGGTCGACGACTTCGACGTGTCGGCCATGACGGGCTGGAGCGTCGTCGTGATCGGGCATGCCGAAGAGGTCGTGGATCGGAAGGAGCTCGCGCGGCATGCGCGAGCTCGACCTCCACCCGTGGGCGGGTGAAGCTCGGGACGGCTTCGTGCGGATCCGCGCCGACGAGTTGAGCGGACGCCGGATCGATCCTGCACCCTGACGACGACCGCGAACGGGCGCGAGTCAGCAGGGGCAGCGAGTCAGGCGCCGGGCCAGAGGGGTCCGTCCTCGACGAAGCCCGCGGGTTCACCCCACTGGTTGCGGAACGACACCTCGCGCGCGGGTTGGCGAACGGCGACGCCCCAGCGTCCGGTCGGGTAGCCGAACGAGAGCGCGCCGGCCATGTACCAGCCCGCGTCCTTCGGGACGCCCAGGATCTCGAGGGTCTCGTCGTTGTAGAACGCCAACGCCTGCGTGAGCGACGAACCGATGCCCTCGGCCCGGGCGGCGAGCTGCGCGCTCCACATCGCGGGGTAGATCGAGCTGCCACCCGGATCGGTGCTGAACCCGAAGAGGTAGAGCGGTACCTGCTCGAAGTGATCGGCGAGCCACTGTGCCGACTTCTGGACCGCGAGCATCGACTTGGATTCCGCCGACTCGGGATCGGCCTGGGCGGCGTCGATGCGGTCCTTGTAGTAGCCGGTCCACAGGCCGTCGATCGCTCGCTTGTAGATCGGCGCGATCGCAGCTTTCACCTCGTCGGAGTCGACGAGCAGGAACCGCCAGTTCTGCGAGTTGCCTCCGCTCGGCGCGCGCACGGCCGCATCGAGGATCCGAGCCTGGGCGTCGAGTGGGATCGGTTCGGACGTGACGCGACGCATCGCGCGGGTCGTGTAGAGCGCTTCTCGGACGTCCATCGAACTCTCCCCTGTTACGAGCGTCGCAGCGATGCGACGGTAGTCACTCGTCGCGCAGCAGGGGCAGGACGGCCTCGCCGTATGCCGCGAGTGCCTCCTGATAGGCGGGGCGGCTCGGAGACGGCATCCCGACGATGAACCCGGTGACACCGAGACCACTCAGCTCGGTCGCGTGCTCGACGAGCTCGTCGGCAGAGAAGCCGGCGTTCCCCGGGAGGAACGGCACCATCGGGTACGTGAGCACGTCGAACGACGAACGCCGTCCCGCGAGCCCGGCGCCATCGCGATCGGCAGCGGCGCGCTCGTCATCGAGGCGCGCGAACAGGCGCCGGAGATCGTCGACGTCCTCGAGGTGCGCCGAGCGGCGACGGTTGCCGAGCGCGCGCGGGTTGGGCAACGGCAACCAGCCATCGCCGATAGCGTGCGGCGCGTCGCAGCGCACGTCCAGAGTTGCCGCCAACCCACACCGGCGGACGGGGCTGTTGCAGCGGCGCCGGGCGCATGGTGTTCCCCGCGCCTCGTAGCCGTCGCCGGCGAAGCGCACCGACTCACCCGACCACGCCGCGGTGATCGCGGCGATCGCCTCGTCGAAGCGGTCGTTGCGGTTGTCGAAGTCGACGCCGAGGGCGCGGAACTCCCCCTCGAGGTAGCCCACGCCGACACCGAGGTCGAGCCGCCCACCGGAGAGCACGTCGAGGCTCGCGGCCGCCCTCGCCGCGAGGAACGGGTTGCGGTACGGGAGCACGCAGAGGTTGGTGAGCAGGCGCAGGCGCGTCGTGGCCGCGGCGGCGAAGGAGAGCCCGACGAACGGGTCCAGAGCCTGGTGGCCACCGCTCGCGAGCCAGTCGTCGTCGGGAAACGGATGCTCGGTGGAGTACACGCCGTCGAAGCCCGCGGCCTCGGCCGCACGAGCGACCGCGGCGACGCCCTCGGCGCTGACGAACTCCGCCCCGAGGTCGACGTGGTCGGTGGGCAGCGCGACGTAGAACTTCATGGGGTCACGTTCTCACAGGGTGGGCGAGGACATGCCGCAGCCTCGCTCGTCCAGCGTGCCACGATGCGTCACACGCACGTTCGGCGAACTCCGGCCCGACCGGGTCGTAGAGGCAGTCCGTCAGTCGACCGTGGCTAGCGGTGAGCCAATGCCGCGTTCACGAGCTCGGCGAAGCCAAAGGTGCCGCCTCGGGTGAGCGCCGGAATGGGCCGGAACGTCGGCTCCTCGTTCACGAACAATGAGGGGTCGTCGAGCGGCATCACCACGAACGTCTCGGCGATGATTCGACCTCCGACGGGGCCGAGTCGCACCGGGATCGCGTCCCGGTCGGCTGCTCCACGGCCACGTCCCAGGACGTCGCCCACGCCTCGGCGAGGACGTACGTCCACAGCGGGCAGCGCCCGGCGAACTCCGCCGAGATCGTCGGCGATGCGGCGTCTTGGGATCGTAAGCTGCAGGCGGTGGCCTTGCCGATGAGGATCTTGTCGTCGGGCAGCGGTGTGACGCCAAGGAGCTCGGCGACGGCCTGGCCGGTGGGCAGCCCGAAGGCCCGCCCGCGTTCGAGGTTACGCAGCGGGAGCGACGACGGATCGGCTGGCGACGATGTGAGGAAGGTCGGCCGAGCGGGTTAACCAGCGACTGTGTCGATCTTGTAGGAGTGCTGGGGCTTCCGGACGATCGGGTCGTCGGGTATTATGCGTTGGAGTCGGCGCCGGCATCCCGAGATCGACGAAGAACTGCCAGTCGAGCGCCCAGTCCGACGGGAATGGGGAGGAAGCCGCCGAGGTTCGCGGCGGCGTCTCTGCTCGAGGAGAAGATCGGTCGGCGGGAGATCGTCTCGTTGAGCCGGTAGATGGGTCGGATCATCGAGTGGCCGAACCGGTAGGCGGCCACTGAGAACTCGACCGGCATGCAAGTCGATGCCCGACTGCAGCGTGGCGATGCCAACCTGCGGACGGGTGTCAGCGATGCTGCCGCGTCGGTCGCGAGGTGAGGGAACACGCTTCGGATCGTCGTCCTGGTTGACGATGGTCGGCAGGAAGTCGTTGACCACGACCCACTGGTAGTGCCAGCGACCTGCGCCGGACGGCCTGCGAAGTCGGCTGCCGAAGGGCGTCGGCGACAACCCGGTTGTGGAAGCGGAGCATGGTCGCTTGGAGCTGCGAGACGATCCGGTTCTCGTCGTTCCGCGGATCGCCGATCAGCGCCCGCCCGTTCGGCGCCGCGGGGGAGGTCGACGGCATGCGGGTCGATCGGGTTGCCCGATGAGCGCTCACCGAGCGGCGAAGCGCACACCGTCGGCCGTCGTACAGGTAGGGCTGGTCGTTCGGGCCCCGCCCGTAGACGTTGTCGAGGTCGAAGCGCGGGGTCCGGAAGTCGACCAGCGCCGTCGAGCTGGTCCGTGGTCATGGGCTGCGGTTGACGGAGCTGCGACGTCGGGTCGAAGGTGAGGTCGTGGTCGATGAACTGGCCGAGGTAGGTGTACGCCGCCTCGATGCCCGAGTTCTCCTCCGGCGTCGACCTCGGTCTCGGGAGTCGGCTAGGTCTCGGCACGGCGAGGTCATCGCGTCGGCAAGGGACTTGAGTGCGTCGTCGGCGTAGTCGGCCGCCTCTGCGTGCGGGGAAGAGTTGGGTGAAGCGGCCCTCCATGAGCTGCACCGACGGGAACCCGCTTCCTGAGATCCCACCAAGTGCCGTGCGCGAGCGTGCTGTTCATGTGTAGTCCTTCCGCTGAGGAGCAACGAGGTTGAGGCGGTGGAATCGGTCAGGCGCCGGGCAGATGGTGCTGGCCGAGGTTGTTCCAGTCGTGCGTGAAGATCTGCTGGTAGTACTGCACAATCGGGGCATTATGGATGATCACGCCGGCGTAGCGGTTGCTCGAGCACTCCGGCCTTCGACCAGTTCTGGCTGCTGATAGGGACGCGCTGTCCGTCGGCGACGATTCCCTTGTTGTGCACGTTGGGTTGGATCTTCAGCCGGTTCACGACGTCGAAGCCGAGGTTCTGCAGCTCTTCGAGAAGATCCCGGGTATGGAACTCGCTGGTGATGATACTTCACGTCGAAACCCGCGTGATGACGGGCAACGACTGCAGCGATCAGATCCTGGAACGGTTGCGGCGGCGGTGGAGTTGGGCTGCACGTACTGGTACTGCAGCGAGAGTGTCTGCTCGCGCTGCGCACCAGTTCGGTGACGGCATCGACGTAGACACCAGGGTGCGGATTGAGGAGCGGGGTCACCGTCATCGTGTCGGTGAAGCTCTGCGACGGGAAGAACTCCGCGTACGGCGGAGGTGGCGGTGAACGGAGAACCGCGGAGGCACGATGTGCTCGGACACGGCCCGGTGTGGGCGCACTGTGTAGGAGCACGACCGCGAGGTCGTGATCGAGGTGGGCGTCGAACATGGCCGCAAGACCGGCGTTGATCGATGATGACGTGCAAGTCCCAATCACGAGAGCGCGCCGCCTTGGCGTCTCTTCACGTTCGAGGCGGGGTCGATCGTGTCCTCGTTGGAGTTGTTCCAGTTGCCGCTCGACAGCCAGACGCTCTTGTGGTCTCGGACCACGACCTTGATGTGGTACACGCTCGGGTAGATCCACACGTCGGACAACGTGGTGTGGTTGTCGAGTGCCCACGCGAAACGACAACTTCGACCCGACAGCCTTGGCCAACACGTTCGGCGGTCTGCTCGTCCGACTGGTCGGCGGTCGGGTTCGTGCGGCGGGTGATCGAGCACGAGCTTCACCTGTTTGCCTGCGAGCGCTGCCGTCGCCATCGTCGAGGATGTACTTCGACATGAAGTCGTACATGCCGACGGTGAGCGAGTGCTGCGTCGCGTTGACGAACTCCTCGAGGTGCGGCCAACCGTCGTCAGGGCTCGCGAAAGCACTGTGCCGTCGACCCGCGCAGTGACCGGCGTGAGCAGTACATGGGCGCGGGCGTGTAGGTGATCTCCGGCTGCGCGGTGTGGGGCAGCAATCAGCCAGGCAGCGGGGTGATGGAGGCGCCGATGATGGTTCGTTCCATCGGCGGGGCGGTCGCTGCTCGGGCACCAGGCAGCGCCGCGTCCTTGAAGAACTTGGCGGGATTCGTGATCCGCTGCGCTTGGAGCGGGGACACCTGCTCGACGTCCACGGGAAATCCGCCGAGCGTGTCGGGCAAGCGGTCGGCGCCCGCCATGCGCCCCTTCTTCTCCGCGACGGTCACGACGATCGCGGGCTGACCGGTGAGCCACCCGTGGGTGAACTCGTAGCCGGGCCTCACACTGAGCGCTCCCGGCTTCTGCAGCTCCTGCAGGTGCGCATGGATCACGTTGTCGATCTCCTGGAACACGGTCATGTCCGGGCCCTTCCTGGGTCGGTGGGTCGCCATTCGGTGTTCCGCTGGCTCATCGCAGGTGCTCCGCCCAGGCGTCGAGCCGGTCCGCCAGACCCGCGGCCGACCGGTCGACGTAAGCCGGCCCGAGGTTGCGACTCGCCACGGCGAGGTCGGTGAGTCACTCGACCGCGAGAGCCGCACGCGATGTCGGGATCCGGCGGCAGCGAGAGGAAGCGCGACACGAAGAACGGCGGGCCGGCGGTCGGGATCGGTTCGCCCGTGGCCGGGAGCCGAGTCAGGCTCTCGGCGACCGGACGCAGCACGGTGGGCATCAAGCCGATGCCGACGTGCGCAAGCTCGCCACGCGCGTCGGTCGTGTCGTGCGCGAAGGCAGCTCAAGAACAACACGAAGCATCGACATTTAGGTGCCGTCGAAGAGCTCGACGAGGTCACACGGTTCATTCGTTCGTGATGAGGTTCGCGTTCACAGCCTGGCCGGCACCGCAGGCAGTCACGGGGTTGGAGAGCACGGGGCGAGCCGGGGTGAACTCGCCCCAGCTGCCGCTCACCTCGTCGAGCTGGTCGCGGATCGTGCGGAACACTCCGAGGTGCGAGTCGACACGGTCCGGAGCGGGTGCCCTCGCCCTGCTCGACGATGCGTTCGACCGCGGCGATGGCGCTGGCCTGATCGGTGATCGCACCGAGTCCCGGGAAGTGGGCGAAAGCGGGACCGACCTGACTGGCGCGATCACCGAGGAACAGCTCCCGATGGTCGAGCTCGGTGATGAGCGTCTCGCGCAAGGTCCAGGCCACCGCTCGTGTCGCACCCGACGGTCGCCTCGGCGGGCCGCCGCGACGGTGTCCGGCTCCTCGAAGAGGATGAACCGATCGAGCGCCTCGCGGAGAAGGCGGTGAGCTCGAGGCTCGGCGACTTGTGACGACCGAGCTGGTAGTACTTCGACGACTGCGGAACGCGAGGATTGGCCTATTAGTCCACGCTCCCCGAACGCAAGCAGCCAGTTGCACGCTCGCCGAGGTGCTGCATCTCCTGCCGCGGCGACCATGAAGATCTGTGCCGCCCACGCGTGTGACGCGTTGGCGTTCCCACGTCATGCCCGGCTCCGACAGCTCCTTCTTCAAGCTGAAGGCCACGAACGAACGAACAACAAGGCCGTGCTCGAGTTCGCACGCCTCGGTCAACAAGCTGAGCAGCAACGACCGACTCGGACGTTCGTCGGAGCGCGCGAGATCGTCGCGCCGTCCGACGTTCATATCCCACACCGCAGCCGCGAGGCGCCGATGGACGGTATCCGCGGCAGGCGCAGCACGAGCACGGCCAGCGTGAGCGTCGGATTCGCAGTCCCCGCGGTCGGGAACACGCCTGCTCCCACCAGGAACAGGTTCGGATGGTGGTCGCTCGCACACTGCGGATCGAGCAGCCCGACTGGGTCGGGTCGAGCCCCATGCGGACGGTCCCCATGATGTGGCCCACGCCCGAGTAGGCGTTGGGATCCTCGTTGGACGACCTGGATCTCGGACGCTGACCGGGTGGGCGAGGGTGCCGCGACCACTTCGCCCGCAGCGATGCCGCCGGTTGTCGGATGTCGTGGAGCGCGAACTCGATCTTCGGGCACGGCAGGCCGAAGTTGTCGTTCTGGTCGGAGAGGGTCACGCGATTCGTGGGATCGGGAGGCACGTCGGTCGAGTAGCTGATGCAAATCTGACGAGCGTGAAGCCGCTCGCGTATCTGGCGCAGGAGCTCGTCCCCGAAGAGATGCCGAATCGAGGAAGTGCAACGAGCGTCGTCTCGGGCGGCTGGATGGGGGACCAGCCGTCATTGCCGATCGACATTCGGAATACGGCGTGGACGGTCGCTGAGAGACCACCGTCGCGGAAACCGTCAATCTAGATCGTCGTTGGCGGACCGCGGAAGGACGGGAAGATGGGATCGGGCGTGAGGCACACGACGTCGCACTGGCGGTGGTCCATGAGGTTATGGCCAACCTGGTCGCTCGATTTCGCGACACCGTGCGGCATCCGTTCCGACTTCGAGAGGAGAAGGAGCTTCGCGGTCTCGATGGCGTTCGCGGCGAGGACGAGTAGCGACCGGTGGCCGTCGCTGGCTCACCCTGGTGCTTGCCGTACCAGGGGCAAGTGGACGACGCACTGCGACCGTCGAGTCATGGGCGAGTTGCAGATCGGTGACGACGAATTGCGAGCGATGCTCGGCCGGGTTGTGTCGATGACGAGTGGCGATCTTGACGTGCACGGTGGCGTCGTACTTTGCCTGGATCGGGCAGATCGGGACGCAGATTGAGTTGCCCGCGCAGGGTGGTCGACCGTGGTACGGATGCGAGTTTCGGGCTTGCGGCGTGCTGATCGGTCTTGATCGGGACGTCCTCGACTCGTCTCGCCGAGAGACCGTCGATGACCCATTGATCGCCGAAGCTGGGCCAGATCTGGGTCATCGGGAACGGCTTCGAGCGAAAGCCGCCCAGCAACCCGTTCCATGCGTCGTGGTCGCCCGCCACGCCGAGCCCGGACTCGGCGTCGCAGTACCACGGTTCGAGGTCGAGGTGGCCGATCGGCCAAGTCGACGCCGACTCCGTAGCGTGATTGGAGCGCGAAGTCGGATGGGCAGTGCCGGGGGCAATTGCCCAACCAGTGCCAGGTCGAGCCACCGAGGCGCCGTTCGTAGTTGCTCTTGAACGCTGCACCGTGGCCCTAGTAGAAGTAGTCGTCGTGCACCGACAGTGGCGTCTGCACCAAGGGCTTCGGATCCGACGTGAGGTACGGCGACTCGGGCACCTTCATCGCAGCTGACACGTACCCGCCGCGGATCGACGCGGTAACCGAGCGCTGCCGGAACCCGCCTCGAGCACGAGCACCTTGTGGCCCTGCTCGACGAGCTGTGCAGCGACGAGCACGCCGCGCGACGCCTCCGACAGTCGCGACGTCGTACGGGTCAACGAGCGCTTCTTCTTCGTGGCAGCCATCCGCGTCGAGAGCTCCGGCTCGTAGTGCCGGTCACCGAAGTACCCACCGGAGAGACCCTGCGGATACACGGATCGGCTAACCACCATCGGCTCCGGAAGTACTCCTCGGGCGCCACGGTCTCGGGCTCAAGTTCATCGACACGAGCAACCGCGACGTCGATGCTGATCGCCTGGCCGCGGTCGACCACAACGCCTCGTCCGCGATCACGTCGGTGGCGATCGCCTCGCGTTCGTCGCCGCTCGATGTCAGCCCCGACTCGAACACACCGAGCAGAGCGTCGAGCTCGTCGGGATGGTGGGCGTCGAGCCGGCGCACGTACGACGCGGCAAGGTCGGAGGGCAGATCGGCGTCGCCGGTCGACGCGGTCGAGAGAGCCATGAAGCGGGCTCGTCTCGAACGCGGCGACTGCAGCGCCACGTGCTCGCGGGCGCGGGCCTGATGCGACGGAACCATGGACCGGTGCACCTCCCCGACCACGACGTGGGGCACCGCGGTCATGGCAGCAACTCGAACCACATTCAGTGGTGGAGTGACCGCACTGCGCAACTTAACGCAGATCGGCCAGGCAGACCAGAATCCATACGATTCCACGATTCCCTACGCCGGTCAACGGGTCGGCTCGCCACCTGAGCCCTACCACGGTCCACCGCCGCCAGACGATGAGGACTCGATCGGCGATCGGCGCGTCGCCAGCGTCACCGATCCGAACGGACACCTGCTCGAGCTCTTCGAACCGTGCTCGCGAGCCTTCGTCTCGCTCCAGCCCGACGGATCGTGACGATCAGCGGGCGCGGCTCCACCATCGCCACGTGCTTGGGCTGGTAGAGGCCGACCTCGCCGCCGCCCGGAAGTGCGATCTTCGTGACCGAGCCCCAACGCGCTTCTTCGACGGCCGAGCATCGAACACCCTGCGCGTCGAGCCGCTGCATCTCGGCCGCGAGGTCGTCGCACATCAGGTACAGCTCGGCCGCCGGAGCCTCCGCCGGATGCACGGCCAGCTCCGCCGGGGGGAAGACCGAAGATCAGCCAACCGCCGCCAGCATCGACATGCTCGAAGCCGAGGACGTCAGCCAGGAACGCCCGGTCGGCGTCGGGATCGCTGCTGAACAGGATGACGTGCGCGCCGTAGATCATTCCCACAGGATGCCCTGCTGGAGGGACCGCGTGCGCGACGGCGGCTACTGGCCGAGGACTTGTGTCGCCTTCTCCTTCTGCGTCGGCGACGAGCTGGGCTGGTCGAGCCGGGACGATGTACCCGGCCTTGATCATCGCGTCGAGGCCCTTCGTGAACTGCTTCATGTAGGCGTCGACGCTCTGGTACTTCTTCGCCAGCGCGGCGCGTCGAGCGGCGCCTCGTGGCCCGCGAGCTCGCAGGTGATCGGGCCGGGCGCCGTGCGCGTCGTAGCGGACGAGCGCGTCGTCGAGGTAGGGCGACCGGACGCCGCCGAGGGCGTTGCCGTTCTGGTCGACCGCAACCTTGGAGACGGTGTCGATCTCGGCCATCTTGATGCGAGGCGCGCTCGGCGGCTTCTGGCCGGTCTCGACCCAGCGGTTCAGGAGCGCGAACGTGCCCCGGGTCACGGCGGCGATCGGGAACGTCGAAGCGGGCCCTCGCAGCCGCCGCCACCCGGTGCGTGCGGCATGCCCGCGACCTCGTAGAGCCGGTACTGGTCACCCTTCTTGTCCGAGTCGGCGCGTCGCGTCGTCGCCGAGGAGACGTTGGTGTAGTCCTTCTGCCCGAGCGTGGCCTGGGCGGCGGCCGGCAGCTCGGCCGTGAAGCCCTCAGACGCCCGACTGGTCCTCGAGGTTGACGACGGGCACACCGACCGCGGTCACACCGGGTACTCGAACTTGGGGAGCACCGACGTCCCCGCCTTCAGCGGCGTGGCACTCGCGGCGTGCGCGGCCGGGAAGTACCCGTCGTACACCGGCTTGCCCGCCGGCGTGCCGTAGTGCTTGGCGAGCCCCATCGCGAACCCGGCGGTGTCGACGCCGCTCTGCGAGTAGCCGGCCATGTAGAGGTGCTTGGGATCGAGGCCCGGGAGCGGGCTCTGCGCTCCGCCCTTGCGGATCGCGGCGCCCACCTGGGCGAGCATGTCCCACGCCACGTCGTTGCTCGGCACGTTGATGTCCGCGTAGCGGGTGGGGTCCGCCTGCTTCAGCGCCTCCCCGGCCGACGTGCGCTCGGTGACGCCGACCCAGGCGTCACCCCGCTGCTGCAGCATCGGCGCCATCATCGACCACACCGCGTCGAGGTCCGTGCCGTCGTTGCTGGTGTTGAACGGCTCGACCACGACGCGGCCGCTGAACTTCGACGCGGTCTTTCGGGTAGTGGACCAACACGCGGGTCGCGTAGGGGACGTTCGTCTGCGTGATCTCCACGGGCCCGGCGACCGGTCCGTCGTAGGTCGACGCCTCGCCCTGACGAGGAACTCCTTCTCCACGTAGCTCGGAGTCGAGGGCTCGGCCCTGCGCCACTCGGCGTCGGTCGACGCCACCGCGGCCGTCGTCTGCGGGGTCCCGGCCGGGAACTCGTGCACGACCAACTTGCTGATGTCGACTGGGGATAGTTCTGCTGCGCGGTGGCACCGGGCACGGCGCCTTGCGTGGCCGGCCACGCCATTCCCGCCGACCCTGCGACCAGCGCAATCGACACGGCCAGCACTCCGACGCAACGCTTGCAACCTCGAGCCACAATCCCCCCAGACGTGGGTCAGAAAACTGAGTTTTCCCCGCTGGCGGGTCACACTACGTCAACGGCACCGCCGCGCACGGCGCGCTACCCAAAACTGCGTTCGCCTAGGCTCGGGCGACAGGGGTGCGCTCTACGTCCCGGCATGGTTGGCAGCCGCTGGTCGCGGCGACGGAAGTGGACGACCGTGATCGTGGTGGTCGCAGTGGTCGTGTGCTCGCAGTCGCCGTCCCTGGTGACCGGCGTGCTGCTGTGGAACCGCATCGAACGAGTCCCCGTGCACCTGGCGGGTTCCACGCCCGGAGGGACGACCTACGTGCTGGTCGGCTCGACCCGCGCCGGGAAGATGAGCGCGGCCGACTGGGCCAGCTTCGGTGACGTCTCCCAGGCGCCGGGCCAGCACGCCGATCTCGTGCTGCTACTCCGCGTCCCCGACGACGGGAGCGTGCCACGCATGATGGCCGTGCCGCGTGACCTGCTCGTGCTCGCGAGTGGCACGGGAGGGCTCGGCCGGCTCGGTCCGACCTTGAACGACGGACCGCAGGCGCTCGTGGACTCCCTGTGCCGCACGCTCGGCGTCGACGTCGACGACATGATGACGGTGCGCTTCCTGTCGTTCACGGATCTGGTCGACGCGGTCGGCGGCGTCGACGTGACGTTGCCGCACCGGAGCGCACACGGTGCTCAACTTCAAGCTCGGCGCTGGCACCCATCACCTCGACGGGCGCCACGCGGCTCCGTACGTGCGCGTCCGTCACCTCGAGGTCTTGCGCAACGGCACATGGCGACCCGACGTGGGTGCGGCGCTCGGCCGCGGCACGCGAGCGCAGGACGTGCTGACGCAGGTCGCGGCCGACGCGCCGTCACCGTTCACCGAGCCGATCGGTGGCTGCGCTTCGCGTGGAAGGCCACGGAGGCGATCAGCATCGACGACTCGACCAGCGTCAGTGACGCATGCGGGCTGTACGACGCGCTCGACGAGCTCGGCGGCGCGAGGAGGTGGACGTTGCCGGTGGCGTTTCACGACGGCGAGGTGCGCTCGAGAGCTGCACCCGTGGCGTCGGTGGTGCGCAGCTTCCAGGGCTCGCGACGCACGGTACGTGTGCGGATCCGCAGATGCCCATGGCCGACGGCACGGTGAGCCGTCGCGCCGGCGGACCTGCCTCGGCGCAAGAAGTACCTGACCCGACACCAACCCGGAACTGGACCAAGCGCCCTACCGGGTGGATTCGGACGTCTGGAGCGTCGACATCGGATCCGGGCCCTCCACCGGACCGACGAGGAGGGTCCACACGTCGACACGGGAGGAAGCATCATGAGACGACCGTCGCGGGGCTCGTTGCCGGCATGCTGGCAGCGACCGGGCTCGCGGTCGCACGACCTCCGCCACCGAGGAGGAGGGACCACCGCCTCGGCGGTACCGCACCCGCCGTACCCGCTGTCCCCGCACCGTCGCCGTATCAACCGACGTCGGGCCCGGTCGGTACGGACATCTCGGTGACGGTGCCGGTTGCACCGGCTACTGTGGCTGCGTTCGCCACCGAGCAGGGCGACATCCTGGCGTTCAACGTGTCGGGAGGCGACACGACGCACCGCGTCGTTCCGCCCGAAGCGACACCCGGCACCTATGTCGTCGTGCCGGTTGCGACGTGTACACGGAGAACGATGTCAACGGTGTCGAGTTCGCCGTGACACCGGCGACGGCGTCGGCGGTCGTGGCCACACCTCACGTCACCGGGTAGGCGACAAACGGGCAGGACGACGTCGGCTGCCCCAGCGTGTGACGTCGTCCGACCGCGCCGAGCGGATCGGCGATGCACGAGGTGTACGGTCAGGGTCAGGGCGCACGCTCACCGTCACGAGGTGTCGGCCATGTCTGACGAGCAGCACACCCCCCGCACTTGGCACGACGTGTACATCGAAACCCAAGAGTTCCAGGCGCTGCAGAAGAAGTACGCGACTACCAGGAGGCGGTCGACGTGTGGGTACGCGGCGAACGCCCTGACCCGAGCGAAGGCGGGGGCAGCGCCAATCCGATGTGACGGGCGGATCGCGGTGTACGTCTAGATCGGGTCGTTCGGCGCGAGGTAGGCGGCGAGCGCCTTGTAGATCTCCGACGCGATGCTGGTGCCCGGGTCCGCCTTCGGGCCGTGCGTGTTGTCGATCACGATCGAGAGCTTCTGCCCCCGCTCGTAGGCGGCGATCCCCTCGTATCCGTTGAAGACCGGGTTCTGGAGCACCCAGTCGTTGCCGGCGACGGCGATCCCGAGCCCGTAGCCGATCTGGGTCGGTGCACCCGGCAGGCCCTTCGACAGATCCTGGAACTGCTCGCTCACCGACTGCTTCGACAGGAACTTGCCGGTGCCGATGGCCTTGATGAGCGTCGTCATGTCGCGCGCGGTAGACGTCATGATGAGGCCGTCGCCGAGACCCCACGACGGGCTCCATCCCGTCGACTCCTCGTAGACGCCGCGCTCGTCGGTGTAGGCGTGCAGTGCCGGGTTCGGGATGGCGGGCAGCTTCGTGATCTTCGTCTGGGTCATGCCGAGCGGGCCGAGGAACTTCTGTTGGATCAGCTCCGTCATCGACTTCCCGGTGATCTTCTGGATCACGTTGCCGAGCAGGATGAAGTTGGTGTGCGCGTAGTGGAAGCACGTGCCCGGGTCGCAGACGATCGGCAGCGCGAACGCGTACTGCAGCAGCTCGTCGTCGGTCCACTGCCGGAACGGCTCCGCGAGCTGCGCGGCCTGGAACGGCGGGTTCTCCTGGATGAAGTCGGGGTAGCCGGAGGTGACGCTCGAGAGCATCCGCAACGTCACCTTGTCGGCGTTGGGGTACTCGGGGTACCACTTCGAGAGCGTGTCGTCGAGGCTGAGCTTGCCCTGTTCCTGCAGCTGCAGCTCGATGCTGGTGAGCATCGGGATCGCCATCGAGCCCGGGCGCCAGTACATGTCCGGCGTCACCGGTGACCCGATCTGGGAGATCCCGAGACCCTTGTTGACGATCGTGTCGTTGCCGATGTCGACGCGCAGGACCACGCCCTTGGCGTCTTCCTTCTCCATCACCCCTTGTGTGATCGAGACGATCTGCTTCGACACCTCGGACTTGCTCGTGCAGGTCCCGCCGATGTCGACCTGAGACGACGAGCACTTCGCGCTCGTCGCCGCGCCCGCGGTTGTGGGCAGGGCGGCCGCGGACGATGCACACGATCGCCGTCGCAACGAGAACACGAACTCGGGTCTTCGTCGGTCACGCATCCTGCCTCGGGAGGGAGAACGACACTATGGCGGAAAAGGATTCGCGGCGCGCAATGTGCGCTACTGCACCTCGCTGACGACGGACACCCGCGAGCCGGCCTTGTAGTTCGGCATGTCGGCGATGGTCTTCGCCCCCGCCTCGCTGGCGAAGGCGTCGCGCAGCGCCTGCTCGCTGTCGAAGGTCATCGAGATGACCCAGAACGCGTCGGGCGGCGACCCGTCGAAGTTCGTGAGCGCGCGACCCCACTCGAAGGCGCGCAGCCCGGGCAGGTCGTTCACCAGCGGCACGTGCGTGTTGACGTAGTGGCTGACGAACGCATCCGGATCCTCAGGATCCGAGAAGCTGATCGTGATCTTCACCGGCATGTGGGTGGTGTAGCAGTCGACCCGCGGGAGGCGCAATCAGGTCGGTTGCCGATCGCGCCGTCCGTTGCCTGCTCGCTGGCGACGTGCGCAGAGCGGCGATAGAACGGACGCCACGCAACGGAGCAGGAGGCGCCAGATGGCGATGGGCCGCTCGGAGTCGCAGGTACGCGAGGAACTGCTGGCTGCGTCCGACGAGGTGATCGAGGACGCGGTCATGTACGCCGACCTGAAAGCGCTGCGCGGGCTGCTGTACCAGCTCACCGGCGACGACGAGGTGGCACGGGCGCGCCTGAACATCGACGATCCGGCGACCGCGCTGTCCGGCGAACCGGATGACACGGAGCTGCTCCGTCGGAAGGGCGCCGAGTTCCTGAGGCCTACCGCGATCGCGGCGCCGGCGAGATCTCGATCGGCGACGAGGAGCGGCTGCCGACCAGCCTCCGCCTGGCGAGCACCTTCGGGCTCGCGGACGAGGACATGGAGCTCTGGATCGAGGAGCTCGCCATCGACCCGTGGGCGCGTGACTCGACTGGAAGACCCCGCCGCCGGCGGAGCGGCTCGAGGCGTTCAACGTGATCGTCATCGGCGGCGGGCTCGGCGGCCTCAACGCGGCGATCCAGCTGAAGCGCGCCGGCATCCCCTTCACCGTCGTCGAGAAGAACCCCGACGTCGGCGGCACCTGGTGGGAGAACCGGTATCCCGGCTGTCGCGTCGACACGCCAGCCGTTCCTACACGAACATGTTCGGCGTCGACTGGAGCTACCCGTACTCGCACTGCCCAGCGTCGCGAGAACGAGCGCTACTTCCAGTGGGTCACCGACACCTACGGGCTGCGCGACGACATCGTGTTCGACACCGAAGTGATCTCGATGGCGTGGGACGAGGACACGAGCGAGTGGCAGGTGACCGTCGACGGGCCCGACGGCGAGCGCATGCTGCGCGCCAACGCCGTGATCACCGCGGTCGGCTTCCTGAACCGTCCGAAGCTTCCCGAGATCGAAGGGATGCTCGACTTCCAGGGTCCGTCGTTCCACTCGGCGCGGTGGCCGGAGGGCCTCGGGACCGAGGGCAAGCGCTTCGCCGTCATCGGCACCGGGGCGAGCGGCTACCAGATGATCCCCGAGATCGCGCTCGACGCCGAGCACCTGGTGGTCTTCCAACGCACGCCGCAGTGGCTGATGCCGACGCCCGGCTACCGCACGCCCTACCCGCCGCAGGTGAACTGGCTCGACCGCAACCTGCCCTTCTACAGCAACTTCATGCGGTTCCAGGCCGCCATCTCGATCCGCTTCCTCTCCGACTTCAGCGAGATCGACCCCGACTTCGACGATCCCGACGCGTGCAGCGCGGCGAACAAGGTGATGCGGGACGCGTGCATCGGGTTCCTCGAGCGCAAGCTGGGCGACGACCCTGAGTCGTGCGCACGATGACGCCGCCGCACCCCTATCTCCTCTGCCCGCGCTGGCATGTCGACGCCGAGTACAGCGTGCTCGACGCGATCCAGCGCGACAACGTCACGCTGGTGACCGACGGGATCCGCCGCGTCACCGAGACCGGCATCGAGACCGTCGACGGCGAGCACGCACGAGGTCGACGTGATCGTCTACGCGACCGGCTTCCACGCGACGGAGTACCTCTTCCCGATGACGATCATCGGACGTGACGGCGTGACATCGAGAAGACGTGGGCCGAGGGCGGCGCTCGGGCGTACCTCGGGTGCATGGTGCCGGGCTTCCCGAACCTCTGGATGGTCTACGGGCCGAACACGAACGGTGGCATGCACCCGGCGAGCTTCCACGAGGTGGTGGCGCGCTACGCGCTGGAGTGCATGGAACACCTCATCGTGAACGACGAGCACGAGATCGAGGTCACCGAGGAGGCGTACTGGCGGTACAACCGCGTCGTCGACGAACGCAACGTCAACAAGGTGTGGAGCGACCCGCGTGCGCACAACTACTACTGGACCGAGTTCGGCCGCTCAGCGGTGATGTGTCCCTTCTACCCGTGGGAGATCTGGCACTCCCTGCGTCACCCGTCGTTCGAAGACCTCGTCGTGCGGTAGACGGCGAGAGTTCGTTCTGCATAGCCGCCGGCGTTCTGTCACGGGCGCGTGCCGTCGTCCGACGCGGAGGCGCCACACGAAGGAGAGGCGGGCCCGTGGACCGCCTCTCCGTGACCGCAGAGCCGCTACGAACAGCCGCTGGTGGCGCCGCAGCTCGGGCAGGCGTGGCACGAGCCGGCCCGCTGCATGATGTCGCCGCAGACGTGGCAGAGCACCGTCTCCGACGCGCGCATCACGTGCGTGCCCGGGTGAGCGGCGGACGTCGGCGACGGCGTGATGATCGACGCCGACGGCGCCTGGTCGTCGAGCGGGAGCTCGGCGTAGATCGTCTCGTTCGGGATCGACGCCTCTTCCACCCCGGCAACGTCGGCTGCGTGCGCTCCCCCACCGTGAGCACGCCCATGTCGCGACGCGTCTCGTAGTCGACGTACTCCACGACGAGACGGCGGAAGATGTAGTCGACCAGGCTGGTGGCGATGCGCAGGTCGGGGTCGTCGGTCATGCCGGCGGGCTCGAAGCGCATGTTGGTGAACTTCTCGGCGAACGCCTCGAGCGGCACCCCGTACTGCAGGCCCAGGCTCAGCGAGATCGCGAACGCGTCCATGATCCCGGCCAGGGTGGAACCCTGCTTGGCGACCTTGAGGAACACCTCACCGGGACGACCGTCCTCGAACTCACCGACGGTCGCGTACCCGTGGCAGTCGGCCACCCGGAACGAGAACGTCTTCGAGTTGCGCATGCGCGGCAGCTTCTGACGCACCGGCTCCTGCACGATGACGTGCTCGACGATGCGCTCGACCACCTGCGCCGGGTGCCGTTGACGAGCTCGTTGGCCAGCGCCTCCGGTGAACCGGTCTCGCCACCCTTCTTCTGCGTGGCGAGCGGCTGCGCGACCTTGCAGTTGTCGCGGTAGAGGGCGACGGCCTTCATGCCGAGCTTCCACGCCTCGAGGTGCAGCTCCTCGACGTCTTCGATCGTCGCCTCCTCCGGCATGTTCACCGTCTTGGAGATGGCGCCCGAGAGGAACGGCTGCACCGCACCCATCATCTTCACGTGACCCATGTAGTGGATCGTGTTGTCGCCCATCGAGCACGCGAACACCGGCAGGTGCTCGGCCTTGAAGTGCGGCGCCCCGAAGATGGTCTTCTGCTCGTTGATGTGCGCAACGATGTCGTCGGCCTGCTCGGGCGAGTAGCCGAGGTTGGCGAGCGCACGCGGGATCGTCTGGTTGACGATCATCATCGTGCCGCCACCGACGAGCTTCTTCGCCTTGGTGAGCGCGAGGTCGGGCTCGATGCCGGTGGTGTCGCAGTCCATCATCAGACCGATGGTGTTGTGGCTCACGAAGCCGTTGGCCACGTAGGTGACGTTGCTCGGCACCGACAGGTCGTAGGTGAACTCCTCGTCGCCGAGCTCCGCCGACACGACCTCGTCGTAGAAGAACTCGAGCAGGTGACCGAGCTCGGCGTCGTGGGTGCGCTCGAACAGCTCCGTTCGCGGCGCGCCGTGACACCCGACCGCCGGCAACTTCCATCAGGAGGATCTTCCGCAGGCTGTCGTTCTCCGGCGCGAGCCGGTCGACGAGGCGCGGGTCACGGGGATGTGGTCCTGACGCGCCGCCTGGCGACCTTCGCTCGACAGCACCTTCGCCGCCTTGCGGCCGCTGAGGAAGCCGATCTCCGCCATCCAGGCGTCGTGGTACGAGGTGTTGAGCAGCCGCAGCGACGCCAGCACCGAGCCGCGCCCGCTCACGTCGTGCTTGCGCGTGGTCGGGAAACCGAGCGCGAGCAGCAGCGACTGGATCTCGTCGGCGAACGACGCCCGTGCCGTCGTCCACGTGGGGATCCCCATGGTGACGGTGCCGTCGGCCTCGAACAGGCCCCGCACGAACGCGCCGTAGACCTCACGGTCGTTGGCGTGCAGCACCGCGTCGGGAACGTGCGGCGTGTAGCCCTTGCCCGAGTGACCCTCGTGCGGCGCGTGCTTGGCGAACCCGCACGCCTCCCACCAGAGCGCCAGCCGCACCGAGTGGAACGCCACCTCGGTGTAGCCCTGCTGCGCACTGACCGCGGCCTCGAGCCCGAAGAGCTCCTTGCCGAGGCGGCTCGAGGTGCTCGACGACGTCGAAGTCGTCGGCCGCGACGCACAGCCGGAGGCCCTTCGAGTGCAGCGAGCCGTCGCCCATGAAGTAGCCGACGAACTCGGCGAGCTCGGCGGTCATCGTGCGCGGCACACGCGTCCGGAACTCCTTCGTCCAGTGCGCTTCCGCGAGCGGCGGCAGCACGACTTCCTGCGGAGTGCCGACGAGCTGGTTGAGCGACGAGCGGCACCCGGTCGCCGGGGCGCACGTCGGCCAGGCGACGCCACACCCACTCGCCGGTCTCGTCGACCACCTTGACGCGGTGCTTGGCGGTGCCGCGGATGCCGTAGCCGCGCTTCGTCGCGACGTTGACGACCGTCTCGACGCCGTTCACGTAGAACTGCGTGGCCTCGCGCGGTCCTTCGTCGGTCTGCACGGTGATGCCGAGCGGCTGCCACTGGTCGCCGATCGCGTCGCCCAGGGAACCGAGGCGCACGAGCCCTCGCTCGGTCGGCACGAGCGTGCCGCCGACGAGGCAGCCGGTGGGAGCGAGCACGCTGGCCTGCGAGTTGCGCACGCCGAACGTCTCACCGAGCTCGACGGCTTCGTCCCACGACCTGCTGCGCGGCGCCGAGCAGCTCCGGCGGCACGAGCTCCTCGTCGATCTTCGCCGCCTCGGCGCGGTGCATGCGCAGCACGTTGTTCATGGCGTCGGCGTTCTCGGCGTAGCCGGCGAACGGACCCATGCGTCCCGCGGTGCGTGCGCTGGTGGCGTAGGCGTGACCGGTCATCAGCGCGGTGAGCGCCGCCGCCCACGCCCGACCACCCTCGGAGTCGTAGGGCATGCCCTGGGCCATGAGCAGGGCGCCGAGGTTGGCGTAGCCCAGGCCGAGCTGGCGGAACTTGCGGCTGTTCTCGGCGATCTTCTCGGTCGGGTAGTCGGCGTTGCCGACGATGATCTCCTGCGCGGTGAACATCACCTCGACCGTGTGCTTGTAGCCCTCGACGTCGAAGGTGCCGTCGTCGTCGAGGTACTTCAGCAGGTTGATGCTGGCGAGGTTGCACGCCGAGTTGTCGATGTGCATGTACTCCGAGCACGGGTTGGAGCCGTTGATGCGCCCGGTGTTGGGCGCGGTGTGCCACTTGTTGATCGTGGTGTCGAACTGCATGCCCGGGTCGGCGCACTCCCACGCGGCCTGCGAGATCTGGCGGAACAGCTCCCGCGCCTTCATGGTCTTGTAGACGACGCCGTTGGTGACGCCGACGAGGTTCCAGTCGTCGTCGGCCTCGACCGCCTGCATGAACTCGTCGGTGACGCGCACCGAGTTGTTGGCGTTCTGGTACTGGATCGAGTGCGAGTCGACGCCGTCGAGGTCCATGTCGAAGCCGGCGTCGCGCAGGGCGCGGGCCTTCTGCTCCTCACGCGACTTGCACCAGATGAACTCCTCGACGTCGGGGTGGTCGGCGTTGAGGATGACCATCTTGGCGGCGCGGCGGGTCTTGCCCCCGCTCTTGATCGTGCCGGCCGACGCGTCGGCGCCGCGCATGAAGCTCACCGGGCCGCTGGCGGTGCCGCCGCCCTTGAGGTGCTCCTGCGACGAGCGGATGTTGGAGAGGTTGATGCCCGAACCGGAACCGCCCTTGAAGATCGTGCCTTCCTCGCGGTACCAGTTGAGGATGCCGTCCATCGTGTCGTCGACGGCGAGGATGAAACACGCGGAGCCTTGCTGCGGCACGCCCTTCACGCCGATGTTGAACCACACCGGCGAGTTGAAGGCGGCGCGCTGGGTGACGAGGATCGCCTTGAGCTCGTTGCGGAACGCGGCGCCCTCGGCCTCGTCGGTGAAGTAGCCGTCCTTCACGCCCCACGACGTGATCGTGTCGGCGACCCGGTCGATCACCTGGCGCAGCGAGGTCTCGCGCTCGTCGGTGCCGAGGGTGCCCCGGAAGTACTTCTGGGCGACGATGTTGGTGGAGTTCTGCGACCAGCTGACGGGGAACTCCACGTCGTCCTGGCGGAAGGCGTCGGTGCCGTCTTTCCAGTTCGGGATGTGCGCGTCACGACGTTCCCACTCGAGGGTGTCGTAGGGGTGGACGCCAGGTTCCGTGAAGTGCCGACGGATCCCGATCCCAACCTGCTCCGGCGCCAGTGCCATGCGTGTGCTCCCTCTCCTGGAGTCTTTCCGCGTCCTGTGTGCAACACCGGGGAGGACCCCGGCACTCCCTGTTCAGCTCGGCGATTCCGCGTGAAACCACAACATCTTGTGGTGCGGGCCCCCGCCGACCCCACTCAGTGGTGGGATGACAAAGGTAGAACTACAGCGGTGTCATTGCAAGGCTTTCCGTCTCAACTGACGAAAAACGTCGCTGATCAGGCCTGACGGCCCTTCGGTTCGGTGGACTTCTGGAGCTCCACCAGCTCCGCCTCGAAGTCGTCGACGGTGTCGAAGCCCTTGTAGACCGAGGCGAAGCGCATGTAGGAGACCAGATCGAGGTGGCGCAGCCCCTCGAGCACGGCCAGGCCGATGGTCTCGCTGCGCACCTCCGGACCCGCGGCCCGGGCCTTCTCCTCGACCTCGTGCGCAAGGGCATCGATCGCGGCGTCGTCGATCGCACTGCCGGCCACCGCGTGCTCGATCCCCGCCCGCAGCTTCTGCGGGTCGAACGGCACCAGCTCCCCCGAGCGCTTCGCCACCACCAGCGGCAGCTCCTCCACCCGTTCGTAGGTGGTGAAGCGACGGCCGCACCCCAGGCACTCCCGCCGGCGGCGCACCGCGGCGGCATCGTCGGCCGGGCGCGAGTCGACGACCTTGTCGTCGTCGGCCGAGCAGAACGGGCAGCGCACCGCGCCACCGTACCGCCGTCACGCCGGCCCGTTCATGACGCTCAGCCGATGGCGACGGGGTTGATCGGACTCCCTGCGGCACCGGGGACAGGCAGCGCGCCGACGCTGAGGAAGAACTCGTGGCAGCCGTCGGCCGCGAGCTCCGAGAGCTTGATGTGCTCCAAGAGCGTGACGCCCCGCTTCACCAGCAGCGCGATGTGCAGCACGAGCGCCTCGTTGCCGTCGAACGGGATGCACTCGATGGCCGAGTTGTCGACGCCGACCGCGGCGATGTCGTGGTCGTCGATGAACGACAACGAGTCGACACCGAGCCCGGGCTGGCGGTAGTCGTCGGTGCCCTGCTCGAACAGGTCGAGCCAGCCCGTGCGCACGAGGAGGATGTCGCCGGCGCGCGCCTCGGTGCCCTGCGCCGCCGCGCACTCGTCGAGCTCGGCGCGGGTGATCGCGTGACCGGGCTCGAGCCAGTCGACGCCCTGGTGCCCGGGCAGGTCGAGCAGGATGCCCCGGCCGGCGAACGTGCCGGTGGCGAGGATGTCGCAGTGGCCGCGCGCCGCCCTTGGTGCTGAAGTCGTCGCGCGGGAAGCCGTTGTAGATGCCGTCCTCGGTGTAGACGTGCGACAGCGCGTCCATGTGGGTGGTGTTGTGCGACGCGAGCACCAGCACGTCTTCGTTGGCGCCGAGTCCGGGATGACCGCCCATCCACGTGAACTGGTCGGGGTCGCTCGCGCTGGTGAGCGAGTAGCGAGACGGTGCCGGGCGGTGCTCGAGGAGCGGCACGCCCTTGTTCTGGATCGGCAACGAGAGGCTGTAGACCTTGCCGGTCTTGCACACCTGCATGGCCGCGAGCGTGCGCTCGGGCGTGAGCAGGTTGAGCGTGCCCCGCTCGTCGTCGGCGCCCCAGCGCCCCCAGTTGCCGTCTCGTGTGTTCGTCGTGGTGTCAGTCATGGTCGGAGTCTGCCCCGATCTCGCGAATCGAGGGCACGAGCGCAGCCGCGGCGGCCCGGCAGCCAGTTGCACCGGTGCCAGAAGCCGCCGCGGGCGAACAGTGGGGACGGTGTCTAGCCGTCCCACGAGATGGTCTCGCCGGGCGTGAGCTCGGTGCCGTGACGAGCGCTCGACAGCGCGTCGACCACCGGGCGGGGGTCGCTGTCGGGCGCGAGGCGCTCGGCCACGGTCCACAGCGAGTCGCCCGGCTGCACGACGGTCGTGGCCCCCTGGACCTGGCCAGCCCCAGTGTGGAAGTGGGCTGGGTGGCGCTCGGGGGCTGAGGGGGTGTTCCCCCCGAGCGCGGCACCCGCCCGCGCCATCACGAAGAGCATCGCGACCACCATCACGGCGACGACGGCCCGCCGTCGCCAGTAGGTGGTGCGGCTCACGACCCGGGCCGAACCGGCGGCAACGGTTCGGCGGGACTGCGTCGTGGGTCGCGGCCTCGCCGTGGCCCGGGTCGTGATCGTGATGACGCCTGCTTGCGACATTGCTGTTGGCTCCTGTTTCGGTCCGCCGCTCGTGTGAAGAGAGCGAACCACGGGGGTGTGACACTTATCTGGAGAGCAGGTTCCGAGGAAGTCCGGGGAGCCGCCCGCTTCCGGTTCCTGAACTTGATCAGAAACCGGCCCCACGGGCACGCCGAACGCCTGTTCGCAGGGTACACGAACAGTCGTTCGTGTCAAGACAAATTCCGAACGGGTGTTTGCCCCGAACACGCGATCGTGTTACGGTCGACCGATGACCGATTTGACCCCCCGCCAGCGCCAGGTGCTCGAGTTCATCGACGCCGAGGTCCGCCACCGCGGCTATCCCCCGAGCGTGCGTGAGATCGGCGAGGCCGTCGGCCTCTCCTCGAGCTCCACCGTGCACGCCCACCTCGCGGCGTTGCAGGACAAGGGCTACCTCACCCGCGACCCCACCAAGCCCCGTGCCCTCGAGCTCCACCTCGAGGTCGACTCGGGCCAGCCCATCGAGCGCCGGCCCGTGCGCCACGTGCCGCTCATCGGCGACGTCGCCGCCGGTACCGGTGTGCTCGCGGCCGAGAACATCGAGGAGACGCTCCCCGTCCCCGAAGACTTCACCGGCGACGGCACGCTCTTCATGCTGCGGGTGCGCGGCGACTCGATGATCGAGGCCGGCATCTTCGACGGCGACTACGTGGTCGTGCGCCAGCAGCCCGACGCCGAGGCCGGCGACACCGTGATCGCAGGCATCCCCGGCGAAGAGGCGACGGTCAAGACGTTCGTGAAGCGGCGCAACAAGATCGTGCTGCGGCCGGAGAACTCGGCGATGGAAGAGATGGTCTTCGACCCCGCCGACGTCACGATCTACGGCAAGGTCGTCTCGCTGTTGCGTCGGCTGTAGCGGCGCTATTCCCGAGCCGTCCGCGGCTCGGCGCCTGTCAAGATCCACGCGTGCACATCTCCTGCGTCGAGTGGCTCGTGATCGCGTTGGCGGTCGTTGCTGCGTCGACGGTGCAGGGCGTCGTGGGGTTCGGCGCCAACCTGCTCGCGGTGCCGCTGGTGGCGCTGATCGTTCCGGCCGCACTCCCGGGCGCGATGGTCATCCCCGGGATCCCGATGGCGGTGGCGATGGCCATGAGCGAACGAGACCACATCGACTGGCGCGGCAGTCGCTACCTGCTGCTCGGGCGTGTGCCCGGCACCGTGGTCGGCGTGGCGGTCGTCGCCGCGGTCTCGACGGACACGCTGGCGATGATCATCGGTTGCGTGGTGATCGCCGCCGTCGTGCTCAGCGTGGCGGCGTCGCACCTCCACCCCGGCATCACCCCGACGTCGGCGAGCGTCACCGGCGTGGCGACGGGCATCACGGGAACCGCCGCGGCCATCGACGGACCCCCGCTGGCGTTGCTCTACCAGAACGACCCGGCGCCCGTGTTCCGCTCCACGCTCGCCACGCAGTTCGCGATCGGCACCGTGTTCACGATCACGGGGCTGCTGATCGGCGGCGAGCTGCACGGCTGGCAGGTGCTGCTCGGTGTCACGCTCATCCCGAGCTACTTCGCCGGCCTCGCACTCAGCTTCGTCGTGCGCCCCCGTCTCGCGGACGTCGACCTGCGTCTCGTCATCCTGACCATCGCCGCGCTCACCGGTGTCGCCGCGATCGTGCGCTCGCTCGACCTGACGACGAAGAACTACGCCGCCTTCGCGGCTCGCCGTTCACGCCAGTTCTGCGGTGCGCTGAGCGCCTTGGCGATCTTGCTGTCACCGCCGCGACGTTCGCGGACGCGCTCGGCCGCCTTGGCCAGCAGCCACGATCCGAGGGGCACGGCGATCGCCAGGATCACCCAACGGCGGACACGACTCGAGATGAGGAACGACATGTGGGTGGCTTACCCACGTGCGGTCACCGTCGAACCGGGTACCGCAGGTGGAGGGCGCGACGCCCTTGCACGACCACCGGGTCGTCGAAGAGCACGTGCCCGCGGTCCAGCTTGGCGAAGTACGGGATGCCCTCGCCGAGCAGCACCGGGGCGAGGCTGACGCACACCTCGTCGACGAGCCCGAGGTCCACGGCCTGTTGGGCGATGTTCGCGCTCGAGATCGTGACGTCCTTGTCGCCGGCCAGCTCACGCGCCTTCTCGACGCCCGAGGCGACGTCGCCGACGAAGGTCGTACGCGGCCAGCGCTCGGGGTTCGGGACCTCGCGGTGGGTGACCACCACCACCGGTGCGCCAACCGGGTGGCGGTCGCCCCAGCCGTCGGTGATCTCGAAGAGCCGGCGACCCGACACGAGCGCCCCGACGTTCTGGGTCAGGTCGCGCAACACCTCGGCGCTCGCGGCATCGACGTCGAACGTCACGTCCGGGTTGGCGCTCGGGACCGACACGTCGCCGGCGCCGTACCAGTCGAAGATCTCACCCGGGATGTCGTCGGGCTGGGCGATGAAGCCGTCGAGCGACATCGTCATGTGGGTCAGGACCTTGCCCATGTGAACTCCTCGGAGATTCGTCGCCTCATCGGTTCCTAGGGGTTCAGACCGCGACGCTCCCGGAAACTCAGCGGTGCGCGGCGCCACATCACCGCCGCGCTACTTCGGGGACGGCGTGACCTTGATCAGGGTGCCGGTCGCTCCCGGGAAGAACACACTGCCGCCGTAACCGGGCTGGACCGCACTTCCTTGCGTCATGACCGGAACTCGCGCCGACCGTGCCAGCAGTCGACCGGTGGCGGCATCGCGGAACATGATCCGGTCGGTCTTGTTCTTGCCGGGGATCTCGGCCCCGGGGATGTCGGTGCCCACCCAGACGCGGTGCTGCTTCGGGCCGATCAGCGTGGCCCATTCGGTGGTGGTCTGGTTCTTCTTCCACACCGTCTCGATGCCGGAGTCGCGTGAGCTTGAACGCCGCGACCTTCCGCGCCAGCGTCTCCACGCCGTAGAAGAGGCCGTTCTGGGATCGGCCTCCAACGACATCCCGGCCCAGCTCACCGCCGGTTGTCCTTCCGCGGCGGTGGCGAAGAGCTTGGTCATCTCGGGATCGACCGGGTCGTCGACGTAGGGCTGCACGTCGAAGACCTTGGACGGCGTCGCCCTGGTTGATGGCGAACATCGTCAGCGGCGCCGGTCGCGGGAACGGAGTTCGTCGCACCGACGATCCAGTCGTTGAAGACGATCAACGAGCCCCCGGGCGTCTGACCGGGATTGGGAACCGCGGCCGGCGTCCACGCGGTGTCGAGCGTGAACTTGCCGTCCTTCACCGAGTAGCGGACCGCGTTGGAGACTGGTTCTCCAGGAGATACACGTAGTCGACGCCCTGGTAGCGCGTGATGGTGGGCCGGGCGCCCGCGAGTGTGGGCAGCGTGATGTTGTCGATGATCTGCATGGTCTTCGGATCGACCGAGATCAGGTTGGATGCCGGGAACGTTCGTCGAATCGGGACAGTCGAGGAGCGCGGACGGCCGTTCAGCGTGCAGCCGGCGACGCGGTACAGCGACTTCACGACGATCGTCCCGTCGGGCAGCGCGTTGATGCCGTTGTAGGAGGTGTTGACCGCGTTCTCGGTGAGCGTCGTGTCGTAGGTCGGGCGGCGTCGGTCGGATAGTTGTTCCGCATGTAGACCGACGTCGGCAGGGCTAGGGTCGCGACGACGTCCCGTCCTTCGGGTCGACCTTGAAGATGCGGTAGCCCGAGACGACGTAGATGTAAGCCGTCGTTCTCGATCGCCATGGCGCCCGGGTAGTCCCACTCCCCGGTCTCGCACGGTGTTGACGAGTTGCGTGAACCAGACCGGCTTCAGCGTCTTCGGGTCGACCTTGGCGACGAACGGGCCGATCGAGTTCTCGACGTCGCCGTAGCTGCCGCCCTGGATGAAGGCGGCGTTCGCGTTCAGGTACGACATGTTGTAGCCGGACGGGTACGCGCCGTCGCGCGGACTGCTCCAGCTTCACCGTGTTCGGTCCGTGGAACGAGCCGCCGAACTTCGCCTGCGAGAACACGTGCGAGCGAGCCGGAGTTGTAGTGCTCGAACGCCTGCAGCGACGGGTACCACGGCGCGTTCGAGGCGTCGGCGGTGGGATCGGCTCCACCCTGCCGGGTCTCGGCCGGCGCAGCGACCGCTGCACCTGTGACCAGCGAAGCCCACCGCCAGGCAGACCGTCAGCGCCCGCTTCCAGCCCTTCATCGAACCGCCCTCTCTCTGGATCTGGCGTCAGTCACTGACACCATATTGATGTCAGTGACTGACGTCAAGTGCTAGCTTCAGCGATGTGGCAGGCGACACGCTCCGGGACAAGAAGCGGGACGAGACCCGACAGCGACTGCTCGATGCTGCGAGCCGGTTGTTCGCGGAGCGGGGCTACGACCAGACGACGTCGGCGGAGATCGCGCGAAGCGGCCGGGGTCACGGAGCGCACGCTGTTCCGCCATTTCGACACGAAGGCCGATCTCATGTCGGGAACTGGCGCGACAACGCAGACGCGTGGCGGCGGCGATGCGGAAGCAACCCGACGACGCTCCCCCGATCGAGGTCGTGCGTGCCGGGCTCTGCGTCTTCGCGCAGCGACTCGAGCGAGGGACCCGGCTGGAGCGCGACCAGACGATGAACGCTCTCGGGGAGCGAATCCCGGTGCTGACGATCCTCAGGATCGTCCTCTCGACCGAAGGTGCGATCTCGGCCGAGCTCGCTCGACGGCTGGAGCGATCCGACGAAGACCTCGACATTCGGAAGGCCGCGAACGCCTCGGTGGGCATCGCTCCGCGCCGCGTCCCGGGCGAACGTCGTCGCACGGGGCCGCCGTGGATCACTCGCCCGGAAGGTCTCCGAGGGCATCGACCAGCTCACGCCACTCTTCGACGCGCTGTAGTCAGCGACGCGAAACGCGGCGCCACTTCGTCGGCGAAGAGTTGCATCGAGCGGAGGACGTGCTCCTGCGCGACGCCGCCGACGCCCTGCCAGCAGACGACGTTGCGCACGCCCGCGTCGTGCAGCAGCTCGATCTTCTCGATGCAGCCGGCGGGATCGTCGAACACGAGGTTGGTGTCGATCTGCTGCTGCCAGTCGGCGTCGGGAATTTCGGGAGGCGGTTCGGGCGGCGTCGCTTCGGCGGTGAGGGTGTCCCACTCCTCGATCGGCCGCACCGGTGCGCTCAGCGCGGCGAGGCGAGACATGTGCCACTCGTAGGGCTGCTTCTGGATGTCGTGCGCCTCGGCCTTCGTCGGCGCGATGAGCATGTAGAGGAGCACGATGGCGCGGTCGAGGATGAGGTCGGTGTCGAGGTCGGACTCCTCGACCAGGCGACACGTAGTTGCGGATGATGTCGGCGGTCGCGCTGACCGGCGCGAACGGCGACGCCAACGCGAGCGGCAGGCCGCGGGTGACGGTCTCCTCGATCGGCGTGGCACCGCCGACGCTCATCAGCAGCACCTCCTCGGGGCGGCGCACCGGCGCGGGCCAGGTGCGCACGGGCGGGAAGCGGAAGAACTCGCCGTCGTAGCCGTGGCGCTCCCCCGTCCACGCGTCGAGGATGACGTCGATCGACTCGGTGAAGCGAGCCTTGGTGGTGGCCTCTTCGACCTCGAACACCACGTTCTGGGGCCACTGGTAGCCGCGCCCCATGCACAGATCGACGCGCCCGCCACCGACGTGATCGAGCAGCGCGGCGCGCTCGGCGAACCGCAATGGGTGGGTGAGCGACTGGTTGACGACGGCGGCGCCGACGCGCACGCGCGACGTGCGGCCGAGGAGGTGCATCGCCATGTCGATCGCGTCGGGACACGCGCAGTAGTCGAAGAAGTGCTGCTCGGGCACCCACACGCTGTCGTAGCCGAGTGATTCGGCGAGGTCGACGCGCTCGAACTCCTCCGCGTACACCTGCTCGGTCGTCGTCCACGGCGGGATCTGGAACGTGTGGTACGTGCCGAACTTCATGGCGCGGTACTAGCAGCGCTTCAGGAACGGGACCACCTCGGCGGCGAAGGCGGTCGGCGACTCGAC
The DNA here is from genome assembly GCA_963697125.1 of uncultured Actinomycetes bacterium. Taxonomy (GTDB): domain Bacteria; phylum Actinomycetota; class Acidimicrobiia; order IMCC26256; family DASPTH01; genus DASUAS01. The sequence goes on from CAVOMW010000006.1 coordinate 311,319, forward strand.
CGGCGCGAGGTGGCTCGTGCCCGGCAGGAACACGCAGCGCGCGTCGAGGAGATCGGCGAGCTCCTCCTGGTCGGCGTCGTTGCCCTCGTGCTGGCCGGCGATGACCAGGGCGCGCACCGAGAGCTCGGGCAGACGATCGCGCGCGTCGAAGGTGACGACGGCGCGAAACGCAGCTGCGAGCGACGCGGGATCGGCCGCACGCATGTCGGTGAGGTACCGCTCTCGCGCGCGCTCGGTGTTCTCGAGCGGCTCGGGTCCGAACATGGCCGGGAGCAGCGCCTCGGCGACCGCGTCGGAGCCCTCGGTCTCGGCCAACGTCGCCAGCACCGGGTTGAACTCGCGCGCGCCCTCGGTGACGCCGGGGATGGTGTTGCACAGCACGAGGCCGCGCACCCGATCCCGGGCGAGCAACGCCAGCTCCTGCGCGATCATCCCGCCGAGCGAGTGGCCGATCACGACGACCGGACCCAAGCTGGGGTCGTCGAGCGCGGCGGCGAGGCGCGCCACCGTCACCGGCTCGTCGATGGCAGGCGCGTCGCCGAAGCCGGGCACGTCGACGGCGACGCACTCGTAGTCGCGGAGCGACCGGAGGATCGGGTCCCAGAACGCGCGCGTCGAGCCGATGCCGTGGATGAGGAGCAGCGTCGGGCGAGCCATCAGTCGGCGGCGAGGAACTCCATCGCGTCGGGCACGGCCTGCGGATCCTGCAGGAAGAAGATGTGCCCGCCCTCGTAGAGCCGCAGCTCCGAGTTCGGGATGTGCTCGGCGATGACCTCGGCGTTGGCCGGCGGCGCGATGTGGTCGTACTTGCCCGCCTGCACGAGCGTGGGGCACGTGATGTTGGCGAGCCGGTCGATCACGTTCAACCGGCTGCGGGCGTCGAGTTGGGCGGCCTCGCCCCGACTGCACCTCGTCGCTCGCGGGTGCCCCTTGCATGTCGGCGATCATGTCGACGAGCGCGCGGGCGTCGTCGTGCTCGGCGAGGTACTCGGGCGTGAAGCGACCGTCGAGCAGCGTTGCGCCCAACGCCTTGGCTTCGTCGGGCGGGAGGTCGGCGAGGGTGTGCAACGGATACGACGCGTAGTCGCCACCGGGAGAGGTGCACACGAGCCCGAGGCGTTCGACCCGCTCGGGCGAGGTGACCGCGAACTCCTGCGCGACCATGCCGCCGAAGCTGGTGCCGACCATGCGGCACGAGTCCCAGCCCACGGCGTCGAGCAGCGCGGCGGCGTCGGCCGCGTAGTCGGCCATCTCGTAGGGACCGGGCGGGATCTCGGTCTGACCGAGGCCACGCTGGTCGTGGGCGACGACCTCGAAGTCCTTCGACCAGCCGTCGACCATCACCCACGACTTGGCCAGCGTCTGGCCGCTGCCCTGGAAGTAGAGGAGGCGGGGACCGCTGCCCTTGTGCTCGTAGTAGATGTCGATGCCGTTGGCGTGAATCGTGGGCATCGCAGGAACTTACGCCACTCCCACGCCGACACCAACGAACTGCGACAGCACGTCGTAGCAACGCTCGACCGACTGCCGGGTGACGAACTCGCCCTGGGTGTGCGCGATCTCGGGATCGCCGGGGCCGAAGTTGAGCGCGGGGATGCCCAGCGCGGCGAAGCGCGCCACGTCGGTCCAGCCGAGCTTGGGCCGCACCGGGAGCGAGAGGCCGCTCACGAACTCGTCGACCAGCGGGTCGGTGAGGTTGGGCGGCGCGGCCAGCTGCGCCTGCAGGATCTCGATGTCGTCGGCGCCCTCGAGCAGCTCGCGCACCTGCGCCTCCGCCTCTTCGGGCGTGTACTTCGGCGCGAAACGTCGGTTGACGGTGATCGTGCAGCGGTCGGGGACGACGTTGTGCTTGCCCTGCACCCCGCCTTCGATGCCGACCACCTGGAACGACTCGCGGAACTGCAGCCCGTCGACGTCGACGGTGTCGGTCTCGTGTTCGGCGATGCGCGCCAGCACGTCCGACGCCGAGTGGATGGCGTTGCTGCCCATCCACGGACGCGCCGCGTGCGCGCGCGCTCGCCGTCGAAGCCCGCTTTGGCCACGAGCACGCCCTGGCACCCGGCTTCGACCCAACCTTCGGTGGGTTCGAGCAGGATGGCGAAGTCGGCCGCGAGCAGCTCGGGCTGCTCGCGCATCACGATGCCGAGCCCGTTGAACTGGTCGCGCACCTCTTCGGCCTCGTAGAACACGAGCGTGACGTCGTGGTGCGCGCGCTGATCGCGAGGAGTGTCGGCGTGCAGCTCCTCGGCGATGCGCAGCAGCACCGCGAGGCCGCTCTTCATGTCGGCGGACCCGAGCCCGAACAGCGTGTCGCCCTCGACGCGCGGCACCTCGTTGCCACCGTTGGCGGGCACGGTGTCGAGGTGACCACCGAGCAGGACGCGCCGGTCGCGTCCGAGCTGCGTGCGCACGACGATGTTGTGCGCGACGCGGTCGATGGCGAGCGACGGCGCGCGCTCACGCAGGCGGGCCTCGACCAGGTCGGCGAGCGCCTCCTCGTGGTGGCTCTCCGACGGCACCGCCACCAGCGCGGTGGTGAGCTCGAAGAGGTCCTCGGCGGGAACCTCGAGGACGCCCGCCGTCGAAGGCTGGGTCACGTCGCGGCGCCGTGGTCGCGCAGGATGTCGTTGAGCTTGGACTTGTCGTGGCGCTCGCCCTCGGTCGAGGCGCTTCACCACCAGCACGCAGGGCAGACCGAAGGTGCCGCCGGGGTACTCGCGGGCGCGGGTCGCCGGAGATGGCGACACACCAGTCGGGCACGATGCCGCGCGACAGCTCGTCGCCGGTCTCGGCGTCGATCACCGGGATCGATCCGGTGAGGATGGCACCGGCCCCGAGCACCACGCCGTTGCCGACGCGCGCACCCTCGGCGACGATGCAGCGCGACCCGATCATGGTGTCGTCACCCACGATCACCGGCGCGGCCTGCGGCGGCTCGAGCACACCACCGATGCCGACGCCACCGGAGAGGTGCACGCGCTCACCGATCTGCGCGCACGAACCGACGGTGGCCCAGGTGTCGACCATCGTGTCGGCGCCGACGCGCGCCCCGATGTTGACGTAGCTCGGCATCATCACCGCGCCCGGCGCGAGGTAGGAACCCCAGCGGGCCGACGCGCCCGGCACCACCCGCACGCCGCGAGCGCTGGAAGTGGCGCTTCAGCGGGATCTTGTCGGCGTACTCGAACGGGCCGAGCTCGATGGTCTCCATGTGGGAGAGGCGGAACAGGAGCAGCACCGCGTACTTGAGCCACTGGTGCACGACGACGTCGTCGCCCACCACCTCCGCCACGCGGGCCTCGCCGGTGTCGAGCATCTCGACGGCCTGCAGCACCGCTTGCCGGGCCTCGAGCTCGGGCAGCACCGCGAACAGGTCCTCGCGGCCCTCCCAGAGTGCGGTGATGGTCTTCTCGAGCGCTTCCGGTGATTCGGCCATGCCGATCAGGCTATTGGCGAGCACAGACGCGTGGGCAACCGTTCCATCGCGAGGTTGCGTCATCTGAGGTGCCTCTGGCGCCCTCAGGTGACGCAACCTTGTGTGGCTCGGAAGGCAGGCGGCTACTTGGTGGCCCGCTCGCACAGCAGGTTGATCTGGTCGTCGGTGAGGGTGAGCGCCACCCGCACGTGGTCGGTGCTGGCGCGTGCCGTAGAAGTCGCCCGGCGCGACCACCAGGCCGGTGGTGGCGAGCTCCTCGGCGATGGCCCAGCCGTCGCGGGCACGGTCGGCGTCGCGCAACCACAGGTAGAAGGTCGACGAGCCGCCGTCGTGCACCAGTCCGCGTGACTCGAGCGCGGGCAGCGCGAGCGCGCGTCGCACGCGCGTAGCGGGCCTGCTGCTCGCGGACGTGCTCGTCGTCGCCGAGGGCGGCGGCCGCCGCGGCTTGGATCGGTGACGGCATCATGAGCCCGCCGTGCTTGCGCATCTCGCCCAGGTAGGTGATGAGCGTGCGGTCGCCGGCGATGAACCCGGCGCGCAATCCCGCCATGTTCGAGCGCTTCGACAACGAGTGGACGACGAGCACGCCGTCGGCGCCGCCGCCATCCGGTGAGGACGCGAGCGCGGTGACCGGCGCCGCGGGCGCGCCATCAGCGTCGTAGGTGAACTCGGCGTAGCACTCGTCGCTGGCCGACGAGGATCCCGCGTGCCCGTGCCCACTCGACGGCATCGACCATGCCTTCGGGAGTCGCGACCGCGCCGGTCGGGTTGCTCGGGTCGTTGAGCCAGAGCAGGAGCGCGCGGTCGGCGTCGGCGGGATCGACGCGGTCGAGGTCGAGGTGCCACTCGTCGTCGACCGGCACCGGCACCGCGCGCAACCCGGCGAGGAGCGCGCCCATCTCGTAGGTGGGGTACGCCACCGCGGGGTAGAGCACGGTGTCGCGCGACGGGTCGCGCAGCGACAACATCCGCGGCAGCGACGCCACCACTTCCTTGGTGCCGATGCACGCGATCACGTCGTCGACGGTGAGCGGACAGCCGAAGCGGCGTGCGACCCATCCCACCGCGGCCTCGCGGAAGCCGGGGCTGCCGATGGTGGCCGGGTACCCGGTACCGGCGGGCGCCGCGGCCGTCAGCGCCTCGAGCGCGACCGCGGGCATGGGGTCGACCGGCGTGCCGACCGACGCGTCGAGGATCCCGCCGGGCACCGCCGCGGCCGTGGCCCGGATCGGTCCCAGGCGATCGTGCGGATACGGCGGCGGGACGAAGGCCGGCGAATCGGAGGGCATCCGCGCAGGCTAACTGTCGCCTTCTCCCGACGAAGGAGTTTCGTACACCTCGACGCGCGCGCGGCCGTGGTCCTTGGCGGTGTACATGGCGAAGTCGGCGCGGCGCAGCAGCTCGCCCGCGGTGGCGTCGCCGTCGTCGGTGCCCGCGATGCCGATGCTGATCGTGGTCACCAGCGGGCTGTCACCGACGTCGACCGGTTCGGCGATCACCGCGAGCACACGCTCGGCCACCTGCATCGCCTCACTCGGGTCGTGCAGGTCGGCGAGCACCGCGGCGAACTCGTCACCGCCGAGACGGGCGACGCTGTCGGACGGCCGCAGCGTCTGCTGCAACCGCTCCGCGACCACCTGCAGCAACCGGTCGCCGACCTCGTGGCCGAGGTTGTCGTTGACGGTCTTGAAGCGGTCGAGGTCGAGGTACAGCACCGCGAGGTACGAGTGGTGGCGACGGATGCGGGCCAACGCGGCCTCGAGTCGGTCGAGCAGCAGCACCCGGTTGGGGAGGCCGGTGAGCGCGTCGTGCAGCGCGCGGTGGCTGAGGAACGCCTCCTTCACCTTCAGCGCGGTGACGTCACGCGCGATGCCCGTGGCCGCGATCACCTCGCCGGAGGAGTTCCGCAGCGGCACCACCTTGTGCTCGGTCCAGATCTGCGTCCCGTCGCGCCGCACCATGCGCAGCTGCATCGAGCGCACGTCGTCGACACCCTCGTAGCCGAGCGAGCGCACCACGTCGACGTCGTCGTCGTGGGTGACCTTGATGATGAGCGACGGGTCGTCGTAGAAGTCCTGCGGCGAGTAGCCGAGCTGGGCCTCGACCGCGGGGTTCACGTAGTCGAAGTGCGGGGTGTCACCGACCGAGAAGCGGTAGACGACGTCGGCCGCGTTCTCGGCGATGAGCCGGAACCGCTCCTCCGACGCGCGCAACGCCCTCTGCGCGCGTCGTTCGGTGGTCGTGTCGAAGAAGCTGCAGATGACCCCGACGATCTCGTCGTCGTCGTCGCGCAGCGGCTGCGTGGCCACGGTGAGCCACACCGTGCCCGTGTACTCGCTCGAGCGCACGCCCATCACGAATCCGCTGAGCGTCTCCCCCGTGCGCAGTGTGCGCACCGACGGGATGTCGGTGACCGCCAGCGCCACGCCGTGCTCGTCGACGACGTCGAAGGAGTCGGTGAACAGACTCTCCTCGTAGTCGAGTGGGTCGCCGAGCACCGCGAAGTCGTCACGCGCCGCGCTGGTTGGCGAGGAGGATCTTGCCCTCGACGTCGAACACCACGATCGCGACCTCGAGCGCATCCAGCAGTCGATCGGTCGGGAACGCGGTGGGGTCTGCGGTCACGCCCTCGGAGTGACGACGAACTCGCCGAAGCGAGTCACTGCAGGCGCGGGCAGTCGCGCTCGCAACCGACTCCCGCCCTCTGCATGGACTTCCACCAAGACCTCGCCCTCCCGGTGCAGTGCGGCGACGACGTCGCCCCGCTCGTACGGCACCAAGAACTCCACGATAGGAGCGAGTGATCTCAATCGAGCCGCCAGGGTGTCCAAGAGCACACTGACGCCTTCTCCTGTGACCGCGGACACGACGACGGCTCGCGGGTACACGGTCTGGAGCAGCTTCACGTCGTCGGGGTCGGCGATGTCGGCCTTGTTGAGGACGAGCAGCTCGGGCACCTGATCGGCGTCGATCTCGCGCAGCACCTTGCGGACCGCGTCGATCTGGACCTCGGCCTCGGGGAAGCTGGCGTCGACGACGTGGACGAGGAGATCGGCGTCGACCACCTCCTCCAGCGTGGACTGGAACGACTCCACCAGTTGGTGCGGGAGGCGCTGGACGAACCCGACGGTGTCGGAGGCGAGCACGGTCTCGCCGCCGGGGAGGCGCAGGCGGCGGGTGGTGGGGTCGAGGGTGGAGAAGAGCCGGTCCTCGACCAGGACGTGGGAGTCGGTGAGCCGGTTGAGCAGGGTCGACTTGCCCGCGTTGGTGTAGCCGACGAGCGCGACGGTCGAGCGCGCACTGCGGCGACGGCTCTTGCGCTGCGTGTCGCGGTTCTTGGCCAGGGTGTCGAGCGAACGCTCGAGGCGCGCGATGCGCGTCTGGATGCGGCGACGGTCGACTTCGAGCTGCGTCTCACCGGGACCGCGGTTGCCGACCAGTCCCCCGCGCGCGCCACCGCCGGCGCCCTGTTGGCTGAGCTGCAGGCCACGACCGCGCAGACGCGGGAGGCGGTAGCGGAGCTGGGCCAGCTCCACCTGCACCATGCCCTCCTGACTGCGCGCGTGCTGGGCGAAGATGTCGAGGATCAGCGCGACGCGGTCGACGACGTCGACCTTGAACAGCTTCTCGAGGTTGCGTTGCTGCGCGGGCGTGAGCTCGTCGTCGAACACGACGAGGTCGACGTCGAGGGTCTCGGCGAGCTCCTGCAGCTCCTTGGCCTTGCCCGAACCGATGTAGGTGGCGGGGTCGGGCGCGTTCGCGCCGTTGCAGCACGAGCTCGACGGGATCGGCGCCGGCGGTGTCGACGAGCAGCGCGAGCTCGTCGAGCGACGCCTGCGCGGCCTCGGCGTCGCGCGTGCCGATGCCGGTGCCCACGAGCAGCGCGCGCTGCCGCAGGACGTCGAAATCGGTTTCGGTTGCGGTGAGGCGCCGGCGGCTCACAGTTCCAGCTCCACGTCGAAGACGTGCACCACCGGTCCGCCGAGGCGGATCCCGTCGGTGGGGCCGGCCGCGAGCTCGACGGTGAGGTCGCCGCCGGGGACGTGCACGGTGACGCGCTCGGCCGACGAGGCCGCGGTGGTGCGCGACCGCGGCAGTGGCGCACGCGCCGGTGCCGCAGCTGAGGGTCTCCCCCACCCCGCGCTCCCACACGCGCATGTCGACCTCGTCGGTCGCGCCGGGCGTGACGCGCACGAACTCGACGTTGGTGCGCTTCGGGAAGCGCTCGTCGTGCTCGAGGTGCGGGCCGTGTTGCGTGACGCGGGCGGTGGCGGGGTCGTCGACGAACAGCACGAGGTGCGGGTTGCCCATGCCGGCGGCGTCGCCCTCGTAGTGGGTGCCGTGGAAGTCGGCGGTGACGCCGAAGGGTGAGTCGAGCGCGACCGGAATCCGCGTGGGGTCCCAGGTGACCGGGCCCATGTCGACGGTCGCGTGCGTGACGACACCGGCCGCGTCGCGGGTGAGCTCGACCTGGCGACGACCGCCGCCGGTGTCGACGACGAGCGTGCCGTCGGCACCGAGGCCGTCGCGCGCCGCCACCCACGCCAGCGTGCGCATGCCGTTGCCGCTCATCTCGGCGACGCTGCCGTCGGCGTTGAAGAGGAGCATCTCGGCGTCGGCGCCGTCGTTGCCCCGGCTTCACAACGATGAGGCCGTCGGCACCCACACCGGTGTGGCGGTCGCAGAGCGCGCGCGCCTGGTCGCCGGTGATCGAGTCTCCCGACGCGTCAGGACCGAGCCACGACCACACGAGGAAGTCGTTGCCGGTGGCGTGCAGCTTGGACAGCCGGACGGCAGTCATGCGCTCCAGCTTGCCAGGAGGGCGGGAAGGACCGTGCACGCATTCTCAGGTGCCCCGAACCAGCTGATGCGGGGATCACGCCGGAACCACATGCGTTGGCGACGCGGCGAACTGGCGGGTGCGGACCACGATGGCTTCCAACGCCGCGCCGAGACCGGTGTTCCCGTCGAGGCCGACACCATCAAGGGCGGTGAGCACCTCGCGGTACCCGATGGCCTGCGCGGCGGTGCGGGAGAGCTCGCCGCGATCGCGCAAGCCCGACGCACCTCGTCGACCAGGCCGGCCTCGCGCATGGTGGTGACACGCGCGTCGATGCGGGCGTTGAGCAGGTCACGCGGGAGCCACACGCCGGCGATGCGGATCGGGAACACCGTCTCCCCGAACGTCTGGATCCCGGTGCCGAACGACGAGAACGGCTTGCCGGTGATCTCGATCACCTCGAGGGCACGGGCGAGGCGACGGGTGTTGCCGGGCTCGATCGCGGCCGCGGCGTCGGGGTCGAGCCGGTTGAGCTCGGCGTGCAGGTCGCCTCCCCGGGCGAGGATCGCGTCGCGCACGGCGCGGTCCTCGGGCGGGAACGTGAGCGGATCGACGACCGCCTGCACGTAGAGGCCGGTCCCGCCGACGAGCAGCGCCCGCTTGCCCCGCCGTTCGATGTCGGCGACCGCGGCGCGGGCCTCCTGCTGGAAGCGGACGACCGACCACTCGTCGGTGGGATCGGCGACGTCGATCAGGTGGTGCGGGTACCAGCGCCTGCTCGGCCGCGCTGGGCTTGGCGGTGCCGATGTCGAGGCCCCGGTACACCTGCATGGAGTCGACCGACACCAGTTCGACGTCGCCGAGCGCACGCGCCACCTCCAGCGCGAGCGCCGACTTCCCGGACGCGGTGGGGCCGACGATCGCGAGGTGCGGGCGTGTCACGAGCGGTGTGGGAGGCGGGTCACGCAGGCGCAGCGACGACAGGGATGCGGATGCGCGCCGGGCGCGGGGCGGGCTGGACGTCGACCAGATCGCCGCGCAGCCAATGCGGTGCGGCGTAGGTGACGACGACGTCGGCGGTGCCGCCGACGACGGGCGACTGCTCCCGGAGCACGCCCGGCCAAGGGAAGTGGACCAACTTGTTCTGACGGGTGCGGCCCGACCACATGGTGGCGTCGTTCTTCGACGGGCCTTCGAGCAACAGCGACTCGGTGCGCCCGACCCGTGCCGCGTGCTTGGTCAGCGCGTGGCGCTCCACCACCTCGCCGAGCCGACGCATGCGATCCTGCGCGACCTCGGGCGCGACGAAGTCGTCGACCATGTCGGCGGCGGGGGTGCCGGGACGGGGCGAGAACACGAACGTGTAGGCGGCGTCGTACGCGGCTTCGTCGACCACCTCGAGGGTGCGGGCGAAGTCGTCCTCGGTCTCGCCCGGGAAGCCGACGATGAGGTCGGTGGTGACGGCGAGATCGGGGATGGCGCGCGCGCGCGTCGGCGAGGCGCTGCAGGTATCGCTCGGCGGTGTAGCCGCGGTGCATGCGCGACAACGTGCGGTCGCTCCCCGACTGCAACGGGAGGTGCAGGTGCTCGCACACCGCATCGCACTCGGCCATGGCGGCGATGGTCTCGGGCCGCAGGTCCTTGGGGTGCGGCGACGTGAAGCGGATGCGGTCGATGCCGTCGACGGCGTCGAGCGCGCGCAGCAGGTCGGCGAACTGCGGGCGGTACTGCCCGGCGCCGAGGTCGCGTCCGTAGGAGTTGACGTTCTGACCGAGCACGGTGATCTCGCGTACGCCGTCGGCGGCGAGCTCCTCGACCTCGTGGACGATGTCGCCCATGCGCCGGCTGATCTCGGGCCCGCGCACGATCGGGACGATGCAGAACGTGCACGAGTTGTCGCAGCCGACCTGGATGGTGACCCACGCGCTGTGGCGGCCATGGGTGGAAGAGTCGGTGCGACGGGCGGGCAGCGCCGACGGGTAGGCCTCGTGCTCCTCGAGGATCTCGACCACCGGGCCCTCGAAGCGGGCCCGTTCGAGCAGGGCCGCCGCGTTGCCCAGGTTGTGGGTGCCGAACACGACGTCGACGTGACCGGCCCGCTCCACGATGAGCTCGCGGTCCTTCTGGGCCAGGCACCCGCCCACCGCGATCTGCAGGTCGGGGCGCTCCTGCTTCAGCGACTTGAGCCGCCCCAGCTGGCCGTAGAGCTTGTTGTCGGCGTTCTCACGGATGCAGCACGTGTTGAGCACGACGACATCGGCCGACTCGACGTCGTCGGTGGCCTCCATGCCCTCGGACGCGAGCAGCCCGGCGATGCGCTCGGAGTCGTGCTCGTTCATCTGACAGCCGAACGTGCGCACGTAGAAGCGGCGCGGCCCCGACTGCTCAGGAGAGGGGGGCTGGTTCACGGGCGATCAGTCTACGGAGGCCGGCGAGGCAGCGATCATCCGTCAGTACACCCCACATTCCACGGACTCCTGCCGGTTGTTCGTGGAATGCGAGGAGCGGACGACACCGGACGGGACCTGGCAAGGGGCCCCGCCCGGTGCGCCGCGACCTGTCGGGCCGATCAGCTGTCGACCTCGACCGGGGCTTCCTCGTTGAGGGAGATCTCGCCGTCGAGCTCGGAGACGTCGACCTCGTCGATGCCGACCTCCTGGCGGATCTTCTCGCTGATCTCGAGCATCATGTCGATGTTCTCGGACAGGAAGGTCTTGGCGTTCTCACGCCCCTGACCCAGCTGCTCACCCTCGTAGGTGAACCAGGCGCCCGACTTCTTGACGATGCCGAGCTCCACGCCGACGTCGAGCAGCGAGCCCTCGCGGCTGATGCCCTTGCCGTACATGATGTCGAACTCCGCCTGCTTGAACGGCGGGGCGACCTTGTTCTTGACCACCTTGACCCGGGTGCGGTTGCCGGTGATCTCGGCACCGTCCTTGATCGACTCGATGCGGCGGATGTCGAGGCGCACCGACGAGTAGAACTTCAGCGCCCGGCCGCCCGGCGTGGTCTCGGGCGAGCCGAACATCACACCGATCTTCTCCCGCAGCTGGTTGATGAAGAGACAGATGGTGTTGGACCGGTTGAGGTTGGCGGTGAGCTTGCGCAGCGCCTGGCTCATCAAGCGGGCCTGGAGGCCGACGTGGGTGTCGCCCATCTCGCCCTCGATCTCGGCCCGGGGCACGAGTGCGGCCACCGAGTCGATGACCACGACGTCGAGGGCGCCCGAGCGGATCAGCATGTCGGTGATCTCGAGCGCCTGCTCACCCGTGTCGGGCTGGGAGATCAGCAGCTCGTCGACGTTGACGCCGATCGCCGACGCGTAGACCGGGTCCATGGCGTGCTCGGCGTCGATGTAGGCGCAGGTGCCGCCGTTGCGCTGGGCCTCGGCCACCACGTGCATGGCGAGGGTGGACTTGCCCGAGGACTCCGGACCGAAGACCTCGACGACGCGACCGCGGGGCAGACCCCCGATGCCGAGCGCGATGTCGAGCGCCAGCGCGCCGGTGGGGATGGCGGCGACACCGACGTTGCCGTGCTCGCCGAGGCGCATGATGGCGCCCTTGCCGTACTGCTTCTCGATCTGGCCGAGTGCCATTTCGAGTGCCTGGTCTCGTTCCACGGTGGAACCCTCCTGTGGGTTGCGTCGACAGTGCGATCTGGTGGGGGGAAGTCGTCGTGGGGACCGTACGACCGGGGTGTGACAGTTATTCGGGCCTGCTCGTCAGGGTTGCCCCGGACCCGTGGGCTCCGGAGTCGCCCCCGAACCACACACGTGCAACTTAGCCGAACGCCTGTTCGGTTTCAAGCATGCTCCAGGCCGCGTGCGCGAAGAAGCCACCGGCTCGTCGGAGCCCGTGGCGTGAGCGAGACCTGTCCCCGCGAGGAGGCCTACAGCTTGAGGAGGCGGCGCAGCTTGTGGTTCGTCCGCCGACGCCAGCCCATCCGCTTCATGCGGAGCTTGCGCTCGCACGAGCCGCAGAGCCAGCCGTCCACCTCGCCGGTCTCGTAGACGAGCGGGATCTCGGCAGTGAGGCCACAGTCGCGGCAGAGGTGAGGCTCGATCATGGCGAAAGAAAGGGTCCCGGCCTGAAAGACCTCCCGCGGGCAGGTCTCGGTGAGTCCCCAAGCCGGGACACCTCCGAGATCGACGCGGACCCCGAAGTCGTTACATCCGGTGACCCGGGTCACACGATCGGGGCATCTGCGTTCTTTCGGCTGTCAGTACCCGTAGCGAGTACTCAGCGCCGAAAGAACGCGGTCCCCACGCTCGCCGCGGTCGTGTCGGCCGCGCGGACCGGGCAGACTGCGCCGTCGGAAGGCCGCCACGACGAGGGGGACACATGCTGCAGGAGCTCGACGGCAAGGTCGCGGTGATCACCGGTGGCGGGAGCGGGATCGGCGCGGCGCTCGCCGAGGCGTGCGCAGCCGAGGGCATGCGGGTCGTGGTGGCGGACATCAACGGCGACCGTGCCGAGGCCGTCGCGTCGGAGCTGCCCGACGACACCGCGTTCGGCAAGGCCGTCGACGTGTCCGATGCGCAGCAGGTGCAGGAGCTCGCCGACTTCGCGTTCGACACGTTCGGCGCCGTGCACCTGCTCTGCAACAACGCCGGCGTCTCCCCCGTCGGGCGCGTGTGGGACTACAGCGACGAAGACTTTCGCTGGCTCGTCGGCGTCAACCTCTTCGGCGTGGCCAACGGCGTGCGCAGCTTCGTCCCCCGCATGATCGAGCAGGGCGAGGGCCACATCGTGAACACCGGCTCGGGCGCGAGCTTCGTGTCGACGCCGCGCCTCGGCCCCTACTGCGCGACCAAGCACGCGATCGTCGGCCTGTCCGAAGCGTTGCGCTACGAGCTCGACGGCACGGGCATCGGAGTGAGCGTGCTCGTCCCCGCGGGCGTGAACACCAACATCGCCGATTCCGGCGCCCGCCCGTCGGCCGATCCCGATTCGACGGCCGCCGACTTCGGGGTACTCGTCGGCGCGCTCGACCCGACGTCGCTCGAGATGATCGAGCCCGACGTCGTCGCCGATGTCACCCTCGTCGGCGTGAAGGAGGGCTGGGACTACATCGTGATGGGACCGGGCCAGGAGGTCGGCGTGCAGCGTCGCTACGACGAGGTGCTCGCCGCGCACCGCCAGGCCAAGGAGCGCTTCCCCTTCCTGCCCTGACCTGCCTCGCCTGTCACTCGCGATCGCGGTCGCGGTACAGGCGGCGCATCGCCTTGGTGCGCTCCTTCCACAACCGGGTCTGCTCCTGGCGCGACACGGGGTCGACGCGGCGCTGCTCGGCCTCGGTCTCCAGCAGGAGCTTGCGGTAGCTGGCGAGGCGGTCGGGGTCGAGGTCGCCCGCCTGTTCGGCGGCGAGCACCGCGCACCCGGGTTCGGTGACGTGGGCGCAGTCCGCGAACCGGCACTGCGCGGCGAGCGCGTCGATCTCGGTGAACGTCGCTGCGATCGCGTCTTCGCCGGCGTCGGTGCCGAGGCTGCGGAGCCCGGGCATGTCGACGAGCGAGCCGCCCGAGGGCAACGGCACCAGGCGCCGACTCGTGGTCGTGTGACGCCCACGCGCGTCCTGTTCACGCACCGCGCCGACGGCGAGTCGCTCCTCCCCGAGCAGGGCGTTGACCAACGTCGACTTCCCCGAGCCCGAAGGCCCGAGAAGTGCCGCGGTCACCGGGTGCGGGAGCACGGCGCGGACGTCGTCGATCCCCTCCCCCGTCACTGCGCTGGTCGCGAGCACGTCCACGGTGACGAGCCGGGTCGTCAGTTCGTCGGCGACCCCCGGCGGCGCCACGTCGACCTTGGTCAGCACCACCATCGGTCGCGCGCCGCTCTCCCAGGCGACGACGACCTCGCGTTCCACTCGCGCGAGCGACAGCCGATCGGCCGGCGCCGCGATCAACACCAGGTCGATGTTGGTGGCGAGCACCTGGCGGTTGCCTTCGGGCCCGAGGCGGGCGAGCTCGGACCAGCGCGGGAGCAGCTCGCGCACGACGTCACCGTCGAGTGCGACCCAGTCGCCGACGGCCAGACCGGAGACCTCGAGCGACCGTTCGCCGGTGGGTGTCGCGACACTGCACCAGCCGCGTTCCCGACCCACGACACGCGCCGGCTCGACCGGGTGGCCGTCGACCTCCGACAACAAGGTCGCCGAGAACAGCGCCTCGACCCGGTCGGACCAGCCGACGTCGTGGAGTGGGTGGTTTAGCACGCGTTGACCTCGGCGAGCACCGCCTGACGCGATCTGCTCGCGGCAAAAGAAAGACTGGCAGGTCGACGTGCGACGGAAACAACGAGGAGTAACCGCAACGACAAAGATAGACAACAACGGCGGCAACCTACCGCGAGCAGCTCAACGAAGTTCGACGAGCGCGAGGAAGAGCGTGGAGAAAGGTGGAGAAGGCGCTAGACGAGAGACAGCGTCGTCACACTCACCGGTGTCGGAGACGTCGGCAAGACGGGGCTCGAGATGCAGGGGGAGGCGCGAGTGACGCCGACGAGTCGCCACGGCCGAGGACTGCGACCGGCCCGGCGCGCGACGGTGCATCGGCGCGCCGACGAGGACGGGACGACGCCGGCCCGCCGACCCGCCCGGCGCACGCACCTGGCTCCCCCAGGCGCTGCCGAGACGACAACTGCGAGCACGTGCTCGACGAAGTCGCAGGAAGTTAGAAAAGCATAAGAAAAAGGACATCCTCAGTCGACGACTCTCTAATCGACGGTACGGGCCTTGAGCCGGGCGCGTGCGATCGGGATGCAGACCGCCATGATCGCGAGGCTCCACACGATCGCCATGAACACGGGGTTCTGCGACGGGAAGTTGTCCTTCAGGGCCGCGGGGTTCGGGTTGCCGAACAGCTCTCGCAACGAACCCGCGACGGCCGACACCGGGTTCCACTCGGCGATCGGTTGCATCCAGCCGGGCAGCCCCTGCGTCGGCACCATGGCGCTGGAGACGAACGCGATCGGGAAGAGGACGAGGAGTCCGATGCCCTGCGCCGACTCGGGGTCGCTCACCGACAGGCCGACGCACGCCATGAGCCAGCTCATCGCGTAGGCGAACAGCACCGCGACGGCGAGGCCGGCGATCACGCCGGGGATCCCGTTGTCGGGTCGCCATCCGATCACGAAGCCCGTGATCAGGACGATGGTGGCGCAGAGGATGCTCGCGAGCAGGTCGGAGAACGTGCGCCCGGCGAGGATCGAGCTGCGCGCCATCGGCAGCGTGCGGAAGCGGTCGATCACGCCGCTCTTCAGGTCGCTGCTCACTCCCACCGCGGTGCCCATGGTCGACGTGGTGATGTTGAACACGACGAGTCCGGCGATCGCGAACTGCTTGTACGTGCCGTTGGGGATGACCATGGCGGCGCCGAAGATGTAGACGAACAGCACGGTGAACAACACCGGCTGCACCGTCGCGTCGGACAATTGCGCGGGTTCGCGGCGCACGTGCACGAGGTTGCGGTGGGTGAGCGCGGCGACGTGTCGCCACCACGTCGAGAGGCGGCGCTCCGGCGCTCTCGTCGATTGCGCAGTCGTCGGTTGCACTGCGACAGTCACGTCAGACCTCCATCAGCGTGTCTTGGGCGGCCGTGTCGTCGGACGTCTCGTACGTCGCTTCGGCCACCGGCTCTTCCGCGGCGTGCCCGGTGAGGGCGAAGAACACGTCGTCGAGCGACGGGTGGTGCATCTCGATGTCGTCGACCGTGATGCCGGCGTCGTCGAGCGCGCGGACGACCGCGGTGACGAGGCCGTGCCGCGGCACGACCGGTGCGCGCAACCGCTTCCCGCCGTCCATCAGCTGCACCGCACCCGAGGCGAGCGGCGCGACCGCGGCTGCGGCCCGCTCGTCGGGCTCCTCGAGCGTGACTTCGAGGTGCTCACCGCCGATGCTCGCCTTGAGCTCGCGCGCGGTGCCGTCGGCGATGACGAGTCCGTGGTCGATCACCGAGATGGTGTCGGCCAGCGTGTCGGCCTCGTCGAGGTACTGCGTGGTGAGCAGCACGGTCGTGCCGTCGGCCACGAGCGTGCGGATGACGTCCCACATGCGCAGCCGGCTGGTGGGGTCGAGACCGGTGGTGGGCTCGTCGAGGAACAGCACCGGTGGGTGCGCCATGAGGCTGGCGGCGAGGTCGAGTCGACGACGCATGCCGCCGGAGTACGTCTTGACCATGCGATCGGCTGCGAACGTGAGCTCGAAGTCCTCGAGCAGCTGCTTGGCGCGGGCGCGCACGTCGCGGCGCGACATGTCGGAGAGCGTGCCGACCAGCTCGAGGTTCTGACGGCCCGAGAGCAGCTCGTCGAGGGTGGCGTCCTGGCCGGTGACGCCGATGACCCGTCGCACCGACTGCGGGTCGGCGATGACGTCGTGGCCGGCCACCCACGCGGCGCCGGCGTCGGGGTGGGTCATGGTGGTGAGCATGCGGACGGTCGTGGACTTCCCGGCACCGTTGGGGCCGAGCACGCCGAGGATGCGGCCGGCGTGCACCTCCAGCGAGACGTCGGCCACCGCCAACTGCTCGCCGTAGGCCTTGCGGAGTCCCTCGGCCCGGATCACGGGGCCGTCAGCTGGGAGGGAGGTGGTCATGTGGAGGTCTTCCCTGTCTCGGTTACGATCTGACTTACCGTACGGTAAGCTATCTCCTTACCGGTCGTCAAGTAGATTTCGGAGGATCATGAGCGGCGACACCCGCGAACGCATCCTGGCCGTGGCCAACGAGCTCTTCATCGAGCAGGGCTACGAGGGCACGTCGCTGCGCGAGATCGCCGACCGCCTCGACATCACCAAGGCCGCGCTCTACTACCACTTCCGCAGCAAGGACGAGATCCTCGAAACGCTCCTCGAGCCGTTCGACACGCTGCTCGACGAGTTGCTCGGCCGACTCGAGGACGCACACGACGTCGAAGGGTGGGCCGACGCGCTCACGTGGGTCGTCGCGCAGATCTTCGACTACCTCGACTTCTTCCGCCTGGTCGACCGCAACCGTCACACGGTCGAGCTCATGATGGTGGCCGCGCAGCGCAACCACGCGGAGATGCACTCGCGCGTCGAGGCCGCCGCGCACGCCGCGGCGTCGTCGGTCGCGGAAGAGGTGCGCATGGTCGCGGCGCTCGGCGCGGTGACGGGATTCGACGACTGGGCCCCCACCCTGCTCAAGGAAGCCGATCCGGCGATGCTCCAGCAGGAGCTCAGCGCGGCCGTGCGCGACGTGCTCGGCTTGAAGCGCGCACGCACGCGAGTGCGCGTCACCCAGCCCGCCTGAACCGGCGGAGACACGCGGCTCAGGGCGTGAGGTGGTCGAGGGCCATCGCCGCGAGCAGCGCAACGCCGTTGGGCACCACGCTGTCGTCGTGCAGCGCGTGCGCGGAGTGGTTGTAGGGGGCAGTCGCCGGGTCGCGCTCGGGCACGCACACCCCGAGGAACGCCATCGCGCCGGGCACCTGCTCGAGCACGAAGGAGAAGTCCTCCGCACCGGGCAACGGGTGCGCGAACTCCTCGACGTTCTCGTCGCCGAACAGCTCGGCCGCGACGCGAGCGAGGCGGTCGGCCGCCGCGGCATCGTTCACCGTCGCTGGATACTGCCGCTCCACCGAGACGTCGGCCTCCAGCCCGTGGGCGTCGGCGATGCCGCGGCAGAGTCGCACGGTGACCTCGGCGAGCCGCTCGCGCGTCTGCGCCGAGAACGAACGCATCGTCGCGTCGATGCGGGCCGACCCGGCGATCACGTTGTGCGCCGACCCCGCCTCGAGCAGGCCGACGGACACGACGACGGGATCGAAGATGTCGAACCGACGCGTCACCGCGGTGTGCAACGCGGTGACGATCTCCGCCGCGACCGGGACCGGATCTCGCGCGAGGTGCGGACGTGCGCCATGCCCGGTTTCGCCGTGGACCACGACGTGGAGCCGATCGACGGACGCCAGCAACGGTCCCGGCCGCGTTCGCGACGACACCTCGGCGGATCAGCGCCGGTGCGACGTGCAACGCGTACGCCGCGTCGGCTGGGCGACCGGCGGCGTTCAGGACGCCGCCGTCGATCATGTGCCGGGCGCCGAAGTACCCCTCCTCCCCCGGCTGGAACATGAAGACCACCGAACCGCGCAGGCTCGCCCGCCGCGCGGTGAGCACGCGCGCCGCACCGACCAGCATCGTCATGTGCAGGTCGTGACCGCACACGTGCATGCGCGGTCCGTCGAACGCGTAGTCGACGCCCGTCTCCTCGGCGATCGGGAGCGCGTCCATGTCGGCGCGGAGCAGGACGACCGGTCCCGGCTCGGCGCCGCGCAGCACGGCCGCGACGCCGGAGCAGTCCGGGTACGTCGAGACTTCGAGTCCGAGACCGTCGAGCGCGTGCAACACCTCCGCTCGCGTCGCCGGGAGGTGGAGTCCGATCTCCGGGATCCGGTGCAGACGACGACGGAGCGCGACCAGGTCTGCGCCGAGGGCCGCGGCGTCGTCGGTGACCGCAGTCATCCGGCGATGTGCGGCAGCGTGACCGACGACGCGCGCTGCGGATCGTGGTGGACGGCCTGGTCGGCGACGCGCATGGCGGTCGCGGTGGCCGGGGGCTCGCCGGTGCCGAGGTTGCGCCCGTAGACCGGGTGCGCGCCGCTCGAGACCTGGATGCGGATGCGGTGTCCGACGCCGAAGCGGTGGCCGATGGGCCACAGCCGCACACTGGCGACGAACGTGCCGTCGCCGTCGCGAGCGATGCTGAGCGGGGTCGAAGCGCTGGAGGCCGTCGCAGATGTTGAAGCTGCGGCCGTCGGGGTGCACGTCGCACACACGCACGAAGAAGTCGGTGTGATCGAGCGTCGACGACACGACGAGCTCCGCCTCGACCGGTCCGACCAACTCCACCGGTGCGTCGAGCACGTCGCTCGTGTAGCACAGCACGTCGGCCCGATCCTCGAGCGGGCCGTTGTCGACGGTCGCGCCGGTCATCAGCCCGGTGCCTCCCAGCGCGGGCGTGGGATCGGCCGGGTCGTACCGGTACGCGTCCGGTGGTGACGCCGCGGCGGGAGGTTCCCTCGTGAGGCGACCACCGTCGTGCAGGTACCAGCGCGTCGGGACGGACGCCGGCGGGGGCCAGTCGTCGAGGTCGCGCCACTGCCCGCCGTCGCCCTGCACGTGCACGGAGACGGGTGCGCCGACGTCGACCGACGGGTCGCCACCCAGGTGACGGTCGAACCAGGCGAGGGCGGCGTCGAGCGCACCTTCTCCCCCGCCGTCGAGGTGCCCGCCGCCGCCGATGCGCATCCCCACGGGCGCGCCCCCGGCGCGCAGCGCGACGTAGTCGTCGCACACGCCGGGGAGCGGCGCGTCGAACCAGCTGTCGACCAGCAGCGTCGGCACCGTCCACCGGTCCAGCAGCTGCTCGAAGCGAACCGGCGCCCAGTGCGGATCGTCGGCCGACGGGTGCGCGAGCTGTTGCTCGTAGAGCGGGTGGTTCTCCCCCGCCACGTGCACGAGCGCGTCGCCGAGGGGGAGGTGCTGGTACGCGCTCATGAGCATCTGCTGCTGGCGCTCGATGCCCTCCGGCGTGATGTCCTGCGCGAAGCCACCGCGCTCGGGATGGAGGAACGCGAGCGCGCTCAGATCCCAGCTGATCATCAGCTCGAGCGCGAGCGAGCCACCGAGGTACCAGCTCGACGCCCGCGACGAGAGCGAGATGACCATGGCGTCGAGGTACGCGGGCGCGGTCGACGCGAGCGCCCACTGCGTGAAGCCCATGTAGCTCGCCCCGTAGGTGCCGAGGTGGCCCGTCCACCACGGCTGCGTGGTGATCCAGTCGGCGGTCGCGCGGCTGTCGTCGCGCTCGGCGAAGAAGGTCTGTGATCCTTCGGAGCCGTCGGTGCCCCTCACCGCTTGCAGGATGAAGCGGTAGCCGCGCTCGGCGAGCATCTGGCCGCTCGGGTCCCACGACGACAGGGTCATGCGCCCGTACGGCGTCCGTTCGAGGATCGTGGGGGCGTCGTCGATCCCGACCGGGTGCCAGATGTCGGCGAGCAGGACGGTGCCGTCGGGCAACGGGACCTTGACGTCGCGCTCGACTTCGACCGCGTTGGTGGCTTCACGCATGGGACGGCTGCTCCAGTTCGGTGTGGACGATCAGTAGAGGTCGGGTCGACGGTGGGCGAAGACGTCGATCTCGAACTCGCCGGGCTCGAACACCGTCGCCTTGGTGCGCGCCCGGTCGAGGTCGGCGACCGCCACGAACACGTGGTTCTCGATCGACGCCGGCACGAAGTGGTCGGCGAGCACGGTGACGGCACTGGACCAGTTCACCGGGACGGCGATGGTCGGCGCCCGGCGCGGCGTCGTCGAGCGTAGCGCGCACCGCCGCGCGTGGTGTCGACATCGCTCTCGCGACGCACGATCAACGGACGATCACCACGGGACGATCACCAGAGGTAGCCGTCGGGGGCCAGGTGTCCGATCATGGCGTCCGCCTTGGCACGGATGATCTCGTGGTTGCGCGCGATCGTCGCACGGTTCCGACCGCCGAAGTAGCGCGCGTCCTCGTCGACACCGGCTTCGATCCAGAACGCGCCCCGTTCGAGACCTTCGACGATGACCTGCGCCAGCTCCTCGGGTTCGATCAGCGCGGCCGGAATCCCGCGCTTCGCCAAGCCGGTGACGACGTGGTCCCAGATCGACGTGTCGTCGCCGGCGAGGTTCGTGCGGGTCAACGGCGGAACGACGACCCCGACGTGCACGGGAAGGCCCTGGTCGCGGACCTGGCCGTAGAGGCTCTCCATGATCGACAGCTGGGCGGCCTTGGTCGCCGCGTACGGGCGCGGTGTCGTAGGCGGTGCCGTGGATCCCCGCGCCCGACGTGGTCGCGAGCACGCTGCACCCGGTGCCGCCCTCGACCATGCGGGGCAGGAACGCCTTGAGCCCGTGCAGCAGCCCGAGCACGTTCGTCGCGATGGCGTCGTGCCACACGGCGAGGTCGGGATCGACCAGGCGGTCGGCGCTGGGACTGCCCGCGTTGAAGAAGGCCACGTCGACGCGACCGAACTCGTCGTACGCGACGTCGGCGAGGCGGCGGACCTGCTCGAGCTCCGCCACGTCGGTGGGCACGCCGACGACTTCGCAGCCGTCGGCCTGCAGTTCGCCGACCGCGGCGTCCAACCGGTCTGCCCGTCGCGCCGCGAGCACGAGCTTCATCCCGCGCGATGCGAACGCGGTGGCGGTGGCGCGGCCGATGCCGGTCGAAGCTCCGGTGATGACCGCGACCTTGCCGTCGAGCTCCATCTCAGCCGGCTTGATCGCGCTGCAACAGGGTCACGTCCTTGGGGTCGCAGGCGAAGGTCCCCGGCTTCGACGGATACGCACGCGTCCACTTCTTGTTCTTCACCTGCAGCACGAGGAAGCACGGCCCCGTCTTGCGCGCGGCGATGTCGTTGGGGGCGATCATGCCGCCGGCGTCGAAGGTGCCGATGCGGCTGGCGGCGGCGAGGACGTCGGCCCGGGTCACGGCGTTGGCGCCCCCCTTCGCGACCGCGTCCTCCACTGCTTGCTTGAAGAGCAACGTCGACGCGAAGCCGTAGATCGAGAACTGGTCGAGCTTGCCCTTGCCGACCAGCTTGACCAGGGCGGCGAGGTTCTTGTTGTACTTCGCCTCCTCGAACGGCAAGGTCCCCAGCGGTTCGTAGGTCCCCTGCGCGCTGTCCGAGGCCGGCAGGGTCTTGTCGTAGCAGGAGATGCAGATCCACAGCATCTTCGGGTCGTTCAGTCCCTGGAGATCTGCTTCCTGACGCATCGCGATCACCGCCGCCGACCCCATCGCCGAGTAGGCGAAGTTGGAGTTGTCGGCCTTCAGCTTCTGCACCAGCGGCGTGTAGGCACTCTGCGGCGAGGTGGACGAGATGTACGGGTGCTGGTCCGACTTCATCCCCGCGTGCTCGGGAAACGCCATGAGGAGATCCTGTTGGCGCGTCGCCACCGCGCTGTCGTTGCTGGCGAGGTAGAGCCCGTGCAACTTGGTGCCCGCCAGCTTCTCGAAGTACTTGGCGGTTCCGCTGCCACCGCGGAAGGTCTGCGGGTTGTCATCCTTGGTCGAGCACACGAGTTGCGGCGGATTCACCGGGAACGCCACCGGTGAGCACTGCTGCACGCCGGTGACGAACCCCGCGAAGTCGGGAAGCCCCGTCGTCTTGCCCGCCTGGTCCTTGCAGTTGACCTCGTCCTCGATCGTGGTCATGAACGCCGCCGAGGTGCCGACGAGTGCGAAGTCGTTCTGGCACGCGGTGATGATCGCATTGCGGGTCTTGGCCGGATTGAGCTGCGAGTCGATCACGTCGAGCTTCAGCTTGCGCCCGGCAACCCCGCCCTGCGAGTTGATGTGCTGCACCGCCGCCTTCACGCCGTTGACGTCGCCCTGGAACAGGCTGGGCGCGAACGGGTTGTCGACGTCGGCGACGACCGCGATGCGGATCTCACCCGGTGTGACACCGATGTCGCTGGCCTTCGCCTTGGCGTCGGTCTGCGCCGACGCCGGCACCCCGGCGGCGAGCAGACCGCCGGCCACGAGGCCCAACGTGATGGCGAGCACTGCGAGTCGTCTCATGAATCCCCCCGGTTGCATGCGTGCAATCATCCGTCCACCTCTCCCCCGAGTCCAAGATCAATCTTGGGGTTATTCATGTTCATCCGACATGATCAGACCGAGCAGGCACGAGCTCAGGCACTTGCCGTGCGCATCGAGGTTGAGTGTCCGCGTCACGCCGCCGCCGAGTGCGCCGTGCAGCACGAACTTCAGGGCATGGAGCTGCGGGAGCTCGTACCGCTCGACCGCCGAGATCGGCAGGTCGGGGAAGTACTCACGCACACGCTCCGCGGTCACGTCGCGCTGCAGCAGCTCGTAGCCGGCGGCGTCGTAGGCAACGACGGTGATGTCGGAGGTGCCGCCCTTGTCACCCGATCGGGCATGGGCGATGTCGCGGAGCAGCACGTCAGACCTCGACCCATTCCACGCGCGGGTGCACGAGCTCGCGGGGCACCGACGTCGACCGGATCTCGATCTCCTCGGTGACGGTGCGGCGCGCACCTCCGCCGCCCGCCGGGCCGTTGAGCCACAGACCCGTGACCTCACGGCCGATCCGCTCCGCGTCCGCCTCGCTGCGCACCCGACCGGCGACGCGGACGCGCACCTCGGGCAGGTCCGACACCGGCGACGGTTCCGGGCCCCGACGAATCGCGTCGACGCCGATCCGTTCGAAGCGGAACTGCTCGGCATCGAGGCCGGCGTCGCGGAGGCGCTTCTCGAGGATCTCGAGGGCGAGGTCGGCGCGAGCCACGCACCCCGGCCCCGCGTAGGAGATCTCGCCCTCGCCGACGAAGCCGGCTCGGTACCCGACCGAGACCTTCAAGGTCGGGGGCGGCGCTTCGGCGCGGACACCGTGCAGCGCAACGCGGGACGGGCCCACCTCGGTGAACACCGCCCCGGAGAAGTCGACGACGGCATCGGGCGTGAGGTAGCGAGCCGGATCGTGCACCTCGTAGAGCAACTGCTGGGTGCACGTGCGCGCGTCGACGACGCCGCCGGTGCCTGCGACCTTCGAGATCTCGACGCTGCCGTCGGCACCGACGTCGGCAAACGGGAAGCCGAGGTCGGCGAGCCCGGCGACGTCGTTGACGCCCGGATCGGCGAAGTATCCGCCGGTCACCTGTCCGGCGCATTCGAGGAGATGTCCGGCGGCGAGCGCCGGCGCGAGGTGCTCACGATCGTCCAGCGTCCAACCGTGCGCGTGGACCAGCGGCCCGGCGAACAGCGCGGCGTCGGCGACCCGGCCGGTGACCACGACGTCGGCGCCGTCGTCGAGCGCGCGCACGATGCCCTCGCTCCCGAGGTAGGCGTTGGCGGAGATCGCATCGGGTGCGTCGAGCAGGTCGAGCACGTCGTCGCCCAGCACCACGCCGATGCGGAGGGCGAGCGACGCGTCGCGGGCGACGTCGGCGATGACGGCGGCCGCACCCCGCGGGTTCGCGGCACCGGCGTTGGTGACGATGCGGACGCCGCGGTCGCGGCAAGCTGCCAACACCGCGGTCATGCGGTCACGGAGGAGCGGATCGAAGCCCGCGCTCGGGATCCCGCTGGCGCTCGAGCTGGCGCAGGGCGATCGTCCGCTCGGCGAGGCACTCGAACACCAGGAAGTCGAGGTCACCCCGTTCGACGAGCTCGACCGCGGGGTCGATCCGATCGTCGGCAAAGCCGGCGCCGGCACCGATTCTGACGCTCCGGGGCATCCGTCGATGATCCGCCGGAACTACGTCACGGTCCAAGATCAATTGTGACGTGATTTATGCTGTTCCCACATGGACAGCCTGCGTCACCTCGAGGTGTTCCGCGCCGTCGCGCAGGCATCGTCATTCACCCGGGCGGCCGACGAGCTCCACGTGAGTCAGCCGGTCGTGAGCCGGACCGTGCGCGAGCTGGAACGTTCGCTCGGCGTCGACCTGTTCACCCGCACGACGCGCTCGGTGACGCTCACCGCCGAGGGCGTCGAGTTGCTGGCCATCGTTTCCGATCTCCTCGACCGCTTCGACACCGCGCTCGACCGGTTCCGCTCGTACTGCCGTGGCGAGTACGGACGGATCGTCATCGCCACGCTGCCGTCGCTCGCGGCCGGCGTGTTGCCCGCGGTGCTCGTCGACTTCGTGGCCGAGAACCCGGAGATGCGGATCGAGATCCTCGACGTCACGACCACGGAGGCCGCGCAGTCCGTGCAGTCGGGCAAGGCCGACATCGCCATCGCAGCACCCGGGCCCGAGACGGCAGCGCTCGACGTGCAGATCCTCCTGCGCGACCGGTTCGTCGCGGTCATGGCCGACACCCATCCTCTCGCCCGCAGGCGATCGGTCACCTGGAAGGTGCTGGCCGAGGAGCCGTTCATCGCCATGAGCGCCGGGAGCAGCGTCCGGCAGTTGACCGACCTCGCCATGGCCCAGGCCGACGTGTCGCCGACCACGATCGTCGAGGCGCGCAACATCGCCACCGCCGGTGGCATCATCGCCGCCGGCCTCGGGGTGAGCGCGTTCCCCGAGCTGGTGCTCCCGCTGATGTCGTCGACCAACATCGAGACGCGCCCGCTCACCGGGCCCACGACGTACCGCGACATCGCAGTCATCACGCCCGCCGACACCCCGCTCTCGCCCCCGGCGCAGCGCTTCGTCGAACGACTCCGCGCCAGCTTCTCCTGACGCGCTGACTCAGGACGGCGTGCCCAGCGTGAACCGCGCCTGTTCGGTGTGGACGGCACCTCAGGGCGACGATCGCTCTCGAAGAAGCACGATCTCGTCGACGGTCCACGCGTCGCTCTCGCCGCACTCGTCGAGCGCGGCGATGGCCTGACGCAGATCGCGCGGCTTTTTCGTGCGTGCGAGCGTCAGGTGCGCGCGGAACGGGTGATCGTCGGGTTCGGCGACCGTCGCGGCGAGCGCAGACAGAGCGTCACTCCCCTGCCGCGACACCGAGCCACAGCACCGAGGCACGCCGCGGGTCCGGGAACGCACCGCCGCCACCGAGGGAGAGGGTGAAGGGCTCGCGTCGTCGGACAGAATCTGCAACGAATTCTGCAACGACGGTGGGATCGTCGACGGCGCCGAAGAAGCGGATCGTCAGGTGGCGCTGCTCGGTGCGGGTCCACCGCAGGTCGGGTGCGATCGCGGCCGCGAGAATTCTGTGCAGATTCTGCCCAAGCGAGCACGGAGGGCGGGGGTACCACGGCCAGGAAGGCCCGCCGCAGGCCGGTCATCCCAGGGACAGCCTCATCCGAGAGAGAGGAGGCGCATCCGGAGCGTGTTCAGCAGGGTGATCGTGGAGAACTGGCGGATGCGCTCGCGGTCGAAGGGCAAGCGTGCCGTGATCGCCTCGGGCTCGTGGCCCGGCACCGCGATGCCGTACCAGACGGTGCCGACCGGCTGACCGTCCTGCTCGTCGGGTCCGGCCACGCCGGTCACCGCGATGCGCGACGTCGGCACCGAGGACGCGCTGCGCACCGACTCGCCATCTGCTTCGCCGCATCCTCGCTGACCACGAGCTCGGCGGTGACGCCGAGCAGGGAGCGCTTCACGTCGGTGGCGTACGACGCGATCGAACCGCGGAACGTGCGACTGGCGCCCGGGACGTTCGTGAGGCGCGCGCCGATGAAGCCACCGGTGAGCGACTCGGCGACACCGAGCGACCACCCGCGCTCCTCACAGAGGCGCAGCACCTCCGACTCCATCGTGTCGTCGTCGACCGCGAACACGAGGTCGCCGAGCACCTTGCGCAGCTCGACGTCTTCGGCGTCGAGGAGCTCGCGCGCCTCGTCTTCCGTCGGCGCCTTGGCGGTCATGCGGACGTAGATGCCCTCGATGCCGCGGGCGAGGAACGCGATGGTGGGGTTGGTCTGCTGGTCGACGCGCTCGGCGATCATCTCCGCCAGCCCCGACTCCGACGTGCCCCACGTCTTGAGCGAGCGGGACACGATCACCGCGCGCGCACCCGAACGCTCGAGCAGGTCGGGGAGCACGTACTTGTTGACCATCTCGGTCATCTCGTACGGCACGCCCGGCACCGCGTAGACGACCTTGGTACGCCCGTCGATGGTGACCTCGCACTGCAGCCCGGGCGCGGTCCCGATCGGGTTGGGGATCACGTCGCCGCCCACCGGGACGTCGGCCTGGCGCAGGTTGTTCTCGGGGAACGGACGGCCGCGGCCACCGAAGATCTCGCGAATGTGCTCGATGAGCTCCTCGCGTCGCTCGAGCTCGACGCCCATCACCGCGGCGATCGCTTCGCGCGTGACGTCGTCGGGCGTGGGCCCGAGGCCGCCGCACACGATGACCGCGTCGGCGCGCTCGAGCAGCTCGCGCAGGCACTGCACCATGCGCTCGAGGTTGTCGCCCACCTTGCGGTGCTCGCAGGTGTCGATCCCCGCGGCCGCGAGCTGCTCACCGATCCACGAGCTGTTGGTGTCGACGATCTGGCCGAGCAGCAGCTCGGTGCCGATGGCGAGCACGTCACACCGCATCGGGACCGCCCTTCAGGATGGAGGCCTTTCGTGCGGCACGCGCCTGCCGCTGACCGCTGATCACGATGTCGAGGCCGGAGACGACCGACAGCGCGACCGCCCACCACAGGAGGATGTCGTGGAACGTCGCCCACTCGTAGGTGGGCGGCAGCAGCACCACGCCGACCGCGAGGAACTGGAAGAACGGCCTTCCACTTCCCCAGGCGGCGGGCCGGCAGCGAGATGCCGTGGCGGGCTGCGTACGACCGGTAGATCGAGACGCCGACCTCGCGCACGGTGACGATGAGCACCGCGGCCCACGAGAAGTCGCCGTTGATGCCGAGCGCGAAGAAGCCACCGAGCACGAGGAACTTGTCGGCGAGCGGATCGAGGAACGCGCCGGACCGGGTGGTGCCGTCGCGACGGGCGAGCCAGCCGTCGAGTCCGTCGGTGGTGGTGAGCACGAACCAGAGCGAGACGGTGAGCCAGCTCGAGCCCTGGTCGATGATCAGCAGGAGCGTGGGGACCGCGAGGACGAGACGCGCGATCGTGACCATGTTGGCGGGCGTGGCGATGGCTTCGTCGCCGTAGCGACGGACGCGCGCGGCCGGCGGTGTGCTCACCGCGGGCCTTGGTCACCAGCGCCTTGGCCACGAGCGCCTTGGCCAAGAGATCTGGCCCGACCGCCTCGGTGACATGCGCGCGCACGAGCGCGCCCGGGCGCGCGAACTCGGCGTCGAGCTGCACGATCCCGTCGATCTCGGGTGCTTCGCGGTGCGTACGACCGATGAACGTGCCCGTGCTTCGTCGACCGGGCGCGTCGACGAGCACTTCGATCTCACGACCGACCAGCGCGTCGCGCGCGGCGCGCGTGATGGGTTCCTGCACCGCTTCGCACTCGCGCATCCACTCGACCGCGAGGTCGGGGTCGACCGCGTCGGGCAGCGACGCCGCGGGCGTGCCGTCCTCGGGTGAGAACGGGAAGAAGCCGGCCCAGTCGAGCGACGCGGCTTCGAGGAACGCGAGCAGCTCGTCGTGCTCGCGCTCGGTCTCGCCGGGGAAGCCGACGATGAACGACGAGCGGAACGCGGCTTCGGGCTCCTGCGCGCGGATGGCGTCGATGGCGGTGAGGAAGCGATCGCCGCTCCCCCATCGCTTCATGCGCGCGCAGCAGCTGCGCGTCGGCGTGCTGCAGCGAGAGGTCGAAGTAGGGCACGACCGTCGGCAGCTCGAGCATGGTGGACACCAGCGGGTCGCGCACCTCGCTCGGGTAGAGGTAGAGGAGGCGGACACGCGCGAGGCCGTCGGCCGCGAGGGTGTCGAGGCGCCGGAGCAGCGGCGCCAGCGAACCGGGCTCGCCGATGTCGCGCCCGTACCAGGCGAGGTCCTGCGCGACGAGGACGAGCTCGGCGACGCCGGCCTCGACCAGGCTGCGGGCCTCGGCCTCGATCGACTCGGGGGTGCGGGAGCGCTGCTTGCCGCGGAACGACGGGATGGCGCAGAACGCGCAGGCGCGGTCGCAGCCCTCGGCCACCTTCAGGTAGGCCCACGGCACGCTCGGGGCCGGCCGGGGCAGCTCGAGCAGGTCGCGCACACCCCTGGCCGTTCGGGCACGGAGCCGGCGGGCTTGACCTTGGGCAGGCCTACGGAAACCCAGTCGCCGAGTGACCCTTCGCCCTCGAACCCGACCACGGCGTCGACCTCGGGGAGCGCCTCGGCGAGCTCGTCGCCGTAGCGCTCGGCCATGCAGCCGGTCACGACCAGGCGGGAGCCGCCCTTGCGGGCGTCACCGAGCGCGAGGACGGTGTCGATCGACTCCTGGCGGGCGGCCTCGATGAAGGCGCAGGTGTTGACGACGACGAGATCGGCCCGTCCGGCGTCGTCGGCGGGCACGAGACCGTCCGCGAGGAGGCTCGCGACGACCTTGTCGGAGTCGACCGCGTTCTTCGGACACCCCAGCGTCTCGACCCAGAAGGTCTGTGCTACCACCGCCGGACAGGCTACCGGCGGGGCTTCGCCGTCAACGCTCCCGTAGGCTCCCGGCGTGACGGAGGTCGTGCGGGCCGAGCGCCTGGTCGCCGGCGGTGCGGCGCTGTCGCGGCGGGACGACGGGCGGATCGTGCTGGTCGACGACGCCCTCCCCGGCGAGCTGGTCGAGGTCACCGTCGGCCGCCGTCACGGGGCCGACCGGGGCACGGTCGTGCGCATCGTCGAACCGTCGCCGGACCGGATCGCGCCCCGGTGCCCGCACGTGGCCGACGGCTGCGGCGGCTGCGACCTCCCGGCGCTCGGCCACGACGCCCAGGTGGCGGCCAAGGTCGAGCTGGTGGCCGACTCGCTGCGGCGTCTCGGTCGCTGGCGCGAGCCGGTGGTGCACGCAGGACCGGCGCTCGATCCGTGGGGGTTCCGCACCACCCTGCGGCTGGGGGTGACCAACGGGCACGCCGGGCTCCGCCGCGCCGCGAGCAACGACCTGGTCGAGCTCGCCCACTGCCTGGTGGCGCACCCGTTGCTCGACGAGCTGATCGTCGAGGGACGGTTCCCCGACGCCCGGTACGTGACGTTGCGAGTCGGGGCCGAGACCGGCGAACGACTCGCGCTGGTGTCGCCGACGCGCGGCGGCGTGTCGTTGCCCGACGACGTGCGCGTGGTCGGGGCGGACGAGCTGGCCGCGGGCACGCCGGCATGGATCCACGACGACGTCGCGGGTCGCCGCTGGCGCATCTCCGCCGGCTCGTTCTTCCAGACCCGCACCGACGGTGCCGCCGCGCTGGTCGACGTCGTGCGCGCGATGGCCGCCGACGTGCTCGATCGCGAGAGCGGCGTGCTGCTGGACGCCTACAGCGGCGTCGGGCTGTTCGCGGGCGCGTTGCTGGGCAGACAAGAGCGGCTGGCGCGCGGTCACCGTCGAGAACGACGGCTCGTCGGTCGCCGACGCGCAGGTGAACCTCGCCGACCTCGACGTGCGCATCGTCGAGACGTCGGTCGAACGTCTGCGCGCACCACGCGCCGATCTCGTCGTCGCCGATCCGTCACGCGCCGGGATCGGAACCGAGGGAGCCGCGGTGCTCGCGGCGACAGCGCGCCGAACGCATCGTGCTCGTCAGCTGCGATCCCGCGGCCGCGGGGCGCGACGTCGATCTCCTCAAGTCGCGCGGCTACCGACCGGTCGAGTCGATCGTCGTCGACCTGTTCCCGCACACGCACCACACGGAAGTCGTCACGCGGTTCGATCGAGGCTAGGACAAGGCTAGGACGGGCGTGCGCCCCTCCAGTACGACAGCTGTCGGGAAGAACGCGTCTCACGATCACCCCTCAGTCCTGCAGCTCGCGACAAACACGTCGCCGAGCGCCGCGAGGTCGAACAGTGCAGCCCGAAGCGGTTCCGCAGCGCGGACGAGTCGGAGCACAGCACCGTCGCCAGTGTCGGCGAGGACCACCTCCGGAGTCAGGTCACCAGACACGCGTGAACTGCTCGGGTGGCCGGAAGTTCGTCGCTGCATTGTGTATTGCGCACGAACACAAGACGCACAACGGTCCCGCGGGACCGCATCGACCCTTGTGCTGCAACGGTGGAGACGTTAGGATACGAACACCAGTTCGATCACTTCCCCGCGAACGAGTCCGAGGAGGCTCTGATGTCGGTGGCGGAAGTGACGACGGCAGCGGCGATGCCGCTGGAGCGCTTGGAAGCCGAGCTGACCGAGTTGGCGGGACAACTCGCTGCGGGTGAGTGCCGCTGGCTGCTGCTGGTGGCCGAGTACGACCGACGGGCCGGTCACGAGTCCTGGGGGTGCCGGACCGTCGCGCACTGGTTGAGCTGGCACTGCGGGCTCGACATGCGATCGGCGCGGCGAGAAGGTGCGGGTGGCGCACGCGCTCCAAGATCTCCCTCGGGTGACCGAGGAATTCGCCGCGGGGCGCCTCAGCTACTCGAAGGTGCGTGCGATCACCCGGGTCGCGACCCCGGCCAACGAGGAACAACTGGTCATGTACGCGCAGCACACCACCGCCGCACAGACCGAGCGGATCGTGCGCACCTACCGCCGGTACCGCTCCCCTGAGGAGGAGAACGAGGCCGCCAACCAGCTCCATGACGAGCAGTACCTCCAGGTGGAGTACGACCTCGATGGTGCCGGCGTCGCGAGCTCACGCATGCCCCCCGAGATCGCCGCAGCGCTCCTGCAGGCGCTCGAGCTCGCACGGTCGCGCATGAGCGCGGATCAGCGCGGCGAGGGCGGTCCCGCGGGACCGCCCCGTTCCATCGGGGCGCTCAACGTCGACGCGCTGGCGATGATCGTCGAGACGTTCATGGCGAGCGAGCCGGCGGCGCGCAGCGGCAGTGACCGTTGGATGGTGGGCGTCAACGTCGACGCCGAGGTGCTGATCGACGACGACCCCGACGGCACGTGTGAACTGAACGACGGACCGGCCCTCCCGGTGGAGACCGTGCGCCGGCTGTTCTGCGACGCATCGACCGTCGCGCTCATCCGGCGCGAGAGCGGCGAGACGCTCACGGTGAGCAAGCGCACGAGCTCACTCCCCCGCTCAGCGCGGCGGGCGGCACGATTCCGCGACAAGGGCTGCCGCTTCCCCAACTGCGGCGAACGCGTCTTCGTCGACGTCCACCACATCCATCATCAGTCACGTGGCGGCGGACACGAACACGTCAACATCATCGAGCTCTGCTGGTTCCACCACCGACTCGTCCACGAAGGTGGCTGGACCGTGCGCTTCCTCGAACACGACGAGGTCGTCGCCATCACACCCACCGGAAACGTGATCTCCAGCTTCGTGGAGCCGTCGGCGATCGCCGGGTCCACGATCTCGGAACGCAACGACGCAGCCGGAGTCTCGATCGACGCCACGACGATCACACCGAACTGGTGGAACGATCCACTGCACCTCGGTGACATCATCGACGGCCTCGCCTGGCACGACGAGCACGGCGGCACAACCAGTTAGGGACACCGCATCAGCCGCATGCCCCGCGACAGACGGATCCGACGGAACTCGCAGTCGTCGTGTTGGCCGTCGTCGCACTCGCACTGCCAGGTTCATCTTCGCCAGCCGCACCGTCTCGGCGGTCTTGTGGCGTACTCCGATGCCTTGAGCTTCGAGTTGGCACGCAGCTCGTCGGCCGCGTCCCAGAGTCGGTTCTCGAGCTCGCTCAGGTCCTGCTGCACCTGAGGAGCGTACGTCTCAGACCGCGTTCGCCATCTGGGCTCGGCGGAGGGCACCCTCCACCAACAGCACCAGCGTCTCCTTGACGTGCAGGCGGTTGCGGGCGTCGCACAGCACCACGGGAACGTTCGCCGGCACCGCCAACGCCTCGCGCACCTCGCGCGGGTGGTGTCGGTACACACCGTTGAACAGGTTCACCGCGACGACGAACGGGATGCCGAGGTGCTCGAAGTAGTCGACCGCGGGGAAGCAATCCTCGATGCGGCGGGTGTCGACCAGCACGATGCCGCCGACCGCGCCGCGCACGAGCTCGTCCCACAGGAACAGGAACCGGTCCTGACCGGGGGTGCCGAACATGTAGAGCACCATGTCGGGGCCGAGGGTGAGGCGACCGAAGTCCATCGCCACCGTGGTGCCGGTCTTCTGGCTGCCGTCACCGGCGAAGTCGATGCCGAGGCTCTCGACCGTGATGTCGGCCTCGGTCATGAGCGGTTCGATCTCGGAGATCGTGCCGACGAACGTGGTCTTGCCCACCGCGTAGCCACCGGCGACGACGATCTTCATCGACACCGGGAGGCCGGTCTGCGCATTGGTCGCGCCGAACGGTCCGGGGACGGTCGCCGTCGGCTGGGCACCGGTCGGTTGGGGGCCCGTCGGTTGCGTGCCCGTCGGTTGCGTGGCCGTCGGTTGGGTGGGAGGTACGAAGTCAGATCGCACGGATCCCCTCCAGCAGACGTTCGAGGAGGCGCACGTCACGGTGCTCCGCCTGGTCCTCGGACTGGCGGACGTGCACCATGCGGGCGACGACGAGATCGCCGACGAGCACGCGGAGGACACCGACCGGCATGCCGAGGCGCGCCGACAGCTCGGCCACCGACATCGGCGTCTGGCACAGCTCGACGATGCGGCGGTCCTCGGGCGTGGCGCCGCGACCGAGCTGCTCGGGCGTGATCGAGCGCGAGCGCGGGCGCGTGCAGTTCGAAGACGCCGAGCGACGAGCTCGTGCGACCACGCGTGAGCATGTAGGGACGGACGAGCGCGTGGTGTGACGCGTCGGCGCCGTTCGAGTCGCGCGGCATGCTGGGGTCGGAGCCGGGACTCATCATCGGATCGCCGACCTCGGCAGTGCGGTCTGGAGTTCGGAGACGAGCCCGGGCGTGAGGGCGCTCGCGCACTTGTCGACGAGGACGGCCATCTCGTATCCGACGAGGCCGACGTCGCACGGACGCGCGGTCGTGGCCGCGAGCACCGACGTGTCGGACACGCGCATCACGAAGAGCATGGCGTTGTCCATCTCGACGATGACCTCGTGCACACGACCGCCACCGATGGGCGTCGATCCACCCTTGGCGATGCTGAGCAGACCGGCCGACACCGCGGCGAGGCGGTCGGCCGAGCTGCGGTCGAGGCCGTCGGACAGCGCGATGAGCAGCCCGTCGGACGACACGACGGTCGCCTCGCGCACGCCGGGCACCCGTTCGACGAAGTTGGACACCAGCCAGTTGAGGTTGCGCGCTTCGGCGCTGAGCTGTTGCATCATCTCCCGTCCTCCTGCACCGCGGGAGCTCCCGGCACCGGTGAGGTGTCGGCCGTCGTGTCCTCGCCGGCCTGGCCGCGCTGCTTTCCTTGCGCGTGGCGGGTGAGGAGCTCGTGCACGCGGTAGGCGCGCATCGGGTCGACCTCGTTGTCGGCCGCCTCGGCCGCGATCCGAGGGTGGTGGCTCAGGTGCTGCCCGGGAACGCGGGTCGGGAGCGGCCCGGCCTCCTGGAACGCGCCCTCGTCGGGATCGGGTTGCGGGGGCGGCGGCGCCGCGTCCGGCGCGGGTGGCACGTCGTACGTCGGCGCCTCGTAGGCGGGCGCCTCGTACGCGGGTGCCTCGTAGCGCGGGTGCCTCGTACGTCGGGGTGTCGACCGGCGCGGGCGGCACGTCGTAGGTCGGCGCCTCGTAGCTGGGCGCGTCGTAGGCGGGTGCCTCGTACGTGGGCGTGTCGACCGGCGCCGGCGGCACGTCGTACGTGGGCGTGTCGACGGTGGGGGTGTTGTAGGGGGCGTGTCGTACGTCGACGCGCCCTCGACCGGTGCGCTGGGCGCGGCACCGCCGTCGGACAGACCTTCCCAACGCCACTCCTCCACCGGCGGCTCGTCGGGAGGACGCGACACGAGACGACGGGCGCCGAGCGGCTCCGCCTCACCCCGGTCGTCGAGATCGGGCGAGTAGACGGGGTTGGCGTTCGCCGACGCCGGCGGCGCGTGGACCGGCCGGGGCTCGAGCACCGCGGTCGGCAGCGCCACCAGGGCGACGACGCCACCGGGGGCGCCCGGCCGCAGCTCCACCGCGATGCCGTGACGTTGCGCCAACGATCCGACCACGTGCAGACCGAGGGCCCGGGAGAGCGCGAGGCCGACGACCGGCGGGTGGGCGAGCAGCTTGTTCGCCTCGGCGATGCGGTCGGCCGCCATGCCGATGCCCTGGTCGGACACCGCGAGCACGAAGCCGCTGGCCGAGACGGCACCCGAGACGACGACGGCGGTGTCGGGCGGCGAGAACGAGGTGGCGTTCTCGAGCAGCTCGGCGAGGAGGTGCGCGACGTCGGACACCGCACGGCCGGAGACCGCGAGGTCGTCGTCGATGCCGACGAGCTCGACGCGGGGGAAGTCGGCGATCTCGGCGGCGGCGGCCCGCACGACGTCCATGAGCGCGATCGGCTGCTGCCACTGGCGCGGCTGCTCGGCACCCGAGAGCACCAGGAGGCTCTCGGCGTTGCGGCGCATGCGCGTGGCCATGTGGTCGAGCTTGAAGAGCGAGTCGAGCGCGGCGGGGTCGTGCTCGTTGCGCTCGAGGTCGTCGAGCAGCTCGAGTTGGCGCTGCACCAGGCTCTGGTTGCGGCGGGCGAGGTTCACGAAGAGGTCGCCCATGCCCTTGCGCAGCAGCGCGGCCTGCTCCTGCGCGACCTGGAGCGTCACCGCTTCGATGTCGTTGAACGCCTGGGCGAGCTCGCCGATCTCGTCCTCCGACAGCACCTCGATGCGCGTCGGCTGGAGGTCGCTGATGTCGGCGCCGGTGCGCAGCGACTCGACCAGCGCCGGGAGCTGCCGCTGCGACATCTCGCGCGCGGCAGCAGTGAGGCGGCGGATCGGCCCGAGCACGGCCTGCGAGACGAACCAGATCAGGAGCAGCGTGAGGAACATGGCGAACGCGGTGAGCCCGCCGTAGATGCGGACCTCGCGCAGTGCCGAGCTGGCGTGGGCGCTGGCGGTGGCGTTGATGACGCCCTCGACCGCGTCGATCGCCTGGTCGGCGGTGCGAGTCTCACGCTCGTAGTCGACGTAGTACTCGGCCGGGGTCTGCGTGGCCGCGGGGAAGGCCGCCGGCAGCGGCGCCGCCTCGGCGGGGAGGCCCATCACCTTCGTGAACACGGCGAGCTCTTCGGGCGTCGCGGTGTTGCGGAACGTCGCGAGGTACTGCTGCTGCGCGGTCTGCGCGCTGATCCACTCGCTGAAGCCCTGAGCGCTCCCGCTCGCGAGCACCGCGATGTACACGCTGGCTTCACGGGCGTGCTCGTGCTGCGCGCGCTCGAGCGAGAACACGCGGGTGAGGCTGGCGGCCACGTCGGCACTGGCGAGGTCGCGCGCCACGCGCTCACCGAAGTCGAGGACGTGATCGTCGACCCCGAGGAAGAAGTCCCGCGCCGTCGCCGCGGTCGCGGTCTTGTTGTCGATCTTGGTCCGCTCGGCCTTGATCTGGTCGAAGCCGCGGTTCGCGGCGTCGAGGGCGGCGAACGCGGTGGGGCTCATGCCTGCGTTCACGAACGCCTGCTCGTTGAGCCGGAACTCACGTACCGCGGCGTTGGTGCGGGTCCGGGCCTTGTCGAGCTCGGCTGCCGGCGCGCCACCGCTGCCGACGTACCACGACGACACGACGCTCTCGTTCTGCAGGGCGCGGCTGGCCGAGTCGAGCGTGGCGAGCGGTCCCGAGAGGTCGCCGTACTGCTCCTGCGCGTGGAGGTCGGTGAAGCGGTCGCTCAGACCCGCGGCCGCCACCACCACGAGGGCGAGGAACGGCACGAACAGGACGAGCAGCAGCTTGGAACGGAAGCTGAGGCGCGACGTCAGCGACTGCCCTCCCTGCAAGCGTCCAAGCTCGAGCTTCACCCGTTCCTCCTGCGCCGATCGCGGCCGTACACCTCAAGTGGCGTAACGGCAGGCGGGAGGGCTGCCTTGAGGAACGCTTGGGGAAGCGTTCGGGAAAGCTCTGGCCTAGACGAGGGGGGTCAGGCGGCGTCGCCGCGGGCCTCGTACTCCTCGACCGTCATGAGGACGGCCCGGGCCTTGGAGCCCTCGGAGGGGCCCACGATGCCGCGGCGCTCCATGAGGTCCATGAGGCGCCCGGCCCGGGCGAAGCCCACGCGGAGCTTGCGCTGCAACATGGAGGTGGAGCCCAGGCCGCTGCGGACGACCAGCTCGATCGCCTCGTTGAGGAGGTCGTCGCCGTCGTCGTCGGCCGCGCCACCGGACGACGAACCGCCGCCGGACGGATCCTCGTCGGCGATGCCGTCGACGTAGGTGGGCGCGGTCGCCTGGCGCCGCCAGTGGGCGACCACCTTGCTCACGCACTCCTCGTCGACCCACGAGCCCTGGATGCGCTGGGCGCGGCCGGAACCGGCGGCGAGGAGGAGCATGTCGCCCTGGCCGATCAGCTTCTCGGCGCCCTGCTGGTCGAGGATCACGCGGGAGTCGGCGAGGCTGCTCACCGAGAACGCCATGCGGCTCGGGACGTTGGCCTTGATCACACCGGTGATCACGTCGACCGACGGCCGCTGCGTGGCGATGATGAGGTGGATGCCGACGGCGCGAGCCATCTGCGCGATGCGGCAGATGCTGGCCTCCACGTCACGCGCCGCGACCATCATCAGGTCGTTGAGCTCGTCGACGACGATCACGATGAACGGGAGTCGCTCGTAGCCCTTGCCGGTGACCGGATCGGGGTCGTCGGTGGTCGGCAGCTCGCCGCGGTCGAACCGCGCGTTGTAGCCGGTGATGTCGCGCACACCGATGTCGGCGAGGAGCTGGTAGCGCATGTCCATCTCGCGCACGGCCCAGTCGAGCGCGTTCGCCGCCTTCTTCGGATTGGTGACGACCTCGGTGAGCAGGTGCGGCAGGTCGTTGTAGGCGCCGAGCTCGACCCGCTTGGGGTCGACGAGGATGAGCCGCACCTGGTCGGGCGTGTAGCGCATCAGCAACGACGTGACGATGGAGTTGATGCAGCTGCTCTTGCCCGCGCCGGTGGCGCCGGCGATCAGGACGTGCGGGAGGGTGGTGACGTCGAGCATCACCGACTTGCCGGAGATGTCGCGACCGAGGCCCGACACCGAGCGCGGTCTTGCTCTTCGCCACTTCGGGCGCGGCGAGCACGTCGCCCAGGGTCACGATGATGCGTTCGCTGGTTGGGCACCTCGACACCGACGGCACTGCGGCCGGGGATCGGGGCGAGGATGCGCACGTCGAGCGACGCCATCGCGTACTGGATGTCGTTGCTGAGCCCGGTGACCCGGTTGACCTTCACGCCCGCGCCGAGCTCGAGCTCGTAGCGGGTGACGGTCGGACCCACGGTCGTGCCCACCAGACGGGCTTCGACGCCGTGGTGCGCGAGCGTCGCCTCGAGGAGACGGCCGCCCTCGTCGATGAGACGGCGGTCGGCTTCCTTGCCGCTCCCCCGCTTCAGCACGTTGGCCGGCGGCAGCTTCCACGGGCCGTGCTTGCCGCCCGCGGCGTCGTCGCCGAGGTCGATGTGGAGCTGTCCGCTCGGGTCCTCGACGATGGGGAGGTCGATCGCCGCGGCCGCGGTCGGGGCGGGGTGCGGGCGCGGGCTCCGGTTCGGGTTCGGCGACGAAGACCGGCTCGGGCTCCGGCTCGTCGTCGTACTGCGCGTAGTCGAAGGGTGCGGGACCGGCGTGCGCCAATGATGTGGCCGGCGCGTCGAGGTCGACGCCCTCGCCGATGGGCGCGAGCTTGACCGACTCACGTGCCTTCGCTGCCGCGGCACGCGACGCACGCGCGGTGGCGCCCACGATCACGCCGATCGAGAGTCCGAGCACGAGGAGCACGCCCGCGAGCGCGACGGCGCCGAGCACGACCGATGCGCCGACCACGCCGATGGCGGCGACGAGCGGGCCCGCGACCATCGCGCCGAGCGCGCCGCCGGCGCTGCGCAGGTCGTCGAGGTTGCCACTGAGCGACGGCCGGCCGTAGGCGAGGTGCAGGATGCCGACGTCGGCGAGGAAGAGGAGGAGCGCGCCGATGGCGATGCGGACCGTCGGCGGCTCGGCCGGCGCGTCGTCAGCCGTCGGCTCCGAACGGTCTCGGCCTCCAGATCGATCACGCCCGCCCGGCGGGGCCAGAGCAGCACCACGCCGAAGGCGAAGCACGCGACCGGGATCGCGACCCGGGCCCGGCCCAGCACCGCACCGCTGCCGTCGGCCAGCGCCGACCCCACCGGGCCGGCGAGCTCGGTCCACAGCCCGAGGGCGAAGATCGCCCCCAGCACGAAGAGGCAGACCGCGAAGCAGGTCGGCCCGGTGCCCGGCCAGCTGGCGCCCGGCTGCCTCCCGCGACCGAGCCACCACCCCCGGTTCGACCGGCGCCGCCTTCGCCCGAGACGTCGTCGTCCTGCGGGCCGGCTTGCGCGTGCTGGTCTTCTTCTTCGACCGCGACGAGGACCCCCGCCGCGTCTTGGTCGTGGGCATCCCCCGAAGGTAACACCACCACCACAGGCCACAGACGGCATACTCCACCACGGAGCGTGGTCAGAGTGATCCCCCAGTGGAGGCGGGAGGTCGACGGCGTCAGCAGCGGATGCCGGGGTACCCCCGACGAGCCTTCGAGGAGCAGCGAGCGCAGCGAGGGGCGGGACGACCGCGAGGAGGGGGCGTCCGGTGAGCCGCTGCGGAGGAGACGGTCAGACCTCGATGACCACGGGGATGACCGCAGGGCGGCGCTTGGTGCGCTCGTTGATGAACTTGCCGAGCGACCGGCGGGCGTGGCGGCGGAGGGTGTCGAAGTCGGTGGCGCCCTCGTCGGTGGCCTCCCGGAGCGAGGCGCGCACCGCGGCCTTCGCCTCCTCGAGCAGCTCCTCGGCCTCGGGGGCGTAGACCCAGCCGCGGGTGACGATCTCGGGGCCGGTCACCACCTCGCCGGTCGTGGCGTCGACGGTGACGATCACCACGACCAGCCCCTCCTCGGCGAGGTTGCGGCGGTCGCGCAGCACGCCCTGGCCGACGTCGCCGACGATGCCGTCGACGTACTGGTAGCCCGACGGCACCGCGCGCCGCTCGACCTCGATGGCCATGGTCGCGTTCCGGCGCTGTCCTGGACGTCGGTGCGCTCCATCACGAGCACGTCGCCGTCCTCGCAGATGAGCACGTGGTCCTTCGGCGACGCCGACCTGCTCCGCCAGCCGCGCGTGGTGGACCATGTGCGTGTACTCACCGTGCACCGGCACGAACCACTCGGGCTGCACGATGTTGAGGAGCATCTTGAGCTCCTCCTGCGACGCGTGGCCCGACACGTGCACCGGCGAGCTCCCGCCGTGCAGCACCTCGGCGCCGGCGCGGTGCAGCGAGTCGATGATGCGCGTGACGTTGATCTCGTTGCCCGGGATCGCGTGCGCGGAGATCACGACGACGTCGTCGCTGCTGATCTTCACGTGCTTGTGCTCGTGCGCGGCCATCAACGAGAGCGCGCTCATCGGCTCGCCCTGCGAACCGGTGCAGATGATGCACACCTCGCCCGGCGCGTAGCGTCGGCACCTCGTCGATGTCGATGACGCTGCTCACCGGGATGTCGAGCATGCCCATCTCGCGGCCGAGCGCGACGTTGTTGACCATCGACCGCCCGAGGAACACGACCTTGCGGCCCGCGGTGACGGCGGCGTCGGCGACCTGGCGGACGCGGTGCAGGTGCGACGCGAAGCTGGCGACGATCATCCGCTGGTTCGGGTAGTCGCGGAAGACCGAGCGCAACGTGTCGCCGACCGTCGACTCCGACGGCGTGAACCCGGGCCGGCACGCGTTGGTCGAGTCGGAGAGCAGCAGCTTCACGCCGCCCGAGCGCTTGGCGATCGCGCCCATGAGCGAGAGGTCGGTCTTGCGGCCGTCGACCGGCGTGGGGTCGAGCTTGAAGTCGCCGCTGTGCAGGATCGTGCCCGCGGGCGTGTGGTACGCGGTGGCGAACGCGTGCGGCACCGAGTGCGTGACCGGGATGAACTCGCAGTCGAACGGGCCGATCATGCGACGTTCGCCGTCGTGCACGGGGATCATCTCGGTGCGCCCGAGCATGCCCGCCTCCTCGATGCGGTTGCGGGCGAGGCCGAGCGACAGCGGCGAGCCGTAGATCGGGAACGAGACGTCGCGCAGCAGGAACGCGAGACCACCGGCGTGGTCCTCGTGCGCGTGGGTGAGGAACGCGGCCTCGACGCGGTCGGCGTTCTCGCGCAGGTACGTGAAGTCGGGGAGGACGAGGTCGATCGCCCGGCATGTCGGACTTCGGGGAACATGATCCCGCAGTCGACGACGAGGATGCGGTCGTCGACCTCGAGGCAGAAGCAGTTGCGCCCGATCTCGCCCAGCCCGCCGAGGAAGACGATCCGGACCGGCGAACTCACGTGGACAGTCTCATGTGGAAGGGGCCTCATCCGGGTCAGGCTACCGGCGCCTTGAACATGAACTCCTCCATGAGCGGCCGCATGGCCGAGTCGACGAGTTCGATGCGCACGCCGAGTGGATCCCGGTGGTAGGCGAACTGCTGCAGGCGCGCCGTCGGCGTCGCGGCCGCAGAGCTGCAACGGGCACCGCAGCTCGGAGTAGGTGGCGGAGTCCTCGGGCAGGGCGTCGGTCCACACGCCGATGTGGTGGAGGTTGGAGTGCTCGTTGCACTCCCACACGGTGCCGGGCACCTCCTGCACCAGCTCGAGGTGCGGCGGCTCGGTCGAATAGCAGAGCGTGTTGGGCACGACGAGGTCGTTGCCGTCGCCCTCACGTCGAACCGCACGTCGAACGCGTCGACGTGGAGCACCGGTCCCCACGTGATCCCGAGCAGGTCGCTCAGGTGCTCCTTCGCCACCTCGATGTCGGGCACGACGATGCCCACGTG
The DNA here is from genome assembly GCA_963697125.1 of uncultured Actinomycetes bacterium. Lineage (GTDB taxonomy): Bacteria > Actinomycetota > Acidimicrobiia > IMCC26256 > DASPTH01 > DASUAS01. The sequence continues at coordinate 352,873 of CAVOMW010000006.1, forward strand.
GTACAGCCTGCCGACGATCGCCATGTTCGGAGCCTACGGTGTCCGCCCATGATCGAGCTCGTGACGACCGACGGGATCTTCCGCCTCGACGGCGGCGAGTGGGAGGTCACCAACAACATCTGGTTGGTGGGTGACGACCGCGAGGTCATCGTGATCGACGCCGCGCACGACGCAACCGCGATCGTCGACGCGGTCAACGGACGGCGGGTCGCGGCGATCGCGCTGCACCCACGGGCACAACGACCACATCAACGCCGCGGTCGCCCTCCAGGACGCGGTCGACGCGCCGATCCTCCTCCATCCCGACGACCAGATGTTGTGGGACGACGTGTACCCCGACCAGGATCCCGACCTCGACCTGGTCGACGGCGAGATCCTGCGGGGCGGCGTCACGGAGCTCGGCGTGGTGCACACGCCCGGGCACTCCCCCGGCGGCTGTTGCTTCGTGCAGGACGGGTCACGTGTTCAGCGGCGACACGCTGTTCTGTGGGGGCCCGGGCGCGACCGGCCGCAGCTTCAGCGACTTCCCGACGATCGTCGAGTCGATCCGCGCCCGGCTCCTCACGCTCCCGCCCGAGACGGTGGTGCACACCGGCCACGGCGACAGCACCACCGTCGGCCAGGAAGCTCCCGACCTCGACGAGTGGTTGCGCCGAGGGCACTGACGCCGTCAGGGACGGGAGGTAGCGCCGGACGCGCCTGCGCCAGCGGCGTTGAGGCACGCCGGGTCGAACCGACGACAATTCGCCACGGGCACGCGTGCGATGTGCACGTCGATCACACACGGGCGACCGGAACGGGTCGCCGCGATGCCCTCCTCGAGCGCGGCGGCGAGGCCCGCCGCGTCGTCGACCGGGCCCAGACCGACCACGCCCAGCGAGCGGGCCATGGCCACGAGATCGACTTCAGGATCCTCGATGCGCACGCCGATGCCCCGGGTGTCGATCGATCGGCCGCGCCGGAGCGCGACGGTCGCCTGATGACGCTCGTCGGTGTGGAAGGACCGGTTGTTGCACACGACGAAGAGGCACGGGATGCCCGAGTGCGCGGCCGTCCAGAGCGCGGTGTTGCCCATCAAGAAGTCGCCGTCACCGAGGACCGCCACCGCGAGGCGCTCCGACCCCGCGGAGTGCGAGCCCGGCGCCGACGGTGATCCCTGGTCCCGAGCCGACACCGCTCCCGCCGTCGTACCCGATGTAGTCGAGCGGGTGGCGGAAGTGCGTGCGTGCTCGGTGTCCCAGGTGAACGGGAACCGGGTGAAGCAGACCTCGGTGTCGACGAGCGGACGGCGGCGATCACGCGGCCGACCTCGGCAATCGGCATCTCGCCGGCGCTCGACTCCTCTGCCGGACGGGGCACGTCGACCGCCGGCACGGCCCAGGTCGTCGGCGCCGCAGTCGACGGGGAGGGCGTGCGGGGAGCGCATCGAGGAGCGCGTGCACGCCGGCGTCGGTCTCGCACAGGAGCGTGATGTCGCACAGCGGCAGCGCACCGTGGTCCTGACTCCCGCCCCGGTGGTTGTGCGCGTCACACGACACCTCGATCACGCGTGCGCGGACACCGGATCGTCGCCGAACACCCGCTGGAGCAACTGACCGAGATCGGGCCAATCGAACGCGACGATCACGTCGGCGTCCCGCACGCACGGAGCGCGCCGGCGCTCGGTGACGAAACGCCGGAACGGGCGGGATCGGCGTGCAACGTGTGATCGGTGGGGAAAGCGGCCGCGACTCGGATGTCGGTCAGCACGCGAGCACCGAGCCGTTCGGCCAGCGCGTACGAGCAGCGTCCCAGTCGTCGGTGCGACGCGGACGAGCGACCGATGAGCAGCACCGGCCGCGCGGCGTGCCCGAGCATGTCGACCGCTGCCGCGACCGATTCCGGCGACGGATGGCTCGCTGCCGCGAGGAGCGCGGCGCACGTCGCGACGCACGAACGACGGATCGAGCTCTGCTTCCTGCAGCGCGGCGTCCAGGTTCACGTAGACGGGTCCCCGCGGCGCGAGCTGCGCGAGCTGCGCGGCGCCGGGAGCAACGACTCCTCGGCCGCCGCCGGCGAGCCCGGCTGGTCGTCCCACTTCGTGAACGTGCGGACCAGGCCTGCCTGGTCGGTGCTCGTGTGCAGCCACTCGGTGTGGCGTTCCCGCGACGCCGCGTCCCATGGTCCGGTCGCTCCGATCACCAGCACCGGCGCCCGGTCGCACCAGGCGTTGTAGATCGCCATCGACGCGCGTTGCAGCCCGACGTTCGCGTGCACCGCCGCCGCCATCATGCGGCCCGTCACCTTGGCGTAGCCGTGCGCGATCGCGACCGCCGTCTCCTCGTGGAGCGCGAGGATCAGCTCCGGCCGGTTGCCGAGGTGGTTCACGATGCTGTCGTGCAGCCCCCGGTAGCTCGAGCCCGGCACGTTCGCGAGGTACTCGAGGTCGAGGTCGCACAGCACCTCGGCGAGCAGGTCGCTCCCCCAGCGCGCCGACTCGTGGCGGAGTCACGGGGCGGGGTGGTCGATGGCGGTCCACGCCACGAGCGAGGCGATCGGCGAACTCGTGGTTGATCTGCGCGCGTGGCTGACGTTCCACGTGCGCGTGCAGCTCGGCGGGCCTGAAGTCGCCGTCCGGCAGCAGTGTGCCGCAGGGCGGGACCGAACCATCGTTCTTCGCCGCGGCTCGGGTCGCGGTGACGATCCGCGGACGGCTGGGCGCCGGCGTTGGGCCTTGGCGTGCGCGGAGGTCAAGATCGTCGGGTTCGGTGTTGATCTCCCACACCTGGAGGCGGCCGTCGCGGAACGTGTAGTCGATCCGCCCGTAGTCGATGCCGGCAAGCTCGAAGATCGGCCGCAGCTGCTGCTCGTGCGGGTTCGTCCCGACGAATTCGCGCTCCTCCTGCAGCAGGGCCTCGTCGTCGAGCTCCACCGTGCTTGATGTGCCAGTCGTCGGCTGAAGAAAAGGTGACGAGCCAGGATGGCGTCGCCGACCTTGAACACGGGAGTACTTGCGGTACACGCCGTCGGCGTCGGCGGTGTCAGCAGAACTCGACGACGAGCAGGTCAACGGGATCGGGTCCTTCGGCACGCAACTTGCCGATCGTGGTGTGCATGTCAAAGGTGTCCTCGAGGAGCCCGCTCCGGCGCCCCTCGTGGTCGTGCTCGCCCGCGCACGAACACGGGGAACCGGCAGCCGTCGAGCGAATCGTGCTCCCGATAGACGGTGAAGTCGTTGACGCCGGCGCGGACAAGTGCGCGGTTGAGGTCGACGCGACACAGGGTCAGTTCGGGATCGTTGAGCACGCGACAGCCGCGGCGCAGGAGCCGCTGCCGCAGGTCGGCGGCTCGGCGGAGTTGATCGGGACTCATGAGCTCGAGGTCGGCCAAGCAGTAGGTGGCGTCGACCGGCTCATACTCGTCGAGCAGGTTCTCGTAGTGCACGGGCGTGATCACGTTGCGGAACGGTGCGCCGTAGCTCTCCAGGTACCAGGGGATCGCGTGGTCGTTCGCGGCGGTGGTGGCGACGACGATCACGAGCGATCCGGTCTCACCTGGGAGCGATCGTCACGATGATCTCGGGGTACTCGACGTCGACCCGGCCCTCCGCGGCAGGATGGAGTCGGGGAACGTGCACGGTGCCGCCCGGGGTGGCGACGGTGGGTCCGCCCGCCGGCAGCCAGTCGACCAACGGCGACACGCAGCCGAGGACCGCAAGCCCGGTCGGCGCCGCCGACGGGTGCGCACGGGTCCCGCACGTGAAGAATCGCACCGCGCGGTGCCGTCCGTCGTCCTCGACCACCGCCATGCGTGACAGCAACGGCTCGCGGTCCATCCCGAAGTGCTGCCACAGCGCGAGCGCGTCGTCGAGGGCGAACGCGTCGACGGTCTCGCCGCGCCGGGTGCGGACGACGAGGTAGTTGTTCAGCGCGCCGGTGCAGACCGCGACGTGGCGACCGTCGACCACGGTGTCGTCCGCGAGGTGGATCCGCACGCCTTCCCACACCATGCGCACCGACGAGCCGGCGTTCCGGTGGCGGACGTCGGCGACGATCCGGGCGTCGTGTCCGCCGGGCAGCGCGAGCGCCGAGCGACACGCGTCCGGTGCCGCTCGAAAGGCTGTGGCACGCCACCGCAGCCGCGGTGGCGTTCGCGGCACGCGGCGATCGCCGGCGTCGTCCGCCGTGTCGGTCACCTGGAAGCTGGCGGTCTCGGCGACGCCGAGTGCCTCTCGGAGCACCGCGACCTTGCCGTACGCGGCGTCGGGGTCGAGGAGATCGGCCGGGACGGTGTCGACAGTGAAGCTGGACGACCACGCGCCCGCGGCCGGGACGCTCATGACCCGTCCACGCGTCCTCACGCGGTCGGCCTGGTCACCGCCGAGACGGGTGGAGAAGGCGCGGGTCGACACGACCCAGTCCCCCACCTCGTGCACGCCGTGTCCCCGCATTGCCGCACCAGTCCGGACCGCAACGATCAGCGGTCGAAGTCATAGTAAACGGCGCGCCGACGTGATCGCGCCGTAGGACGATTCGTCAGGCGGCGAGCGACGAATCGGTCGCCGATTCGTTCCTACGCAGACTGTCCGGGCCGGGCGAAGTGCTCGCGTGCCGTCCGCGCGGTGTCGAGGATGCGGTGGGCGTCGTCGGCGGTGAACAGCTCGTGGGTCTCGGAGCTGATCGCACCCGTGCTGCTCACCGCGGCGCTGACTGCGGCCATGGTGAGCGAGTCGGGTGCGTCGACGATGGCGATGCCGTCGTGCTTGCCGAACATCCAGTACATGACGTCGAGGCTGGCGCCCACGCTCTCGAGCACGGCGCGCACCGCAGGCTCACGTTCGGCCGGACTCTCGATCATCGCAGCCTTGGCGTCACCCGTGTACGTGAACAGTGCGAGGTACTTGGGCATGATTGGCTCCTCCGGGACGTGGTCCTCACGAGTATCGCGTCTGGCTGAAGGGTTCCTTCCCGAAGGCGAGCGTCTTCGTGGCGCGGACCGCGTACACGTGCACCGGGCCGTGGCCGGCAGCTTCGTGGTTGGCGGCTTCGTCGACCGCGCCATCATCACCATCACCGCCATGGGCGAACCCGTCCTCGACCACGGCGTAGGACCAGCGCCCGTCCCACTTCTCGGACCACGCAGCCGCGAGCCGGCGAGGGTCGGCGGGTCGGTGACCCGCACCGCCGCGCCCTCGACCACCACATCGAGGCCTTCGTCCCACTGGTTGCATCCCGTCGTGAGCACGACGTTCGGGTTGGCGGCGAGGTTGCGCGCCTTCTGCTCCGCGGGGCCGGTGCAGAAGTGCAGCGCGTCGTCGAGCCACACGGTGACCAGCGGCGTCACGTGCGGTCGACCGTCGACGCGCACCGTCGTGATCCAGGCGAGCTGGGCGTCCGCGAGGACTCGCTGCACGTCGTCCCACGGCACGGCGCTCGCGTCGGGCTCGCTGAAGCGGGGGTCGAGCTCGTTGTTCGCCATGGAGGTGTGACCGCCGCGCGGCCGCGAACTCATCGCCGTTGTGATCCGGCTCCTACATTCCCCCGATGGCCACCGAACCGACCCGATCCGCAGCCGCCGCCAGTCTGCGAACGCTCGCACACTCGTTTGCCGCCCACGACGCCGACGATGCGGCGCTCGCCCGCGTCTCGCAAGCCGCGACCGAGCTCACGCGCCAGCTCGACGAGGCACCGGTCCGCGATCGGCTGGCGCTGATGCGGCAGGGGTTCGAGCAGGCGGGCATGGGCCTCGGCTTCGAGGACCGGGCCGTCGGCGGCGGGTCGAATCCGACGAGCGTCGAGATGGACGTCCGCTACGACGGGGACGAGATCATCGCCGCCGTCGTGCTGGGGCGCGCGTTCGAGGGCGCGCCCGGACGCGCACACGGCGGCATCGTCGCGGCCGCGTTCGACGACGTCACCGGGTTCGTGATCGCGCAGATCCAGGAGCCGGCGTTCACCGGCGAGCTCACCGTGCGCTACCTCGCGCCGGTCCCGGTCGACGAACCACTCGAGATCCGCGCCCGGCTCGACAGTCGCGAGCGCCGCAAGCTGTTCATCAGCGGCGAGGTGCGCGCCGACGACGTGGTGATCGCGACGTGCCGTGCCATCTACATCACCGTCGACCCCGGCGTCTTCGCGCAGGCACCCGACCCGCGCTGACCAGGCCCAACCCCTCTGAGCATCTCAGAGTTCACGTACGTATGTGGGGGTCAACTCCGCGATGCTCGCTCAGGAGGCAGCGGCGGCGGCCTCGCGGTCCTTGGCGACCTCGTCGAGCTCGGCGTACTCCTCGCCGGTGTCGGCCCAGTCCTCGAACTGGATCACGCCGATCTCGGTGAAGCGCTCGCGCAGCCAGCCGTCGCCGCGCGTCGAGCAGGCCGAGCTTCTTGCAGTTCGGCACGATCTTCGAGAACAGCAGCTGCTGGAACATCTGCTGCGCGGGCGGGTCTGCATCGCGCTCCATCGTGCGTCCTTCACGGTCGACGCCCATGCGCTCCCACATCTCCTGCTGCACGAAGCGGTCGCGCATGCGCACCGCGGCCTCGAACGCGAACTCCTGGCGCTCGCGCATCTCCGCGTCGGTGAGCTCCGTCGTAGAACTCCTGCAACGAGAGCACGCCGAACGCGACGTGGCGCGCCTCGTCGCTCATCACGTAGCGCAGCAGCTTCTTCAGCAGCGGCTCGGTCGTGATCTGGTGCATCAAGCCGAACGCGGCGAGCGCGAGGCCCTCGACCATGATCTGCATGCCGAGGTACGCGATGTCCCAGCGGGTGTCGGCGAGGATGTCGTCGAGGATGCAGCTTGAGGTTCGCGTTGATCGCGGTACTGCTGCCGAGCTTCTCGTCGAGGTAGCGCGCGAACACCTCGACGTGGCGCGCCTCGTCCATCACCTGCGTCGCCGCGTAGTACTTGGCGTCGATCCACGGCACGGTCTCGACGATCCGCGCGGTGCAGAGCAGCGCGCCCTGCTCGCCGTGCATGAACTGCGAGAGCAGCGAGTTCTGCGATCTCGATGCCGAACTCGACGCCACTCCTTCTCGCCCAAGTGCTTGACCGGCGAGCCCTCGGCGTCCGCAGCGCCTGGAAGCCGATGCCGTCCTGGCCCTGAGCTCGCCTGCGCGACCTTCTCGGGGTCGACGTCGATCGACCAGTCGAGGTCGGTCGTCGCGTTCCACTGCGACGTCTTCGCCTTCTCGTAGAGCTTCACGAGCGCGCGGCGGCTGCGCTCGTAGTCCCACGTGAAGATCGCGTCGAAGTCGGCACGGACCGCGTGCTGCACCTCGCTCGACGTCGGTGTTGGTGACGGAGAGGATGGCGTCGAGTCGTTGATGTCGTCGCGACCGATGATGTCACCGTGGCTGGAGAAGTCGGTGCTGGTCATGGGAGCTCCCTGTCGTGGGTGAGGCCGGGGATGACGAGGTGTTCGAGGAACGAGCGGGCATCGGCGGGATCGGCGAGGTCGACCGGCGGATGCGGCATGAGCGCGTACGCGCGGACGAGACGGGCGAGCCACTCCCCCGCACGCGTCGCGGCGTCGGGTGAGAGCCAGCGATCGAACGCGGGCGCGATGGCATCCCCCACCGCGACCAGCACACGATCGCCGGGGACGAACGCGAGGTGGCCGAGCACGGCTTCGGGTTCGTGGGCGAGGAGGAACTGCAGCGCGTCGTGCGCGCGCACCTCGCGAGTGCCGCGCACCACCACTGCGACCACCGCGTCGGCGAACGTGTCTTCGGCGCGCCCGGCATCGATGAGCGCGGCGGTGACGCGATCGAACTCGCCGGCCACCGCGGCGCGGACGATCGCGGACTTGCCGTCGAAGTAGCGGTAGAGCGTGGCGCGCGAGCAGCCGGCTTCGCGTGCGATGTCGTCGACCGTGGTCTTGGCCAATCCGAACCGCCCGATGCAGACCAGCGCGGCGTCGCGGACGCGGCCGCCCTTGTCGTGGCTGTCGACGGGCACGGACTCGACGAGCAACGTCATCGCTCTGAGACGCTACACCAGAATGTGTCTCATCGTCACGGGTTGACCAGCACCCCGCCCAGGAGCTCGCCCCGCACCAGGCGGTGGACCTCGGCCGGGTCGGTGAGGTCATGACGTCCGGGCGAGCTGATGAGCGAGAGGCACAGGCGGGCGACGTACTCCGCCGCCACCCCGAGATCGACGTCGGTCGCCACCAGGCCCGCCTCGCGGTCACGCTCGAGCAGGGGCAGGAAGTACGCGGCAATGGCCCCGATCACCCGGTGCTGCTGCACGGTGATGAGGGCGTTGAGCCGGTCGGGTTCGGTCTCGAGCACCTTCTGCAGGACGGTGTGCTCGAGCAGCTCCTGACGCGCCAAGGGCAGGGCGCGTTCCAGGAACTCGGCGAAGTCGGCGGCGTCGCCGAGCTCCTCACCCAGGCGCAGGAAGAAGCGGTCCATCTCCCATCCGACGGTGTCGCGCAGGACCTCGTCCTTCCCACCCGGGAAGATCCGGTAGATGGTGGCGCGCGACACGCCCGACGCGGCGGCGACGTCGTCGACGGTGGTCTTCGCCATCCCGCGCGCGCGATGCACGCGTACGCGCCCTCGAGGACCCGGGCGCGTACGTCCTTCACGAGAAGGAAGCCTCCACGGTCAGAGGTCGAGCAGCGGATCGAGTCCGACGGTGAGACCGGGGCGGTCGCGCACCGCCTTCACCGCGAGCACCACGCCGGGCATGAACGACGTGCGGTCGTAGGAGTCGTGGCGGATCGACAGCGACTGCCCCGCGGTGCCGAGCAGCACCTCTTCGTGAGCGACGAGGCCGCGCAGGCGCACCGAGTGCACGTGGATCCCCGCGGCCGACACTCCCCCACGCGCGCCTTCGACGACGGTCTTGGTGGTGGGGTCGGGGGCCCAGTCGGACGACGCCGCGGCCATGCGCTCCACCGTGTGCAGCGCGGTGCCGGACGGCGCGTCGATCTTCTGGTCGTGGTGGAGCTCGATGACCTCGGCGGTCTCGAACCACGGCGCCGCGAGCTCGGCGAAGCGCACCATGAGCACGGCACCGATGGCGAAGTTCGGCGCGATGACGGCGTTGGCCGACGACGCCTCGAACCGGGCGCGGAAGTCGTCCATGTCGTCCGAGCTGAACCCGGTGGTGCCGACGACCGCGTGCACACCGTTGTCGGCGCACCAGGCGATGTTGTCACGGGCGGCGTCGACCACCGTGAAGTCGACCGCGACCTCGGCGCCGGCGTCGGCCATCGCGCTCGCGTTGCGACCCATCTGCAGGCTCGCCTCGACGCCGCACTGACGCAGGTCGAGCCCGGCGTGCATCGGGTCGACGGCGGCGACGAGCTCGAGCTCGGGATCGTCGAGCACCGCGCGACAGACCGTCGCGCCCATGCGTCCGGCGGCGCCGAACACGCCCACTCTGATCATCTACGGGAGCGTATCGGGGGGACCCACCAGCGCGAAGGGTGCGTTCCCCGCCGCCGAACACGCGGTCGATGACCCGGCTCACGTCGTCGGGGGTGACCGCGTCGACCTGCTCGACGACCCAGTCGAGACTGGGGATCTCGCCCATGGTCAGCTCGGTGCGGCCCATGCGGTTCATGCGGCTCGACGAGCTCTCCAGCGACAACGCCAGCGAGCCGGTGAGGTGGCCCTTCGCTCCGGCGAGCTCGCGCTCGGACACGCCGCCCTCGGCGACCAGGCGGTCGAGCTCGATGCGCACGACGTCGAGGGTCTCCTCGACGCGCTCGGGCGCGGTCGCGGAGTACACCGCCATCGCGCCCGTCTCTTCGAACGCGCTCCGGTAGGAGAACACCGAGTAGGCGAGGCCGCGCTTCTCGCGCACCTCCTGGAACAGGCGTGAGCTCATCCCGCCGCCGAGCACCTGGTCGACGACCGACAGCGCGAAGCGGTCGGGATCGTCGCGCCGCAGCGCGGGCCCCGAGCACGATGTGCGACTGCTCGAGGGGACGATCGACGCGGGCGAACTTCTCGGGGGTGCCGTGGTCGGCACCGTTGACGCGCGCAGGACGCACCGCATCCGTCGTCGGCAGTGCAGCGCTCAGGCGTTCGACCACCTCGTCGTGGTCGACGTTGCCGGCGACCGCGACGACCACGTTCGACGGCACGTAGTGCGCGGCGTGGTACTCCGCGATCTGGTCGCGCGTCACCGCACTGATCGTGTCCTCCGACCCCGAGATCTCACGGCCGAGCGGGTGATCGGGGAAGAGCGCGCCGGCGAACACGTCGTGGACGAGATCGTCGGGGGTGTCGTCGCGCATCTTGATCTCTTCGAGGATCACCTGGCGTTCCGACTCGACCTCGTCGGGACGCAACGCGGGCGTCCAGACGATGTCGGAGAGGATGTCGAGCGCGAGGTCGAGGTGCCGGTCGGGGACGCGGACGTAGTACGCGGTGATCTCCTGGCCGGTGAACGCGTTCATGTCGCCACCGCACGACTCGACCGCTTCCGCGATCTCCTGCGCGTGGCGTGTCTCGCTGCCCTTGAACAGCAGGTGCTCCAGGAAGTGGCTGCTGCCCGCGACCGACTCCGCCTCGTCGCGCGATCCCGTGCCCACCCAGAACCCGACCGCCGCAGAGCGGAGGCCGGGGAGGTGTTCGGTGACGACGCGCAACCCTGAGTCCAGCCGCGTGCGGCGGATGCCGTCCGCGTCATTTGTCATCGTGCCGGTCATCGTCGTGTCACCGGCCCGTCTTGACCCCGTCGTTCAAGTCGGAACTACCGACGACGCCGGCGGTTGCCGCCACCGCCGCCACCGCGACGCTCGCCGCCGCGGTCGCCGCCGGGGCGACCGACCTCGGCCGGACCGAGGTCACCGAACTCGGCCTTGGCCTGGGAGTCCCACGCGTCGTCGAACGACGCGACCTCGACGTCGCTGGCGCCCTCACTGCCGCCGTTGTCACGCGGCGACTCGTTGCGGGGCGGACGACTCTCGCGACCGCCGCCGTTGGACGACGCTTCGCTCCCGCCGGACGAATCACCCGACGGCGCGGGCTCGTCGCCCGCCATGGAGAGGCTCAGCTTGCCCGAGTTGTCGATGTCGTCGACGCGGACGGTGACCTCGTCGCCGAGGTTGAGGACGTCCTCCACCCGGTCGATGCGCTTGCCCTGTCCGAGCTTGGAGATGTGGAGCAGGCCGTCGCGGCCGGGCAGGATGTTGACGAACGCACCGAACTTGGTGACGTTGACCACCTTGCCGGTGTACTCGGCGCCGAGCTCGGCGGTCGGCGGGTCGAGGATGAGCTCGATCCGTCGCCTCGCCTCTTCGACCGCGGCACCGTCGTTCGAGCCGATGCTCACGGTGCCGACCACGCCGTCGTCGCTGACCGACACGTCGGCGCCGGTCTCCTGGGTGATGGTGTTGATGACCTTGCCCTTGGGCCCGATCACCTCACCGATCTTGTCCATCGGGATCTCGAAGCTGATGATCTTCGGCGCGGTGGGCTTGACGTCGCTGCGGTGCGTGGCGATCTCGGCGTCCATGACGTCGAGGATCTTCAGGCGGGCGTCGCGGGCCTGGAGCAGCGCCGAGCGCAGCACGTCGGACGGAAGACCGTCGATCTTCGTGTCGAGCTGCAGCGCGGTGACGAAGTCGCGGGTACCGGCGACCTTGAAGTCCATGTCGCCGAACGCGTCCTCGGTGCCGAGGATGTCGGTGAGGGTCGTGTACTTGCCCTCGGCGTAGACGAGGCCCATGGCGATGCCGGCGACCGACGCCTTCAGCGGCACACCGCCGTCGAGCATCGAGAGCGTGGAACCGCACACCGACGCCATCGAGGTGGACCCGTTGGAGCTGAGCACGTCGGAGACGATGCGCAGCACGTAGGGCCACTCCTCCATCGACGGGACGACCGGGCACGAGCGCCCGCTCGGCCAGCGCGCCGTGGCCGATCTCGCGGCGCTTCGGCGAACCCACCCGACCGGTCTCGCCGGTGGAGTAGGGCGGGAAGTTGTAGTGGTGGATGTAGCGCTTCTTGGTGCCGCGCAGCTCGTCGAGACCGATGAACTGCTCCATGCGGGGCATGCCGAGGGTCAGCACGCTGAGCACCTGGGTCTCACCGCGCTGGAAGAGGCCGGTGCCGTGGGCCGTCGGCAGGATGTCGACCTCGGCCGAGAGCGGCCGGATGTCGGTGGTGCCACGACCGTCGATGCGCAGACCCTCGTTGACGATGCGGCTGCGGACGACCTGCTTCTGCAGCGAGCGGAACGCGGGCTTGATCTGCTTGACGCGTGATTGGTACTGCTGGGGCTCGTCGGCGGTGCCGGCGAGCGCGAGCAGCAGGCCCTCGAGGATCTCGTCGAGCCGGTCGTTGCGCGTGGTCTTGTCGGCGATGGACATCGCCTCGGACGTGGCGGCAGTGGCCTGCTCGGCGACCGCGTCGAACACGTCGGTCGTCGTAGTCGGAGTGGATCTCGTAGGGGATGTCGGCGATCGGACCGCGGGCCGAGATGACCTCGGTGCGGAGCTTCTTCTGGAGCTCGATCGACGCCTTGATCCACTGCTTGGCCTCTTCGAGGCCGTCGGCGATGACCTCTTCGGTCACCTTCGGCGCACCCTCTTCGTAGAGGCGCCAGGTGGCCTCGGTGCCACCGGCCTCCACCATCATGATGGCGATGTCGCCGCTGTCGATCATGCGACCGGCGACGACGAGCTCGAAGGTGGACTCGGTGCTCTCCTCGAACGTCGGGTGCGCGATCCATTCGCTGCCCTGACGCGACAGGCGCACCGCGCCGATCGGGCCGTCGAACGGGATGCCCGAGACGGTGAGCGCGGCCGACGCGCCGTTGATCGACAGCACGTCGTGCGGGTTGATCAGGTCGGCACCCATGATGGTGGCGACGACCTGCACCTCGTTGCGGAAGCCCTCGGGGAAGCTCGGGCGCAACGGACGGTCGGTGAGGCGACAGGTGAGGATGGCCGGCTCGCCGGGACGACCCTCACGACGGAAGACGCCGCCAGGGATCTTCCCGGCGGCGTACATGCGCTCTTCGACGTCGACCGTCAGGGGGAAGAAGTCGATGCCCTCGCGGGGCTTCGACGTGACGACGGTGCTCAGGATGGTGGTGTCACCGACGCGCACGAGCACGGCGCCGTCGGCCTGGGGAGCGAGCTTGCCCGTCTCCAGGGTCATTTCCAGTCCGGCCGCATTGATGGGGCCGGTGACGCGGATGGCGTCCGCCATGGGAACGCTTCCTCTCTCGCCCTCTGAGGGGCGATTCGGCGAGGCGGGGCGATTCCCAGTTGTCGCCGTCCGGATGCGCCTGCTGAGTGGAAGGTGGACCGGGCGGTGGCGACTGACAACCGTCGTCGTGCTCGCGGGTTGTCGTGTTGCTGTGGGTGGTCCGCTCTACCGGCGCAGGCCGAGCTTGGCGATCAGCGCGCGGTACCGCTCGACGTCGTTGCGCCGCAGGTAGTCGAGCAGCCGACGCCGGCGTCCGACGAGCATGAGCAGGCCTCGGCGAGAGTGGTGGTCCTTCTTGTGGACCTTCAGGTGCTCGGTGAGGTGGTTGATCCGCTCGGTGAGCAGAGCAACCTGCACCTCGGTCGAGCCCGTGTCGGACTCGTGGAGGCGGTGCTCGGAGATCGTGGCAGTCGTGTCGGGCATGCGCTGAAAAGACTTTCTTGCTTGCGGACCAGCGGGAAATGCTACCAGAGGGGGCTGCTCCCGTGGCAGACGGGCGTGAGGGGCCGGGCGAGGCGCCTCAGGCCACCCGGTCCCGGGGGCTAGGAGAGCACCCGCCGAGTGGCCTCGACGTCGCGCTCGATCTGCGCGACCAGGTCGTCGATCGAGTCGAACTTCTGCTCGCCGCGCAGGTGCTCGAAGAACCGCACCTTGACCGCCTGGCCGTACAGATCGCCGTCGAAATCGAGGACGTACGCCTCGAGCAGGGACGATTCGGCCGACTCGTAGAACGTCGGTCGGCGTCCGAGCGAGATCGCGGTCATCCGTTCGACGCCGTCGGCGCCGACGAACGTGCCCGCGTAGATGCCGTCGGCCGGGAGGCAGCAGCGGCTCGGGCACCGCCACGTTGGCGGTCGGGTAACCCAGCTCGCGGCCACGACGATCGCCCTCGACGACGACGCCCCGCACCTCGTGGGGGCGCCCGAGCAGCTCGGCGGCGGCGGTGACGTCACCGTCGGCGAGCAGCTCACGGATGCGGGTCGACGAGTAGATGGTGCCGCCCAGGTCGGTGCCGACGGGCGCGGCCTCGAGGCCCACCCCGAGCACCTCGAACCCGAGCTCGGCTCCCATCCGCTGCAGGAGCGCGACGTCGCCGCCGCGGCCCTTGCCGAAGTGGAAGTCGGCGCCGACCACGACGAGCCGCGCGTGCGCGGCGTCGGCGAGCACCTCGCGCGACGAAGTCCTCCGCCGGCTCCTGGCTGCCGCGCTTCGTCGAAGTGCAGCACGTACGCGAGGTCGAGGTAACCCGTGGCATCGAGCAGCTCGAGCTTCTGCTCGGGCGTGGTCAGGAGCTTGGGCGCCGAGTCGGGCCGCACGACTTCGGCGGGGTGGCGGTCGAACGTGATGCACACCGCGCCGAGGTCGCGGACGTCGGCGAGCTCGCGCACGAGGCGCAACACCGCGTGGTGACCGAGGTGCACGCCGTCGTACACGCCGATGGTGACGACCGCGCCGGGTCCACCGTCGAGCGCGGCGGACAGGCTGTCGAGATCGTCGACGATGCGCACGGCGGTCACGCGTCCTTCAGGTCCGGCTTCATCACGACGCCGCCGCCAGGACGACCGCGGGCCGCAGGGCCGCGCCGCGGGTGTCGTAGACCGCCAGCAGGTCGCCGTCGGGACCGACGAGCGCGTACGGACCCTCCCCGTGGACGGTGAGCAGCGCTCGCGGCGAAGGACACGCCGTGCGAGATCGCGCGCGCCTGCTCGGCGTCGACGTCGACGCGTTCGAGGTCGCGCATCGCTTCGGTGAGCGGCAGCACCGCGGCGGGCGGATCGGCTTCGATGTCGACGAGCGGCCGCGACTCGGCGAGCGTGAACGAACCCACGCGCGTGCGGCGGAGCGCGCCGAGGTGGGCGAAGCCGCCGAGCGCGACGCCGAGGTCGGCGGCGAGCGAGCGCACGTAGGTGCCACTGCCGCACTCGACCTCGACGTCGGCTTCCGGGTAGGGACCGGGCTCGAACCCGACCACGTCGAAGCGATCGACGTGCACGGGACGCGGCGCGCGCTCGACCTCCTCGCCCGCTCGCGCCAGCTCGTGGAGTCGACGGCCACCGATCTTCACCGCCGACACCATCGGCGGGAGCTGCTCGATGTCACCGACGAAGCGCGGCAGCGCGTGCTTCGACGTCGTCGCGAGTGATGGGCATCGGTCGCTGGTCGAGCACCTCACCGGCGGCGTCGAGCGTGCTGGTGGCGATGCCGAACACGATCCGGCCTTCGTAGGCCTTCCCCGACTCCGACAGGTAGCGCAGGAGGCGCGTGGCGCGACCGAGCCCGACGAGCAACACGCCGGTGGCGTCGGGGTCGAGCGTGCCCGCGTGGCCGACCTTGCGCTGCCCGAAGGCCTTGCGCAGCTTGGCCACCACGTCGTGCGACGTGAAACCCGCGGGCTTGTCGACGACGACGAGACCGTCATGCATGACTGTCCAAACTACGAGCCCGGGGGCTCAGAGGGCCGAGCGGATGTTCGCGACGACGGTCGGGATGTCGAGCGTCGACTCGAACCCGGCCGCGAAGCGATGACCGCCGCCACCGTTGTCGGCGGCGATCTGTTGGACGTCGGCGTCGCCCAGGGAGCGCAGGCTCACCCGCACCGAGCCGTCGGCCTCTTCCTTGAGCACGCAGGTGACCTCGGCCTCGGTGGAGCGGCGCAGGATGTCGATCAGCCCCTCGACCTCTTCGAGGGTGACGCCGTGGCGCGTGAGCATGTCCTGGGTGACCGCGGTCCACACGAAGCGTCGCTCGACGTCGAGCTCGGCGTTGGCCAGCGCCTCGCCCAGCAACTTGAGGTAGGCGAAGGTGTGCTCCTCGAACAGCTGGCGCGAGAGGCGCGACACCGGCACGTCGAAGCTGGTCAGCTCGCACGCGAGCTCGAACACCTTGGGCGTGGTCGTCTCGTACTGGAAGCGACCGGTGTCGCACACCAGCGCGGCGTAGAGCGCGACCGCGGCGTCGGTGGTGAGCGGGAGGCCGAGCTCCTGCACCAGCCGCCGGACCAGCACGCCGCTGGCGGCGGCCGACGGGTCGATCACGTTGATGGTGCCGTAGCGGGTGTTCGACACGTGGTGGTCGAGCACGATCAGCTCGCGTGCCGCCTTGGCCGAGGTCTCGAGATCGCCGAGGCGACCGAACGATCCGCAGTCGAACGTGACCATGACGTCGGGCTCGGACGGGAACTCGGCCGGGTGCGTGAGCAGGTCGAGTCCGGGCAGCTCGCGGTAGTGCGGCGCGACGGTGAACGGCTTCGAGTACGAACCCACGACGTCGTGGCCCGCGGCGCGCAGCACGTGGAAGAGCCCGAGCATCGAGCCGAGCGCGTCGCCGTCGGGATTCACGTGGCACGCCAGGGCGACGGTGCCCCCGGCGGCGGTCGCGGCGCCGACGACCTCGGCCGCGCGCGCGAGCGACGCGTCGACCTCGTTCACGAGGGGGCTCCCGGTTCGTCGTCGCGGTGGAGGTCGCGGATGATCGCCTCGATGCGGTTCCCCGCGACGATCGACGGGTCTTCACGGAAGGTGAGCTCGGGCGTGTACTTCAGGCGCACCTGACGGCCGAGCGAGGCGCGCAGATGCGGCGCGGCCGCTTCGAGCGCGGCCTGCGTGGACTCCTGTTGCTCCGGCCCGATCTCCGGCACGACCCCCGTACCCCGCTTGTCAGCCCGCCCGAGCGCGGAATAGTAGACGGTCGCCTGGCGGAGGTCAGCGGTCACCTCGACGCCGGTGACGGTCACGAGCCCGATGCGCGGGTCGCTGAGACGCTCGAGCTCGTCGCCGATCGCCTCACGCACGACCTCGTTCACGCGCGCCATGCGCGGGTACCGGCGCGCCGGCTTGCGGCTGCTCATGCGCGATCCCTCACGAGTCGGCCTCGAGCCACGCGGTCTCCGTCGCGAGCAGCTCCACCGCGGGTGCGGCGGACACGAAGCGCTCCACCCCGTCGAGCAGGGTCTGCACCCGGCCGTCGCTCTCGGCCACGATCGCGACCGCGATCTCGGCCCGCTGCCACTGGTCCTGGTGGCCGGTCTCGGCCACCGAGATGCGGAACCGGTGGCGCAGGCCGTCGACGATGGGACGGATCGCGGCCCGCTTCGCCTTGAGCGAGCGGCTCTCGGGAACGTGGAGATCGAAGCTCATCGCGGCCGCGTGCACTGCCCCATTGTGACGGATCGCCCGTCGGCGGGGGGTACGGGGACCGGAAGGAAGGGCGCCGCGTCTGTCAAGATGCCGGGATCCCAGGGGAACTGCAGGCATGAGCGACACGATCCTCACCGAGCCGGCGACGATCATCCCATCGCCGCCGACGGAACGACGCCCGATCGACCGTCGACGCCTCGGCTACCTCGCGGTGGCCCTCGTGCTCGCGTTCGGACTCGGGCTCCGCCTCTGGATCATGACCGGGAAGCTCGGCACGATCGACTCCGACGAGGCGCTCACCGGCCTGATGGCCCGCCACCTCTGGAACGGCGAATTCCGCGCCTTCATGTGGAAGTTCAACTACCAGGGCACCATCAGCACCTACCCGGTGGCGTTGAGCACGAAGCTGTTCGGCGACACGCAGTTCGCGCTGGAGCTGCCCTTCCTCTTCATGTCGGCCGGCGCCACCGCGCTGATCTGGCGGATCGGCACTCGCTTCCTCACCGCCGCGCAGGCGGTGATCGCGGCGCTGATCTTCTGGTTGTGGCCGGCCGTCTTCGTGTGGATCGGCGTGAAGGGCCTGATCTTCTACGCGCCGACCATGGTGCTCGGGCTCGCCATGATCCTGTGCGCGCAGCGTGCGGTCGAGAAGAAGACGCGCTACATCGACTGGGGCGCGGCGGGGCTGTTCGCGGGCATGGCGTGGTGGACGTCGCCCAACGTGTCGTACTTCCTCGCGCCGGTCGGCATCTGGCTGCTCGTGTTCCACTGGCGCGCGCTGTGGCCGCCGCGCTGCCTGGTGGCGGTGCCGTTCGCGATCCTCGGCGCGCTGCCCTGGATCTGGAACGACTTCGAGTACGGCTTCGACTCGCTGAAGGTCGACCCCGGCCTCGCCCACGGGAGCTACCTCGACCATCTGAAGTTCTACTTCACGCACGCGTTCCCCGTTTCGCTCGACCTGCGCGGCTCGTTCGACGGCCGCTGGATCGGGGGCAGCGTGAGCGGCGGCCTCGGCCATGTGCTCTACGCGCTGGTGCTCGCGGCGCTGGCCGTGGGCGTGGTGCTCGGGCTGCGGAAGAAGTCGGTGGCCGCCATCGGCGTGCTCACCACCCCGTTCGTGTTCGCGCTGGTGCCGTTCGCGTCGACACCGGAGACGCAGTGGGTGGGGAACGCCCGCTACTTCTACTGGTTCACGCCGTTCGTCGCGCTCACGATCGCCGCGCTGGCCCGGAAGGTCGCGGGCACCGTCGTGCTCGCGGGCTTCGTGATCATCACGACGGTGTGGGGCTTCTCGCGCCTCGAGGCCTACGACTACAAGATCGGCGTGAGCCCACCACTCGACAACGTCATCCGCGTGCTCGAACGCGACGGCCGCACCACCGCGTTCGCCAGCTTCTGGATCTCGGGCCGGCTCACGTACGAGAGCAGCGAGCGAATCACCGCGGTGGCCACCGACATCGGACCCACCGGCCAGATGCTCGAGGACAAGGTCCGCACGTCGAAGCTCCCCGCCTACGTCTTCTTCGCCGACGATCCGTTCAAAGGGCTCGAGACGCTGCGCCAGCGCGCGGCCGCCATCGGCGCGCACCTGAAGGAGATCCCGGTCGACGGGAAGTTCGTCGTGGTCGAGCCCGACCGCACGATGATCGCCCCGCCGGCGTGGGACATCTCGTCGCGTCCCTGAGCCGTCAGTCGTCGTCGCGCCGGGTGACGAAGCCCGCGGGCGCGGCGAACCAGAGCAGCGCGAGCACGCCGACGACCGCGGCGGCGAGGGCCATCGACCAGCGCCACTCCCCCGGCGACGCGGCGCCCACCGCGGCACCGGCGACGTAGGCGGCCAGCACGATCAGGAGCACCATGACCTCGCGCTCCTCGCGCAGGCGCACGGTGCGCGACACGACGCGGCTCACCGCTTCGCCCATCCGGGCGATGGCACCGGTCTGGTAGGTGGTCGCCACCGCGGTGCCGGCGACGTGGCGGATCACCTCGGTCTGCACGCCCATCGCCATGCTCGTGAGCACGATGAGCACGAAGCCCTTCGCCCCGCCGATGAGGTGCACCCGGTCGATCGGCCCGGCGATCGCGATCACCGCGACGAAGAGCGCGAGCTCACAGGCGAGCAGCCACGCACCGACGCGCGGACCGCGCACCCGGCGTCGCAGCAGCTCCCCGACGACGATCCCGAGCGCGAACCCGACCATCGCGGTGGCCGGCCGCCACTCCGTCGACAACCGACTCCCACCGATCGCCATCCCGAGGAACACCGCGTTGCCGCTCTGGTTGGCCGGGAACACCCCGAGGAACCGCTCGAACGCGACGGCGTCGACGAACCCGGTGATCCCGGCCAGCAGCACCGCCACCGCCAAGGCCGGCCAGACCCACGTGTCCTGTTCCTGCGTCACAGGGGGAATTCTTCGCCCGTGGCGACGCAGGAAGGGGTGATGGTCTGCGCGGCGACCGGTCGGCGCCGTGTCGCCACGAACTTCCGTCACGGATGCACCATTGGTGCCATCATGGGCAGATGCCGGGATCGCGGCTTGTCACGGCAACCGTGTTGTTCTGCGACCTCGTGGGTTCGACGGCGCAACGCAGCGCGCTCGGCGACGACGAGGCCGACCGCCTCGCGCTGCGCCTCGACACGTTGCTGCGCGACGATCGTCGAGCGCCATCACGGCTCGGTCGTCAAAGGAACGGGCGACGGGCTCATGGCCGTGTTCGAGTCGGCCAGCGACGCGCTGAACGCCGCGGTCGACGCCCAGCAGTCCGCCCACTCCCACAACGTCGACCGTCCGTCGCTCGAACACCTCGTGCTGCGCGTGGGGGTGAGTGCAGGCGACGTGCAGTTCGTGGCCCACGACTGCCACGGCACGCCGGTGGTCGAAGCGGCCCGGCTCGAAGCCGCCGCCGCACCGACCCAGATCTTCGTGAGCGACCTGGCCCGGTCGCTCGTCGGTTCGCGCGGCTCGCATCGGTTCGAGCCGGTCGGTCGGCTCGAGTTGAAAGGACTCCCCGTGCCGCTCGTCGCGCACCGCGTGCTCTGGGAGCCGCGCCGCGACGATCCCGAGCGCTCCGCACCGACCGAGTTGCAGGATCGCGACCGCGCTTCGCCGCTGCACATCCCGATCCCGGCGCGCCTCGACGCGCACATCACGGTCGTCGGACGCGACGTGGAGCGGACGGCGCTCGTGGCTGCACTCGGCGCCGACCGTCACGACGGGCTCCGTCGGCTCGCGCTCGTCAGCGGCGAACCCGGGATCGGCAAGACCAGCCTCGCCGCCGCCGTCGCCCGTCAGGTGGTCGCAGACGGTGCGGTCGCGCTGTACGGCCGTTGTGACGAGGATCTCGCGGTGCCGTACGGGCCGTGGACCGAGATCGTCACCCATGTGTGTCGCCACGCGCCGCCCGACCTGCTCCGCGCCCACGTGGAAGCTCGCGGGGCCGAGCTCACCCGGATGGTCCCCGACCTCGGCGAGCTCGTCGACCTCCCGGCGGCATCCGACGTCGAGCGCGACTCGGAGCAGTACGTGCTCTTCTCCGCGGTTGTCGACCTGTTGTTGCGCGTCGCCGCACGCGCACCGCTCGTCGTCGTGCTCGACGACCTCCACTGGGCCGACAAGGCGACCCTGCTCCTGCTCCGCCACTACCTCGGAGCCGAACACCCCACCGGCGCGCTCGTCATCGCCACCTACCGCGACACCGAGGTGGGTGACGACCAGCCGTTCGCCGACGCGCTCGCTTCGCTCTATCGGGTGCCGGGCGTGGAACGTGTGCCCCTCTCCGGGTTCGACGACGCGTCGATCCTGGCCCTCCTCGAGGCGATCGCCGGCCACGAGCTCGACGACGACGCGCGACTGCTGGGCGAGCTCCTCCTGGCCGAGACCGACGGCAACCCGTACTTCGTCACCGAGACGCTCCGTCACCTCGCCGAAACCGGCGCCATCGCTCGGAGCGCCGACGGCCACTGGAGCGCGACGCACGACCTCCGCACCGTCGGGCTGCCGGTCACGGTGCGCGAGGTCATCACGCGCCGCGTGGCGCGCCTCGGCTCCGAAGTGCACCAGCTGCTCGGCTTTGCCGCGGTGCTCGGTCGCGACTTCGACGTCGACATCCTCCTCGCCGTGTCGGGGGTCGACGACGACGCGCTGCTCGACGTGCTCGAACGCGCGACTGCCGCCGCGGTCGTGCGGCCGATCTCGGAGCACGGCGAGCGCTTCACCTTCGTCCACGCGTTGATCGCGCACACCCTCTACGACGATCTCGGGCCGCTCCGTCGCCAACGCATGCACCTGCGAGCCGCGGAGACGCTCACGGCGGTGTTCGGCGACACGCCCGGCGACCGGTCCGCGGAGATCGCGAACCACTGGATCGCGGCCGATCCGTCGACACCCCAGGCCCTCGACTGGATCGTGCGTGCCGGACGCCAGGCCCAGATCCGTCTCGCACCGCAGGACGCCGTCGGCTGGTTCACCGAAGCGCTGGACCTCGTCGAAGGCCGGGCCGAGGACGACCGACGACGCGCCGAGATCCTCGTCGAACTGGGTGAGGCCCAACGCGACGCCGGTGACGGGCGCTACCGGGCCACCCTGCTGGAGGCGGCGGCGACCGCACAGACGCTCGGCGCCGCGGACCTGCTGGTGCGATCGGCGATGGCGAACACGCGGCGGCTGGGCGAGCGCGGCGGGCTCGGTCGATGCCGAACGGGTGGCGGTGCTCGAGGCCGCGATCGAGGCCGTCGGTTCGGACGACAGCGCCGAACGGCCGCGTCTCTTCGCGATCCTCGCGGCAGAGACGAGCTACAGCACCGCGTGGCAGGAGCGGTTGCGGGTGAGCGACGAGGGGCTTGCGGTCGCCCGCCGGGTCGGTGATCCCGACACGCTCTCGTACGTGCTGGCCCGGCGGGCGCACAGCCTCTGGGTGCCGGAGCTGCTCGAGGAACGGCTCGCCAACACCGCCGAGAACGTGGCGCTCACCGAGCGCCTGGCGCGCTCCGACGACCGCTTCTGGGCGGCGATGTACCGGCTCGCCGCGGTCGTCACCGCCGGCCAGGGCAACGAGATCGACCACCACCTGGCCACGATGCGCGAAGTCGCGGACAACGTCGGTCTCCCGCTGCTGCGCTGGGAGTGCACCAACCAGCACAGCTGGCGCGCACTGCTGCAGGGGCGAATCGACGACGCCGAGGCCGGCGCGTTCCGAGGCCTCGCCGAAGGTGATGCTGCCGATCAACCCGACGTCGGCGTCGTCTTCGCCGCCGCGATGTTCCTGGTGCGCTACGACCAGGGTCGTCTCGCCGAGATCGTCGACATCGTGGAGCAGACCGTGCGCGACAACCCCGGCATCCCGGGCCTCCGCGCCACGTTGGCCATCGCGATGTGCGAGCTCGGTCGCGAGGACGAAGCCCTCCTCCTCCTGCTCGAGGAGTGCGGACACGCGCTTCGCCGGCGTGCCCTACGACCAGTTCTGGACCGTGACCCTCACGCAGTGGTGCCTGGTCGCCGGCCATCTCCGGGCCGCGGAACCGGCGAGGATGCTCCAGGAACTGCTGGCGCCGTGGAGCACCCAGGTCGCATTCACCGGCGCGCACGTGTTCGGTGCGGTCGCGCACGCGCTCGGGCTCACCGCCGGTGCGACGGACGACTTCGACGACGCCGAACGCCACTTCGCCGCCGCGCTGGCGACGTACCGCGACCTCGACGCGCCGGTGTGGGCGGCACGCGCGCGACTCGCGTGGGCCGACGTGCTGATCGTGCGTCGACGGCGACGGCGACTCGGCCCGGGCGTCGGAGCTCATCGACGACGCGATGGCTGCGGCGCAACAGTTCGGCGCCGGCGGCGTCGAGCTCCGGGCCACCGCCCTGCGAGCGCGGATGTCGTGATGTTCGACGTTCTCGCCGCCGGAACGGTGATGGTGGGTCAGTAGGCGTCGAGGATGTCGACGACGAACACGAGGGTGTCGGTGCCCTTGATGCCCGCGCTGCTCGAGCCCTGCGCGCCGTAGCCCTTGTCGGCGGCACCACGAGCAGCACCTGCGAGCCGACGGTCTGGCCGACGAGGCCTTTGTCCCAGCCCGGGATGACCTGGCCCTTGCCGATCACGAAGTCGGCGGGCTGACCGCGGTCCCACGACGAGTCGAACTGCTTGCCGCCGTCGTAGATCACGCCGGTGTAGTGGACGCTGATCGTCTGTCCCGCGGTGACCACGGGACCGGTGCCCTTGATGAGGGGCTGCACCACCAGCGACGTCGGCGCGGGGACGCCGCTCGGGATGGTGATCGTCGGCTTGCCGTCGGCGGCGAGCGTGACCGTCGGTTGGCCGGCGACGGGCGCGACCGGGTCACCGGTCGCCTTGGCCAACGGCGTGCGCACGCTCTTCACGTCGATCACGAACAGCAGCGTGTCGTCCTTCTTCACGTTCTTGGACGTTCACGCTTCTTGGCCAGGCCGTCCTTCGGTGCGATGGCGAGGAGCACGCGGCTCCCGACCGTCTTGCCGGTGAGCGCGGTGACGAGCTGCTTGTTGGTCTTCGTCGTGTCGAGCACGAGCGACGCCGGCGTCCGGCCGTAGGAGGTCTGGATCTGCTTGCCGGTGCGACCGTCGACCAGCACGTAGTCGAAGGTGATGGTCTGGCCCGCGGCGAGCGCGTCGCCGGTGCCGGCGGCGACGACCGAGTCGGCGGTCTTCTTGATCGCGTACGGCGTGTCGAACTTCACCGTCGGCTTGGTGGTGGTGTCCTTGCTCACCGTCACCGCGTCGATGCCCGTCGCCGCGCCGGCCGGAACCGCCATCACGGCGATGCCTGCAAGTGCAACAGAAACGACGAGAAGGAGGGCGGCTGCACGAGTTCGCACGCGACTGCTTTCGATGGACCGGCTGGGGAACGACTGAAGGGAACGCGCAGGCTACCGGTCACCCCGGACCGTCGGTCCGCGGGTGACTGAGCAGTCCTTCAGCTGAGGAAGCCTCAGCGATCGCCCCGGCGCTCCTCGAGCCCGCCCCGATCAGGTGCGGGCGATCTCCTTGAGGTCGTAGGTCTCGATGACGTCGCCCGGCTTGAGGTCCTGGTAGTTCTCGAGCCCGATACCGCACTCGAAGCCCGTCGTGCACCTCGCGCACGTCGTCCTTGAAGCGGCGCAGCGACGCGATCGCGCCCTTCCAGATGACCGACGCCCTCGCGCAGGAACCGCACCTTCGACCCACGGGTGATCGTGCCGTTGCGCACGAAGCAACCCGCGACCTTGCCGACGCGCGGCACGCGAGAACACCTCGCGCACCTCGGCGTCGCCGGTGACGACTTCCTCGAACTCGGGCTTGAGCATGCCGAGCGAGCGCGTTGCGACGTCTTCGAGGACCTGGTAGATGACCTCGTAGAGGCGCATCTCGACGCCCTCGATGCTCGGCGAGCTCGCGCGCCTTGCGGTCGGGACGCACGTTGAAGCCGATGACGGTCGCGTTCGACGACCGACCGCGAGGTTGACGTCGGACTCGTTGATCCCGCCGACGCCGCGGTGCACGAACGACAGGCGCACCTCGTCGTGCTCCTGGTCGAGCTTGCGCAGCGCGTCGGTGAGCGCCTCGAGCGAACCCTGCACGTCGGCCTTCACGACGAGGTTCAGCGTGGCGACCTCGCCGCGCTGCACCATCGCGAAGATGTCCTCGAGGCGGGCACCGCCGGCGAGGCTCATCGGGTGCTTCAGGCTGGCGGCGCGACGGCGGAGCGAGCGCGCCTCGGCGACCGTGCGGGCGGTCTTCTCGTCGGGCGCGACGCGGAGCTCGTCGCCCGCGAGCGGGACGTCGTCGAGGCCGAGCACCTCGACCGGGGACGGACGGACCGGCTTCCAGCACCTGCTCGACCGTTCTCGTCGAACATGGCGCGCACCTTGCCCCACGCGCCACCGGCGACGATCGGGTCGCCGACGCGCAGCGTGCCCTCGCTCGACGAGCGCGGTGACGACCGGGCCGCGGCCCTGGTCGAGGTTCGACTCGAGCACGAGCGCCCGCGCCGGGGCCTTCGGGTTGGCGGCGAGCTCTTCGCACGCTCGGCGACGAGCAGGATCGACTCGAGCAGCTCGTCGACACCGATGCCGGCCGGCGCGCGCGACGTCGATGACGATCGTGTCGCCACCCCACGCCTCGGGCACCAGCTCGCTGCTCGACGAGCTGCTGGCGGACACGCGGTGGGGTCGGCGTCTTCGCGGTCGACCTTGGTGATCGCGACGACGATCGGCACGTCGGCCGCGCGGGCGTGGTTGATCGCCTCGATGGTCTGGGGCATCACGCCGTCGTCGGCCGCGACCACCAGGATCGCGATGTCGGTGGCGTTGGCGCCGCGCTTGCGCATGGCGGTGAACGCCTCGTGACCGGGCGTGTCGATGAACGTGATGCGGGTGCCCGTTGAGCACCGCCTGGTACGCACCGATGTGCTGGGTGATGCCACCCGCCTCGCCGGCGACGACGTTGGCGTTGCGGATGGTGTCGAGCAGCGTGGTCTTGCCGTGGTCGACGTGGCCCATGCACGGTGACGATCGGCGCGCGCGGCTCGAGGTCGGCGTCGTCTTCGTCGTCGTCGTCGTCACCGAGCAGCGCCTGCAGCTCGAGCTCGGCCTCCTGGCCGGGCTCGACGAGCAGCACCTCGGCGCCGAGCGCCTCGGCGATGAGGTCGACCATCTCGTCGGCCAGCGACTGCGTGCCGGTGACCATCTCGCCCGCGTCGAACAGCAGCCGCACGAGGTCGGCGGTGGTGCGGTTCAGCTTGGGTGCGAGCTCCTGGATCGTGCTGCCGCGTTCGACGACGATCTCGCCGTCGGGCACCGGCGCGTCGGCCGGCGTGAGCTGCGGCATGCGACGCGGGACCGAGGTCCTCGAAGTCGCGACGACGACGCTTCTTGCGCCGGGGCCGCTGACCCTGCGGGCCGGGCCGTCCACGACCGGGAGGACCACCACCGGGACCGCCGCCGGGGCCGCCTCGGCCACCGCCGGGACCGCCACCGGGACCACCGCCACCGGGACGCTGGAAACCTCCGCCACCACCGGGGCCGCCGCCACCGGGACGCTGGAAGCCACCGCCGCCACCGGGGCCGCCGCCACCGGGACGCTGGAAGCCTCCGCCACCACCGCCGCCACTGGGGCGATTGCCGCCGGGTCCGCCCGAGCCGGGGACCACGCGGGGTCCGGGCGGGGGCGGGATGCGACCGACCGCCGGGCGGCGGAGGGATCGGGCGACCGGTCGCGCTGCGCGGCGGCGTGGCCGGAGCCGCCGGGGACTCGGGTGCGGGGGCTACGGGTGCCTCGGTCGACGCCGCGGCAGCCGGAGCCTCGGTCGCGGAGGCGGCGGCGGCAGCCGGACGCTCGGCCGGAGCCGGAGCCGGGGCGGGTGCCGGTGCCGGCGGAGCAGGGGCCGGAGCGGGCGGGGGCGCGACCGCGACCGGTGCAGGACGGGGCGGCGGCGGCGGGGGCGCGCCGGGGTCCTGGATGACGCCGGTGGACCGCACGATCCGGTGCGGCGCCGGCGCGGGCTCCCCGCGCGTCGTCATCGGCGACCGGTGCCGGCGTGTCGGGCGCCGGCGAGCGGCGCGGGAGCCGGGATCACTGCCGCCTCGGCCTTGGCCTGGGCGCGTCGGTTCGGCTTCGGCTCGGGCTCAGGCTCGTCGACGATCGGCTCGCGACGAAGTCCTTCGGCGTCGGCCAGACGGCGGACGCGGTCGGCAGAGGGGTCGTCGATGCTCGACGAGTGGCTCTTGACGCCGATCTTGAGCTGCTCGGCGAGATCGAGCACCACCTGGTTCTCGACGCCGAGCTCTCTCGCCAGCTCGTAGACGCGGATCTTCTTCGTTGCCAAACTGATTCCTCTACCTCGTGCTACACGGTGCTGCTACACGCTGCGTCCTGATGTTTCGAAGGGACAGTGCCGCTCACCTGTCGATCACCTGCTGATCGCCAGCCGATTCACAGGCGAACAGTCTCGCGCGTAGACCCTCGATGTCGTCATTCCCTGTCGATGTGCGCAATGCCCGCTCCACCGTCCGCCGGCGCATCGCCTCGTCGAGGCATGCAGCCGAGTGGTTGCGGCAGAGCCATGCGCCCCGCCCCGGTCCCGCCCCGAGCTCCAGCCCGGACGCGGTGGCGCGGATGCGCACCAACTCCTCGACGCCCGCGGCCCGCCGACACCCGATGCAGGTGCGGATGGGTCCGGCCGTCGCCTCGCTAGCCGTCGGCCTCCTCCGCCGCGGCGGGTGCGGCGCCGTCTGGGGCGGCTTCGCCGTCGGCACCGCCTTCCGCGTCCGCCGGTGCTCCGACCGGCGCAGCTTCATCGGGTGTGGCCTCCGTGGACGCGGCTTCGGTTGCCGGTGCGTCGGCCGGTGCCGCGCCTTCGCAGGTGCATCGGCCGCAGGTGCATCGGCCGCAGGTGCATCGGCCGCAGGTGCATCGGCTGCCGGGGTGTCGCCTGCAGGCGCGTCGGCGGCCGCGGTCTCGGTGGCCGGCGCCGCGTAGCCCGCCTCGGCGGCCGAGATCGCGTCGCCGCCCTCGGCCGGCTGCCACACGAGCTCACCGACGTCGTTGGTGACCCACTCGCCCTCGGCGTACTCGACGCCGCCGCCCGCTTCTTCTTCCGCGAGCTGGGCTTCGCTCTTGATGTCGACGCGCCATCCGGTGAGGCGCGCGGCGAGGCGGGCGTTCTGCCCCTCCTTGCCGATCGCGAGCGAGAGCTGGAAGTCGGGGACGATGACCTCGGCGGTGCCGGTGTCGGGGTGGATGCGCACCTCGCGCACCCGGGCCGGCGCCAGCGCCTTCATGACGAACTCCGACGGGTCGTCGCTGTAGGGGACGATGTCGACCTTCTCGCCGCGCAGCTCGTTGACGACCATGCGCACGCGCGAACCACGCGCACCGACGCACGCGCCGACCGGGTCGACGTTGTTGTCGTTCGACGACACCGCGAGCTTGGTGCGGTGACCGGGCTCGCGCGCGATGGCCTTGAGCTCGACGACGCCGTCGACGATCTCGGGGACCTCGAGCTCGAACAGGCGCTTCACCAGGCCCGGGTGGGTGCGCGACACGACGATCTGGGGACCCTTGGCGGTCTTGCGCACCTCGACGATGTAGGCCTTGAGCCGGCTGCCGTGGTCGTAGTGCTCGTTCTGCACCTGCTCCGCCTGCGGCAACAGCGCCTCGACCTTGCCCAGGTCGAGCAGCGTGTAGCGGGCGTCGGTCTGCTGGATGATGCCGGTGACGATGTCGCCCTCGCGGCCCGCGTACTCCTCGTACTTCATCTCCCGCTCCGCCTCGCGGATGCGCTGGAAGATGACCTGCTTGGCGGTCTGCGCGGCGATGCGCCCGAAGTCGGTGGGCGTGTCGTCCCACTCGCGCGTGACGTTGCCGTCCTCGTCGAGCTCCTGGGCGATCACCTTGATCGCACCGGTCTCCATGTCGATCTCGACCAGCGCTTCCTCGGCCGCGTCGGGCATCCGCTTGTAGGCGGTGAGGAGCGCGTTGGCCAACGCCTCGAGCATGATCTCGATGGAGATTCCCTTCTCGCGCTCGATGTTCTCGAGCGCCTCCATCATCTCTGAGTTCATCGCCGTACCGGTTCTCTTCGGGAGTTGGATCTCTTGGGTGCCGCGCTCTTCTTCGAGCCGGACTTCGAGTTGGACTTGCCGGTCTTCGAGGATTCAGCGTCGCCCCACTCGAACACCGTGTGCGCCTGCGTGAGGTCGGCGTACTCGACCCGCTGCGCCGTGGCGTCGTCGAGCGTGAGGTCGAAGCCGTCGTCGTCGGCAGCGGTGACGACGCCCCGCACGCGCCGCGGGCCGTGCTCGGCGCCGGCGCGGGTCTTGACCGAGACGGTCTCCCCCACCGCGTCGGGCGAAGTGCGCCGGCGTGCGGAGGGGACGCTCGAGGCCGGGGCTGCTCACTTCGAGCGCATACGGCCCCGGGATCACCGCGTCGAGCGGCGGTGCGTCGAGGAGGGGTGAGACGGCCTGGGTGGCGGCGGCGATGGCCTCGAGGTCGACGCCACCTTCACGGTCGACCATGACCCGCAGGATGCGGGCGCGCCCGCTGCCGG
Source organism: uncultured Actinomycetes bacterium (assembly GCA_963697125.1). Lineage (GTDB taxonomy): Bacteria > Actinomycetota > Acidimicrobiia > IMCC26256 > DASPTH01 > DASUAS01. Next base: position 382,229 of record CAVOMW010000006.1, read on the forward strand.
TGACGTCGACGTCGTAGAGATCGAGTCCGAGGTCGGTGACGGCGGGCGCCAAGACCTGCACGATGGTGTCGACGTCGACCATGTGGTTGCACCCGCCTTTCGTGTCTCGGGGTCGCTGCTCGTCCGACCAAAACTGGCAAGAAAAAACGTGGGCTTGCGCCCACGTCTCCGTTGGACCGATGGGGACCGGTGGGTCTGGGACTCGCTACCTACCGAACCCAGCAAGTATACCCGAACCGGCCACGGATTTCCGGTGTCCGAAGTGCGCGAACCGGACGCGGCCCGCTCCCGGGGCAGGTCAGAGCACCGGTCAGGCGCTCTTCGGGCTCGTCGGTCCGCGCGAGGACCTGCTGACGGGCCTGTTCCACTTCCACGGCACCGATGCGGTCGTGGAACTCGGCGAGGTGACCGTGCACCTCGGCGTCGCTGCGACTCGGGTACCGGGCGATCGCGCGCGCCCAACGGTCCTCTTCGTTGAGTCGCGCCACCAGCTCGGCCACGGCGACGTGGCGGAACTCCGGGATGCTCCTCGAACAGGTACTCGAGCTGGCCGGCCAGGCGTGAGACCGACGGGCCTTCCTCGGGCGGGCCTTCCTCGGGCGGGCCTTCCGGGGTCGACTCGTTCATCGACCGCGAGTCTGCCTCACATCGAGTTGTCGCTGCCCCCGACAGAAGGAGCCTCCTCGCCCCGGAGGTAGGCGTCGGTCGCCTGCTGGTAGTCCTCGTCGTACTTGGCGAGCAGGTCGCGGAAGCGCTGGGAGTCGCGGTCGACGGCAGCCCAGCTTCCGGGCTGGGTTCTTCGGTGTTCGTCATGGTGCCGAACGTACCCGGGACCCATGAACCCGGAGCCGTCAGATCTGGAAGCCGTCAGATCTGGAAGATGGCCTGGAGCTCCATCGGCACCGGGACGTCGAGCTGCTCGTAGGTGCACGACGACGGCTCGCGGTCGGGACGCCAGCGCTGGAAGCGCGCGGTGTGGCGGAAGCGGTCGCCCTGCAGGTGCTCGTAGGCGACCTCGGCGACGAGGCCAGCACGTGGACTGGTGCGCAACGGCTCCCACGTGAGGTCCTTGCCCGCGTTCCAGCGGCTCTGCGCGCCCGGCCGACGCTGACCCGACTCGCCTCTGCTTCTGCGTCGGCCTCCGCCCATTGCCGCCACGGGTGGTCGTCGAGCGCGCCGTCGCGGTGCGGTTCGAGGTCGGCGAGCAGCTCGGTGCGGGCCGCGGCGGAGAAGCTGCTGGCGACCCCGACGTGGTGGAGCACGCCGTCGTCGTCGTAGAGCCCGAGCAGCAGCGAGCCGACGCCCTCGCCGTCCTTGTGGAAGCGGAACCCGCCGACGACGCAGTCGGCGGTGCGGAGGTGCTTCACCTTGAGCATGGTGCGCTTGCCCTCGCGCGTACTCGCCGTCGAGCGGCTTGGCGATCACGCCGTCGAGGCCGGCGCCCTCGAAGCGCTCGAACCACTGGGCGGCGGTGTCGCGGTCGGTCGTCGCCGGGGTGAGGTAGACGGGCGCCTTCGCCTTCTTCAACGCCTGCTCCAGGCGGGCGCGGCGTTCGCGGAACGGTTCGCCGCGCAGGTCGGTCGTCGCCTTCGGCGAGCAGGTCGAACGCGACGAACCCCGCGGGCGTCTCCTCCGCGAGCATCGCGACGCGCGATGCCGCCGGATGGATGCGCAGCGACAGCCGGTCGAAGTCGAGGCCGTGCTCGGTGGCGATCACCACCTCGCCGTCGACCACGCAGCGCTCGGGCAGGTTCGCGAGCAGGGGTGCGACGAGATCGGGGAAGTAGCGCGTGAGCGGCTTCTCGTTGCGGCTGCCGATCTCGAGCTCGTCGCCGTCGCGGAACACGATGGCGCGGAAGCCGTCCCACTTCGGCTCGTAGAGGAGGTCGCCGAGCTTGCCGCCGCTCGACGGCAGCTCGCGCGCCAGCTTGGCGAGCATCGGCGAGACCGGCGGCGGGATCGGGAAGGACATGCGCAGCGTTCAGTACGAGCGGGCGACGACCGCGATGAGGCCGGGTTCGTCGTCGGACTCGGGCAGCGAGCCGTCGGCGCGATGCAGGCAGCGGACCGACACACTCGCCTGCGCGAGCTCGGCTTCGCCCTCGGCACCGACGGTGTCCCACGGGATGCGCGCCCAGCCGGTGGCGGCGGCCTCGCGCGCGTCGTCGAGCGTGGTGACGTCGACGGTGTGCGACTCGCGTCGCTCGGTCGCCTCGGCGAGCAGCGCAGCCTGCTGGCGGTCGAGCTCGGCGGCGACCGCGGTCGACGACGTCGTCGAGCGCGACCGGTTGCTTGCGCTCTTCGCCGGCCGGCGATGCGGCGCACCAGCGTGGCGACGCCGTCGGCGAGGTCGCGAGGACCGACCTCGAGCCGCACCGGCACGCCCTTGAGCTCCCAGTCGGTGGCGCGACGGCCGATCGACACGTCGGCGCTCGTCGTCGAGCTGCACGCGGACCCCGGCGGCGCGCAGCTCGTCGGCGAGCGCGCCGCAGCGCGCGACCACGTCGCCTTCGTCGCGCACGACGAGCACGACCACCTGGACGGGCGCGAGCCGCGGCGGCACGCGGAGGCCGTCGTCGTCGCCGTGCGCCATGATCAACCCGCCGACCATGCGGGTGGACGAACCCCACGACGTGGTCCACGCGGTCTGCTGCGTGCCGGCGTCGTCGAGGAACTCGATGCCGAACGCGCGCGGCGAAGTTCTGGCCGAGCTCGTGGCTGGTGGCCATCTGCAGCGCCTTGCCGTCGCCCATCATCCCTTCGAGGGTCAGCGTGTTGTCGGCGCCCGCGAAGCGCTCCGCGCGGTCTTCATGCCGACGACGACGGGCATCGCGAGCACGTTGACCATGAAGTCCTCGTAGACCTCGTGGTGGATGCGCGTCGGCGTAGGCGCGCGCGTCGGCCTGGGTGGCGTGCGCGGTGTGACCCTCCTGCCAGAGGAACTCGCTGGTGCGCAGGAAGAGGCGCGGGCGCAGCTCCCAGCGCACGACGTTGGCCCACTGGTTGAGCAGCAGCGGCAGGTCGCGGTAGCTCTGCACCCACTTGGCCATGAACTCGCCGATGACCGTCTCGCTGGTGGGCCGCACGACGACCGGCTCGTCGAGCTCCTTGCCGCCGGCGATGGTGACCACCGCGAGCTCGGGGCTGAAGCCCTCGACGTGCTCGGCCTCGCGTGCGAGGTACGACTCGCGGGATGAACAGCGGGAAGTAGGCGTTCTCGGCGCCGCAGGCCTTGATGCGCTGGTCGACCTCGGCCTGCATCCGCTCCCAGATCGCGTAGCCGTAGGGCCGGATCACCATGGTGCCGCGGACCGGGCCGTTCTCGGCCAGCTCCGCCTTGCTGCAGGACGTCCTGGTACCAGCGGGGGAAGTCGTCGGCGCGGGGGGTCAGCACCGGCTGTTTGGCCATGTGCGGCAGGGTACTCAGGGGTCCTGCGCCGCCTGCGTTCTTTGGCTCGTCGTCGGGCCGCTAATCCCCACTGATCTGATCGAAAATATTTCCGACCTCGCCGCTGGTATTTCAATCGGAAAGCCGAGTAGATTCGTCAGCTATGGCGATCGACGTACAGGACCTCCGCGCCCAGCCCCTCGAGCCCGAGATCGAGGCCGAGCTGCGTCAAGTTCGAGGACGGCGTCACGCCGCTTCCTGGCGGGCGAGATCGACGACGACGCCTTCCGCGTGTTCCGCCTCAACCAGGGCATCTACGGCCAGCGCCAGGGCGGCTACAACCAGATGCTGCGGGTGAAGATCCCCTACGGGAAGGTCGAGCCCGACCAGCTCGAGATGCTCGCGCTACATCGCCGAGACCTACTCCCGCGGCTGGGGCCACCTCACCACCCGCCAGAACGTGCAGTTCCACTTCGTGCAGCTCGACGACAGCCGGCGAGGCGCTGCGCCTCCTCGCGTCGGTCGGGCTCACCAGCCGCGAGGCGTGCGGCGACACCGTGCGCAACGTGTGCCGGCTGCCACCTCGCCGGCGCGTGCCCCTACGAGGTGCTCGACATCAGCCCGTGGGCCGAGGCCACCAAGGACCTGTTCCTCCGCAACCCCATCGCGCAGCGCATGCCCCGCAAGTTCAAGATCAACTTCTCCGGCTGCGCGACCGACTGCGGCCAGGCGATGTTCAACGACGTCGGCGTGGTCGCGGTGAGCCGCCCGCTCCCCGACGGCACCGTCGAGCCCGGCTTCCAGCGTGTTCATGGCGGGCGGCCTCGGCGCCAACCCGCACCCGGCCATCGCGCTCGAGGAGTTCACCTCGCGCGAAGACCTCCTCCCCACGATCGAGGCGATCCTGCGGGTCGCAGGACAACCACGGCAACCGCGACAACAAGCTGCGGGCGCGCCTGAAGTGGCTGGTCGACACCATGGGCGTCGACGAGCTGCGCGAGCGCATCATCAAGGAGCGCAAGTTCCTCCCCGCGTCGGCCACCTGGCCCGGCGGGGTGCCCGCGGTCGTCGCCGAGCAGGGCGACGCGCCGGCGGGCATGGGCACCGCGGTGTCGCGCCGACGGCGGCCTCATCGGCTCCGGCGCCACGCCGGTGCAGTTCGCGGGCCTCACCCCGTTCCAGCAGTGGGACACCGCCAACGTCGTGCGCGGCCGGGCCAACGGCACCGTGAGCGCGTACGCGTGGTGCCGCCTCGGCGACATCACCACCGACCAGTTCCGCGGGCTCGCGCAGATCGCAGCGCGAGTTCGGCTTCGAGATCCGCATCACCAACCGCCAGAACTTCGTGCTGCGCGGTCTCACCGAGGACCAGCTCCCCGACCTGCACGTCCGTCTCGCCGAGCTCGGGCATGGCGGAGGCAGGCGCCGAGCTCGCCCGCGACGTCGTGTCGTGCCCGGGCGCCGACACCTGCAACCTCGCGGTCACGCAGTCGCGCGGCCTCGCCGCCGACATCGGCGACGCGCTCGAGAAGGCCGGCCTCGCCGAGGTGGGCGGCGTGCGCATCAACATCTCCGGCTGCACCAACTCGTGCGGCCAGCACCACATCGCCGACATCGGCTTCCTCGGCCTCGAGCGCCGCGCCCACGGCCGCGCCGCGCCCGGCTACCAGATGGAGCTCGGCGGTCACGTCAGCGACATGGACGATCGCGTTCGGCAAGAAGGCCACCAAGCTGCCGGCGAAGCGCGCGTCCGAGGCGGTCGTGCGGGTGGTCGAGCAGTTCGCGGGCGAGCGCGACGCGGGCGAGACGTTCTCGTCGTGGCTCGAGCGCGGCCGGCGGCGCGGGCGCGGTGGGCAAGACGCTCGTCGATCTCGACGAGTTCCCCACCCCCGAGGAAGCGCCCGACTACTACATCGACTTCGACGAGACCGGGCCCTACGTGGCCGAGGTCGGCGACTCGGAGTGCGCGACGTGACCGCCGACCGCAGACGCAGATCGGGCCAGTCGGAGGTACCGGATCTCGCAGATCTGGCCCGGGTGTCGGCGGAGCTCGAGCAGGAGCCCGCGTCGTCGGCGATCAAGTGGGCGTGGGAGACCTTCGGCACCGGCGCGGTGCTGGCGGCGTCGTTCCAGGACTGCGTGCTCATCGACATCGCCACGCAGGTCGTCCCCGAGATCGAAGTGGTGTTCCTCGACACGCAGTACCACTTCGCGGAGACGCTCTGGTACGTCGAGCAGGTGCGCGAGCGCTACGACCTCAACCTGCGCGTGATCTCGCCGCAGATCGACGCCCGACAACCTCTGGCAGATCGACCCCGACGAGTGCTGCGCGATGCGCAAGGTCGAGCCGCTGGCGCGTGCACTCGAAGGCAAGTCGGCGTGGCTCACCGGCCTGCGCCGCGACGAAGCGCCGACGCGCGCGAACGCGCCGATCGTCGGGTTCGACGTCGGCCGCGGCATCGTGAAGGTCAACCCGATCGCGCAACTGGACCCACGACGAGATCGAGGGCTACATCGCCGACCGTGGGCTGCCGCGTGCACCCGCTGCGCGACAAGGGCTACCCGTCGATCGGGTGCTGGCCCTGCACCAACCCGGTCGAAGGACGGCGACGACCCGCGCGCCGGCCGCTGGACCAACAGCGGCAAGCTCGAGTGCGGGCTCCACGGCTGGACGCCGTCGGCCGACCGCCTGAAGCGCGTTGAGCGTCCACGAGGTCGCGAGCTCCGGGTTCGGCGCCGAAGCCGACGCCTACGAACGCGCTCGTCCCTCGTACCCGCCCGACGCGGTCGCGTGGATCGTCGACGCGCTGCGCATCGCGCCCGGCCGCGTCGTCGCCGACGTCGCCGCCGGGACCGGCAAGTTCACCCGCCTGCTCGCACCGACCGGCGCGTGGCTCGTCGCGGTCGAACCGGTGGCGGGGATGCGCGTGCTCGCGACTGCCCCGCATGCCGGTCACGTCGGCGACCGCAGAGGCGTTGCCGCTTCGCCGACGCGTCGCTCGACGCGATCACCGTCGCGCAGGCGTTCCACTGGTTCGACGCGGCGGCCGCACTCGCGGAGTTCCATCGCGTGCTGCGTCCGGGCGGTCGGCTCGGCGCTGGTGTGGAACGCGCGTGACCGCTCGGTGCCCTGGGTCGACGAGGTCTGGTCGATCATGGACCGGGTCGAGAAGCGCGCGCCCTGGCGCGCGCACGAGGAATGGCGAGAGTCGGCGTTCGTGGAGACGCCGTGGTTCGGCCCGCTCCACGAGGCGACGTTCCACCACGAGCAGGTCCTCTCCCCCGCCGACGTCGTCGAACGCGTGCGCAGCGTGAGCCACGTGGCGGTGCTGCCTCCCGACCAGCAGGAGGCGGTGCTCGACGAGGTGCGCACGCTCCTGCGTGACGATCCCGCCACTGCGGGCCGCGACGAGGTCGCGCTGCTCTACCGGGTCGATGCGTACTGGACCGAGAGGAACTGACGCGGTCCTGTCCTCGAGGCGGCGAGGCAGCCGACCTGACAAGCTCCCCGCATGGCCTTGTCCACCTATGAGTTCACGGTGCCGTGCAGCGCCGCGCCCGAAGTCGTGTTCGACGTCATCGCCGACGCGACCCGCTGGAAGGACTGGGCGGGGTCGATGATCACCGTCTCGGAGTGGGAGCGCGAAGGCGATCCCGCGCCGGGAGGCGTGGGCGCGGTGCGCAAGCTCGGCCGGCCGCCGGCGTTCGCGCGCGAACAGATCGTCGAGTACGACCCGCCCAATCACCTGGCGTACACGATCGTGCGCGGCATCCCGGTGCGCGGCTACCACGCCGACGTCGATCTCGTCCCCACGCCCGGCGGCGGCACCGCCATCCGCTGGGCCGGCGCGTTCGAGCCGAAGATCCCCGGCACCGGCGCGCTGTTCGCCGCCGCGCTCGGGCGCATCGTGCACGGCTACGCGAAGGTCGGCGGCGGCCGAAGCCGAACGCCGCGCGCGCCCGCTGATCGACCCCGCACGCCCAAAAGGTAGCGACGTGTTCCAGATCTGCAACGGATCGCTACCTTTTGCGGGACAGGGACGCAGTGACGCAGACCGAGGGGGAGCTGATGGCCGGGATGGACCAGTTGGACGGGCGCAACGCGGTCGTGACCGGCGCGGCGAGCGGGATCGGTCTCGCGACGACCGAGGCGTTCGTGGCCGCGGGCATGCGCGTGCTCATGACCGACCGCGACGAGGCGAACCTCGCCGAGCACGCGGCCCGACTGCGCGACGCGGGCGCCGAGGTGCACTCGCTCGTCGTCGACGTCACCGATCCCGACGCGATGGAGCGAGCCGCCGACGCCGCGGTCGAGCACTTCGGGAAGCTGCACGTGTGCATGAACAACGCCGGCATCGTCGCCGGCGGCAACTCGTGGGAGCTGCCGCTGTCGGAGTGGCACCGCGTGATCGACGTCGACCTGTGGGGCGTGATCCACGGCATCCACGCGTTCGTGCCCCGCATCCTCGCGTCGGGTGAACCCGGTTGGGTGGTGAACACCGCGTCGATGGCTGCGGTGACCGCGATCCCCGGCATCGGCCCGTACACCGCGTCGAAGCACGCGGTGCTCGGGATCTCCGACGGCCTGCGCGGCGAGCTGGCGGCGATCAACGCGCCGGTCGGTGTCAGCGTGGTGATGCCGGGGATGATCAAGACCGGCATGAACCCGTTCGGCAGCGTCGGGGCCGAGCAGGTGGCGGCCAACGTGCTCGACGCCATCCGCAGCGATCGGCCCTACGTGTTCACCGACGACCACCACATCCCCGAGGTGGAGACGCGGCTCACCGCGATCATGGCGTCACGCGCCGGCGTGGTGTCGTGACCCGCGCCGGGCCGAGCGGGCGTGGCGGCTGGGTCCGCCGGGCGATCGCGATCGTGCTGATCGTCGTGGGCGTCGTGTGGTTCTTCCAGGGCATCGGCGTGATCGAGGGCTCGTTCATGACCGGCGAGGCGCTGTGGGCGGTCATCGGCACGGTCTGCGTCGTCGCGGGCGTCGCGCTGCTCGTGGTGCGCCCGACGCGCGTCTGACCACCCCGCGAGCGAATCACCCAGTTGGGGTGATGGCGGCATCGACCGCGGCCTGCACGCTGCGAGGCATCACTCACCGAGCAAGGGGACCCTCATGGTGCTCGCACTGTCCGGCGGCGCGTGGTTCGGCATCATCCTCGCCGCCGTCATCTGGATCGCCCTGGCGTTCTGGCCCGCGCGCGTCGCCGGGCGCAAGGGCCACAGCTTCTTCGGCTTCTTCCTGCTGAGCCTGCTGTTCTTCCCGCTCGCCCTGATCCTCGCCTACGTGGCCGACGATCGGACCGTGCGCGTCGCCTGATCGACACCCCTCGCCGCCTACTCTCGGCAGGTTGCCAGGAACCTGGGAGGGGCGAGCTGAGCACGAGCGTCGAGCTCTCCGATGACCGGTCTCCGGCACATCCGCTGCGGGGACCACCGCATGTGCCCCGGGGAACCCGGAGCTGCGCCACCACCCCCGCTCGACGGCCTGCGCGGGTTCGCGGTGCTGCTGGTGCTGTTCTTCCACGGCTCGTTCTCGTGGGCGAGCGGCGGCTTCCTCGGCGTCTCGCTGTTCTTCACCCTCTCGGGCTTCCTGATCACGCGGCTGCTGCTGGCCGACTTCCGCAACCACGGCCGGATCCGGTTCGCCGCGTTCTGGGAGCGCCGGGCCCGACGGCTGATCCCGGCTGCGCTCGTGGCGGTCGCGCTGGTCGTGGTGGTCGCGGCCCTACGTGTGGAACACCTCGCAACGATCGTCGCTCCCCGGCGACGTCGTGTCGGCGGTGACGTACTCGGCGAACTGGCACGCACTCTGGTCGGGCAAGCTCCTACGGCTCGCTGTTCGCGACGCCGTCGCCGCTCGAGCACTACTGGTCGCTGGCGATCGAGGAGCAGTTCTACCTCGTGATGCCGTTGCTGCTGGCGGCGGTGCTCACGCTCAGCCACGGTTCGCGACCGCGCGGTCGCCATCGTGCTCGGTGCGTGCACCGCGGCCTCGGTGGTCGTGCTCGTCACCGCGAGCTCCATCGACCGTGCGTACTACGGCACCGACGCCCGCGCCGCCGAGGTGCTCATCGGCGCCCTTCTCGCGGTCGCGTATCCCATCGACCGACGCCGCGCGACGCAGTCACGAGTGTGGGCGATCGCCGGTGTACTTGCCCTGGCGGTTCACCCTCGTGATGTTCACGACGGTGACGTTCACGTCGTCGTGGTTGTACGCCGACGGCGGCCTGGTGCTGTTCGGCTTCTCGAGCGCCATCCTCGTGCGCGCCTGCATGGTGCCCGGGCCGGTGCACGGCGCTGTTCTCGTGGTCGGCGCTGCGGGCGCTCGGCCTGATCAGCTACGGCGTGTACCTGTTCCACTGGCCCGTGTTCCTCGTGCTCTCGCCGCAGCGCACGGGTCTCGACCAGTGGCCGCTCTTCGCGGTGCGGGTCGCGGTCACGCTCGCCATCGCGCTCCTGTCGTACGTGTTCATCGAGCGCCCGATCCGCGAGCGGCGCGCGTCTGCGCTCGTGGCGGCTCCCGGCGATCCTGCTGGCGACGGCCGCAGTCGTCGCCCTGGGCGCGACCTTCGTCGGATCCGATCGCGCCGGCGGCATCTCGCAGCAGACGTTGCGCAAGGTGTCACACCTCCCGCAGCAGCCGGCCCCCACCGCGGTCAACGCAGAGCAGAGGCCGCGCTGCCGAAGCCGCTGCGCGGTCTACGTCGTGGGCGACTCGATCGGCACGTACTTCGCCACCGGCCTGTACGACTGGGGCCAGGCGCACCCGGGCCGCGTCGTCGTCTACGCCGACGCCCACAGCTCGTGTCCGATCACGCGCGGCGGTTCGCAGCGGTTCCGCGAGGAGGACAGCCCGTCCGACATGTCCGAGTGCGATGCCGACATCGCACGCTGGCCCGACGACCTGCGCGCCTTCGCGCCCGACGTGGTGGTGGTCGCAACCGGACCCACGAACACCGTCGACCGCCAGGTGCCGGGCGACTCCGAATGGCGGGGTCCCGGCGATCCGGTGCTGGACCAATTCCTGCTCACCCAGATGCAGCAGGACGTGGACGAACTGCATCAGACGGGCGCACCGGTGCTGTGGTTCGACCTCCCCTACGAGCAACGCGACCAGGGCGCCAACGGGGCCCCGCTGCTGACGTCGTCGGACCCCGCACGCATCGACCGCTACAACCAACTGCTGGGCGACCTCGAGGCGACGCGGCCGGTGTCGATCATCCGCTGGTCGACGTACTTCGACAAGCTGAGCGTCGAAGCCGACCTCGCGCTCCGAGAGAGCGACGGCATCCACCTCACGAGCGCGAGCACCCAGATGCTGCTCGACCAGTGGTTGTGGGCCGAGATCGGCGACGACTACCTCGCCGCCAAGTAGCGACTCAGTCTGCGATCTCGCGGATGCGGTCGATCTTCTCGTCGCTGTGGTTGGCGTCGAGGCCCTGGATCTGGATGAGCTCCTCGCGCGTGGCCTCGGCGATCGCGGCGGCGTTCTCGTCGGCGGCGGCGAGCCGCGCGTCGATCCCCTCGGCGACGATCGCCTCGGCTTCCGCGACCAGCGCGTCGACCATCTCCGCTTCGGGGACCACCCGCACGACCTGACCGCGCACGAACAGGTGGCCCTTGCCCCGGCCGGCGGCGATGCCGAGGTCGGCGTCGCGCGCCTCGCCGGGTCCGTTCACGACGCAGCCCATGACCGCGACCTGCAGCGGGATGTTGCGCGCTTCGAGCGCGTCCATGCGCGTCGCGCGCGACCTTGATGACGTCGACCTCGGCTCGGCCGCACGACGGGCAGGCGATGAGGTCGAGGCCCTTGCGCTCGCGCAGCCCCATCGCCTCGAGCAGCTGGCGCCCGGCCTTCGCCTCCTCGACCGGATCGGCGGTGAGCGAGAAGCGGATGGTGTCGCCGATGCCCTCGGCCAGCAGGGTGGCGATGCCGGCGGTCGACTTCAGCAGGCCGCCGGGCAGCGGGCCGGCCTCGGTGACGCCGAGGTGCAGCGGGTGGTCGACCGTCTCCGAGAGCAGGCGGTAGGCGTCGATCATGATGGGCACGTTCGACGACTTCACCGAGATCTTCACGTCGTCGAAGTCGACCTCGGCGAAGTAGCCGAGCTCGCGCTGCGCCGACGCGACCAGCGCCTCCGGCGTGGCGCCGCCGTACTGCTCGGCGATGTCGGGGTCGAGCGATCCCGCGTTGACGCCGATGCGGATCGGGCAGGCCGCGGTCCTTCGCTTCGCGGGCGACGACCTTGATGTGCTCGGGCTTGCGGATGTTGCCGGGGTTGAGGCGCAGCCCCTGCACGCCCGCTTCCATCGCCGCCGAGCGCGAGCTTGTACTGGAAGTGGATGTCGGCGATGAGCGGCACCGGCGAGCGGGGCACGATCTGCGCCAGCCCCTCGGCCGCGGGCTCCTCGTTGCACGTGCACCGCACGATGTCGGCACCCGCGGCGGCGAGCGAGTAGATCTGCGCGAGCGTGCCGTCGACGTCGGCGGTCTTCGTGGTGGTCATCGACTGCACGAGACCGGCGCGCCGCCGCCGACCGCCACGCCGCCGACGTGCAGCGGACGGGTGACGCCGGCGGGGCAGACTTCGTGGTCGAGCACGGCCGCTACTGACCGAGCTGACGGATGTCGAGGACCATCGACGACAGCCCCAGGAACAGGATCGGGATGAGCAGCACCACGCTCACCGGGATCAGCTTGCGGTAGTCGACGAACACCCGGCGGTGCTTCACCTTCGACGCGATCCACTCGTAGATCACGACGACCGCGTGCCCGCCGTCGAAGGGCAGGAGCGGCAGCAGGTTGAACACGGCCAGGATGAAGCTGATCTGGCCGAGCAGCAGCGCGATCACCAGAGGTTGCTACCGACGATGTCGCTGCCGTTGTTGACGATGCCGATGAGCGACATCGGGCGGTTGAGGTTCGCCTGCGAGTTCGCGGCCGGCACCGACGACGAGAAGCTCTGCTGCGCCGACGTGCTCACGCCCGACGGGCTGAGCCGGTCGCCGAGGATGTTCACGAAGCCCGTGGTCACGGTGCCCATGGTCTTGAACGACTCCGGGACCGCTTCGAGCAGGCCGACGTCGCGCACGATGGTGCCGGGGCCGACGCCGAGGAAGCCCTGGCCGTCCTGCTCCTTCGGGACCGCGGTGAACGGTCTGCTCGTTGCCGTGGCGCACCACCGTGATGGTGATCTGGTTGCCGCCGTTGTGCTCGATGACCGACTTGAGGTCGTCCCAGTTGTCGACCGGCTTGCCGTCGACCCCGACGACCTTGTCGCCGGCCTGGAGCCCGGCCTCGTGCGCGGCGCTGCCGGCGACGATGCGGTCGACGGTCGTGTTCGGGCCGTCGTACACGCGGCCCTGGCCGGCGATCACGACGAAGAACAGCACGAACGCGATGAAGAAGTTGACCGTGACCCCGGCGAGGATCGTGACGAGGCGCTTGCCCGGCGTGGCCTGGCGGAAGGTGCGGGGCTCGTCGGCGGGGTCGACCTCCTCGATGTTGGTCATGCCGATGATGCGCACGTAGCCGCCGAGCGGGATCGCCTTCACGCCGTACTCGGTCTCGCCGCGGCGTGAACGACCACAGGCGCGGACCGAAGCCGACGAAGAACTCGGTGACCTTCATGCCCGAGCGCTTGGCCATCCAGTAGTGGCCGAACTCGTGGAGCATGACCATGAGGATGATGCCGGCGATGAGGATCAGCGGCGATCGCGGCTGCCGGGCACGAAGACCGCGAGCGCGACCATGCCGGCGAGGAACGCGAGCAGGATGCCGGTGGCGACGCGGCTGTTGACGTCGGCGCCGACGCCTGCTTCTTCGCAGCGGATCTTTCACGCGGCTCGGTCCAGTCGCTCGATCGCGACGGTGGCGCGCTCGCGCGCGCGACCCGGTCAGCTTCGAGAACGTCGGCGACCTCGTCGAACGTTCCCCGTGCCCTGCTCGAGCACCTCGGCGACGACGTCGGCGATGGCCGTCCACGGGATGCGGCCGTCGAGGAACGCCGCGACCGCGACCTCGTTGGCCCCGCTCAGCACCGCCGGGGCGCTCCCCCCGGCGCGGCCGGCCTCGTAGGCGAGGCGCAGGCACGGGAAGGCGTCGAGGTCGGGGGTCTCGAACGTGAGCTGCCGACACGTCGGTCCAGTCGATGGCGCCGAACGCCTCCGGCAGCCGGGCCGGCGCACCGAGCGCGAGCCCGATCGGCAGGCGCATGTCGGGCATCGACAGCTGGGCGATCGTCGCGCCGTCGACGAACTCGACCATGCTGTGGATCACCGACTGCGGGTGCACCACGACCTCGATGCGGTCGAAGTCGACGCCGAACAGCTCGTGGGCCTCGATCACCTCGAGGCCCTTGTTCATGAGCGTCGAGCGAGTCGATCGTGATCTTGGCGCCCATGTCCCAGGTGGGGTGCTTCAGCGCGTCGCTCACCGTGACGCGTCGCGAGCTGCTCGCGGCGAGTAGCCGCGGAACGGGCCGCCGCTGGCGGTGAGCACGAGCTGTCGACCTCGGAGGCGTCGCCGGCGCGGAGGCACTGGTAGAGCGCGGAGTGCTCGCTGTCGACGGGGACGATCTCGCCCGCACCCCGATCGCGCGCCGCGGCGACGACCGGGCCACCGGCGATGAGGCTCTCCTTGTTGGCGAGGGCGAGGCGCTTGCCGTGCTTCGAGCGCGGCGAGCGTGGCCGGCAGCCCGGCGAAGCCGACCACCGCGTTGAGGACGACGTCGACCTCGGGGAGGGACGCCAGCTCGGGGAGCACGTGAGGGGTATCGGCACAGAGACGGGCCGAGTCGAGGGGCACGCCGAACTCGGCGGCCTGGGCGTGCAGCAGCTCGCCGTTGCGCGCCGCCGCGAGCGCGACGACCTCGTACTCGTCGCGGTGGCGGCGGACGACGTCGAGCGCCTGGGTGCCGATCGAGCCGGTCGATCCGAGGATCGCGACGCGCCTCATCGCCGTCGCTCGGCAGGAGGTCGCCGCATCAGATGAGCCCGCGCGCGACCACCAGGTAGTACACCGCCGGGAGGCAGAACAACATGGCGTCGAAGCGGTCGAGCACGCCGCCGTGCCCCGGCAGGATGGTGCCGAAGTCCTTGAGTCCGAGGTCGCGCTTGAGCATCGACTCGACACAGGTCGCCGAGGGGGGCGAAGACCGCCACCACGATGCCGAGCAGCAGACCGTTGGACAGCGAGTTCCACGGGTGCAGGCCGATGATGGCGACGATGATGCCCATCACCACCGACGCGGCCATGCCGCCGGCCAGGCCCTCGAGCGTCTTGTTGGGCGAGACGTCGGGCATGAGCGGTCGGTGGCCGAGCCGCGAGCCGACGAAGTAGCCGGCGACGTCGTAGCTCACCGCGCACAGCACGAGGCCGATGATCATGCCGACGCCGTCGGGGAACACGAGGAGCAGGCCCGCGAACCCGCCGAGGACGCCGACGTAGCGAACCCGAAGATGGTGACCGCGGCGTTGACCATCGGCCGGGCGTGCACGACCTTGGCCAGGTACCAGAACAACGTGAAGACGACCACGACTGCCGATGACCAGCGGGAACGCCCGTTCTCCGTGGTTGTAGGCGATGCCCACCATGGAGGCCGACCCGAGGAGCGCGAGGAGCGTGGCGGGCTGGAACCCGGCCCGACGGAAGCCCTCGAACAGCTCGAACGCGGCGGCGGCGACGATCACGGTGACGAGCACCGCGGTGCCGGCGCGGCCGATCGACGAACGCGAGCAGCGCGACCGCGGCGAGCACCGCGCCGGTGATGATGCGGGTCGTGAGGTCGTCGCCCGACGGCGTGACGCGCGGCGTGGCCGTGACGTGCGGCGCGTCGGTCTCGTCCTCGATGGTCGGGAACTGCGATCCGCGCGGCGGCGGCTGCGCCGCGACGCGAGCGCGCGGGCTTGGTGCGGCTGCGACGCGCGGGCGCGGCGCGACGGGCCGCGACCTGCGCCGCGAACTCCTCGTCGTCGTCGACCTCGGGCACGTCGACGAGCGCGCCCATGGCGGTGGTCTCGTCGTGGAGCCGTCGTCGCCGAGCGCGAAGTCGGCGTCGCCGTAGTCGCCGGCCTCGGCGCGGAACCGCGGCTCGTTCGACGCGGCGGCCCAGACCGTCTTCGTCGCCGGGCTCGTCGGCGATCATCGGCACCTCCCCCGTGGCTGGCTCGGTCCAGTGCGGCAACGGCATCGCTCCCGATCGGCCTCACCGATCGGCGGCGCCGGCGCGGGCCGCACCGTCGGTCCGGGATCGTCGCCCGGGAGTCGATCGGCGGGCAGCGGGAACCGGGCCGCGGGCTGCACGTCGTCGGGCGGCGCCGAGCGGCGTCGCCGCCGCGGCGGCTCCTCGGGCTTGGCGCGGTCGGGACCGCCGTCGACGGCGGCCTGGGCCTCTTCCGCGCCCAGGATCCGCACACCCTCTGCGGGCGGCGCCTCGGACCGATCGTCATCGAATTCGGGCACGCGATCCTCCGGAACGTCTGCGCGGGTACCAGGGTAGACCGACCCTCCGCCGCACGCTCGCTGACGGCCCCAGGCCGTGAACAGCCGCCTCTCACGGCGGTCCGACCGGCGCTCAGGCGATGCGGCTCAGACCTCGAGCAGCTCTGTCTCCTTGTGCTTGAGCAGCTCGTCGATCTCGGCCACGACCTCGTGGGTGCGCTTCTCGAGGTCCTTCTCGACCCGGTCGAGGTCGTCCTTGCAGATCTCGCCGTCCTTCTCGAGGTGCTCGAGCTCCTGGCGGGCCTGGCGCCGCACGTTGCGCACCGCGACCCGGCCCTCCTCGGCCCGGTTCCGCACCACCTTCACGAGGTCCTTGCGGCGCTCCTCGGTGAGCTCGGGGAACGTGAGGCGGATGATCTCGCCGTCGTTCGACGGGTTGACCCCGAGGTCGCTCTGCTGGATCGCCTTCTCGATCGCCTTGATCGCGGCCTTGTCGTAGGGCGAGATCGTGAGCACGCGCGGCTCGGGCACGCCGAAGCCCGCGAGCTGCTGGAGCGGGACGTCGGTCCCGTAGTACGTCGACCCGCAGCTTCTCGACGAGCGCCGGCGACGCGCGGCCGGTGCGCACCGCGGCGAACTCCTCCTGCAGGTGCGCGACGGCCTTCTTCATCTTGTCGACGCAGTCGTCGAGGACGAGTGCCGTCATCTCGTCGCCATCGGAGCTCACGGCGTCACCCCTTCCACGGAGTCGCGCCCGCGCTCACCAGCGTGCCGATGCGCTCGCCGAGCAGCGCGCGGCGGATGTTGCCGGGCGCGGTGACGTCGAACACGATGATCGGCAGCTCGTTGTCCATGCAGAACGTGATCGCGGTCGAGTCCATCACCTTCAGACCCTGGTTGAGGACCTCGAAGTGGCTGACCTCGGTCGAGCTTCACCGCGTCGGGATCGAGGCGGGGATCGGCGCTGTAGACGCCGTCGACGCCCGAGTGCGTGCCCTTCAGGATCGCCTCGGCGCCGATCTCGGCCGCGCGCAAGCGCGGCGGTGGTGTCGGTGGTGAAGTACGGGTTGCCGGTGCCGGCCGCGAAGACCACGAACCGGCCCTTCTCGAGGTGCCGGATCGCGCGCAGCGGGATGAACGGCTCGGCGACCTGCGCCATCGTGATCGCGGTCTGCACGCGCGTCGGCTGGCCGACCGCCTCGAGCGCGTCCTGCAGCGCGAGCGCGTTGATCACGGTGGCGAGCATGCCCATGTAGTCGGCGCGGGCGCGGTCCATGCCGCGCGTCGCGCCCGACATGCCGCGGCAGATGTTGCCGCCGCCGACCACGACCGCGATCTCGACGCCGAGCTCCGCGCGCGCCTCGGCGACCTCTTCGGCGATGCGCTGCACGACGGCGGCGTCGATGCCGAAGTTGATGGTGCTGTCGGCGAACGCCTCACCCGAGAGCTTGAGCACGACTCGGCGGTACTCGGTCTCGTGCCGTCGGATCGCTCGTGCTCATGGGGTCGGACGCTAGTCCTCGCCGATCTTGACGCGGGCGAACCGCGTGAGCTTGGCGTCGCCGCCGAGGCCCTCGACCAGCTTCGCCGATGGTGATCTTCTGGTCCTTCACCGACGGCTGCTCGAGCAGCGCGACGTCCTTGTAGAACCCGTTGAGCCGACCCTTGACCGCGCCCTCGAGCTTGTCCTCGGGCATGCCCTCGTTGCGGCTCTTCTCCTCGATGACCGCCTGCTCGCGCGCGAGCACGTCGGCCGGCACGTCGTCACGCGGACAGGTACGCGCGGCGCGGCGAACGCGATGTGGAGCGCGATGTCGTGCGCGACCTCGCGTGCCGCCTCGTTCGACGGGTCGACGCCGCCGAGCTCGACCAGCACGCCGATGGTGCCGCGCTCGTTCTGGATGTGCTTGTAGCCGTCGAGGAGGCCGTCGGTCTCGAAGCGCACGACGCGGCCGAGCTCGATGTTCTCGCCGAGCGTGCCGGCGAGCCCTGGATGGTCTCGCCGACCGTCGCGCCGTCGAGCGGCAGCGCGGCGACGTCGGCCTCGCCGTTGGCCGCGACGAGCTTGGCGATGCGGCGAGCAGCCCGGTGAAGCACGTCGCCCTTGGCGACGAAGTCGGTCTTGCAGTTGAGCTCGACGAGCACGCCGACGTTGCCGTCGACGAGCACTTCGACCGCGCCCTCGGTGGCCTCGCGGTCGCTGCAGCTTGCCCGCCTTGGCGATGCCCTTCTCGCGCAGCCAGTCCATGGCGCGCTCCAGGTCGCCGTCGGTCTCCTCGAGCGCCTTCTTGCAGTCCATCATCCCGGCGCCGGTGACCTTGCGCAGCGCGGCGACGTCCTTGGCCGAGTACTCAGCCATTCGTATCGCTCTCCTGGATCTCGGTGGTGCCCGGGTCTGACGGTGGCCGTCGGCTGCCGGGGCCTCGGGCTCGGCGCGTCGCTTCGGGGGTCGTCGGCCTCGGCGGGTGTCGGCCTTGGCCTCGGCGAGCTTCGCTCTCGCGTGCACGCTGGGCCGCGGCCGCGGCGTCGCGCGCCTGCTGCTGCTCGGCGGCCTTGGCCGCCTGCTCCTCGGGCGTGAGGACGCTTGGGCGCCGGCGGAGCGGGCTTGGCCGCTTCGGCCTTGGCGCCCGCCTTGGCCTGCTTGCGCGACCGCAGCCACTGCCCTTCGATCACCGCGTCGGCGACGATGCGGGACATGAGGTTGGCGGAGCGGATCGCGTCGTCGTTGCCGGGGATCACGTAGTCGATGACGTCGGGGTCGCAGTTGGTGTCGACGACGGCGACCACCGGGATGCCGAGGCGGTTCGCCTCGGTGACCGCGATGTGCTCCTTCTTGGTGTCGATCACGAAGATCGCGTCGGGCGCCTTCTCGAGGTTCGGATGCCGCCGAGGTTGCGCTCGAGCTTGGCGAGCTCGCGCTTGACCTTGAGGCCTTCCTTCTTGATCATCTGCTCGATCTCGCCGGTGGCGACCTGGCGCTCGAGCTCGCGCAGCTTGGCGACGCGGCGCAGTGCACGGTCTGGAAGTTGGTGAGCATGCCGCCGAGCCAGCGGAAGTTCACGTACGGCGATTGGCCCGGTTCGCCTGCGCCTGGATCGGCTCCTGCGCCTGCTTCTTCGTGCCGACGAACAGCACGGTGCCGCCGTTCTCGACGGTGCTCGCGCACGAACCGGTAGGCGGTGTCGATGCGCTCGAGGGTCTGCTGCAGGTCGATGATGTAGATCCCGTTGCGCTCCCCGAAGATGAACCGCTTCATCTTGGGGTTCCAGCGCCGGGTCTGGTGACCGAAGTGGACTCCGGCCTCCAGCAGCTGCTTCATGGTGACGACGGCCGTTGCTTCTGCCACGGGACGTCCTTTCGTTCGTGCAGTCGCTCGTGGCCGCGCCGACCGCGTGCGGTCGCCGGGCCCGGGACGAGCTGCTCCTCGGTTGTTCCTCCGCCCGCCGGCGGCCGGGTTGCCCCGGACGACCTCGGAATGCGGGCGTGCGTGATCCCGGGCCAGATGACTCGGGTCGGGGACGAGTGTAGCGGGCGGCCCCCGGGGCCCTTCAGGGCACGGGAGTCGGCAGGCGTCAGGGCAGGCGGCGGAGCTGGACGCCCCAGTCACGGAGGCGCAGGGCGAGGAGCACTCCCCGACCGCGCCGCGAGGGTGTCGACCGCCGGAGCGCCGCCGAGGCGGGCGGGGGGCAGGGCCTGGATCTCGTGGCCGTCGCGCCGGTCGAGGACGTGGAGCACGCCGGCGTACGACGTGAACGCCACCCGGTCGGCGGTGAGCACGACCCTGGCTTCGATGAGGACGTCGGCGAGGTCGTGTTGCCAGCGGAGCCGGCCGGTCGTCGGCTCGAGCACGGTGACCACGCCGAAGTGGTCGACCACCGCGACCGCGCTGGTCGTCGACCGCGGGCTCGATCGCCTCCTCGAACGACGCCGGCACCGAGCGTCTGCCACTGGACGGCGCCAGTGGCGAGGTCGCGCGCCTCGATCCGGGCGTGCCGGTTGCCGTCGCCGATCGCGAGCACGACCCGGCCCGCATGCACCGCGGGCGCGCCGGTGTACCGCTCGGTGGGCGCCTCCCACCGGAGCGCGCCGGTGCCGAGATCGAACACCCGCACCGCCGGCGAGTCGGTCGGTGCCAGGTGGCGACGACGGCGCCGGTGGAGGGGTCGACCCGCGCACCCGACCAGAGCGCGCCCGGGTACTGCACCGACCAGCGGGCCTCGCCGGTGGCGGCGGCGAGCGCGGCGAGCGTGCCCGAGTCGTCGCCGACGAGGACGGTGTCGCCGGCGACGGCGACCGAGTTCGCCGGCACCGTCGTGCGGCCGGTGCCACCGTCGGTCGCCGTCGGCGCGCGCGAGCACGGTGACCGACTCCCGTCCGCCCACCACGACGACGTCGGGCCCGAGGGCCGGCTGCCCGATGCCGACGTCGACCGGTGCGACGCGCCACTGCACGCGACCGTCGGGATCGAGCAGGTGGACAGACTGCGCGTTCGAGGTGACGACGACGCCGTGGGCATCGGCCGCGAGCTCGGACGGGCCGTCGTCGATGACCGCGCGCCACACGACCGGGACTGCGCGCCCTCCCCGCCGAACGCGGGACGGGCGACGAACCACGTGCTCGCCACGACGAGCGCGGCGACGACCACGACACGAAATGAGCGCGCGCTCACGGTGCGACCTTGAGTCCGCCGCGGAGCACGAACTCGGCGTCGTCGCCCGCCATGTGCTCGAACCGGCTGATGAGCACCGGACTCACCGCGGTGCGCAGCGCGGTGAGGAGCCCGACGCACGGTGGTGGTCGACCCTCGAGCGCGGCGCGCACGGCCTTCGAGCGCGTCGGGCGCGCGCACGATCGCGCTGTGCTCGTTGAGGTCGTCGACCGCCGCGACCGTCTCGGTGGCGCCGGGAAGCGAGATGTTGGTGGCGGGCACGACGAAGTCCTCGGTGGCGCCGATGGTCGTGTAGTCGAAGTGCTCCGGGACGCCGTGCTCCTGCACCTCGCGGATCACCGACGAGTCCTCGGCCAGGTCTTGCACCGCAGGACTGCTCGGCGGCGGGATCGGCAGAACATCCTCCACGTGGTCGAGGATGGCCTTGCCCTTGCTCGTGCTCCGCACCTGCTGGCCGACCGTCGCGATCGGCGCACCCTCGTGGGGCGACGAGAGCGTGACCACGTTGCCGAGCGGTGGGAACGAGCGGTCGCCGGCGTCGTAGTAGCGGGCGAGGAACATGTCGACCACGAGGCCGCCCTGCGAGTGCGCGATGAGGTCGACCTCGCGACCGGGGTTCTCCCGTTGCATCGCGCGCAGCTGCTCGGCGAGGAGCGCGGCCGATTCGCGGATCGGTCGGTGCGTGTCGTCCTGCGTGTAGCGACCGCCGTCGCTCGCGTAGGAGAAGTAGCGAACCTCGCCCTCGGTTGCGTGGTAGCCGAGCGCGTCGACGTCGAGATCGACGGTGGGCCCGCGGTCCCACGCCGCCCCCGAGCTGTTGATCCCGGCGACGACCATGACGCGGTGCAGGGAACCGCCGGTGCCGTCGGCGGCGGGCGCGTCGCTGCAGTCGGCGGTCACGCTGTGGGCGAAGCGCCGCCCGATGGCGACGAGGTCGAGGGTGACCTGGCCGGCCGGCGTGTGGGCGAGCGCGCTGGCGGCGAGCGCCGCGAGCGACTGCATCGCGGTCAGGGTGTCGAGCGACGAGGAACGGAGGTCGTCGAGCGCGTCGGCCGCGAGGTCGGTGGTCGAGTCGAGGAAGTCGATCCCGCCGTCGAGCGCGACGCCGGCGTGGTCGCCGAGCCAGGCGCCGACGTCGCACACCGCGTCGAGCGCGTCGCCGACGAACGGCAGGTCGGTGTCGCAGTCGTCGCCGTCGGTGTACGCACCCGACCCGCTCGCACCAGGGACAGGGAGGCGGAGGGACGACTGCAGGTCACGCCGTTCCCGTTCGGGCGACCACGGGGTCTCACTCGGTTCGTCGGCGGGGACGAGGTGCACGAGCTTGGTGAGGTCGTCGGGCCGGAACAGCTGCATCGGGTCGACGTAGCGGTCGCCGACGCGCAGCCCGAGGTGGAGCACAGCCCCATCGTGATCACGGACCAGTACCGCCCGTGGCGCCGAGCACGTCGCCGCGTGCCACCGTCTGGCCAGTGCGGACCGACACCGCCGAGAGGAACGAGTACGAGGTGCGCAGGCCGCCGGCGTGGGCGACGGTGACATGGAGCGTGCCGGCCACCTCACCGGCGAAGCTGACGACGCCGTCGTTGGCGGCGCGCACCGGAGTGCCCGGCGCAGCAGCGAGATCGGCGCCGCGATGGCCGGCGGCGTAGATCGACGCCGGTTCCTCGAACGGGTGGACGACCGCGCCATCGACCGGTCGCAACCAGCCGACGTCATCGTCAGCCGAATGTGCGCGGCGCGCGCGGTGACGACGACCGCGACGGTGGTGAGCAGCACGAGTGAGACCGCGCACGACGGCGCGCAGAGAGAGCAGGCATGGCACTTCCCGTGGTCGGAAGGACACGACAAACGGGGAAGGGACGGGGAAGCGTCGGGAGAAGTCAGCCGAACATACCGGTGGCGCACCGCGCGCCAAGGGGCAATCTCGCGTCAGGTGCGTTCGCGCTCGGGTTCCGAGAGGCGACCGCGCAGCTGCAGGATCGACTTGGTGTGGATCTGGCACACCCGGCTCTCGGTGACGTCGAGCAGCTTGCCGATCTCGGCGAGCGTGAGGCCCTCGTAGTAGTAGAGCGTGAGCACGAGGCGCTCGCGGTCGGGCATGCGGTTGATGGCGTCGGCGAGGAGGTGCTTCATCTCGTCGACCTCGTAGGCCTCGACCGGGTCGTGCTTGCCGTCGGTGATGGTGTCGCTGACGGTGGCCGAGCCCGAGCGATCCGAGGAGCCGGCGGCGAGCAGGTCGTCGAGCGCGACGAGGCCGGTGAACGAGATCTGCGAGAGCGTCTGGGTGAGCTCGCCCTCGGTCCATGTCGAGCTCGGCCGCGACCTCGGCGTCCTCGGGGCTGCGCTTCAGCTCGTTCTCGAGCTTGGAGATCGCCCGCTCGATCGTGCGAGCCTTCGCCCGCACCGAGCGCGGCACCCAGTCGATCGAGCGCAGCTCGTCGATGATGGCGCCCTTGATCCGCGAGATCGCGTAGGTCTCGAACTTGAAGCCGCGGCCGGGATCGAACTTGTCGATGGCGTCGATGAGTCCGAAGATCCCGTAGCTCACGAGGTCGGACTGCTCGATGTTCTGGGGCAGACCGGCGGCGACGCGCCCGGCGACGAACTTCACCAACGGCGAGTAGTGGAGGATCAGCCGCTCGCGCGCGTTCGCGGTTCCGTTCGACTTGTAGTCGGTCCAGAGCTCGTCGAGCGCTTCGGTGGGATCGTCAGGCACGAGGGTGGGTCGCTTCGTAGACGGCTCGGAGCCGGTCGCGGGTCACGTGGGTGTAGATCTGGGTGGTTGCGAGATCTGCGTGGCCGAGGAGCTCCTGGACTGCCCGGAGGTCGGCTCCGCCTTCGAGCAGGTGCGTAGCGTAGGCGTGGCGCAGCGCGTGCGGGTGGACGGCCCGCCCGTCGGGCAGCGGGTGGCGTTCGAGGACGCGCCGGGCGTCGCGCGGGGTCAGCGCTCGGCCACGCTGGTTGAGGAACACCAAGTCGGCGGGCGAGTCGCTGGTGGCGAGTGCGGAGCGGCCGCGGTCGAGCCACGCGGCGACGGCGTCGACGGCGGGTGCGCCGAGCGGGACCCGTCGCACCTTGGAGCCCTTGCCGAGGACGGTGACGAGGCCAGCCCCTGTGAGCCGGTCGAAGTCGCAGTCGCTGATCCGGAGCCCGCAGCACTCGGACACCCGGAGACCGGCGCCGTAGAGCACCTCGAGGACGGCGAGGTCGCGCAGGACGACGGCCATCACGACGGGGTCGTCGCCGTCCTCGGCTTCCACGGTGGCGAGGTCGACGGCGTCGACCATGTCGTCGAGCAGGTCGTTGGCCTCCTCGGTGCGGATGACGCGTGGGAGACGGCTGGCACCCTTCGGGGCACGGAGCAGTGACCCGAGGTCGCGCTCGAGCACGCCCTGACGGCGAAGGAAGCGGAGGTAGGCGCGGAGGGCCGCCGCCTTGCGGGCGATGGTGGAGCGGGCGAAGCCGCGCGTGTCGAGGTAGGCGAGGAAGCGGCGCAGGGTGCGGTGGTCGAGCGCCGACGGACCGCCGGGACAGCCCCCGCGTTCGGCCCACGCCACGAACTCGGCGACGTCGCGCTCGTAGGCGGCGCGCGTGTGCGGGCTGCGCCCCACGAGTGATTCGGCGAAGGCGTCGAAACGCCAGGCCGTCTCCTCCGACGTGGTCGCCGACATGCTTCGATGCCCTTTCGCGTTCGGGCCGCCCCCGATCGCACCACGCTACCCGGGCGCGGGCGCGCCCCCGACCACCTCGGTAGGGTGCGCGGCCATGGGTGAAGGCAGCACCGACGGCTGGTACGACGAGCTCGACGGCACCGGACTCGCCGCCGCGATCCGCGGCGGCGACGTGTCCGCGGTCGAGGCGGTCGACGCGGCGATCGACCGCATCGAGGCCGTCGACCCGTTGGTGCACGCGCTCGTGGCCGAGCGGTTCGACGCCGCCCGGGACGAGGCCGCGGGTCCGTTGGGTGACGGCCCGTTCGCGGGCGTGCCCTACCTGGTGAAGGCGCTCGGTGCGCAGGTCACGGGGCTGCCCACGTCGCGCGGCTCACGCCTCTGGGCCGACGACGTGGCGACCGAGGACAGCCTGGCGGTGGCGCGGGCACGTGCCGCGGGCGTGATCGTGCTCGGCATGACGAACACGCCCGAGCTCGGGAAGAACGGGTCGACCGAGCCCCTGTTCCACGGTCCGACGCGCAACCCGCACGACCTGTCGCGCTCGCCGGGCGGTTCGAGCGGCGGCTCGGCCGCGGCGGTGGCGTCGGGCATGGTGCCGATCGCGCACGGCAACGACGGCGGCGGGTCGATCCGCATCCCGTCGGCCGCGTGCGGTCTGTTCGGGCTCAAGCCGTCGCGTGGGCGGGTGCCGAACACGCCGTTCCTCGAGGCGTTCTCGTACCCGGTCGGGTGCACGCACTCGCTGACGCGGACCGTGCGCGACAGCGCGGCGCTGCTCGACGCGGTGTCGGGCGCGGCCCCGGGCGACGCCGTGGCCGTGGCGCCACCGGCGCGACCGTTCCTCGCCGAGGTCGGCGCCGACCCGGGACGGTTGCGCATCGGGTTCACCTGCGTGACCGCGCGTGGAGTGACCGCCGACGACGACCTGGTGGACGCGGTGGCGCGCACCGCGGCGGTGTGCGAATCGCTCGGTCACTCGGTGGAGGAAGCGGCCTTCACGTACGACGCGGAGGCGGCCAACGGCGCGCTGGCCGCGGTGATGTCGGTGAACGTGGCGTTCGCGGTGGACGCG
This sequence comes from uncultured Actinomycetes bacterium, assembly GCA_963697125.1. GTDB lineage: Bacteria > Actinomycetota > Acidimicrobiia > IMCC26256 > DASPTH01 > DASUAS01. The sequence goes on from CAVOMW010000006.1 coordinate 407,486, forward strand.
CGACTCGCCGCGCTCGGACGCGAACTGCGCGACGACGACCTCGAGCCGTTCACCCGGGTGCTCTACGACGGTGGCCGCGCGATGGCGGGGACGAAGGTGATCGGTGCGCTGCAGCAGTTGGAACGCACCTGCGCGTGAAGTGGCGCCGTTCTTCGAGCAGTACGACCTGTTGCTCACGCCGACGCTCTCGATCCGGGTGCCCGAGCTCGGGTGGGTCGACACCAGTCGCCCGGAGACGATGGTCAACGCGTCGGCGTTCAGCGCGTTCACCGGTGTGTTCAACACGACCGGACATCCGGCGATGAGCGTGCCCGCGGGCGTCGACGGCAACGGTCTGCCGATGGGCGTGCAGTTCGTGGCCCGGCTCGGCGACGAGGCGACGCTCCTGCGGTTGGCGTCGGCTCTCGAGGTGGCGGCGCCGTGGCCGACGGCGCCGGTGGTGCCTACGTAGCTGGACCGAACGTCATGGGCACACCTGCGAGTACGGCACGTACGGCACGGCCGCACGCCACGCGGTGGGGTTCGGGTCGTAGCCGCGGAGCTCGTGGCACAGCTGCGCGGTCAGCTGAGCCGGTGACGCAAGGAACGCGAAAGCGTCGAAAACCTGGATCTCGGTCGACTGGTGCGTGGACGCAGGACCGTTCTCGTCGGACGAGACCTGGCCGGTGACGTCCGACGCCGCGACCCTGCCCCCGTCCGCACTGAACGCGACTTCCTCGACCGGACCGGGAATCGTCCAGTCCGTGATCTTGTGCGGGTGGGCCGCGACGTCCCACAGCACCACGCGGTGGGCGGCATCGCCGACGGCGAGGGTCTTGCCGTCCGGACTGAACGCGACCGTGCTGACGGTGGTGGCCCCGTCGCCGACGAGCGCGTCTCGACCACTCGCGAGGTCGCGGAGCACGACCTTGCCCTGTTGGTGGACCAGTGCGAGCGTGCGCCCGTCCGGGCTGAACACGAGTTCGAGCGGCGGGCCGGAGCCGTTGGCGAACGACGACTGCCGATGGTCGCGCGAGGTTCCAGAGGTGGATGCGCGAATCGGCGCCGGCCGTGGCGACGGTGGACCCGTCGGGGCTGACGCCCATGTTCTCGGGGTAGGCCTTCCCAATGTTCCATGTCCACCGCGCCTTCCCCGAGGTCACGTCCCACGCCTGGAGGATCAGCTTCGAGGTGGTCCCGGCGAAGACCTGCGACTGCGTGACCAGTTGTCGCCCGTGCGCGCCGAACGAGCCGCTCGTGACCCGACCGCCCACCTCCCAGGTCCCGACGACCCTCGCGTCCTGCACGTTCGAGACCGTGATCGAGGTGCGACCGAACCCCGAGTCGGCGGAACGGGCGACCGCCACTCGCTTCCCGTCCGCGCTGACCATGATCCCTTCGGCGTCATCGGTGCCCGGGATCGCGGTTCCGATCCCGAAGGCCACGTTCCAGCGCGTCGCCGACCTCGGCGTGTCCGCCGTCGCGGTGGAACAGCACGTGATCAGGGTGCTGCTCGTCGGTCCGAACGCGAGCGTGCCCGGGTCACCGTCCGCAATGAAGCTGGGCACCAGTCGATCGGTGTCCCAGAGGACGACCGTGCCCTGGTCGTCGGCGGTCGCGATCGTCGCGCCCTGCGCGTCGATCGCCAGCCCCGGAGCCAGCGTCCCGACGCTCCACTTCGTGCGCTCGCCGAGGGTCGCGACGTCGAACAGCGCCACCTCCCCTCGCACGTCACCCGAGATGATCGAATCTCCCGACGGGTAGAAGGCGACGGTGCGCACCGCGACGTCCTTGTCCCACTCTGGTCCCCGCTCCCCCGTCGCCGCGTTCCACAGGATGATCCGGCCGCGGTCGTCACCGGTGACCACGGTGGCGCCGTCAGGGCTGAACGCGACCGACTCGACCTCGTTGGCATCGACGGGGAGCACGAGGGTCGTCGCGCCGCTTGCCGCGTTCACGATGACCGCCGTCGCGACCCCGCCCACGTCCGGGAGCGTGACGCTCGTTCCCACTGCGAGCTGACCGCCGTCGGCGTCGAAGGTCAGGCTGCTGACCGCAAAGCCGACCTGCTGCACGAGATCGCGGGGCAAGCCCGAGCTCGTGTCCCACTCCAGGACACGACCTGCTTCGTCGCCGACGGCGAGCGTGACGCCCTTGGGTGCGAACGCGATCGCGGAGATCGGTGAGGCGTCGTCGTCCCACGCGCGCGTTCTCGGTGCGTTCGCACATCGAACAACGCGACCCGTCCGCTCGCACGAGTCGTGGGCTTCCCGGATCCGGCGGAACGGGTCGACGAGTACGCGACCGCGAGCGTGCCACCGTCGTGGCTGAACGCGAGCTGCACGACGGTCATGGCCGGTCGATCCGTGAGGAGATGCGACGTGGAGTGGGCGACGTCCCACAGGACGACACCCCCGACCGGTGAGGAGCTGGTGGTCGCGAACGCGACGGCCGTCGCTCGCCATCGCGAGCGGATGGGTCGTACCCAACGAGTCGACGTGCGGGACACTGAACACGCCGTCGATCGCCTGGAGCTCGGCGTGGCTGAGCGAGTCGCGGGCGAGCGCCGAGTGGGCACGTCGGTACGACGCCACGCTCGCGGCGAGCGATCCGGCGGGGTCGCTGCTCCGGGTGGCGGTGGCGTCGGCTGACAGCTCGCCCGCCTGCGCGGTCATGGTCTCGGCGCGCGGCTCCGGCGTTCCGGCGCGCGGAGATGAATCCGTACGCGGCCGCGACGGTGAGCGCCACGAGACACGCCGCCGCTCCCCACGCCACGCGCAACGTGCGGCGGTGCTGCCGCAGGTCCTCACCCTCGAGCTCACTGGGATCGACGCCACGGATCCGCGCCGCGATCTTCGCCACCGGGTGGCGGTACGCCCGACGGAAGTTGCGGAGCTGCGTGTTGCTGTCGGATGTCCCGTCGGGCGATGCGCGCTCGAACGCGGCCTTGTGAGCGTCGCGGAGATCGACGAAGAGGGGGTCGGACGCGAACGTGTGCCGGAGCGCCGGGTTCAGCGCGGTCGACCGGTCCGGGTCGTAGCACTTGTGGTCCTTGTCCCAGCGGAGCTCGCCGTCGGTGAGCACCAGCACCATCCGCTGGCTGGCCGCGGTCTTGGTCGCGAGCCAGTACCTGATCTCCTTGCCGGCCCAGTCGGACGCCGCGCTCCCGGGCGACGCCATCAGCACGTAGTACCGCGACTGATCGAGTGCGTCCTTGATCGCGTCGAAGAGCTCGGGACTCGCCGACAGGTTCGTCTCGTCGCGGAACACCTCCATCGCCCGGCGCCGGTACCAGGGCTTGGCGAGATGCTGCAGCGCGTCCTGCAGCGCCGGTGCGAGCGACTGGTCGGCGCGGTGGTTGTACGAGATGAACGCGTCGTAGCGCACGTCGCTCCGCTTCCCCGAGACCGTGCTGCACCGGTCATGGCCGACGAATACGGGCAAACCGCCAACATCCGCTCCGCAAGACTGTCACACCCCCGCGCGAACGTGGGCGTCACCGTCGAGGTCGCCGCGGTCCGGCCCTCCCCCGCTGTTCCACGCTTGGGAGGTCGCCGTGCTCGCCGCGGTCCGCAGTGCCACGCTCATCGGCGTCGACGGGCAACCCGTCACCGTCGAGGTCCACGTCTCGTCCGGTCTGCCCGCGTACCAGGTCGTCGGTCTCCCCGACGCCGCGGTGCGCGAATCGCGCGAGCGCGTGCGAGCCGCGGTGCTCTCGTCCAGCCTGCCGTGGCCTCAGAACCGCATCACCGTCAACCTCGCGCCGGGTGGGGTGCGCAAGACGGGATCGGGGCTCGAGCTGGCTGTCGCGCTCGGGGTGCTGGGCGCCAACGAAGCACTGCCTGCGGGAGTGCTCGACGGCGTCGCGGTGCTGGGTGAGCTCGGGCTCGACGGGTCCGTGCGGTCCGTGCCGGGCACCTTGGCGCTGGTCGACGCACTGGCGCGCACGGGCGTGGAGTCGGTCGTGGTGCCGATCGCCAACGCCGCCGAGGCCGAGCTCGTCGGCGACGTGCGGGTGCGCGCCGCGTGCACGCTCGGCGAGCTGCGCGCGTGCCTGAAGGGTGAGGAGCCCTGGCCCGACTGGGACCCACCGGCGCCGCCGCGCGACGACGGCGGTGACGACGACGAGCAGGTCGACCTCGCCGACGTGCGCGGCCTGCCGTTCGCCCGCGAGGCGCTCGAGGTCGCCGCCGCCGGTGGGCACCACCTGCTGTTCTGCGGCCCGCCCGGCACGGGCAAGACGATGCTGGCCCAGCGCCTGCCCACGATCCTTCCGCCGCTCTCGCACTCCGAGGCGCTCGAGGTCACCCGCATCCACTCTGCCGCCGGCGTCGCCGTCGGCGGTCAGCTGGTGCAGCGGCGTCCGTTCCGTGCGCCGCATCACACCGCGACGACGGCCGCGCTGGTCGGCGGTGGCACCGGTCGCGCGCGGCCGGGCGAGATCACGCTCGCGCACCGCGGGATCCTGTTCTTGGACGAGCTGGGCGAGTTCGCGCCGACTGCACTCGACGCGCTGCGTCAACCCCTGGAAGAGCGCGCGGTCCGCATCTCACGCCAGGGCGTGTCGCTCACGTTCCCCGCCGCGTTCCAACTGGTCGCGTGCTCCAACCCGTGCCCGTGCGGGTCGGGCGGCAACGAGTGCCGCTGCAGCGACGCGCAACGAGAGCGCTACCGACGCCGACTCAGCGCTCCCCTCCTCGATCGCTTCGATCTCCGGATGCGCGTCGACGCGCCCGAGTCCGACGACGTGGCCGGCGAGTCGTCGGCCGAAGTGGCGGCGCGGGTCGCGGTCGCGTACGAGCGCCAACGGGCACGCTACGCGGACTGGCCCTGGTCGCAGAACGCGGACGTCGCCGCGGGTGCGGTGCCGCGGCTGCTCCCGCTCGGGTCAGAAGCCGACGAGGTGTGGCGGGAGCTCATCGGCGATCGCCACCTCACCGGGCGGGGCGCCACCCGCATCCGTCGGGTGGCGCGCACGCTCGCCGACCTCGACGACAGCGCCGGCATCACCGCCGCGCACCTCGAATCGGCCGCAGGCATGCGGGGAGACGTGCCGTGAGCGGCCCGGATGCCACCCCACTCGACCCGATCGAAGTCGCGGCCGCGACGTTGGCGTCGCTCCCCGACATGACCCACCGCCGGTTGCACGCACTGGTCGAGCGCGGCGGCGGCCCGGTCGGCGCGCTCGCCGGCCTGGAGCGCGGGTTGGCTGCCGCGGTGCTGTGCGACGGCGCGCCGGCCACCGAGCTCCCCGCCCGGCAGTCGTTGGCGCGGACCTGGCAGGCCGCAGCGCGAGGCGACCGCACCGCGCGGACGTTGGTGGCGCGACGAACGCGCGTCTACGTCGCCGGACGGCCGGGGTATCCGCTCGACGAGGAGCTGCCCGAGCGTCCCGAGGTGCTGCTGGCGGAAGGCGACGTCCCTGAAGCGCTCGATCGGCCTCGGGTCGCGGTCGTCGGGACGCGCGCCGCCACGCCGAACGGGCTCGACGACGCGCGTGAGCTCGGTGCCACGCTCGCGCACGCGGGCGTGACGGTCGTGAGCGGACTCGCGATCGGGATCGACGGCGCGGTGCACGAGGGCGCGCTCGACGCCGGCGGCACGGTGGTCGGAGTGGTCGCGACCGGGCTCGACGTCGTGTACCCACGCCGACACCGCATCCTGTACGACCGCGTGCGAGCGTCGGGCCTGATCATGAGTGAGCTCGCGTACGGCACCCAACCGCGCCAGTACGCGTTCCCCGTGCGCAACCGGATCATCGCCGGCCTCGCGCAGGTCACGGTGGTCGTGGAGGCGACGCTGAAGGGCGGGGCACGCCTCACCGCCGATCACGCGATCGACTACGGGCGCACGGTGATGGCGTACCCGGGATCACGGCGCAACCCGGCGTCGGCGGGCACCAACCAGCTCATCTACGACGGCGCCACCGTGGTGCTCGATCCGAACGACGTGTTGTTGGAACTGGGGTTCAGTGGTCCGGGACCGCGTGCGGATCAGCGCACGTTGCCGCTCGGCGACCAGGCCGCGGTGTTGGAGGCCTGTCACGGCGAACCCGCGACGCTCGACCAGCTGGCGAGTCGGGCTCGGCTCACGCCTTCGCGTGTCGTCGCCGCAGTGCGTGCGTTGGAGCGAGACGGGTGGATGGAACGCTCACGCGGACTGTGCTGGCCGCAGTGACCGCGCTCTCCGCGCCTCGCCCTACTCCCCCGTGACTACTCCCCGAGAAATCTCGGGTTCCGCTTCTCCATGAACGCCCGCACCGCTTCCTTGGCGTCGTCGGAGCTCAGGTTCACCACTTGGGCGGCGGCTTCGGCCTCGACCGCCTCGGCGAAGGTCACCGTGAAGGCCTGGTCGAGGAGGTGCTTGGTCTGGGCCAGCGCGATCGGCGCCATCTGGAGGAGGCGGGCGACCACGGTGTCGACCGCGGCGTCGAGCTCGTCGGCGGGGACGATCCGGTTCACGATGCCGATGCGTTCCGCCTCCGCCGGCGTCGATCACCTCGGCCAGGAACGCCAGCTCCTTCGCCTTGTGCACACCGATGAGACGCGGGAGGAGCCACGAACCGCCGTAGTCGATGCTGAGCCCGCGCTGCACGAAGATCGCGCTGAAGCGCGCCGCGTCCGACGCGATCACGAGGTCGCAACCGAGCGCGAGGTTGAGCCCGGCGCCCGCGGCCACACCGTTCACCTTGGCGATGGTCGGCTTGCCGATGTCGCGCAGTGCGGCCGCGCTCCGCCCGACACCGCGCATGTGCTCGAGCCGACCACCGGTGCCGCGCGGCATGTCCTGCGCGACGAGGTCGGCGCCGGCGCAGAAGCCCTTGCCCGCGCCGGTGATCACCAGCACACGGTCGTCACGGTTGCTCGCGACCTCGTCGAACACGTCGCGCAGCCCGCCCCACATCGCGCCGGTGATCGAGTTGAGCTTGTCGGGGCGGTTCAGCGTGAGCGTCACGACGCCGTCGCGCCGTTCCACGAGGAGATCGTCGGGCATCGGCCGCTACCGTAGCGGTGTGGGGCTCAACCCGTTCCGTTCCCAGGCCAAGCGCGGCACCGACGTCGTGATCGTCGCCGTCGCGCTCGTGGTGGTGGCGGCGCTGGTGCTCTGGGCCGTGTTCGGCTGAGCGGCGGTCATCACCGTGCCCGCGCACCGCGCCGACGTGCCCGACGGACCCGTCGACGTTCGCCACATCCAGCCGTACCAGGCGGTGAAGGTCTACCGCTGCCCGGGCTGCGATCACGAGATCCCGCCCGGTCTCGGCCACGAGGTGGTCGTGCCGCGCGACGCCCCCGAGGACCGGCGCCACTGGCACACGTCGTGCTGGCGGCGTGTCGACTCGCGGCGCGCTAGAACGCCGACTGCACTAGAACGCCGACTGCTCTAGAACGCGGCTCTCGATCACGTCGAGGACGGGTGGCGCGCCCCGCGCCGCGAGCACCGACGCGACGTCGAAGCGCAACGTGCGCGCCCGCGCCTCGGGATGCTCGTCGAGCCAGCGCATCGCCAGGGTGCGGATCCGGCGTTGCTTGGCGACGGTGACCGCCTCGGCCGGCGAGCCGAACGCAGTGCCGCGGCGCGTCTTCACCTCGCAGAACACGAGCACGGAGTCACGGGCGACGACGACGTCGAGCTCGCCCTCGCGACAGCGCCAGTTGCGATCGAGCACGCGGTAGCCGGCGTCGGCGTACCAGCTCGCCACCAGATCCTCACCGGCGTCGCCGAGCGCACGTCGTGGATCCGGGCGTGGATCCGGGCGCGGTACCCGCCACGCTCAGGCGTCCCGGGCCAGTTCCTCGATGTTGACGTCCTTGAACGTCACGACGCGGACGTGGGCGACGAAGCGGGCGGGCCGGTACATGTCCCAGACCCACGCGTCGTGCAACTCGAGCTCGAAGTAGGTCTGCCCGTTCTCGGTGCGAGCGTCGAGCTTCACCTGGTTGGTGAGGTAGAAGCGACGTTCCGTCTCGACGACGTACGAGAACATCGGCAGGACGTCTCGATACTCCTTGTAGAGCTGGAGCTCGATCTCCGTCTCGTACCGCTCGAGGTCCTCAGCGCTCACGCCGTCTCCATGGGGCGTTCGCTCCTTCGCGACTTCCCCCAACCGCTGTCCGTACTGTAATGACGGCCGGATGCGGTGCGCGTCACCTCAGTCGCGCTTCTCCTTGACCTTTGCGGCCTTCCCGACCCGGTCACGGAGGTAGTAGAGCTTGGCCCGACGCACGTCACCACGGGTGATGCGCTCGATCTTGGCCAAGATGGGCGAGTGCACCGGAAAGGTGCGCTCGACACCGACGCCGAAGCTCACCTTGCGGACGGTGAAGGTCTCGCGGCTGCCGTCGCCCTTGCGCCGGATCACGATGCCCTGGAACACCTGGACCCGCTCGCGGTTGCCCTCGACCACTCGCACGTGCACCTTCAGGGTGTCGCCGGGAGCGAACTCGGGGATGTCGTCGCGCAGCTGTGTCCGGTCGACGAGGTCGGTGGCGTTCATCGGGAAACTCCGAGCTAGAGGAACCCACGATGTTACCGGGCGGGCCCCTCGTCCGGGAATTCGCGCAGGAGGGCCTCGTCGTCGGGGCCGAGCGGGTCGGGCATCAGGTCGGGACGGCGCGCCCGGGTGCGGTGCAGCGCCTGCGCCCGGCGCCACCGCGCCACCCGCTCGTGGTCGCCGCTGAGCAACACGTCGGGGACCTCGTGGCCGCGGAACTCGGCCGGTCGGGTGTACTGCGGGTACTCGAGCAGCCCGGTGGCGAACGACTCGTCGGCGCCCGACGCCTCGTTGCCCATGACCCCGGGCACGAGTCGGGCGACGGCGTCGACGACGACTGCGGCCGCGGCCTCACCGCCGGCGAGGACGAAGTCGCCCACCGACAGCTCGCCGTCGCAGAGGTGGTCGGCCACCCGCTGGTCGACGCCCTCGTAGCGACCGCAGAGCAGCGAGAAGCCGTCGCCGGCGGCGAGCTCGGTGGCGACCGAGTGGTCGAAGGGCCGCCCCGCGGCCGACAACAGGAGCAGTGGACGGGGCGGTGCCGCGGCCTCGACTGCGGCGAAGATCGGCTCGGGCGCCATGACCATGCCCGCGCCGCCGCCGTAGGGCGAGTCGTCGACCGATCGGTGGCGGTCGGTGGTGTGCGTCGCGCAGGTCGTGCACCCGGAGGTCGAGCCGGCCGGCGGCGCGCGCCTTGCCGAGCAGCGACGCGTCGAACGGTCCGGCGAACCACTCCGGGAAGATGCTGAAGACGTCGATGCGCACGGTGACCGGCCGGTCAGAGGTCGAACAGGCCGTCGGGGGGATCGATCACGACCACACCGTCGCGCTGCTCGACCACGAACACCATCGGCACGAGCGCGCCGCCGTCGAGGACGAGCAGGTCGTGCGCGGGGTTGGCCTCGACCGCGGTGACGGTGCCCATCACCGTGCCGGCCCGGTCGTGGACCTCGGCGCCCACCACCTCGTGCACCCAGAGCTCGCGCTCGTCGAGCTCCACGTCGGCGGGGAGCGGCTCGGCGGTGAGCTCGACGCCCAGGAGCGCCTCGGCCGCGGTGCGGTCGTCGACCCCGGCGAAGCGCAGCAGCATGCGGCCCTGGTGCGGGCGCGACGCCGTGACCACCAGTTCGCGCTCGCCGGCGAAGAGCACCGCGCCGGGCGCGGAACGCTCGGGTCGGTTGCTGCTGAAGGTCACCGCGACCTCGCCGCGCAACCCGTGGGCCCGACCGACCCGACCGACGACCAACCGGTCGCCGGTGCCGGGCGTCACCACGTGGGTGCCCGCGCTACTCGACGATGTCGACGTTGGCCTTCACGCCGTCGGCGGTGCCGGCCGCGCGCACGAGCTGGCGCAGCGCCTGGATCACGCGACCACGCTTGCCGATGAGGCGGCCCATGTCGGAGGGGTTGGCGTGCACCATCAGCGCGACCTCGTCGCCGCGGGCCTCGACGTCGACCTCGATCGCGTCGGGGTCGTCGGCGAGGTTGCGGGTGACGTACTCGGTGACGGCCAGGGCGCGAGCTCCGCTCGCGGCGTCGCCGCTCACGGCGTCGCCCTCGATGCGGTTGCCTTCGGCGCCGACCTCGTCGACGACATCGTCGTAGGTGTCGTCGTAGCTCTCGTCGCTCATTCGGATGCGTCCTCAGCCGGCGTGTCTTCGGCGGGCGTGTCTTCGGCGGTCGTTGCTTCGTCGGCGGGAGCCTCGGCCTCGGCCTCGGCTGCAGCGGGCCGCGGGCTTCGCCTCCGCTTCGGGCTTCGCCTCCGCCTCGGGCTTCGCCTCCGCCTCGGGCTTCGCCTCCGCTTCGGGCTTCGCCTTCTTCACGCTCGGGGCCACCTTGCCGGTGACGTACCCGCGCCGCGAGAGCTTGGTGACGGCGGGCTTGCTGCGCTCGCCCTCGTACTGCGCCCACACGCCCTGCTCGGTGAGGAGCTTCTGCACCTGCTCGGTGGGCTGGGCGCCCTTGCGCAGCCACGCCAGCGCCGACTCGGCGTCGATCTGGCAGAACGACGGGTCCTGGCGGGGGGCGTACTGCCCGATGATCTCGATGAAGCGCCCGTCGCGCGGCGAGCGGCCGTCGGCCACCACGACGCGGTACGTCGGCTGCTTCTTCTTCCCTACCCGCATGAGGCGGATCTTCACGGCCACGGAGGGGTTTCCTTCTTGTCGATTCGGAGCGGGCGCGACGGCGCAGCCCGGCAAAGTGCGAAGGGTCAGGCTACCCGACCGGTCGCCGGGCGGGCGAGCCGTCCCAACCGGCATGCTGGCGCCATGGAACCCCACGACCTCGGCCCGCTCACCTATGACGTCGACGGCCCGGTGGCCCACATCGTGCTGAACGACCCGGGGCGGGCCAACAGCCAGACCTCGGAGATGGTCCACGCCTTCGACGACGCCCTCACCCTCGCCGATCGTGACTACGCGGTGAAGGTCGTGGTCATCAAGGCCAACGGCAAGGGCTTCTGCGCCGGTCACGCCGCCGGTGGCGGCTACACGTACCCCGAGTTCGCCGAGAACATGGAGCACTGGGACTCGGTGTGGAAGGCGCAGTCCGACCTGTTCCTGTGGCCGACGTTGCGACTCTGGGAGTTCCGCAAGCCCACCATCGCCCAGGTGCACGGCTACGCGCTCGGCGGCGGCACGTACTGGGCGTTGCTCCCCGACATCACCGTGGCGTCCGACGACGCCTACTTCCAGATGCCGTTGGTGCAGGGACTCGGCTTCCCCGGCGGCGAGACCATGATCGAGCCGTGGGTGTTCATGAACTGGAAGCGCACCTACGAGTACCTCTACACCGCCCAGACGCTCACCGCCGCGGAGGCGCTCGACGTGGGCCTCGTGAACCGGGTCGTCGCGCGCGACGACCTCGACGCGACGGTCGACGAGCTCGCCGCGCACGTGGCGCGAGCGCCGCTGTCGACGCTCATGGCGACGAAGCAACTCGTGAAGCGCGCGTGGGAGCTCATGGGCATGCGGATGCACCTGCAGATGTCGACCGACGTGATGGCGGTCACCGCGAAGACGCGCGACGCGCACGAGCTGCGGATGGACATGGCACAACGGGGACTGCGGCCGCGCGACCAGGCGGCGCGCGAAGACTGACTACTGCTGGAGGCCCTCGAGCTCGCTCGAGGTCCATGCCCGGGGGCAGCTTCGGCATGCGGCCCTTGCCCATGCCCTTCATCATCTGCTGCACCGTCTTGAACTGCTTGAGCAGCGCGTTCACGTCGGCGGGCGTGACGCCGCTGCCCTCCGCGATCCGCATCCGACGCGAGCCGTTGATCACCGACGGGTTCTCGCGCTCGGCGGGCGTCATCGAGCAGATGATCGCCTCGATGCGGTTGATCTCCTTGTCGTCGATCTCCGCGTTCTTGATCTCCTTGGGCACGCCCGGCAGCATCCCGAGGACGTTCTGCAGCGGACCCATCTTGCGCACCTGGCGCATCTGGTCGAGGAAGTCCTGGAGCGTGAGCTGACCCTTGCGCAGCTTCTGCTCGGCCTTCTCCATCTCCTCCTGGTCGAAGGTGGACTCGGCCTTCTCGATGAGCGTGAGCACGTCGCCCATGCCGAGGATGCGGCTCGCCATGCGATCGGGGTGGAAGGGCTCGAACTCGTCGAGCTTCTCGCCGGTACCGGCGAAGAGGATCGGCTTGCCGACCACTTCCTTCACCGACAGCGCGGCACCACCACGCGCGTCACCGTCGATCTTGGTCAGCACGACGCCGGTGAGGCCGACCGCGGCGTCGAACTCGGTGGCGACGTTCACCGCCTCCTGACCGGTCATCGCGTCGACGACGAGCAGCGTGTCGTTGGGCTGCACGATGTCGCGCACCTGGACCAGTTCGTCCATGAGCTCGGCGTCGATCTGGAGACGGCCGGCGGTGTCGACGATGATCACGTCGCGACCGAGACGGGCCGCCTCTTCCCGTGCGCCACGCGCCACCGAGACCGCGTCGGTCGCCTCGGAGTAGACGGGCACGCCGATGCGCTCGCCGAGCACGCGGAGCTGCTCCACCGCGGCCGGGCGCTGGAGGTCGGCGCCCACGAGGAGGGGTCGGCGACTCTGGCTCTTGAGCAGCCGGGCGAGCTTGGCGGAGGCGGTCGTCTTCCCGGAACCCTGCAGGCCCGCCATCATCACGACGCTGGGCGGCTTCGACGACGTGGAGAGCTTCCCGGTGGTGCCGCCGAGGGTCTGGATGAGCTCCTCGTTCACGATCTTGATGACCTGCTGCGCGGGCGAGAGGCTCTTCGCCACCTCGGCCCCCTGCGCGCGCTCCTTCACCCGACGGATGAAGTTGCGGGCGACGAGGACGTTGACGTCGGCCTCGAGCAGCGCCACCCGCAGCTCGCGACAGACCTCGTCGATCTCCTTGTCGGTCAGCTTCCCGCGGCTGCGGAGCTTGGTGAAGATGCCGTCGAAGCGATCGGCGAGCGTGTCGAACATGGTCCGATCAGGCTAGCGACCGCCCACCCCAGGTTTTGGCGCCCCTACTCCGTCACTATGACGCGGTAGGGGCGCCGAAACGGGGGGTTACGCGTCGAGGAGGGCGGCGACGAAGGCTTCGGGGTCGAACTCGACGAGGTCGGAGGCGCGCTCCCCCACCCCGATGAGCTTCACCGGGATGCCGAGCTCGGCCTCGATCGCGAGCACGATGCCGCCCTTGGCGCTGCCGTCGAGCTTGGTGAGCACCACGCCGGTGACGTCGACCGCCTCCGCGAACTGGCGGGCCTGCGTGAGTCCGTTCTGCCCGGTGGTCGCGTCGAGGACGAGCAGCACCTCCTTGAGCGCGCCCGGCGTGCGGTCGACGATGCGCTTGAGCTTCTCGAGCTCGGCCATGAGGTTGGTCTTGGTGTGGAGACGGCCGGCGGTGTCGACGAGCACGAGGTCGGCGTCGCGGCTGGCGGCCGAGCTCATCGCGTCGTACACGACCGACCCGGGGTCGGCGCCCTCCTGCCCGCGCACGATGCCGGCCCCGGTGACCTCGGCCCAGTGCGTGAGCTGCTCGGCCGCGGCGGCGCGGAAGGTGTCGGCGGCGGCGAGCACCACGGTGCTGCCGTCGCCGGTGGCGCGCTGCGCGACCTTGGCGATGGTCGTGGTCTTCCCCACGCCGTTGACGCCCACGAACATCCACACGTTGGGTTCGCCGGCGGTGTGGGTGAGCGTGCGCGGCTTGTCGCCGCCATCAGGACTGCTGGTGAGGAGCGCGACCAACTCGGTGTGCAGCAGCGCCATGAGCCCGTCGGAGTCGGCGGTGCGCTCGGCCTTGGCCCGCTCCTTCACGTCACCGAGGATCCGTTCGGTGACGGGCATGCCGACGTCGGCCATCAGCAACGTGTCCTCGAGGTCGTCCCACGTCTCGTCGTCGATGCGGTTGCGCCCGCGCAGACGCGCGAAGACGCCGCGGGTCTTGCCCAGCCGCTCCCGGAGCTCGGGCGCCCCCTCGATCTCGGGCGCCTCGACTCTGGCGGACCGGCGCCGCCTCGGGCGCGGCGACGGGCGGTGCCGTCTTCGCCGGCGCAGTCTTGGGAGGTGCAGTCGGCGTGGGCCGGGTGCCGACCTCACCGGGGACCTGCTCCTGGCGCTTCGCCCGGCGCGACAGCCCGAGGCCCAGGCCGATCAGCACGCCCGCGAGCAGGAAGATGATGATGACGACGACGGTGGCGTCCATCAGGATGGTCGATTCCGTTCCGGCGTCCCCGCGATGCGGCTACGCGTCCTCCACTGCATCTCCATCAGCGCGGAGCCTACGCGGGCGGGGCTACGCGGACGGCAAGGCGATGCCGGCTTCGTCGAGCGCGGCCTTGATCCTCGCGCGCAACTCGCGTTCGACCCGCCACTGCTCCTGCGGTCGGGTGCGCACGACGACGCGGATCACGACCCGCCCGGGTGCCAACGACTCGACCCCCAGCACGCTGGGCTCGGCCAGGATCGTGGACGCGAAATCGGGGTCGTGCCACACCTGGTCACTCACGGTGCGAATGACCTCAGTGGCGGCGGCGGCGTCGGTCTGGAACGTGACCGGCACGTCGACCACCGCGCGCGACCACTGCTGCGACTTGTTGCCGACGCGGAGGATGTTGCCGTTCGGGATGTGCCACACGACGCCGTCGATGTCGCGCAGACGGGTGGTGCGCAGGCTCACGCCCTCGACCGTGCCGGTGACCATCCCGCCCGCGACCGGGACACCGGTGTCGATCACGTCACCCACCCCGAACTGGTCCTCCATGAGCATGAACATGCCGGTGAGGAAGTCCTTCACCAACGACTGCGCGCCGAAGCCCAACGCGACGCCGGCGATCCCGGCCGCGGCGATCAGCGGGCCGAGGCTGATGCCGAGGATCTCCAGCACAGTGAGGACCGCGATCGACCAGATGGTGATGGACACGATGCTGCGCACCACCGCACCGACGGTCTCGGCCCGTTGCGTGCGCCGCGCTTGCGGCATCGGGCCGGTGTCGACGAACGACACCGCCTTCATCGACGCCAGCTTCTCGACGCCTCCGCTGAGGTGCTTGACCAACCGGCGGATGAAGATGCGACTGATCCGGACGAGGATCCACGCGGCGAGCAGCACCACCACGATGCGGATGGGCTTCGACAGCGCGTCGGCGACGTCGGCCGCGTGCGAATCGCCGGTGATCCGGTAGACGCTGGTGCAGAGCCACGACTGGTCGCTCTTCACGCCGCACGCATTGACGAGCCCGGGATCGGTCGACGACTGCGCGAGCACGAGCGACGGGACCATCGCCAAGAGCATGATGCCGGTCAGGCCACCGGGAGGTCGTCGTTCACGCGCTGGCTCACGACCCGGCTCGAACCGCCGGGCGGCATCGACACGCCGTAGAGGCAGTCGGCCGCCTCCATGGTGCGCTTCTGGTGCGACACGACGAGCAGCTGCGCCTCGTTGCGGAACTCGTGCACCAGGTCGAGGAAGCGGTGCAGGTTGACGTCGTCGAGCGCGGCCTCGACCTCGTCCATCAGGTAGAAGGGCGACGGCCGGGCGCGGAACACCGCGAACAGGAACGCCAACGCGGTGAGCGAGCGCTCGCCACCCGACAGCAGCGAGAGGCGACGCACGTTCTTGCCCGACGGGCGCGCTTCCATCTCGATGCCGGTGTTGAGCAGGTCGTCGGGGTCGGTGAGCAGGAGCTTGCCCGACCCGCCGGGGAACAGCGTGGTGAACAGGTCGGTGAAGTTCTGCTGCACGTCGGCGAACGCCTGACCGAACACCGACACGATCTCGAGGTCGACCGCCTTGATCACGCGGTTCAGCTCGCGCCGGCTTGCCTTGACGTCCTCGAGCTGCGCTTGCAGGAACTCGTGGCGCTCGAGCAGGGCGTCGTGCTCCTCCAGCGCGAGCGGGTTGATCGGGCCCATGAGCCGCAGCTCACGGTCGAGGTCACGGGCGCGGCCGGCGAGGGTGGTGCCGGCGGGGACCTCGGGCGCGGGCGCGTCGAGCGCGACCGCAGGCTCGACGTCGTACTCGGTGCGCAGCTTCTCGACCGCGGCTTCGAGCCGGAGGCGGGTCTCGGCTTCGTCGATCTCGCGCCGCTGCAGCAGCTCGCGCACTTCGAGCAGCTCCTGCTCGGCGGTGGCGCGCGTCGTGCGCAGCTCGTGCAGCTGGTCGCTGGCGGCGGCAGCCCGCTCGGCCTCGGCCCGGCGAGCGGTGCGCCAGCGGGTGACCATCGCGTCGATGCGTTCGGTCAACTCGGCGAGCCGGCCGCCGACGGCCTGGTAGCCGAGCCCGCGGTGCTCGAGCCCGACCCGGTGCTGCTCGGCTTCGGCGCGGCGCTCCGGGTCGCGCGCGAGTCGGTCGTCGACCTCGGCCAACCGGTGCTCGAGCACCTGCCGGCGTTCGGCGAGCTGCGCGGCGCGCACCTCGAGCGCGCGGCGCTGGCCGGCCACGGTGGTGGCGCGTTCGTCGAGCTCGAGCTGCACCAGTGCGCGCGACTCGAACAGCGACTGCGCTTCCGCAGCGTCGGCTTCGAGCACGGGGACCCGCACCTCGAGCGCGGCGATGCCCTCGACGTCGGCCTCGCGCTGGGCCTGCAGCGCGTCTTGCTCCGCCGCGATCGCGGCGAGCTCAACTTCGCGCTGCGTGCGCTCGGTGTGCACGCGGGCACGTGCCCGCTCGACGCCGTCGAGCTCGTGGACCGCGCGCCGCTCGGCGTCGGCGGCCGCCGCTTCGTCGCGGTCGACGGGCGTCGAGATCGGCGCTCGCGGCTTCCAGGGTCTCGCGGACGACCATGCGGACTTCGTCGGCTTCGTCGGCGCGCGTGCGCGCGTCGTCGAGCGCGGCTCGGGTGGCAGCCAGGGCGTCGCCACCCAGACGCCACGAACCGCGGCCACCCAGCCGGTCGCCGTGCTCGGTGACGACGGTGAGCGACGGCTCGCGCGAGGACGAGGTCGAGGGCGCGCGACCAGTCACCGTCGGCGAGGACCGCACCGTCGAGCAGGCGCTCGACCGCGGCGGCGAGGCCGGGGACGGCGCTCCGCACGCCGTCGGCGAGGAGACGGGCCCCGGGCACGCTCGGCGCAGGCGCGCGCGACCCGGCCGTAGCCCGCGGCCTCGGCGACGATCAGCAGTGCGCCGGAGTCACCCGCAGCCAAGCGCTCGAACGCCTGGCGCGCCGCGACCGGACCGTCGACCACGACCGCACGCACCGCGTCGCCGAGCACCGCGTGCAGCGCGGCCTCCAGTCCCGGGTCGACGTCGAGGTGGTCGACCAGCGGGCCGATCACGCCGGGAACGTCGTCGAGGGCGGCGAGCGCGGCGTCGTCGCGGCTGGCGTCGAGCGCGGCCGCGAGCGTCTCGGCCCTCGCCTGCCACCGGGCGGCGTCGGCGTCGGCGCTCCGCAGCGCGTCGTCGGCAGCGCCGCGAGCTTCGGCGGCACGCGCCACCGCGTTCCGTGCAGCCTCGGTGGCGGCGCGGAGCTCGGGCAGCGACGCGGTGATGCGGGCGTGCGACGCGGTGAGGTCGTCGTGCTCGGCCGCCAACGTGGTGACGCGCGTGCCGCTCTGCTCGAGCCGGCGCGGCCGCCCGCGTCAGCTCGGCGTCGATGCGGGCGAGCGCCTCGCGGCGCGTCTCGAGATCACGACGGGCCATGCGCAGGTCGTCGGCGTTGCGCTCGGGCACCGCGCTGTCGGCGAAGGCGCGTTGTGCTGCCGCGAGGTCGTACTCGCCCCGCTCGAGGGCGGCGCGCTCCTCCTGCAGTCCCGATCCGAGCGCGCCCAGCTCGTCGAGCTGCCGGCGCAGTTCGGCCGCGTCGGCGACCAGCGTCTCGAACACTCCCTCGTCGGCGACCGACAGGAGCTCGCGCTGCAGACCGCGCGTCTTCTCGCCGAGCAGCGCGTCGAAGCCCGCCACCCGCGCGCGCAACGCCTCGATGCGCGTGAGCGCATCGGCGAGGTCGCCGTGACCGGCGGCAGTGAGCGCCTGTTCGGCGTCGAGCACCGACACGTCGAGGTCGCGCAGCCGCATCCGGACCGCACCCTCACGCTGGTTGAGGTCGGAGCCCTGGTCGCGCAGGCGCTCGCCCTTGGCCTGCAGACCCGCGATCTCGTGACCGGCGAGGTGGATGCGGATGGCCCGCAGCTCCTCGACCAGCCCGCCGTGACGGCGCGCGGCGTCGGCCTGACGCTGCAGCGGCGTGAGCTGTCGGCGCACCTCTCGCAGCAAGTCGTTGAGCCGCAGGAGGTTGCCCTCGGTGGCCTCGAGCCGGCGCTCGGCGCGCTCGCGCCGCTTGCGGAACTTGAGGATCCCGGCGGCTTCCTCGACGACCGCGCGTCGGTCCTCGGGACGCGAGTTGAGCACCGCGTCGAGCTGACCCTGGCCGACGATGACGTGCTGCTGGCGACCGATGCCGGAGTCGGAGAGCAGCTCCTGGATGTCGAGCAGCCGGCACGGCGCGCCGTTGATCTGGTACTCGGAGTCGCCGGCACGGAACAACGTGCGGGTGATCGTCACCTCGCTGAACTCGATCGGCAGCAGGCCGGCGGTGTTGTCGATGCACAACGACACCTCGGCGCGGCCCAGCGCGGGACGGTCGGGCGTGCCCGCGAAGATGACGTCGTCCATCTTGCCGCCGCGCAGCGTGCGCGGCCCCTGGGCTCCGAGCACCCAGGCGACGGCGTCGACGAGGTTCGACTTCCCTGAACCGTTGGGCCCGACCACCACCGTCACACCCGGTTCGAACTCCAGGACCGTCTTGTCGGCGAACGACTTGAAGCCTCGGAGCGTCAGTGACTTGAGGAACACGTGGGCGGCTCCGGCAGGGTCGGCGGGTGGGCCTTGGGCGTCATGGTGGGTGACGGAACGGGCGACGGAATGGGCGACGAAATGGTGGTCTCTCGCGGGATCGTAGCGAGCGGCCTGCGCCGAGCCGCGGCATCCACGGCCGCGGCGTCCGGCCGACCCGGACTCGAGGGTCAGACCTGGCAGGCGGAGCAGAAGAAGGTGGAGCGCCCCGAGACCCGCTCACGCACGATCGTGTGCCGGCACCGCGGGCAGGAAAGCCCCTCGCGGGCGTACACGTTGTGGAACTGCTGGTACTCCCCCGGGCGGCCGAAGAGGTCGACGTACTGCTCGTCGGCCAACGACGACCCGCGGTGCTTCACCGCTTCCTGCAGCGTCTCCATCATCGAGCGGTAGAGGCGCCGCACCTCCTCCGAGGTGAGCGCGTCGCTCATGCGGTCCCACCGCAGCCCCGCACCCCACAGGATCTCGTCGCTGTAGATGTTGCCGATGCCGGCGATGAACTTCTGGTCCATCAGCAGCGGCTTCAACTTCGCGTGGCGCGCCGCGAGCATCTGCCCGAAGTACTCCCAGGACATCGCGGTCTCGAGGGGATCGATCCCGAGGTGCGCGAGCTCGGTGACGTCCTTCTCGATGGTGTCGGCCTCGGTGACGAACATCTCCCCGAACGTGCGCGGGTCGACGAAGCGCAGCTGCCCGCCCTGGGTGAAGGTGATGACGACGTGCGTGTGCTTCGCCATCGGGTCGCGCGAGCTCTTGGTGCGGATCAGTTGTCCCGACATGCCGAGGTGGATGACGAGCACGTCGTCACCGTCGAGGCGCAGCAACAGGTACTTGCCCCGCCGTTGCGCGGCGGTGATCTTGTGGTTCACCAGCCGCTGGGCGAACTGCTTGCGGTTGTGGTGACGGCGGACGGAACGCATGCCGTCGACGTCGACCGCTTTGATCTTCTTGCCCACGACCTCACGGTCGAGGTCGCGTCGCACGACCTCGACCTCCGGCAGCTCAGGCATCTCCCACCCCGATACGGTCCCCCCGGTCGGGCTCGGCGCGGTTCGCCTCGCCTTGCAACCGTTCCCACGCGATCTGTGCCGCCGCTTGCTCGGCCGCCTTCTTCGAGCGGCCCTCTCCCGCGCCGTACTCCTCGTTGCGGAGGAACACCGCGGCGAAGAAGCGCTTGGAGTGATCGGGCCCCTCGTGACGAACCTGGTAGCGGGGCAGCTGGTCGCACCGTCGGGCTGCGAGCTCCTGCAGCCGCGTCTTGTAGTCCTGCCCGCCGGGTCCGGTCGCCTGTTCACGGATCCGGGGCTCGAGCAGGGCGAGCACGAGTCGGGTGGCGGGCTCGAGCCCACCGTCGAGGTACACGGCGGCGATGACCGCCTCCATGGCGTCGGCGAGGATCGACGGCTTGGCGCGTCCCCCCGACGCGTCCTCGCCCTTGCCCAGTCGCAACGACACTCCGAGGTCGAGCTCCTGGGCGATCTCCGCGAGGGTCTCCGCGCTCACCACCGAGGCGCGCAACTTGGCCAGCTCGCCCTCGGGGAGCTGCGGGTACTCCTCGAACGTGAACCGGGTGACGACGAGTCCGAGCACCGAGTCACCGAGGAACTCGAGGCGCTCGTTCGACTCCTCGACGCCCTGTTCGGCGCAGTACGAGCGGTGCGTGAGCGCGCGGTCGAGGAGGTCGTGGTCGACGAACGTCCAGCCCAGTGCGAGCTGGAGTCGTGCATCGAGCGCCGGGTCGACGGCACCGCCCCCCCGAGCGGCCATCACACTGGTCGCTCCGGCGGTCACGGGCTCGTGTCCGAGCCCAGTCGGTGGATGACGTAGTCGACCGCGTCGCGCACGGTCTTCAGGTCGCCGAGGTCCTCGTCGTCGATGCTGAACCCGACGGTGCGCTCACCCAGCTCCTCCTCCAACGCCTCCACCAGCTCGATCAGCGCGAGCGAATCGGCGTCGAGGTCGGCGGCGAAGTCGGAGTCCATGACGATGCGGTCCTCGTCGATCTCGAGGATCTCGGCCAGGCGCTCCCGGATGATCCGGAACACGTCGTCGGGTCCGATCGGGCTGCGCTCCACGTGGGTCTCAGCCGGCATCGGCGATGGCTCCCTTCATCCGCTCGACCACTTTGGCCTCCACACACTCCACGCGCGGCGCACGGAATTGCGGATGGCCCGGGCATTCGACGAACCGTGGGCGATCACACAGATGCCGTCGACGCCCAGGAGCACGCAGCCACCCTCGGAATCGGGGTTGAGCGTGTCGGCCTGTTCCAGCAGCGCGGGCATGACGATCTCGGACGCCTGTTGCAGCTCGGGGGTGGACATCAGCGTGTCGAACACCAGGCGCGCGGTGCCCCGGATCGCCCCTTCGACCGTCTTCAGCGCCACGTTGCCGGTGAAGCCGTCGGTGACGATCACGTCGACGGTGTCGTGCATGAAGTCGCGGCCCTCGACGTTCCCGATGAACCCCGGCATCGACGTGAGCATCGGGTACACGGCCTTGCGCAGGTCGTCGCCCTTGCCCGACTCCTCGCCGTTCGACAGCAGCCCGACCCGGGGTTCGTCGATGCCGAGGTGGATGCGGGCGTACTCGCGTCCCATCACCGCGAACTGGCGGAGCCACTCGGCGGTGCAGTCGACGGTCGCGCCGCCGTCGACGAGGATCTGCGGCGCGCGGCCCGGCACCGGGATCGGCACCGCGATGGCGGGGCGGGCGGCGCCCTTGATGCGGCCCATGCGCAGGAGCGCGGCAGCCATGGCCGCGCCGGTGTTGCCCGCGCTGGTCATCGCGTCGGCCTTGCCGTCGCGCACGAGCTCCGCGCTCACCACGATCGACGAGTCCTTGCGCGTCCGCACCGCGGCGGGCGGGTCCTGCATCCCGACCACCTCGGTGGCCGGCACGACCTCCACCCCACGAACCCCGCTCGGGAGCAGGGGCGTGATCGCGTCTTCGATCCCGACGAGCAGGACGCGGACGTCGAGCTCCTCGGCCGCTTGAATTGCGCCCGCGACGATCTCGCCGGGGGCGAGGTCGCCCCCCATCGCGTCGACGGCAATGGTGATGGGCACGGTCTCGCTACTCGACGTCGATCACCTGGCGGCCGCCGTACCAGCCGCAGTTGCCGCACACGATGTGGGGCTGCTTCACCGCGCCGCAGTTGGGACAGGTGGAACGGGCGGGCGCGGACAACCTCCAGTTGGAAGCGCGTCGCTGACGCGTCTTCGCCCGGGGGGTCTTGCGCTTCGGGACTGCCATTGCGTGCTCCTACTTGCTGTCTGAGAGGTCGAGTTCGGAGAGTGCGGCCCAGCGGGGATCGGCGGGCGGGTCGGCGTCGGCGCCGTCGTGAGCGCCGTCGTCGGCGGCCACGAGCGCGGCGGGCAACTCGGCCGGAACGCAGTCGTCGCGCTCACAGGCCGGGGCGAGCGGGAGCTCGAGCACCAGCGCGTCGCGCACGAGCTGCTCGAGATCGAGCTCGTGGCCCTGCAGGGGATAGGTGTCGCCGTCGATGGGGTGCGGCTCGTACAGCTCGGCGACGCCCACGGTGAGGTCGGCGGCGAGCTCGCGCAGGCAGGTGCTGCACTCGCCTTCCCACCGGGCGTGCAGCTCGCCCCGGGCCACGATGCCGTCGGGAACACGCTCGAGCACGAGGTCGAGGCGCACCGGCTCCACGATCCGCGCGACCGGTGTGCCGAGGTCGGCGAGCGCGGCTTCGAGGTGCAGAGGACGGCGCGCGCCGGGATGCGTCAGGAGGTCGGCGACGTCGATGCGGAATGCACTCATGATTCGGCCTGCGAGCACGGAAACCGGAGGCGCTCCGGTAGCGGAGGAACCCCTGGTGAGGAGGGTGATGAGGAGGTCTTCGGCCGGGTCGGGCCGGTGAGCGAGGATAGCAGTCGCCGAATTGCTCCGGACGGACGCGGCAAGTCGGGCGAACCGTCAGAAACCGGTGAGAACCCCCGCGAAACGCGCGGCTACGAGCCGTCCTGGTCGAAGACCGCGGGGTCCTCGGTGTCGTACATCGACTCGAGCCCGGTGTGGTCGTCGGGGAGGTTGGTGGGCAACGGCTCCACGACCGCCTGCAGCTGCTCGCGGCCCTTGACCACCGTGGCCATCGTGCGCTCGAGCACGACCTCGAAGGCGGCGAGCTTCTGGTCGATGTAGTCCTCGGCCTCGTGGCGCAGCCGCCGGCTGTCGGCCTCGGCCTGCGAGATCACCTGCTGGGCGACGCGGCGCGCCTCCCGCGCCACCTCGGTGCGCTCGACCATGCGCTCGGCCTGCACCCGCCCCGCCTCGACGATGTCCTCGGCGTCGCGTCGCGCCTGCACCAGGTACTCGTCGCGCTCCTTGAGCAGCCACCGCGCGTGGCGCAGCTCCTCGGGCATGGAGGCCAACGCCTCGTCGACGAGCTCGAGCGTCTCCTCGCGGTTCACGAGCACCGACGCCGACATCGGCATCGTGCGCGCGGTGTCGATGATGTCGCGCAGCTCGCGCAGGATCGTCTCGAGGTCGTACGCCTGCTGATCGCTCACGAGAGGTCCGGCTCCGCAGCCTTGCGTTCGGCCCACCGTTCGGTGAGGCGCTTCGCCACCTTGGGCGGCACCATGCCCGACACGTCGCCCCCGAACCGCGCCACCTCGCGCACCAGGCTCGACGAGAGGAACGAGTACTGCGGGCTGGTGGAGATGAAGAACGTGTCGATGCCCGAGAGCTGCTGGTTCATCTGTGCCATCTGCAGCTCGTAGTCGAAGTCGCTGACGGCCCGGAGGCCCTTGACGATCGCCTCGGCACCGTGCTGCTTGGCGAACTCCACCAGGAGGCCCTTGAAGAACAGGATGCGCACGTTGTGGAGGTGGGCGATCTCCTCGCCGAGCATCTCCTGGCGCTCTTCCAGCGTGAACAGCGACGCCGACTTCTGCGGGTTGCGGATCACCGCCACGATGACGTCGTCGAAGTGGCGAGCGGTGCGCTCGATGATGTCGAGGTGTCCGTTGGTGACGGGATCGAACGAGCCCGGGCAGAGGGCGGTGGCCACTCGGTTGCTCCTGTGGGACGTTGCTGGGGACGGGCGCAGGCGCGGCTCAGCCGGCGTGCGCGACGACCAGGAGCGTATCGCCGTAGGCACGCTCCTTCTCGATACCCCAGCCGGTCGGCAGCGCGACCGGTGCACCCGACTTGGGTCGCTCGACCACGACCGTCCCCCCGGGAGCGACGAGTGCGTTGGCGGCCAGCGCCGTCAGCACCCCGGCCACCTCGCTGCTCTCCATGTCGTACGGCGGGTCGAGGAAGACCAGGTCGAAGGGGGCTTCGGGCACGGGCGCGGCGAGGAACGGGCCGACCGGCGAGCGCTGGAAGCGGACGACGTCGTCGAAGCCGGTGGTGGCGAGGTTGGCGTGGACCGCGGCTTCGCTGGCCCGGTCGTGGTCGACGACCACCGCGCGCGCCGCTCCGCGTGACAGCGCTTCGATCGCCAGGGCGCCGCTGCCCGCGTACAGATCGAGGACCGTCGCGTCGTGGACGCGCGGCCCGAGCGACGAGAACAACGCCTCCTTGAGGCGGTCGGTCGTCGGCCGCGCACCGCCCTTCGGCGCCACCAGCTTGCGGCCCCCCGCACTCCCGCGATCACCCGCAACGCCACGAGCCAACGCTACGGCGCGAGGTGGCGTGACGTGCGCACGCTTCAGAACCGCTCGGGGACCTCACGCACGGAGACGCCGGCCCACGGCGTGGGCGAGTGCACCTTCCGACGGGGCAGCTCGACCTGCTTCGCGCGGGTGCTTTGTAGGGGACGTGTTCGAGCAGGTGCGAGATCACGTTGAGTCGTGCCCGCTTCTTGTCGTCGCTGTGCACCACCCACCAGGGCGCCCACGCCGTGTCGGTCGCCGCGAACATGTCGTCGCGGCGCGGTCGAGTACTCGTCCCACTTCGTGTACGGACGCGAGGTCCATGTCGGAGAGCTTCCAGATCTTGCGCGGATCGTCGATGCGACTCTCGAGCCGTCGGGTCTGCTCGTCGGCGCTGACCTCGAGCCAGAACTTGATCAGGAGGATCCCGGAGTCGACCATCGCCTTCTCGACCGCGGGGGTCTGCTCGAGGAACCGCCGGCTCTGCTCCTCGGTGCAGAAGCCCATGACCCGCTCGACCCCGGCCCGGTTGTACCAACTGCGGTCGAAGATCACGACCTCTCCCGCGGCCGGGAAGTGCGGGATGTACCGCTGGATGTACATCTGGGACTTCTCGCGGTCGCTCGGCGCCGGGAGCGCGACGACCCGGAACACCCGCGGGCTGACCCGCTCGGTGATGGCCTTGATCGTCCCACCCTTGCCGGCGGTGTCACGGCCCTCGAACACGACGCAGACCTTCGCTCCGGTCGCCTTGACCCATTCCTGCATGGCGACCAGCTCGCCGTGGAGCCGGCGCAACTCGTGCTGGTACGGCTTCTCCTTCAGCTTCTTCTCGTTCAGCTTCGCCATGGTCGATCAGCTCCTCACGGGGTGCTCGCGTGGCCGATCCGTGCGGGCGAGACCGCGTGTCCGACGTCCAGGACCTCTTCGCCGGGCGCACGTCGCCGACGGAGCCACTTGCTCGCCTCGACGACCACCGGGAGGGCGAGTGCGAGGCCGATCGACTCGAGCCACCGCGGCCCGTTGAGCGGTGTCGTGAGCATCCCCTGTTGGAGACTCGGGAGTTGCGTGGCGAGGAAGATCAGCGTCACCGGCACGAGCGACACACCGATCGCGCGCAGGAGCGGGGGCGTGAGCCCGCTCGCCGGATCGCGGCGGTTGGTGATCGCGTTGAACACCGTCCCGAGGCCCAGCACGACGAAGGTCATCGTCAACGAGGCGCTCGGGTGGCTCGTGCTCGGGTCGTCGGGACCGGCGACGAGCGGCACGAAGGCGGCCGCCGCGAGCACCGCGCCATAGAGGACCCAGTAGCTCACCGCGGTCCGGTTGCTGATCGGCATCTTCGGGTCTCGTGGTGGACGGTGCATCACGTCCGGATCGCCGGGATCGAGCGCGATGACGACCACCCCGGCCGCAGTGACGAACACGAGCAGGTACAGGACCATCAGCGGCGTGAGCGCGACGCCGTCGTTCACGTCGAACACGGTGGCGGCCACGAAGAGGATCACCAGCCCCAGCAACTGGGTCATCTGGTAGCGCACGTAGGACACGATCTTGTCGTAGACCCGCCGACCGATCTCGACCGCGTGCACGAGCGTGCCGAAGTTGTCGTCGGTGAGGATCATGCGACCGGCCTGTTTCGTGACCTCGCTCCCGGAACCCATCGCCACGCCGATGTCGGCCTGCTTCAGCGCAGCTGCGTCGTTCACCGCATCGCCGGTCATCGCGACGATGAGGCCTTGCTCCTGCATCACCGCGCGAGCCTGAGCTTGTCCGCGGGCGAAACGCGGCCGAACACGTGGAGGCCCGGGAGGCGACGCGCGATCTCGGCGTCGGAGAGCGCCTGCAGCTCGCTCCCGCTGATCGCGCCCGGCCCGAGCCCGAGCTCCTCGCCGATGGCGTGGGCGGTGACGGCGTGGTCGCCGGTGATCATGCGGACGTCGATGCCGGCGCCGAGCGCGGTGCGCACCGCGCTCTTGGCCTCGGCGCGCAACGGGTCGATCATGCCGACGAGTCCGACGAAGTCGAGGTCCTGGGTGAGCGACATGGGATCCGTCGCCATGGTGTCGAGCTCGCCGTCGTCGATCAGCCGCGCCGCGAACGCCAGCACCCGGAGGCCCTTCTCCCCCATGCGCTCGTTGGCCGCGTCGATGTCGACGCGCGCGTCGGCGATCGGCACGTGGGCGTCCGCCAAGGGGCCACCCGAGCGTGCACACCGTGCGAGCACGACGTCGGGACCTCCCTTGACCAGTGCGATGACGCGCTCGCGACCGCCGAGCTGCGCGCGGTGGAACGTCGCCATGAACTTGTAGTCGGAGTCGAACGGCACCTCGGCGAGCCTCGGATACACGCGCCGTGTCTCTTCCGCGTCGACGCCGACCTTCGCCGCGAGCACCACGAGCGCGGCTTCGGTCGGGTCGCCGACCACGGTGCCGTCGTCGGCCACCGTCGCGTCACTGTCGAGCACCATGCTCAGCGCCAGGTTGGTGAAGTCGGGCATCGGTACCCCGGCGGCCGAGCGGATCACACCCGTCTTGCGATAGCCGTCGCCCTCGACCGTGAACCAGGCGCCGTCGGTGTAGACGACCGACACCATCATCTGGTTCATCGTGAGGGTGCCGGTCTTGTCCGAGTTGATCGCGCTCGTCGCACCCAGCGTCTCGACGTCGGTGAGGTTCTTGACGATCGCCTTGGCGTCGGCGAGTTGCTTCGCGCCGAGGGACAGCAGCCCCGAGACGAAGGCTGGCAGCCCGGTGGGGATCGCCGAGATCGCCATGGCGGTCCCGAGGAGGAACAATTGCTGCGCGTCGAGGCCGCGAGCCAGGCCCACGACGAAGATGAACGCGACGGCGGTCCAGGCGATGATGCCGAGCACCTTCGTGAGGTCGTCGAGCTCCTTCTGCAGCGGCGAGCGGGTGCGTTCGACCGACGTCAACATGCTCGCGATCTGGCCCATCTGGGTCTGCATGCCGGTCGCGGTCACGACCATCGATGCCGTGCCGCGCGTGACGGACGTGTTCTGGAACAGCATGTTCGTCCGGTCACCGAGCGCGACGTCCGCGGTCGGGAGCACCCGCACGGCCTTCGCCACCGGCGCGCTCTCCCCGGTGAGCGCAGCCTCCTGCGTCTCCAACGTCGCGGCCCGGATGACCCGACCGTCGGCGGGCACGATGTCGCCCGCCTCGACCTGCACGATGTCGCCCGGAACGAGGTCCACCGCCGGGATCTGCACCAGGGTCCCGTCGCGCACGACCTTGGCCTGCGGCACCTGCATGCTCGAGAGCGCGGTGACGCTCTCTCGGGCCTTCAGCTCCTGCCGCGATCCGAGCACGACGTTCAGAAGGATGAGCAGCGCCACGATGATCCCGGTCGACACCTCACCGATCGCGAAGCTCGACGATCGTCACGACCACGAGCATGATGTTCATCGCGTTGCGGAATTGTCCGGCGGCGACGGCCCAGATCGACGGCGGCGGCTCGCTCGTGATCTCGTTCGGTCCGTGCTGGCCCAGCCGGATGGCGGCCTCGCCGGCGCTCAGGCCGACGTGGCGTCGGTGTCGAGCGCGGCCACGACCGCCGTGGCCTCGGCGGCGTAGGGCAATGCCGCGGTCGGCTTCGTCGGTTCCTCGCGCTCGTCGACCACCGCGTCAGCCTCCACGACAGAGATGGTCTCACCCGCAACGTGGGCACGCCAACGACGTCGCCCGGGTTCAGCTGCAATGTCAATCCGATCGGTGTTCATCGAGCCGTGCGTCACTGTTCACTTGCCGCAGCGGCCACACCGTGCCACCGTGGTCTCAGTTTCGGGCGGGAGGCGACAGCAAGGGCGGAAGGCACGAACATGGCGGACGAAGCGCAGACGCGCGGCCGAACAGACGCCGACGCCCGACATGCAGACACAGTTCTTGCTCCTCCACGACAGCGAGGACGGACACCACCGCAGGCATCCGCGCCGCGGGTGTGCGATCACTGCGGCGGCGGGGCCGACTGGGTGCTGGCCGACCGCACCGGGGTCGTGCAGGGGTTCATCTGCGTCCCGTGCCACGAGGTGCACAGGCGGCGCCGGAAGCGGTGGCATCGGCGGATCGCCCGCCATCTCCGCCACGCCGTCCGCCGGTCGTGACGCGGCGGCATCGCCGCGACCGCTACGACTTGAAGAGGAACTCGACCGCGTCGCCGAGGAGGTCGGTGACCTCTTCGCGCAGCTGTGCGTTGCGCACGAGGTCGGGGTCGTCGTCGAGCATGTCCTCGGCCACGGCGCGCGCCTCGAACACGATGGCCTCGTCCTGCGGGAGTCGCCCGAGCTTGAGGTCGTTCATGCCGGCCTGACGTTCGCCGAACACCTCGCCCGCGCCGCGGATGGCGAGGTCGCGCTCGGCCAGCTCGAAGCCGTCGCCCGATTCGGTCATCGCCTCCATGCGCGCCTCGCCCTGCGGCGTGGTCGGCTCCGCGAGCAGGTAGCAGTAGCTCTTGTGCTTGCCCGCGGCCGATGCGACCGCGCAGCTGGTGGAGCTGGAGCAGGCCGAAGCGGTCGGCGTCCTCGATGACCATGACCGTCGCGTTCGGGACGTCGACGCCCACCTCGATGACGGTCGTGGCGACGAGCACGTCGGTGCGGTGCTCGCGGAACGCGCTCATCGCGGCTTCCTTGTCGGCTGCCGGCATCTGGCCGTGCAGCAGCCCGAGGCGCAGATCGGCGAGCTCCTCGTGCAGCAGGCGCTCGAACTCCTCGGTGGCGGCCTTCGCCTCGAGCTTGTCGGAGCCGTCGACCAGCGGGCACACCACGTAGGCCTGCCGACCCTCGGCCACCTGCGCGCGCACGAGGTCGTACACCGCCACCCGTTCGAGCGGTCCCCCGCCGATCACGGTCGTCTCGATCGGCGAACGTCCGGCCGGGAGGTGGCGCAACTCGGTCTTGTCGAGGTCGCCGTAGATGAGCATCGCCGCGGTGCGCGGGATCGGGGTGGCGGTCATCACCAGCACGTCGGGCGAGTCGCCCTTGCCCCGCAGCAGGTCACGTTGCTCCACGCCGAAGCGGTGCTGCTCGTCGATGACGGCGACACCGAGGTTGGCGAACTCGACGCCGCCGTAGATCAGCGCGTGGGTGCCGACGAGGATGTCGATGGTGCCGGCGCGCAGCCCGTCGGCGATGCGACGACGCTCGGCGGCCGACGTGCGGTTGGTGAGCAACGCCGACCGCGACCGGTCGCTCGCCGAGCAGCGATCCCTCTTCCACGACCGACAGCTCACCGAGCAGCCCGCGCATCGTGAGCTCGTGCTGCTCGGCCAGCACCTCGGTCGGCGCCATGAACGCGCCCTGGTACCCGCCCTGCACCGCCATGAGCAACGCGCTGAGCGCGACGACGGTCTTGCCCGAACCCACCTCGCCCTGCAGCAGCCGGTGCATCGGCGCCGGCTTCGCCATGTCGTCGGCGATCTGCGCGATGGCCGCGGCCTGGTCGTCGGTGAGCGGGAACGGGAGCGCGGCGTGGAACGCGGGCACCAACTCGCCGTCGACCGCGTGCACGATGCCGGTCTCCTCCGCCGCCAGCGCGCGCTTGCGCGCGACCAGCGCCAGCTGCATGCGCAGGAACTCGTCGAACTTCAGACGCTGCGCGGCCGCGATCTTGTCGCGTCATCGTCGCCGGACGGTGGATGTCGTTGTACGCGCGTCCGCGGTCGACGAGGTCGTGGTCGGCGCGCAGCTTGGCGTCGAGCGGATCGGCGAAGCCGCGCGCTTCGGTGCGCTGCAGGCACGACGCCACCGCGCGCCGGAGCTGCCACGTGTGCACCTCGGACTTCCCCGACTGCGGGTACACCGGGACGATCGCGCCGGTGACGTCGGATGATGCGTCGGGGTCGGCGAGCACGTCGACGACCGGGTTGGTCATCTGCCGCTTGCCCCGGTAGCTCTCGACCTTGCCGAACAGCGACACCTGCGTCCCGGGCCGCAGCTGCCGCTCCCGCCATCCCTGGTTGAAGAACACGATCTCGAGCAGACCGGTGCCGTCGTAGACGGTCGCGTTGACGATGGTGCGCTTGCGGTCGCGCGTGCGCCGGGCGTGGATCGCCTTGACCTCGGCGTCGACCGTCGCCTCGTCGCCGATGGCGAGCTCGTGGATCTCGGCCCGCTCGGTGCGGTCGAGGTAGCGGCGCGGGTAGTGCTCGAGCAGGTCGAGCACGGTCTCGATGCCCATCTCGGCCAGGCCGGCCTGGAGCTTGTCGCCGACCGCCTGCAGGTCGGTGACGGGCCGGGCCGCCAGGTCGCGCAGCGTGAGGGGGGCCGGGTCGAGGCTGGCGCCCACCGCGGTGCTACTCGACGCCGACGAGGTACGGGTAGAGCGGCTGGCCGCCGCGGTGCACCTCGACCTCCACGTGCGGGTGTTCGTCGGCGAGGTGCTCCGCCAGTCGCGCGGTGTCGTCGGCGTCGGCTTCGGCGCCCACGATGATCGTGACCAGCTCGGCGTCGTCGTCGATCAGCACGTCGACCAGCGCGACGGCGGCGTCGAGCGCCGACTTCACCGCGCACGTGGATGCCGTCGCGCGTGATCGCGATCCAGTCGCCGTCGACGATCGGCCCGCACTCGGCCACGCTGTCGCGCACCGCCTGCGTGACCTCGCCGGCGCGGACACGCGCCGCGGCCTCGGCCATCGCGGCCTGGTTGACGTCGAGCGACGCGTCGGCGTCGTAGACGACGAGCGCACCCAGCGCCTCGACCACCGATGCGGTGGGGACCACCGCCACCGGGAGGTCGGTGAGACCGGACACCTGCTTCGCCACCGGGACGATGTTCTTGTTGTTGGGCAGCACGACCACGCCCTCGGCCGCGCACGCGTCGACGGCTTCGAGGATCTGCGCGGTCGACGGGTTCATCGACTGGCCACCCGCGACCACCTGCTGCACCCCGAGGCCGAGCAGGAGCGCGCGCAGGCCGTCGCCCACCGCCACCGCCACCACCGCGGTCGTCACCGGCGTGACCGGCGCCGGCGCGGCGACGCGAAGGGTCGACGGGCTCCTCGTGGTGGCCGACCTGCTCGAGGAGATCGGTGACGCGGATGTCGCGCGGACGGCCCGACCGCGATGCCGGCTTCGATCGCGGCGCCGATGTCGTCGGTGTGCACGTGGCAGTTCCAGAGGCCGTCGCCGCCGACCACGACGATCGAGTCGCCGAGGGCGCCCCACGTCGGACTTGAAGTCGTCGATCTGGTCGTCGGGCGCGTCGAGGAAGAACATGACCTCGT
Source organism: uncultured Actinomycetes bacterium (assembly GCA_963697125.1). Lineage (GTDB taxonomy): Bacteria > Actinomycetota > Acidimicrobiia > IMCC26256 > DASPTH01 > DASUAS01. Next base: position 439,077 of record CAVOMW010000006.1, read on the forward strand.
AGCGGAGGTCGGCGACGCCGTCCCTCCATGGCTCGCTCCGCTCGCTCCGACCGTCGACGCGCTGGCGTCGGCACGTGCTTCTGCGGCGGGGATGGGCGTGCCGCTCACCACGTTCAGGCACGCCGCGATGAGCAGCTCGAACCCGCGCCCGCCGGCGTCGACCACCCCGGCCTCGCGCAGCACCGGCAACAGGTCGGGCGTGCTCGCCACCGCGTCGCGCGCCGCGCCCGCGGCGCGTTCGAGCACGCCCGCGAGCGTGGTCTCGCCCTCGCTCACCGCCCGCTCCACCGACTCGGCCGCCGACCGCACCACGGTGAGGATGGTGCCCTCGACCGGGCGCAGCACCGCCTGGTACGCGGCGTCGGCGGCGCGGCGCAGCCCCGCGGCGACGTCGGCGCCCGACACCGCGTCGAGCGGCGCGAACGTGTCGGCCAGCCCCCGGAGGATCTGGGAGAGGATCACGCCCGAGTTGCCGCGGGCCCCCATGAGCGACCCGTGGCGGATCGCCTCGCACACCTCCTGCCATGGCGGGCGTCCGCGCCCGCGTCGACGCCGGCCGTCGCAGCTCGCCGACGACCGACTCGAGGGTCAGCGCCATGTTGGTGCCGGTGTCGCCGTCGGGCACCGGGTACACGTTGAGGCGGTTGAGCTCGTCCTGGTGGGTGCGCAGGGCGTCGCGGTACGTGGACACGATCCGCCGCAGGTCGCCCGGGGCCAACTGCTGCAGGACCGTCACGGCTGGGATCGTACCTGGCCCACTGCTATCCTCGACCGTTCGTCCCGTTCTACGAGCAAGGGTTTCCAGTCATGGCGTCGGTTTGCGAAGTGTGCGGCAAGAAGCCGCAGTTCGGTATGCGCATCAGCCACTCGCACCGACGTACCAACCGGCGCTGGAACCCGAACGTGCAGAAGGTCCGGGCGATCGTGAACGGCTCGCCGAAGCGCCTCCACGTGTGCACCTCCTGCCTCAAGGCAGGCAAGGTCCAGAAGCCCTAGCGGCGGAATCGGGCTGTCGTGCAGGGCGTCGTCCGCATGTTCGACCCGATCTCGGGTGAGGGCATCGTCGTGAACGAAGCCGACCGCGCCGAGCTGGCGTTCGCCGCCGACGCGCTCGAGGGCTCGCTCTTCCGGACGCTGCGCCAGGGCCAGCGCATCAACTTCGACCTCGACGCCGACGGCCGCGCCATCAAGGTCCGGTTCGGCTCCGAGCTCGACATGGGGCTCCCGAGCGCCCAGGTCTGACCGCTTCCTCCATATCGGAGCCGTCCCCATTTCGGGGTGGCGGGAGACGCGCCGATACAGTGATCGGCACCCGATTTTCGGTCGGTTGACTGGAGGCGCAACGTGGCGCTGGTGCAGGCCCCCACCCGTAATGCTCGACTCCTCGCCTGGGTCGACGAGATGGTCGAGCTCTGCCAGCCGGACGACGTCCACTGGTTCGACGGGTCCGAGGAAGAGCACGCCCTCCTGTGCAAGCAGCTGGTCGACGCCGGGCACGTTCACCGAGCTCGACCCGGTGAAGCGGCCGGGCTCGTACTGGGCGCACTCCGACCCGAGCGACGTCGCCCGGGTGGAGGACCGCACCTTCATCTGCTCGGCCGACGAGGCCGACGCCGGTCCCACCAACAACTGGAAGGCCCCGGCGGAGATGCGGACCAAGCTCGACGAGCTGTTCCGCGGCTCGATGAAGGGTCGCACCATGTACGTGGTGCCGTTCAGCATGGGCCCGCTCGGCTCTCCCCTCTCCTACATCGGCGTCGAGATCACCGACTCCCCCTACGTCGCGGTCGAGCATGCGCACCATGACGCGCGCCGGCCAGGCCGCGCTCGACGTGCTCGGCCCCGACGGCGAGTTCGTGCCGTGCGTGCACTCGGTCGGCGCGCCGCTGGCCGCCGGCGAGGACGACGTCGCGTGGCCGTGCAACGCCGACGAGAAGTGGATCGTGCACTTCCCCGAGACGCGCGAGATCTGGTCGTACGGCTCGGGCTACGGCGGCAACGCGCTGCTGGGCAAGAAGTGCTTCGCGCTGCGCATCGCGTCGGTGATCGCACGCGACGAGGGCTGGCTCGCCGAGCACATGCTCGATCCTCAAGATCACGAGCCCCGAGGGCCGCGTGAAGTACATCGCCGCCGCGTTCCCGTCGGCGTGCGGCAAGACCAACCTCGCCATGCTCATCCCGACCATCCCGGGCTGGACGGTCGAGACCATCGGCGACGACATCGCCTGGATGAAGTTCGGCGACGACGGCCGTCTGCACGCGATCAACCCCGAGTTCGGGTTCTTCGGCGTGGCGCCGGGCACCAACGAGAAGTCGAACCCCAACGCGCTCCACACCATGGACGCCAACACGGTGTTCACCAACACCGCGCTCACCGACGACGGCGACGTGTGGTGGGAGGACCTCACCGACGACGCGCCGGCGCACCTCACCGACTGGAAGGGCCAGTCGTGGACGCCGGAGTCCGACGGTCCCGCCGCGCACCCGAACTCGCGCTTCTGCGTCCCCCGCGTCGCAGTGCCCGTCGATCGCGCCCGAGTGGCAGGACCCGAAGGGCGTGCCGATCTCGGCGTTCCTCTTCGGCGGCCGGCGCGCCACCACCGTGCCGCTCGTGTTCGAGTCGCACTCGTGGCAGCACGGCGTGCTCGTGGCCGCGACCATGGGCTCGGAGAAGACGGCCGCCGCCACCGGCGGCCTCGGCGACCTGCGCCGCGACCCGTTCGCGATGCTGCCCGTTCTGCGGCTACAACATGGCCGACTACTTCACGCACTGGCTGAGCATGGCGCAGCGCACCGACGAGGCGTCGCTGCCCTCGATCTACGGCGTGAACTGGTTCCGCAAGGACGCCGACGGCAAGTTCCTGTGGCCCGGCTTCGGCGAGAACTCACGCGTGCTCGAGTGGATCTGCCGGCGCCTCGACGGTGACGGGTCGGGCAACGACACCGCCATCGGCGTCGTGCCGGCCGCCGACGACCTCGACCTCGACGGGACTCGACGTGCCCGCCGCCGACGTCGCCGCCGCGCTCGCGGTCGACGACGACGCGTGGAAGGCCGAGCTCCCCGGCATCCGCGAGTACTTCGCGGGCTTCGGCGAGCGCATGCCGCGCGAGCTCGTCGAGCAGCTCGACGCACTCGAGTCCCGCCTCGGCTGAACCGGGCCTCGCGGCCCGCCGCCGGAGGCGGCATGAGCAACGCGGCGTTACGCTCGAACCTCGACGTCGTTCGATCTTGGGGGTTCGCCGATGAGCGTCACCGCGTACGTGCTGATCCAGACCGAGGTCGGGCGGGCCGAGAAGGTCGCCACCGCGGCACGCGACATCGCCGGCGTGGTGACCGCCGACAACGTGGCCGGTCCCTACGACGTGATCGTGAAGACCGAGGCCGACACGCTCGACGAGCTCGGTCAGCTCGTGGTGTCGGCGATCCAGAAGGTCGACGGCATCACCCGCACCTTCACCTGCCCGATCGTCAACCTCTAGGCGTCACCACAGCGATTGGCGTCGACGCGCGATGTCGCGGGTTCCACGCCTGGGGAGGCGGTCAGCGCTGGCGGCCGGCGCGCTGGCCCGGCGGGCGTGGCGGGCGAGCGCGAGGTCGATGAGGCGGTCGAGCAGCGCCGAGTAGGACAGCCCGCTGGCCTCCCAGAGGCGTGGGTACATCGAGATCGGCGTGAAGCCGGGGATCGTGTTGACCTCGTTCACGAGGAAGCCCCTCCCCGGTCTTGGCGTCGACGTCGCGGAGGAACAGGTCGACCCGCGCCATCGCCCTCGCAGCGGCAGGCGTCGAACGCCCGCGCCGCGAGCGCCTGCGCCTCGGCGACCTGGTCGTCGGCGAGCGGTGCGGGCACCAGGAGCTGGGCGTCGTCGGCCTCGTACTTGTCGGCGTAGGAGTAGAAGTCGTCGCCGGGCACGATCTCCCCGGGCAGCGACGCCATCGGCGGGTCGTCGCCGAGGACCGCGAGCTCGATCTCACGGCCCGCGATCGCCTCCTCGACCAGGATCCACTCGTCGTACGACGAGCGCGACGTCGAACGCGTCGTCGAGCTCGGCGACGGTCGCGCGCCTTCGACACGCCGACCGACGAGCCGAGGTTGGCGGGCTTCACGAAGCACGGGTACCCGAGCTCGCCCTCGACCCGAGCGACCAGCGCGTCGCGGTCGTGGCCGTCGCGGAACTCGACGGTCTTGGCGTACGGCAGGCCGGCGGCGGCGAAGGCGCGCTTCATCATGACCTTGTCCATCGCCACCGCCGACCCGACGCACGCCGGAGCCGACGTAGGGCAGGTCGGCCAGCTCGAGCAGGCCCTGCACCGTGCCGTCCTCGCCGTAGGGACCGTGGAGCAGCGGGAACACGACGTCGACGTCGAGCGCACCGATCGCGGGCGCGACCTCGCCGTCGACGTCGAACGCGCTCGGCAGCGCCGTCGGGGCCACCCTCGATGGCACGCTGCGCGGAGTCGGCGAGGAGCCAACGGCCGTCGGTCGTGATCGCGACCGGCACCACGTCGTAGCGCGTGCGGTCGAGCGCGCGCGCCACCGCGACCGCGGTGACGCGCGACACGTCGTGCTCGGCGGATCGGCCACCGAAGAGCAGCAGCACCCGCTGCCGGCGCTCACACCGCCTCCATCACGTGCTCATCCCGCCTGCAGCACGGCCCGGATCCCGAGCCCCATCAGGAACAGGCCGACGAGCCCGTAGAACATCTCGCGGCGGCCGCGCATCTGGCGACGGTACTGGTAGGCGATGCCCACGGTGAGGAACGCGACGAACCCGTAGAACATGTGGAACCGCGGCGCCACGTAGTCCTTGCTCGCCACCAGGATCGAGCCGACGAGCACCTGCAGCATGATCGCGGACTCGGCGACGATCGTGAAGATCCACACGTACTTGCCGCGCGCCGCCTTCCAGCGCCACGCGACGAGCGCGATCACGCCCGCGAGCGCGTTGAGTCCGATCGCGATGTAGCCCCAGACCTTGTGGAAGTCGAGCAGGGTGGACACAGGGAGCGCTAGGAGGCGGGCGCTTCCTCGTGCTGCACGACGTCGAACTGCCAGAGGTCGCTGTGCGTGCTGACCGGGCCCTGCGTGTTGTGCGCCTGGTGGCCGTGCTGGAACGCCGCGCTCTTCATCCAGTTCTGGAAGTCGTCCTCCGACGCCCAGCGCGTGTACACGAGGAAGGTGTCGCGGTCGTCGGTGGGCTGCAGCAGCTCGAAGGCCTCGAAGCCCGGCGACTTCGACACCTCACCGGCACGCGCCGCGAAGCGCCCCACCAGCTCGTCGGCGCGCTCCTTCGGCACCGTGATCGCGTTGATCTTGACGACGGACATCTCCCGCTCCTCGTGTTCGGTGAGGTGTTCAGCTCTGGTCGCGCAGGAAGCGCTCGATCTCCGACGCGAGCTCGTCGCCGCTCGGCAGCTCCGACTCGTCGACGTCTTCCTCGCCTTCCTCGATCGCGGTGATGACCTCCACCACGTCGGGACGGTCGGTGAGGCCGGCTTCGATCCGGTCGACGTAGGCGACGGACTGGTCGTCGAGCCCGTCGAGGTCGACGGCGAGATCGGCGAGGTCGCGCAGTCGATCGAGCACGGCGCGGATCGCGGGCGGCGAGGCGCCGCCGGAGAGGTAGTGCGGCACCTGCGCCCACAGCGCGAGCGTGGGGATGCCGGCGTCGCCGAGCATCACCTGGAGCACGCTCTGCGCGCCCGTGGGCCCGGTGTAGTCCTGGCGCCACGCCCCCGCGCGTTCGACGAGCGCTTCGTCGGTGCCGGTGGCGAGCACGCTGATCGGACGCCGGTGCGACGCCATCGCCGGGATGCCACCGACGGTGAACGCCTCGGTGACGCCCAGCTGCAGGGACACGTCGACGAGCTCGCCGAGCACCTCACGCCAGCGCAACGACGGCTCGGGGCCGGAACACAGCACGAGATCGCGACCGAGATGGCCCGCACTCAGCGTGATCTCGGGCCAGTCGATCTCGCGCGACACGCCGTCGACCAGGTGCACGGTCGGGCGCGTCTGCTGCAGGTCCATGAGGTCGGCGAGGTCGATGCGACCGAAGGCGCGCGCGGAGTCGAGCTGCTCCTGCAGGAACGCCACGCTGCCGCTGCCGGCCAGCCCGGCGTCGACCCAACCGGTCAGCGCGACGACCAGGATCGGGTCGCGCAGCTGCGGCAGGGTGTCGATTTCGAGCACCACGCCACCTTAGGGCGCAGTGCTCTCGCGTCAGTTGCTGGAAGGGCTCCCGAACAGGCCGCCGGCGTTGCCCTGAGCCGCCACGATTCCCGCGCCGGCGGAACGCCTGGTCGAAGTCGATGCCGGAGAACTCGCCCGGCACCTGGCCGTGCGCCGCGTAGTGGTAGAGCGCGGTGCGGTAGATGCCGCTCAGCGCCGACACGATCACCGCGGCCGCGACCAACCAGATCACCCCGACGGTCCCGAGCACGATGAGTCCGGCGGTGCCGAGGGCCACACCGACGCCGATGAGCAGGATGCCGGGGAGCGTGAAGAGGAAGCCGATCGCACCCAGCCCGAACTGGCCGATCACGTTCTCGCCCCACGTCTTCTTGAAGAGGTCCTTCGAACGCTTGAGCGCGTCGCCCACGCCGAGATCCTCGAGCACGAGGATCGGCACGACCAGGAAGGTGACGAGGTTCCAGGCGAGACCGACGAGCCGGGCGACGATCGTGCCGATGATCCCGAACCGCTCCTCGATCGCCTGCAGGACCATCGTGACGGTGGCGGTGACGATCGCCCACGGCAGGAGGCGGTGGAGCCGCGAGTTGGCGATCTCGAGCGCACTGCGCACGGTGCTGTCCTGACCGCGGAGGCGCTGGTCGGCGCCGGCGACGAGGCCGGCGAGGAAGTACGTCTGCACCATCGCCAGCGCGAGGTACATGACCACGATCAGCACCCAGCCGATCGGCTGGAGCGTCGTACCCGTCGACGAGTCGTCGATGCCGGCCACCAAGAACAGCCCGCCGATGACCCCGAACACGACGAGTGACCCGAGCGCCGACAGGACGGGGAACCAGGCCAGCGTCTTGTCGGCGCGGAGCACCGCCCACGAGCGCTTGGCGATCTCCCAGGAGGTCTGGAATCGACTCATGCCTCCAGTATCGACGCTGGCGCAGCCGCGATGTAGTCAGAATGCGCTCGTGAACACGTCCCCGCTGCGCACCGTCATCGCCCCCGGTCGCGTCAACCTCATGGGCGACCACACCGACTACAACGACGGCTTCGTCCTGCCCCTCGCGGTCGACCGCGCCTGCACGGTGCGGGTCACTGGGCCGGGCGCGAACGGCGCGATCACCGCGATCTCCCACCAGCTCGACGGGCGCGTGTCCGTGTCGGTCGACGGCCGCGCCGAGCCCGCGGCGGTGGAGCCTGCGTGGGGCCGCTTCGTGGCCGGTGTCGTGCGCGCCCTGATCCAACGGGGGATCGCGGTCGAGCCGGCCGACCTCGACGTCGACACCACCGTGCCGGTGGGGTCGGGACTGTCGTCGAGCTCGGCGCTGGCCGTGGCGTTGACCGTGGCCCTGGGTGGCGACAGGCTCGATCGGGTCGAGGCCGCGCGGGTGGCGTCGGCGGCCGAGACGGCCGCCACCGGTGTGCCCGGCGGGCTCATGGACCAGCTCGCGTCGCTGTTCGGACAGGCCGGGCACGCGCTGCTCATCGACTGCCGCGCCACCACGGTCGCGCCGGTCGCCGATCCCGCCGTCGATCGCGGTGCTGGTCGTGCACTGCGGGGTGCCCCGCACCCTCGTGGGCTCCGAGTACGCGGCTCGACGGGCCGAGTGTGAAGCGGTCGCGGCGTCGCTCGGTCTCGCCGCGTTGCGGGACGCGACGCCCGAGCAGGTGCGCGACGCACCGCGCGCGCGGCACGTCGTCGCCGAGAACGCGCGCGTCCTCGCGACGGCCGACGCACTCCGAGCGGTGACCTGTCGGTGTTGGGCCCGCTGCTGCGCGAGAGCCACGCCAGCCTGCGCGACGACTTCGGCGTGTCGACGCCCGAGCTCGACGCGCTCGTCGACGTGCTGGTCGACCAGCGGCGCGGCCGGCGCGCGCCTCACCGGCGCGGGCTTCGGCGGGTGCGTCGTCGCGCTGGCGCAACGCAACCACGCCGACGATGTCCTGGCGAAGGCGACGCTGCGCTACCGCACCGCGACCGGCATCGACCCGATGGGCTTCGTCGGCGCGGGCCGTCGACGGCGCGCGCGCCAGCTGAGCTGAACGCCGACTACATCCGGCCGAGCAGCTCGGCCTTCTTCGCCTCGTACTCGGCCTCGGTGATGTGGCCCTGGTCGCGCAGCCGCGCCAGCTGCTCGATCTGCTCGGGCACCGCGGCGCCGGGCTGCGGCGCGCGGCACGACCGCCGGTGCCTGCTGCATCATCGCCACCGGCATGTTGCGGGCTTCCATCTGGCGGTAGATCTCGTGCTGCACACCGTCGGGGTGGCGGATGAAGTCGAAGTGCGACTGGCCGTCCTTGCCCGCCGACTCGATGTCGAGGTCGCCGGCACCGATGATGCGGTCGATGAGGCGCTGGTGGAAGTTGATGTTGTTGATGCGCTCGAGCGGGATCTCCACGCCGCGCTTCGAGATCACGCCGGTGCGGTAGATGACCCGGCGGCTGGTGACCACGAAGTAGGTCATGCGCCACTCGAGGTACTTGATGCCCAGCCAGACCGCCCACGCGACGGCGACCAGGCCGACGACGAGCCCTCCGTACTTCGAGACCCAGTCGGCGTCGGCGCTCAGCACGAGGATCAGGATGATCGCGAGCGGGATGCCGGTGAGGATGTTGCGCGAGAAGTACCACCAGTGCGGGCGCAGGTCGAGCGCGACCGTCTCGCCTTCCTGGATCAGGTTGTCGGGGTACGCCATGCGGGAGAGGCTACGCCCAGCCGAGCTCGCGGAGGCGCACCTCGTCCATGCCGAAGTAGTGGCCGACCTCGTGCAGCACGGTCACCCGCACCTGCGCCGCGAGGGCGTCGAGGTCACCGGCGCGTCGCGACAACGGGCCCTGGAAGATCGTGATGCGATCGGGTGCGACGCCGTTGTAGCTGAGCGGCCCGCGCTTGGTGAGCGGCACTCCCTCGTAGAGACCGAGCAACATGCCGCCGCGCGGAAGTCGCGCGAGCTGCGCGGGCGTCGGCCAGTCCTCGACCATCACCGCGACGTTCTCGATCTCGTTCGCGAGCGCGTCGGGGATCTCGTCGAGCGCGTCGGCGACCATCGCTTCGAACTCCGATCGCGACACTTCGAGCACGCGCGCAAGGTATCCGCGCACACGCCGAAATTTCTGCTTGCATCGCGTGATCGCGTCGGTATGTTGCGAGGGCCGGTGAACACCGGTCCGGTGCCGGGAAGGAACGGCCGGGAAGCACGGGCCCGACGACGCAAGTCGAAGGGAACGGGCGGAACGGACGGGAAGACCCGGAAGACGGATCGGAGCGGGATCCGGTGCGGTGAACGAGCGGAACGGGACCACCCCCGGGAAGCGAGGGAACCGGAGGCCGACACCGAGGCCGAGCACCTGGGGCAACCCTGGGGCGAGGAACCGGAGGAGGTCGGCAGGAACGGCCCCGAGGAGATCCGAGCTGCGACGCAGCGGAGACTACTCGGGGCCTTCTGCTGTTCCGGGCCGCTCCGGATCGAGCGCGGCGTCGTTCGCCGGTCGGCATGACTGTCACACCCGGGCGGTACGGTGCCGAGGTGGACGCGCTCCTTGAGGGTCTCGACTCGACGCAGCGCGACGCGGTCACCAGTCGCGCCGCGCCCTTGGCGATCCTCGCGGGCGCGGGGTCGGGCAAGACGCGCGTGCTCACCCGCCGCATCGCGTGGCAGTCGAGCGAGCAGCTGATCGACCCCGAGCACACGCTGGCGGTCACGTTCACCCGCAAGGCCGCCGGTGAGCTGCGGGCCCGCCTGGCGCGCCTGGGCGTGCGGGAGTCGGTCACCGCCGGCACCTTCCACGCCATCGCCCTCGCGCAGCTGCGGCGGCGCGCCGACGAGCAGGGCCGCACGATGCCCGAGCTCCTCGACCGCAAGGTGCGCATCCTCATGCGGCTCCTGCCCAACCGCGGGCGCGAAGGGCGCGCTGGCGGCGGCCGAGATCGCGTCCGAGATCGAATGGGCCAAGGCCCGGCTGGTGAAGCCCGACGGCTACGAGGCCGCGGTCACCCTCGCCGGCCGGGCCACCCCGCGTCCGCCGGCCGAGGTGGCGGCGATCTACCGTGCGTACGAGCGGGAGAAGCGCAAGCGGGGCCTGGTCGACTTCGACGACCTCATCACCGGCTGCGCCGACGTGCTCGAGCGCGACGCCGACTTCGCCGCCGCGCAGCGGTGGCGCTTCCGCCACCTCTTCGTCGACGAGTTCCAGGACGCCAGCGCCGCGCAGTTCCGCCTGCTGCGGGCCTGGCTCGGCGACCGCAGCGACCTGTGCGTCGTCGGCGACCCCGACCAGGCGATCTACGGGTTCGCCGGCGCCGACGCGTCGTACCTCGGCGGGTTCCGCCGTGTGTTCCCCACCGAGCGCTTCCCCGACGTCGGCGTCGTGCAGCTCGGGAGCAACTACCGGTCGTCGCCCCAGGTGGTCGCGGCCGCGAGCGCGGTGCTCGGACCACCCGGACGTCGCCGCCGCGAGGTGCACGCCGCCCGACCCGACGGTCCCCTCCCCACGTTCACCGAGTACGCCACCGCCGACGACGAAGCGCGCGGTGTCGCCCGCGCGCTGCGCGACGCCGAGAGCGCGCAGCTCCCCTGGTCGCGCATGGCCGTGCTCTACCGCGTCAACGCGCAGTCGGCCCTCTTCGAGGAGGCGATGACGCGCGCCGGCATCCCCTTCCGCGTGCGGGGCGGCGAGCGCTTCCTCGAACGCCAGGAGGTGCAGGTCGCGCTCGACGCACTGCGCGCCGGCGCGCGTGAGGGTCCGCACCGACCGTTCGCCGAGCACCTCACCGACATGGCCACCGACGCCGAGTCGGTTGCCGACGAACGCCGCGAGCACGTCGACGCGCTCGTGCGGCTGGGCCACGAGTACCTGGAAGCCGACGGCGGACGCGGCAGCGTCGACGGCTTCCTCGAGTTCCTGCAGACGTCGCTGCGCGGCGACGACGCCGGCAACAGCAGCGGCAACGCGGTCGAACTGCTCACCTTCCATCGCGCCAAGGGCCTCGAGTTCGACACCGTCTTCGTCACCGGACTCGAGAAGGGGCTGGTGCCCATCTCGCACGCCAAGACCTCCGAGGCGATGGACGAGGAGCAACGACTCCTCTACGTCGCGCTGAGCCGAGCCGAGCGCGGCCTCCACCTCACCTGGTCGCGCGAACGCACGGTGGGGGGTCGCGTCGCCCGGCGCACCCGCAGCAGTTGGATCCAGCGGGTCGAAGACGTCGTCCACCCGCCCGCGCCGGGGACCGCGTCACCCGACGGTGGCGCGCGCGAGAGCATCTCCAGCGCGCGCGACCGCGTCGCGCCGCGAAGGGCGGGAGCACGCGCACCAAGCAGCCCGCCGACGTGGCCGAGTCCGACGCGCCGCTGTACGAGGCGTTGGTCGACTGGCGCTTGCGGTTGTCGCGCGCGGCCAGTGCTCCGGCGTACGTGATCTTCCCCAACACCACGCTGGCGGCGATCGCCACCGCGCGTCCCCGCACGCCGCACGCCCTGCTCGACGTGCCGGGCGTCGGACCGGTGAAGGCCGACCGCTACGGCGAAGCGGTCCTGGCGCTGGTGGCCGACCATTCCGCCTGACGCGGCCGGTTGACCTACCCCGTTTGACCTGCCCCGTTGACGAACCCCGGGGGCAGGTCCACCATGGGGTGATGTCGAGCCTGCCGCTCTTCCCCACCGACGACGGCTGGCCCTACCCCGACGCCACGTTCTCGGAGTTCGGCGCCTCCCAGCTCGGGACGATGGAGCAGGCCGCCGACGACGACGTCGACCTCGACCTCCTCGAACTGCGCGTCGATCCCCACGCCTACGCCGACCTCACCGAGCTCGAGTACTTCGTGGTGTCGTGGCGCTACGGCGTCGGCAACCGGTGCGCGCCGCATTCGATGAAGGAGCTCGCGTCGGAGCTCGGGTGCAACCACGCCGAAGCCCGCGCCGTGCTCGGCGGCGCGCTCGACAAGCTGCGCCAACGCCTGCGCACGCAGTAGTTCAGGCCGGCGACCTTCAGGCAGGCGACCTTCAGGCCCGAGCGGACAGGATCTTCCCGGCGTCGCGCAGCACGTCGAGCGAGTGATCCCACCCGTCGGCTTCCTTGCCGTTCATCACCGGCCACAGCGGCTCGCTGGCGCCGTCGGGCCCGAGGACGCACGGCAGGCTCGCGCACACGTCGTCGGCGACGCGCACCGACACCGGGATGATGAAGCCCTGTTCCCGGCCGATGCACCGGATGAGTCCACCGACCGCGAGGCCGATGCCGTGGCGGGGCGAGCCCTTGAGCTCGCGCACGCGGTAGGCGGCCTTGCGCACGTCGTCCTCGATGCTCGCGTACCACTCGTCGGTGAGCTCGATCCCCCGCTGCGCGGCGAACTCGGGGAGCGGGAGCGCACCGATGGTGGCGCTGCTGAAGAGGAACACCGACGAGTCGCCGTGCTCGCCGATGACCCACGCCTGGATGCTGCGCGGGTGCACCCCGCACTCCTGCGCCAACCGCTCCCCGAAGCGCAGCGTGTCGAGCGACGTGCCCGAACCCATCACGCACACGGAACGGTCGTGCCACCGGCGCACGAGGTACTCGGTGAGGATGTCGAGCGGATTGGTGACGACGATGACCACGCGCGGCAGGCCGCCCGCCTCCATCGCGTCGGCGGTGTGCTCCATGATCTCGACGTTGGCCTCGAGCACGTCGAGGCGCGTGCCCCCCGGCTGCACGTGCACGCCGACGGTGATGATGGTGACGTCCTCGGGCTCGAACTCCTCGTAGCTGCGGCCGCGGATCTCGGCCGTCGGCAGGAGCGGCAGCGCGTGCAGGTAGTCGAGCGCCTCGCCCCGGGCCCGGATGCCGGTGCGGTCGTAGAGCGTGATGCGACCGGCGAGGCCCTGCATGATGAGCGCGCCCGCGGTGGCGATGCCCACGCCCCCGGCTCCCACGATTCCGACTCGCAGCCCCGCCATAGACGCGTGAGCCTACGTACACTCCTCGGCGCAGGCGTGCATCGGGGGGCGGTATGAAGGTCATGGTGACGGGCGGTACCGGCTTCGTCGGTGGGCATGTCGTGCAGGCGTTGCTCGACGCCGGCCACGAGCCCCGGTTGCTCGTCCACGATCCGGCGAAGCTGGAGCGCCTCGGCGCGCTGTTCGGCTTCGACGCGTCGCGGATCGAGTCGGTGACCGGCGACATCCTCGACCGCGCGTCGGTGGACGCCGCGCTCGAGGGCTGCGACGCGTGCGTGCACGCGGCGGCGTTCACCTCGCTCACCCCCGAGGAGATGCCCAAGGCCCTCGACGTGAACGCGCCCGGCGCGCAGATCGTGCTCGACGCCGCGCTCGACCACGGGTGCGACCCGGTGGTGTCGGTGTCGTCGATGTCGGTCATCTTCCCGCCGACCGGCGATCGCCTCTCGGCCAACGATCCGGTGCACACCGGTGGCGCGCCGTACCTCGCGTCGAAGGCCGACGCCGAACTGCACGCGCGTGCACGTCAGGAGGCGGGTGCGCCCGTCGTCACCCTCTACCCCGCCGGGGTCACCGGGCCGCTCGATCTCGGGATGAACGTGACCGAGGGGATCTTCGCCCAGACCCTCGCCACCGAGTACCTGCTCGTCGCCGAGAACGGCGGGGCGCTGTACGTGGACGTGCGCGACCTGGCCGCGGTCATCGTGGCGTTGCTCGTGCCCGGGCGCGGACCACAGCCGCTACATGGCCGGAGGTGTGTTCCTCACCTGGACCGAGTACGCCGACCTGGTCGACGCGGTGACCGGACTCGTGCACACGCGCGTGCCATCGACGCGCGAGGAGTTGGAACAGCAGATCGAACCCGAGGCAGTCGCGATCATGCTCGGCCTCGTGCCGCCGGACGACGACGCGCTCCACTGCGACACCGCCATCGAGTGGCGACCGATCGCCGACACGTTGCGCGACACCGTCACGTGGATGCTGCAGCAGGGTCACCTCGATCCGCAGTGGGCGCCGGCGTTGGCCTGAGCCACGCGGCCACGACCCCCGTTCACGGCGCGTCGTACACTCCGCGCGTGGCTCGCATCGAGATCCCCGACGGTCCTGGCGCTCCCGGGCGTCGCGTGTTCGGTCTGCGTCCGGAGATGGCGGGGACCGTCACCGACATGATCGACGCGGTGTACCACCGCAGCGTGCTGCCGGCGACCGAACGCGAAGTCGCGCGCCTGCGCGTCGCGCAGCTCAACGACTGCTCGGCGTGCTCGACGGCCGCGCGCAGTCGATGCTCGACGCCGGTGTGACCGACGACGACTACGGCCACCTCGACGAGTGGCGCACCTGGCCGGGATACACCGAACGCCAGCGCCTTGCGATCGAGTACGCCGAGCGCTTCACCGTCGACCACCAAGGTCTCGACGACGAGTTCTACGCGCGCCTGCACGCGCACTTCGCCGACGACGAGATCCTCGACCTCTCGTTGTGCCTGGCGATCTGGCTCGGTCTCGGCCGCGTCCTCGCGGTGCTGCAGGTCGAGCAGCGCACGGGCGTGATGTCGGACCTCTAGCCGCTCTGCCTCAGTCGAGACCGCCGGCGGAGCGGGCCCACGCCATGCCGTCGGCGAGGCTGCCCACCCCGTCGAGGATGTCGACCACCGGCGTGACGTCGTAGTCGAGCCAGGGGAGGAACTGCGCCACCGCGCGGTCGATGCTCCCGAGGTCGTCGGTCTCACAGACGAGCAGACCGCCCTTGCCGTCGACGCGCGCGAGGAACTCGCTGATCGTCCATTCCTCGGGCGGCGTCCAGCTGCCGAACGCGGCGAGCAGGCTGTCGGTGCTCGCCAGGTTGCTGCTCGGGTCGCTCCCCGGCCGCGCCGTCCACGCCACGATGAACTTCATGTCGACTCCCCTCGTCCGCCCCACTCACGCCCGCCGGACCAAGCATGCCGGAGCCGGCGAGTGCTGTCGAGGGGCGCGTGGCCGCCGCTCCCGGGGGGAGGTGGAGCGGCGGCCCTCGCGGACCAGGCGCCAATCGAAACGCTGGTCAGCCGCCGAAGTGGACGAGCGCGTTCGCGCACCCCACGCCCTGGATCCAGACGTTCTGCATCCCCGCGAGATCGGGCGCGATGTCGTGGCCGGCCACGATCACGTTCGCGGTGAACGAAGGGGTGTGGCCGTCGCCGGCGCGGAAGAACGTGCCGCGGAACACCGCCGTGTCAGTACCTGCGACCCCGGTCTTCACCGCGTCGGTCGAGCATTTGAACGGGGTGCTGGCCAGGGCCGTGTCGGTGTGCCAGTGGGTTCCCTGACCGGTCTGGCAGCCGGCGAGCGGTCCCTGACCGACGGACTCGGTGCAGCGGAAGAAGCCGCCACCGTGCGCAAACGTTCCCGCGCTGTCGAAGGCTCCGCCACCGACCATGGCGACGGCACCCGCAGGTCCGCCGCGGATGTCACGCGCGGCGAAGACGACGCCGGAACGCGACGAGTTGGCCGACGCGGCTGACGCGCCGACCACGAGAACGAGCATCGCAACGGCGAAACCGGCCGCGACGACGCGAGTGAGAGATGGGATTCGGGACACGAGTGCTCCTCTGTGGGGGGATCGAGAGCGCCGCGCTGTGCGCGGCCACATGCACTACGTCCGCGCGCGGCGATCGGTTTGCGCGCGCGGCAGAGATCTTGCGCGTCATTCGGTGTGCTGCACGTCGGCGAGGGCGTCGCGCAACCGACGCAGTCCGGCACGGATCCTCGTCTTGGCGGTCCCGAGCGGGATGTCCTCCCGTTCCGCGATCTCGCGTCCGCTCAGTCCCCAGAGCCCGGCCATCATCACGGCGCGCTGTTGCTCTTCGGGCAAGGTCGCGAGCGCGGCGCGCAGCATCACGATGTCGTCGTGCAGCGCGACGACGTCACCGGGATCACGTCCCGGCGCCGGCGGCGTGATGGCGATGAGATCGCCGGGATCGATCGCGACCGGTCGTCGCACCCGGAGTGCGTCGATGGCGGCGTTGCGGGTGATCGTCAGCAGCCAGGTGACGACGCTCCCCCGCCGGGCGTCGAACGCGTCGCCGTGCCGCCAGGCGCGCACCATCGCTTCCTGCGCCACGTCTTCGGCAGCACGCGGCTCGCCGACGACGGTGAGGGCGAGCCCGTAGACCCGCCGTTGGAAGCGTTCGACGAAGGCGGCCGAGGCGGTGGGATCGGAGGCCGCGAAGCCGGCGAGGAGGACCTCGTCGGAGGGCTCGAGCAGTGTGGGGGGCATCGATTGATTCCGAGCGTCGATGTATCGTTACGCCGCTACACTAAACTCTTCGATTAGATTACGCAACTCTCAGTAACGAAACTGGGGCAGCGTGAGGAGGAAGCAGCCATGACTGCCGAGGATCTCGTCGGCTCGGAGCCCGTCGCCGGTGAACCGGCCAAAGCCGTCCGCGGACCGGGACGTCCGCGCGACGCCGGCCGCGACGAGGCGATCCTCGCCGCCACCCTCACGATCCTGCTGGAGCGCGGCTACAACGCCCTCACCATCGAAGGCGTCGCTGCCGCGGCGGGGGTCGGGCGGCCGACCATCTACCGCCGCTGGCCGTCGAAGGCCGCACTGGCAGTCGCGGCCCTCGTGCACTCGAGCCGCTTGGCCATTCCCGCGCGCGACCGCGGGTCGTTGCGGGCGGAGCTGATCGCGATCCAGCGCCACCAGATCTCGCTCATCAATTCGCCCGAGAGCCGGCGGGTGACGAGTGCGCTGGTCGCCGATCTGGTCCACGACCCCGCGTTGGCCGAGACGTACGTGAGTGAGTACCTCGTGCCGCGTCGCGCGGCGGTGTGGGAGGTGCTCCAGCGCGGCGTCGATCGCGGCGAGCTCGACCCGAACACCGACTTCGCGTTCGTCTACGACCTCCTGATCGGTCCCCTGTTCATGCGCGCCGTCGTGTGGGGCCAGACGTTGAGTCGCGAGGCCGCGGAGCAGACCGCCGACGTCGTGCTCGCCGCCTTCGGCACCGACGCCGGCCGCGCGAGCGCACCGGCGTGAGGGCGGGCAGCTGGCCACAGGCCATGGCGCGGGATCGGGACCTTCGTCCCTGGTCCGTCCGGTCAAGCACGGTCATGGTCGAGGGATGAACGACACTCCGACGATGTCCCCCGCCGGTCGCGCCACCGCCGTGTTCGTCGCCGAGCCCGCGCCGACCTTGCAGTGCTCGCACTGCGGTGCCGCGATCACCGACGACGACGCCGACTGCCCGACCTGCACGACGCCACTCGACTGGGGCGCGTCACCGCGTCGCACTCCAGGAGTGGTACGACCGTACGCCCTGATTCCTACTTCTTCGTGTCGCTCGCGACCACGTAGCCCTCGGTGACCTGCGGCGGGTTCGGGATGAGTTCGGCCGCGTTCTCGCGGACCCAGTCGTGCGCCAGCCGGACCGACTCGTCGGCTCCCTCTTTGTGGTCGAAGACACTCAGGGAAGCCATCGTGCCCTCACCGGCGTCGATCCAGTAGTACGCGATGAAGCCGTCGATGTGCTCGAGCTGGGGGATGAAGCTCTCCCCGACGAGGCGTCCCGCTTCGGCATCGTCGGTGATGCCCTCGTATCTGCGCACGGCTGCATACATCGGCCACTCCTCTGCTCTGGGTCATCGGTCCTCGCGCGCAACCTACTCCGCATGTGCGGACGCACGCTCCGGCGAGTGGCGGACACAAGGTGCTTGCCGGACCAGATCGCAGCCGAGCAGCATGGCGATCAATGGTCGCGACGCGATCGACGAGCTCGAAGGTCCGGGCGTCGGTGCGATGATCGGTGCGCCGCAGCCCACCGCCTGACTCGTGAACGATGCGATCCGTGCGGTCGTCGCCGACGTTCGCCGTGGCAACGCCACCTGATCAGTGCGAAGGTCGCGCGGCCGCCCCGAGCTGGTTGATCCATTCAGGAGGCGCGTCGCCGTAGGACGAGCCGCTCCGCGTGCTGCCGCAAGGACCACACTCTGTCGGTGAATGCTGTCGTGGTCGTCGCGGTCGGGATGGCGCTGGCGTTCGCGTTCACGAACGGGTTGCACGATGCAGCCAACGCGATCGCGACGCTCGTCGCGACACGTGCGGCGCGCCCGGCTCCCGCAATCGTGCTCGCCGCACTGGGCAATGTGGTCGGACCACTCATCCTCGGCGCAGCAGTCGCTGACACCATCGCCGGCATCGTCACCGTTCCCAGCGACGAAGTGGTGTTCGTGTTGGGTGCGGCCCTCACCGGAGCGGTGGCGTGGAACGGCATCACGTGGTGGCGGGCCCTGCCGTCGAGCTCAGGTCACGCATTGCTGGGCGGGTTGGTCGGTGCAGCTCTCGCCGAGGGTGGTACCGGAGCCGTGAACTGGGGCGGGTTCGACGGGATCAAGCCCGTCGGTGTGCTGGGCGTCATGGGAGTCATGGCGCTGGCGCCCGTCTTCGGGCTGCTGGCGGGCCTGGCCGCGAACCGATGGGCGCGGCGCGTGGCACGCCGGGCCACGACTCGCGTGCAGAGGTCCGGTACGCGTCGGGCAGTGGACGATGTCGGGCGGGCTGGCATTGACCCATGGCGCGAACGACGCACAGAAGTCGATCGGCATCATCGGCGCGGTGCTCTTCGCCGGGGGGATGACCTCGCACCTCGGCGTCGCCGGTCTGGGCCGAGCTCGCGTGCGGTGTCGCACTCACCGCCGGCACGACGCTCGGCGGCTGGCCGATCGTCCGTACGATCGGGCGACGCATCGTCCGCCTGCGACCGCTCGACGCGCTGTCGAGCCAGACCGGATCCACGGCCGTGCTCTTCGGAGCGTCGGTGATCGGTGCGCCGGTGAGCACGACCCAGGTGGTCACATCGTCGGTCGTCGGTGTCGCGGGTGGTCGGCGACGATGGCGTCACGTGCATTGGCCACTCGTGCGCGCAATGGCGCTCGCATGGCTCGTGACCATCCCCGCGTCGGCCGGCCATCGCGGTCCTCGCCCTGTATGCCCTGGAGGTGGCTCTCTTGAGCAAGCACTGGTTCCTCCCCAAGAACCCCGACCTCCTCGGCCTGCTCCGCGAACAATCCGCGATCACCGTGGACGGGATGCAGGCGCTGGTCGCATGGGCCGCCGGTGAGCCCGGGGCCGGCGACGACGTGCGGGCATACGAGCACCGGGCCGACGACAAGAAGCGGCAACTCTGGAGCGAGCTGCGGGATGCGTTCTCGCCGCCGATCGACGCCGAGGACCTGTACTCGCTCTCGTCCGATCTCGACGAAGTCCTCAATGCCGCGAAGAACCTCGTCCGCGAGTTCGAGGTGATGCGAACTCGAGCCGGACGCTGCGACCCACGAAATGACCTTGCTGCTCGCCGAAGCCACGCAGCACCTCGCCGACGCGTTCGCGCGGCTCGGCAAGCAGGAAGGCGACGCCACCGAGTGCGCCGACGCCGCGATCAAGGGCGCACGCGGTGTCGAGCACGTCTACCGAGCAGCAATGTCGACGTTGCTCGAGGTCGACGACCTTCGCGAAGTCATGGCCCGGCGCGAGGCGTACCGCCGGCTCTCGCGCATCGGGGACCACATTCACACGGTGGCCGATCGTGTCTGGTACGCGGTCATGAAAGAGGCTTGAGGTTCGACCGCTCCCGCCCAGGGGTCGAGCGCGCGCCAGGTCGACCACCCCCCAGCAACGCTCACGGTGCATCACCGCACGCGCCCCACAGACCGACGCCGCGCGCGCGGGCATTCAGCTCGTCGTCGAGCATGGCGCGCGCGTGCGCGTGGTTGGGTTCGATGACGAGCAGGCGCGCGTAGCCCTGCTGCAGGAGCTCGCGTTCGTAGTTGTGTCCGTCGAGGTAGACGTACGCGAGTCGGCGGCCATAGATGTCGTGCCGTTCGACGTCGTCCTCCAGCCGCACGACCTGACCGAACAACCGTGACGCGGTGTGCGCCGCCGCCTCCGGCCCGTAGCACTGCACCGGCTTGCGGGGATGGTGCGTTTCCGGCGTGTCGACACCCAGCAACCGGATCGTCTCGTCGGAGCCGCCGGCGCGACGCACGACGATGGTGTCGCCGTCGAGCACCTGCACGACGCGGTACGGAGTGTCGGCCACGCGCCGCTGCTCACCGAACCACCACCCCAGCACCGAGGTGGCGGCCAAGGTGACCACGACCACGGCCCGGGAGCGGACCATGGGGCGATCGTACCGGTGGGGTACGACATTTTCGCCAGGGTCGCCGGTAACTTGACTGGGCCATGTCGCGCCGCACCAAGTGGATCCTCCTCGTGCTGCTCGTCGTGCTGGTGGGAGGGGTCGCGGCGCTGGTGGTGACCCAGCAACCGAAGCTCGACGACGCGCGCACCAAGGTCGACACCGCGTGGAAGCCCCTGCGTGCACCCGACCAACTTCCGCTGCGGTACCAGACCCTCACCGGCGCACTCGAGCGCGTTCGACGCCGCCGGCGGCGCCGACCGTGACGTGTCGAAGGACCTCCACGCCGCGCTCGAGCGCTGGGACACGGTGCTGCAGGACGGTGACGCCGGCGCGCAGGCGACGGCCGCCAACGAGGTGGAGGCACAGGGCACCCGCCTCACCACGAACGCGCTCGGCTCCCAACGGTTGGCGGGCGACAAGGCCGTCACCGATTCCCTCGTCAAGTACGCGCAGACCAAGCCCAAGCCCGAGCTGGTCGCTGCGTACAACCACGCGGTGCGCGACTACGAGGACGTGCGCACCGCGGCCCTCGCGCAACCAGTCGCCAAGGTGCTCGGCTTCGACGCCCGCCCCGTCCTCACGCTCGGGACCGCCTGACCTCACGAGGTTGCGTCACTCGAGCGCGAGACGCGCTCAGACGACGCAACCTGGAGAAGAGCTGGGGTTGACCGGCCCCGGTGCGACGTCGTTGTCGCCCCGAGGGCCGGACAGGGTGGGCAGCGCCAGCCGAGTGGCTAGAGCAGCTGCCGCGTGGAGGGCGCGATCGGCGCCGGGAGCTGGGTCTCCCCCATCAGCCAGGTGTCGACCCCGGCCGCGGCCGAACGCCCCTCGGCGATCGCCCACACGATGAGGCTCTGGCCGCGGCCCATGTCGCCGCACACGAACACGCCGGGCTCGTTGGTCATGAAGTTCGGGTCGCGCGCCACGTTGCCCCGCGCGTCGAGCTCGACGCCGAGCTGGTCGAGCAGCCCCTCCCGCTGCGGGCCGAGGAAGCCCATGGCCAGCAGCACGAGCTCGCACGGCAGCTCGAAGTCGCTGCCCTCGATCTTCTCGAACTTGCCGTCGACCATCTCGACCTCGTGGGCACGCAGCGCGCGCACGTTGCCGTCGTCGTCGCCGAGGAAGCACTCGGTGTTGACGCTGTAGACGCGCTCGCCGCCCTCTTCGTGGGCCGACGACACGCGGAACACGTTCGACCACGTGGGCCACGGGTTGGTGGGCGCACGCGAGTCGGGCGGACGCGGCAGGATCTCGAACTGGTGGACCGACGCCGCGCCCTGGCGGTGCGACGTGCCGAGGCAGTCGGCGCCGGTGTCGCCGCCGCCGATGATGACGACGTGCTTGCCCTCGGCGGTGATCGGCGGCTCGTCGAGGTCGCCCTGCTGCACGCGGTTGCCCCAGGGCAGGAACTCCATGGCCTGGTGGATGCCGCCGAGCTCGCGGCCGGGGATGGGGAGGTCGCGCCACGCGGTGGCGCCGCCGGCGAGGACGATGGCGTCGAACTGCTCGCGCAGGTCGTCGACGGTGACGTCGACGCCGACGTCGACGCTCACGCGGAACTCGGTGCCCTCGGCCTCCATCTGCTCGAGGCGACGGTCGAGGTGGCGCTTCTCCATCTTGAACTCGGGGATGCCGTAGCGCAGCAGGCCGCCGATGCGGTCGGCGCGCTCGAACACGACCACCGCGTGGCCGGCGCGGGTGAGCTGCTGCGCGGCGGCGAGCCCGGCGGGACCGGAGCCGACGACCGCGACCTTGCTTGCCGGTGCGCACCGCGGGCACGACCGGCTCGATCCAGCCCTCGCTCCAGGCCCGCTCGACGATCTCGACCTCGACCTGCTTGATGGTGACCGGGTCCTGGCTGATGCCGAGCACGCACGCGGCCTCGCACGGCGCCGGGCACAGCCGGCCGGTGAACTCGGGGAAGTTGTTGGTGGCGTGCAGCCGCTCGATCGCGTCGCGCCAGTGGTCGCGGTAGACGAGGTCGTTCCAGTCGGGGATGAGGTTGCCGAGCGGGCAGCCGTTGTTGCAGAACGGGATGCCGCAGTCCATGCAGCGCCCGGCCTGCAGCTGCAGGGTCTCCTCGGGGAACGGCTCGTAGACCTCGCGCCAGTCGCGCAGGCGCACCGGCACCGGCCGGCGGGTGCGGCGTCTCCCGGCCCCACTTCAGGAATCCGGTCGTCTCACCCATTCGGCCGACTCCATCACCATCACGTCGGTCTCGTCCTGCGACAACCCGAGCCGCTCGGCCTCGGCCAGCACCGCCGAGCACGCCGCTGGTAGTCCTTCGGCATGACCTTGCGGAACGCCTCGACCTCGCTCTCCCACTGGTCGAGCAGTCGCTCGGCCACGTGCGAGCCGGTCTCCTCCTTGTGGCGCCTCGACGGTGGCGCGCAGCCACTCGCGGTCGTCGTCGGTGAGCGGCTCGAGCTCGACCATCTCGTAGTTGACGAGCGACGGGAACACGTCGGTGGGGTCGTGCACGAAGGCGATGCCGCCCGACATGCCGGCACCGAAGTTGCGGCCGGTGGGGCCGAGCACGACGACCCGGCCGCCGGTCATGTACTCGCAGCCGTGGTCGCCGACGCCCTCGACCACGGCGGTGGCGCCGGAGTTGCGCACGCAGAAGCGCTCGCCCACCACGCCGCGGAAGAAGACCTCGCCGGCGGTGGCGCCGTAGAGCGCGACGTTGCCGGCGATGATGTTGTCCTCGGCGACGAACGGCGCGTCGCGGTCGGGGTAGCACGACGAGCCTGCCGCCGGAGAGGCCCTTGCCCACGTAGTCGTTGGCGTCGCCCTCGAGCCGCAGCGTGATGCCGCGGGGCACGAACGCGCCGAAGCTCTGGCCGGCCGAGCCGCGTGAGGTGGACGGTGATGGTGTCGTCGGGCAGGCCGTCGCCGCCCCAGCGCTTCGTGAGCTCGGAGCCGAGCATGGTGCCGACGGTGCGGTTGACGTTGCGATCGGCAGCTCGATCTCGACCCGCTCGCCGCGCTCGAGCGCGGGCCCGGCCGGCGGCGATGAGCTCCTGGTCGAGCGCCTGGTCGAGGCCGTGGTCCTGCGCCTTGGTGTTGAGCAGGTCCTGGCCCTCGTAGGGGTTCTCGGCCACGGTGAGGATCGGCGTGAGGTCGAGGCCGTCGGCCTTCCAGTGGTCGATCGCCTTGCGGGTGTCGAGCACCTCGGCGTGGCCGATCGCCTCGGCGATCGAGCGGAAGCCGAGCGCGGCCAGGTGCTCGCGCACCTCCTCGGCGATGAACTCGAAGAAGTTGACGACGAACTCCGGCTTGCCGGTGAAGCGCTTGCGCAGCTCGGGGTTCTGGGTGGCGACGCCGACCGGGCAGGTGTCGAGGTGGCAGACGCGCATCATCACGCAGCCGCACACGACCAGCGGCGCGGTGGCGAAGCCGAACTCCTCGGCGCCGAGCAGCGCGGCGATGACGACGTCGCGGCCGGTCTTCAGCTGGCCGTCGGCCTGCACGACGATGCGGTCGCGCAGGCCGTTGAGCAGCAGCGTCTGCTGCGTCTCGGCCAGGCCGAGCTCCCACGGCGCGCCGGCGTGCTTGAGCGACGTGAGCGGCGACGGCGCCGGTGCCGCCGTCGTGGCCGGAGATGAGCACGACGTCGGCGTGCGCCTTGGCCACGCCGGCGGCCACCGTGCCGACGCCGACCTCGGCCACGAGCTTCACGTGCACGCGCGCGCGCGGGGTTGGCGTTCTTGAGGTCGTGGATGAGCTGCTCGAGGTCCTCGATCGAGTAGATGTCGTGGTGCGGCGGCGGGCTGATGAGCCCGACGCCCGGCGTGGAGTGCCGGGTCTTGGCGATCCACGGGTACACCTTGTGGCCCGGGAGCTGGCCGCCCTCGCCCGGCTTGGCGCCCTGGGCCATCTTGATCTGCAGGTCGTCGGCGTTGACCAGGTACTCCGACTGGTGACGCCGAAGCGACCCGACGCCACCTGCTTGATCGCGGAGCGGCGCAGGTCGCCGTTGGCGTCGGGCAGTGAAGCGGTCGGCGTCCTCGCCGCCCTCGCCGGTGTTGGACTTGCCGCCGATGCGGTTCATCGCGATGGCGAGGGTCTCGTGGGCCTCCTCCGAGATCGAGCCGTAGCGACATCGCGCCGGTGGCGAAGCGCTTGACGATCTCGCTGACCGGCTCGACCTCGTCGATCGGCACCGGCGGCCGCTCGCCCTGGCGCAACTCGAACAGGCCGCGCAGCGTGGCGAGCTTGCGTCGACTGGTCGTCGACCAGCGCGCGTGTACTCCTTGAAGACGTCGTAGCGCTCGGCGCGCGTGGCGTGCTGGAGCTTGAAGACGGTCTCGGGGTTGAAGAGGTGGTACTCGCCCTCGCGGCGCCACTGGTACTCGCCGCCGAGCTCGAGGTCGCGGTGCGCGCGCTCGGTCGGGCCGGTCGGCGTACGCGATCGCGTGGCGGCGCGGCCACCTCGTCGGCGATCTCGTCGAGGCCGATGCCGCCGAGCCGCGACACGGTGCCGGTGAAGTACTCGTCGACCAGCTCCTGGCTCAGGCCGATGGCCTCGAAGACCTGCGCGCCGCGTGTAGGACGCGACCGTGGAGATGCCCATCTTCGACATCACCTTGAGCACGCCCTTGCCCGCGGCCTTGATGTAGTTCTTGACCGCGACCTTGCGGGTCCATCGCCGTCGAGGCCGTGCAGCTCCGCGGCGATGAGGTCCTCGATCGACTCGAACGCGAGGTACGGGTTGATCGCGCCGGCGCCGTAGCCGATGAGCAGCGCCATGTGGTGCACCTCGCGGGCGTCGCCGGTCTCGACGACCAGGCCGACCTGCGTGCGGGTCTTCTCGCGGATGAGGTGGTGGTGCACCGCGGAGGTGAGCAGCAGCGACGGGATCGGCGCGCAGCTCGGCGTCGGAGTCGCGGTCGGAGAGGACGAGGATGCGCGCGCCGTCGGCGATGGCCGGCCGACGCCTCGGCGCGCACGCGGTCGAGCGCGTCGCGCAGCGCCGCGCCGCCGCCGGCGACGCGGTAGAGGCCGGAGATCACGCGCGGCCGCGAACTCGGGCCGGTCGCCGTCGTCGTCGATGTGGATGAGCTTGGCCAGCTCGTCGTTGTCGATGATCGGGAACGGCAGCTCGATCTGGCGGCACGACTGCGGGCCGCGGGTCGAGCAGGTTGCGCCTCGGGGCCGATGGTGCGACGACAGCGAGGTGACGAGCTCCTCGCGGATGGCGTCGAGCGGCGGGTTGGTGACCTGCGCGAACAGCTGCTGGAAGTAGTCGAACAGCAGCCGCGGCCGGTCGGACAGCACCGCGATCGGCGTGTCGGTGCCCATCGAGCCGAGCGCCTCGCCGCCGGTGCGGGCCATCGGCGCGACGAGGAGCTTGAGCTCTTCGTGGGTGTAGCCGAACGTCTGCTGGCGGCTGGAGCACCGACTCGTGGCTGCGGCACGACGTGCACGCGGTCGGGCAGGTCGTCGAGGTGGACGAGGCCCTGCGTCGAGCCACTCGGCGTACGGGCTGCGCGGCGGCGAGCGTCGGCCTTGATCTCGTCGTCGTCGACGATGCGGCCCTTGGCGGTGTCGACGAGGAACATGCGGCCGGGCTGCAGCCGGCCCTTCTGCACGACCTTGGCGGGGTCGACGTCGAGCACGCCGACCTCGCTGCGCCATGATCACGAGGTCGTCGTCGGTGACCCAGTAGCGGCTCGGGCGCAGGCCGTTGCGGTCGAGCACCGCGCCGATCGACGGTGCCGTCGGTGAACGCGATCGACGCCGGGCCGTCCCACGGCTCCATCAGCGACGCGTGGTACCGGTAGAACGCCCGCTTCTCGGCGGGCATCGTGGCGTGGTTCTCCCACGCCTCGGGGATCATCATCAGCACGGCGTGCGGCAGATCGGTCGGCCGCCGAGGTGCAGCAGCTCGAGGCACTCGTCGAAGCTGGCGGTGTCGGACGCGCCCGGCGTGCAGATCGGGAAGGCGCGCTCGAGGTCCCGGGATGAGCGGCGTGGCCAGCAGCGCCTCGCGGGCCCGCATCCAGTTGCGGTTGCCCTGCACGGTGTTGATCTCGCCGTTGTGGGCGACGTAGCGGTACGGGTGGGCGAGCGGCCACGACGGGAACGTGTTGGTGGAGAAGCGGCTGTGCACCAGCGCCAGCGCCGACTCGACCCGCTCGTCGTCGAGGTCGGGGAAGAACTCCGCCGAGCTGCGGCGTGGTGAGCATGCCCTTGTAGACGAGCGTGCGGCACGACAGCGACGGGAAGTAGACGCGTGCATCTCCGTCGCGCCGACGCCGCTGAGCTCGTGCTCGATGCGCTTGCGCACGACGAACAGCTTGCGGTCGAGCTCGATGCCCGGTCGCGCTCCAGGCCGGGGTCGGCGACGAAGAGCTGGCGGAAGCTCGGGCATCGACGCGCAGCGCGGTGGGGCCGATCATCGAGTCGTCGATCGGGCACGTCGCGCCAGCCGAGCGACCCGCAGGCCCTCCTCGGCGACGATCGCCTCGATCGCGGCGGCGGCCTTGTCGGCGGCCGTCGGGGTCGAGCGGCAGGAACGCGAGCCCGACGCCGTAGGCGCCCGCGGGCGGCAGGTCGAAGTCGACGACCGCGCGGAGGAAGCGGTCGGGGACCTGGATGAGGATGCCGGCGCCGTCGCCGGTGTTGACCTCGGCGCCCGACGCGCCGCGGTGGTCGAGGTTGCAGAGGGCGCCGAGCGCGTCGGTGACGATGTCGTGGCTGGCGACGCCCTTGATGTCGACGACGAAGGAGACGCCGCAGGCGTCGTGCTCGAAGCGCGGGTCGTAGAGGCCGAACGGCGTCGGCACCGCGCTGAACGGAGCAGGTTGGTAGGGCTGCGTCATCTCACATCCACGCACGCCGCGTTGCCGCGCTACAGAAGAAGCAGGTGCGCAGGGGGACGACGTTGGCCCTTGCTGCGGAACGGACAGATTAGCCGGTCACCTGCAGCGTCAGCCACAACGAAAGGGTCGAGAGCACCAGGGCCAGCGGGGTCGCGAACAGCGCGAACCGGAAGAACGCACCCCGGCTCGGCTCGACCCCGGCGGCCCGGACCACCCGCCGCCACAGGAGGGTGGCGAGCGAGCCGGTGTAGGTGAGGTTCGGGCCCACGTTCACGCCCAGGAGCATGGCCAGGAGCAGGGCGGTCGAGCCCGCGGGCACGACCGACGCCAGCACCAGGGTGGCGGGCACGTTGTTCACCAGGTTGGCGAGGAGCGCGGCGAGCGCGGCCATGCCCAGGAGGGCGAGGAGGCCGTCGCCGGTCGGGAGGACGTCGCGGGCGGCGTCGCCGAGTCCGTGGTCGACCGCCGCCTGCACCACCACCGCCAGCGCCACGACGAAGAGGAGGAACGCGGGCGCGGCGGCCCGGAACAGCGCGTTCGGGGTTGCCTGTCGCCGGGTGAGGGCGACGGCGGCCACCACCGCGGCGCCTCCGACCGCGATCCAGGCGGGGGCGATGCCGAACGCCGAGCCCACGAAGAACGCGGCGGTCACGGCCACGATCGCGCCCACCACGAACCAGGCGAACCCGTCGAGCTCGATCGGCTCGTGGGCCTTGCGCTCGGGGAGCTCGGTGCGGCGGTCGCTCCGCAGCGCGGTGCCGACGACGACCGACGACGCAGCAAGGGTCGGCAGCGCCATGCGGAGCGCGAAGCCGCCGAACGTGAGGCCGGTGGCCGAGAACACGAGGAGGTTGGTGAGGTTCGACACCGGCAGGAAGCTCGACGACGCATTGGCGAGCTGGGTGGTGGCGAGCAGAGGCGGGTCGGAGCGCGCGCCGCGCTCGCGCGACCAGCGCCACCACCACCGGAGTGAAGAGCACTGCGGTCGCATCGAGGCTCATGAGCACGGTGACCACCACCGCGACCGCGGAGACCGCGATCACGAGCTGGCGTGAGGTGTGGCCCCGCTCGCCCATCCACGCGCCGGCGGCGCGGAACAGGCCGGCGTCGCGTGCGACCTCGGCGAGCACGAAGACCGCGGCGAGGAACGCGAGCGTGGGGCGCGAGGCGGTCGAGGGTGTCCCCGACCTCGTCGAGCGGGACGAGGCCGGTCGCCACGACCAGCACCGCACCCGTACCGGCGACCAGCAGGTCGGGCACACGTCCCCACGCGACGAGCGCGAGGACCGCGACCCAACACCGCGAGACTCGCAATCGTCCCCACTGGCGCCCTTCCTACCCGATTCGACTCGTGCGCTAGACAAGTCGCGATGGGCGAGGGGACCGGAGACGTGGTTGCGGTCCTGGGAGGCGGCCAGCTCGGACGCATGCTCGCGCTCGCCGGCATCCCGCTCGGGTTGGCGTTCCGCTTCCTCGACCCGGTCGCGGGCGCGCCGGCGTCGGTCGTCGGCGACCTGGTCGTGGGCGCGCTCGGCGACGAGGCCGCGCTCACCGAAGTGGCGCAGGGCACAACCGTCGTCACCTACGAGTGGGAGGGCGTGCCCGCCGACGCGGCGCGCTTCCTCGTCGCGCGAGGCCTGCCGGTGCGGCCGGGGGCGCGGTCACTCGAGGTGGCGCAGGACCGCCTCACCGAGAAGGAGACCTTCCGTCGCCTCGGCATCGGCACACCTGCCTTCTCTGCGGTCGACTCGCGTGCCGATCTGGACGCCGCGGTCGAGGCAGTGGGTGGGCTGCCCGCGGTGCTCAAGACGCGGCGCGGTGGCTACGACGGCAAGGGACAAGCCCATCTCCACTCCCCGGACGATCTCGACGCCGCGTGGTCGGAGCTCGGGGGCGGCGAGGTCGGGTTGATCCTGGAGTCGCTGGTGCCGTTCGACCGGGAGCTGTCGGTGCTCGCGGTGCGCGGGCTCGACGGCGAAGTGTCGTGTTGGCCGCTGGTGGAGAACCACCACGAGGGAGGCATCCTGCGCGTGAGCCGGGCGCCGGCGCCTCGGGTGGATCGCCGAGCTGCAGGCGCGCGGCGAGGAGCTCGCGGCACGGCTGCTCGACGACCTCGACCACGTCGGGTGTGCTCGCGGTCGAGCTGTTCGACGTGGGCGGCGAGCTGCTCGCCAACGAGATCGCGCCCCGCGTGCACAACTCAGGTCACTGGACGATCGAGGGCGCGG
Organism: uncultured Actinomycetes bacterium; assembly: GCA_963697125.1. Lineage (GTDB taxonomy): Bacteria > Actinomycetota > Acidimicrobiia > IMCC26256 > DASPTH01 > DASUAS01. The sequence continues at coordinate 468,435 of CAVOMW010000006.1, forward strand.
TCACGAGCCAGTTCGAGAACCACGTCCGCGCGGTGCTCGGATGGCCGTTGGGCTCGACCGCGCCACGTGGTCCGAGCGCGATGGTCAACTGCATCGGCGTCATGCCGTCACGCGACGCGGTGCTCGCGATCCCCGGCGCGCACCTGCACGACTACGGCAAGTCGCCGCGCCCGGGCCGCAAGCTCGGGCACGTCACCGTGATCGCCGACACACCGGCCGAGCTCTCGGCGCGCCTCGACGCCGTGACCGCGGTCATCAGCTGCCCAGTAATCATTGGCGACGGGTGACGGCTCCCGAGGCGAGCAGCGCGTCGACCTCGTCGGACGAGAAGCCGTAGTCGGCGAGCACGGCCTCGGAGTGCTCTCCCGGGAGTGCGGCGCGGGCCCTGGATCTCGGGCGGCGTGCGCGAGAAGCGCGGCGCGGGCGCGGGCTGGTCGATGTCGTCGTGCTCGACGATGATCCCGCGCGCGACCACATGCGGATGCTGCTTCGCCTCGGTCATCGGCAGCACCGGCGCGAAGCACACGTCGGTGCCTTCGAGCACCTCGACCCATTCGGCGCTCGTCTTCGCCTTGATGCACGCAGTCAGTCGCTCGCGCAGCAGCGGCCAGCCACTGCGGTCCATCTGGTGCGGGAGGTCGTCGTGCTCGATCCCGGTGAGCTCGAGCAGCTCGCGCGAAGAACTGCGGTTCGATCGACCCGATCGACACCCATTCGCCGTCGGCGGTCTCGTACACGTCGTAGAACGGCGAGCCGGTGTCGAGCAGGTTGGTGCCCCGCTCCTCGTCGTAACCGCCCATCCCGCGCAGACCCCAGATCGCGCCCATCAAGTAGGCGGCGCCGTCGACCATCGCCGCGTCGACCACCTGGCCCTGTCCCGAGGCGCGCGCCTCGAGGATCCCGCACACCACGCCGAAGGCGAGGAACATCCCTCCGCCGCCGTAGTCGCCCACCATGTTGATCGGCGGTGTCGGCGGCTGCCCCACGCGACCGAAGTGCGCGAGCGCGCCGGCGAGGGCGATGTAGTTGATGTCGTGGCCGGCCGCCTGCGCCAGCGGGCCGTCCTGGCCCCAGCCGGTCATGCGCCCGTACACCGAGCCGCGGGTTGCGGGCGAGGCAGTCGTCGGGCCCCAGCCCGAGCCGCTCGGTCACGCCGGGCCGGTACCCCTCGATCAGCGCGTCGGCCTGCTCGACGATGCGCAGCACCGTCTCCACCCCGTCGGGGTGCTTGAGGTCGACGCTGATCGCGCGTCGCCCCCGCCCGTCGAAGATGAACCCGCTCGGACGGCTCGCCGACGTCGCCAATCCCGCCGCGCTCGACCCGCACGACCTCCGCGCCCATGTCGGAGAGCAACGTGCCCGCGAACGGGCCGGGCCCGATGCCGGTCAGCTCGACCACCTTCACTCCGTGCAGCGGACCCACGCGCGCAACCTCTCCGATGTGCCGCCCGATGCGACGTCGCGCCCGCACAATGCCACCCGCGCGCGCACCGCGCGGACTACCGAGTCGTAGGTAGCCGGTTCACCTGTACCGCGTCACACGGGCACGAGCGGCCCGTGCGGCACCAGCAAGCGGTGATGCGCAGGGCACTCACATCCACATCCCGGTCAGACGGGCTTCCATCTCATCAGCTCGCGTACTCAGCGAGAATCTGCGCCACTGTCATCGGAGACCTCCACCAGACGACCTTCTGTGCAACCTCATCGTGAACCGACGAGAACAGCGGAACTACGGCTGCTGCGTCGGAAACCCGCACCCCAGAGTCAGACGACTCTCACCTCGCGGCGAGTGACGAGCACTCATGGCGCAGAGGTTCAGACGTCTCCGGGCGGAGGCGAAGCATCCGTGTCGATTCCGCAGACGTGGTGGACATACGCGAGCACGCGCCGACCGGAGACAAGGGCCGCCAGTCCCTCGGCGGCGGAGAGATGCGACTGCCGGCTCGCGTAGTACGAGAGGATCCGCATGACATCGGGTTTCAGGTTCGGTGGAGCGGCACGAGCAAGCGCACGGAGCGTTCTGGCATAGCTCGGAGTCTTCGCGTTGCCATTCAGGTCCCAGTTCCGGAGCCGCCCGCTGTCTGCGTCATGTCGATAGAGGACGCAGAACGCAGATTGCGGGACCATGGTCGAGGATGGTGACCGCGCGGTCTGGTTCGCCGCCCATGAAGACGAGCACCCGGTCGCAAGGGCCGCCACGACGAGCACCACGACTCGGCGTGCGTGACTCGCTGACACGCGTACAGCTTGCCAGGCCTGGCGCGGAGAAGGGCGCCGCAACTACCAGGAGCCGCCGCCGCCTCCGCCGCCCCCACCGCCGGAGAAGCCGCCGCCGCCGAACCCGCTCGAGCCGCTGGACGCCGGTGACGACGTGAGCGTGCCCGCGCTGGTCACCGCGAAGCCGTCGATCGCGCTCGAGAACACCGCGTAGTTGAACGCGTGCTGCGACACGTACCACGACGACGTGTCGACGTCGTCGGCCAGACCTTCGAACGCCTTCGCCCACTTCTCGGTCGCGCCGAACACGACCGCGTACGGCAGGTACTCGGAGAAGATGTTGGCCCGCTCCGCGAACTGCGCCCGGTGCTTCTCCGACTCGTCGATGAAGCGCTTGAACCCGAGCGTGTGCCGGAGCACCGCGTACCCCTTGGCGGTGCGCTTCGGCATCCAGCGCGACGCGATCAGCAGCAGGATCCCCCCGACGATCACCGGGACACCGAGCAACGCCGCGTGCGTCTCCGCCGCGAGCAGGATCGTGAGCGCAATCCCGGCCGCGAGCACGAGGATGCCGAGCAGGCCCCACAGCACCTTCACCGTGCCCGGCTTGCCGGCTGAACCAGCCCTTCGACATCGCGTCGTCCATCAGCTCCTCGCGCACCTTGCTCATGCGCGCGGCGAACGTGTTCTTGAGATCGGAGAGCTTGACCTCGTCACCGTCCTTGAAGAGCCCGCTGTAGAGCGACCGCTCGTACTGCCGGAGCTCCCCTTCCTTGGGCAGCTTGGTGAGCGTCCAGTCGTGCTTGAACTGGTACCACTCCTTGTCGACCTCTTCGATCTTCAGGTAGCCGCGCACGGCGAGGTCGATGATCGTGGCGGTGACGTCGAGGGTGCCGGCATCGAAGTCGATCAGCGTGCCGAGCTCGCCGGGCCGGAGGTGCTCGGGAGGTTCGAACTCCACCGGCGTCTCACCCTCGTGCAGCGGCGCCGACACCTCGGGGCCACCGTCCGCCTTGTCGCCGGCGGGCCGTAGGCCGCGTCGACTGCGGAGCCCGCGTAGCGACGGTCGCGCCCGAACTTGAACACCAGGAAGATCACGATCAGCGCGAGCACCGCCAGCAAGCCGCCGGAGATGCCGCCGGTCGCGGGCGTCACCCGGAACGCCGACGTGAAGCTGAACCGCTCCTCGAGCATCGGCTTCGGCGACGGCACGATCACGCCCTTCGGGAGCGCGACGGTGAACGTCATCCCCTCGTACGGGTTGAGCGGCGCCTTGGAGAACTCGGCGGTCGGCCCGCTGCTCGTCGCGGTGTCGCACGGGTAGGTCGCCCCGTACTGCCCGGTGTTGCAACCGACCTGGGTGATGTCGGCGGGCGCGTGCACGACGGCCGACGCCTTGTCGATCGACACCGGCCACTCCACACCCACCGCGTTCCAGCACGAGCTCGTCGTGGTCGGCGAACGCGTTCATCGCGCCGCGCACCCGGTACACGATGTCGTAGGTGTGCTCGCCGCTGATCGTGCGGTCGGGATCGCCGATCTTGATCTGCTGGTTGTCGCCGTCGTCTTCGACGGAGTACTGCGCGGGCGTGCCCTCCGAGCCGCTCACCGACACCACGGTCAGCGGGTACACGCGGTCGTAGCCGTTCTTGCCCGACTACCGACGTGCGCACGGGGATGGTGCGGAAGATGCCGTGCTTGGGCACGACGCCGAAGTCGTAGACGATCGTCTCGTGCACCTCGATGGTGCCGTCGTGCTCGATGGTGACGTCGGAGTGGTAGTCGGCGATGTGCTCGCCGAGCCCCGCGTACGCGGGCCCGACGCCGAGCGCGCTCACCGCGCACACGACGAGGACCACCACGGCGAGAGCGGCTGCCCGGCGCGCACGCATCGAGGCGTGAGGCTAACCGCCTTCTCGCCCTCGTTCGCGTCCGCTCACTCCGTCCCCCGGTAGCTTTGCGCCATGCCCATCCGGGTCGTCGTGGCCGAGGACAACTATCTCGTCCGCGAAGCGGTCACCCGCCTGCTCGACGCCAGCCCCGACATCGTGGTCGTGGGCGTCGCCGAGGACTTCGACGGGCTCATCGCCGCGGTGCAGGCCGACCCACCCGACGTCGTGCTCACCGACATCCGCATGCCCCCCACCGGCACCGACGAGGGTGTGCGCGCCGCCGCTCAGCTGCGCCGGTCCCACCCGCAGCTCGGCGTGGTCGTGCTGAGCCAGTTCGTCGAACCGGGCTACGCGCTCGAGCTCCTCGACGGCGGTTCCGAGCGACGCGCCTACCTGTTGAAGGAGCGCGTCTCCGACGTCGACCAGCTCGTGCGGGCCGTGCGCGAGGTCGCCGCTGGCGGCTCGGTCATCGACCCCAAGGTGGTGGAAGCGCTGGTCGACGCCCGCTCCCGCCGGGCCGACTCGCCGTTGCAGTACCTCACGCCCCGCGAGAGCGAGGTCCTCGCCGAGATGGCCCAGGGCCGCAACAACGCATCGGTCGCCGCCGCCCTCGGCCTCTCCGAACGGGCGGTGGAGAAGCACATCAATTCGGTGTTCTCCAAGCTGGGTCTGTCGGCTGAGCCCGACGTCCACCGCCGGGTCAAGGCCGTCCTCCTCTATCTCGCCGATCGCTGAGGAGCCGGTGAAGGCTCCCCACCTGGCGGGGGTGGTGTCCGCACCCTGCCGATGCCGAGCGCGGGATGGGAAACTGGACCCATGGCCGACCCGGTCCTCGTCCTGATCGTCGACGATCAAGCCCCCTTTCGCCGCGCCGCTCGGGCGGTGGTGACGGCGACGCCGGGGTTCGAGGTCGTCGGCGAGGCCGAGAGCGGCGAGGAAGCGGTCGAGATGGTCGACTCCCTCTCCCCCGGCCTGGTCCTCATGGACATCAACCTCCCGGGCATCAACGGGATCGAAGCCACCCGCCGCATCACCGCCGCCCACCCCGGCGCGGTGGTGATGCTCCTGTCCACGTATCAGGTCGGCGACCTCCCCGCCGACGCCCAGTCGTCGGGCGCGGCCGAGTACGTGCACAAGGAGGAGTTCGGTCCCAACGTCGTGCGCGACGTGTGGGCACGCTTCGGTGACTCCTCGGACCGGTCGCCCACCGGCTAGAACCTCTCGATCCGCGCGGTCTGGGCACGCGCCCGAGCCGACCTTCGACGGCGACTCCTCGGCTGGGTCGCGCTCTCGTTGCTGATCGGCATCGCGGGCGGCGCCGCCATCGCGGTGGCCGCCGCGGCACGCCGCACCGACACCGCGTACCAGCGCTTCCTCGCCGCGTCGTCGCCGAGCGATGCCACCATCACCGAGAGTCGGGACTTCCTCACCAAGGATCTCGACCTCGACCAGGTCGCGGCGCTTCCCGAGGTCGAGCGCTCCGGGCGGGCCAACTTCCTGTTCTTCCTCGGCCACACCGCCGACGGCCGTCGCCTCAGCCAGGTCGACTTCCAACCCCTCGCGATGACCCGCGGTCCGCTCGGCACGACCCTCGACCGGTGGAAGGTCCTCGAGGGCCGACGGTTCGACCCCGACCGGGTCGACGAGGTGATGCTCGACTACGAGTCGGCGCGCACGCTGCACCTCGGCGTGGGCGACGAGATGACGCTCAAGTTCATTCGACGTCCGACCTTCGACCGTCAGATCGTGTCGTTCCTCGCCGGCCTGCCCGCTCGGGTCGCGGGTACCGGCACCGCCGGTGCGATCGACCAGCTCCCCTTCCCCGACGAGCCCGAGGTGACGTTCCACATCGTCGGTATCGTCACCGACCCGGTGACGTTCCCGCCGATCCCCGGACAGCTGGAGCCGTTCCTCCGACTCACCCCCGCCTTCACCGAGCGCTACGGAGCCGACCTCACCGGCAACAAGGTCCTCTTCGTCGATCTCGCCGACGTCACCGACCTCGAGACCTTCCGCTCCGACGTCGCGCGCATCGGTGGCGGTGCATCCGTGTTCTTCGGGCTCACCCAGGCGGACCACGAAGCCAACGTCAACCGCACCCTCCACCTCGCGGCCGTCGTGCTGTGGCTGCTCGCCGGACTGATCGCGCTCGCAGCGCTCCTCGTGTCGATCCAGGCGCTGTCGCGCCAGGCGTTCTTCGAGTCGACCGACCATCCGGTGCTGCGCGCGCTCGGCATGACCCGAGGCGAGCGCTTCGCCACCGGCCTCGTGCGCACCACCGTCATCGCGCTGCTGGCCACGGTGATCGCCGTGGTGGTTGCGATCGCGCTCTCACCCCTGTGGCCCATCGGCCTGGCGCGGGTCGCCGAGCCTTCACCGGGCCTGGAAGTGAACGTCGCGGTCATCGGCATCGGCACGGTCGCGGTGTTCCTCGGCATCCTGCTCGTCGGAGCCGTCACGACCTGGCGGTGGACCCGGCCATCGACGCGGCGCCACCACCTCGGCCATGCCACGCGCCCGCCGCTCGTCACGAGGCTCCTCGGCGGGAACCTCCGGCCGTTGCCCGTGGTCCTGGGCACCCGCCAAGCGCTCGACGGTGGACGCGGCCGCACCGCGGTACCGGTGCGCACGACGGTCATGGCCGCGGCGCTGGCCGTCGCCACCCTCACCACCGCGCTCACGTTCGGGTCGAGCCTCGGTCACCTGCTCGACACCCCGCGTCTCTACGGATGGTCGTGGGACGCGCAGATCGGCGGCCGCGGCTTCCCCGACTTCGGCGCCGCGATGACGCAAGGGCTCGACGCGAACCCCGACGTCGAGGGCTACGCGAGCGGCACCATCGCGGAGATCGCGGTCAACGGGGTGCGGGCCGAGGCGTTCGCGGTGGAGTCCGCGGGCAAGGGTGTGGCGCCGGCGCTGCTCGCCGGGCGCGCGCCGAAGAACGCGGAGGAGATCGTGCTCGGTACCCAGACGCTCCGAGCGGCCGACGCGCGCATCGGCGACGAAGTGCGCGTCCTCGTCGGCAACGAATCCCGGCGGTTCCGGGTGGTGGGCCGCGCGGTGTTCCCCGACGTCGGTGACATCGGCCAGCTCGGCCGCGGCGCGTACGTCACGTTCGACGCGGTCGACGGCGTGGGCGGACCGGCGCCGCGCAACGTCGTGCTGGTGAAGTTCAAGCCCGGCACCGACCACGCTGCCGGGGTGGCGTCACTCACGCGCGCGATCGCACCGATCCCGGTGACGTCGGCCGCGCTCCCCCGCGACCTCGCGAGCTTCGGCCGGGTCGACGGCCTCCCCATCGCGGTGGCCGCGATCCTCGGGGTGATGGCCGGCGCGGTGCTCGTGTACACGCTCCTGACCGCGATCCGGCGGCGGCGACGCGATCTCGCGGTGCTCAAGGCGCTCGGATTCCTCCGGCGCGACGTGGCCCGCACGGTCACCGTGCAGGCCGTGACGCTCAGCGTGCTCGCGCTGGTGATCGGCCTGCCGATCGGTGTCCTGCTCGGACGGTTCGTCTGGCGTCGGTTCGTCGACTGGCAGGGCATCCCGTCGGTGCCGATGGTGTCGGCGCCGGCGCTGGGTCTGATCGCGCTCGCGGTGCTCGTCGTGGCCACGGTGATCGCCGTCGTGCCCGCGCAGGTCGCCGCGCGCACCTCTCCCGCCGACGCCCTGCGCGCCGAGTAGCGAACTCAGGCGACCGGCTGGTCGACCGCTTGGTCGGCCAGCGGGATCCGACCGCGGATCGCGGTGCCCTGTCCGGGCGCCGACTCCACCGCGATCGTGCCGCCGATGGCACCGACGCGGTCGCCCATGTTGACGAATCCGTGGCCCTCCTGCGCGCGCGACGCGAGGTCGAAACCGGCGCCGTCGTCGCGCACCTCGAAGAGCAGCGCGCCCTCGTCCTGCCACACCTTCACCATCGCCTGCGCGCCGTCGCCCGCGTGCTTCGCCGCGTTCTGGAGTGCCTCGAGGCAGCAGAAGTACACCGCCGCCTCGACCAGTTGCGGGTAGCGGCCGATGCCGTCGGCCTCGACCCCGGTGGGCAGCGCGGCCCGACCGGCAGCCGCCGACAGCGCCTCGGCCAGACCGCGGTCCATCAACAACGGCGGGTAGATGCCGTGGGCGAGGTTGCGCAGCTCCTGCACCGCTTCCTGCAGGTCCTTGCCGATCTGCTCGAGCATCTCCTTGGCGGCGTCGGGGTCGGAGTCGGAGATCTGACGCACGAGGTTCACGCTCACGGCCAGCGCGACCAGGTGCTGCTGCGCACCGTCGTGGAGGTCGCGCTCGATGCGACGTCGTTGCGCGTCGCCGGCCTCCACGATGCGCGAGCGTGACGCGCGCAGCTCGTCGGCCTGGCGCTGCACCTCGTCGAGCGATTCCTGCAACGCGGAGTCGAGCTTCACGTTGTGCAACGCGAGGCCGACCTGGCGCGCCAGCTCGGTGAGCGCCTGGTCGTCGTTCTCGTCGAAGAGCAACGCGCCGTGGGGACGCCGCACGATGATCATGCCGAGCAGCTCACCGCTGTTCGTGATCGGCGCGACGCGCAGCACCTCTTCGTCGGCAGTGATGACCTGCGGCAGCCAGATGCTGCGCCCACGCCACGCCCGACACGCCGGCGCGCGCGACGACGGTCTCCTCCTCGGCGCCGAGCGCCAGCGTCGCGACGCCACGGTCGGGCACCGACACCGCCCGTTCGAGCCGGCCGCTCGCGCCGCGCGTCCACACCTCGGCGACGCTCAGCGACATCGTCTTCTTCAGCGACTCCGCGAGCTGCAACAGGAGCTCGTCGAGCGGCAGCGCACGCGTGAGCCGGCTGCCGAACGTGCGGATCACCTCGTCGGGCGCGTGGCGCTCGCCGTAGACCCTGCGGGTGGCGAACTCGGTGAGCCGCTCGCGCACCGGGATCCACAACAGGGCGGCGATGCGCCGCGGCCAGCATCGACAGACCGAGGAGGGTCTTCTCGTCACCGGTCGGCGCGCGGCCGAGTCCGAGGACGATGAGGAGGTACGGACGCCGCCGACCATCGCGGCGAGGCCCGCCATGGTGATCGAGTGCACGAGCAGCCGGTCGATCCGCACCGAGAGCCGCTCCGACGACCCGAGCGCGAGCGAGAGCGGGACCAGCACCGTGGTGACGAGGACGACGGTGCGCAGATCGTCGGGCCACGAGAGCAACTCGTGCAGCATCCACGCGCCGGCCGAGATCGCGGCGGCGACCACCACGCCCCACGCGGGCCACTGCAGCCGCGCCCGTTCCTGCACGCTGGTGGCGGCGCGGTACCGGGTGACGTACCCCACGAAGCCGACGACCGCATCGGCCGCCGCGATCGCGACGAGCGGCGCGACCGCGATGTCGGGTCGGTCGCCCACCATCACGACCGCGAGCACGGCACTCGCCAGCGTAGCCGGCGAGGACCCAGAGGCGACGCGCGCGCGTGACGAGCGATCCGTGGGGACGCCGAGCACCAGATGCAGCGCGACCGCGGGGAACAGCGCGATCGACGCGCCGCGTACGCCGGAACCGAAGTCGCGCACGGTCGCGGTGGCGACGTCGCGTCCGGCCAGCGCGGCACCGAACAACGCGAGCGCGCCGACGAACGCGGCGAGGGCCATGATCTCCGCTGAGCGGCTCGCTGGGACGGTGGACGGCGACGAACACCGCGGCGAGCGCCCACGCGGCGACCAGCACGATGGCCAGCGGGCGCCCGGGACCGAGCGGGACGCGGTCGCCGACGAGCGCGGCGACGACCACGACCACGATGGCGACGATGGCCAACGCGATCGATCCGGTGGCGCGCGTCGACCACGGCGGACGCTCGGGAGCATCGTCACGGATGCTGGCGAGGTCCAGGGGTTGGATGTCGTCGAGCCTGGTGGCCACGGTCACTCCGATCGTAGGACGACGGCAGGACGGGTGCGGGCAGCCCGGCGCGCCGGGAACGCGGCGACGAGGTTGACGGCGAGGAAGGCGCCGACCGCGACGAGCAGCACGATGGCAAGCACCGGCCAGCTGCGGCTCGGCCGACACGCCGAGCTCGTCGGCGACCCGGTGCCACACGGAGCGTGCCCACGAGCGAGACCGAGCGGGATGCCGACGACGAGACCGACCAGCCGCGACGGTGCTCGCCTGCCACGCGACGGTCGCGCGCACCTGGCGGCGCGTGAATCCGAGCGTCTTCAGCACCGCGAGCTCGCGCCGTCGGCGACGCAACGACGACACCAGCGCGAGCCCGACGGCGACGAGCGCGATCACGGCGACGAACACCGCGAGCGCGACCGGCAGGCCACGGATCTGACGCACACGGTCGATCTCGGCCGGGCAGGATCGGCAGGATCGGACCGCCGAGGACCGCGGCCTTCGCGCTGCGCGCGGATGGCCGCGTCGCGGTCGGTGCCGGGCGCCAGCTTCACCACGAGGTTCCATCCGCCGCCGTCGGCACCCGAGCCGATCGAGCGCGGTCGCGGTGAACGCGGCACCGTCGGCGATGGGCGCGGGATCCGAGATCCCGGCCAGGACCGCCTGGCCGACGATCCGGAACGTCCGCGTGCCGTCGGCCGGCGGTGATCGCGCGTCGAGTCGCCGACGCGGCGGTGGACTGCCGCGAGCGTGTCGGCACCGAGCGCGACCTCGTGCGGCCCGCGCGGCGCGCGGCCCTCGACGATCTCGGGTTGCACCGAGCCGCGCAGCTGCTGGAACCCCCAGGCGGTGACGTTGCGCCCTTCGATCTCGACCCCGCCGGTGCAGACCGACGCCACCGCGGCGTAGGTCTGGTCGGCGACGAGCTCGGTGCGGAGCGGCCCGCAGTCACGCCCCGACGGCGTGTCCGCGGTCTGGTCGTACCCGACGAGGTCCCACGTCCAGCCGTAGCGCGGCGGCGTACGCGACGAGGTGCTGCAGGCCGCTCGAGAACACCAGGACCGCGACGACCACGAGCACGCCGAAGCTGGCGCCGAGCAGCGACGACCGCACCGGGAGCGCGTGGCGCTGGCGCCCGCGGTCGAGCGCGAAGCGAACGCCGACCGCGGCCGGCGGCGCGGCACCCCACTCGGCGCTCAGTCGCGCCGACACGCTCGGGCCGGGCGGCCTCCGGACGCGTCCGCGTCGCCGCGCGCGCCGTGCGCAGCCCGGCGACCGCGCGCGACGACCAGGACCGCACCCGACGAGCACGAGCAAGCCCAGGCCGATGGCGGCGGCGTCGAGCCGGATGCCGGGGTCGGGTTCGGCCTTGGCCGCGACGCCGATCGGGAAGATCGGCGAGGCGAGCACCGCGCCGACGACCGCGACCGCGGCACCGACGACCGCCACCGGCACACCGACGGCAGCGGCGGCGAACGCGCGGTGACGCGGGCGGAGACCCAGGGCGCTGAGCGTCAACTGGTTGACGTCGTTGAGCGAGATCTCGCGCGAGAGCGCGATGGCGATGCCGACCAACGCGGTGAGCGCGGCGATGCCGGCGGCGACATAGAGCCCCACGGTCGTCACGTCGATCGCGTTCTGCGCGCCCTGACCCTCGATGCTGAGGCTGGTCACGCCGAACGACTGCGACGCGGAAGATGCGGCGCGCGGCGCGGTGTGACCCGGTCGACGTCCGCGCTCCCGTCGTCGGTGCGCACCCGCAGCACCGCGCCCGAGAACGAGCCGATCTCGTCCTTGTACCGCGCGAGGAACGCCGGCGTCGGGACGATGACGCCCCCGGTCGCTCCCCGACCGCCGAGGTCGAGCGGGCGGCGCACGATGCCCACGATGCGGAACACCACGTGCGGTCCGTGGGCGGCCACCGCGTCGTCCGCCTGGGCGATGTCGCCGGGGCTGAACGACGCGAACGTCAGGTGGTCGCCGACGCCGACGTGCAGGAGCGACGCCAGGCCCTCGCTGATCGTCAGCTCGTCGATCGCGTCGAGACGCGCCGCGCGTCCGTCGATGATCCGCGGCACGGTCGACCTCGGTGCCGAACCGGCGGTCGGTCTGCGCCGCGGTCGGCAGGAACTGGTTCTGGTACGGCCCGGTGCGCGAGATCAGCGTCAGCTGCTCGAGCTGCGCGACCGCTGCGACGCCCGGGGTGCGCCGGAGCTCGTCGACCTGGGCCGGGGTCGACCGGGCCGGCGTCGTACTCGACGTCTGCCGACCGGCTCGCCTGCTCGAAGCGCGCCAGTGAGCTCTCGGTGCGGCGCGCGCCGGCAACCAGCGCGAGCACCACCGCGCCCGAGAACGCGACGAGCAGCGTGAGCACGACCACGCTGCGCCACCGACGGCGCAGATCGGAGCGGGCGAGCATCCAGGCCGCCTTCATGACGGGCGCTCCATCACTCGCTCCGCAGCACGGTGGCGGGCCGCAGGCGAGCCGCGATGCGACCGGGCACGAAGGCGACCGACGTTGGCGACGAGCAGCACCACCGGCACGCACAGCACCAGTGCGAGCAGAGGCACGATCGGCTCGGCGAGCGTGCCGAGGTCGTCGGCGAGCGCGGTCCACGCCCAACGCCCGACGATCACGCCGACGGGGATCCCGAAGCACAGCGCCAGTGCCGCCAGCGTCGTCGCCTGCCACGCCACCGAGCCGGAGATCTGCTGACGGGTGAACCCGAGCGTCTTCAGCAGCGCGAGGTCACGGCGGCGGCGGCGCACCGCGGTCACGAGCGCGTGCGCGACGGTGCCGATCGCGAGCAGCGCGAGGAGCCCGGCGAGCAGCAACGGCGTCGTGCGCACGTGCTCGTAGCTGACGATGTCGGACGGTCGCTCCAACCCGGTCACCGTGCACCGCGGTCGGGTCCTGCGACAGGGCCGCAAGCGCGCGCGTGAGTGCGGCCTCGTCGGTACCGGGCGCCAGTCGCACGAGGAACGGACCGGCGCCGAAATCGGGACCGAGCTCGCGCAGCGACGCCCGGGTGAGCAGCGCACCCTCGCCGAGGGCGGTCTTGTCCGATCCCGGGATAGGTCCCGAGCCCGGGGAGGACGACCCGACCGACGACCCGGAGCGACGTGGGCGACCCGCCGGCGTCGGGCCGGGCCTGCACCGTGTCGCCGATGCCGACCCCGATGCGATCGAGCGTCTTGGCCCCGAGCGCGATCTCGTCGTCGCGCGCGCGGCGCGCGCCCGGCCACGATGGTCGGTTCGACCCGCCCCTTGCCGGGTGCGACGCCGAGCGCGGTGACGGTCACGCCGTCGAGGTTCACGCGACTGATCACCGACTCGGAGAACCGCCGACACCACTTCGACGTCGTCATCGCGTCGCGCGACATCGGTGTGGAGCGCGCCGCGGCTGCGTCGGGGTCTCACCGCTCGGTCTCGACGCGCACGTCCCAGGACCATCCGTAGAGCCGCGGCGTCGACACGAGGTGGTCGAGGCTCGACGCGAACGTCAACGCGGCGACGACCGTCGCGACCGCCAGCGCGGCGCCCACGATCGTCGTGCGCACCGGCACCGCGGTGCGACCGCGTCCGGGTTCGAGCGCCATGCGGACCCCGGTGCCCGCCAGCGACCGGTGCACCCGACACGCCCAGCCACCCAGCGAGGCGCGACGGCCGCGCCGGCGCCTGGTCGGCCGACCGGAACCGCGCACGCGCGCGTGTACCACCACGCCGGGAGCGACGGCGAGCGCGAGCACCGCGACGAGCACGCGCGAGGAAGCCGAGCCCGAGCACCGCGGCCGTCGAACGAAGAGCCCGGGATCGGGCTCGGCGTTGCGCGCGACGCCGATGGGCGTGAGCGGCGACGCGGCGACCGCGACGACGACCGCGAGCAGCGCCGCGGCGATCGGCGACCACCGACCGCGCGCAGCATGGTCGCCAGCGACGAGCTGCGCGCGCCCGAAGCCGAGCGCGCGGAGCGTCGGGTGATCGACCGAATCGAGGAAGGTCTGGCGGGCGAGGGCCTGGCCGACGAGCAGCAGCCCGGTCAGCGCGATGACCACCGCGAAGATGGTGAGCGCGCCCACCTGCGGGCGCACCGCCCGAGCGACCTTCGCCTGCGGTGGCCGGCAGTGGTCTGGAACTCGATCGCGCCCTGGTGCGGGAGCGCCTGGACCGCGCGCTTGAAGGCGGGGAGGTCGGCGGCGCCGTGCCGCAGCCGCGCCGCGACGCCGAAGAAGCCCGCATCGGCCTGCGGGTACTTCCGCAGGAACGCCGGCGTCGACGAACGATCGTCCGACTGTTCGAAGCCTTCGTCGACCACGAGCTCGTCGGGCGCTTCACCGATGCCGGCTGACCCGGAGCCGCATCCGGGTGCCGAACTCGCCCCGGTTGATCGCCGGCGGATGCCCGTCGGGGATCGGAGATGTCCTGCTCCTCGAAGGCCCGAAGTCCGTCGCCGGTCAGGATCACCGCGTCGAACGTGTCGACCGACGTCGACGCCGTAGTGGTCGGCGAACCGTCGGGTTCACGAGCACCTCGTCGGCGCGCGTCGGTGTCGGGCATCCGCCCGTCGCAGCACGTGCGGCCGGGCCATCGAGTACCCCACGTGCCCGTCGCTGCCGAGCGACAGCGAGCTGTCGAGCGTCGCGCGAAGTTCTCGCAGCGGGAGCGGCAGCGACGATCAGGTCCCGTCTCGACGCCCGGCCTCGCTGACCATCGGCAGCCGTGCGATCGCCTTCGGATCGAGCCCGCTGTCGTTGCCGAAGTCGGGGTTCACCAGCACGTCGCGCGGCGTCGGTGGCGGCGAGCAGCCGCGAGAACGCGGAGTCGGTGCGGCGCGCGCCGGCGACCGCGGCGAGGGTCACACCGCCGGCGATCCCCGCGAGCAGCGCGAGCGACGAGCACCGACTTCCACCGCGCGCGCAGCTCGGCCCGGAACCGGTACCAGACCGCAGTCACTGCGCCGCACCCCTCGCTGTACGCGCGTCTCAGAGCGTGCGTGCGACCACCGAGGCGGCGGCCTCTTCGGCGTCGGTCTCGATCCGGCCGTCGCGCATGCGCACGATGCGGTCGCCGGCGGCGGCGACGTCGTCGTCGTGGGTGACCATGCAGGATCGTCTGGCCGCCGGCGTGCAGCCGCCGGAACAGCTCGAGCACCTCGTGCCCGCCCTCGGAGTCGAGCGCGCCGGTGGGCTCGTCGGCGAGCAGCAGCGTCGGCTCGTTGGCGAGCGCGCGTGCGATCGCGAGCCGCTGGCGCTGGCCACCCGAGAGCACGCCGGGCGCGTCCTTCGCCTTGTCGGCGAGGCCGAGCAGGTCGAGCAGGTCGCGGGCGCGCGTCTCGGCGCGCTTGCGCGGCGCGCCGGCGATCACCGCGGGCAGCGTGACGTTCTCGAGCACGCTCATGCCCTCGAGCAGGTTGAAGAACTGGAACACGATGCCGATGTGGCGTGCGCCGCATGATCGCGAGCTCGTCCTCGGTCTTGCCGACGAGCGACTCGCCCGCGAGCGATGATCTCGCCGTCGGTCGGCGTGTCGAGGCCGGCGACGAGGTTGAGCAGCGTCGACTTGCCGCAACCCGACGGTCCCATGACCGCGACGAACTCGCCCGGCGTCATCGTGAAGTCGACGCCGCGCAGCGCGCGCACCGGCGCGCCCTCGGACTCGAACGTCTTGCGCAGCCCGTGCGTCTCGACGACGATCGCGGCTCTCGTACGTCAGTCATGTGCTCAATCCTCCGTTGCCATGTTGTCGACCACGTCGATGCGGTACGCGCGCACCGGCGAGTTCCGCCCTTTGACCGTCGTCTCGTCGAGCGGCTCGCACGTCGACCTCGGAGTGCAGCGCGGCGTCGGTGCTCTCGCTGAACACGATCCGGCCCGCCGGCCGGGCGAGATCCTGCAGCCGCTGGGCGAGGTTCACGGTGTCGCCCACGAGCGTGTACTCGAGCCGCTCCTCCGAGCCGAGCAGCGCGGCGGCGACCGGACCGGTCGAGAGGCCGATGCCGAGCCCGAACGGCGCCATGCTCGCGGCGAGCCACCGCTCGTTGAGCGCGCGCTGCGCGTTCGAGCATCGCGACGCGGCCGCGACACCGCGCGGTCGGCGTGGTCGTCGTGCGGGACCGGCGCGCCGAAGCACGCCATCACCGCGTCGCCGACGAACTGCATCACGGTGCCGTCCTCGTCGAGGATGGCGCTGGTTCATCTCGGCGCGGTGCTCGTTGAGCTGGCGCGCGAGCTGCGTCGGGTCGGTGCGCTCGGCGATGCCCGAGTAGCCGCGGATGTCGGACATGAGCACGGTCACGACGAGCTCTTCGGTCTCGCCGATGGCGCGGCCTTCGTCGCGCACCTTCTCGGCGAGCCCGCTCGGGAGCAGCCGGCTGAGCGTCTCGCCCTGCTCCTCGCGGTCGACGATCGCCTTGTGCAGCATGCGCAGCCGCTGCAGCGCGCCGGCTTCGCCGGTGCTCGCGTCCTCCGACGAGCTTGAGGAACAGCTTCTCGACCTCGTCGGCGACCGCGGCCGCGGTGGTGCCGTGCGGCGGCGGCGATGGCCTTGATCGGCCGGCCCTCGGCGACCTGGTGGAGGAGCTGCTCGTCGGCCTCGGTGAGGCCGCCGTCGCCGGCGACCGGCTGCACCAGCGCCTCGACGATCTTGGGGTCGAGCACCGAGCCGCCGGTCGCGACCTCGCGCACGGCGCGGGCGAGCTGGTTGCCCTCGGCGACGCGGTCCTTGAGGAGGTACGCGTACCCGGCCGCGCCGTCGGCGAGCAGCGAGATCGCGTACTCGGGGTCGTCGTACTGCGACAGCACGACCACGCCGGTGCCGGGGTGGCGCTTGCGCAGCTCCTTGGCCGCGTCGATGCCCTCGCTCTGGAAGTCGGGCGGCATGCGGATGTCGGTGACGAGCACCTGCGGTGCGGCCGCCTCGGCCCCGGCGATCAGGCTGTCGTAGTCGTCGGCGGTGCCGACGACCTCGAGGTCGGGCTCGAGCGCGAGCAGCGCCCGCACGCCCTCGCGGACGATCACGTTGTCGTCGGCGAGGAACACGGTGATCACGCCGTCGCTCGATCCGTCCCCCATGAGCCTCCATTCCAGATGGTCACGACGGTCCCGACAAGGTGGCAGTCACCCGCGCCCGGGGGTGCTGACCCCCTCCCCTCAGGTCGGTCTGCCCCCTCGCCTCCGTGCAGCTGCCGCGACGTACTCTCGCACGCGAACGCTTGCCGAGGAGGACCAACATGCGAGTCGAGTCGTCGGTCACCAGCGTCTCGTGGATCCCGTCGGAGGCGGTGACCGGTGCCGTCCTGAAGGGCACGTTCGACTCCGGGATCACCAGCTACGACGACCCCCCGCCCGACGTCATCGACGACCTCGACCAGTGGCGGGCCGAGGGTCGGTTCCGCTTCGCCAACCGGCTCCAGGCGTGGGTCGAGATCGAGCACGGCAAGATCGTCGACGCCGGCTGCTCCGGCGGCGGGCTCATGGGCGCCACCACCGTGCGCCTGGCCAAGCTGCGGGCGACGTTCCAGCCCGTCCAGCTCCCCGACCTCCACCCCGAGGCCACCCGCACCGACACCGAGGTCACGTTCGTGCAGACCACGGGCGGGCGCACCGGCCTCCCCGCGCCCCGGCGGGTGAAGCACCCGCCGTTCGTGCAGTTCCGCGCGCCCACGGTGTGGACCACGCTCGCGCTCACCATCCGCGCCGACGGCACGTCGAGCTTCGAGGTGCTCGGGGCGAGCAAGTTCCCGCGGCACTGGGTGTACGACCACGAGCAGCAGCTCGCGGCCAAGGTCGGCCTCGCCAACTTCAAGGAGTGGTACCGCGACGCGTTCGGCAAGCACACGCCGTGGGGCGATCAGGACTCCAAGGCGCTCGTCACCGCGGTCGAGACCGCGCTCGAGCGCCAGCTCTCGGTCACGATCATGTCGGGCGGCGAGCGCCCCGAGATCCGCACCATCAAGGAAGGCGAGTTCCTCGTCCAGCAGGGCGACCCCGGCGACTCGCTCTTCCTCCTCCTCGACGGCGTGCTGTCGGTGACGATGGACGGCGAGAACGTGGCCGAGGTCGGGCCCGGGCGTCGTGCTCGGCGAGCGGGCCGTGCTCGAGGGCGGGATCCGCACCGCCAGCCTGCAGGCCAGCACCCCGGTGCGAGTCGCGGTCGCGCACGGCGACCGCATCGACCACGAAGCCCTGCTCAAGCTCGCGGGAGCACCACACGCCGAAGACCCAGTAGGCCAAAGACGGATTGCCGTCACAGCCACTCGCTAGGGTCGCCCGGTGCGCATCGCCACCTGGAACGTCAACTCCCTGAAGGCGCGCCAGGAGCGGGTGGAGGAGTGGCTCGGCTACGCCCGCCCCGACGTGCTCTGCCTGCAGGAGACCAAGCTCTCCGACGACGCGTTCCCGCACCTGAGCTTCTCGGCGCTCGGTTACGACTCGGTGCACAACGGCCAGGGTCAGTGGAACGGCGTCGCCATCCTGTCGCGCGTCGGCATCACCGACGTCACCAACGGGTTCGACGACGACCACGTCGATCCCTACGAGGGCGACGCCCGCGTGATCGCCGCCACGTGCGACGGCGTGCGCGTCGTGAGCGTGTACGTGCCCAACGGTCGCGAGGTCGGCACCGAGTTCTACGACCGCAAGCTCGTGTGGCTCGACACGCTGCGCGACTGGCTCGCGGCCACCCAGTCACCCGACGACGACGTCGTCGTGCTCGGCGACTACAACGTCGCGCCCGAAGACCGCGACCTGTGGTCACCCAAGGCGTTCAAGGGCGCCACCCACGTGACGCCGCCGGAGCGGGAACGGGTGGCGCGGCTCTGCGAGTGGGGCATGGTCGACGTGTTCCGCTCCCTCTACGCCGACAGCGACCTCTTCTCCTACTGGGACTACCGCCGCGGCGACTTCCACGAGCACCGCGGGATGCGCATCGACCTCACGTTGGCCACGAAGCCGCTCGCGGCCCGGGCCCGGTGGTCGGCGGTCGATCGCAACGCCCGCAAGGGCAAGCAGCCCTCCGATCACGCCCCCGTGATCACCGACTTCGACGACAGGAGCTGACCGTGGCAGGCGGCGCACACAGCCCGAAGAAGAGTGGCGGCCGCAAGGCCTGGTTCTGGGTGCTCGGCGCGGTGATCGTGGCCCTCGCCGTCGCCCTGGTCGTGGTGCTCGTGACCCGCGACGACGACAGCGACACCCCACCCGCGACCACCACCACCGCCGCGCCGGTGACCACCACGACCGCGCCGGCCACCACCACGTCGACCACCGCACCGGCCACCACGACCACCACGGTCGCGCTGCCGGTCATCACCGACGATCCGCAGACGTACGCGCAGTACCTGTTCGCGTCGTGGCAGAACAACAACCGCACCGATGCCGCCAACGTGGCCAGCGCCGACGCGGTCACGCAGATGTTCGCGCAGGCCTACCCGGCGAAGGGGCCCTACACGTTCTCGAACTGCGACCCCGCGGCGGGATCGCTCTACTGCACGTGGAACGGTCAGAACGGTGCGACCATCCAGATGCAGGTGCGCACGCTCACCGGCGGCCTCCCCATCCAGGTGCAGTCGGTGACGTTCTCGCCCTGACCTGACTCGCCCTGACCTGAACGGGCGGTGAATGTCGAGGGGGTTCCCTTGCGACGCGCGTCGTCGTATGGTCGGGACAGGCTCGTTTCACACCTCGTGTAGGGCGGGTAGGAGGCGGGCAATGGCCGTCGTCACCCCCGTTCCGTTCGCACTCGCACTGGTCCTCGGCATCGCACTGTTCGTCGCGCTGACGTACTGGCTGGTGCGAGATTCACGCCGTCCGGTCGACTGGTCCCACGTCGACGCCCGCGCCGCGGCGCACGCGGCTGCTCGCGGCCGGCTGGCGTCCCACACCCGGGTCGCCGCGGTCTGCGTGGTCTTCACCGTGTGGTCGCTGTGGGCGACCGCGCGCCCGGTCAGCGGGTGGCGCTGAGCGCGAACGCGTCGGCGACGCGCGTGTACGACGCCACCCGTTCGGCGTGCGTCGGCGCCATCGTCGAGACCATGAGCTCGTCGGCGCCGGTGCGCTCGACCAGCGCGTCGAGGCCGGAGCGCACGGTTGCGACGTCGCCGACGACGTGCGAGCGGGTCCAGTCCTCCACGAACTGGCGCTCGGCGGGCGTGAAGTTGTACTCGGCCGCTTCGGCCGGCGACGGGTAGACGTCGGGACGCCCCTGGCGGAGCCGGAGGAACGCGAGCTGGCCCGGCTTGGCCAGCTCGTGCGCGTGCTCGTCGGTCTCGCCGCACAGCACGCTCACGCCGAGCATCACGTAGGGCGCGTCGAGATCGGCCGACGGACGGAAGTTGCGCCGGTAGATCTCCAGCGCGTCGTCGAGCATGGCGGGCGCGAAGTGGTAGGCGAACGAGAACGGGAGGCCGAGCACGGCGGCGGCCGACGCGCCGTAGGTGCTCGACCCGAGCAGCCACAGCGCGGGCTTGTAGCCGCGGGCGGGCACCGCGGTGATGCGCTCGTACCGATGGCCCTCGGGGAACGCGCCCTCGAAGTAGCCGAGGAGCTCGGTCATCTGCTCGGGGAAGTCGTCGGCGCCGAGCAGTTCGGGACCGCGGCGCAACGCGGCGGCGGTGAGCTGATCGGTGCCGGGTGCACGACCGATGCCCAGGTCGATGCGGCCCGGGTGCAGTGCCTCGAGCATCCCGAACTGCTCGGCCACGGTGAGGGCGGAGTGGTTGGGCAGCATCACGCCGCCGGACCCGAGGCGGATGGTCGACGTGACCGACGCGAGGTGTGCGAGCAGGACGGCCGGCGACGAGCTGGCGATCCCCGGCATGTTGTGGTGCTCGGCCACCCAGTGCCGGTGGTAGCCCAGGCGTTCGGTCTCCTGCACCAGCGCGATCGAGTTGTTGCAGCGCGTCGGCGGGGGTGGAACCCCGCCCGACCGGGGCGAGGTCGAGGACGGAGAGCGGAAGCTGCGACGTGTTGGTGGGAAGGTCGGCGAGGTTCGCGGAGTCAGGCATCCTCGGGTGCAACCGCCTGGAACGTGTATCCGTTCCCGGCGGCGACCAGATGACCGCAGCACGGCGGCGCGAAGTGGGTGCCGATGACCAGCACGTCGGTGTCGCCGTGCTCCGACAGCAGCCGGCGCCGGGTGGCCGACGACTGCTCGCGGTCGGTGTCGGGATCGGCGAACCAGTCGGGCTCGGCGAACTGCACCGGGTGGTGCGCGAGGTCGCCGGTGATCAGCGCGTGCTGCCCACCCGACTCCACGTGCACCGCCACGTGCCCCGGGGTGTGGCCCGGCGTCGACTCCAGGCGGATCTCGTCGGTGACGCGATGGTCGGGCGGTACGAGGTCGGCCAGGCCCACGTCGATCACCGGGCGCACCGCGTCGTCGATGGTCGCCGCGTACCCCGAGGCGCCTTCCTGCTCCCAGTGCGCCCACTCGTCCTTGCACAGCAGGTAGCGCGCGTTCGGGAACGTGGGCACCCACTCGCCGTCGACCAACATCGTGTTCCAACCCACGTGGTCGAAGTGCAGGTGGGTGCAGATCACGGTGTCGACCTCCTCGCGCGGGAAGCCGGCGTCGGCGAGGTCGCCGAGGAACGGCGTCTGCTGGTTGAGCGCCTCCATCCCCGGGATCTGGCGGTCGTTGCCGATGCAGGTGTCGACGATGATCTTCCGGTCACCCGCGGTGATCCCGAACGCATGGATCGACAGGACCAGCATGCCGTCGTCGTCGACGAAGTGCGGCCGCAGCCACGACCCGTGCGACGCGATCACGTCGTCCGACGCGCTCGGCAGCAATCCACTGGCGGGGATGTTGGCGACGCTCTCCACGACGCGCGTGATGGTCACGTCGCCGATCTGCCACTGCAGCCTTTCGGTGCCGGTCTCGACCATGGTCCCCCCGTTTGCGCGGTCAGTGGATGGTGCGACCCTCCTCGAGCATGGTGACGAACTGCTCGATGCGACGCGCCCGGGTCTCGGGACGCTTGGCGTCGTGGATGCGGAACAAGATCGCGTAGCGGTTGGCGCTGTCAAGTGTCTCGAACGCGCGCCGGGCCTTGGCGTTGCGACGCAACGCCTTGGTCAGGTCGTCGGGGACCTCGATGGTCCGGCTGCCCGCGTACGCGGCGTCCCATCGCCCGTCGGCCTTCGCCGCGTCGACCTGCGCCTGTCCGGCCGGGCGCATCCGACCCGCCGCGATCAGGGCTTCGACCCGATCGCGGTTGATCTGCGACCACTTGCTGCGCGGCTTGCGGGGCGTGAACCGCTGCCGGAAGTACGTCGCGTCGTGTCCGTGGCGCAGGCCGTCGATCCAGCCGTAGCAGAGCGCGACCTCGATGGCGTCGGTGATGTCGACGGTGACGACGCCGGTCCCCTTCTTGGCGATGAGCAACCAGAGCCCGGGCGCGGTGGCGTGGTGCCGGGCGAGCCAGCGCTCCCACGTCTTGGCCGACGCGAACTCCTCCACCGGAAGATCCGGCACCTGCTCGGGCACGGCGGTGACGCTACGCGAGCCGGGCGGGCCGCGGGCTCAGGTCAGGCCTGCCGCCGATGCCATGAACGCGTGACCTTCTGCGAGACTGCCCGGTCGTGCGCACCCCCCGAGCCATCCGACTCGCCACCATCCTCTGCGGCGTCGCCCTCTCCGCGGTCACCGCCATGCCGTCGGCCGGTGCCGCGCGAGCGACGCCGGCCATCGCCACCGCGCCGTACTCCATGCCGACGAGCGTCCCCCTCGCCGACACGCCACCGCCGTGGCTGCTGCCCGCCGACGCCGAGCCGTACATCGAAGCCGCGGGGCTTTCCGTGCTGAACGCCGAGCAGCTCGAAGTGCACTACCACGTGCACCTCGACGTCATCGACGACGGCAAGAAGGTCACCGTGCCCGCCGGCATCGGGTTCCTCGTCGAGAACGGGAAGGTCCAGGGACTCACCGTCCTGCACACCCACGACACGAGCGGGATCCTCCACGTCGAGTCGGCGAAGCCGAAGCCGTACACGCTCGGCCAGGCGTTCACCGAGTGGGGCGTCGCGCTGAGCGCCACCCAGATCGGCGGTCTCCACGCCGACGCCACCAACGAGGTGCAGGTGTACGTGAACGGTCGACGCTTCACCGGCGACCCCGCCACGATCCAGCTGAAGCGTCACCTCGAGATCGCGCTCTGGTACGGCCCGACGGGCCAGCAGCCGACGGTCCCGAAGTCGTACCGCTTCCCCGCCGGGCTGTAGGCGGGACCAGCCGCGTGTTCCGGCTCCGCACCCCCGACTCCGAGCAGCTCGCGCATCTCCTGGCGCGCCAGCGGACGTCGCCGCTCACCTACGACGAGGTCGGCGCGACCTTCGACGCCGAGCTCCCCGACGGCTACCACCACGTGCGCGAGCACGTCGTCCTCGGCGTGGGTGACGACATGTGGACGCGGGCCTGCAACGGCATCCGCGCCTGGGCTGCGCATCGCGGCGCGGGCATGACCGTCGTCCCGGCCGACGCCGTCATCGCCGAGGGCACCACCGTCGCGGTGGTCACGTCACTCGGTCCCCTGCACGTCGTGGCCGCCTGCCGCATCGTGCGGGTCGTCGACGAGCCCGGCCGCTACGGGTTCGCCTACGGCACGTTGCCGGAGCACCCCGAGGAGGGCGAGGAGCGGTTCGTCGTCACTCGCGATGCGAACGACGGCATGGTCGCGTTCGAGGTCGTCGCGTTCTCGCGACCGCACGACCTGCTCACCAAGCTCGGTGGACCGGTGCCGCGCGCCATCCAGACGCGCGCGACCGCGCGCTACCTCGAGGGCATGCGCGCGTTCGTCGCCTGACCCTGCAGACCGAACATCTCGAAGTTGACCGTCACCTACGTACGCGAACTCTGAGATGCTCGCTGGAGGGCGCGCTACTTGGCCTTCAGCGCCTCGATGAGCTTGGGCACGACCTTGTGCACGTCACCGACGATGCCGAGGTCGGCGATGCCGAAGATCGGCGCCTCACCGTCCTTGTTCACGCAGATGATGTTGTCGGAGCCCTTCATGCCCACCATGTGCTGGGTGGCACCGGAGATGCCGAGCGCGATGTAGAGCTTCGGCTTCACGACCTTGCCGGTCTGACCGACCTGCTTGGAGTACGGCACCCAGCCGGCGTCGACGATCGCACGCGACGCACCCGAGGCACCGTGGAGCAGCTTGGCGAGGTCGTCGACGAGCGGCTCGAACGCCTCGGCGCTGCCGATGCCGCGCCCGCCGGACACGACGACCGTCGCCTCCTCGAGCTTCGGTCCCTCGCGCTCCTCGACGTGGCGCTCGAGCACCTTGGCCTCACCGGCACGACCGGCGTCGGGCGTGGCCACGGCCACGACCTCGGCCGCAGCGCCGCCACTCGGCTCCGCCGCGAACGACTTCGGCCGGATGGCGCCCAGGAACGGGCCGTCACCCTCGAACTCGGTGTCGACCAGGGTCACGCCGCCGAAGATGGCGGTGCCGACGATGAGCTTGTCACCGTCGACCTTGAGGTCGGTGCCGTTGGTGAGGACCGGACGGTCGATCTTCACCGACAGGCGCGCGACCGCGTCGCGGCCGTCGTAGCTCTGCGCGAACAGGATCGCGTCGGGCGAGTGCTCGCCGACCAGCTCGGCCAGCGCCGCGGCGCCGATGACGCCGGGGAGCGCGTCGCCGGGGTCGATCGCGAACACCTTCGTGGCCCCGTGCTCACCCAGACCGCCGGCCTGAGCGTCGGCGTCGGTGCCGACGTAGACGGCCTCGACGGTGTCGGCCAGCTCGCGCGCCTTGGTGAGGATCTCGAGCGTCGCGCCGGTGAGCTTGCCCTCGGCGTCGGTCTCGGCGAAGACCCAGATCTTGGAAACTGCCATCGTTCTCTCCTGCGTCCTTCTTCGAATCCGGCTGGTCTGGGCGGTCTCAGACGACCTTGAGCTGCTCGAGGAACTGCACGATGCGCTGGTACGCCTCGCCGTCGTCCTCGATCTTCTCGCCGGCCTCGCGCTCGGGCGCCGCACCGACGTTCACGATCTTCTGGCGGGCACCGGCCCAACCGACCTGGCCGGCGTCGAGGCCGAGGTCGGCCACCGTCACCTGGTCGACGGGCTTGTTCTTCGCCGCCATGATCCCCTTGAACGAGGGGTAGCGGGGCTCGACCACGCCGGCGGTCACGCTCACGACCGCAGGCAACGAGGCCTCGACCTCGTCGAAGCCCTCCTCGGTCTGACGCTGGATGGTGACCTTGCCGTCACCGAGCTCGACGTGCTTGGCGAACGTGAGCGACGGCCACCCGAGCACCTCGGCGACCTGCGCCGGGATGGTGCCGGTGTACCCGTCGGTCGACTCGGTGGCGGTGACCACGAGGTCGATGCCACCGGCGCGCTCGACCGCCTTGGCGATCACCTTGGCCGTCGACAGCGAGTCGGAGCCGGCGAGCGCGTCGTCGGACACCAGGACCGCCCGGGCGGCACCCATGGCCAGCGCGGTGCGCAGGCCCGAGACCTCGCCGTTGGGCGCCATCGAGATGAGGACCACCTCGCCCCCACCGGCCTTCTCGGCCAGCTGCAGCGACATCTCGACGCCGTAGGCGTCGGAGTCGTCGAGGATGAGCTTGCCCGCCCGGCTCAGGGTGTGGTCACCGTCGAGAGTGCCGGGGACGGCCGGGTCCGGGATCTGCTTCACGCAGACTGCGATGTTCATCAGGTTGCTCCGTGAGTGCGTGAGGGCGCGCCCAAGAAAGGACACGCCTGCTGAACGACCCGATTCTTGCCGCGATCGGGCCACCGGGGCGAAACGTGGGTACCGTCGCGCACTTGACCGGCACAGCATTTCGGGAGCTGTTCGACGTCCTCATCGTCGGAGCCGGTCCCGCCGGTGTCGCGGCGGGACTCGAGGCCCGGCGGCTGGGTCTCGACGCCCTGGTGGTCGACAAGGCCACCTTCCCGCGCGACAAGACCTGCGGCGACGGCCTCACCACCGGGGCGTTGCGACTGCTCGACGAGATCGGCTTCGACGTGCGCACCCTCCCCTCGTGGGTCGGGGTCACCGACACCGTGATCGTCTCCCCCACTGGCCGCGAGGTCGAGGTGCCACTGCCGCCGGCCGGCGCGTACGCCGGGTGTGGTCCCTCGCGCCGAGCTCGACGCCGCGCTGGTCGCGCACGCGCGGGCGCAGGGCGTCGCGGTGCGAGAAGGCGCAGGCGTGACCGCGATCCAGGAGGGCGACGACTCCGTCGTCGCGACGCTGGCCGACGGGACCGAAGTGACCGCCCGCTTCGTGGTCGCGGCCGACGGGCACTGGTCACCGGTGCGCCATCTGATCGGCGCCGAGTCGGCGACCCCGCTCGGGAGCTGGCACGCGTTCCGCCAGTACTTCAGCGGCGTCGACGACCGTCGCCTCTGGGTGCTGTTCGAGCAGGACCTCCTCCCCGGTTACGCGTGGGTGTTTCCCGTCGGCGCCCCCGATGGAGCTGGACGCGCCAACGTCGGCTTCGGTGTCTTGCGCACCTCGGACGGTCCGTCGGGCAAGGCGCTCGCCGCGCAGTGGCGCAGCCTGGTCGAGCGACCGAGCATCCGCCGCGCGCTCGGACCACACGCCGAACCCGAGGGCACCGTGCGCGGCGTGGCCGATTCCCGCCGACTACCACCGCGAACGGCTCACGCAGCGGCCGCGTGCTCTTCGTGGGCGACGCCGGCAACGTGGTCGACCCGATGACCGGCGAAGGGATCGCGCAGGCGCTCGAGACCGGGCTGCTCGCGGCGCGTGCCGTCGCCGCGTCACCGCACGATCGCGACCGCGGTCGCCAGTCGCTACCGCGCCGACGTCGACCGCACGCTCGGCGCCGACCTGCGCTTCGCTTCCCTCCTGCAGCACATCCTGCGGGTGCCGTTGGGCGCACGTGCCGCGATCCGCGCCGCGTCGCTCAGCCCCTGGACCCGTCGCAACTTCGCCCGCTGGATGTGGGAGGACTACCCGCGCGCGCTGCTGCTCACGCCGCGTCGCTGGCACCGGGGCGCGTTCAGCACGCCCGCTGCCTATCCGACGCGGTCTTGCCGGACACGCCTTTCCCGGACGCGTTGGTGTAGACGTCCTTCCCGAAGCACTGCAGCCCGGGCTGCGCCGCGTAGCCGAGGTGCTTCACGCCGTAGAGGTCCTCGAGACTGCACAGCAGCGCGAAGTGGTTGTAGGGCGTCGCACTCGTCGAGCCGGGCTTGATGAACGGCGAGATCAGCACCGCGCCGATCCGACCGCCGCCGGGCCCGGGCTTGACCGAGCTCGCACTCTCGACGTTCGGGTACGTCGGCGTGTCGCAGCACGTCGTCGCGTCGGCCGAGTCACCCACGGCCTCCGCTTCGTCGAACGTGACGACGAGCAGTCCGTCCTTCTTGAACGCGGGCGACGCGAGGATCTTCGGCACCCAGGTCTGCAACCACGTGTTGGAGGACACGAGGCCTCCGGGGCTGCCGTCAGGGCAGGTGCTGTCGTGTCCGTCGTTGCACAGGTTCGGCGTGATCATCGAGTAGTTCGGAGTGGTCTTCACCGACGCGAGATCCGTCTCGAACGCGGTGAGCGGCACCACGTTCTTCTCGCAGGTCGGTGAGTCGACGATCGAGTGGAAGTACACGAACGGGTTGTGTCGGGTCGCGTACGCGCTCGACGGGTTCGACGCGCCGGCCGCGACGTACGGGTCCTTCTCGCCGAGCGTCGGGTGCAGACACGGTGACGACATGTCCTCCATGTAGCCCTTCCACGTCAGCTTCTTCGCCGCGACCTGGTCGGCGATCGTCTTCACCGACTTCGGGTACACGCAGCCGTCGCCGAGCGCCTGGCCGAGGTCACCGGTGCCCGTGCTCACGAAGTCGGTGTAGGTGAAGCAGTCGAGCTGGGTCTGCTTGCTCGGACCCTGCCCGCTGACCTCGGCGATGTAGTTGTCGAGGCTCACGTGACCGATGGCGAAGTACTGCTGCAGCAACACGCCCTTCGCCACGAGGTCCTGGCTGAGGTACGGCGCGGGCGAGTCGGGTCCGAAGGTCTCGTCGTAGTTCTTGTTCTCGAGGTTGATCACGAAGACGTGCTTGATCGGCGGTGAGCTTCGCCGACGCGCTCGGCTGGCGCCGCGGCACCCGACGGCACCACCAGCAGCGCCGATCCGATCAGTGCGACCACGACCAGCACCACTGCACGCGTGAACTTCATGTCGATCCCCCCGGCTCGAATGTGGGGGCGCAACCTATACCTCGGTCCCGCCCCGAAATGTGCACCTCAGGACCTTCGGCCCTTTCTCCGTTTGGTGCCGTCGACGGCACCCCGCCGTCCCTACACTTTTGGGATGGCCCTCACTGAGCACTGGCTGACGGCCCCCCACTGGTCCTGCGAGATCCCCCTCGACACGCCCCACCCGCGGGTCGACGCGCTCGACGAGCACGGCTACGTCGTGCTGCGCGACCTCGCCGACCCGATCCCGGAGTCCGAGTACCTCGACCTCGAGTACATGGACTGGAAGAGCGGCGGCGACACCAACTTCGCGCCCGATCGCCACCGCCGACGGCGAGCTCGACTGCCGCGGCTTCTGGAAGCAGGGCGACGAGCGCCCCGACAAGGGCGGCCGCTTCACCTCGCAACGCCGCAGCACTGCCCGACGCATCGTCGCCGAGGTCGAGTCGGTCGGCGCCGACTTCGGGCGCGTGCGCGTGATCAAGCTCGAGCCCCAGGAGCCACGACGACGCGTTCCGCAGCTTCCACCGCGACGACAACAACCGCTTCAACCCCGACGCCGACGGCTGGGTCGTGCGCTCGTGGCTCGAGCTCACCGACAACCCCGACAGCTACATGCTGCTGATGGAGCAGGGTCCCGACGGCCTTCCCGATCCCGCGACCGAGGTGCGGGTCCCGCTGCACCGCGGCGCGCGCTTCGTCGTCGACACGCAGCGCCTGTGGCACGTCGTCGTGCCACAACGGCACCGAGCCGCGCTACGCGCTCATCTCCAGCTTCGAGAGCGGTCCCGCGCTCGAAGCCTGGATCGCCGACCAGCGCTGAGTCTCAGTACTCACCTTTGATCACGAAGAACGAGCCGCGGATCGTGCCCGCGAGCTTCGACTTCTGCCGCGCGAACTTGAACTTCTCGGCCAGCTCCGCCGGGATCTCCATGCCGTCGGAGAGCTTGAACCCCACCGCGCGCTTCCCGCCGTCGGCGAGGGTGTACATCACGTTGATCGAGAGGCCGCTCTCGTAGAACACGTACGCCATCTTGATGCCCTCGACCTCGAACTCCGTGGCCTCGAGCGGCTTCGACGCGATGACGAGGTCGCGCTCCTCGAGGATCTTGTGGACCCAGGCGATCGTCTTCTTCGCCTTGCTCGCGGGCTCCACGGTGAACACGTGGTCGTACTTGTTCTTGAAGTAGCGCGCCTCGTTGGCGCGCAGTCCGGCGAGCGCGTCGGCGACGGGCGACGACTCGAGACCCACCGTCGAGACGTCCTTGAAGTCCACTGCGTACGACATCGCGCCCTCTCTCCTCTTTCCTGTCAGCCGTCGCCCGCGACGGGCGACACGTGGTGCACCACCATCTTCCAGTTGTCGTCGCCGGCGCCCGAATCGTGACCGCGCACGAACACGTTGATGCTCGTGGCCTTCGATCCCGACAGCTCGTCCGACGCCTCGGTCGGGGCTGCCGACTGCAGGATGTTCTCGTCGAGGGTGACCCATGCGCTGTCACCGACGATCGTGACCTCGTCATTGGTGAGCACGAACTGGATGTAGCCGGTGTTGTGGAAGATCGCGTCCCACGATCCCGCCACCCGCGCCCACCCGCGCAGCATCGGCCACCCCGGGTGGGTCACGACGATGCGGTCGGAGTGCTCCCACACGTCGGACATGGCGTCGAGGTCGCGCGACTCGAGCGCGGCGTAGAACGCGGAGTTGGCGTCCCTGACCCTGGCCTCATCGGGGGAGGCGGTGTCGTCGTCGCTCACGCGGTCTTGAGTTGGTGCAGCACCGACGTCCAGATCTCGGGATCCGACTGGTACGGCGCGTCGAAGTTGAGGCGGTCGAGGACGTCGCCGTAGCGGGCGACGATCGCGGCCGCGAGCGCGTCGGGCTCGGCCACCACCGCGAACGTCTCCAGCACCTCGTCGGTGATCAGCTCGCCCATCGCCACCCACTCGCCCTTGCGCGACAGCTCGTTGAGCTCGGTGCCGAGGTCGTCCCAACCGTGCAGGCGCAGCACGCCGTGGTACCCGGGCGTCGAACCGTAGAACGCGATCTGCTGCTTGGTGCCGGTGCGCGCCGCCGTCCCACTCCTCGTCGGTCGTGCCGGTGACGACGAACACCGGGCAGGCTGAGGGTCGAAGTCGGCGCGCGTGCCGGCCGCCTGTGGCGAAGCCGCGCTCGATGCGCCGGCAGCGTGACCTCGCGCACGTAGCGCTCGGTGGTGAAGCGGGTGCAGGATCATGCCGTCGGCGACCTCGCCGGCGACCTCGGTCATCAGCTCGCCGACCGCGGCGAGGAACACCTTCGGCGGGCCGTACGGATTCGGGCCCGGGCTGAAGAACGGCGTCATCAGCGTGTGCGTGTAGAACTCGCCCTGGAACGTCGAGCTTCTCGCCGCCGTTCCACGCCGCCCAGATCGCGCGCATCGCGAGGATGAACTCGCGCATGCGCGCTGCCGGGTGCGACCACGGCATCGAGAAGCGACGCTCGATGTGCGGCTTGATCTGGCTGCCGAGCCCGAGGATGAAGCGGCCCTTCGACGCCGCTGCAGGTCGTTGGCGATCGACGCCATCGTCATCGGCGTGCGGGCGAACGCGATCGCCACGCCGGTCGCCAGCTCGAGGCGCTCGGTGTGCTCGCGCCGCGAGCAGCAGCGGGAAGAAGGGGTCGTGGTTCGTCTCCGCGGTGGCGCCGCCGTCGTAGCCGGCGGCCTCGAGCGCCCGCGCCCGATCGCTCGATCTCGTCGAACGACCCACCCAGCATCCCGTCGATCTTCACGCCAGCACGCTACCGAGTTCGTCGCTCCATATCCGCTTCCCTGTCACACCCCCGCGGTACCGTCGATCTCGTGAGCCTCGCACCCCCCTGGTCGCTGTCGCCGAGTTCCGTCTCGTCGTTCAAGGAGTGCCCGCTCGCGTTCCGCTTCTCCTACCTGGAGCGACTCCCGGAGCCCCCGTCGGTCTGGACCACGAAGGGCACCCTCGTGCACCGGGCGCTCGAGCTGCTCCTCGACCGACCCGCCGACGAGCGCTCGCTCGACGCCGCGCTGGCCGACCTCGGCCAGGCCCGGGTGGAGCTCGCACCCCACCCCGACTTCGCCGATCTCGACCTCACCGCCGAGGAGTGGGCCAAGTTCGACGCCGACTCCGAGTCGCTGGTGCGCAAGTACTTCGAGCTCGAGGATCCGCGCACGGTGAAGCCCATCGGGCTGGAGCTCAAGCTCGAGGCCGACCTCGGCCGCACCCGGCTTCGGGGCATCATCGACCGCCTCGAGCTCGACGAGAACGGCGAGTACGTCGTCACCGACTACAAGACCGGTTCGGTGCCCTCCGAGCTGTGGGAGGCGAAGAGCCTCGCCGGGGTGCACATGTACGCGTTGCTGTGCGAGCGCATGCTCGGCCGTCGCCCGGCGCGGGTGCAGCTCTACTACCTGTCCAAGCCCGAGGCGATCATCGCCACGCCCACCGAGCAGTCGATCCGCGGCGTCGAGCGACGCACGTCGGCGATGTACGACGCCATCGCCACCGCCTGCACTCGCGACGACTTCCGGGCGAAGCCCGGTCGCCTCTGCGACTTCTGCACCTTCAAGCCCTACTGCCCCGCACACGGAGGCAACCCGGTCGACGCCGCCGAGCTGCGCGGCCCCGGCACGATGATCGAGTCGCCGCTCCCCCTCGACGCTGCGCTCCCCCTCGACGCTGCGCTCCCCCTCGACGCTGCGCTTCCGCTGGCGGCGCCGCTCGTCGGCGCGAGCTGACCGACCGACATCGTCGGCCCTCCGGTCGATAGCCTCGCCGGATGCTGTCGCGGGTCCACGCGCTCGACCTGCGCATCGACGCCTGGGTCGAACGCATCCGTGGCCCCGGGCTCGACCCGGTGTTCTACGGCTTGTCGAGTGCCGCCGACCACGGACTCCTCTGGCTGCTCGTGGGCTCGAGCCGGGCCGCCCGGCGCGGCGATCCTGCGATCGCGCTGCGCATGGGCGCCGCGCTCGGCGTCGAGTCGCTGCTCACCAACGGCCCGATCAAGATGATGTTCCGGCGGGTACGACCCGAGGGCGACCACCCGCCCGAGGGGCCGCTTCCCTACGGCATGCACCGACCCGTCACCAGTTCGTTCCCGTCGGGCCACGCCGCGTCGGCGTTCACCGCGGCCACGCTGCTCGCCGGCGGCCCGGCCACGCCGGTGTGGTTCGCGCTCGCGGCCGCGGTCGCGTCCAGCCGCGTGTACACACGCATGCACCACACCTCCGACATCGTCGCCGGCGCCGCGCTCGGCGTCGCGTTGGGCACGATCGCTCGGCGGTTGGTACCGCTCCGCTGACCTCCACCTCCTCGCCACCTTCCCTCGCTGCCGCTCGCACCTTCGCGGCGAGGTTGCGCGGGCCGTCCTTCGGGTATGGTCGTTGAACCCGCAACGATCGGCACCGGCCGACCGGCACCCATCCCGGGAGGTCCCCCGTGGCCCGTTCCATCGCCGTCACCTTCGACTACCGCTGCCCCTTCGCCTACAACGGCAACGCCGCGGTGATCGCCGCGATCCGCGCCGGCAGCGACGTCGACTTCACCTTCACGCCGTTCTCCCTCGACCAGGCCCACGTCGAGGAGGGCGCGACCCCGGTGTGGGACCGTGACCCCTCCGACTGGGGCACGGGCACGCTCGCGCTGCAGTACGGCATCGCGGTGCGCGACGCGTTCCCCGATCAGTTCTTCGACGCCCACCTCGCGCTGTTCGCGGCGCGTCACGACAAGGGCCTCAAGATCGGCCACGAGGACGTCGTGCGCGACGCGGTGGCCGAAGCGGGTCTCGACGTCGACGCGGTGGCCGAGGAGGTCGCCAGCGGTCGACCGCTGAAGGCGCTCGCCACCGAGCACTCCGAGGCGGTCGACAAGTGGGAGGTGTGGGGCGTCCCCACCTACATCGAAGGCGAAGAGGCGGTGTTCGTGCGCTTCATGGAGCGCGGCCGCGTCGACGACCTCGAGCGCACGCTCGACATGCTGCAGTGGTCGCGGCTCAACGAGTTCAAGCGCACCCGCATCTCGCGGTAGCCGTTCGGAGGACTGCCGCCCACCGGATCGCTGGCTACCGGATGATGGCGGGTCCGGCGAGCTGGATCATCACGTCGGCCCACTCCTCCGCGCCCGGGTCGCGCCATTCCCGGTGCGGGCACCGGAACGCGAGGTCACGGACGTAGACGTGCAGCGTGGGTGCGTCGTCGGCCAGCTCGACGAGCTCACCCGATCGCGCGAACGGCGGTGCGTCGTCGAGCAGATCGCTCAACGCGACCACCGCCAGGATCCGGCTGCGACAGCGCGGGCACGCCGACACGGTGGCATCCTCGAGCCCGCCGGTGAGCGCGAGCAGATCACGCGCCTCGGCCGCGTCGAAGCGGACTTCGCGGCCGTCGGCGTCGAGCACGACGAGGTCGGCGACGGGGCGATCGGCGACGTCGGGCACGGCCGCACCGTAGCCCTCGGCCCCGCGCCTCGGAGGTGGCCCGGAACTACGGTCGCCGGCATGCGTGCGCTCGTGATCGCCGACCAGCAGGTGCGAGTCGAGGAACGACCCGATCCCGAGGCGGGTCCCGGTGAGGTCCTGGTGCGCGTGCACGGGGCCGGCCTCAACCGTGCCGACCTGGTGCAACGCGCCGGGTTCTACCACGCGCCCCCTGGGTCGCCTCCCGACATCCCCGGCCTCGAGTTCGCGGGCGAGGTGATCGCGCACGGCGACGGGGTCAGCGAGCCCGCGATCGGCGACGCGCGTGTTCGGCATCGCCGGCGGCGGCGGTCAGGCCGAGCTGCTCGCGATCCCCGCGTCGCAGTGCGCGCCGGTGCCCGAGACGATCGACCTCGTGACCGCGGGCGGTGTGCCCGAGGTGTTCGTCACCGCGCACGACGCCCTCGTCACGCAGTGCGCGATGCAGGCGGGCGAGGTGCTGCTCGTGCACGCGGTCGGTTCGGGTGTGGGTACCGCGGCCGTGCAGCTCGGCCGCGCGACGGGCTGCACCGTGGTGGGCACCGCCCGCACCGCGGAGAAGCTCGAGCAGGCGCGGGCCCTCGGCCTCGACCACGGCGTGCTCGCGGCCCGCGAGCACGACCCCGCCGCGTTGGCCACCGCCATCACCGACGCGGTCGGGAACGTCGACGTCGTCCTCGAGCTGGTCGGCGGCGACTACCTCGTCACCGACCTCGCCGTCACCGGGCTGCGGGGCCGCATCGCGCTGGTCGGGATGATGGCGGGCACCCGCACGCAGGTCGACCTCGGCGCCCTGCTCATGAAGCGGATCCGGATCTACGGCACCACGCTGCGCGGACGCTCGGTCGAGGAGAAGGCCGCCGCCACCGCGGGATTCACGCGCGATGTCGTGCCGTTGCTCGCGAGCGGTGAGATCGTGCCGGTGATCGCGCGCACGATGCCGCTCGACGACGCTCCCGCTGCCTACGAGCTGCTGGCGTCGGACGCGGTGTTCGGCGGCATCGTCTTGGACCTCACGCGATGAGGCCGACATGTCCCGATGACGCTCGCTACCCGATCAGGATCGTGACGCGCGGCGGGTTGTCGGCCCGGTCGACCCGGAACGGTCGCGGCGAATCGAGCCCGATCACCCAGTTCACCGTGTCCTGACCGGCGGCGTCCTTCCCGTCGGGCAGCTCGCGCACGATGACCAGGTGGTGATGGTCGCCGTAGTCGAGCGACAGGTTGCCGGTGTACGTCGGCCGCGGGCTGTCGGGCACGCTGATGTCGGTGCTCGCGGCCGGCGCGATGTGCACCGCCAACGTCGCCGCTCCCGGCACCTCGATGTCTGCGGGCGGATCGCCGTCCTGGAACGCCTGCTTGCTCTGGTCCTGGTATCCCACCGTGTACCCCGGCGGGGTGCCGTCACCGCGCGTCTGGAACGTGAAGGTCACCACGTCGAGGCACCCCTGGGCCCCGGCGGTGGCATCGGTCAGGAACGCGGGCGCGGTCGGCCCGTTCGACGTGATCGACGTGGTCGAGCCGTGGAACGTCGGGCACAGGTCGGAGCCGCCGGCGACCGTCGTCACCGGCGCGATCGTGGTGGGTGCCGCGGTGGTCGTGCTCGATGACCCTGCATCGGAGCCGCCGCCCGAGCACGCCGCGAGCACGGACCCGAGCAGGGCGACGGCCACCACGACGGTCCGCATCGAGCGGAGGCTACCCAGGCCCGAGCGGGCACTCCCGCGCGCGTAGCCTGATCCGCCGATGACCACGCTCGCCGAGCGCCTCGGGTACTCCGCCGACGCCAAGTTGCTGATCGTCTCGTGTGACGATCTCGGCCTGACCCACGCGGGCAACGTCGCCACCTACGACGCGCTCCGCCACGGCCTGGCCACCAGCGCCTCCCTGATGGTGCCGTGCCCCTGGGCCCGCGACGCCGCCGGCGGCTACCGGGGCGAGGACGTCGGCGTGCACCTCACCCTCAACGCCGAGCTCGAGACCTACCGCTGGGGCCCGATCACCCACTCGCCGAGCCTGCTCGACGGCGACGGCGGGTTCCCCCGCACGATCGAGGACGCCTGGGACCACGCCGACCTCGACGAGGTGCGGCGCGAGTGCCGAGCGCAGATCGAGCGGGCCATCGTGTGGGGCTTCGACGTGAGCCACCTCACCAGCCACCTCGGGGCCCTGCAACCGCGTCCCGAGTTCTTCGACGCCTACCTCGAACTGGCGGTCGACTTCGGGCTCCCGCTCCGGTTGGGCGGCGAGGAGGCCGAGCACGTCGCGGGCTTCCCGTTCCGTCGCCTCGCGGCCGACGAAGGCGTCGTGTTCCCCGACCACGTGGTCGCGTGCCCGCCCGGCGCGCGCCGGCGTGTCGAGCGTGCGCTGTTCGAGCTCGAGGTCGGGGTCACGGAGCTTGCGCTGCACCCCGGCATCGACACCGACGAGCTGCGCGCCGCGTGCAGCGACGACTGGTCGGGCCGCGTCGAAGACCACGCGTTGCTCTCACGCGACCCGTCGTTCCGCGACCTCGTGGCGCGTTCGGGCGCCGAGGTCATCGGCTGGCGCGCGCTGCGCGACCTGCAGCGCGCCTGACCGCCGCGCCCGCCTCGCTCGCCGCGCCGGTCGTCAGCTGCGGGAGTCGACCGCCGCGAGCACGTCGAGCACCAGCCCGAGATCGCCGGCGGTCTTCATGCGTCCTTGCATGAACGCCGCGCTGGCGGTCGACGCACCGCTCGCCACCTCGCTCGCCAGCCGCCGCCGGGAGCGTGAGGGTGAGGTCGGCGTTCGTGGGTGCTCCGGCGGAGACCTCGGCGACGACGCCGTCGTCGACCCGCACCTGCCACGAGCCGTCGCCGTCGGGCAGACCGGTCACCACGACGTGCACCGCGCCCGAACCGCCCGGTCCGCGACCGCGCCCCACCCATCCGTCGAGCCAGTGTTCGTCCACGGCGTCGTTCGCTCCTGCACTCATGGGGTCCCTCCGACCGGCACTTCGGTGGTCGCCCGCACGCCCGCGAACAGATCGTGTTCGGGCGCCTCGGGTGTCGGCATCTCCAGCCCCGGCACCAGCGAGCGGGCGAGCACGTACTCCTCCCACGGGAACGTCTCGCGCAGCAGCTCGTCGGGCACCCGCATCCAGTGGCTGTCGGGGTCGATCTGCGTGCGGTGCGCGATCAACGCCCGGCGGCGCGCGTCGAGGAAGTCACTCACGTCGACCAGCGTGGTCGGTGGCGTGATCGGCATCTCGGCGTTGCCCAACGCCTTCTCGAACTGCTCGATGCGCTCCGCGTAGGGGCTCTCCTCCCCGATGCGCAGGTAGGCATCGTGGAGCGCGCGGATGCGGCGGAACGAGAACCCCGAGAAGTAGAGCTTCACCGGTTGCCACGGCGGCCCCGCCTCGGGGAAGCGCTCGGGATCGCCGGCGGCGTCGAAGGCGACCACCGAGATCTCGTGCACCTGGATGTGATCGGGGTGCCCGTAGAAGGCGCGCTCGTCGCCGTAGGTCACCAGCACCTGCGGCTGCTCGCGCCGGATGATCGCCACCAGCTTCCCGACCGCTTCGTCGAGCGGTGCGTTGGCGAAGTTGTCGGCGCGGGCGTTGGCCTCGGTGCCCGCCATGCCCGAGTCGCGGTACCCGAGCAGGTACAGCTCGGCGTAGCCGATGGCGTCGACGCTCGCCTGCAACTCCGCCATGCGCACGGCGCCGAGGTCGGCCCGCACCTCGGGGGTGTCGGCGGCGGGGTTGAGGATCTCGCCCTCCTCACCACCGGTGCAGCAGACGAGCGCGGCCCGGATGCCCTCGGCCGCGTACCGCGCGACCGTGCCCGCACCCTTCGACGCTTCGTCGTCGGGGTGGGCGTGCACCGACACGAGTCCGAGCGGGCTGGCCGTGCCTGCGGTCGAGAGGGTCGCGCGACATCGGTTCGAAGCTAGCGGCCGCGCCCGCGGTCGCGGCACGAAAGCCGACCGGTACCCTGCCGCTCATGCCCCGGCGCCTCTCCGCTCGGCGCCTGTTCGTGTGCTTCGTCGCACTCGCGTCGGTGGCCGGCATCTTCACGATGTTCACGACCGCGACGACGACGGCGACGGCGACGGCCGCCACCGCGAGCGACCGGGTCTCTCCGCATGGCGCGCGTGCGGCAAGCTCCAGTGCGCCACGCTCACCGTGCCGGTCGACTACTCGCAACCCGACGGCGAGCAGGTCGACATCGCGGTGGCCCGCCTGCGCGCCACCGAGCCCGACCAACGGCTCGGATCGCTGGTGTTCAACTTCGGCGGACCCGGCGACGCCGGCACCGCGACCCTGCCCGACTACGCCACGCAGATCCCCGCCGCGGTACGCGCGCGCTACGACCTCGTGAGCTTCGATCCCCGCGGCACCGGCAAGTCGCGGCCGGTGGAGTGCATCGACGACGCCACCGCCGATCGACTCAACGCGGTCGATCCCACGCCGAACTCCGACGCCGACCTGCACGCGTTCTACGACGGCACCCACGATCCCGTCGACGTCGTCGCTCGCTGCGTGGCCCGCAACGGTTCGTGGCTCGCGCAGCTCGGGAGCCGCAACGTGGCCCGCGACCTCGATCGACTCCGCACCGCGCTCGGCGAGGACACGCTGTCGTTCGTCGGCTACTCGTACGGCACCGTGATCGGCTCGGTGTACGCGCAGATGTTCCCCGATCGCGTGGGCCGCATGGTGCTGGACTCGCCCGTCGACCTCTCGGCCGACGCGCTCACCGAGCTGCGGGGCAACTCGCAGGGCTTCGAGCAGGCGCTCGACGACTTCCTCGCCGACTGCGCGAAGCGCTCCGCCTGCACGTTCCACAGCGGTGGCAACCCGAAGAGTGCGCTGCTCACCCTCGAACGCCGATTCGAGCAGGGCCTCGAGCTGCCGGCCGTCGACCTCGCCACGGGGAAGAACTCGAAGCGGAAGGCCGGCGTCGCCGCGTTCTACACCGCGCTGATCTCCGCGCTCTACGACCGCCAGTACGGCTGGCCCGAGCTCGCCAACGCGCTCGACGACGCCCGCTCCGGTGACGGCAGCTACCTGCTCGCGCTGGCCGATCTCTACAACGGTCGCCACGACGACGGCACCTACGACAACATCGACGAAGTCATCGGTGTGATCCTCTGCGACGACCGCGAGGACCCCGTCCCCAGCTTCGACGACTACCGCGCCGAGTACGAACGCGAGGTCGCGCAGTACCCGCTGCTGGGTGCCTACGTCGGGAGCACCGTGCTCGGCTGCGATCCCCGCCTCCCGCGACCACCGGCGTCCGAGCAGGTCGGCGACCTGCGCGTCACCGGCGCGGCTCCGATCCTCGTCGTGGGCACGACCCGCGATCCGGCGACGCCCTTCGCCGGCGCGCAGAACCTCGTGACCCGACTCGCCGGTTCACGGTTGCTGACGTTCGACAGCACCGAGCACACCGCGTACTCCAAGAACGCGTGCATCGACCGGGCGGTCAACACCTACCTGCTGCGCGGGACGTTGCCCCCCGAAGGCACGGTCTGCAAGGCCTGAATCAGCTCGACCGACATCACGAGGACCGGGGGACGTCCTTCCACGGCACGTCGCGCGACTGGTCGGGATCCTTCGGGAGACCGAGCACACGCTCGCCGAGGATGTTGCGCATGATCGCCGACGTGCCACCCTCGATCGTGTTCGCCTGCGCGCGCAGGAACCCGCGGGCGACGGTGCGCGGGCCTTCCGCGCTGCCACCGATGAAGCTGAACGTCTCCTCACCGACGAGGCCCTTGCCCTCCCACGCGATCCCGTCGGCACCCTCGAGGTCGACGGCGAGCTTCTGCAGCCGCTGGTTGAACTCGGCGCTCTGGAGCTTCGTGATCGACCCCTCGGGCCCGGCCTCCGCGCCGCGGCGGCGCCGGTCGGCGGCGCGCTGGTTGTTCAGCGCGATCAGGCGATGGTCGATCCACGCCGCCGCCAAGCGCTGCCGCAGGACGGCGTCGTCGACCGGCGCGAACCGGTCGATCACCCGCTGCACGGGGCTGCCCCCGATGGTGTCGCCGCTCACCGAGCCGGGACCCGAGAGCGACACGCCGCTCGTTCATCAGCGTGGTGATGGCGACCCGCCACCCCTCGCCGACCGGCCCGAGGCGCCAGGCGTCCGGGACGCGTGCGTTCTCGAAGAACACCTCGTTGAACTCGGCGTCGCCGGTGATCTGGCGCAGCGGCCGCACCTCCACGCCGGGCTGGTGCATGTCGACCACGAAGTAGCTCAAGCCCTTGTGCTTGGGCTGGTCGGGATCGGTGCGCGCCAGCAGCATCCCGTAGCGGGCGAGGTGCGCGAGCGACGTCCACACCTTCTGCCCGTTGACGACCCACTCGTCACCGTCGCGTTCGGCACGCGTCGCGAGACCGGCGACATCGGATCCGGCGCCCGGTTCGCTGAAGAGCTGACACCAGATCTCCTCGTTGGTGGCGATGCCGCGCAGGAACTGCTGCTTGATCTCCTCGCTCCCCCACGCGATGACGGTGGGGCCACCCATGCCGATGCCGATGATGTTCGTGGGGCGCGGCGGTCGGTACTGGTTGATCACCTCGTTGACCCGCGCGCCTGGCTCGGCGCGAGCGACAACCCGGCGCCGTACTCCGCCGGCCACGTCGGGGTGGCGAAGCCGGACTCACCGAACGCGGTGCACCACGCCGCGGTGTCGAGCCCGGCACGGAGCGCCGAGGCCTTCGCGGTGTCGCCGTCGTCGACCGCCTCCATCCATCCCGCGGGCAGGTGGTCGGCGAGCCACTCGCGCGTCCGCGCGCGGAGCTCGTCGTCGGTGAGCGCACTGAGATCGGTCGACATCGGTGCTTCCCCCTGGTGCAGGCCCTGGGTGCAGGACCTTCGACGGGCCGAGCGTAGGCTCCGCGCCGATGATCCGTGCGTGGCGCTACGTCGCCGGGAAACCCGGACGCGAAGAGGTCTCCGGTCGATCATCTGCACGAGCCACCCGGATCCCGAGCACGCGATCGTCTGGATCGACGCCGAGGGTCCCGCGGACAAGGACGAGCTCCACGACCTGAAGGCCGAGCTCGGCATGGGCGCGACCGTCGTCGACGCCATCCTCAACCCGCGCGAGCGCACGAAGCTGATGCGCTACGGCGACTACTTCCACGTCGCCGTGCACGACTGCGAGTGCTCGAAGGGCGTCGTCAGCAGCCGCGAGATCGACATCGTCACCGGCCCCGGTTGGCTGCTGACCGTGCGGCACCCGGCCGACGACGGTTCGCAGGTGGATCTCGAGGAGGTGGCCCGCCGCTTCGAGCTCCAGCGCTCGGAGCACAGCAGCACCGAACAGGGCTTCCTGCTGTGGGCGATCTTCGACGTCCTCGTCGACGGCTACTTCGACGTGACCGACATGGTCGACGAACGCCTCGACGGCATCGAGGAGGCGGTGTTCGTCGACCCGCCGCCGCCGCGGCATCCCCCAGCGGACGTTCGCAGTGCGCCGCGACCTCACGACGGTGCGGCGCGCCGCGGCTCCCCTCCGCGAGGTCGTGAACGCGATCATCCGGCGCGAGATCGAGTTCGTCGGCGACGAAGCGATCGTCCACTTCCACGACGTGTACGACCGGGTCCTGCGCGTCGGCGACCTCGTGGAGGCGCAGCGCGACCTGCTCACCGGGTTGCTCGAGGCCAACCTCGCGGTCACGTCGAACCAGCTCAACCAGGTGATGAAGAAGATGACGTCATGGGGCGCGATCCTCATCGTCGCCACGCTCATCGCCGGCATCTACGGCATGAACTTCCGCCACATGCCCGAGCTCGACTGGGCAGTTCGGCTACCCGGTCGCGCTCGGCGCTCATGGCCGTGATCACGTTCGCGCTCTGGCGGTACTTCAAGCACAAGCGCTGGCTCTAACTCGCGGCCGCCAGGCCTTCTCTACTGGCCGGCGCTCCGCGCCAACGTCTCCTCGTCGTCGGGGTCGTCGTCGACCACCTCGCCGAAGTCGCGCCGGTTGCCGATGACGCGGCTGAACCGCCACCCGACCTCCAGCAGCACGATCGCGACTCCGGCCACGATGGCGGCCTCGCCGAGCACCTCCGCCGGCGGCAGTTGCACCGCGTAGAAGTCGCGGAAGGCCGGCACCAGCAGGATGAACGCCACCGCGCCGACCATCGACGCCACGAGGATCGCCTTCCACCCGTTCGTGCGGAGGGGCGTGAACGGCCGGGCCTGCAGCACGAGCACCCACAGCGCGACCGCGATGAGCACCATCGCCGACGTCGTGCGCACCTCGCGGGTCGGCGAGGTCGTGCCCGTAGCGGGCGATGCCGTAGGCGACGAGCGCGGCAGCGCCCGCGACGAGGCCGGCGGGGATGCAGAAGCGCAGCACGCGCGCGATGAAGCCGGGGATGTACCGCCGCGAGTTCGGCGCCAGGGCGAGGAAGAAGCCCGGGATCCCGATGGTGAAGGTGCTGATGATCGTGAGGTGCCGCGGCAGGTACGGGTAGGGCCAGCTGATCAACGACACCGTGATCGCGAGCAGCACCGCGTACACGGTCTTGGTCACGAACAGGTTCGCCGAGCGCTCGATGTTGGCCATGACCCGCCGGCCTTCGCCGACCACGCCCGGCAGGGTCGAGAACTTCCCGTCCAGGAGGACGAGCTGCGCGACGGCGCGCGTCGCGGCCGCGCCCGATCCCATCGCCACGCCGATGTCGGCGTCCTTCAGCGCGAGCGCGTCGTTCACGCCGTCGCCGGTCATGGCGACGACGTGGCCCCTCGACTGCAGCGCCGCCACCATGGCCCGCTTCTGCTGGGGGGTGACCCGGCCGAAGACGTGGTGCTGCTCGAGCACGTCGGCCATCTCGTCGAGGTCCTCGGGGAGCTCGCGGGCGTCGTAGCCGCCCTCGGGACTCTCGAGTCCGACGCGCGCGGCCACCGCGGCGACCGTGCGTGGGTTGTCACCCGAGATCACCCGGAGCTGCACGCCCTGCGCGGCGAAGTACGCGAGCGCGTCGGCCGCGTCGGGCCGCACCTTCTCCGCGAACATCACCAGCGCGACCGGTTCGAGATCGTCGGGCAGCGTCTCGCCGGTGAGCGCGTCGCTGCGCGCGAGCACCAACGTGCGCCGTCCGCTGGACGCGAGCTCGTCGGCCCGTGCACGCACCGGCGACGCGTTGTCGGTGAGCACCATCTCCGGCGCCCCCATGATCCAGGCGCCGTGGCCGTCGAAGCTGGCCGCGCTCCACTTGCGGGCCGACGAGAACGGCACCTCGCCGGTGCGCGTCCACCCCGGCGAGTCGAACCGCTCCGCCAGCGCGACTGCAGTCGCGTTCTTGTTGGGGTCGTCGGCGAGCGCGCCCAACGCCTGCCCGGCAAGGTCGTCATCGCCCGCAGAATTCCCGTCGGCGTCGAGCGACTCGAGCTCGTCGAAGACGATCGTGCCCTCGGTGAGGGTGCCGGTCTTGTCGAGGCACACGACGTCGACGCGCGCCAGCCCCTCGACCGCCGGCAGCTCCTGGACCAGCACCTTCTTCCGGGCGAGGGTCACGGCGGCGAGGCCGAACGCCACGCTGGTCAGCAGCACCAGACCCTCGGGCACCATGGCGACGGCGCCGGCGACGGTCGATCGCAGCGCGGTGTCGAGGGAGTGGTCCTGCAGCTGGCTCCACAGCAGCAGGGCGCAGACCGGGATCAGCACCCAGGTGATGATGCGCAGGATCGTGTTGATGCCCTCCATCAGCTCCGACCGCGTGAGCTGGAACTGACGGGCCTCCTTGGCGAGCTTGGCCGCGTAGGAGTCGGGACCGACCTTGGTGGCCTGGAAGCGCCCGGAGCCCGCGGCGACGAAGCTCCCCGAGAGGATCTCGTCGCCTTCGGCCTTGTTGATCGGGTCGCTCTCGCCCGTGAGCAACGACTCGTCGACCTCGAGGCCGGCCGCGGCGCGCACGACGCCGTCGCACGAGATCTGGTCGCCGGCCCGCAGCTCGAGCAGGTCGTCGAGCACCACCGCCTCGGTCGCGACCTCCTGCACCTCGCCGTCGCGCAGCACGCGCGCCGCCGACGCGTTCTGCACCGCGAGCTGGTCGAGCTTCCGCTTGGCCCGCACCTCCTGGAAGATGCCGATGGCGGAGTTGAGGACCAGCAGGAGCGCGAACGGTCGCGTCCTGGATCGGCCCGATCACCAGGATCACCGCGACCGCGGCACCCAGGATCGCGTTGAAGCGCGTGAGCACGTTGGCGCGGATGATCTCGGAGAGCTTGCGGCTGGTGCGCGCGCCGGTGTCGTTGGTCTGACCCCGAGCGACGCGCTCCTGCACCTCGGCCGCGGTGAGACCGCTCGGTGCCGTGTTGTCCACCGGTGGGACGCTAGTCAGGTGTCGACACGAACCAGTGCGATCTCGCCGGTGGCGTCGTCCTCGAGCACGCGGTAGCCGCCGAGCTCGGCGAGGCGGGAGCGTCCCTCGTCGGGACCCGAAGCGATCAGTTCGTCGCCCGCGAGCATCTCCACCGGACCCCGAGGCCGGTAGATGTAGCGACCGGCGCG
Organism: uncultured Actinomycetes bacterium; assembly: GCA_963697125.1. Taxonomy (GTDB): domain Bacteria; phylum Actinomycetota; class Acidimicrobiia; order IMCC26256; family DASPTH01; genus DASUAS01. The sequence continues at coordinate 512,551 of CAVOMW010000006.1, forward strand.
CCGGATGGCGAGGAGGTAGTAGCCGGTCTCGAGCTCGAGGTTGGTGGCCGTGAGCGTGCGGCCGTCGAGGAACGAGCCGGGCGACACCGGCACCCGCACGATGACCTCGTCGGTGTCGCCGAAGGCGATGGCGAGGATGGGGTGCATCTCCTCGTTCTCCTCGACCAGCCACACCATCTGTTGCGCCGCGTCGCCGAACTCCTCGGCCGCGGCCCCGAGATGGAGCAGGCCGCGCAGCGGGGACGGCTCGACCTGTTCGGACGCGGCCCGCAGGACCCACACCTCGAGCCGCTCGCGCATCTCGTCGAGCCGGTCCTCGAGCGCGCTCACCTCGGCGGCGAGGCCCTGGTCGTTGAACAGCAGCGCGGAGTACGCGAGGCCGATCGCGACCTCGGACACGTTCTTCATCTCGACGAGCACGTCGACGGCGCGGTCGAGATCGGTGGGGATCGCGGGATCCTCGTCGGTGCCGGGCGGGCGCCACTCGGGTGCGCCCGCGAGCACGCGCAGCTCCGGGATGCCCCCGGGTGCGCCGCGCAGGATGAGCACGTCTTCGGGCAACAGCACTTCGTCGCCGTCGGGGTCGATCACCCAGTCCTTGCCGCGGCGGATGGCGACGACGCGCATCCCCACCTCGGTCGGCAGACCCGCGGTCGCGAGCGATCGGTGCGCCAGGGCCGCGTCCGGACGCACTCGCACGCGGTGTGACACCTCTTCCGCGGCGGCGAGGTCGGCGACGAGCGCGGCCGGGATACCGAGCCGGTGGGTGACGATGCGCGCGATGTCGACGGCCGCGTTCCCCATGCGTTCGATCGCCGAGAGCACGTGCAGCACGCTCGACATCTCCTCGGCGTCGCGCGGCGAGCGGGCCGCCAGCACGCACACCTCGCGCATGCTGTGCGCGAGGTCGGACAGGAGCTCCTCGAGCTCGTGCACCTCGTCGGCCATGCCCGAGTCACCGAAGAACAGGGCCGCGTACGCCAGGTCGACCATGAGCTCCGAGGTGTCCTTCGCCTCCGAGAGCATGGCCTTGAGATTCCGAGGTTGGTCGTCTTGTCCCACAGGTGGCATCGAGGATAACCGCGTGGACGGGCCTGGCGTGCCGGATGTCGGCCGGATGCGGACGGTCGAGATGCGCGCGAGAGTCGGAGCATGACCAACCTCTCGCTGACCCTCCCCGCCTTCACCGTCGCCCCCGCCTCCGACGCCGACCGCCGCGGTCCCGGCGTCATCGTCGTGCACGAGGGCAACGGCATGTCCGCCCAGCTGTTGCGCTTCTCCGAGCGTCTCGCCGACGAGGGCTACCGCGTCATCGCGCCCGACTTCTTCGCGCGGTCCCATGACGTCGACCCGAGCGACTTCGGTGCCGTGATCGGTTCCATCACCCCGGCGAACCTGAAGGGCGACTTCGCCGCCGCGGCCGATCAGCTCCGCGCCGACGGCGCGACGTCGATCGGCGTCACCGGCTTCTGCATGGGCGGCTGGTTCACCTACCGCGCCGCGATGTGGGCCGGCGATCTCGGGGTGTCGGCCGCGGTGCCCTTCTACGGTGGTGGCATCGCCCGCGAGCTCGGCGAGCCCGCGTGCCCGACGCTCATGTTCTTCGGCGGCAACGACCCCTACATCCCCATGGCCGACATCGAGAAGGTGCAGGCGCACCACCCACCCAACGCACGGGGCGACGCGGTCGTGGTGTACCCGGGTGCCGACCACGGCTTCATGCGCGACGGCTCGGAGAGTTACGACCCCGAGTCGGCCGCCGACGCGTGGTCGCGCATGCTCGAGTTCTTCGCGACGAACCTGTCCTGAGGCAACGTGTCCTGAGGGACCTCAGGACAAGCCCAGGGCCACGATCACCAGGATGAGCGCGACGGCGCCGAGCAGGTCGAGGCTCGACGTGACGATGGGGATCCCGTGGTTGTCGGGATCGAGCCCGAGGCGGTGCGCGGCGACCGCGCCGTAGAAGCCCACGAACACCGCGAACGTCGTCGCGATCACCCCCGCGAGCATCGACACCGCGATCATCTCCAGGCTCCCGGGCGACTTGAGCCCGGCCACGAGCGCGGCGATGTCGGCCGACACCCCGAGCAGGAAGAACACGGGGACCGCGTACATGTACACGAGGAGGAAGTCCTCCCCGATCGAGCGCAGACTCCCCTTCCCGGGCACGAGCGTGCCGAGGTGGAGCTTCGTCGACACCCGCGCACTGAGGATGCTGCCCAGCGCGCCGGAGTCCTCGAGGAACGGTGGCACCAGCACCAGCAGGGCGGGGTACACGAGGAACGACTCGAAGCGCTTCTCGATGGTGAGACCGGCGATGACGTCGATGGTGCCGGCGAGCACGAGCACGGGCAGCGACTCGCGTGCGATGCGGCGCAGGATCGGGTACTTCGACCGGATGCTGGCGAACAGCGCGATGAGTGCCACCACCGCGCAGAAGACCGCCACGATCGTCGTCAGCCACGGGATGCCGACCAGGTAGGTGGCGAGGAACAACGCCGGCAGCGTGACCATGTCGCCGGCGGCGGTGACGATCGGCGCGGTGACGTTGTCGAGGTCCCAGTTGCGGCGGACCCCGACCTGGGCCACGAACACCGTGATGCCCATCACCACGATCGACGACAGGAACCCGCCGATCACGGAGATCACCACGAAGTCGGCGATGGAGATCGTGTTCTCCAGGCCGAAGGCGACGCAGATGACCTTGGCCAGGATCGCCAGCACCAGCGACACCGACAGCGACATCGACAGCGACGCCGCGAGGTTCTGCCCGACCAGCGTGTCGCGCCGGCCCGACATGCGGAAGGTTCCGGTGTGCACGGCGGTTCCGAGCCGACTGCCGAGGGCGCCGAACACGTTGCCGCGCATGCCGATGGCGGCGGGGACGAGGACGAGGAGGCCGGGAAGACTTTCGAGCGTGCCGGTGATCGAGCCGAGGGTCAACCCGGCGATCAGGTCACCGCCCGAGCTGAGCAGGAGCGCGTAGAAGCCCGCTCGGACCCCGGCGGCGTCCGAGCGCAACAGCGCGCGGAAGCGCGTGAAGACGGCTCGCCACGACTGCAACATGGGTACTCGGAGGCTCGTTCATTTCCACCGCTCCTGGACGAGAGGCAAGGCTACCCGCCTTTCAGCATGCTGACCGCCGAGCGGAGCGCCCGCGGCAACCTCGCGAGGGGTCAGCGCCGGAGCGCCTGCTCGACCCGCTGCTTGAGCGCTTCGTTCATCGCCCGGAACGCAGGGAGCGTGCCACGGTCCAGTGATCGCGCGACGAAGGGCACGAGCACGCCGCTGAAGGTCTCCTCCTGCCGGAGACGCACCGCGCCGTCGTCGAGCACCTCGAGCGTGAACCGATGATCGGCGTCGAGGATCCCGCGTACGCCGGCCTTGCCGCGCCACCGCAACCGGCGTCCGACCTCCGCTTCGAACACCGTCGGTCGCAACGTGAGCACCCGACCGCCCTCAGGTTGCATCCGCAAGGTGAGCCGCGCGCCCACCTCGGCACTGCCCTCGGCGTCGACGATGAACGGGTTCCAGTCGCGGTACGCGGAGAAGTCGCTCAAGACGTCCCAGACCTGCACCGGCGTGGCATCGATGTCGACGTGGCTGACGAGCTGCTTGCTCACGAGGCACTCCTCGGTTGGCTCGGGATCGTGTCCGTCCGGATGGAGTCGCTCCCGTCGTCTCCCGTTTCGCGTGCTCGCATGAGGAGCTCCCGAAACTTCGCCGGCTCCTCGAACTGCGGCATGTGCGCCGAGCGCTCGAACCACACGAGCTCCTTGCTCGGGGCCGTGAGCGCTTCCGCGTAGCGGACGGCCGCATCGACCGGCGACACCTGGTCGAGGCGGCCCTGGGCCATGAGGACCGGGACCTCGAGCGACGGCACCGAGGTGAGCAGGTCGAGCGTGGCGAGCTCGGAGAGCAGTGCGGTTTGGGTGCGCGTGACCCCTCGCAGCGTTCGGACCACGTCACCAGCGGAGTAGGCCGACGACCCCAGCAGGCTCGCGGCCAGGGCGCGCGCGACGCTGGCGTAGGTCTCGCCCGTCACCGTGCCGCCGAAGTTCATGACCCATCGCACCCGGGTCGCGAACTGGTTCAGGGTCAGGTGCGGAGGCGGCCCGATCGCCTCGAGTTGGCGGATGGCGCGTCGAGGGCCATGCACGCGAGCCGCGGCGAGCGCGAAGTCGTAGGCGTTCGTCGCCGCCGCCACCCCGTCGACGTCCGTCCCCGCGGCCACGAGCACCTTGACGAGGTCGGGGCGACGTGCCGCGGCCGAGAGCGCCACCGTTGCTCCCAGCGAGAAGCCGGCGACGTGGGCGGGACGGTCGAACCGCTCGCGAAGGAGCTCGAGCACGTTCACGGTGTCGTCGATCATGTGCTCCAGGGTGATGTCCGCCGATGGGATCGGCGTGCGGAGCGAACGACCGCAACCGCGTTGATCCCAGTAGACGACGGTGAAGACCTGTTCGAGCTCGAGCACACGCTCGATCCGACGGGCGTCGTTGATCATCGGCAGTCCGGGGCCCTGCTGGACCAGGAGCAACACCGGGTTCGAGGTGTCCGCACCGCGGGTGCGGATCGACTGGACGGTGTTGCCGATCGGGATGTCCTCGAGCTCGTCGATGTCCGTCGCCTCTCTCGTCGTGGGGTAGGTACGACCGCGCCACTCGGCGGTTCGGGTCCGGGTGACCTACGGCCGACGCGACGAAACGGATTGCGTGCGTCAGTGGAAGTCGCGTGACTTGAGCAGGTCGGTGAGACCGAGCGGGAGTGCGACGATGCGCCGCGCCAACACGTTGACCACGCCCTGGTACTTCTCGAGCAGACCACGGATCTCGAGCGCGGGTGCGGTGCGGGCGACGGCCCGGTACCGCTTCCACACGTCGGGCGTGCAGATCACGTTGATCAGCCCCGTCTCGTCCTCGAGGTTGAGGAAGATCACGCCCTTCGCGGTCGACGGTTGCTGGCGGTGCGTGACCACGCCGGCGATGTCGACGACGGTGCGGTCGGGCAGCTCGCGCAGCTGCGCGGCGGTGACGATCCCCCGTGCCGCCAACGCGTCGCGCACCAGCTCGGTGGGGTGGCGCGCCGCCGACAGCCCGGTGGCCCAGAGGTCGGCCGCGATCTCCTCGACCTCGTGCATCCCCGGCAGCATGGGCGCCTCGGCCCCCGTGACCACCCCGGGGAGCTTGTCGGCACGCGGCGTCGCGCAACGCGCCCGCGGCCCAGAGGGCGGACCGCCGGTCGTGGTCGAAGCACGCGAACGCGCCCGCGGTGGCGAGGGCCTCGAGCGCGTCGGTGGGTGCGTTCGTGCGACGGGTGAAGTCGGCGAGATCGGTGAACGGCTGCTCGGCGCGGGCTGTCGTCGATGCGGTCGAGCAACCCGTCCGAGAGCCCGCGCACGTAGCGCAGGCCGACGCGCATGGCGTGGATCGACGGGTCGGCGTGCCACCCCGGCCCGGGGCGACCGATCGGACCCGCAGCCTCGGTGCGCGGTTCCAACGTGCAGTCCTTGCGCGACGCCTCCACGCACGGACCGAGCACCTCCACGCCGTGACGAGTGGCGTCGCGCACGATGGTGTGCGGCGAGTAGAAGCCCATCGGTTGCGCGTTGAGCAGCGCGCACGCGAACTCGACCGGGTAGTGCAGCTTGATCCACGAGCTCGCGTACACGAGGTAGGCGAAGCTCACCGAGTGGCTCTCGGGGAAGCCGAAGTCGGCGAAGCCTTCGATCTTGTGCACGATGTCGTCGGCCACCTCGCCGGTGATGCCGCGCGGCCATGCCGACGAGCAGGCGGTCGCGCATGGCGGCCATGCGCGCGGGAGCGCTTCGATCCCATCGCCTGGCGCAGGCGGTCGGACTCCCCCGGCGTGAAGCCGGCGACGTCGATCGCCATCTGCATGAGCTGCTCCTGGAACAGCGGCACCCCGAGCGTCTTCTCCAGGCACTGCTCGAGCAGCGGGTGCGGGTAGGTGACCTCCTCCTGCCCGTTGCGCCGGCGGAGGTACGGGTGCACCGACCCGCCCTGGATGGGACCGGGCCGGATGAGCGCGACCTCCACCACCAGGTCGTAGAACTTCTCGGGCCGCAGGCGCGGCAACGTGGCCATCTGCGCGCGGCTCTCCACCTGGAACACGCCGATGGTGTCGGCCGCGCTCAGCAGCGCGTACACCTCGGGTTCCTGCGGGATGGTGGCGAGATCGACGTCGACCCCTTCGTGCGCACGCACGAGATCGACAGCGAGGTGCAGCATCGTCAGCATCCCGAGACCGAGCAGGTCGAACTTCACCAACCCCGCGGCCGCGCAGTCGTCCTTGTCCCACTGGAGGACGGAGCGGTTCTCCATGCGCGCCCACTCGATCGGGCAGCACTCGGTGAGCGGGCGGTCGGCCATCACCATCCCACCCGAGTGGATGCCGAGGTGGCGCGGGAAGTCGAGCACCTGCTCCGCCAGTTCGAGCGCGAGCTTCGGGACCGGCGGCGCACCGGCGTCGCCGCCCTGCAGGCTCTCGAACGACGAGCTGTCGCGGCTCCACCGGTCGATCCACTTGGTGAGCGCGTCGGCGTGCCCGGGTGAGAGGCCGACGGCCTTCGCCATCTCCCGCAGCGCCGACCGGGGCCGGTACGTGATCACGTTGGCCACCTGCGCGGCCCGTTCCCGTCCGTACTTGCCGTAGACGTACTGGATCACCTCCTCGCGCCGCTGGTGCTCGATGTCGAGGTCGATGTCGGGCGGCCCGTCGCGCTCGAGCGAGAGGAAGCGCTCGAACAGCAACCCGAGATCGACCGCGTCGGCCTTGGTGACACCGAGCGCGTAACACACCGCGCTGTTCGCCGCGCTCCCCCGTCCTTGGCAGTAGATGTCGTGCGTGAGGCAGAACTCGACGATGTCGACGAGCACCAGGAAGTAGCCCGGGAAGTTGAGCTGCTCGATCACGCCGAGCTCGTGCTCGATCTGCGCCATCGCCTCGGCGTGCTTCGGATGCGTCGACGGGTAGCGCACGCGCGCGCCGCGCACGGTGAGCTCGCGCAGCCAGGTCATCTCGGTGTGATCGCCGGGCACGTCGTGGTCGGGCAGCTCCGGCGCCGCGAGGCGCAGGTCGAACGCGCACGCACGCGCGATCTCGACCGTGCGCGCCACCGCACCCGGCCACCGCGCGAACCGCCGCTCCTGCTCGCCCGCGCTGCGCAGGTGCGCGAACGGTGCGGCGGGGAGCCAGCCGTCGATCTCGTCGAGCGAACGACCGGCCCGGACCGCGGCGAGCGCAGTGGCGAGCGGACGCTGCGCGGGCGTGGCGTAGTGCACGTTGTTGGTGGCGACGACGTCGACGCCCGTCGCCATCGCGATGCGCGCCACGGCATCGTTGCGGTGGCGGTCGAGGGGATCGCCGTGGTCCCACAGCTCCACCAGCACGCGGTCTCGGCCGAAGGCGACGACGAGGCGATCGAGTGCAGCGCGCGCGGCGCTGGGACCGTCGCGCACCAGTGCCGCCGGCACCGTCCCCTTGCGACAGCCGGTGAGCACGAACCAGCTGTCGTTGCGCTCGCTCGGCTGCGGGTGGAGGTGCACGGGTGCGCGCGCGGCGCGCGCCAACGCGTCGACGGTGATGCGCGGCGCGCCCTTCTCCCCCGCCATCTGCGCTTCGCTGATCGCACGCGCCAGGCGCGCGTACCCCACCGGCCCCTCGGCCAGCACGACGAGGTGCTCACCCTCGGGGTCGGGTTCACCATTCGCGGGACGGGTGATCCCGAGCGTCAGCTCGGCGCCGAAGACGGTCGGCAGGTCGTGCTCACGTGCCGCGAGCGCGAAGCGCACCGCGCCGTAGAGGCCGTCGTGATCGGTGACCGCGAGCCCCGCCAGCCCCAGGCGCGCCGCTTCCTCCGCCAGCTCCTCGGGGTGGCTGGCGCCGTCGAGGAAGGAGAAGTTGGTGTGGCAGTGCAGCTCGGCGTAGCCGACATGTCGACCATGGGGATCGCGACCGTACCGAACGTGTGTTCGCCTCCGCAACTCCCGAAGGGTGGGCAAACCCCTCTACCATCGACCTCATGCTGCTGTCGGGCATCAACCACGTGGCCGTCCTCACCCAGGACACCGAACGGTTCCACGCCTTCTACCGCGAGGTCTTCGAGCGCCACGGTCTTCGCCGACCAGCGCACGAACACCAGCGAGGGGGAGCCGCCCGGCCGCCTCTCGTTCGTGACCATCGGCGAGCACACGCAGTTCAACGTGTTCGAGGTCCCCGTCGACGCCCCGAACCACGCCCCGATGTTCGGCCGCGGCCCCATCGACCACATCGGGCTGCAGGCCGCGTCGCAGGAGGCGTTCGACGAGATCCGGCGGCGGCTGATCGAACGGGGCAGCACCGACGGGTTCGTCACCGACTTCGGCGTCGCCATCAGCCTGTTCTTCATCGACCCCGACGGGCTCGAGGGCGAGGTGCTGCTCGACAAGCCCGGCACCGGCCCCGGCGACCTCAAGCCGCCGGGCACGCCCGCCGCAGGCTACGAGCGCGTCGTCCCCGAGACGTGAGTGACGACTACTGCTACCTCACGACGCGCGGACGCGTCACCGGGAACGAGCACGAGATCGAGATCTGGTACGTACGCGAGGCGAACACCGTGTACCTGCTCGCGGGCGCGGGTGAGCAGTCCGACTGGGTCCGCAACCTGCAGGCCGAGCCTGCGGTGCGCGTGCGCATCGACGACGTGACCCACGACGGGCGCGGACGCGTCGTCACCGATCCCGACGAGAACCGTCATGCGCGCACGGTCGTGTTCGAGAAGTACCAGCCGCGCAACGACGGTGAGCTCGTCACCTGGCGCGAGCGCGCGTTGCCGATCGCAGTGGACCTCGACTAGCGGACCCGTTCCGCGATCGTCGGGTAGTCGTCGACGAGGCCCGCGCCGTCGAACCGGATGACGGTCTCGAACGAGAACTGCGGCGCCCGGTACCGGTAGCGACTCCCGCCGTCGCGGTCGTCGAGGTGCTCGTAGACCTGCTCGAGTCGGCCGATGCGGAGCTCGGGCGCGCCCACGTAGACCGCGGTGGCCTCCGCTCGCCCTCCGACCGGCAGCCCCAGCCGATGCAACGGGAACATGTTGGTGCAGGCCGACGCCTCGAGATCGAGGTCGTCGCACCCGTCGAGCTCAGGCGCATGTTGACCGTCCACGAACCACTGGGATCCGACGTGTTCGAGGTCGACGACGTCAGCCCCTCGGGCCGTCCGCACCGCGACGCGCGCGGCACGAGTGCGCCAGCAGTCGTCGAGGTGGATCGAGTACCCGACCGACCAGACGTCGTCGCCATCGACGGCGATGGTCTGGCCGTCCACGACCAGCAGGTCGTCCTCGACCCGGAAGAACGCGCACTCGAACCCGTCGGGTTCACCGACGTGACGCCACACCGCGTGCAGAGGGAGCCGAGTGAACACACCCCCATGGTGCCTCAGGCCATGGGCGGGCGGTCAGTCGTAGACGGCCTCGACCGCGGTGCGGCCGCGCTCGAGCACGACCAGACACGCCACTCCCGAGCCTTCCGGGCCGCCTTCGACCACCACCTGCCACAGCGCGCGTCGGCGGCGGGCGTCCCACCAGCGCAGGTCGTGGGCCCACGGCCCGCTCCACGCCGCCAACGGCCCTCCGCCGTCGGGCAGCGCCGCGCAGCGCAACCCCGCGGGCGCGGCCGACGGCTCGCCGCGACCCGACACCGCGACCGGCGCGCCGGCGGCGTCGACCAGCTCGGCGGGTACCGGCGGATCGAAGACACGCGCGGGCGCGGGACCGGGCACCGCGCCCGGCCACGGCGGCAACCCGTCGACGACGTCTTTTCCCGGTTTTGGCCTCGGTTCGCCCCACGGCACCCAGCGGATCCGCTCGACCGGGGTGCGCCCGCCGCCGTCGAGCGCGGTGACCACCGCGTCGGGACCGAGCATCCCCTGCACCCGGGTGAGCGCACGCCCGGCGCGGTCGGCAGCCGCGGGATCACCGCCCCAGAACCCGAGCTGGCGACCGACCGCGGGACCGAGGTCGTCGGGCGCGAGGACGAGCCGGGAGATCCCTGCGGTCACGATGCCGGTGAGCAGCCACGCATCGAGCTGCCAGCGCACGCGCGCGACCAACGCCGACGGCGTGAGCGCGCCTTCGTGACGCCACGTCGCGCGACAGGTGCTCGCCGTGTTCGGTCTCCGCTTCCACGACCACCCGCGCGCAGCTGAGGCCGAGCGCGTCGAGTCGGTCCAGCAGACGGTCGGCGAGCATCTTGGCCGCGAACGCAGCTTCGTCGACGCGCGTCGCGGGCGGGTCGAGCTCCATGACCTCGAACAGATCGTCGGGCGGCACGGTGGCGATCGGCTCGTGTTCCACGTCTCCGCTCGCGAGGCGATGGGCGAGGGCACCGGGAGGACCGAAGCGGCCGAGCACCGCAGCCGGTGGGAGCTCGGCGAACGCGCCGAGGGTGCGCAGACCCAGGCGGGCGAGGAGATCGACGAGGTCATGCCCACCTCCGTACGCCGCGTCGACCGCACCGGCGAGGACGGTCACCGGCCACGGTGCGAGGAACGCGGGGGTCTCCCCCGCCGGCACGACGACCGTGTCGCGGACGCGTTCCCCACGCCCCGCCTCGGAGGAGGCACGCGCCGCGAGCCCGGCTGCGAACGTGCCGTCGGCGATGCCGGCGCGCACGTCGTCGACGTCGAGCTCGCGCACGCAGGCGACGATGCGCGCCGCGAGCGCGTCGTCGCCGCCGAAGTAGCGCGACGGACCGCGCGTCGGGAACGACAACTGGCCCGGTCGTTCGAGCACGAGTCGCGGCACCAGCTGCTCGACCGCCCGCACCACCAGTTCGAACGCGCGCGCGTCGGCGGCGTCGTCGGCGTCGAGCACCACCAACCCCGCGCAGCGCGCTTCGGCCTCGCGCACGCGCAACCCGACCGCCACGCCCTCGGCGCGCGCTTCCGCCGACGCCGAGACCACGACCTTGCCGCGCGGACCTGGCCCGGAGCGGTCGGTGACCACCACGACCGCGGTGTCGACCAACGCGGGATCGAGACGGCGCGCCGCGACCACCGGCCAGTCGGGACACCACAGCGCGCAGGTGCGCTGTGGCGCCTCTGCACTCCTTGGCACTATCCCGCCCGGGCGAGCTCGCCGATGCGGGGACGAGCCGCCGCGCCCCGACCCTCCACCTCCACCTGGAGTCGACGGGCGCCGAGGATGCCGTCGAGGACATCCACACCCAGCGGTCGTCCCACGACGAGCTCGCCGCGTGCAGGGTGATGGTGGCGCTGCCCGGCCACACCGCACCGCGCGTCTCGGCGACCACCAACAGCGCCTCGCGCTCGCGTGCGCGCGCCTCGAGCCGGCGGGCGTCGCCGAGCGCCACCCCGCGCGGCACCTCGGCCAGCACCAGGCTCACGCCGTCGAGCAGGGCTGCGACCACGGTGGCCCAGCGAGCGGGGGGCACCCGCCGGACCACCGCGAATCGCTCCAGCGCCACCCCGGCGTCGGCCGCGGCGAGCGGGCCGAGGGTGGCGTCGACGTCGACCGCGGCCGCCCATTCCCCCAGCGCGGTGACCGCGGCCGCGAGCTCGAAGCCCACCGTGGTCGCACCCGCGCCAGGGCGCCCGGTGACCCGCAACACCGAGCCCGCGTGTCAGCGTGGCGCCGGGGACGAGGTCGCCCAGCTCACCCCCGAGCGGCACCGCCCGCTCGCGCGCCAGCACCACCGGCGCCGCACCCCGCGCCACCTCGTGCAGGTGGGCGCGGGCTTCGTCGTCGCGTCGGGGAAGGTTGGTGACCGCCACCACGCGACCTTATCGAACGTATGTTCGATCCGTCAACGCGCGGTCGACGGACGTCCGCGGCGCCGCGGCACGGCCGCCCCAGAGCGACGACGCCCAGCGAAGCGCCGGAGAACCCGCACGGTTGGTCCGACGCTTCGCTGGGCTCGGGGCGGTGACCAGAACTCCGCAACCAGTGTTGCGCCCTGCCCGTGCAATGTCGGCAGATGTGTCACGAAACTTGAACGAACCGGGTCGTCCGACAGTGCGGAGCACCGATGCGCGCGACGCGCTCAGCCGGGGGCTTCGAAGAGGATCGGGAGGGGTTCGACGCCGATGGCGCGCAGCGAGTCGGCCGACCAACCGGCGTCGTCGCCGTAGTAGCCGAAGAGGTGCTCGATGGTCTCGATCACCTGGGGCTCCAGGGCGGGCCACAGATCGGCCGGGGCCACCACGGCCACCGCGCTCGAGTACACCGTCACCGAAGTGATGCCGAGGTCGAACAGTCGCTTGGCCAGCACGGCCGGCGGACGGTGGTCGCCCTCCTTCACGCCGGCGGCCGACGCGTACCGCTCGATGGCCATGCCGGTGAGCGAGCGGTTGAGGTCGAAGATGCGCACCGACGGGGACGAACCCGCCGCGCGGTCACGGTGATGAACTGACCCATGCCCCAGACACTACGGCGTCAGGCCTGCCCATTCGCATCTTGGCGACCGAGCAACCCGAGCAGCTTGGTCTGGGAGCTGGAACCCTCGGGCACGTCGAGTCGGGTGCCGAACGCACCGCTCGCGACGAGCATGTCGATCTGCGGTTCGATCACCGCCAGGCACGCCTCGACCAGGTCGACGTCGAGCGTCGTGTCCTGCCCGGTGGAGGTGGCGACGTCCCACCCGTGGACCAGCACGTCGAGGAACCGGTGCCCGCAGTACACCTCACCGGGGACCGGCCCGTACGACACCGCGCACGGCCGCTCCATCGCACCCGGCGCGCGGAAGACCGCGGCGGCGACGAGCGACGAGTCGTCGTAGGCGCGCAGCGGATCGGTCCCGAGCACGTCGCCGTCGAGCCGGTCACCCACCTGCTCGATCGTGAGCCCCGACCCGAGCTCGGCCGCCCAGTAGTTGCCGGTGACCACGTGGTTCACCAGCTCGCGCACCGTCCAGTCGTCGCAGTCGGACACGATCTCCCACTGCTCGTCACCGATGCCCGCCATCGAGCGCCGCGCGTGGTCGAGCGATCGGGCGTGCACCTCGGGAAGGTCGACGTCCATGTCGCGCTCCTCCTGTTCGGGACTGCCCTCGCGAAACGCTAAAGGAACAGACGCCCCGGTGCAGGCGGAACGCCGCGCCAGCAGAGCGACTCCATGAAGATCCACGATCGACGGTGGATCGCGCTCGGGCCGTAGCCCGCGAGCGCCAGCTTGTGCGCCGGCGCGGGATAGCCGACGTTCGACTCGAAGTCGTACATCGGGTAGTGCTCCGCTTCCTCGATCATCATGCGGTCGCGCGTCACCTTGGCCACGCACGACGCCGCCGCCACCGCCAGGCACTTGGTGTCGCCCTTGATCACGGTGGTGACCTTGCCCGGCATCCGGAGGTAGTCGTGGTTGCCGTCGAGCACGATGCGGTCGGGCACGAAGCCCTGGTCGTCGAGCTCGGCGAGCGCGCGCATGGCGGCGACGCGCAGCGCCTCGGTCATGCCCCACTCGTCGCACTCCTGGTACGACGCGTGGCCGACGCCGACGCCGTGCGCCCATCGCCGCACCGCGCGGGCCGCCTTGTCGCGCTCGGCGCGTGTGAGCTGCTTGGAGTCGCGCACGCCGCGCACGTGCTCGGGCGCGGGGACCACCGCGGCGACGGTGACCGGTCCGGCCCAGGCGCCCCGACCGACCTCGTCGATGCCGACGACGACCTGGTCGCCCGCCTCCCAGAACTTCCGCTCCAGCCGCAGCGTCGGCCCCATCTTGCGGGTCGGCGGAGTGCGGTGGCGGACTCGGCGGACGTGGCGGTCACGACGCCGAACCTACCCGCGGGGGTTTCTCCGAGCGGTCGCTCTCCGAGCGGTCGCTCTTCGAGGCTCGCGATCACGTCGACCTCGTCGGGGTCGACGGCGGTGGCGAACCAGGCGTCGAGCATCTCCGTGGCCACCTCGGGGCTGGTGAGGCGCAACCCCATCACCAACACGTTGGCGTCGTTCCAGGTACGGGCCCCGCCGGCGGTGGCGGCGTCGGTGCACAGTGCGGCGCGCACGCCCGGCACCTTGTTCGCCGCGATCGATGCTCCGGTGCCGGTCCAGCAGAACAACACGCCGGTGTCGCACCGACCGCTCGCGACCGCATCCCCCACCGCACGACCGACCTCCACCCACTGTCCGTCGTCGACCGCGTCCACGGCGTGCCCCCGCCGTTCGAGCTCGGCGCGCACCGCGTCGGTGAGCGCGGTGTGCTCGTCGGTGCCGAACGCGACCTTCATGCGGACGCGACGTTCACGGGAACAGCATGCGGTGCACGTCGGTGAGCGTGGCGAACGGCGTGAACTCCACACCGAACGCGGCGCACCACGACGCCAGCGCGTCCTTGGCGAACACGACGTCGGCGAGCAGCGCGGCCTTGCGGTCGCTCGCGCCGTCGCCGATCAGCACCGTCGTCTGGCCGCGGTACGCCGCGTCCTTGATCGGTGCCTGCTTGCACGTGCCGCACGACGCGCACGGGCAACAACGATCCTCGTTCGGGAACAACAGCTCACGCGTCGTGAAGTCGACCGCGTTCGTGAGCACGTCGACGCCGAACGGTCGGACCGCGTCCTCCACGTAGAAGCCGAAGCCGTCGGACACCACCGTGAGCTCGGCGCCCGCGGCACGCAGCGCGTCGACCAACGGCCCCACACCGGGATCGAGCGTCACCTCCGCGGCGATCGCGCGCAACGTCGCCTCGTCTCCCTCCACCAGCTCCCACTCGTCGAGGATGCACTCGCGACTGTCGATCACGCCGTGGCGGAATTGCTCGTCGATGGCCCGCCACGAGTCGGGCGCGGCCTTGGAGAGCACGTGCACGCCGACGTCGGTGGTGGTGATGGTGCCGTCGAAGTCGAGGAACACCGACGTGCGGGCGAGGTCGAGAGCAGCGAGATCGACGCCGGACACTGGTCGACGTTAGTCGTGATCCATCCCGGCCCCTCGTTGCGAATCGACCGTCGGAACACCACATCACAGAGGGGCCACGACATGAGCACCGACGACAACGTCAAGACCATCCAATCCGTCTACGAAGCCTTCGGCCGCGGCGACCTGCCCGCGATCCTCGATGCACTGACCGACGACGTCGACTGGGCGTCCGACGCCGCGTCCACCGAAGTGCCGTGGTGGGGCGTGCGCCACGGCAAGGAGGAGGTCACCGACTTCTTCGTGCAGCTCGCGGGCGCCACCGAGCTGTTGGAGTTCACCACGCTCGAGCTGATGGGCGAGGGCGACACCGTCCTCACGGTCGTGCGCTACCGGGTGAAGTCGCGGACCACCGGTCGCGAGGCCGAGATGTTGCTGCACCACTACTGGAAGTTCCGCGACGGCAAGATCGCGTACTACCGCGGCGCCGAGGACACACTCCTCACGCTGCGCACCGTCGTCGACTGAGCGGCTCGGGACGGAGCGAGCGGATGCGAGCGAGGGTGAGAAGTCGGTGCCTCACACGTGGTGAGGCACCGACACGACGGCCACGCCGGGCTCGAAGAGCAGCCGAGCCTTCATCTGCAGCGCGCGGTGGTTGTGCAGACCGTGCGCCCACCACTTGGGCACGAACTCGCCGATCACGACGGTGATCAGGTCGGCGCCCTCCGCCTTGAGCGCCTCGACCTCGTGGAGGAGCGGCTCTCCGAGCTCGCGGTAGGGCGCGGCCACGATGTCGAGCGGCACCGGGAGTCGCTGCTCGGCCCACTGCTCCTCGATCGCCTCGGCCTCTTCGGGCAGCTCGGCGATGTGCACCGCCCGCACGCGGTCCGGGCGCAGCAGTTCGGCGACCCGCAGTGCTTCCCGAGCTCCCTCGTGGAGGGTGGCCACGGGGACGAGGGCGACGTGGCGTCGCGGCGGACGGGTGAGGAGCGTGTCGTCGGCGTCGGTGGTGGGGATGTTGACGACGACGATGCCCTTCTCGAAGAGCATGCCGGCCTTCAGTCGCAGGGCGTCGTTGTGCCTCAGCACGTGACGCAGCCGGGGCTCCTCGATGGTCTCGGGCACCACCACCGCGCAGAGGTGGTCGGGCTGCTCGGCCCGTGCGCTCTGCACGAGCGCCCGCGCCGTCTTCACCAGGCCGCCGTGCGAATCGACGAACTCGAGCTTGCGCCCGTAGCGCGCCCAGAACGCGGCGCCGAGGCTGCGGTCCTCGGCACCGACGTGCACCGCGCGCACCGAGTCGGCGTCGAGGTGGTCGACGTAGCGCATCGCCCGGTCGAGGCCGTCGTCGACGCGCGACACGAGCACGATCGCGCCGAGCCGGTTGCTCGTGGCGATGGCGAGCTCGGGGTCGGGCTCGTCGAGCTTGGTCGCCACGTGTTCGTAGTGCTTGTTCACCCGCACCAGCACGGCCACCGTCACCGGCACGATGATCATGATGATCCATGCGCCGTGGGTGAACTTGGTGACCGCGATCACGATGCCGACGACCAGGGTGGCGACGGCGCCGAGGCCGTTGACCCAGAGGCCGGTCTTCCAACCCTGCTCCTTGAGGGTGAGGTGACGCTTGGCCATGCCGCCCTGGGAGAGCGTGAACGAGGTGAACACGCCGATCGCGTAGAGCGGGATGAGGCGCGAGACGCTGGCCCCGAAGATCACCGTCACCACCGTCGCCAGGCCGGCCAGCACGAGGATGCCGTTGGCGAACACGAGCCGGCGGCCGCGCTTGGTGAGCGGCGACGGCAGGAAGTGGTCCTCGGCGTGGAAGCTCGCGAGGCGCGGGAAGTCGGCGAACGACGTGTTGGCCGCCAGCACCAGGATGAGCACGGTCATCGCCTGGATCACGAAGAAGGCGATGTTGCCGATCGTCCCCGTGCCCACGACCGCGCGGGCGATCTGGCTGAGCACCGTCTCCTTGGTGCTCGGGATCGGGTGGAGCTTCCACGCCAGGAACGAGATGCCGATGAACATCGAGCCGAGCAGCACGCCCAACCAGCCGAGGACCTTGCGGGCGTTCTTCCACTCCACCGGCTTGAACGCGGGCACGCCGTTGGAGATCGCCTCCACACCGGTCATGGCGGTGGATCCGCCCGCGTACGCCTTCATCAGGAGGAAGATGCCGAGGGAGCCGCCGGCGCCGGCGGCGAACTCCGCGTGCTGCACGTGGACGGGGTCGAGCCCACCGACGATCGTCTTGATCACGCCGACGACGATCAGGCCGAGGATGGAGATGACGAACCCGTAGGTGGGGACGGCGAAGATGCGCCCCGACTCCTTCACGCCCCGCAGGTTCATGAACGCGATGATCCAGATCAGCACCACCGCGATGAGCACGCGATACGTGTAGAAGCCCGGGAACGCGGAGTAGAGCGCGGCGACGCCGGCCGACGTGCTCACCGCGACGGTGAGGATGTAGTCGGTGAGGAGCGCGACGCCGGCGATCTGCGCGGGCAGCACGCCGAAGTTGTCGCGGGTCACGATGTAGGCGCCACCCGCGCTCGGGTAGGCCTTGATGGTCTGGCGGTACGAGAACACCAGGATCACGAGCAGGGCGACGATGCCGAGCGTCAGCGGGACCAGCGTCCCGAACGCGAGGAGTCCGGCCCCGCCGATCAGGAGGACGGTGAGCATCTCCTCAGTCGCGTAGGCCACGGACGAGAGCGCGTCGCTGGCGAACACCGCCAGCGCGGTCGGGTTGTCGAGACGCTCGTGGATCTCCTGGTCGGTGCGGATCTTGCGACCGAGCATCATGGTGGTGATGTCGGGCCGTCGCGAGCGAGCGACGGCCGCACGTGCGCCGCTGGCGCCGCGGCTCGTCCGCGGTGGTTGGCAGCTGCGGTGGTCGGTACCGGACCCACCGGCGGAGAGGTCGGATCTAGGCTCGGATCGGTGACTGTCTTGGCCATGCGCCCATCGTCGTGGTGCGTTCGTCAAGAGCCCGTCAGCGCGGCGCCGTGACGCGTCAAGATGCCGTCAAGATCGGCGCGCGAGTGCTCCTCGCGCTGGCCATCGTCGGCGCGACCACCCTCGTGGCCCGCGCGTTCGACGCCGACCTCACGACCGCGGCGCTCCTGCTGCTCCTCGCCGTGCTGGTCGCGACGCTGCTCGGACGCGCCGCCGCGGTCGCCGGCACCGTCGCCGCGTTCCTGGCGCTGAACTACTACTTCACGTCGCCGACCGGCAGCTTCGACGTGCAGAAGGAGGACGACCTCGCCGCGCTCGTGGTGTTCGCCGCCGCGTCGGCCGTCCTCGGATGGACCGTCTCCCGACTCGACGCCGCCCGCCGCAAGGCCGAGCAGCGCGAGCGCGAGACCCACATCCGCCTCGACCTCACCACCCGGCTGATGGCGGGTGAGGAGCCCGAGGCGGTCGTGGCCGGCGCGGCCGACGCGCTCGTCGCCCTGTTCCGGCTCGTGCGCTGCACCGTGCGCACCGCGTCGGCGACGACGACGGCCGAGGGACCGGGAACGCCCGGCGCCACGACGGTCGTGCGGATCGCGCCGCTCGAGGTGGAAACGGTCGCGAGCCGCGAGCACCCGCTGGCGAGCTCCGACCGGGCGTTGCTCGAGGCGCTCGTCGCCGGGCTCGCCGCCGCCATCGACCGCCTCCGCCTCGAGAGCGAAGCGCGCGACGCGCGCATCGACGCCCAGGTCGGCCGCACGCGTTCAGGGTTCCTCTCCGCGGTCACGCACAACCTGCGCACGCCCCTCGCGTCGATCAAGGCCGCGTCGTCGACGCTGCGCGCGCCCGACCTCGACCTCTCCCCCGCCGACCGCACCGAGCTGCTCGACACCATCTACGACGAGACCGAACGGCTGGAACGGCTGGTGACCAACATCCTCGAGCTGAGCCGCATCCGCGCCGGCGGCCTCGAGGTGCGCCGCCAGCCCGTCGACCTGGGTGATCTCGCCCAAGCTGCGATCCGTCGGCTGCGTCCGCTGGCGCGCGCACACCGGGTGCGCCTCGAGATCCCGGCATCGCTCGGCGACGTCGAGGTCGACGTGCAGATGATGGAACAGGTCTTCGGCAACCTCCTCGAGAACGCGCTGCGCTTCGCGCCTCCGGGTTCGGAGATCCTGGTGTCGTGCTGCCCGGGCCGGACGCCGGGCGAGGTCGAGGTGCGCGTCGCCGACCACGGCCCCGGCGTGCCCGAGGAGGAACGGGAGCGGATCTTCGAGGAGTTCGCACGCGTCGACGCGCGTCCGGACGCCAGCGGCACCGGGCTCGGGCTCGCGATCGTGCGTGCTCTCGTGACGCGCGCACGGGGGCCGCGTCTGGTGCGAGGAGACGGCGGGCGGCGGCGCGACGTTCGTGTTCGTGGTGCCGGCGCGATCGCGATGACTGTGAGCACGATGACGGCGGGAGCGCGATGACGACGGTGCTGGTGATCGAGGACGACACCTCGCTGCGCCGCGCGCTGCGCACCAGCCTCAAGGCGCGGGGGTTCGAGGTGCTCGAGTCCCCCAACGCCGAGGAAGGTCTGGTGCTCGTCGCCGACGACCGCACCGACGTCGTGCTGCTCGACCTCGGCCTCCCCGACATCGACGGGATCGAGGCGCTGCGGCGCATGCGTTCGTTCAGCGACGTGCCCGTCGTCGTCCTCACCGCGCGCGATCGCCAGCAGGACAAGATCGAGGCGCTCGACGCCGGCGCCGACGACTACGTGACCAAGCCGTTCGACGTCGAAGAGGTGCTGGCGCGGGTGCGCGCCGTGCTGCGGCGGGTGCCGCAGGCGTCGTCGGCGCCCGCGGTGGTGCAGGTCGACGGGCTCGAGATCGATCTCGTGCGCAAGCAGGTGCGCCTCGACGGTGACGTCGTGCACCTCACCAAGACCGAGCTCGCGCTGCTCGAGCAGCTCGCCACCCAGCCCGGCAAGCTGCTCACGCACGAGTACCTGCTCCGCCAGGTGTGGGGCCGCGGGTACGGATCGGAGAGCAACTACCTGCGCGTGTACGTGGGCCAGCTCCGCCGCAAGCTCGGCGACGACGCCGCCAACCCGCGCCTCATCGTGACCGAACCCGGCATCGGCTACCGCTGGATCGGCAGCGACTGACGCTGCGCCAGGCCGATCGTCGAGGACGGCATCCGGCTCGGCGTCGACGCGCGCCGAGCTCGCCGAGCTAGCGTGAGCTGCGAAGAAGCGGATCCGGCTGCTCGAGCAGGAGAACGAGGTGCTGCGCCGGGCCGCGGCGTATCTGTCCCAGGCGAACCTGCCGGGAAAATGATGTACCCGCTCGTCCGCGAGCTGGCCGTCGACGGGATCCCCGTCACGGTGACGTGCCGGGTCCTCAAGATCGCTCGCCAGCCCTACTACCGGTGGCTCGCCGAACCCGGTCACCGACGCCGAGCTGGGACGAGGCGCACCTGGCCAACGCGCATCTTCGACGCCCACCGCGACGATCCCGAGTTCGGCTATCGGTTCCTCGCCGACGAGGTCCGCCGACGCCGGCTTCACGCCGTGTGGACCGGACGGTGTGGCGGCATCTGCTCGGAACAACGGCTGGTGGTCGGCGTTCGGCAAGACCAAGGCCGCGCAAGCGAGTCCAAGGCCGGCACGCCCGTCCCACGACGACCTCGGTGCGCCGCGAGTTCACCGCCGAGGCTCCGAACCAGCTGTGGCTGGCCGACATCACCGAGCACTGGACCGCCGAAGGCAAGCTCTACCTGCTGCGCCATCAAGGACGCTGTTCTCGAACCGGATCGTCGGCTACTCGATCGACAGCCGGATGAAGGCCCGCCTCGCCGTCGCCGCCATCGAGATAACGCCGTCGCCCGCCGCGGTGACGTCGCCGGCTGCATCCTGCACACCGACCGGGGCAGCGCAATTTCGCGCTCGGAAGGTCGCACCGGGCCCTGGCCCGTCACGCGCATGGTCGGCTCGATGGGCCAGGTCGGCTCCGCCGGCGACAACGCCGCCATGGAGATCGTTCTTCGCGCTGCTGCAGAAGAACGTCCTCGAACCGGCACGCTGGGCCACCCGCGACGAGCTCCGCATCGCGATCGTCACCTGGAGCCCGGCACGAGCGCGCCGGTCGGATCGTCCCCCACACGCACTGGGACCGGGAGTGGTACGCGCCGTTCCAGCGCTACCGCGTGCAGCTCGTGCACCTCGTCGACGACCTGCTCGACCTGCTCGAGGCCGATCCGTCGTTCACCCGGTTCCTGCTCGACGGCCAGACCGCGGTGATCGACGACTACCTCGCGGTACGCCCGGAAGCGGAGCCTCGCCTGCGTGCGCTCGCCGGCGCCGGACGGCTGCAGGTCGGCCCGTGGATGATCCTGATGGACGAGTTCATGGTGTCGGGCGAGACCATCATTCGGAACCTCCAGCACGGCGTCGCGCGTGCCTCCGAGTTGGGCGGTGACGCAACGATGCGCGTCGGCTACCTGCCCGACATGTTCGGTCACATCGCGCAGATGCCGCAGGTGCTGCGCCTCGCCGGCCTCGAGCACGCGGTCGTGTGGCGGGGCGTGCCGTCGGAGATCGACCAGACCGCGTTCTGGTGGCGCGCGCCCGACGGCTCGACCGTGCGCGCGGAGTATCTCTACGGTTCGTACTCGAACGGTCGCGACATCCCGAAGGATCCGACCCAGCTCGTCGCCCGCGCCCGCGGCTACGACGCCGAGCTCGGCCCGGCCGCGCTGCCCGGTGGCGGCATGCTCCTCATGAACGGCTCCGACCACCTGCTCCCCCAGCCGTGGCTCGGAGACGTGGTGGCCGCGGCCAATGAGCTCCAGGACGACTACCGATTCGCGGTGACGTCACTCGCCGAGTACGTGCGCGAACAGCCCACCGACGGTCTCACGGAGTGGGACGGCGAGCTGCGCTCCGGCGCGCGCGCCAACGTGCTGATGGGCGTGGCGTCGAACCGGGTCGACGTGCACCAACTGGCGGCTCACGCCGAACGCAGCCTGGAGCGTTACGCCGAACCGCTGTCGGCGCTGCTGCTCCCCGCGGCCGACTACCCCACCGCGTTGCTCGACGTCGGATGGCGTCAGCTGGTGCTCAACAGCGCGCACGACTCGTCCTGCGCGTGCAGCGCCGACGACGTCGTGGAGGCGGTGCGGGTGCGCTACCAGGAGGCGCGCCACGTCGGTGAAGCCCTCACGCGCGAGGCAGTGCGCACGCTCGCCACCACCGTCGACGTCCCGGCGTCGTCGACCATCGTCGTCAACAGCACCGCGCGCGACCGGACCGGCGTCGTGCGCGTCCCGCTGCCCGGGAGCGGGCCGGTGCACCTGGTCGCGCTCGACGACGGTGCAGCCTGTCCCACGCAGGTGGTGCACACCACGACGACCGACGAGGGCATCTCGACCGTCGTCGTCGGCCAGAAGGTCCGCTGGGTGCTGGAGATGATGCGCGGCCCCGAGCTCGCGGGTGCTCGCATCCACCGGGTCGAGCACGAGGCACTGCCCGACGGCAGTCACGAGTTCACGTTCCACGACGCCGCGCCGGGAGAGACCGAGGTCGATCTCGAGACCACCAAGGAAGCGCTCCTCGCGCTTGGGTGAAGCGGGCGCCACCATCTCGATCCGCCAGCGCCGCGCTCCCGTGCGCGACGTGCTGGTCGCCACCGGCACCGTGCCCGGCTTCGGGTGGCGGTCGTACCGCGCGGTCGAGGGCGACGGCCCGCCCACCGCGGTGCGCGCCGAGGGGCTGGAGCTCGCGAACGAGCACGTGCGCGCGGTGGTCGACCCCACCGACGGCACGCTCACGGTGACCACCGACGGCGTCACCGTGGCCGGCTGCAACCGCTACGTCGACGGCGGCGACGGCGGCGACACCTACAACTACTCGCCGCCCGCGGTCGACCTCGTGGTCGATCGGCCCGAGTCGGTCGTGGTGACGGTCGTCGAGTCAGGGCCGGTCCGGGCCCGGATCGAAGTCGCGGCGCGCTACGCGCTCCCGGCACGTGCGATCGGCGACGAGCGCGCCTGCAGCGCGCGCAGCGACGAACGCACCCCGACCGACATCGTCACCACCTACGAGGTGCGCACCGGCGAGCGCTTCGTGAGAGTGCACGTGGAGCTCGACCACCGCGTGCGTGACCACCGACTGCGCGCCCACTTCCCGCTGCCGGCACGGGTCGATGGTTCCCACGCCGAGTGCGCGTTCGCGATCGTGCACCGCGGCCTCACTGCGGAGGGCGGCCCCCACGAGTTCGGGCTCCCCACCTTCGTGTCCCGCCGGTTCGTCGACTGCTCGGCTGACCAGGTTGGCCTCGCGCTCGTGCACGACGGACTTCTCGAGTACGAAGTCGTGGAAGACGGGTCCGAGCTCGCGCTCACCCTCGTGCGCGCCACCGGCTACCTCTCCCGTTCGGAACCCGTCCTGCGTCCCAACCCGGCCGGCCCGCTCGATCGCCTCGAGGGCCCACAGCTGCAGACCGCACTCGCGCTCGACTACGCGATCGTCGTGCACCGCGGTGACGCGTCCGCCGTCGACCTGCCCGCGCTCGCCGACGACGTGCTCGTGCCGTTGGAGCGGGTGCGCGGTGGCGGATGGCCGGGGGCAACCGAGCCGGCGCGGGGAAGCGCACTCGACGTCGACGGCGCCGAGGTGTCGGCCCTCCTGCGCGACGACCACGGTGCACTCGTGCTGCGGGTCGTGAACCGCACGCCCGACGACGCCTCCATCACGGTCGCGCGCCACGGCACGAAGGTCACCGGGTTCGCGGTCGACCTCACCGGCGCCGAGCTCGCACCGTTCGACGGTCGGGCCGCGCTACGACCGTGGGAGCTCCTCACGCTCCGGCTCGACGGCGTCTGAGCGGGAGTCAGTCGCCCGCGGGCGAACGCCTCCAGCAGCGCCTCGCCCCGCACCTCGGTCGACGACCAGGTGGGGTCGAGTCCGGGCGCGGTGAACGTCGTGCCTTCGGGTCCTTCCCAGAGGAGTGCGGGGCGATCCCCGTGCCAACGCACCGAGCACGACACCGGGCCGCGGCGCGTCGGTGCGTCGCGCACGTCGACCGGCTGACCGATCCACGCGCTCGGCCAGTCGGCGAAGAGCGCCACGCCGGCGTCGTGTTCCTGCACGAGCAGCGACCGCAGGGTCGCGAGCAGGCGCGCATCGGGATCGGCCGCACCGCCGAGCACGGCCAGCCACGTGGCTCGGTCCGGTTCGCGGCGGCGGAGCTTGCGCCGGGCGCGACCGGTCAGGCGTCCCCACGCGACCGCGGCCTCGGCGTCGAGCCCCCAGTCCTCGAGCACCGCCGCCACCTCCGGCTCGACCCGCCACGCCTGGCCCGCCAGCACGGTGGCGACGCGCGCGGTCTCGACCGCGCGTTGCAGCTGCTCGTCGGGCAGTTCGACGCGGAGCCCGCGGTCGAGCTGGGCCCGCCACCCGCGCGCGACGGCGTCGGCGTCGGGCAGTGGCCCCGGCTGGGTCGCGCCGATCCCCTGGGTCCCGAGGCTGACGACGGCGCGCAGCGTGGTGCGGTGCGCCACCGGGTACAGGAACGCCCCCACGAGCCGCGCGGCGCGGTCCTGCCGGTGTGCGAACGGCCCGTCGGTTGCGTGCCCGTTCGTGACCGTCTCCTCGGTGGAGCCGTCGACGCTCGCAGCCCACCGCGACGGTGGACGCGACGTGCGGATCGCACTCCGGCCGTCGGCGTAGACGGTCGCACCATCGAGATCCAGGCTCGCGGCACCGCGCAGGACGAGCGCGACGACGAACGGCGCGGGTGACTCGTTGCTGATCTCGACGACCGCGACTTCACCCACGTCACCGGCGGGCGTGCCGTACACGCGCTGCACCGCGTCGCCACTCGGGACCCGCATCGCGGTCTGCACCACCGGCATCCCGTCAACCAGGTGCTGGCGCACCGCGGCCTCGCGCTTCGGGACGTGCCACCGGTCGTCGGCACCGATCCACCAGTCGAGCTCCCACGTCGTGGCGCGCGGCGCCACCATCCCCCGGCGGTCGACGGTCGCATCGTGCTTGCCCCCGAGGACGCCGATGGTGGTCGACGCGTCGAACCGATCGGACCCCGCCCCGGTCACGAGCCACCTCTGATGAAATCGGTGCTCACGAAAACCCGTGCAGTTCTGCTTTCGCCTCGCGCAGCATGAGCTCGGGCACCAGGTCGGCAGGGCGGCGGCCGTCGTACAACACCGCGCCGACCATCGACGCGATCGGCATCTCGATGCCCACCCGCGCGGCCAGCTCGAGCAGAGCCGCGGTGCTGCGCACGCCCTCCGCCACCGTGTTCGTCTGCTGCACGATCTCGTCGAGCGACCGGCCCAGCCCGAGCTCGAAACCGACGCTCCGATTGCGGCTCTTCGCGCTGGTGCAGGTGGCGACGAGGTCACCCAGCCCGGCCAGTCCGGCGAACGTCATCGGCTCGCCACCGAGCGCGACACCGAGGCGAGCCACCTCGGCCAGCCCGCGCGTGATCAGCGCGGCCTGGGTGTTGTCGCCGTAGCCGAGGCCGGCGGCGGTGCCCGACGCGATCGCGATCACGTTCTTCATCGCGCCCGCGACCTCGCAGCCGACGACGTCGGGGTTGGTGTACACGCGGAAGCTCCGGCTCATGCACAGCTGCTGCAGGTCTTGCGCGGTGTCCTGGTCGGCGCACGCGATCACCGACGCCGCCGGCTGACCCGCGGCGACCTCCTGGGCCAGGTTGGGACCGGTGAGGACGGCGACGCGGTCGACGTCGTGGTCGACGAGCACCTCGAGCGTCACCTCGGTCATGCGCAGCAGCGTCCCCTGCTCGATGCCCTTGGCCAGGCTCACCACCGGCACGTCGCGCCGGATCGAGGGCGCGGCCCGCTCGAGCACCGCGCGGTAGCCGTGCGACGGCACCGCCATCACCACCACGGTCGCCGTCGAGCAGGCGGCCTCGAGGTCGCCGGTGGCGTGGAGCGCGTCCGGCAGGGTGATGCCACCGAGGTAGCGCGAGTTGGTGTGGTGCTCGTCGATCTCGGCCACGAGGCCGGCGTCGCGTCCCCACAACATCGTCGGGGCGTGCTCGCTCATGATCGCGGCGACGGTCGTGCCCCACGAACCGGCGCCGATCACGGCCACGGACGTCGGGGACCCCACGCTCGGTAGCATACGTGGACCGATGTTCCCCGACGCCGCCCGCGCCCCGACCTCCGGCGCGGTGATCCCGATTCGCGCGTTCGCGCTGGGCAAGGCTCGCCTCGCCGCATCGCTCGACGGTGCCGAACGCGCCGCGCTGGGTCGTCAATGGGCCGAGCAGGTCGTGCACGCCGCCGGCGTGCTGCCGATCGTGGTGGTGTCCTCGGATCCCGACGTGCGCGTCTGGGCCACCGACCTCGAGCTCGACGTGCTCGACGATCCCGGCTCGCTCGACGCCGCCGCGACCATCGGCCGCGACCACCTCCGTGCGCGCGGGTGCAGCCGGGTGGTCGTCGCCCACGCCGATCTCCCGCGCGCGCACGATCTCGATCGCCTCACCCGCGACGCGTCCCAACCGGTCGTCGCGCTGGTCCCGTGCCACCGCGACGACGGCACGCCGGTGCTGTCGGTCCCCTCGAGCGCCGACTTCCGCTTCGCCTACGGACCCGGATCGTTCCGTCGCCACGCGGCCGAGGCTCGCCGCCTGGGCCTCGGGCTGCGGGTCGTGCGCGACCGCGACCTCGCCTTCGATGTCGACGTCCCCGACGACCTGGCGGAGTTGGGCCGGTCGCTCGCACCCGCGGCGTCGTGACCACGACCGACGCCGAGTTGTCCACCCGGGTCCTCGCGATCGGCGCCCATCCCGACGACATCGAGTTCGGCTGCGGCGCCACCCTCGCAAAATGGGCACGCGCGGGATCGCACGTCGAGCTCCTCGTGCTCACCGACGGCTCGAAGGGCACCTGGGATCCCGGCCAGGACCTCGCTGCGCTGGTGGCCACGCGTCACGACGAGCAACGCGCCGCCGCGCACGCGCTCGGTGCGCGCGAGGTGCACTTCCTCGACGCGGTCGACGGCGAGCTCGAAGCCGACGCGCTCCGCCGGGAGCAGGTGTGCGCGGTCATTCGCGCCGTCCGTCCCGACGTGGTCCTGGGTCACGATCCGTGGAAGCAGTACCGCCTGCACCCGGACCACCGCCGGGCCGGCGAGCTCGTGATCGAAGGCATCGTCGCCGCCCGTGACCCCCACTTCTTCCCCCAGGCGGGCATCCCCCACCGCCCCCGAGAACTGCTCCTCTTCGAAGCCCAAGTAGTCGACCACGTCGAACCCGTCACCGAACGAAGACATCAACGCCAAGATCCAAGCCCTCCTCTGCCACAAGAGCCAATGGCTCTCCACCATGGGCATCGACGAATCCTCCCCTTCTTCCCAAGACCAAAGGGCGGCATTCGAGGAGAAGATCCGTGCCGAGGTCGCCCGCAACGAAGGCGAAGCCTTCAAGCTGATCACCGACCTCTGAGTCACTCGAACATCGGCGGATGTCGGCGCCCCGCTCCACGCGCAGTTTGCGAAGCACTGTTTGAGCATGGAGTGGGGCGCCGGCAGTCGCCGGACAAGTTGAGAGTGGACGCGACGAAGGGGCCCCGGAGGGCCCCTTCGCAACCAACGCTGGTGGTACCGACTAGCGACGCTTGGTGACGCGACGCTTCGCCGGTGCCCGCCTCTTCGCCGCCTTCTTGACGGTCCGACGCTTGGCGGGCGCCTTCTTGGCTGCCTTCTTGACGCTCTCTTCTTCACGAGCGACGCTTCGCGGGTGCCCGCTTGGTCGTCTTCTTCGCCGCAGCCTTCTTGGCGGTCCGACGCTTGGCCGGCGCCTTCTTCGCAGTACGACGCTTGGCGGGCGCCTTCTTGGCGGTCCGGCGCTTCGCGGGCGCCTTCTTCGCGGTACGACGCTTGGCGGGCGCCTTCTTGGCTGCCTTCTTGACAGCTCTCTTCTTCACGACGCGACGCTTCGCGGGTGCCCGCTTGGTCGTCTTCTTCGCCGCAGCCTTCTTCACAGTGCGACGCTTGGCCGGCTTCCGTGCCGTCGTCTTCTTCGCAGCTGCCTTCTTGACGGTACGACGCTTGGCCGGCTTACGGGCCGTTGTCTTCTTCGCCGCTGTCTTCCGTGCTGTGCGTCTCTTTGCGGGAGGCACGGTCACCACCTTTCGCTAGGGATTGTCAGAGTTGCAGGAACAGGCGGGTGCCCGGACCTACTTGTTCACGGCTGACTTGAAGGCGGCTCCTGCAGAGAACTTCACGCCCTTCGATGCCGCGATCTGGACCGGCTCACCCGTGCGCGGGTTGCGACCCGTGCGTGCAGCGCGGGATGAGCGGGAGAACGAACCGAAACCGGGAAGAGTGACCTTGTCGTCATTCGCGACCGCGCCCTGCACCGCGTCGATGAGCGCGTTCAACGCGCGCTCCGCGTCGGCTTTGCTGAGCCCGGCCCCCTCCGCAATGTTGTCGACGAGCTCTGACTTGTTCACGCTGGCCTCCGAGATGTGTGCGTGTTCCAGGGAAGTTGAACGCATTTACGACTGTTCGTCAAGCATTCCGACACCGCGCGTACGCACGAAGTTCATGTTCGACGTTCAGTCACACGTTCTTGAACGTTGCGTTTGAGTGTTACCCGCTTCTCGATCTTGCATTCGAAACAATGTTCGATCGTGATGAGCACGCGCATGCGCGCGTGTGCGCGCGGCTCGCCAACGAGGGTACGACAGTGCACGCGCGAAGTGGTGGATATCGCACCTGCACACGTTTCGCGCGTGCGCGCATCGATTGTCGGCGGCGCGTCACCGCACGTGATCGCGTGTCCGCGTGTCACGACGCGCACGCGTGCACGGACATCGCACGGAGATCGCACGGAGACGCGACGCGTCGCAGAAGTGGTGCGCGACCTGCGACGACGCGCTCGATCGCGCCCGGCACGATCCCCGACGCGATCCCGACGCGAAAGAGCCCGGCTCCGATGAGCCGGGCTCCTCTGGCGCAGCCCCGAGCAGATTCGAACTGCCGTTACCGCCTTGAGAGGGCGGCGTCCTAGGCCACTAGACGACGGGGCCAGATGGGTTGCTTGCTGTGAGCTCGGGGGGGAGGACTCGAACCCCCAAAGGCAGGACCAGAACCTGCTGTGTTGCCGATTACACCACCCCCGAAGGTCCGATCAGGTTAGCGGACCGGCCCCCACCTCATCCCAAGCGTTCGCGGGCCCGGCCGATCCGGAGGAGGGTGCGGGGGCGCCCCAGGAGCACGATCGACTCGAAGAGCGGCAACCCGCGGGAATTCCCTCGACGACCGCGTAGCAGGATCCCATCGTGCCGCGGATCTGCTTCTTCGAGAGTCCGAGGTCGGTGAGCACGCCGCGGAAGTCGACCGCGTCGTGGGTCCACTCGCACGTCTCGAGGTGAGCCGCGAGCGTGTCGAGGATCTCGCCGATGCGCTCGGTGGCGACGACCCTCTCCCACGACTCCGGCTCGATCTCGAACTGGTCCTCGTCGACGAACAGGAACGCCATCTGGTCGACGATCTGCACCAGCGTCACCGCGCGCTCCTGCGCGATCCCGACCGCGGCGGCGATCACATCGGCATCAGCGCGCCCAGTCGCCAAATCGTTCGCGTGCCATCGGGCGCACTCGCGCCACCAGGTCGTCGAGGGCGATGCGGCGGATCCATTCGCCGTTGAGCCAGTCGAGCTTGTCCCGATCGAAGCCGGCCGCCGCGTGGGTGACGCGGTCGAGATCGAACTCGGCGACGAGCTCGGCTGCGCTCATCACCTCGTGCCCGTCGTCGGCCGGAGCCCATCCCAGGAGCGCGAGGTAATTGGTGAGCGCCTCCGGCAGGTAGCCGGCGGTGACGAAGTCCTCGAGCGCGACTGCGCCGTGACGCTTCGAGAGCTTGGCGCGCGACTCGGCGTCGACGATGAGCGGAAGGTGCGCGAACTGCGGGTCGGGAGTGCGCGGCCGATCCGACGAGCGCATGACGCAGCGCGAGCACGCGGTGCGTGGAGTCGATGAGGTCCTCACCCCGGATCACGTGGGTGATGCCCATGTCGAGGTCGTCGACCGCGTTGGCGAGGAAGAAGATCGGGGCGCCGTCGGAGCGCACGATCACGAAGTCGTGGATCGAGCGACCACTCGACCTTCACCTCGCCCCGGATGAGGTCGGTGAAGCTGCTGACGCCCTCGTCGGGGGTGCGGAACCTGATGGTGCGAGGCCGACCCTCCGCCGCCAGCGCCACGCGCTCGTCGGGCGTGAGCGCGCGGCACGTGCCGTCGTAGCCCGGCGGACGACCCGCGGCGACCGCGGCGTCGTTGCGCTCCTTCACCTCTTCCTCGGTGCAGTAGCACTCGTACGCGTCACCCTGCGCGAGCAGGCGAGCCGCGGCCTCGAGGTAGAGGTCGAAGCGCGTGCTCTGCAGGTAGGGGCCCTCGTCCCAGTCGAGCCCGAGCCACCGCAGCGTGTCCTGGATGCCCACGACCCACTCGTCGCGTGAGCGAGCGACGTCGGTGTCCTCGATGCGCAGCACGAAGATGCCGTCCCCACCGGAAGCAGCCTGGTGTCGCGCGTACAACCAGTTGAACAGCGCGGTGCGCGTGCCGCCGATGTGGAGCGAGCCCGTCGGTGCGGGCGAGAACCGGACCTTGACTACTTGGACGGTCGACTCCGCGCCGCCATCCCGCTCTCCGAGCATGGCTCTGCTCCGTCTCTTTCGCCTAGTGCGCGAGCGACTGCTGGAGCTCGCCGCGGAACTCGGCGAGCAGCGCCGGCACCTTGGGCGGGAGCCGCAGCACCGCGTCGGGCACCGCGTCGACCAGCGTGCGGCGGACGCCGTATTCGTGGTCGGCGCCGTGCGCGGTCTCGCCGCGCCAGGCCGCGAACGCGTCGTCGACCTCGCCCTGGTACCCGAGCAACGTGGCCGCGATCTCGACGTCGGCGAGCGTGGGCGCCCGCCCGTACGACGCCGAACGCTTCATGGCCAACTCGGCGATCACCGCGAGCGCGTCGGCGACGTGCTCGTGCGGTGCGAGCTGCACCGAGTCACGCAGACGCGCCGCGAGGGTGACCGCGTACCCGACGTTGGGGCCGGGACGTCCGAGGAAATCGCCGGTGGGTTGACCGGCGACGAGGTCGCCCGGTCGGTCGGCCTTCCACGCATTGGCCGCGGGCAGGTGCACCCCCGGCGCCAGGTTGGGCTCCTGGCGCGGGCGGTCTTCGAGCTCGGACGCAACGAAAGGATCGGTGGGCATGGGTGAGTCTTACTGCTCGACGGCCTGGTCGAGCGAGCCGAGGAGCAAGCCGTAGACCAGGGAGTCGTACAGCGCCTGCCACGACGCCTCGATGATGTTCTCGCTCACCCCGATCGTGGTCCAGCTGCGTTCACCGTTGGTGGAGTCGACGAGCACCCGGGTGACCGCGCCGGTGCCGCGGGCGGTGT
The DNA here is from genome assembly GCA_963697125.1 of uncultured Actinomycetes bacterium. GTDB lineage: Bacteria > Actinomycetota > Acidimicrobiia > IMCC26256 > DASPTH01 > DASUAS01. The sequence goes on from CAVOMW010000006.1 coordinate 543,834, forward strand.
CGAGCACGCGCACCTTGTAGTCGGTGAGGTGCACCGACGTGAGCGCCGGGTACCGGTCGCCGAGCGCACTGCGCAACCCGGTGTCGAGTGCGTTCACCGGGCCGTTGCCCTCGGCGGTGGCGATGACGCGCTCCCCGTCGACGTGCACCTTGATGGTGGCTTCGGTGGTGACGCGGGCACCCGGAGACCGGCGCCGAGAACGGATCGTCGTCGTCGGTGATGACGCGGAACGACTCCACCTCGAACCAGCGCTGCTCCCAGCCGGTGGCCCGGCGCATCAGCAGCTCGAGCGACGCGTCGGCGACCTCGAAGTGGTAGCCGTCGTGTTCCATCCGCTTCAGCGTGTCGACGAGGTCGTTGAGCTGCGGACCGTCGAGCGAGAGGCCGAGCTCCTTGGCCTTGAGCGTCAGCGTGCTCTTGCCCGCGAGCTCCGACACCACGAAGCGGGTGCCGTTGCCGACGGAGTCGGGCGGGACGTGCTCGTAGGCGTCGGGACGCTTGGCGATCGCGCTCACGTGCAGGCCGGCCTTGTGCGCGAACGCCGACGAGCCCACGTAGGCCGCCTGCGGGTTCAGCGCCATGTTGACCAGCTCGGCCACGTGGTGCGCGACCGGCGTGAGCCGCTCCAGGCGGTCGCGCGGGATGGTCTCGATCCCCATCTTCAGCGTGAGGTTCGGGATGATCGTGGTGAGGTTGCAGTTGCCGGTGCGCTCGCCGTAGCCGTTGATCGTGCCCTGCACCTGCACCGCGCCGCCGCGCACGCCGGCGAGCGCGTTGGCGACACCGGTGCCGGCGTCGTCGTGGAGGTGGACGCCGACGCCGACGTCGCTGCCGAAGTAGTCGACGACCGTGCGCACGATGCGCTCCACGTCGTTGGGCAGCGTGCCGCCGTTGGTGTCGCAGAGCACGAGCCGGCTCGCGCCCGACTGCACCGCGCCCTCGAGCACGCGCATGGCGAACTCGGGGTTGCGCTTGTAGCCGTCGAAGAAGTGCTCGGCGTCGTACATCACGTCGCGCCCGTCGCCGTGCAGGAACGCGACCGAGTCGGCGACCATCGCCACGCCTTCGTCGAGCGTGGTGTTCAGCGCTTCGAGCACGTGGTAGTCCCACGACTTGCCGACGATGCACACGGTCGACGTGTTCGCGGCGAGCAGGTTGCGCAGCGTGTCGTCGGAGTCGACCTTTCCCTTGACCCGGCGGGTGGACCCGAACGCGACCAGGGTGGACGTGTCGAGCGACAGCTCGCTCGGCGCGCGCGCGAAGAACTCGTCGTCCTTGGGATTGGCGCCGGGCCAGCCCGCCTCGATGAAGTCGACGCCGAGCCAGTCGAGCTGCTCGGCGATGCGCAGCTTGTCGTCGACGGTCAGCGAGATGCCCTCGAGCTGGCTGCCGTCGCGCAGCGTGGTGTCGTAGATCTCGACGCGCTCGGGCCAGCTCGGGTCGCGTACTGCGGGAACGTCGTTAACGGACATACTCCAACCAGTCCTTGTACTGCTCCACCTCGCCGCGGACCGCGGCGAAGTACGTCTGCTGGAGCGTGCGGGTGATCTCTCCGCGGCTGCCGATCTCGCGGTCGTCGACCGAGCGGATCGGCACCACTTCCGCGGCGGTGCCGGTGAGGAACGCCTCGTCGGCGAGGTAGAGGTCGTGGCGGAGGAGCTGCTGCTCCACCACCGGGTAGCCGTGATCGCGGGCGATCGTCATGATCGAGTCGCGGGTGATGCCCGCGAGCGCCCCGCTCGAGGTGGGCGGGGTCATGACCACGCCGTCCTTGACGATGAAGACGTTCTCGCCGGTGCACTCGGCGACGAACCCCTGGGTGTTGAGCATGATCGCCTCGTCGTAGCCCGCCTTCACCGCTTCGACCTTGGCCAGGCTCGAGTTGATGTAGATGCCGGTGCCCTTGGCCGCGACCGGGTTGATGTTGGGGTCCATGCGCCGCCACGACGACACCTGCACCCGCACGCCGGCCTCGAGGCTCTCCTCACCGAGGTAGGAGCCCCACGGCCACGCCGCGATCGAGACGTTGACGTCGCACGGGAGCGGGTTGAGCCCGATCTCGCCGTAGCCGAGGAACGCGATGGGGCGCACGTAGCAGGAGTCGAGCCCGCTCTCGCGCACGATGAGCTTGCACGCCTCGACGATCTCGTCGCGCGCGTACGGGATCTCCATCATGATGAGCTTGGCGGAGTCGAACAGCCGCTGGATGTGGTCGGTGAGCCGGAACACCGCGGGGCCGTCGGCCGCCGCGTAGGTGCGGATCCCCTCGAACACGCCCGACCCGTAGTGCAGGCTGTGCGTGAGGACGTGGACACGGGCTTCGTCCCACGGGACGAGCTCGCCGTCCATCCAGATCTTCTCGGTCTTCTCGAAAGGCATGAGCTCAGATCCTCCCCGCGATCGCGTCGCCGATCTCGGCGGTCGTTCCCTGGACATCGTCGGACTTGTCGACCGCGGCGTGTACTCGGGCGGCGGCGTCGGCCTCGCCGAGGAACTCCAACATCATCGCGGCCGAGATGATGGCGGCGCGCGGATCGGCCTTCCCCGTGCCCGCGATGTCGGGCGCCGAGCCGTGCACCGGCTCGAACAGCGACGGCCCCGTGCGGGCAGGGTTGAGGTTGCCCGACGCGGCCCGGCCGATGCCACCGGACACCGCACCGCCGAGGTCGGTGAGGATGTCGCCGAAGAGGTTGTCGGTGACGATGACGTCGTAGCGACCGGGATCCTGCACGAAGTAGATGCACGCGGCGTCGACGTGGTGGTACGCGGTGTCGACGTCGGGGTACTCGGCCGCGACCTCGTCGAACGCGCGCTGCCAGAGATCACCGGCGAACGTGAGCACGTTGGTCTTGTGCACGAGGGTGAGGTGCTGGCGCCGCCCCTGCGCGAGGTCGAAGGCGTAGCGAATGGCGCGCTCGGCCCCCATGCGGGTGTTGACCGAACCTTGCGTCGCGATCTCGAAGGGCGTGTTCTTGCGGAGGAAGCCACCCTCACCCGCGTAGGTGCCCTCGGTGTTCTCGCGGATGACGAGCATGTCGACGCCGTCGTTGAACCGGTTGGGACCCGAGAGGAACGGACGCAGGTTCACGAACAGGTCGAGCTCGAAGCGCAGGGTGAGGAGGAGACCACGCTCGATGACGCCGGGCGGCACGTCGGGGGTACCGACCGCGCCGAGCATCACCGCGTCGAGCCCGCGGATCTCGTCGAGGTGCTCCTGCTCGAGCACCACGCCGTCGCGCAGGTAGCGGCTGCCGCCGAGGTCGAACGGCACCGCCTCGTAGTCGACGCCCGCAGCGTCGACGACCTTCATCGCCTCGTCGACGACCTCGGGGCCGATGCCGTCCCCGCCGATGATCCCGATCCGGTAGCTCACGTGCTCAGTGTCCTTGTGGTGCGTGTCTCGATGTGGGTGCGTACTGCGAACAGGTGCTGCAACGAAAAACCGCCCACCGAAGTGGACGGTCGAGAGCGAACGCCGGCAGCCGGCGTTCGCTACTGAATGACGATGACGGAGGTGTGTGCGTACGTCATGGACCGTGAATCATACCAGCCTCCGAGGCCCCGACCAGCGAGTTCGGGCGCGGCAGGCTCCCTGTGACCCATCTGAGACAGCACCCGATCCCTACGGGCAACCTCCCCGTACCCTGACCACGGACCCGATCCGTCCCGTCGCAACGGACCTTGGAGGGATTCGCAATGCGTCGTCTCTGGAAGTGGTTGGTGCTCGGCCTCGTCGTGATCGTGGGCTTGGCGTTCGCCGGGTGGTACTTCTTCCTCAAGACCGATCCCGAACCCCGGGCGGCGATCAGGAACACGCCGGTGGTCACCGACAGCACCGTCGCCGGCCAGGCGGCGTCGGGTGCCGACGGCACGTGGACCGTGAGCCCCGACACGTGCGCACTCCCCGACTGCTTCGTGGGCTACCGGGTCACCGAGAAGCTCTTCGCCAACATCTCCGAGACCGAGGCCACCGGGCGGAGCGCCAACGTCGACGCCACCATGACCATCGAGGGCACGACGGTGAAGGACGTGACCGTCACCGCCGACCTGCGCGACCTGACGTCGGACAACAACTTCCGCGACGGCCGCATCCGCAGCGAGGGTCTGGAATCCGACCAGTTCCCCGAGGCCAAGTTCGTGCTCAGCGAGCCGATCACGCTCGCCGCCGCGCCCACCGCGGGCGAGACGGTGAAGGCCGAGGCGAAGGGCAAGTTCACCCTCCACGGCGTCACCAAGGACGTGACCCTCTCGCTCGAGGGTCGCTGGGACGGCAAGCAGGTCCAGGTCGTCGGCAACATGCCGATCGTGTTCTCCGACTACGGGATCAAGGCGCCCACCGCGCCCGCGGTCGCGTCCGTCGACGACCACGGCGAGATGGAGCTGCAGCTCGTCTTCGACAAGAGCTGACACGCGCCTGCGCTAACTGGAGAGCCCGTTGTTGTCGGGCGTGCCGTTGTAGCTCGTCGTCGTGACCGGGTGCGTCTCGGTGTAGTTCTTGCTCTGGTCGTACGAGAGCGTGACGGTCGACGGGTTGCCCTTCATCGTGAAGTTGCTCGACCACGACCTGGCTCGCCATCTGGTAGCCGTTGCCGCGGAGATCCATCGTCCCCGACCTTCATGTAGATGGTCCCGGAGATCCCGCTGGCCGAGCCGAGCTCGTTGGTGCCGTTCCCGCGCCAGGTCTGGGTCGCGGCGTTGTTGCGGTCGGCGAAGCTCATCATGCCGACGTACGGGCAGAGGCTGGCGGTCGTCGTGCAGTCGGACTGGCGGATGCCGGTGATCCGCAGAGGCACCGTTCCCGGTCGCCTTGATGCCGGCACCTGTCTGCCCCGGCGGCGCACGGCGACGGGTAGTTGCTGCACGCGAAGTACAGCATGACGCCGTCGCCCTGGATGAGGTCGTTGCCGTTCAACGTGATGTCGTCGGTGAGGATGTAGATGCCCGGGCTCAGCGTGTGCGAGTTCTTGATCCCGTCGTAGATGCCGGGCTGCAGCGTGCTGCCGTTCGAGCCGTCGGAGCGGCTGGTCGTCGGGCAGTAGTTCGTGGTGCCGGGCGAGCCGTTGCCGCACTGCGGCACGTTGGCGAGCGGGTCGGTCACCGCGCCGAGGAGCGAGGGGCTGGGCGAGTACCCGCGATCCCGAGAAGTTGTGCCCGGCGAGCAGCTCCCGGGCCCACCGATCGCGCCGCCCGTCGGTCGTGATGGTGACGTGACCGTTGGGGTTGAGCGACGATGCCGTCGACGACGTCGAGTTGACGATGACGTTCCCCCCGGTGATGGTGACGTCGCCGTTCTGCCCGTCGAGGGTGAGGCCGGTCGGGTTCAGGATGCACAGCGCGCACGGCCCGCCGGCGCCCTGGGTCGTGATCTGGGACTGCACGACCGTGAACACGACCTTCGCCGTCGAGCTCGCGCCAACCGTGAGATCGCCGTTGCCGATCGCCTTGGCGAAGTAGCTCTTCACCGTCGACGACGGGAGTCGCACGCGCAGGAAGTTGATGTTGTTGCCGACGCTGCTGATCGAGGGGGCGGGGAACGAGCTCGTGGTGGCCGAGATGCAGGCGTTGTTGTTCCCGGAGTCGGGGCGGTAGCCGAGCTTGTAGGTGTCGGTGCAACCGACCCACGCCGACAGCGGGATGTTGTCATTCGCCTTGGCGTAGTTCTTGATCTGCGTGACCACCGTCGACCACGGGATGACGCCGGTGGCGCGGTCCATGCCCGATTCGATCGCCTCGCCGCCGGCGAGCGCGGCCGCGTCGGCGCTCGCCTGCGCGACACGACGCTGCTGGCGTGCGTTGCCCGAGGTCGACGACGAGCGCAATGATGCCGAGCATCAGCACGAGCAACAACGCGAACATCACCGCGATCACCCCGCGCTCGTCGCGGTGCACGCTCCAGAGCTTCTGTCGGCGGATCACGGCGCCGCCCCGGAGACGGTGCACCAACTCCAGTTGCCGCTCGAGAGCGCGGTCTCCTGTCCTCCGGTCTCGCTGGACGTGTACGACGTCTCGATCCGCATCGACGTCTTGGTCTTGAGCACCGCGCTGCCGAGCACCGGGGTCACGAACTTCGCCATCGCGTCGACCGGGTACTCGACGCAGACGATGATCGCCTCGCCCTTCTGGAAGGTGCCGCTCGACGTGAAGTCGGCGCTCCCGGACAGGACCTTCACGCGCGTGTTCGCGTAGTTCAGGCCGATCTGCTGCTTGGCCAGGCACATGAGCTTCTGGATGTCGGTCGACGGGCTCCCGGTCACGCCGGTGAGCGAGCACGACGTCGTGCTGCCGAAATTGCCGACGGCGCCCTGGCGGGCCGCTTCGCGGGTCCCCTGCCGGAGCGTGATGAGGTTGTTGTAGGTGATGCCGAACTGGATGACGCCGAACACGAGGAGCAGGAAGATCGGGAGGATGATCGCCAACTCCACCATCGATGCGCCTGACTCACCGCTGGCTCGCCTCCGAGCCCGCAGCGCAATCGCCGATCTCACTGAATGACCTCGCTCACCCTGCCCGGGGATTCTGCGCGTCTCCTCCAGCGGCAGTGATCGGCACGTGTGGCGCATTGCTGAAGCGCCACTGCGGTGACGGCGGTCTCATTCCGAAAATTTGGGTTCAGCCTGGTCGGGACCACTCCGATTGATCAGGTGCGGTGACCAGACCGTCGGCTCCCAGGGGCAGGGGAACCACCAACGTCAATTTTCGGACTCCTGAAAGGGCCCACATCACAATGAACCTCTTCGTGTTGCGCACGTGGCTGGAAGCAAAGTTCGCCAAGGACGAGCGGGTGCCTCGATGGTGGAGTACATCCTCCTCGTCGCGCTCATCGCCCTCGCCGTGATCGCGGCCGTGGTCTTCCTGAAGGACCAGGTCAACGGCAAGTTCAACGACGCCGGTTCGAAGCTCTCGAGCTCCGGCAGCTGACCCCGGCGCCGCCCTCGCAGCAGGGCGACGCCACGCGAACGACCCCGTCTTCGGACGGGGTCGTTTCGCGTTCTCGGCCGGTAGCCTGCATCGATGGCAACATCGCACCTGTCGCAACAGGCCTACGACCGGCTCCAGGAGGAGCTGGCCGAACGCTCCGGCCCGCGCCGCAAGGAGATCTCGGCGTGGATCGAGCGGGCACGCGAACACGGTGACATCAAGGAGAACGCCGACTACGACGCGGCGAAGAACGAGCAGGGCCACAACGAGGCTCGGGTCCGCCAGCTCGAGGAGATCCTGCGCAGCGCCGAGGTGGTCGCGGGCGGGTCGGGTGAGGTCGTCGCTCCCGGGCACGATCGTCGAGGTGAAGATGGAGGGCGACGACGCCACCATCTCCTATCTGGTCGGTTCCATCGAGGAGCGCAGCGACGAGTTCGAGGTGCTGTCGACGTCGTCGCCCCTCGGCCAGGCGCTGCTCGACCACGCGCCCGGCGACACGGTCAGCTACGAGGGCCCCAAGCGCACGTTCGCGGTCGAGATCGTGAGCGTCCGGCCCGCCGGTTGAACGACCACCGGCGGTGAACCTGGTCGGGCACGTCGCGGTCGCGCTCGGACCCGGGTCGACGCCCTCCACGGAGTTCCTGGTCGGCTGCATGCTGCCCGACCTCGCCGCCATCGCCCGGGTGCGGCTGAGCCGTCCGACCGGTGAGCTCGGCGGCGGTGTGGCGTATCACCACGCGTGCGACGGCGTGTTCCACGAGTCGGAGTGGTTCCGCACCACGAACCGGGCGGTGCGCGACGCGCTCGTCGACGCCGGCATCGCCTCCGGCCCCGCGCGCGCGTGTTCACACGCGGGGGTCGAGATGCTGCTCGACGGACGCCTCGTCGCCGACGTCACCATCGATGCCCACGCGCGCGCCGTCCTCGAAGCCGTGCGCACCGACGCGCCGGCACTCGCGCCGCTCGCGCCCGAGGACGAGCGTGACGTGTGGGTCGAGCGGCTCCAGCTGATCGGCTCGTCGCTCGATCCCGCGCGCTACGGCGACGCGCGGTTCGTGGCCGAGCGTCTCCAGCGCATGACGAGCGGACGACGCCGCATCGAGTTGCCGATCGAGCAGGTCGACGCCGTCACCGCGACACTGCGCGAGTTCCAGTCCGACATCGGCGACGTCGCACCCGAGGTGGTCGAACAGGTCAGGACGGCAGTCCTGAGCCAGCCGGTCCCCATCCCCCTCCGCCCGGGGTGAGGACTCGCAGCACGTCGCCGACCTCGAGGTGCACCGTGCACTTGTCGGCGAGACGGCGCGCGCGCGACTCGTCGCCTCCGGGCAGCAGCCAGTTCTCTCCCGCTGCGCCCGGCGCGCCGCCGGCGAGTCCCGGAGGCGCGGTGACCCGGCGTTCGGTCACCAGCGACACCTCGGTGGGTGCGAGTGCTTCGAGCTCACGCCAGATGCCGTCGCCGCCGGGATGCACACCCTCCCCGCCGCTCCCGCGGCGGAGGCCGTAGCGCCGCACGCGGAGCGGGAGCGTGCGTTCGAGCGCCTCGACCGGGGTGTCGAGCGTGTTGGTCATCGCGGTGTGCACGCCGCTCATGCCCGCGGCCCACGGACGGCCTCCCTGCCCACCGCCGATCGTCTCGTAGTAGACGAAGTCAGCTCCTGGGGGGTCGCCGCCCGTGCTGCCGCCGAGCAGCACGTTGTTCATCGTGCCCTGGCTGGCGGCGCCGACCCGCTCGGGCACGACCTGCGCCAACGCGCCGAGGCAGACGTCGGCGACGCGCTGACTCACCTCCACGTTGCCGGCGCCGACCGCCACCGGCGGCACCGCGGCCACGACCGTGCCCGCGGGCGCGATCACCCGCACCGGCCGCATGGTGCCGCCGTTCGCGGGCAGCGAAGGATCGGTGACGGCGCGGATCGCGAACGCGACCGCGCTCACGGTGACCGCCTCGACCGCATTGACGTTGCCGGGACGCTGCGCGTCGGTGCCGGTGAAGTCGAACGTGATGCCGTCGCCCTCGACGCGCACCTCCACCACGATGCGCGTCGGCGTCTGCTGCTCGGGACGCGGGCCGGCGGAATCGAGGACGTCGTGGTGGGTCCAGCGACCGTCGGGGAGCGCGGCGATCGCGGCGCGCATGCGCCGTTCCCCGTAGTCGAGGATCTCGTCGAAGTGCTCGACGCCACCGATCTCGAGGAACCGGCGCACGCCGAGCTCGTTGGCGCCGCGCTGCGCATCGAGGTCACCGCGCCGCTCGTCGGGCGTGCGCGACGAGTCCACCACGCGCCCGAGCGACGCGGCGTCGACCGGCGTCGGCGCCATCCGCAGTCCCTCTTCGTCGACGGTCAACGCGTCGGGGGGCATCGAGCCCGGTGCGGTGCCACCGACGTCGGCGTGATGGGCGCGGTTGGCGACCCAACCCACGAGCACACCGCCGACGACGACGGGCGCGACCATCGTGAGGTCGTTGACGTGCGTGCCCCCGGCGAAGGGGTCGTTGAGCATCAGCTCGGTGCGGAGTCCGGTGGCGATCGCGGCCGCCACCGACGCGGGCATGGAACCGAGGTGCACCGGGATGTGCTCGGCCTGCGCCAGGAGCTCCCCGTGCGCGGTGAACAGCGCCGCCGAGCAGTCGGCGCGCTCCTTGATGTTGGGGCTCGACGCAGCTCGCCGGAGCACGGCGCCCATCTCGTCGGCGACCGACGCGAGGCGGGACCCCAGGATCTGCAGCTCGGCCGGGTTCACGCGCGCACCACGATCCAGGCACCGGCCGGGCCGGGCGTCGCCGCCCAGCCGTCGGGCACCCACAGCGTGCAGTCGGGCTCGGCCACGACCGCCGGCCCCCGCGCCGCGGACCGTTCGGGTTCGGGGAGGTCGGTGACCTCGAGCGGCGCGGCACGCGAGACCCGCGCCCGCAAGGCGACGATCTCGACGTCGACACCCGGACGCGTGTAGCCGTTGTGCTGCGCGTGGACCGCGGGGAACGCGTCCACGTCGGGGACCAGCAGCTCGTGACTCTGGCCCGTGTAGCGGCAGTCGAGCCACTGGTCGACGTGGCCGCCGGGAACGAGCGCGGCCACCCGCGCTCGCGAGCGCAGTGCGGGCCTCGTCGAGACCGGCGCGCGACGACGGCGTCGGCCACGACTCGACCACCTCGCGCTGTTCGGGCGCACACAGGATGCCGAGGGCGGAGAAGACACCCGCGCGCGCCGGCACGACGACCGTGGGCATGCCGAGTTCGTCGGCGACCGCGCACGCGTGCAGCGGTCCCGCGCCGCCGAACGCGAGCAGGGCGAGGCCCGCGGGGTCGACACCCTGTTCGACCGTGACCACGCGCACCGCGCCGCGCCATGGCCGCGTCGACCACGGCCACCACCCCTTCCGCGGTCACGCCGGCGCGATCGAGCGCGGCGCGGCGCGGCGGCGACGTCGAGGCGACCGAGGCCGGGCAGGTCGGTCGTCGCCGGGATCCGCCCGAGCACCACATCGGCGTCGGTGACGGTGGCCGCGGTGCCACCCCGGCCGTAGCACGCGGGGCCGGGAACCGCCCCGCGCTCTCCGGTCCGACGACCAGTGCACCGCCCGGATCGAGCCGCGCCACCGATCCGCCACCCGCGCCGATGGTGCGGATCGCCAGCGACGGCAGGCGCACCGGCAGTCCCGCCACGCGTCGCGTGCCCGTGGGCGCGGGGACACCGCCCTGCACCAGGCACACGTCGGTGCTCGTGCCGCCCATGTCGAACGCGACCGCGTCGCCGAAGCCGCACGCGCGCGCCACCGCGGCTGCGGCGCGCACGCCACCCGCAGGACCCGAGAGGAGCAGACGCGCCGGGTGCGCGGCCGCCTCGGACAACGGCACGAGGCCGCCGGCCGACGTCATCACGAGCACGTCGTCGGCGAGCGGCGCCAGGCTGTCCAGGTACGGCGCGCACACCGAGCGCAACGCGGCGTCGGCCGCGGTCGTCGACCACGCGCTCGTACTCGCGGAACTCGGGCGACACCTCGTGGGAGCACACGACGTCGTGGCCACGGGCGCGCAGCACCGCGGCGACGGCGCGTTCGTGGGTCGAGTCGAGGTCGGCGTGCAACAGGCACACCGCGACCGCATCGAGCGTCAAGATCGGCGATGCCGTCGACGTCGGCGACGACGCCGTCGAACGGTTCGAGCTCGTGACCGTGCGCGTCGAGTCGTCCGGACACCTCGAACCGCAGCGCACGCGGCACGAGCGGTTCGGGACGATCGACGCGCGCGTCGTAGAGGGAGGGCCGCGCCTGCCGCGCGATCTCGATCACGTCGGCGAAGCCGCGGGTGGTCACCAACGCGACGCGACCGAGGCGCCGTTCGAGCAGCGCGTTCGTCGCCACCGTGGTGCCGTGGGCCAACACCGCCACCGTGCCGCCACGGGGCGCGAGCCCGGTGCATCCGTCGACGACCGCGCGGGACGGGTTGTCGGGGGTCGACGGGAGCTTGCGCACCTCGCCGGCGTCGGTGACGACATCGGTGAACGTGCCACCGGTGTCGACGCCGACGCGCATGGCCGCCGACGTTACGACGTCAGCACCTCAGTTCACGCGACCCGCCGGCTCACGCCACCCCGTTGGGTTCGAGCGCCTGGAGCAGGTAGCCGCGCGCCCGCACGGTGCGCACCTCGAGCCCGAGGGTCGAGATCCGGCGCCGGAGGCGGAGCATGTGCACGTCGAGTGCGTTGCGGGTGGGGCTGCCGCCCGGCCACGCCCGGCGCACGAGCGTGTCGCGGCCGACCACCGCGTTGAAGCGGTCGATCAGCGCAGCGGCCAACGCCCGCTCCACCGGGGACAAGGTCACCCAACGCCCCCGATACCGCAACAGACCGTCGTCGTCGACGGTCGGCGCGACCGCGGTGCGCCCGGCCCTGCGACGCCAGCGTGGACACGCGCACCCGGAGGTCGTCCTCGGCCGCCGGCAACCGGATCCAGTCCTCGAGCGGATCGACCGGCTCGGGGGCAGCGAGGTCCTCGCCCACCAGGAGGAGACGGGGCGCGCCGGCAGCACGCAGCCGCTCGAGTCGCTCGGTTTCCTCGGGCCATCGCACCAGGACGACGTCGGTCATCTGCGCACCGTACGGAGGGTTCGTTACGGATCGGTTACGCCGCAGTGAATGCCGGCTTGCCTGCACTCCGTAAGCGGATGATCAGGGTTTCTGACGCTCACCTTACATGAGTAGGATCACGAACCATTCGGTACACTTCCGGTGTGGACGACGAGCTGCTCACCCTCGCCCGGCTGGCCCGCTTGCTCGAGCGGGCGTGCGGCGAGCTCCAACCCCCGCTGACCCTGGCGCAGTACCGGCTGCTGGCCATGATCGGCAGCGGAGCCGACCGGGCCAGCCACCTCGCCGGGCAGCTCGCGCTGGCGAAGCCCACGGTGTCGGCGACCGTCGACACGCTGGTCGAGCGGGGTCTGGTCGAGCGCGGGTCGTCACGGCACGACCGCCGGGTCACCACGCTCGCGGTCACCGCGCGCGGTCACGAGGAGCTCGCCGACGCCGAGACCGCGATGCGGGCCCGGCTCGACGACGTGTTGGCGCGGCTCGACGACCCGGACGCGGTGTCGGGCGTGCTCGCCGCGCTGCGGGGCGGGCTCGACGAACGTCGATCGGCGCTCCGATCGCGCTCCGATCCGAACGCCGGGCCGCGAGCCCGGTGGCGCGGGAGCACGCGTGACGACGAGTTGGATCCGACGGCTCTGGCCGTTCCTCGCGCGGCACCGCCGCAAGGTCTTCATCGCGTTCGGCGTGTCGCTCGGCACCACGCTCATCACCGTCGCCATCCCGCTGATCGAGCGCGCCGTCGTCGACAACGTGATCGTCACCGAGCAGCGCGCGCTCTGGCCGCTGCTCGCGCTCCTCGTGGGCCTCGGCGCGGTGAACTTCGTGCTCTCCTACATCCGGCGCTTCGTCGGCGGACGGTTCGCGTTCGACGTGCAGCACGACCTGCGCACGACCATCTTCGAACGGGTGCAGCGGCTCGACTTCGCGCACCACGACCAGCTCCCCACCGGCCAGATCGTGTCGCGCGCGAGCTCGGACCTCGCGCTGATCCAGGCCTTGCTCAGCTTCCTGCCGCTCGCCACCGGCAACATCGTGCTGCTCGTGCTCTCGCTGATCGTGATGCTCGTGCTCTCGCCGTTGCTCACCCTGGTGGTGTTGGCGATCGTCCCCGCGCTGCTGTTCGTGTCCCTGCGGCTGCGGCGGGTCATGTTCCCGGCCCAGTGGGACGCGCTGCAGCGCCGCCGGCGAGGTCGCCGGGGTGGTCGACGAGGCGGTCAGCGGTGTGCGCGTGGTCAAGGGCTTCGGCCAGGAAGACCGCGAGCTGGCGAGCCTCACCGACGCGTCCGAAGACCTCTACCGCTCCCGGGTGCGCACCGTGCGCCTCCAGGCCCGGTACCAGTCCGCGCTGCAGGCGATCCCGGTCCTGGGTCAGGTCGCGGTGCTCGCCCTCGGTGGGTGGCTGGCGATCCAGGGCGAGATCAGCATCGGCACGTTCCTCGCGTTCTCGACCTACCTGGTGCAGCTGCTGGCCCCGGTGCGCATGTTCGCGGGCATGGTCGCGGTCGCCGAGCAGGCGCGCGCCGGCACCCAACGCATCTTCGAGCTGATCGACTCCAACCCCCTGGTCACCGAACTCCCCGACGCGCCCGACCTGCCCGCGGTCGCCGGCGACATCACGTTCGACCACGTCAGCTACGGCTACCTCCGGTCGGAGCCGGTGCTGCACGACTTCTCGCTGCACGTCGCCGCAGGTGAGACCGTTGCCCTCGTCGGCGCGTCGGGCTCGGGGAAGTCCACCGTGAGCCTGCTCCTCCCCCGCTTCTACGACGTGCAGGATGGCGCGATCCGCATCGACGGCGTCGACGTGCGCGACGTCACGCTCGACTCGATGCGGCGCGAGATCGGCATCGTCTTCGAGGACGCGTTCCTCTTCTCCGACACCGTGCGCGCCAACATCGCGTACGGGCGCCCCGACGCCACCGACGAGCAGATCGAGCGGGCCGCGCGTGTCGCCGGTGCGCACCAGTTCGTCACCGAGCTGCCCCACGGGTACGACACCGTCGTCGGCGAGCGCGGGCTCACGCTCTCAGGCGGTCAGCGCCAGCGCATCTCGATCGCGCGCGCGGTGATCACCGACCCGCGGATCCTGGTGCTCGACGATGCCACATCGTCGGTCGATGCGCGCACCGAGGAACAGATCCACGCCACGTTGCGCGAGATCATGGTCGATCGCACCACCGTGCTCATCGCTCACCGGCGCTCGACACTTCGCCTCGCCGACCGCATCGTGCTGGTGGCCGACGGACGGGCGACCGAGAGCGGCACCCACGAGGAACTGATCGCGACGTCGGCGCGCTACCGCGCCTTGCTCCAGGGCCCGGGCGAGGACCTCGACACCGCCACGACGCCGACGGCGTCGAACTGATCGACACCAGTGTCGACGCCGATCTCGCCGATGCCCTCGAAGCAGTGGGGACGGTCGATGGCGTCACCGCTGCACTCTGGGACCGGAGTGAACAGGGCGAAGCGGTGCGAGCGTTCGTGGCGCCGGCCGGGCCCGCCGTCGCTCGCAGTGGGATGGGCGGCAGCGGCGCGTCGGGGCGCGGCGTGAGCGGGGGGCTCGCCCTCGCACCCACCCCCGAGTTGCTGGCGCAGGTCGACGCCCTCCCACCCGCCGACGACGATCCCGACGTCGACGTGGTCGCCGAAGCCGCCGCCAGCGAGGGGTTCCGGCTCCGGACGTTCCTGCGTCCCTACCGCCGTGCGCTCCTCGTCGGCTTCACGCTGATCGTGGTCGACACGCTGCTGACGCTGGCCGGGCCGTTCCTCGTGCAGCAGGGGCTCAACGAAGGCGTGCAGCAGCACGCCACCGGCGCGCTGTGGGCGGCGTCGGCCCTGTTCCTCGTCACCGCGTTGATCGACTGGTTCGTCACCTGGGCCTACACCCGGTACACCGGTCGCACCGCGGAACGGCTGCTGTTCGCGTTGCGCATCCGGATCTTCTCGCACCTGCAGCGGCTGGCGCTCGACTACTACGACCGCGAGCTGTCGGGCCGGATCATGACCCGCATGACCACCGACGTCGACGCGTTCGCACAGTTGCTGCAGACCGGCCTCATCACCGCGCTGGTGAACATCATGAGCTTCGTCGGTGTGCTCGTGGTCCTCAGCCTCATCAGCTGGCCGTTGACGCTCGGTGTGCTCGTGTTGGTCCCGCCGCTCGTGATCGCGACGATCTGGTTCGGGCGCCGTTCCGCCACGGCGTACGCGCACGCACGCGAGACCATCTCCACCGTCAACGCCGAGTTCCAGGAGAGCATCTCCGGCGTGCGCGAGTCGCAGGCGTACGTGCAGGAGGGCCGCGCCGTCGACTCGTTCCAGACCACGGCGCGGCGCTACCTCGACGCCCGGCTGCGCACCCAGGTCCTGCAGGCGATCTACTTCCCGTTCATCCTCTTCCTCGCCACCTGCGGCGACGCCATCGTGCTCGGTCTCGGCAGCACGCTCGTGCACGACGGGACCATCGCCGCGGGCACCGTGATCGCGTTCCTGCTCTACCTCGATCAGTTCTTCGCGCCGGTGCAACAGCTGTCACAGGTGTTCGACCAGTGGCAGCAGGCAGTGGCGTCGATGACGAAGATCAACGAGCTGATGCAGACCGAGGTGACCACGCCGGATGCCGTCGATCCCGTCGTGCCGGGTGAGGTGCGCGGTGACGTGCGGTTCGACGACGTGCGGTTCTCGTATCCCGCCACCGGGCGGGAGATCCTGCACGGCATCGACCTCCACGTGCGGGCAGGCGAGACGGTCGCGCTCGTGGGTGAGACCGGCGCGGGCAAGTCGACGCTGGTGAAGTTGGTGGCTCGCTTCTACGACGCCGACTCCGGCGACGTCCTGATCGACGGCGTACCGGTGCGCGACCTCGACCTGCGCGCGTTCCGACGCCGGCTCGGGTACGTGCCGCAGGAGGCATTCCTGTTCTCGGGCACCGTGCGCGACAACATCGCGTACGGCCGACCCGACGCCACCGACGCCGAGGTCGAGGAGGCCGCGCGCGCGGTGGGAGCCCACGAGTTCATCGCCGGGCTGCGCGGTGGGTACCTCCACCCCGTCACCGAACGCGGCCGTTCGTTGTCGGCCGGTCAGCGGCAGCTGCTGTGCCTGGCCCGCGCCCTGTTGGTGGACCCGGCGATCCTGCTGCTCGACGAGGCGACCGCCAACCTCGACCTGAGCACCGAGGCGCGCGTGCAGCGCGCCATGGGTGTGATCTCACGCGATCGCACCACGCTCCTCATCGCGCACCGCCTGCAGACCGCGCGCACCGCCGATCGGATCGTGGTGGTCGACGACGGCCGGGTCGTGGAGTCCGGCACGCACGACGAGCTGGTCGAGCTCGAGGGCGCCTACTCCGAGCTCTGGAACCGCAACCTCGACGCCTCGATCTCGGCGTAGGCCGCGTCACGACCCTCGTAGCCGCGCGTCGTCGAGTTCTTCTCCGGCTCGAGCATCTTGTAGACGTCGAAGAAGTGCTCGATCTCGTCGAGCAGTCGCTTCGGGAGGTCGCTGATGTCGTGGACCGCGTCGTAGCTGGGATCGTGCGACGGGACGCAGAGGATCTTGGCGTCGGGGCCCTTCTCGTCTGACATCCAGAACACGCCGACCGCGCGCACCTCCACCCAGCACCCCGGAAACGTCGGGTCCTCGAGCAGGACGAGGACGTCGAGGGGGTCGCTGTCGAGCGCGAGCGTGTCGGGCACGAAGCCGTAGTCCGACGGGTAGACCGTCGCCGAGAACAGTCGACGGTCGAGGCGGATGACGTGCTGCTCGTGGTCGTACTCGTACTTGTTGCGGCTCCCGCGCGGGATCTCGATGACGACGTCGAACGGTGCGCCGGGCGAGAGCGGCGTGGGTGGCGTGGGCGCGGAGGTCATGCCGCTGATCCTGCCACGCGCGACTCGCTGCCGTAGCAGGGGATGGCCGGGTTGCCGTGGATCACGGGCTCGACGTACACCGCCCGTCGGATGGTGAAGAACGCGAGCACGCCGCCGATGGCGGCCAGTGCCGAGGCGATGTACATCGCACGCGCGAACCCGGCGTCGAGGTCGAGTCCCTGCGCGGCCGTGAGTCCGGCCGCGGCCGGGAGCACGGCGACCGCGAGCAGTCCGGCGATGCGGGCGACCGAGTTGTTGATCGCCGACGCGATGCCGGCGTGGGAGTCGTCGACGGCACCGAGGACGGTCGCGGTGAGCGGTGCCACCGTGAGCGAGAGGCCGAGTCCGAGCACGAGGAGTGCAGGGAACACGGTCGCCCAGTAAGTGGTGCCGGGGTCGACGCGCCCGAGCAGCGCCATGCCGACGGCCACGACCAACGGACCGATGGTCATCGGCCATCGCGGCCCGATGCGTTGCGCGAGCGCACCGGCGCGGGCGGAGAACAGCAGCATGCACATGGTGATCGGCAGCAACGACGCGCCGGCTTCGAGCGCGGAGTAGCCGAGGTCGGTCTGCAGGTGCACGACGAGCAGGAAGGTGACGGTCCCGATCGCGGCGTACACCGCGAACGTCACCGCGTTCGCACCCGAGAACTGCTGCGACTTGAAGATGCCGAGCGGCACCATCGGGTTCGCGATGCGCGCCTCCACGAACAGGAACGAGGCGAGGGCGACGACGCCGAGCACACCCACCCCGACCGAGGTCGCGGTCCAGCCGTGACCCGGCCCCTCGATCAGTGCGTACACGACCCCGGCGAGTCCCACCGTGAGCAGCAGGCTCCCGATCACATCGAGGTGCGCGCCGGCGTGTTCGTCGCGCGACTCGGGCACGTGGCGCAACGCGATCATGATCGCGGCCGCCGAGATCGGCAGGTTGATGACGAACACCCATCGCCACGACACGGAGTCGATGAGGTAACCACCGAGGAACGGGCCGATGGCGGTGGCGATCCCCCCGAGGCCCGACCACGCGCCGATGGCACGGCCGCGGTCGAGGACATTGAACGACGCCGAGACCATCGCCAGGCTGTTCGGGACGAGGAGCGCGGCGGCGACCCCCTGCGCGCACCGCGCCATGATCAGCATGCCGGTGTCGGGTGCGATCGCGCACAGCAGCGACGTCGCCGCGAACGCGACGAGACCGATGACGAAGATGCGACGGCGCCCGTAGCGGTCGCCGAGCGATCCGCCCAGCACGAGGAGCGAGCCCAGGGTGAGGAGGTACCCGGTGAGCACCCACTGGAGATCACCGAGGTTCGCGTCCAGATCGCGGGAGATCGCGGGGAGCGCCGCGTTCACCACCGTGCCGTCGAGGAACGCGACACCGGAGCCGAGCACCGCAGCCGCGACGACCCACCGGCCCTTGGCGGTGCCCATCCTCAGATCCGCGGAGCGGCACCACGAGAAGCCATGCGAGCAGTGAAGCACGCGCCTGGCAGAATCAGTTCATGGCCAGCACGTCCGTACGCACGTTGAGCGAGAAGGTGTGGGACCACCACGTCGTCCACCACGTCGAAGGTGAGCCCGACCTCCTCTACATCGATCTCCACCTGGTGCACGAGGTCACGTCGCCGCAGGCGTTCGACGGACTGCGCCTCGCCGGGCGCCCCGTGCGTCGTCCCGACCTCACCGTGGCGACGATGGACCACAACGTCCCGACCGAGAACATCCACCTGCCCGTCGCCGACCCGATCTCGCGCGAAGCAGATGGAGGTGCTGGCGGCGAACTGCGCCGAGTTCGGCATCCGCCTCTACGCGATGGGCGAGGCCGGCCAGGGCATCGTCCACGTCATCGGGCCCGAGCTCGGCCTCACGCAGCCGGGCATGACCATCGTGTGCGGCGACAGCCACACGTCGACGCACGGCGCGTTCGGCGCACTGGCGTTCGGCATCGGCACCAGCGAAGTGGAGCACGTGCTGGCCACGCAGACGCTGCCGCAGGCCAAGCCGGGGACGATGGCGGTCACCGTCGACGGTGATCTTCCCCTCGGCGTCACCGCGAAGGACGTCGCACTGGCGATCATCAACCGCATCGGCACCGGCGGTGGCATCGGTTCCATCATCGAGTACCGCGGGTCGGCGATCCGCGCGCTGTCGATGGAGGGCCGGATGACCCTCTGCAACATGTCGATCGAAGCGGGAGCGCGTGCCGGGCTCGGTCGCGCCCGACGACGTGACGTTCGCGTACATCGAGGGTCGGGAGTTCGCGCCGAAGGGCGCGGCGTGGGAGCAGCGCGCTCGACGACTGGCGCGCGCTCGTCACCGACGACGGCGCCGCGTTCGACAAGGAAGTCGTGCTCGACGCCGCCGCGCTCCGGCCGTCGGTCACGTGGGGCACCAACCCCGCGCAGTCGGTGTTCATCGACGAAGACGTACCGTCACCCGACTCGTTCGCCGACGCCGACGCGCGCGACAGCGCCGAGCGCGCCCTCGCGCTACATGGGGCTGAAGGCGGGAACGCCGATCCGCGAGGTCGCCGTCGACACCGTGTTCATCGGCTCGTGCACGAACTCGCGCATCGAAGACCTCCGCGCCGCCGCCGCGGTGGCCGCGGGACGACGGGTGCGCGACGGCGTGCGCACGCTGGTCGTGCCGGGGTCGATGAGCGTGAAGGCGCAGGCCGAGGCCGAGGGGCTGCACGAGGTGTTCCTCGCCGCCGGCTTCGACTGGCGCGAGGCCGGGTGCTCGATGTGCCTGGCGATGAACCCCGACAAGCTGGCGGTGGGCGAGCGCTGCGCGTCCACGTCGAACCGCAACTTCGAGGGCCGCCAGGGCAAGGGCGGGCGCACGCACCTCGTGTCGCCCGAGGTCGCCGTCGCCACCGCGATCGCCGGCCACTTCGCCACCCCCGACGACCTCGACTGAGGAGGGCTTCGATGGAACCCGTACGTGAGATCGTGGCGCGGGCCGTCCCGCTCGACCGCAGCGACGTCGACACCGACCAGATCATCCCGAGCGACTGGCTGAAGCGGGTCGAGCGCACCGGGTTCGGCGAGGGGCTGTTCTCGGAGTGGCGCGGAGTCGTCCGACTTCGTGCTCAACCAGGAGCAGTTCGACGGCGCCCAGATCCTGGTGGCGGGGCCCGAACTTCGGCACCGGGTCGTCGCGTGAGCACGCGCCGTGGGCGCTCGAGGACTACGGGTTCCGCGCCGTCATCTCGCCCCGCTTCGCCGACATCTTCCGCAACAACTGCCTGAAGATCGGGCTGCTGCCGGTCGAGTTGCCGGCCGAGTCGTCACCCGGATCATGCGCACGATCGAGGACGACCCGACGGTCGAGATCGTCATCGACGTCGTCGACCGGCGCGTCGCCGTGCCCGCGATCGACCTCGACGAGCCGTTCGACCTCGAGCGACTTCCACCACTACCGCCTGCTCGAGGGCCTCGACGACATCGGCCTCACCCTCCGCCACGTCCAGGAGATCGACGCCTTCGAAGCCCAGCGCCCCACCTACACCCCCAGGGTCGTCGCCTCAGCCCCAGAATCGAACCGGCGTCAGTTGGGCGGCTCATGTCCGCCGAACTGACGCCGGAACGTGCTGGCGTGATGCGCGTCGCCGGATCCACGTCGTCTCAATGGCATGGATCGACAATCGACGGATTGCGTGTCGTCGGGTCGCCGAAGCACCACCACGGCGATCTTCAGTCAGCGACCACCTGACGCGAACTCGGAGTAGGCGTCACGTCCGCAAGCATCGGATCGCCTCGGGTCGTTGGGAGCGTGGTCCACGAGCACGTCTACCGCCTCGTCGGCATGCCGCTGACGTGGCGAGGACAGGTCCTGGCCGCGTGTTGGGCGGGCGGGCCGTCGCGCCGTCGCGTCGCATCGCACTGCAGCTGAGCTCTGGGAGACTCCCTGGACGATCCGACCGACCTCGTCGAGATCACCTGTCCTCGATGGCGACGGGCGCAACACGAAGGTCTCGTCGTCCACGAGATCTCGAGCCCTGAAGCCGGTCGACTAGTCACGCGTCGTCGACGGCATCCCGGTGACCACCGTCGAGCGCACGATCTTCGATCTCGCTGCGGTCGTGCCGGGTCATCGCACGATCGATCTCGCGATCGACAACGCGCTCCGCCGCGAACTGACGACCTGTCGACGAGCTGGCCGCGACGCTGCGGCGGCTCGCGCAGACGAGGGCGCGCCGGGACCCTGAAGTTCCGCGCAGGCGCTCGAGCGACACGACCGCCGACGACGCCCTGACCGAGAGCGAAGCGCGAGCACGCTGCTGCTGCGCGTTGCTCGCGCGATCACGGCCTGCCCGAGCCCGATCCCGCAATACGAGATCCACGACCCGACGGTCGACTCGTCGCTCGTGCCGATCTCGCGTATCCCGACCTGAAGATCGCCATCGAGTACGACAGCTACGCAGCACCACGTCGGCAAGGAAGCGCTCGTCCGCGACAGCGCGTCGGCGGAACGCGATCGTCGCGCTCGGCTGGATCGCCCGATCACGGCCACTGCCGAGGACGTTCGGCAGCGGCGGGTCACCGACTTGCCACGCGATGTGCACGCGAGCCCGCTCGCTGCGAACCGGCGTCGAACCAGCGGCATAGTGGCCGCCGAACTGACGCCGGTTCGGTGGTGGGTGTGCGGGTCTACGGCTGGAGGAGGCTCTCAGGCGGCGGGTGGCGATCGTCGAGGCCGACGGTGCCGAGGATCGACGAGGTACGCGACGTTCAGGAGCATCGTCCAGGTGAGCTGGCCGGGGGTGAGCCCGCGCTCGAGGGCGACGCCCTGGTAGAGCGGCGTGCACCGCACGATCCACTGCAGCCCGTCGGGTACTGCGACAGCGGGAAGAACGTCGCCGAGAACAGGAACATCGGGATCAGCGCGAGGTTCACGAAGTCGAAGTCGGTCCACGACCGCATGAACGTCGTCGCCGCGATGCCCGCGCCCGCGAACGCGAACGCCGATCAGCACCGCGGCCGGCAGCGCGAGCAGCGCCCACCACGAGCTCGACCAGACCCGATGATCAGCATCGTCACGAGGAACACCGCCGAGTAGACGCCGCCGCGGATCAACGCCCACGTCGACCTCGCCGCGCGCGACGTCGCCGACCTCGAGCGGCGTCGCCAGCATGGCGTCGAAGGTGTGCGCGTACTTGAACTTGAAGAAGAAGTTGAACGTGGTGTCGAGCACCGCGCCGTTCATCGCCGCCGCCGCCATCAAGCCCGGCGCGACGAACTGGTCGTACGGAATCGGCTGACCGCCGGGGCCGGGCACCTTCCCCACCAGCCCGCCCACGCCGATGCCGATCGACAGCAGGTACAGCAGCGGCTCGACCAGCCCGGTGATGAACGCCAGCCACATGCCGCCGGTACGCGAGCGTGTTGCGCTCGACGACCCGCATGCGCCGCGACCGCCGCTCGGCGCCGGCGTCCGGCCTCCTTGACCGCGATCGCCGACGATCACGTGCGTCAACGCCGTCGTGAAGCGGCGCACGCCCCACCAGCACCCGGCGGCGAGGCACACGACCAGGAACGCGATGTGCCCGACCACCGAACCGGCCGACGGCGCCGAACCCGTCGTCGCGGCGCGGCACAGCTCCACCGCGTGCCACAGCGGCGAGAACCACGCCACCGGCTCCAGCCAGTCGGGGAGACGGCTCACCGGGAAGAACGTGCCCGAGAAGAGGAACAGCGGGAACAGCCCGATGCGCATGATGACGGCGAACGGGATGTCGCTCTCCTGCGTGACCGCGTAGCCGTGAGCGCGGCCGCGAACACCGACGCGCCGAGCACCGCGGCCGGGATCGCGAGCACGCCCCACACCGACGGCACTCCGCCGAGGATCGCGGCGACGATCAGGAACACCGTCGACGAGCAGAGCGACGCGGAGACACGTCCAGAGCACGTGGCCGGCGAACAGCGCGGCCGCGCTCGACCGGCGTGGACACCGCGGCGTGGTACGTGCCGCATCCACTTCACGCCCGCCGATCACCGGCCAGAGCGACTCGCCCGCCGCCTGCATCATGGCGCTCGCCGCCATCAGGCCCGGGGCGACGAACTCGAGGTAGTCGACCCCGTCGACGCCGCCCGAGCCCTTGTTGACCAGGTCGCCGAGGCCCGAGGCCCATCGCGGCGAGGAACAGCAGCGGCGAGATCGTCGCCTGAGAACACCGACGCCTTCCAGAGCCGCCGCCACACGACCCACTCCTTCTCGACGACGCGCAACGCGGGCGGCGTGACCACGTCAGTCCTCCAGCGTGCGGCCGGTGAGGATCAGGAAGACGTCCTCGAGCGTGCCGCGTCGCTCGTACACCGACTCGGGGTGCAGCTCGCCGTCGGTCGACGAGCGCGACGACCTTGTCGCCGTCGTGGGTGTACACGAGCACGCGGTCGGTCAGCGCCTCGATGCGCTCGCCGAACGCCGACAGCCTCGGGAGCGCGGCGTCGCGCTCCTCGGCGTGGTGAAGCGCAGCTCGACGACCTCACGCGTCGCGTGCTTCGCGACCAGGTCGCGCGGCGAGCCCTCGGCGACGATGCGACCGCCGTCCATGATCACCAGCCGGTCGCAGAGCTGCTCCGCCTCTTCCATGTAGTGCGTCGTGAGCACCATCGTCGACGCCCTGAGCGCTTCAGTTGGTAGAAGCGGTCCCACAGGAGATGGCGCGCCTGCGGGTCGAGCCCGGTGGTCGGCTCGTCGAGCAGCAGCAGATCGGGCTGGTTGATCAGCGACGCGCCCGATGGTGAGCCGTCGCTTCATGCCGCCCGACAGCGGGTCGACGAGGTCGTTGCGCCGCTCGGTCAGCTGCATGAACTCCAGCAGCTCCTCGCTCCGGCGCCGGATCTCGGGCCGCGGGAGGTCGAAGTAGCGCCCGTAGATGAGCAGGTTGTCGAGGACGGTCAGCTCGGTGTCGAGGCTGTCTTCCTGCGGCACGACGCCGAGGCGGGCGCGGATGGCGGGACCGTCGACCGCGGGGTCCATGCCCGAGGATGCGCAGCTCGCCGCTCGTCGGTTGCGACACGCACCCGACCATGCGCATGGTCGACGTCTTCCCCGCGCCGTTGGGCCCGAGGAAGCCGAACGCCTCACCCGGCTCGACGTGGAAGTCGATGCCGTCGACCGCGACGAAACTGCCGAACCGCTTGGTGATGTTCGTGCCCTGGATCAGGGGCTCGGCGCTCGCAGACACGAACGCCGACGCTACCGGTTCGCGGCGCGACCGCGCCGGGCCCATTTCCGAGGAAGGCCCGGCGCGGTCAGCTCGCGCGCAGTTGCTCAGGGACCGACGTCGGTGACCGCGCGCTGGTCGGGACGTTCGCGCAGTCGCACGATCTTGTTGACCGCGGCGAGGTACGCGCGAGCCGAAGCCTCGACGACGTCGGTGGCGACACCGCGACCCGATGCCTTCAGGCCGTCGGACTCGAGCTGCACGACGACGTCACCGAGCGCGTCGCCACCCTTGGTCACCGACGACACCTTGAAGTCGAGCACCGTGCTCACGACACCGGTGGCACCGGCGATGGCCTCGAACGCGGCGTCGATCATGCCGTTGCCCTCGCCGTCGGCCTCGACCTTGCCGTCGCCGTCGGCCAGCACGACGTGCGCGCTCGGCATCGCGGTGGTCCCGCCGCGCAGCTCCAGGCTCGCCATGGTGAAACGCTGCACGGTGCTGATCCCGAGCTCCTCGGCGACGATCGCCTCGAGGTCGAACTCGGTGATCTCGACCTTGCGGTCGGCCAGCTCCTTGAACCGGGTGAACGCCTGGTTCAGGGCGTCGCCCTGCACGTGCAGACCGAGCTTCTCCAACGAGTCGGCGAACGCGTGGCGGCCGGAGTGCTTGCCCAGCACGATCTGCGCGGCCTCCTGGCCGACGGTCGACAGCGTCGATGATCTCGTAGGTCTCGCGGTCTTCGAGCACACCGTGCTGGTGGATGCCGGCCTCGTGCGCGAACGCGTTGCGCCCGATGATGGCCTTGTTGTACTGCACCGGGTAACCGGTCAGACGGGCCACCATGCGCGAGGTGCGCGCCAACTCGTCGGTCTTCACCGACGTGTGCACGCCGTCGAAGTAGTCGGAGCGCGTGCGCATCGCCATCACGATCTCCTCGAGCGCGGCGTTGCCCGCCCGCTCACCGAGCCCGTTGATCGCGCACTCCACCTGCCGCGCGCCGGCGACGACACCGGCCAGCGAGTTCGCCACCGCGAGGCCGAGGTCGTTGTGGCAGTGCGTCGACACCTCGAACTCGCCGTCGATGCTCTCGATGACGTGACGGATCAACGCGGCGTACTCCTCCGGCACGCCGTACCCGACGGTGTCGGGGATGTTCAGCGTGGTGGCGCCGTTGCTCACCGCGAGCTGGCACACCTCGACGAGGAAGTCGACGTCGGAGCGGCTGCCGTCCTCGGGCGAGAACTCGACGTCGGCGCAGTAGCCCTTGGCGCGGGCGACGGCTCGCGCCGTCTCCTCCTTCACCTGCTCCTCGGTCATCCGCAGCTTCTTCTTCATGTGGATCGCCGACGTCGCGATGAAGACGTGGATGCGCGGCTCGGCCGCGTGCTGCACCGCCTCCCACGCCGCGGTCGACGTCCTTGAACGCCGGTGCGCGACAGCGCCGCGATGGTCGAGCCGCGGACGGCCTTGCTGATGGCCTCCACCGCCTCGAAGTCGCCCTGGCTGGCGATGGGGAACCCGGCCTCGATCACGTCGACGCCGAGGCGCCCGAGCTGCTCCGCGATCTCGAGCTTCTCGCCGACGTCGAGCGAGATGCCCGGCGACTGCTCGCCGTCCCGCAGGGTGGTGTCGAAGATCTTCACGTGGTCGCTCATGGCTGTGCTTCTTCCTTGTGTCTCGGTGGTGGCGGTGGTCGCCAGCGGTTTCGGCAGGGAGCAATTCGGGCAAACAAAAACCTCCCCGGCCCTGAGGCACGAGGAGGCGTCCGCGAGCACCGAAGCGGGTGCTCGCAGCTACGTAAGGAGGAGGCTCTGGGTGCGCAGTTCCTTCGTCATGAACCAAGAAGTTGCCAGAAGCGGCGGCGCAATGCAAGCAGCATGCGCGAATCCGGCCGCGCGGCGCGCGACAATCGAGTCGTGCACAAGACGGTGCGGCGCCTCCTCGGGCTCGGACTCCTCGCCGGGCTCGCCTACGCGTTCCTGCGGAAGCTGCCCTCGCGGCCCGAGACCGCCCCGCACTGGGAGGCCCAGCCCTTCCCGTTCCCGCCCCAGCCGGCCATCGGTGCTGGACGTCGACGAGTCGCCGTGGATCGACGCCGCCGAGTCGGGTGCGTGCCCGGCCCACCACCCGGTCAAGGCCAAGCTCACCAGCGGGATCTTCCACGTGCCCGGCGGTGCCAACTACGCCCGCACCCTTGCCGACCGCTGCTACCTCTCCCCCGAGGCCGCCGAAGCCGACGGCCTGCGCGCCGTCGAAGAACTAGGTCAGCTCGCCGTCAGTCCAGCTCGATGGCGCGGGCGTCGACGACGCCTTCGGTGCCACGTAGCTCGGCGACGACCTCCGGCGGCACCGGCGTGGACGTCGCCAGCAGCATGAGCGACACGTCACCCGCAGGACCGCGACCGAGGTCCATCTCGTCGATGTTGATGCCGTGGTCGATGCCGAGGATGGTCGCGACCCGGGCGACCATGCCGGGACGGTCCTCGTTGCGCACGACGAGCATGTGGCTCGACGGCGGCAGCTCGACGATGTAGTCGTCGATGGCCACGATGCGCGGCGCGTCGTGCTTCCCGTACAGCGTGCCCGCGACGTGCGTGGCGCCGTCGGCCGTGTGCCCGCGCAGCTCGATGAGGTTCACGTAGTCGCGCGCCGACGACGAGGTCGTCTCGCGCACGACCAGCCCCCGCTCCTCGGCGAGCTGCGGCGCGTTGACGAACGACACCGGCTCGTCGACCACCGGGCCGAGCACGCCTTTGAGCACCGAGAGCGTGAGCACGCGGCAGTCGTAGTCGGCGATCTGACCTTCGTAGGAGATCTCCAGCGTGTCGACGGTGCCGCCGGCGACCGACGTGAACAGGCGTCCGAGTCGCTCGGCGAGCGGCATGTACGGCTGCACCGTCGCGCTCGCCTCGGTGGCGGCGAGGTTGACCGCGAACGGCACGAACTCGCCACGCAGCGCGAGCACGACCTGTTCGGCGATGGTCTGACCCGCCTTGTCCTGCGCTTCCACCGTCGACGCACCGAGATGCGGTGTCACCACCACGTTGTCGAGCTCGAACAGCGGCGACTCGGTGGTGGGCTCCTGGAGGAACACGTCGAGCGCGGCGCCGGCGATCCGGCCCTCGCGCACCGCGTCGGCGAGCGCGGCTTCGTCGATGATCCCACCACGCGCGGTGTTGACGATGCGCAGCGTCGGCTTCGCGTGCGTGAGCAACTCGGCGTCGACGAGGCCGATGGTGTCGGGCGTCTTGGGCAGGTGGATGGTGAGGAAGTCGGCGCGCGCCACCAGCTCCTCGACCGTCGGCACGAGGTCGACGCCGAGCTGGCGGGCGCGATCCGCACTGACGTACGGGTCGTAGGCCGCCAGCTGCATCCCGAACGCGTTGGCCCGCTGGGCGACGAGCACGCCCACGCGGCCCAGACCGACGATGCCCAGGGTCTTGTTGTGGAGCTCGACCCCTTCCCACCGGGTGCGGTTCCACTCGTGGTTGCGCAGGTCGCGGTCGGCCTGCGGCACGTTGCGGGCCTGCGCGAGCAGCAAGGCGATCGTGTGCTCCGCCGCCGACAGCACGTTGGACTGTGGCGCGTTCACCACCATGACGCCGCGGCGCGTGGCCGCTTCGACGTCGACGTTGTCGAGGCCGATGCCGGCCCGGCCCACGACGACGAGCTCGTCGGCCGCCTCGACAACCTCCGCGGTGACCTGCGTGGCACTGCGGATCACCAGCGCCGACACGCCCCGGATGGCATCGAGCAGCTCCTCCGGGGTGAGCCCCAGACGGACGTCGACCTCGAGGCCGGCGGCGCGCATGGCCTCGAGCCCGCTGTCCGCGAGTTGCTCGCTGACGAGGACGCGCTTCACGGCTTCACCACAGGCGGCATCACGCTGGCGAGGCTATTCGCGGCTCTGGGCTCGGCCCGGAACGATGCAGCCGGTCAGCGCGTCAGGAGCTTGGCGATTCGCTCCACGCCGTCGACGAGCGCATCGTCGGAGAGCGCGAAGCTCAGACCGCGCGTAGCCCGGTGCCCCGAACGCCTCACCGGGCACGATGGCGACCCGGGCCTCGTCGAGGATGATCTCGCAGAGCTCGAGCGTGTTCGTGGGCGTGCGCCCGGCAAGGTCGCGACCGAGCACCGCTTCGAACGAGGGGAAGCAGTAGAAGGCGCCCTGCGGCTCGAGGCAGGTGACGCCGGGGATCTGCACGAGCAGTTCGTGCATGAGCCGGCCACGACGGTCGAACGCGGCGCGCATCTCCGCCACTGCGGAGAGGTCACCCGACACCGCGGCGAGCGCGGCGCGCTGGCTGACGTCGGCGACGTTCGACGTCTGGTGCGACTGCAGGTTGACCGCCGCCTTGGTGAAGTCGGCGGGACCGATCGTCCAGCCGACGCGCCAACCGGTCATCGCGTAGGTCTTGGCCACCCCGTTGAGCACGACGCACTGCTCGGCGAGCTCGGGGACGACGACCGGCATCGACGAGAACTCGTGACCGCCGTAGGTGAGGTGCTCGTAGATCTCGTCGGTGAGCACCCAGATCCCGTGTTCGACGGCCCAGCGCCCGATGGCCTCGACCTCGTCGCGCGGATACACCGCGCCGGTCGGGTTGCTCGGCGACACGAACAGCACGGCCTTCGTGCGCGGCGTGCGCGCGGCTTCGAGCTGGTCGACCGTGACCCGGAACCCCGCCGATTCGGGTGCGAACACCTCGACCGGCACGCCGTCGGCGAGCTTGACCGCCTCGGGATAGGTGGTCCAGTACGGCGCCGGGATGATGACCTCGTCGCCGGGGTCGAGCAGCACCTGGAACGTGTTGTAGACGGCGTGCTTGCCGCCGTTGGTGACGACGACCTGGCTCGCCTCGACCGCGTAGCCGGAGTCACGCAGGGTCTTCGTCGCGATGGCGGCGCGCAGCTCGGGCAGGCCGGCGGCCGGCGTGTACTTGTGGTTGCGCGGGTCGGCGCACGCCGCGGCCGCGGCCTCGACGACGAGGGCCGGTGTGGGGAAGTCGGGCTCACCGGCACCGAAGCCGATGACGTCCTCCCCCGCGGCCTGGAGCGCCTTCGCTTTGGCGTCGACGGCCAGGGTGGCGGATTCGGTGATCGCGCTCGACACGACCGGAGATGCGACTCATGCGGCCATGGTCGCGCGCGACCCGGTGCCCAGCCTCATCGATTCGGCGTGGCCGGTGTACCGGAGTGGCACACGAGCCACGCCGAAACAGGCGAATCAGGCGTCGGCGAGCTCGCTGCTCGCGAAGAAGTTCGGGAGGTCCGCCAGGCGCGGGTCGTTGGAGAAGATCTCCACCACCGGGATCTGCAGGCCGAGGCGCCGCTGGATCACCCGGATCTCGTTCTCCTGGTTCCACAGCATGAGCGTGACGGCCACGCCGCTCTCCCCGGCGCGGGCGGTGCGGCCCGAGCGGTGCAGGTAGGCCTTCTCGTCCTCCGGCGGGTCGTAGTGGATCACGACGTCGACGGCGTCGACGTGGATGCCGCGGGCGGCGACGTCGGTGGCGACGAGCACCTTGACCTTGCCCGCCATGAAGTCGGCCAGCGCCTTCTCACGCGCGCCCTGGCGCAGGTCGCCGTGGATGGCGAGCGCGCGCACGCCCTCGCGACCCAGCTGCTCCACCAGCCGGTCGGCCCCGCGCTTGGTGCGCATGAACATCATGCGTGCGGTTGTTGGCGTTGGCGATCGCCGCCGCCACCTTCACCTTGTCCATCTGGTGGATGGCGAGGAAGACGTGGTCCATCTCGTCGACGGTGGGCTCGTCCTCGCCCGTCTCGTGCGAGACCGGGTCGTTCATGTAGCGGTCGACGAGGCGCTTGACCGCGCCGTCGAGCGTCGCCGAGAACAGCATCGTCTGGTGCGGCGCGGTGATGCCGTAGAGGATCTTCTGCACCTGGGGCATGAAGCCCATGTCGGCCATGCGGTCGGCTTCGTCGACCACCAGCACCTCGACCGCGGCGAGCGACAGCTCCTTGCGCTCGAGCAGGTCGATGAGGCGCCCGGGCGTGCCGACGATCACGTCGACGCCCTTCTGCAGCGCGGTGATCTGCGCATCCATGGAGACGCCGCCGTAGACGGCCCGCACCTTGCGGTCGCGCACCTCGCCGAGGGGGCGGAGCGCATCGGTGACCTGGGTGGCCAGCTCACGGGTGGGGACGAGGATCAGGGCCTTGGGGCCGGCGGGGCTCGGCCTTGCCGATGCGCCCGAGGAGCGGGAGGCCGAAGGCCAGGGTCTTGCCCGAGCCGGTCTTGGCCTTGCCCAGCACGTCGCGCCCGGCGAGGGCGTCGGCGATGGTGAGCTCCTGGATGGCGAAGGGCTCGGTGATGCCCTGGCGGGCCAGGGCCGCGACCAGGTCTGCGTGCAGGCCGAGGCCCGCGAACGTTGCGGTCATTGCGTTGTCTCTGCTTTCGTCGGTTCAGCACGGGGTGCCCGCCACACTGCGACCTGTCTTCGAAAAGACGCCTCCACAACGGAGGTCGGTGGCGGTGGGTCGAACCTCGGTGCCGCGACGCAAGCCCAAATGGAGCGGTGACGATGAGGAAGGACCCGCGAGTGCCTCCCACCCGTGACAGGGGGCAGGGTGCTGCTCGCCAAGAGACAGCCTACCCCGATTCGGACCCCCCTCGGGTACCGCGCCCGGCCACTCCCTGTGCCCCTCCTGTGAGGGCCCTGAGCGATTGCGCAGCGGGAGGGCTCCCGGACCGGCACAATCGACGGGTGCGCGTACTCGTGGTCGAAGACGAAGAACTGCTCGCGGCGGCGGTCGCCGACGGTCTGATCGCCGAGGGGTTCGACGTCGACGTCTCCCACGACGGCCCCGACGGCCTCTGGCGGGCGAGGGAGGGGTCCTACGACGCCATCGTCCTCGACGTCCTCCTCCCCGGGATGCACGGCTACAAGGTGTGCCGCACGCTGCGCGACGAGGGCGTGTGGACACCGATCCTCATCCTCACCGCCAAGGACGGCGAGTACGACGAGGCCGAGGCCCTCGACACGGGTGCCGACGACTTCCTCTCCAAGCCCTTCTCGTTCGTCGTCCTGCTGGCGCGGCTGCGGGCCCTGATCCGTCGCGGTGCTCCCCCGCGGCCCACGGTGCTCAGCGTCGGCACCCTGCGAGCTCGACCCCGGCGCCCGCCGCTGCCGGCGCAAGGAGACCGACGTCCGCCTCACGGCGCGCGAGTTCGCGCTGCTCGAGTACCTCGTGCGCAAGGACGGCAACGTGGCGTCGAAGACGGAGATCCTCGACCACGTGTGGGGCATGGACTTCGCCGGCGACCCGAACGTCGTCGAGGTGTACGTCGGGTACCTGCGCAAGAAGATCGACGCGCCGTTCGGGGTCGAGTCGATCAAGACCGTCCGCGGCGCGGGCTACCAGCTCCTCCCCGATGAGTGACCCGCATGACTGACGAGGAGCCTCAGCGCCACTGGTGGCCGCAGTCGGTCCGCGTGCGGCTCACCGTCGTCGCGACGCTCGCGTTCGCCATCACGCTCGGCGTGGCCGCTTTCGGCCTGGTGCGCGTCGTGCACACCAACCTCGTCGATCGCATCGAGGAGACCAATCAGAAACAGCTCGACGAGCTGGCGGCCGCGGTCGAACCGCGGCGACCTTCGAACCGCCTCCCGTCAGGCGAGTGCTATCCAGGTCGACGGGCGGGTACGTCTGCTCGCAAGCACACCCGGACCAACGAGGTGTCGAGGCCGCGCAACGGGAGATCCAGACGACCGCCGGCAACATCACCCTCGTCGCCCAGCAGTCGACGGCCGACGGTGAACCGCACCGTCGATTCGGTCACCCGTGTCCTGCTCTTCGCGGTCCCGGCGATGATCGCTACTGGTCGCGCTCGCCGCCTGGTACTTCACCGGACGCGCGCTGCAAGCCGGTGGAAGCCATCCGACTCCAGGCCGAGTCGATCACCGGCAAGACCATGGACCGCCGCGTCCCCGAACCCGCCACCGACGACGAGGTCGGTCGCCTCGCCCGCACGATGAACGCGATGCTCGCGAGGCTCGAGACGTCGGCGCAGAAGCAGCGCCAGTTCGTGTCCGACGCGTCGCACGAGCTGCGCAGCCCGCTGGCGTCGATCCGCACCAACCTCGAGGTCGCGCTGCACAACCCCGATCGCGCCGACTGGCCCGAGGTCGCGCAGCGCGCGCTGGCCGAGGACGTGCGCATGGAGGACACGGTCAGCGAGCTGCTCGACCTGGCGCGACTCGACGAGGCCGAGGGTCCGGCACCCATCGACACGTTGCCCGAGGTCGACCTCGACGAGCTGGTGCTCGACGACACCGTGCAACAGCGACGCGTCCCCGTCGACACCGGTCGCGTGTCCGCCGGACGCGTGCACGGTCGGCGCGACCAGCTGCAGCGAGTCGTCCGCAACCTCCTCGACAACGCGGCACGCCACGCGAGCTCGACCGTCGCGGTCGGGCTCGTGACCGACGACGACGTCGTGGAGCTCACCGTCGACGACGACGGACCCGGCATCCGGCCCGAGGAGCGCGAGCTCGTGTTCGAGCGGTTCACCCGGCTCGACGACGGGCGCGCCCGCGACGCCGGCGGTCTCGGCCTGGGCCTGTCGATGGTGAAGGCGATCACCGAGCACCACGGCGGCACGGTGGTGATCGAGGACGCCCCGATCGGCGGGGCCCGGCTCCGAGTGCGCCTGCCGGCCGCGTGACCCCTACCGTTCCCGCCCCGACGAAACCGAGTCCATGCCCGAGCTGAAGATCACCAGCTTCAACTGCCACGCCGGTCTGCAGGCCCGCCGCAACGGCGTGTGCGACCCCTACGACCTCGACGCGGTCCTCCGCAGCTTCGACGCCGACGTGATCGTGGTCCAGGAGTCCTGGACCCCCGACGCCGGCGCGTCGGCGGTCCGGCAGTTCGGCGAGTCGGTGGGTGCCGAGGTGTTCGAGCTCCGCTTCGGTCGGGCGCGGCTCGAACCCTGGCCGCACGTCCCTCGCGACGGCGACGGCGTGGGCGACGTGGGGCTGGCGATCGTGAGCCGCGTCCCGGCCGAGGCTCGCGGCCGCCTGTCGGTCGGCACCGTGCCCGGCGACCCCACGCCCGAGCGGGGTGGTCTCCACGTGGTGCTCGACGTCGACGGCACCGCGGTCGACCTCGTCGGCGTGCACCTCACGTCCCGGCTCCCCTACGGGCCGCCGACCCAGCTGCGCCGCCTCCTGCCCCAGCTGCCCGGCAACGACCGACCCGCGATCGTCGCCGGCGACTGCAACTTCTGGGGCCCGGGCGTCACGACCTTCCTGCCCGGCTGGACGCGCACGGTGCGCGGGCGGACCTGGCCGTCGAGCCGCCCGCACAGCCAGATCGACCACATCCTCGTGCGGAAGGACTCCGGCGTCGTGGCGCTCGACAGCGCGGTGTTGCCCGCAGTCGGCTCGGATCACCGGCCGGTGCGCGCCACGCTGCAGTTCCGCTAGAACGGGCGTCATGGCAGCAGCAACAGTGAAGGGTGTGGTCGCGCTCGCCAAGGGCGCGCCGGTCGAGGTGCGCGACATCGTCGTGCCCGATCCCGGTCCGGGCGAGGCCCGGGTGACGGTGCAGGCGTGCGGCGTGTGCCACACCGACCTCCACTACCGCGAGGGCGCGATCAACGACGACTTCCCGTTCCTCCTCGGCCACGAGGCCGCGGGCGTCGTCGAGTCGGTCGGCCCCGACGTCACCGAGGTGGCGCCCGGCGACTTCGTGATCCTGAACTGGCGCGCGGTGTGCGGCACCTGCCGGGCCTGCCGGCGCGGGCGTCCCTGGTACTGCTTCGCCACCTTCAACGCCACCCAGAAGATGACGCTCACCGACGGCACCGAGCTCAGCCCGGCGCTCGGCATCGGCGCGTTCGCCGAGCAGACGCTGGTCGCGGCCGGGCAGGCCACCAAGGTCGACCCGGCGGCGAAGCCCGAGGCCGCCGGGCTCCTCGGCTGCGGCGTGATGGCCGGCCTGGGCGCGGCGATGTACACCGGCGACGTCGGTCGGGGCGACAGCGTCGCGGTGTTCGGCTGCGGCGGCGTGGGCAACGCCGCCATCGCGGGCGCGCAGCTCGCGGGCGCGAGCACGATCATCGCCGTCGACATCGATCCGAGCGCAAGCTCGCGTGGGCCGAGGAGTTCGGCGCCACCCACACCGTGAACTCGCGCGAGACCGACGCGGTCGAGGCCATCCGCGCGCTCACCGACGGCAACGGCGCCGACGTGTGCATCGAGGCCGTCGGTCGTCCCGAGGTGCTCGAGCAGGCGTTCTACGCGCGTGACCTCGCCGGCACCGTCGTGCAGGTCGGCGTGCCCGACCCCGTCGATGACGCATCGAGCTGCCGATGATCGAGTTCTTCGGACGCGGCGGCGCGCTCAAGCCGTCGTGGTACGGCGACTGCCTGCCCTCACGCGACTTCCCGATGCTCATCGACCTGTACCTGTCGGGCCGCCTCGACCTCGACCGCTTCGTGAGCGAGACCATCTCGCTCGACGCGGTGGAGGACGCGTTCCACAAGATGGAGCGCGGCGAGGTGCTGCGCTCGGTCGTGGTGCTGCTCTGAGGGTACAGCTCAGTTCGTGAGCTGGGTCGTGCCGTCGTTGCGCAGCAGCAGCGGCTTCCCGCCGTAGATGGCGATCCCCCGCCAGCGATCGCGGAACAGCGAGCTCGCCGGGTTGCGTGCGCGGCGCCAGTCCGCTGGTGCCGGACACGTTGCCCCAGGCGTCGAGCACGTAGTAGCCGAGGGCGTTGCCGAACACGGACACGAGCGTGAGGTCGCGAGCGACGTCGACCCCCCAAGACGGGCGTCGACGCGCTGCCGACCGTGCCCTGCGACGCGCTCCCGAACTTGTTCACCCCACCGAACTTGTCGAGCACGAGATAGCCCGCGCCGTCGGGCATCACCGCGATGCTCCGGCCGAAGTCGTCACCCCACTGCACCTGACCGAGCGCACCGATCGCGCCGGTCGCGGCGGAACCGAACTTCAGGATCGTGCCGCCGCTGAGCAGGATCAGGTAGCCCTTGCCGTCGGGCATCACCGCGATCGAGCGCGCCGCGTCCTGACCCGGGGTAGTAGCCCATCGACAGCGAGCCGACGGTCGACGGCGACGCCGCCGAACCGAACTTGTAGACGAGCCCGTACTCGTCGAGCACCACGTAGCCCTGGCCGTCGGGCATCACGTCGATGTCGCGGAACGAGTCGGCGTCGGACAACGTCGGTGACCCGTAGTTGGTCGCACCGTTGTACGCGCTGACCGCGCCGGTGCCGCTGAGCACGTACGAACCACCGGACGCGGTGGTGGCGATCGCACGGCCGGGCTGGCGCAAGCTGACGGGGCACGGACCGGCCCCCGTGAGCGGACCGAACAGGAGCCCGTCGGGCGGGCACTGTCCGGCTTGGCCACTGTCGATCAGCATCTGGTTGTAGACGCTGAGCACGACGGTCGCGTAGTTGGGTGCCGTGGCCCAGTTGCCGTTGCCCATGTTGTTCCAGAGCGGCGCGTCGACCCTTGGCGAAGTAGTGATCGAAGTTGTACGCCGCGGTCGACGGCGTGCTGCCCCACAGCTCGGGCACCGGCGGGTCGGGGATGTTCGAGGTGTTCGACGTGCTGTCGGCGTAGTTGCGCAGGAGCTGCAGCTGCGCGCGCACGCCGGAGAGCGCGCTGCTGAACTGGAAGCCGTTGCCGCAGGTGTCGCACGCGCCGATGCCGGAGAAGTTGTTGTTGTAGGCCCGCACCATCCCGTTGTCGGGGTAGTTGAACCACGCGGTTTCGACGATCGACTGCGCGAACGCGATGTCTCCCCGCACGTTGTAGCGGTTGCCCTCGGTGACGAACATCTGCGCGAGCTGTTGCAGGGTGGCACCGGTCGCGCGGTACGCGAGCCTGCTGCGCTTCTGGTAGTACGCGACGAGCTGGTCGGCCGTGAGCCGCGACTGGCCCATGACCGGCACGCCCGCCGATCCCGGTGCGCCGTCCGACGGTGGCGGAGGACGGAGGAGGAGTGGCCGGCAGGCACGAGGACAGCGCGAGGGCGACCAGCAGCACCGGTACGAGGAGCACGGCAGCCCGGGAACGGCAGCGGGAGCGGCGGAGCCGCACGGAGAGGCGCATCACGAAGGGGATCGGAGCGTTGGCGCTCCTGATTGAGCGAGAACTCAAAGTACGGGGTTCGCTACCCTGCGCCGGGGATGATCGCCGTCGTCGACTACCGGGCCGGAAACGCACCCAGTGTGCTGTATGCCCTCGAACACCTCGGACTGCCGGCGCGTCTCGTCGACACCGCCGACGAGATCGGGCGCGCCGAGCGCATCATCCTCCCCGGCGTCGGCGCGGCACGGGCCACCATCGACTCGCTGGTCGAGCAGGACCTCGTGGGGGCGCTGACCGACCGCGTCCAGGGCGACCGGGTGCCGTTCCTCGGGATCTGCATCGGGCTGCAGGTGCTGTTCGACCACAGCGAGGAGGGCGACACCGACTGCCTCGGCTGGGTCCCGGGCCGGGTCCGTCGCTTCCCCGACACCGGGCGGGTCCCTCAGATCGGCTGGAACCGCGTGCGCTTCACCGCGAGCACGCACTCACCGCCGGCGCACCCGAGGACGGCCACTTCTACTTCGTCAACTCCTACTACTGCGCGCCCGACGACCACGCCGACGCGCTCGGTCTCACCGACTACACGGTCGAGTTCTGCTCGGTGGTCGCGCGCGGCAACGTCGTCGCCACCCAGTTCCACGCCGAGAAGAGCGGGCCGCTCGGCTTGTCGTTGCTGCGCAACTTCGCCGCGTGGGAGCCCGTGGTCGAGGAACGTCCATGTTGACCAAGCGACTCATCGCGTGCTTCGACGTCGTGAACGGGCGCGTCACGAAGGCGCAGCAGTTCCAGGACAACATCGACGTCGCCCCGGCCGAGGAGCTCGCGCAACAGCTCTACGCCGACCAGATCGACGAGATCGTCTTCTACGACATCAAGGCGAGCGCGGAGAAGCGCAAGATCGACCTCGACACCGTGCAGCGGGTCGCGCACCACGTGTTCGTGCCCTTCACCGTGGGCGGCGGCATCCGCGACGTCGACGACATGTACGAGGTGTTGAAGGCCGGCGCGGAGAAGATCAGCGTCGACTCGATGGCCGTGCGCAACCCCGAGATCATCCGCGACGGTGCGCGCGCGTTCGGTCGGCAGTGCGTGGTGCTGAGCACGCAGGTGAAGCACGTCGGCATCCGCGACGGCATCCCGAGCGGCTACGAGGTGTTCATCGACGGCGCCCGCCTCGCCACCGGTCTCGACGCCCTCGACTGGGTGCGGCGCGGCGAGGACCTCGGCGCGGGCGAGATCGTCGTCAACAGCATCGACAAGGACGGCACCGCGTCGGGTTACGACCTCGACATCACCCGGGCGGTCGCCGACGCGGTGAACGTGCCGGTGATCGCGTCAGGTGGCGCGGGGACGGTCGACCACATCGCCGACGGGCTCACCGCGGGCGGCGCGCAGGCCGCGATCATCAGCTCGATCCTGTACTCGCCCCGCCTCGACCGCAACGTCGGCGTGCGCGAGCTGAAGGACGGCCTCGCCGAGCGCGCGGTGCCGATGCGCCCGTACCTCGACTGACTGCCCAGGTGCAGGCCGGCCTAGGTGTAGGCCGGCAGCGCGGTCCACTCGACCACGGGCGCGTCGGCCCAGAGGCGGTCGAGGTCGTAGAAGTCGCGCGTCTCCGACAGGAAGACGTGCACGATCACGTCGCCGTAGTCCATGAGCACCCAGGTGGCGTCGTCGAGGCCCTCGACGCTGCGCGGGCTCTCGTCGTCGGCGAGCTTCAACGCCAACTCGATCTCGTCGACGATGGTGCGCACCAGGCGCGTGTTCGACGCGCTCACGAACACGAACACCTCGGCGATGGAGAGGATCTCGCCGACGTCGACGACGCGGATGTCCTCGCCCTTCTTGTCGTCGGCGGCGTGCGCGGCGATCCCGGCTCGGCGGTGGGCGTCGGACGGCATGCCGGTGGATCCGAGACGTCAGAGGCCGCCGAGGGGGTCAAGCGGCGGGCTCAGCGGGCTCGGCGGACTCGGAGGTCATCTCCGGTCAGTGTAGAGCCCGCGCTGGTGGATCTCGTGCACGACGTCGGAGGGCACGAGCCCGTCGATCGGGCGGTCCGTCGCGCAGGCGGTCCCGCAGGTCGGTCGAGGAGATGTCGAGGCGCGGGATGGACACCCGCTCCACCCGCCAGCCCGGTCCCGGTGGCTCGGAGTGGACGTCGCCGGCCCGCTCGACCACGACGATCGTGGCCAGGTGGCGGGTCTCGTCGAGCCGGCGCCAGGTGGGCATGTTGGCGACCGCGTCGGCGCCGAGCACGAGGTAGAGCTCACGCCCGGGTGCGCTGAGCGCTTCGAGCGTGTCGGCGGTGACCGACGCCTCGCCGCGTTCGATCTCGATCGCGGAGGCCTCGATGCCGTCGAGGTGCTGGACCGCGGTGGTGGCGAGTCCGAAGCGGTCGGAGGCCGAGGCAACGACTCGGCCCCGCTTCTGCCACGGGTCGCCCGCGACCACGAGCAGCACCCGGTCGAGGCCCAGCTGCGCGCGGGTCTCGGTGGCCACGACCACGTGGCCAACGTGCACGGGATCGAACGTGCCCCCGAACACGCCGAGCTTCATCGGGGCGTGCCGAGCTCATCGGCGGGAGTCTACGGGCGCGTCGTGTCTTCACTCTCGCGAAACATTCGCGTCATCTGTCCCCGTAGCATCGGTCGGGTGAGCGACGCCTCCGAGCCGGCCACCCACGTCCTCGTGCGGGTGTGGCTCCCCGACCGCCCGGGCGCGCTCGGGCTGGTCGCGTCGCGCATCGGTGCGGTCGACGGCGACATCGTCGGCATCGACGTCCTCGAACGCGGCGACAACGTCGCGGTCGACGAGTTCGCGGTGCTGCTCCGCAAGGAGATCGCCCTCGACCTGCTCGTGCGCGAGATCGAGGAGGTCGACGGCGCCAGCGTCGAGGAGGTGCGGACCATCGACCACTTCCCCGACCCGCGCCTCGACGCGCTCGAATCGGCGAACACCCTGTGCGCGGCGACGAGCGTGGACGCGTTGCACTCCACGCTGGTCGGCCAGACCCGGAGCGAGTTCGCCGCCAACTGGTGTGCGCTGTTGCTCGATGGCGGGGTGCTCGCGTCGGCGGGTGACGCCACTCCCGACGCGTCGGTGCTCGAAGCCCTGGTCGCCGGCACCGCGGCGTCGCCGCGGGTGGCCGACGGCACCACCGGCCCCGACGACCTCGCGGTCGCGTCGCTGTCCGAGCACGCGCGCCGCGCTCCTGGTGGGACGCGACGGGCGCGCCTTCCGGCGGCGCGAACGCGCGCAACTGGTCGCGATGGCGGGCATCGCCGACCGCACCTGGGCGTTGCTGACCTGACACCTCGCTGCCCTCGCTCGCTTCCGCTCGCTCCGTCCTGGGTAGGGTCACCGACATGGCGTCGGTGGCGGTGGTCGTGTTCACCCGCGACCTGCGCGTCGACGACCACCCTGCGCTCGCCCGCGCCGCGCGCGATGCCGAGCGCGTCGTGCCGTTGTTCGTGCTCGACGACGCGATCCTCGGCTCGAGGTTCAATCGACCGAATCGCACCGGCTTCCTCCTCGAGTCGCTCCACGATCTCGACGACGCGTTGGGCGCGCTCGGTGGACGGCTCGTCGTGCGACGGGGCGACTGGGTGAACGAGGTCGCCGCGCTCGTGCGCTCGGTCGACGCCGCGGCCGTGCACGTGAGCGACGACGTGAGCGGCTACGCCCGGGCGCGCCTCGATCGGCTCGCGAGCACGGTCGCCGTCCCGGTCGAACGCGCGCCCGGAGCCACGGTGGTCGCGCCCGGCGCGATCACCCCGGGGAGCGCGGGCGACCACTACAAGGTGTTCACGCCCTACTTCCGGCGGTGGGCCGAGGTGC
This sequence comes from uncultured Actinomycetes bacterium, assembly GCA_963697125.1. Lineage (GTDB taxonomy): Bacteria > Actinomycetota > Acidimicrobiia > IMCC26256 > DASPTH01 > DASUAS01. The sequence continues at coordinate 583,816 of CAVOMW010000006.1, forward strand.
GCCGGCGTCACGTCGAGCCCGCGCCCGAACGGGTGCTGCTCCCCGCCGACATCGATCCCGGCGCGCCGCCTCCCCGACCTCACCGACCTGGTCGACGGTCCGCGCTCGCCCGACGTCGCTCCCGGCGGTGCCCGCGCCGGCCAGGCGCGACTCGACGCGTGGATCGAGGCCGGTCTGCGCGGCTACGCCGAACACCACGACGACCTGCCCGGCGACGCCACCTCGCGCCTGTCGCCGTACCTGCACTTCGGCTGCCTCTCACCGCTGGAGGTGCTGCGCGCCGCGAGTCACCACCAGGGCGAGGGCGTCGACGCGTTCGTGCGGCAGCTGTGCTGGCGCGACTTCTACGCGCAGATCCTCGCCGCCCGCCCCGACGCCGCGTGGTCCGACTACGTCGACCGCGGCGACCGCTGGCGCGACGATCCGGTCGCGGTCCAGGCGTGGAAGGACGGGCGCACCGGCTACCCGGTCGTCGACGCCGCGATGCGCCAGCTCCGGGCCGAGGGCTTCGTCCACAACCGCGCCCGCATGGTGGTGGCGTCGTTCCTCACCAAGGACCTGTTCGTCGACTGGCGCGTCGGCGCGCAGCACTTCCTCGACCTGCTCGTCGACGGTGACCTCGCGCAGAACAACCTCAACTGGCAATGGGTCGCCGGCACCGGCACCGACACCAACCCGCACCGGGTGTTCAACCCGACGGTGCAGGGCCAGCGCTTCGATCCCGACGGCGACTACGTGCGCCGCTACGTCCCCGAGCTGCGCGCGGTCAAGGACGGGTCCGTCCACGACCCCGACCCCAAGGTCCGCCGCGCCTACGACTACCCCGCCCCGATCGTCGACCACCACGAAGCCGTCGCCGAGTACAAGGACCGCCACCAACGCACCTGACCCACGAACTTGCGTCGAACTGTACGGCGATGTCCCGCAGGTTCGACGCAGGAACGGCAGGGAGGGAGTCAGCCCTCGGCGATGGTGCCGACGAACTGGGTGAGCTGGCGGAGGTTGCGGCACTCGAACACGCCGTCGCAGTACTTGCCGTACTCGGAGACGATGGAGTCGCCGGTGTCCCAGTAGCCACGCGGCTCGGGGTCGAGCCAGTAGACGTGGCGACCGCGCTTGCGCATCTCGTCGACGACCCACGCTTCGGATGCGTGGTAGTTGTTGCGCGCGTCGCCGAGCAGGATGATCGACGTCTTCGGCGTGATCTCGTGGAAGTGGCGCTGGTGCCAGGTCTCGAACGCGTGGCCGTAGTCGGAGTGGCCGTCGACCCAGATCACGTCGGCCTCGGTGTTCACCCGCTGCACCGCGTCGGTGACGTCCTCGGATTCCTGGAAGTACTTCGTCACCTCGTCGATGCCGTCGATGAACACCCACGACCGCACCTTCGAGAACTGGCTCGCCATCGCGTAGACGAACTGCAGCGTGAACCGGGCGAAGCTCGCCACCGAACCCGAGATGTCGGCGACCACCATGATCTCGGGCTTCGACGGGTGCGGGTTCTTGAACTTCGGGTCGGCGGGCACGCCGCCGTACGAGAGCGACTCGCGGATGGTCTTGCGGAAGTCGAGGTGCCCGCGGTGACGACGCCGGCGGCGCTGCGCGAGCCGCGCGGCCATCGCCCGCGTCAGCGGGTAGACGGCCTGCTGCAGCGCCAGCATCTCCTCGCGCGACGCGTGCATGAACTCGATGTCCTCGGGCAGCGGCTTGCGCAACGTGCGCGCCATCGCCTCGACACCGCGGTCGGCCACGAGCCGACGGCGGATCTCCTCTTCGATGAGCTCGCGCAGCTCCTTGAGCCGCGCCTGGTACTCCTCGTGCGCGAGGCGGTCGGCGAGCTCACCCTCGTCGACCTCGCCCCGGTCACGGGCGTCCTGCATCAGCCGCGCCTGGATGTCGTCGAGATCGAGCTGCCGCAGGGTGCGGTACAGGTAGTAGGTGCCGCCGACGGGGCGACCGGGCTCCATCCCCGCGAACTGCTGCACCGCGGCCGCGGCCAACCGCCGCAACGCGTCGCGGTCCATCGACTGCAGCGCGTTCATCAGCATGGCGATGAGCTCTTCGCGCGACATCGGCGTGCCGCCCGCGCCGCCCTGCGCCTGGCCGTCCTGCAGCGCGCCTTCGTCGTCCGTGTCGGTGTCGGCATCGGCGCCCTCGGCCGCCACGCCGTCGCTGAACAGCGAGAAGTACACCTCGAAGACGGTCTCGAACGCGCGCTGGTGGCGCTCGTGCTTCACCAGCGTGGCGCTGAGCACCGACTTGAACATCTCCCGGTCGTCGATCGGGATGTACCCGATCGCGCGCATGGCGTCGAGGTTCTCCGTCATCGACACCGGCAGCCCGGCGGTGCGCAGCTCGTGGACGAAGCCCTGGAGGACGTCGAGGAGCGACAGCGACGCTGCGGGAGACAGCGGAGCTGCAGCAGGCGGTGACGCGGCTCAGACCGAGCCCGCCACGTCGGGCACCTGCAGCTCCTTGCGGGCCTTGGTGATGTCGGACTGGTACTTGAGCAGCACGTGGAGCGTCTCGCCGATCACCACGGGATCGATCTCCGACTTGCCGAGGAAGAGCAGCGTGCGGGCCCAGTCGATGGTCTCCGAGATCGACGGCGCCTTCTTGAGCTCGAGCGCGCGGATCGAGCGCACGACGCGCGCGATCTGATCGGCGAGCTGCTCGTCGATCTCGGGCACCCGCACCCGCACGATCTCCTTCTCCCGTTCGATGTCGGGATAGTCGATGTGCAGGTAGAGGCAGCGCCGCTTGAGCGCTTCCGACAGCTCACGGGTGTTGTTCGACGTGAGCAGCACGATCGGTCGCTGCGACGCGCCGACGATCGTGCCGAGCTCGGGGATCGAGACCTGGAAGTCGGAGAGCACCTCGAGCAGGAGCGCCTCGGTCTCGATCTCGACCCGGTCGACCTCGTCGATGAGGAGCACCACCGGCTCCTCGGAGCGGATGGCCTCGAGCAGCGGACGGGTGAGGAGGAACGGCTCGGAGAAGATGTCGGACTCGACGTCCTCCCAGTCGGAGTCGTGGCCCTTGTCGACCTGGATGCGCAGGAGCTGCTTCTTGTAGTTCCACTCGTACAGCGCCTTGGCCTCGTCGAGGCCCTCGTAGCACTGCAGGCGGATCAACCGCGAGCCGGTGACCTCGGCGATGCTCTTGGCGAGCTCGGTCTTGCCGACACCCGCCGGACCTTCGACCAGCACCGGCTTCTCGAGCCGGTCGGCGAGGAACACGACGCCCGAGATGCCGGGGTCGGCGAGGTAGTCGGCGCCGCGGAGGCGATCGGTGACATCGTCGACCGATTCGAATCGTTCAGCCATGGGGCAGTGGTCTAGTCGCGAATCTGGCCGTCGCCCCATACGACGTACTTGTAGGTGGTGAGCTCGCGCAGTGCCATGGGGCCGCGGGCGTGGAGCTTCTGGGTGCTGATGCCGATCTCGGCGCCGAAGCCGAACTCGGCGCCGTCGGTGAACCGGGTCGACGCGTTGACGACGACGGTGCTCGCGTCGACCGCGTCGGTGAAGCGGCCGGCGGCGGCGAGGTCACGGGTGAGGATGGCCTCGGTGTGACCCGAGCCGAACCGGTTGACGTGGTCGATGGCGGCGTCGAGCGACGGCACGACGGCGACGCTCAGCTTCAGGGCCAGGAACTCCCGCCCGAAGTCGTCGTCGGTGGCCTCGCCCATCGCGGGGACGCGGGCACGGGCGCCGGGGTCGCCGACCAGCTCCACACCCTGCTCGACCAGGGCGGCGGAGACCGCGGGGAGGAAGGCGTCGGCGACGGCCTCGTGCACGACCAGCGACTCGGCCGCGTTGCACACGCTGGGACGCTGGGTCTTGGCGTTCACCACGATGTCGAGCGCGTTGTCGAGGTCGGCCGACGCGTCGACGTAGACGTGACAGTTCCCGTCACCGTCGATGATCACGGGGACGGTGGCGTTGTCGCGGATGCTCTGGATCAGCGCCGGGCCGCCGCGCGGGATGAGGCAGTCGACGACGTCGGTGAGCTGCATGAGCTCGACCGCGGCTTCGTGGCGCACGTCGTCGACGAGCAGCACCGCGTCGGCCGGGAGCCCGGCCTTGGTGAGGCCGTCGCGCAATGCGTCCGCGATCGCGACGTTGGAACGCAACGCGCCCGCGGAGCCGCGCAGGATGGCGACGTTGCCCGACTTGAGGCAGATGCCGGCCGCGTCGCTGGTGACGTTGGGACGGTTCTCGTAGATGATCGCCACCACGCCGAGGGGCACCCGTCGGCGCTCGATCTTCAGCCCGTTGGGACGACGCCACCCGTCGAGCACCTCGCCGATCGGGTCGGGCAGCGCGGCGACCGCGCGCAGGCCGTCGGCCATGCCGGCGATGCGGGCGTCGGTGAGACGCAGGCGGTCGAGCGGGCCGGCTTCGAGGCCCGCGGCTTCGGCGGCCTCGACGTCGAGGTGGTTCGCCGCGAGCAGGTCGCCGGCGCGCTCCTCGAGCAGGTCGGCCGCGGCGAGCAGGGCGGCGTTCTTGTCGGCGGTCGACGCCGACGCCAGCGTCGTCACCGCGAACTTGGCGCGCCGCCCGAGCTCGGCGACAGGCGTCGGTGACATGGGTCGAGATTCTACGCCCGGGCGCGGTGCGATCGCCCTGGGGATTCGGCCGAGGATTCGGCCGAGGATTCGGCCGATTCGGGAGGGGTGAGGCCGTGTCGCCCAGCAGCCGCGCTTCCCGGATGGGTGCAGCGGCCGAGGCGACCCGGCCTCACCTTCCTCCCGCTCCTCGCCGACTGTCGAAGCCCCCGAAGGGACTCTCCCCCCGCCAGCCGACGACGAGCTCGTGAGGCAAGAGTGTGACGGAACCCGGCCCGCCGCGCAAGAGCGGGTGCGCGAAAAAGTCCCGGTCAGGAGTGGTCAGGCGGGCAGGACGACGAGGTCGTCCCGGTGGACGACCTCGTGGGGCACGCCGTCCTCGAGCTCCGACGTCTGCTGGCCGGCGACCCCCCGGAGGACGGCTGCGGGGTACCTGACCAGGCCTTTCGCGAAGGGCAGGCCGTCGGGACCGACGATCTCGACCGCGTCGTCGGCGTCGAAGTCGCCCTCCACGCCCCGGACCCCGGCAGGCAGCAGCGAGCGATGCTGGTCACACAGGGCCCGGCGAGCGCCGTCGTCGACGACCACCCGGCCGGCCGGGTTGCGGGCGAAGGCGATCCAGAGCTTGCGGCTCGAGAGGCGCTCGCCCCGGGCCGGGAAGGCGGTGCCCACCGACCGACCGGCGATGGCGTCGGTCACCACGTCGGGGGCATCGGCCGCCGCGATCACCGCCCGGACCCCGGACCACGCCGCGATCTTGGCCGCCGCCAACTTGGTGGCCATGCCGCCGCTCCCCCGCTCGGTGCCCCGACCCCCGGCGAGGGCCTCGAGCGCGGCGTCGACCTCGACGATCTCCTCGATGAGCGACGCCTCGGCGTCGATGCGGGGATCGGCGGTGAACAGGCCGGCGGTGTCGGTGAGCAGCACCAGCAGGTCGGCGGTGACCAGGTGCGAGACCAGCGCGGCGAGCCGGTCGTTGTCGCCGTAGCGGATCTCGTCGTCGGCGACGGTGTCGTTCTCGTTGACGACCGGCACCACGCCGAGATCGAGGAGCCGCCGCATCGCCTCACGCGCGTGCAGGTACTGCGAGCGCACCCCGAAGTCGTGGGGGGTGAGGAGGACCTGGCCGGCGAGGAGACCGTGGGTGCCGAGGATCGCGCCGAGACGCTCCATCAGGCGCGGCTGCCCGACCGCGGCGACGGCCTGCAGCGTGCCGACGTCGGTGGGGCGCGTGGTCATGCCCAGCGCGGGCAGGCCGGCGGCGATCGCGCCCGAGCTCACCAGCACGACCTCGTGCCCGGCGGCGCGCGCCGCCGCGATCTCGCGGCAGAGCTTGAGCAGCGACGGCGTCGTCGATCTCGCCGCGGTCGGACGTGATCGACGACGTGCCGACCTTCACCACGACGAGGCTCATGCGAGGCCCTCAGCCGAGCCCCTCGACGTAGTCGAGCTCGACGGGACCGATGCGCACGACGTCGCCTTCGCGCGCGCCGGCGCGTGCGAGGGCTCGCTCGACGCCCATCGTGCGCAGGCGGTACTGCACGTACTCCATCGCCTCGAGGTTGGTGAGGTCGGCCATGGCCACGACGCGCTCGGCACTCCGACCCGAGACGCGCCACGCGCCGTCGTCGTCGCGCACGACGCTGAAGCCCTCCTCCGCGGGACGCAGCACGACGAACGGTTCGGGCTCGGGCTCCTCGGCCCGCGCCTCGCCGATCAGCGTGCCGAGCCGACCCAGGAACTCGTCGAGTCCCTGACGGGTGACCGCCGAGATCTCGAGCGGGTCGCGACGGCGTCCGTCGGCGTCCTCGTCGGCGAACTCGTGACCGAGCTCGAAGAAGGCGACGTCGGCCTTGGTCCCCACGACCAGGCGCGGACGCTCCAGCAGCTCGGGCCGGTAGCGACCGAGCTCCTCGAGCAGGATCCGCGCCTGCTCCTCGGGCTCGCGCTCGTCGGCGGGCGCGAGGTCGAGCAGCAGCACGAGCACCCGTGCCCGTTCGACGTGACGGAGGAACTCGTGCCCGAGCCCGCGCCCCTCGGCCGCACCCTCGATGAGCCCGGGGATGTCGGCCACCACGTACTCGTGGTCGCGGAAGCGCACCACACCCAGGTTGGGTTCGAGGGTGGTGAACGGGTAGTCGGCGATCTTGGGCTTGGCCGCGCTCACCGCCGCGATGAGCGTCGACTTCCCGGCGTTGGGGAACCCCACGAGCGCGGCGTCGGCGAGCAGCTTCACCTCGAGGCGCAACCAGTGCTCCTCGCCGTACTCACCCTGTTCGGCGAAGCCGGGCGCCCGCCGGGCGTTCGACAGGAAGCGGGCGTTGCCGCGCCCGCCCTGACCGCCGCGCGCCGCGGTGTAGCGGTCGCCGTGGCGGACGAGGTCGGCGATCAGCTCGCCGTCGCGCGTCTTGACCTGCGTGCCCTCGGGCACCGTGACCACGAGGTCGCTCCCGCTGGCGCCGTGGCGCTTGTTGCCGGAGCCGTGCTTGCCCGACTCGGCCCGACGGTGGGGGTGGTCGCGGTACGAGAGCAGCGACGCGACGTTGCGGTCGGCCTGCAGGATGAGGTCGCCGCCGGAGCCGCCGTCACCGCCGTCGGGCCCGCCCTTGGGGACGTGGGCCTCGCGCCGGAACGACACCGCGCCTGCACCGCCGTCGCCGCCGCGGAGGTTGACCTGGACGAGGTCGACGAACGACGACATGTGAGCAGCCTACGGACCAGCACTCCGAGCATCTCGGAGTTCGCCCTCACGGGCGTACGCGAACCTCGAGATGTTCGGGAAGCGGTGGTGCTATTCGGCTGACGCGGGGACGATGTCGACGAGCTTGCGGCCCTTGCGGAAGCCGAACTTCACCGTGCCGTTCGCCTTCGCGAACAGGGTGTCGTCGCTGCCCTTGCCGACGTTCTCGCCGGGGTGGAACCGGGTGCCCCGCTGGCGCACGATGATCGTGCCCGCGTGCACCTCGGTGCCGCTGTAGACCTTCACACCCAGACGCTGGGCGTTGGAGTCACGACCGTTGCGCGAGGAAGCGGCGCCCTTCTTCTTCGACATGGTGCTGCTCCCCTACTTCTTCGCGCCGGCGGGCGTGATGCCGACGATCTCGATGACCGAGAGGTCCTGGCGGTGGCCGTACCGACGACGGTTGTTGCTCTTCGGCTTGTAGGTGAAGCCGTCGATCTTCGGTCCCCGGGTCTCGCCGACCACGCGGGCCTTCACGACCGCGCCGTCGAGCTGCGACGGCGTGGCCTGCACGCTGTCGCCGTCGACCACGAGGATCGGCGCGAGCTCGACCTCGCTGCCGTGGTCGAGTCCGAGGCGCTCGACCTCGAGCTGCTCACCAGCCTCGACCTTGTACTGCTTTCCGCCGGTACGAATCACTGCATACATAAGGCGACCATGCTACTCCATCGACTCCAGCAGAGCTTCGTCGAGGATGAAGCCCCGGCCGTGGCACGACGGGCAGGTGCTGCTGAACGACTCCACCAGCCCCTCGGAGATGCGCTTGCGGGTCATCTCGACCAGGCCCAGCTCCGACATCTCGAACGCCTGGGTGCGGGTCTTGTCGCGGGCCAGGGCGTCGCGGAAGACCTTCATGACCTCGTCGCGGTTCTTCTTGATCTCCATGTCGACGAAGTCGATGACGATGATCCCGCCGATGTCGCGCAGGCGCAGCTGCCGGGCGACCTCCTCGGCCGCCTCGAGGTTGTTCCGGAAGACGGTCTCCTCGAGGTTCGACTTCCCGACGTTCTTGCCGGTGTTGACGTCGATCACCGTGAGCGCCTCGGTGCGCTCGATGATGAGCGATCCGCCCGAGGGCAGCCACACCTTGCGGTCGAGCGCCTTCAGGAGCTGCTCGGAGATGTGGAACCGCTCGAAGATCGGCAGGCCCTCTTCCTCGGCGTCGTAGTACTCGACCCGGTCGGCGAGCTCGGGCGTGATCGCCTCGACGTAGCCGCGGATCTCCTCGTAGAGCGCGCGGTCGTCGATGACGATCCCGCGGTACTCCTTGGTGAACTCCTCGCGGATGCGGCGCATCACGAGGTCGGGCTCCTGGTAGAGCAGCTTCGCCGACTTGGTGGTGGAGGCGAGCGCCGAGATCTGCTCCCACTGGTTGCGGAGGCGGCGCACGTCGCGCTCGAGCTCGTCGCTGGTGGCGCCCTCGGCGGCGGTGCGCACGATGAGGCCGGCGTCCTCGGGACGGATGCCGTCGAGCACCTTGCGCAGCCGCTTGCGCTCGTCGTCGGGCAGGCGCTTCGAGATGCCGTAGGTGTCGGGCTCGTTGGGCACCATCACGAGGAAGCGGCCGGCGAGGCTCACCTCCTGCGTGAGGCGCGCGCCCTTGTGCGCGATCGGGTTCTTGGTCACCTGCACGGTGATCATCTGCCCGTTCTTCAGCGCCCGCTCGATCTTGGGCTTGTTGCCGCCCTCGAGGTCGGCCTTGTCGAACGCGACGTCACCGCGGTAGAGCACGCCGTTCTTGGGCGTGCCGATGTCGATGAACGCGGCCTCCATGCCCGGGAGCACGTTCTGCACGCGGCCGTAGTAGATGTTGCCGTCGATCGACTCGTTGCCCGTCGGCGTCGCCAGGCTGTGCTCGACCAGGCTGCGGCCCTCGAGCACGCCGATGTGGGTGTGGCCACCCTCCAGGACGTGCACGCACATCAGGTAGCGGCCGGCCGGGCGTCCCTTGCGGGTACGACCGCGGCGCCGTTCGAGGACGTCGTCGTCGAGCGGGGCTCCCGGCGCCTCGCCGACGCCGAGGTCGGCGCGCACGACGTCGCCCCGGTCGCGCGGTTGCGACTGCTGTTGGGCGCGGCCGCCGCCGCCCGGCGAGGTGCCGCCACCGGCGCCACCGGCGCCGCCCGTGCCGCCTGCGCCACCGGTGCCACGACCGCGTCCACGTCCACCGCGTCGACGTCGCCGCTTGGGCGCGGCGGTGCCGTCGGCCGATGCGGCCGCGCCGCCGTTGCTCGCGGCGACCTCGGCCGCGGCCGCGGGGGCGGGGCGGGAGTCGCCGATCCGGGGCTTCGAGGCCGCGGCTTCGGGACCAGGGGCTTCGGGACGTGGGGGCCGCGGGTCTCGGGGGTGCGCGCGGCGTGTGCTCGATCTCGGCTTCTTCCATCGCGACGTCGGCGACGTCGTCGGTGGTCATGCCGCGGTCGGCGGCGGCGTCGGTGTAGTCGTGACCGAGCTCGGCGTCGTCGTCGTCGAACTCGTCGTCGTGCGGCGTCGTCCTCACGGCCGGAAGCACCGGGCGAACCCGCGCCGTTGCCGGCCCCAGAGTCCGCCGGTGCCGGTACCCGGCTTCCGGCGGTTGCGGCCACCGCGTGATCCACGGCGACGGCGTCGCTTCGGTGCTCCGGTCGGATCGGTGCCTTCGGGACCGGACGCCCCGGCACCGGACGCGGCGCTCGACGCGTCACCCGAGGTGCCGCGCGACGCGGTGTCGCTACCGGATCGCGTCGATGCTGCCGGCGCTTCCGCCGGCGATGCTTGCCGTGACTCGCTTCGTGGCGCAGCGGTGTGGCCTGCAGCCGGGCCGGAGGCGACTGCTGCCTCCGGGGTCGTCTCGTCGGACATCGGTTCCTTCTCTCATGATGCGCTCGTCTCGAGGACGGGCGCGAACGCGTCGGCTTCCAGCGGCTCCAGCCGCGCGCCGCCGCGTTCGATCCATTGGGATGTTCTCAGGGCGCGGTGCTCGGTGAGGCCGACGCCGACGAACGAGTCGAGGGCGTCGAGGACCTCACGGGTCCGGGCACCGCGGGATTGCGTCAACAGGGTGAGCTCGAGCACGGGCACGTCGCCGACGTGCGCGACCTCGATGTTCCGGATCGCGGGACGGAGATCGTCCACGCTCTCCTTGCCCTTGCGGGTGCGGGTGACGAGCAGCTCGTCGGACGCCAAGGCGTTCGACGCGGCGGTCTCGAGCACTGCCTCCGCAACGGGCCGGCCGAGGCCGTCGACGGCCTCGACCCGGTAGTGGACTTCGGTGATCGATTCCTGCAGTGCGGGGGCTCGGTCGACGAGCCGCACCGCGCCGGTGGCGGGCATGCCGTCGGGGAGCACGGGGGTGAGGTGCTCGGCGAGGACCTCGGTGTCGACGGGCTCGGTGAGCTCGACGTCGAGGTACTCGGCGTCGCTCTCGTGGCCGACCGACAGCGCCAGCCCGAAGCTCACCTTGGGCCGGGGCGAGAAGCCCTCGGTGAACGCGAGGGGCAGCTGCTCGATGCGGAAGGCGCGTTCGAGGGCGCGGGCGACGTCGCGGGCCGAGATGAAGCGCACCTTGCCCCGCTTGGCGAAGCGCACGCGCACGGGGAACCCGCGATGTCGCCTCTCACTTGACGCCCTTCATCGTGACGGGCAGCTGCACCGGCACCGAGATTGCGCGCCTCGGCGACCGAAGCCGAGACCCTGCCCGGTGCCCTGGCTGCCGCCCGCGGGCGGGACCGCGGAGGCCACCACGTGCTCGAGCGCGTAGTCGGTGCACACCCCACAGTCGTAGCAGGGGGTCCACCGGCAGTCGGGGAGGCCGTAGCGCGGCGAGGGCCGCCTGCCAGTCGTCCCAGAGGAAGTCGCGGTGCAGTCCGGCGGCGATGTGGTCCCACGGGAGGATCTCGTCGTCGGTGCGGTGCCGGGTGACGTACCAGTCGGGGTCGAGACCCTCGGCCGCCATCGCGTCGAGCCAGCGGTCGAGCGCGAAGTGCTCGCTCCACTCCTGGAACGTGCCGCCCGCGCGCCACACCCGCTCGATCACGCGTCCGATGCGACGGTCGCCGCGGCTGCGCGATGCCCTCGGCGAACGTGGCCGCGGGGTCGTGCCAGCGCAGCGTGGCGCCCGACTTGCTTGAGGTCGTCGCGCAGCAGGTGCACCTTGCGCTGCAGCTCCTGCACGCTGTTCTGGCCGAACCACTGGAACGGCGTGTGGGCCTTGGGCACGAAGCCGCCGACCGACGCGGTGCAGCTCGCCTTCTTCGTGTACTTGCGCCCGATCTTCACGACCTCACGAGCGAGGTGCGCGATCCCGAGGGTGTCCTCGTCCATCTCCGTGGGGACGCCCATCGAGGAAGTAGAGCTTCACCCGCTGCCAACCCTGCGAGTACGCGCCTTCGACGGCGGCGTACAGGTCGTCGTCGGTGATGAGCTTGTTGATGACCTGGCGGATCCGCCACGTGCCGCCCTCGGGCGCGAACGTGAGCCCGGTGCGGCGCACCTTCTGGATCTCGCTGGCGATGCCGACGGTGAACGCGTCGACCCGCAACGACGGCAACGAGAGCCCGACGTTGCCGCAGCCCTGCTGTTCGTTGACCAGTCCGGCGACGAGGCCGTCGATCCCCGAGAAGTCGGCGGTGGACAGCGACGTGAGCGCGACCTCGTCGTAGCCGGTGCGGCGCAAGCCGTCCTGCACCATGGTGCGCACCTGGTCGGCGGGCCGCTCGCGCACCGGGCGGGTGATCATCCCCGCCTGGCAGAAGCGACAGCCGCGCGTGCAGCCGCGGAACACCTCGACGTTGAGCCGGTCGTGCACCACCTCGATCAGTGGGACGAGCTGGTTCTTCGGGTAGGGCCACTCCCCGAGGTCGGCGACCGTGCGCTTGTCGACGCGCTCGGGCACGTCGGCGAAGCGCGGCCGCACCTCGGCGATGAACGCGCCGTCGTACTCGACGTCGTACATCGACGGCACGTAGACGCCGGGAATGGTGGCGAGCTCGCGGAGCACGCCCTCGCGGGCGGTGCGCCCGGAGCGCTTCCACGCCCCGACGACCTCGGTGATCTCCCCGACCACCTCTTCGCCGTCGCCGATGACGAAGGCGTCGACGAAGTCGGCCATGGGCTCGGGGTTGAACGCGCAGTGCCCACCGACGACCACGAGCGGATGCTCGGGACGACGGTCCTCGGCCCGCACCGGCACGCCGGCGAGGTCGAGGCACTCGAGCACGTTGGTGTACACGAGCTCGGCCGCGAGCCCGAAGGCGAAGACGTCGAAGTCGGCGGCCGCGTGGTGGGTGTCGACCGAGAACAGCGGCACGCCCGCGGCGCGCATCTCCGCGGCCATGTCGAGCCACGGCGCGTAGCCGCGTTCGGCCACGGCGTCGTCACGTTCGTTCAGGATCTCGTAGAGGATCTGGAGCCCCTGGTTGGGTAGCCCGATCTCGTAGGTATCGGGATAGACGAGGAGCCAGGAGGTGCTGGACGGCCGGTGCTCCGGCCGGAGGCTGCCTCGCTCCATCCCGATGTAGCGAGCAGGCTTCTCGACCCTGGCCAGTAGGGGCTCGACCCTCGGCCACAGGTTGGACATTTGACGGCAGCCTACCAGAGGGCCGATTTTCGCACCTCTGACCGTGGCGCGCCGGCACTCTGTCTGCGACGCCTGGTCAGTCGAAGCGGCGCATGGCGACGTTGGCCACCAGGCCGGTGCAGGCGAGGGTGGTGATGAGCGAGGAACCGCCGTAGCTCATGAAGGGCAGGGGGATGCCGGTGACCGGCATGATGCCCATGGTCATGCCCATGTTCTCGAACATCTGGAACGCGAGCATGGCGAGGACGCCGACGCACACCAGGGTGCCGAAGAAGTCACGGGAGAGCCGGGCCGTTCGCCAGGTGCGCCACATGACGATGGCGAAGAGGGCGAGGAGCACGACCGCGCCGACGAAGCCCAGCTCCTCCCCCACCGAGGTGAAGATGAAGTCGGTGTGCTGCTCGGGGACGAAGCCACCCTGGGTCTGCGAACCGTTGAGGAAGCCCTCGCCCGTCGTGCGGCCGTGGGCGATGGTCTGCGTCGACTGCTGCTGGTTGTACGCCGTGCCCTGACTGGTGCCGCTCTCGGGGTCGAGGAACACCGTGAGGCGATCGATCTGGTACTGCTTCAGCAAGCCCAGACCGACGACGGCGTAGACCCCGGTGATGGCGAGGAGGCCGAGGATGATGAGCTGCTTCCCGCTCACCCCGGCGACGGCCAGGATCGCCACGATGATGACGGCGAGGACCATCACCGTGCCGAGGTCGGGCTGGAGCAGCACGAGCCCGATGGGCACGCTCACGAGCCCGATGATCACCGTGAGGCGCCAGGCGTCGATCTCGCCGCGGTAGTGGTTGCAGTAGCCGGCGAGGAACACGATGAGCCCGAACTTGGCCAGCTCCGACGGCTGCAGGGTGAAGCCACCGGGCAGCTGGAACCACGCCTGGTGGCCCTTGATGTTCGACCCGATCGGCGCGAGCACCGCCAGCAGCAGGAACACCGTGATCCCGTAGAAGAGCATGGGAAGGTCGCGCAGGCGCTTGTAGTCGATCAGCATCACCACGACCATCGCGACGATGCCGATCAACGCGAAGAGACGCCTGGCGCTTCACGAAGTAGTAGGGGTCGCCGGGGATGCGCTGGTGGGTGGTCGAGTAGATCATCAGCAGCCCGATGGCGGTGATGCCGAGCGACGCGCCGACGAGGAGCCAGTCGAAGTGGCGCAGCGGCGACGCCTCGAGCCGCGACGGCTCGCCGAGACCTCGGCGCGCGTGGGCGCGGGCGATGCGGTTCGGGTTGATCGTCGACATCAGTTGCTCTGCTCGACGCCGGTGGCCGGGTTGACGACGACCGGAGGCAGCGCGGCGCCCGGGTTGTTCATGAAGTCGACGACCCGGCGCACGATCGGCGCGGCCGTGCTGGCGCCGAACCCGCCCTGCTCGACCATCGCCACGATCACGTACTGCGGCGCGGCCGGGTCGGTGCTGTCGGGGTTGGTGATCGCGGCGAACCACGACGTGTCCTGCTTCGGACGACGTTCCGCGGTGCCGGTCTTGCCGATCACCGGCATCGCGCCCTCGTAGTTGCGCGAACGCGCCGGCCGCCGTGCCGCCCTGGGCGGTCACGCCGGCGAGGCCGCTCTCGATCGCCGAGCGCACCTCGGGCGTGAGCCCCGTGGTGCCGCTTCACCTTCGGCCCGAACGTGGTCACCGGCGTGCCGAACTGGCCCTGCGGGAGCCCCGCGCTGCTCTGGGTGACCTCGTCGGCGAGGCGCGGCTGGTACAGGGTGCCGCCGTTGGCGAACGTCGGCGTAGGCGTTGGCGAGCTGCAGCGGCGTGACCAGCACGTCGCCCTGGCCGACGGCGAGAGCGGCGCTGTCGCCACGTCGCCAGATCTGGTTCGTCCGGGTCGTCGGGGTTGCGCGCCACCCGGAACTCGTGGTCGGGGATCACGCCGGTGGTCTGGTCGCCGAGCCCGAGCGCCGGTCGACTCGCCGAGGCCGTAGGTGCGGGCGGTGTGCTGGATCGCGTTGCCGACCGGGTGCTGCGCGTCGGGGATCTCGTCGCCCGCGTTACGTCGTCGGCGTTGCCGGCGGCCTCGCCTTCGTTGCGGTACGCCTTCCAGAACTCGTTGCCGGCGTTGTAGAAGTACACGTCGCTCGACACCGTCAGCGCCTGCGGCAGGTTCACGGCGCCGAGCACCGCGCCGCCCGCGTTGCACGCCTTCTCGTCGTTGCCGAAGTGGAAGCAGCCGTCGGGATAGTCGTCTGTAGGTCGTGTTCGGACCGTCGGGGAACAGCTGCGGGTTCTGCAGCATCGCGAGCGACGTGATCAGCTTGAACGTCGAGCCCGGCGCGTACGGCGTTGAGCGCGCGGTTGAGCAGCGGCGGGTTGTCGGGATCCTTGAAGTACTGGTCGGAGTTGCCGGAGATGAAGTCGTTCGGGTTGAAGCTCGGGTTCGACGCCATCGCCACCACCGCGCCCGTGCGCGCGTCGAGCACCACCACCGCACCGGCGTTGGCCTGGAAGTACCCGGTCTGGTTGTCGACCAGTCCGCGCGCACCCTCCATGCCCTGGGCCAGCGACTCCTCGGCGACGTGCTGGGTCGGCAGGTCGATGGTGAGGCGCACGTCGTGCCCGGCCTCGGGCTGCTTCACCGGCACCACGTTGACCGCGCGGCCCTGGTTGTCGACCTCGACCTTGTCCTCGCCCGACTTCCCGCGCAGCTCGGACTCGTACAGCCCCTCGACGCCGATCTTGCCGATGGTGTCGCGGGCGTCGTACCCGTCCTTCGCGTGCGCCTTGCAGCTCGTCGGCGTTGATCTGCCCGAGGTAGCCGACGACGTCGGCGGCCTGTGAAGTCCTGCGGGTAGCGACGCTCGGTGGTGGTCGACACGTCCGCCTCGGGGAACTCGCTGCGGTGCTCGGCGAAGTAGACGGCCGTCGCCTGATCGATGTCCTTCGCCACCGGGACCGGCTCGAACGCGGCGTAGTTGGTGTTGTCGATCAGCTTGGCGACGTCGTCGGGCGTCTTGTGCAACAGGTTGGCGAGGTTCGTCTCGAGCGTCGTGCGCTCGGTGGTCGAGAGCTGCTGGCGATTGACCGTCAGCGACGTGACCGGCACGGTCTGCGCGAGCACGATGCCGTTGCGGTCGTAGATGGTGCCGCGCATCGCGGGCACCTTCACGAAGCGGTCGCGCTGGCGTTGCGCAGCCACCGCGAGCTTCTCGCCCCCGGTGACCTGCAGGAACCAGAGCCGGGTGAGCAGCCCGGCGAAGAGCGCCAGGACCAGCACCCCGACGACGGCGAGTCGGCGGGCGCTGTTCGGCTCGGTCATGCGGTTCGCCAGTCTCGCCGATGGGGCCGCCTCCTGGAGGTCGGCCTGGACGTCGGGCAGGTCGGAATTCGGGGCTGCGATCACCGGATCCGCCAGGTCGCGGGGGCGTCGTCGCGTCGGGCCGCCCGTCTGACCAGGGGGAACACGATCGGGGCGATCACCGCGTCGTAGATGGCGGCGATGATCACGATGCGCAGGCTGTCGAACGACAGCATCCCCGACTGACCGACGATCGCGGCGGCGGTGATGAACACCAGGCCGCCGAAGAGGCCACCGAGGCCGCCGAGGATCGGAGCCAGCCACGGAGTGGTGCGCACGACCCCGTGCTGGAAGACCCCGACCGCGTAGCCGGTGACCGCGAACGACAGGGCCGAGAGTCCGAGCGGTGTGGTGAGGAACAGGTCCACCGCGAGCCCCATGAGGAACCCGTACAGCGCACCGGTGTCGGGACCGTCCTCCCACGCCACCGCCAGCACCGCCACCAGACCGATGTCGGGCGCGACGCCGTCGATCTGGAGATGCGTGAACAGCGTCGTCTGCAAGCACGACGCACACGAGGATGACGAGGCCGAGGCGGATGCGACGGATCACGGGATCGGCACCGGCGCCTTCAGCACCTTGACGAAGGTGAGCGAGTCGAGGTCGAGGATCGGGCGCAGATCGGCGTTGCGCGCGACCGCGCCGCCGGCGGAGACGCCGCGCACGACGGTGCCGATCACCAGCCCGCGCGGGTACTTCGGGTCGTCGGCGCCACCCAGCGTGATCGCGATGTCGCCCTTCTTCGGCGCGCTCGCAGTGGAGCTGCTGTCGGTGGCCGAGAACCGGAGCAAGCTGCTGTCGCGTTGGCCGACGGCGATGCCCTTGGCGCCTTCGGCGCCGAACGGCATGATCTCCGCGCCCGCACCGAAGCCCGGGTCGTCGATGCGCTGGACGGTCGCGCGGTTCGCGGACAGGCGCACGATCGTGCCCACGAGCGCGGCCTTGCTCTTGACGCCCCAGACCACGGGCTGGCCCAACGCGATGCCCGACGACGATCCCTTCGAGATGACCAGGCTGCGCGGGAAGTTGCCCGCGCCCTGACCGATCACCTCGGCCGTCACCGCGTCACCGTCGGCCACGTTCACGAGATCGTTCGACTGCCGGAGCTGGTCGAGCTCGGCCTGATCGGCCTTCCCGGCCGCGACCTGGGCTCTGGCGGCGTCGAGCTCCCGTTGCAGCTTCTCGTTCTGGTCCTGCAGCTCGTTGGCGCGCCCGAGGCCGTCGAGCCAGTCGGACGCCGGGTTGAACACGTCGTCGGCGAGGTCCTGCATCGGCGAGACGACGTCCTGGGCGGCGGTGCGGGCCGAGTTGATGACCCCCGAACCCCGCTCGTCGAGCGACACCAGGGCCAGCGAGGTGATGACGAGGAGGACGAGCATCAACCGGCGACGCCGGCTGTACCGAGTGATGTCCACGGTGCTCGCGCGCCCGAACGGGGGCGGTCAGTCCTGGGGCGAGGAGCTCAGGACCTGCTGCAGCACGTCGAAGTTCTCGAGGCACTGACCCGAACCGAGGACCACCGAGTACAGCGGGTGCTTCGCCCGGTGCACCGGCATGCCGGTCTCCGCCTGGATCGCGTTCTCGATCCCGATGAGCTGCGAGCCGCCGCCGGTGATCACGATGCCCCGCTCCATGATGTCGGCCGCGAGCTCGGGAGGCGTCTTGTCGAGCGTGACCTTCACCGAGTCGACGATCGACGCGGTGGGTTCCTCGACCGCTTCGCGGATCTCGACGGTGGAGAGGACGATCGTCTTGGGCAGGCCGGTGACGAGGTCGCGCCCGCGCACTTCCGCGTACAGCTCCTCTTCCAGCGGCCACGCGCTCGCGAGTTGCATCTTCACTTCTTCTGCGGTGCGCTCGCCGAGCGCGAGCGAGTACTCACGCTTCACGAAGTTGATGATCGCTTCGTCGAACTCGTCGCCGCCGACGCGGACTCGACTCGCTGACGACGATGCCGCCGAGCGAGATCACCGCGACCTCGGTGGTGCCGCCACCGATGTCGACGATCATGTTGCCCGCGGGCTCGTGCACGGGCAGCCCCGAGCCGATCGCCGCGGCCATCGGCTCCTCGATGACGAGCACCGGCTTGCGGGCGCCCGCGAACTCGGCCGCCTCCTGCACCGCGCGGCGCTCGACGCCGGTGATGCCCGACGGGATGCAGATGACCATGCGCGGCTTCGCCCACTTGCGCTGGTGCACGCGCTGGATGAAGTAGCGCAGCATCTTCTCGCAGATGTCGAAGTCGGCGATCACGCCGTCCTTCAGCGGGCGCACGGCCTCGATGTGACCGGGGGTGCGGCCGAGCATGCGCTTCGCCTCGGTGCCGACCGCGAGGAGGCGGCCGTCGCGCGTGTTCATCGCGACGATCGACGGCTCGTCGAGCACGATGCCCTTGCCGCGCACGTAGACGAGCGTGTTCGCCGTGCCGAGGTCGACGGCCATGTCACGTCCGACTACGGAGGAAAACCAGGGCTCAGACACAGGGAAAGGGACTCCAGACGGGCTCGGCGGAGAAGGCGGGCTCGGCGGAAAGGGCGACGGGCAGATCGGCGGGCTCGGTCCGCGACAGGCTAGCGAACCCGCCTGCCACGCGCGAGGGGCGCGGCAGAAGTTCGCGCGTTCACGCGCAGAGTTGCGGGAAGAACAGCGCGATCTCGCGTTCGGCCGACTCCGGACCGTCGGATCCGTGCACGAGGTTCTCGCTGCGTCTCGAGTGCGAGATCGCCACGGATCGTGCCGGGTGCGGCCTCGCGCGGGTTGGTGACGCCCATGAGGTGCGCACGACCTGCCACGTGTCGGGACCGCCCTCGACCACCATCGCGACCAACGGGCTGCGGGTGATGAACGACACGAGATCGCCGAAGAACGGCTTCTCCCGGTGCTCGTCGTAGTGGCGGCCGGCGAGGTCGGCGTCGAGGGTGCGCAGCTCGAGGGCGACGATCGTGAGGCCCTTGCGCTCGAGCCGGCCGACGATCTCGCCGACGAGGCCCCGCTCGACCGCATCGGGCTTGCAGAGGACGAGGGTGCGGGTGCTCATGGGGGCGCCAAGCTAGTGGACCCCTCGCAGGGGTCTTCAGTCCACGAGCACGGCGCGGGCCGGGCTGACGACGTAGAGCGAGCCCGTGATCACGACCTGGCCGTCGGCCGGGGTGATGCCGATCGCGAAGGCCACCGCGTCGCGCACGTCGTCGACCACGTCGACGATCCCGTGCTCGACCCCGAGCTCGTAGGCCGCCTGCGCGACGTCGTGCGGATCGTGGCCGCGCGGGCTGTCGGGTCGGCAGCACACGAGCCGCGCCGCGTCGAGCACGCCGAGCGCCTCGAGCATCTCGTGCGGTTCCTTCTCGCGCATCAATCCGACGACGAGCGTGCGCGGCGTGTCGGCGAACTCGTCGGCCAGCGCCGCGTGCAACGCGTGCGCGCCGGCGACGTTCTTCGCGCCGTCGAGCAGCACGAGCGGTTGGTGACCGACGACTTCGAGGCGTCCGGGTGTGCGCACGGTGGCGAACGCGTCGGCGACGAGCTCGGCGTCGAGCGCGCGGCCGAGGAACGACTCGGCGGCCGCGAGCGCGAGCGCCGCGTTGTCGGCTTGGTGCGCGCCGTGCAGCGCGAGGAACACATCGTCGTACTGCCGCGTGCGGTGTGTAGAGGTCGACGACGCGGCCGCCGATGGCGAGCCGGTTCGCGCGCACACCGAAGTCGATGTCGCGACGCGCGACCGACGCCGGGACCGCGCGCCAGGAAGTACGGCACGAGTGCGGGATCGGTCTCACCGAGCACGAGCGCCGACGTCGGCTCGACGATGCCCGCCTTCTCGTCCGCGATGTCGGCGAGCGTCGGACCGAGGTACTCGACGTGGTCGATGCTCACGTTGGTGACCACCGCGACGTCGGCGTCGACCACGTTGGTGGCGTCTCCGGTGCCACCGAGACCCACCTCCACCACTGCGACGTCGACCGCGATGTCGCCGAACCACCGCAGCGCGACGGCGGTGAGGATCTCGAAGTAGCTCGGTGCGTCGGGGAGCAGGTCCTCGATCGCGGCCACCGCGACCAGGAGCTCGTCGAGCTCGTCGTCGGAGATCGGCTCGCCGTTCCACACCATGCGCTCGTTGACCCGGGCCAGGTGGGGGCTGGTGTAGGCGCCCACCGAGAGCCCGGCCGCCTCCAGCAGCGCCGCGGTCATGCGGGCCACCGAGGTCTTGCCGTTGGTCCCCGTGAGGTGCACCACCGGGTACTCGCTCTCCGGGGAGCCCAGGAGGTCCATGAGCGGGCGCTCGCGCTCGACCGCCAGCAGCCGCTTCCCCACGCCACCCGCGCCGGCACTCCGACGCCGGTCTCGAGGTTGGTGTGGTCGTCGAGCCAGGCGCGGGCGTATCGCGGGTCGATCGTCACGCTTCCGGCGGCGCTTCGGGCGGCGCGCGAGGGTGACGTCGACGCCGAGCTCCGCCGCGTCGGCCAGCTCGAGCTCCCCCACCACGCGGCCGCCGTCGCGCACGTCGCTGATCGCCGGCTCGAGCGCGCGTCGCAGTTCGGCCGGCCCGCGCACGACCACCGCGGTCACGTCGGTGCGCATCGAGCGCTTGGCCTCGCTCTTCGCCTTGCGGAGCGCCCCGAGCACCGCCGCGGCCGCGGGATAGATCGCGACGTCGTCGCCCGCGAACGCGGCCAGGTCGTCGGCGACGGGCCAGGGCGCGCGGTGGATCGAACCTTCACGCCACCACGACCACACCTCTTCGGTGACGAACGGCATGTGCGGCGCGAACAGTCGCAACAACGTGTCGAGCGCGGCCGACAACGCGGCGCGCGCGGAGTCGGACCCCGCGTACGCACGACCCTTCACCAGTTCGAGGTAGTCGTCGCAGAAGCTCCAGAAGAACCGCTCGGTCGCGTCGAGCGCACGCGCGTAGTCGTAGGTCTCGAACGACGTCGTCGCGTTCGCGACCAGCGCGGCGAGGCTGGCGAGCATCGATCGGTCGAGCGGCTCGGTGATCGCGTCGGACGCCCGCTCCAAACCAGCCGGCCCGTCGTCGCCCATCACCCCGAGTGCGAACTTCGACGCGTTGAGGATCTTGATCGCGAGGCGACGCCCCACCTTCATCTGACCCTCGTCGACCGCGGTGTCGACTCCCGGACGGCCGCTCGCCGCCCAGTACCGCATGGCGTCGGCGCCGAACTGACGGATCGGCTCCATCGGGGTGACGACGTTGCCCTTGCTCTTCGACATCTTCTTGCGGTCGGGGTCGAGCACCCACCCGGAGATGGCGGCGTCGGTCCACGGCAGCGCGTCGAACTCGAAGTGCGACCGCACGATGGTGGAGAACAACCACGTGCGGATGATCTCGAACGCCTGCGGGCGCAGGTCCATGGGGAACACCCGCGCGAACAGGTCGGGGTCGTCTTCCCATCCGGCCGCGAGCTCGGGCGTGAGCGACGACGTCGCCCACGTGTCCATCACGTCGGGATCGGCGACGAAGCCGCCGGGCTTGCCCCGCTGGTCCTCGGTGTAGCCCTCGGGCACCGCGCTCGGTGGGGTCGATCGGCAGGCGGCTCTCGTCGGGAGCCAACGGGCGGGCGTAGTCGATCTCGCCGTCGGCATCGAGCGGGTACCAGAGCGGGAACGGCACCCCGAAGTAGCGCTGCCGGCTGATGAGCCAGTCGGAGTTGAGTCCTTCGACCCAGCTCTCGTAGCGGCTGCGCATGTGCGCCGGGTGCCACTGCAACTCGCGTCCGCGTTCGAGGAACGCGGCACGCAACTCGGGATCGCGCCCACCGTTGCGGATGTACCACTGGCGCGACGACACGATCTCGAGCGGGCGATCGCCGCGCTCGTAGAACTTGACCGGGTGGGTGATCGGCTTCGGCGCGCCGACGAGGTCGCCGTGCTCGTCGAGCAGCTCCACGATGCGCGCCTGCGCCTGCTTCGCGGTCTTGCCCGCGAGCTCCGCGTAGCGGGCCTCGGCGTCGGGACCCGCGTCACCCCACTCGGGTGGCTGCGGGAGGAGCCGGCCGTCACGTCCGAGCACCGTGCGCGTCGGCAGCTGCAGCTCGCGCCACCACACGACGTCGGTGGTGTCGCCGAAGGTGCAGATCATCGCGATGCCCGACCCCTTCTCGGGATCGGCCAACCGGTGCGCGAGCACGGGCACCTGCACGCCGAACAGCGGCGTCGTGACGTAGGTGCCGAACCGCGGCGCGTACCGCTCGTCGTCGGGGTGCGCCACCAATGCCACGCACGCCGGGATCAGCTCGGGACGCGTGGTCTCGATCACGATGTCGGCGTCGCCGTTCGTGCCCGCGAACTTCACCCCGTGATAGGCGCCGGGAAGCTCGCGGTCTTCGAGCTCGGCCTGCGAGACCGCCATGCGGAAGTCGACGTCCCACAACGTGGGCGCCTCCGACTGGTACGCCTCACCGCGAGCCAGCATGCGCAGGAATGCACGCTGCGACGCTCGGCGCGCCCGGTCGCCGATGGTGGTGTAGGTCATGGCCCAGTCGACGGAGAGACCGAGCGTGCGCCACAGCTCCTCGAACTTCTGCTCGTCCTCCACGACCAGCCGATCGCAGAGCTCCACGAAGTTCTGTCGGCTGATCGGGATCTCCTGCTTCCCCGGCTTCTCCGGCGGGGTGAAGTCGGCGTCGTACGGCAGCGACGGGTCGCACCGGACGCCGAAGAAGTTCTGCACCCGCCGCTCGGTGGGCACACCGTTGTCGTCCCACCCCATCGGGTAGAAGACCTCGCGCCCGCGCATGCGCTGGAAGCGGGCGATGGTGTCGGTGTGCGTGTACGAGAACACGTGACCGACGTGGAGCGAGCCGCTGACCGTGGGCGGCGGCGTGTCGATGGAGTACACCTGCTCGCGCGTCTTCGTGCGGTCGAACGTGTACGTGCCCGCGGCATCCCACGCGGACGCCCACTTGTCTTCGAGCCCGTCGAGGCTCGGCTTCTCCGGCACGGTCATCCCGTGGAGTCTAAGGAAGCAGTCGCTCCGGGCTCGATGACTTGGGGATCGACGACTGGGGGTTCGACCTGCTTCGCGCTCGAGCTCGGCCCGGATCATCAGCCGCAGCGAGATCCAGATCAGCAGGTTGAGCGCCAGCCCGAACACCCCCGCGAGCTGTTGCTGCGCGAACTGGAAGACCTGGGTCACGAAGATCTGCACGAGGATGCCGCGCTCGAACCAGCGGTACGCCGACAGGCGGTGGTGACGGAGCCGCACGACACCCACGATGATCGAGCGCGCCCGACACGCCGCTCGACACGACCGTCGCCCACTCCTCCATCCCGCGGATGGCGCCGTGGTCGGCGGCGAGGAACACCGCCACCAAGAGCTGGCCCGAACCGATGACGACGAACCACGCGGTCACCGCGCCCTTGAACCACGTCCGGGTGGCCGCACGCAGATACCACGCACGGATGCCACGCCCCGCGCGCTCGAACCGGTTCGGGCGCGGGTCCGGGAGCCCCGACGCGTCGGCGAGCAGCGACCGCACCTGCCGCGCGATCGCGTCGTCGGCACCGGTCTGCTCGAGCAGCGACATCGCCGATCGGCGGCGCGGCTCGCTGAGCTCACCGATCGCGGCAGATTTGACCGCCTCGAGTCCGTTGAGCACCGCTTCGTCCGCGGTGTAGGCGCGCCGCTGGATGCCGCGGAACACGAGGTACATGGTGATGAAGACGAAGTAGATCAGGGCGATGGTCGGCTTGAAGAAGTAGTTGACGTCGCGGGTGATGAACTTCCCGAGCTCGTCGATGAACCAGCCGAACCCACAACCGCCGATGAACGCGATGAACGTGCGGTTGTTGGGCGCGAGGAACGAGATCGAGAAGATGACGGCGACGGCCATCATCAGCGCACCCCAGATCGCGTGCGAGATGTGCAGGGTGCCGTTGCCCAGCTGCGGGTAGCCGGTGATGATCAGGAAGACGCGGTTGCCGATGACCGAGCCGACCGCGCAGACCAGGAAGAGGTCGAGCCTCCGTCCCGAGTCGTAGCTCCGCAGTGCGAACCGCGGAATCGCAGGGCTCACGCGACTTGGACCGCGCTCACGCGTCTCGCATGGCGCGTTCGCTGCGCGCCGGCCGGATCGAAGAGGTCACCGGCCCGCTGCCGCTCACGCGCTGCGGCGCTCGCCCTCGTCGGTGGTGATCAGCGTCGGGTGCACGCGATCCATGACCACGGCCCGGTCGACCACGCACCGGGCGATGTCGTCACGATCGGCAGGTCGTACATCACCTCGAGCAGCACACTCTTCGAGGATGGCGCGCAGACCACGGGCGCCGGTGCCGCGCTTGAGCGCTTCGTCGGCGACCGCGTCGAGCGCGTCGTCGGTGAACACCAGCTCGACGTCGTCGAAGTGGAAGAACTTCTGGTACTGCTTCACCAGCGCGTTCTTCGGCTCGACGAGGATGCGCATGAGCGCGTCCTTGTCGAGGTTGTGCACCACGCCGATGACCGGCAGGCGACCGACGAACTCGGGGATGAGCCCGAACTTCAGGAGGTCCTCGGGAAGCACGTCGGCGCAGGATGCGGCCGACGTCCTTCTCGTCGGACTGCGGCGCACGTCGGCGCCGAAGCCGATGCCCTGGTTGCCGATGCGGGTCTCGATGATCTTCTCGAGCCCGGCGAACGCGCCACCACAGATGAACAGGATGTTCGTGGTGTCGATCTGGATGAACTCCTGGTGCGGGTGCTTGCGCCCACCCTGCGGCGGCACCGACGCGGTCGTGCCCTCGAGGATCTTCAGCAGCGCCTGCTGCACGCCCTCACCGGAGACGTCGCGCGTGATCGACGGGTTCTCGGCCTTGCGGGCGATCTTGTCGATCTCGTCGATGTAGATGATGCCGGTCTCGGCCTTCTTGACGTCGTAGTCGGCGGCCTGGATCAGCTTCAGGAGGATGTTCTCGACGTCTTCGCCGACGTAGCCGGCTTCGGTGAGCGCGGTGGCGTCGGCGATCGCGAACGGCACCTTCAACATGCCGCGCCAGCGTCTGCGCGAGCAGCGTCTTGCCGCAACCGGTGGGGCCGATCAGCAGGATGTTCGACTTCTGCAGCTCGACGTCGGGGTCGCCGTACGCGCCGGCCTGCACCCGCTTGTAGTGGTTGTAGACCGCGACCGAGAGGATCTTCTTCGCCTGCTCCTGCCCGATGATGTAGTCGTTCAGGTACTCGTAGATCTCGCGCGGCTTCGGGAGCTCGTCGAAGTTGACCTCGGTGCTCTGCGACAGCTCCTCTTCGATGATCTCGTTGCAGAGATCGATGCACTCGTCGCAGATGTAGACGCCGGGACCGGCGATGAGCTTCTTGACCTGCTTCTGGCTCTTCCCACAGAACGAGCACTTCAGCAGGTCGCCACCGTCACCGAACTTCGCCACCGATGTCCCCCTCCTGGTCCTGCTAGTCAAAGCCGACGCCCGAGATGACGTAAGTGCGTCAGGTCAGCTCCACCTGCCGGCACGCCGACAGCCGCGAGCTCACGGTTGGTGAGGACCTCGTCGACGATGCCGTAGTCCTTGGCCTCGACCGCGCTCATGATGAAGTCGCGGTCGGTGTCCTTGGCGACCCGCTCGACGCCTGGCCGGTGTGGAAGGCGAGGATCTCGTCGAGCGAGCTCGCGCATGCGCACGATCTCCTTGGCCTGGATCTCGATGTCGACCGCCTGGCCCGACGCACCACCGTGCGGCTGGTGGATCAGCACACGGGCGTGCGGGAGGATGAAGCGCTTGCCGGGCGCGCCCGAGGCGAGGAGCACCGCCGCGGCCGACGCCGCCTGGCCGATGCAGATGGTCTGCACGTCGGGCTTGATGTACTGCATCGTGTCGTAGATCGCGAACAGACCGGTGATCTCGCCGCCCGGCGAGTTGATGTACATCGATGATGTCCTTGTCGGGATCCTCGCGACTCGAGGATGCAGCAGCTGCGCGATCACCATGTTCGCGACGGTGTCGTCGACCGGGGTGCCGAGGAAGATGATGCGGTCGTTGCAGCAGGCGGGAGAAGATGCCATTGCGGTCGCGGCCACGCGGGGTGTCCTGGGTGACGTTCGGGACGTAGACGTTCTGGAAGTTGCTCACGACGCTGGCTCCTCTTCGGTCTCTGATTCGTCTGTGTCCGTGCCGGTGACGGGGCCGTCGCTGGTGGATCCCTCGGGTTCGGTGGTGTCCGTGCCTCGGGTCCCGTGTCCTCCGATGCTTCCGTCGGGCTGTGGAAGCGACAGATCGATGGTGTTGCCGTCCTCGTCGACCACTTCCGCG
This sequence comes from uncultured Actinomycetes bacterium, assembly GCA_963697125.1. Taxonomy (GTDB): domain Bacteria; phylum Actinomycetota; class Acidimicrobiia; order IMCC26256; family DASPTH01; genus DASUAS01. The sequence goes on from CAVOMW010000006.1 coordinate 610,249, forward strand.
TGGTCCACCAGGAACTCGAGCGCCTTGCCTCGTGCGATGTCCGAGCGTACCGCCTCCAGCACACCCCTCCGTTCGAGATCCTGCGGACCTTGGCCGGCTTCTGGTCCATCTGCTCGCGCGATGCGTTCGATCTCGGCGTCGACCTCTTCGTCGGTCGCCGCGATCTCTTCCTGCGCGACCACCGCGCGCAGCGCGAGGTCGGCGAGCACGGCTCGGCGGCGCCGGCGCGCACGCTCGTCGATGAACTCCTGCTGGCTCCTGGCCGGTGGCTTGCAGGTACTGCGGGATCGTCATGCGCAGACCCTGATGCCACAGCCGGTGCGCGAGGTCGTCGCAGGCGCCGTTCCATCTCGCTGTCGACGAGCGTCTCGGGCGCCTCGATCGGGCACGAGCGTCGGCGGCCGCTTCGAAGCACCTTGCTCGCGCATCGCCATCTGCGGCCTGCGACGCGCGCGTACATGTCGAGGCGCTTGCGAACGTCGTCCGCAGCTCGTCGACGGTCTCGAACTCGCTCGACCTCGCTCACCCACTCGTCGGTGAGCTCGGGGAGCACCTTCTTCTTCGCTTCCTTGACCAGGACCTGGAAGGCGACCTCGTCGTCGGCGCGCTCGCCGAAGCGCTCGGGCAGCGTGTCGTCGAACTTGAGGATGTCGCCGGGCCGCTTGCCGTGCAGCTGCTTCGTCGAGCTTCGGCACGACGATCCCCGAACCGACCTCGTAGAGGAAGTCGGTGGCGGTGAGGCCCTCGACCGATTCGCTCGTCGATCGAATCCCTTGATGTCGATCTCGGCGTAAGTCGCCGTCGATGAGCGGCGCGTCGCAGTCGGTCGAGGTCGGCGAAGCGATCGCGCAGCTGGTCGATCTGCTCGTCGACGTCGTCGTCGCTGACGTCGGGCTTCGTCGATCTCGATGCGCAACTCGTCGTGGCCCTCGACGGTGACGACCGGGCGCACCTCGACCACGGCGTCGAACTCGACGTCGCCGTCTTCCTCGCCGGCGAGTGATGTCGATCTCCGGCGGCGCGATGACGTCGACGTCGTTCGGCGACGACGGCCTCGACGTAGTACTCGGGGAGCGAGTCGCGCAGCGCCTGGTCGCGCGCCATCTCGGTGCCGAGGCGCGCTTCGAGCAAGCGGCGCGGCGCCTTGCCGGGACGGAAGCCCGGCATCTTGACGTCCTTCGCCAGCTTGCGGAACGCGGCGTCGATGGCCCGTTCGAAGTCTTCCGCCGGGATCGCGACGTGCAGGCGGACCTTGTTGTCTTCGAGCGGTTCGACCGACGTGGAGAGTGACATGGGGCTGCGCAGTCTATTGGCTGACTTCGCCGGTTCCGACACCCCGGCTCGCGGCCACCCGACTCAGATGCGGCGGCTCAGATGCCGAGCTTGCGGAAGTCCCAGCTCGCGATCTTGGTGGGCGTGACCTTGAGCCAGGCGTGGCGGCCGTCGTGGAACATGCCGTCGCCCGCACCGCCCTGGTACTTCGTGTGGAACAGGCGCTCGGGCTCGGCGAGGGCGTCGACCGGTTCGCCGGTGCGGGGCACCTCACCGGTGGGCTCGACCCGCCCGTGGATCTCGACGCCGCGCAGCTCGTTGTACTCCTCGCCCGCCTCCACCAGGATCGCCACGCGCGGGTCGCGCTCGAGGTCGGTCCAGCGCTGGCTGCGGGTGATCGAGTACAGCCAGACGCACTCGCCGTCCCACACGAACCACAGCGCGGTGACGTGGGGCCCGTCGTGGCTGACGGTGGCAGCGGTGCACGTGCGTTCACTCCCCAGGTACGCGTCGAGCTCCTCGGGGGTCATGGCGATCTTGCGACCGCGTCGCTGTTCCTGCATGCGCGCACCGTACAACGGCGACGGCGAAGTGCGTGCCGTGTCGTAACCTGACCCGCTACGGGGAGTAGCGCAGTTCGGTAGCGCACCTGCTTTGGGAGCAGGAGGTCGGGGGTTCAAGTCCCCCCTCCCCGACGCCACCAGCGGTAGAGGTGGTGCACGACACGCGGGTGTAGCTCAATGGCAGAGCCTCAGACTTCCAATCTGATGACGCGGGTTCAATTCTCCGTCACCCGCTCTCATGGAATACCCGGGACCCGTCACCGGTTCGGCGCGGCCATGACGATCCGAGATCCACGCCGTGCCGTTCCCCTCCCCCGAGGAGGAGTGGACCCACCGGCCCGACGCCGACGAGGTGCGCGTCACGGTCGCCGGCCATCACCGCCGCGGTGACGCCGCCCGACGGGTTGACCGAAGTGCAGCGCGCCGTGCTCAACGCGCACGTCGTCTCGATGACCGAACACCCCGTCGACGTGACGACCGTGCCGCCGCTCGGTCCCGAGGAGTTCGCCGAGGCGCTCCGCTACCGGAACCAGGCGTTCCGCGAGCGCATGGTGCAGATCATGCTGCTCGGCGAGATGCTGCTCGTCCCGATCCCACCCGAGGTCTCGCAGCGCGTCGAGACGTACGCCGCGTGGCTGGGGGTCGGTGACGACATGATCCGGGTGGTGCGGCGCATCGCCAACGGGTCGCTCGGCCTCGCCCTGATCGACTTCGAACGCAGCGGCTACTTCGAGCAGATGCTCGCGGAGCCGCCGGAGCACCTCCACACGTCGCGCGCGCTCGACGAAGCGTGGGAAGCCGCGTGTTCCGACGACGAGCTGCACGCGCGCTGGGCCGCGCTCGAGCACTGCCCCGAAGGATCGCTCGGCCTGGGCGTGTGGCGCTTCTACCGCGCCCGCGGCTTCACGTTCCCCGGCCGACCCGAGAGCGCACCGCCGAACCTCGCGCAGCACGACTGGGTCCACGTGCTCGCCGACTACGGCTCGACGGTCGAGTCGGAGATCGAGGTGTTCGGTCTGATCTCCCGTGCCAACGACGACCCCGGCGCGTTCTCGCTGCTCGCCATGGTGCTCGGGCTGTTCGAGACCGGCTACCTCTACGGCGCGGCGAAGGGCTTCTTCGAGTACGACCGCGGCCACCTCTCACGCGACGTCGACCGCATGGCCGTCCGCCTCGCCGACGCGACGTACCGGGGTGCGATGTTGGCCACGCACCTCAACGAGACCGGGCGCGGGTCGAAGGCCACCGACCTCCTCGCCACCGACTGGTTCGCGCACGCCGACCGACAGCTCGAAGAGGTGCGCGCCGACTACGGGCTCCTCCCGCGTTCGGCGGCCGCGATCGCGGCGGGTTCGAGGACCGCGTGGGAACCCGGTGGCATCTCACCGTTCCAGTACGCGCACGGCAGAGACGTCGCGCACGCCGAGGAGCACGAGTACGACTCCTACGGCGCGGAACCTGCCTGAGAACCTGCGACAATGTCGTGCAGGCGCCCGTAGCTCAGTGGATCAGAGCACCCGGCTTCTAACCGGACGGCCGAAGGTTCGAATCCTTCCGGGCGCGCCCACTCACACACGTCGGTAACCTCGGCGCCATGCGGCGCACGCAATTCACCGAGGAACACGACCTCTTCCGCGAGAGCTTCCACACGTTCGTCGAGCGCGAGATCGCGCCCCACGATCTCGAGTGGAACGACGCCGGCATCGTGTCCCGCGACCTCTTCACCAAGGCCGGCGCCGCCGGGTTCATCGGCATGGCGGTGCCCGAGGAGTTCGGCGGCAGCGGCGTCGACGACTTCCGCTTCAGCCAGGTGATCGCGGAGGAGCTGCAGTACGCCGGCGTGGCCGCGGCGGGCCTCGGCCTCACCCTGCACACCGACATCTGCCTCCCCTACTTCTTGTCGCTCGCCACCGACGAGCAGCGCGCCCGCTGGCTCCCCGGCATCGCGTCGGGCGAGCTCATCACCGCCATCGCCATGACCGAACCGGGCATCGGCTCCGATCTCGCGTCGATGAGCACGTCGGCGATCCGCGACGGCGATCACTTCGTCGTCAACGGCGCGAAGACGTTCATCACCAACGGCATCAACGCCGACCTGGTGATCACCGCGGTGAAGACCGACCCCACCCAGAAGCACGCGGGCATGAGCCTGCTCGTGGTCGAACGGGGCATGGTCGGCTTCGAGCGCGGTCGCAACCTCGACAAGGTCGGGCTGCACGCGCAGGACACCGCCGAGCTGTTCTTCACCGACGTGCAGGTGCCCGTCGGCAACCTGCTCGGGGTCGAGGGCAAGGGCTTCGCGCACCTGGTCGACAACCTGCCGCAGGAACGGCTCTCGATCGCGGTGAGCGGCGTCGCCGCCGCCGAGGCCGCGTTCCGTTGGACGCTCGACTACGTGAAGCAGCGCACCGCGTTCGGCTCGCCGATCGCGTCGTTCCAGAACACGCAGTTCGAGCTGGCCGAGATGCGCACCGAGATCGACGTCACGCAGGCGTTCGTCGACCGGTGCGTCGAGGCGCTCAACGCCGGCGAGCTCTCGGTCGAGGAGGCCGCCGAGGCGAAGTGGTGGTGCACCGAGTTGCAGAAGCGAACCGTCGACCGGTGCGTGCAACTGCACGGGGGCTACGGCTACATGGTCGAGTACCCGATCGCGCGGGCCTATCTCGACGCCCGCGTCACCACCATCTACGGGGGCACCACCGAGATCATGAAGGGGATCATCGGGCGCAAGCTCGCGCGGGGGTGAACGTGGACCGCAGCACGGACAAGGTCGATCAGCTGCTCACCGACTGGTGTCGCGAACACCTCGGGGCCGACGTCACGGCCATCCGCCAGCAGGCGCGCTGGCGACCGGTGTGGTTCGTCGACGTCGAGCGCGACGGCGACACCACCACGGTGATGGTGCGCGGCGACCGCACCGACGCAGCGCCGCTCTTCCCACTCGAGCACGAGATGCGGTTCCAGCAGCTGCTCGAGGCCGACGGCATCCCGGTCGCCCACGTGTACGGCTGGATCGACGACCCGCGTGCCTTCGTCATCGACGTCGTCCCCGGTGAGAACAACTTCGACGCGTCGACCGACGACCAACGCGTCGCGGTGATGGACGAGTACATGGGCATCCTCGCCCGCATCCACGCACTCGATCCCGAGCCCTACGCACGCGCCGGCATCACCCGCGCGTCCACACCGAGCGGGTCCGGGCGCGTCGGTCTCGACGTGTACCTGGCCGGCTACCGCGCCACGAAGGTGCGCCCCGATCCGTTCCTCGAGTTCTGCCTCGGGTGGATCGACCGCAACCCCGTCGACACGCGTGGCCGGGAGGCGCCGGTGGTGTGGGACTCGGGACAGTTCCACCAGCACGACGGGCACGTCACCGCCATCCTCGACCTCGAGCTCGGGCATCTCGGCGATCCGATGATGGATCTCGCTGCGTTCCGCATGCGCGACACCGTGCTCGGCTTCGGCGACATGAACGTGCTCTACGACCAGTACGCGAAGCACTCCGGCGCGCCGGTCGACATCGAAGCGATCATGCACCATCACTTCGTGTTCGCGTTGACGAACCAGATGGTCTTCCACGCCGCGCTCGCCGCACCGCCCGCCGCATCCGACTACATGACGAACATGCAGTGGGCGAGCGAAACCAACCTCTTCGCACTCGAGGGCCTCGCCGAGATCATGGGCGTCGACGTGCTCGACTCCGTCGAGATGCCGGAGCCACGCGACTCGCCGGTCGCGAACGCGCACGAGCACCTCGTGCGATCGCTGCGCAGCCTCGACCTTGCGGACGAGTACGAGCGCCATCAGCTCCGCATCGCGTTCCGGCTCGCGCGTCACCTGCAGCGCTTCGACGAGATCGGTGACGCCTGCACCGACGCCGACCTCGACGATCTCCGCGAGTTCCTGGGCCGTCGGCCCGCGACGTGGCAGGAAGGCGACGCCGCGCTCGAGGAGTTCGTGCTCGCCGACGCCGGCGCCCACGACGAGGAGCTCCTGCAGCTGTTCCACCGCCGCTACCTGCGCTACAAGATGCTCTGCGGTCCGGAGGGCTCGGCCATGGCGAGGCACGAGCCCATCCAGAAGTTTGGTTCTTGAGGGCAGCGTTCTCGAGGGCGGCGCTCCTGACGGCCCGTTCTTGACCAGTTCTCATGCGGTCCACACCGGGACTTCACACTCCGGGCGCAAGGTGAGGGTGCACGACAAGACCCCCACCGAACCGAGGCCCCATGACCGCTCTCCACGAACCCGCCGCAGCCTCCGACCCCCGCTACCGCCGCTTCCGGCTGATCCGCGGCGGTGACCGCAGCCACGACCACGTGATCGCGGAACCACCGCCCAAGCTCGTGCTGCTCTCCCCCGCGTCAGCCCGCTGGCTGCCTGCCCTCACCGACGCCCTCGGCCCGTCGTACCGGGTGACCACCGAGTCCACCGAGACGCCGGCGGCCATCGTCGTCGACAGCCGCGACGACGAACTCGTGCGCCTGATCCAGGACCAGCGCAGCTCGACCCGAGTCATCGTGGTGCACACCGGACACCCGTCCGAGCAGCCGATGGCGCCATCCGAGATCCTCGACCTCGGGGCCGACACCTATCTGGCGCCGGTGTCGCTGCCCGCGCTGGCCGCGCACCTCAAGGCGTTGACCAGGTCGTGGGACGCGTTCCCGCCCCGGCCGGTGCCGGCGACCGGTCAGAGTGCGTAGACGGACACATCCGTCGCCTTGACCGTCGCCCACACGTCGACGCCGTCGTGCAACCCGAGGTCACCGACCGCCCCTGCGGTGACCTCGGCCACGATGGGCACGGCGCCGTCGACATGGATGCGGACCCGGTCGCCGAGGAGATCCACGCCCCGTACGCGGCCGCTCCAGACGTTGCGGGGACTTCCCTCGGGCTGGGCTCGGTGCAAGCTCACCGAGTGCGGCTGGATCGCGACGTACACGTCGCCCGCGACCGGGTCCGCGGTGATCACCACCCCACCACTGTCGAGCGTGATCTCGTGTCCCTGCGCCACACCCCGCAGCAGGTTGACGCCCACGAGGTCGGCGACGTAGCGCGAGCGGGGCCGAGTGGTCACCTCGTGCACCGCGCCCGACTGCGCGACGCGACCGTCTTCGAGCACGACCAGCCGGTCGGCGAGCGCGACCGCGTCGAGCAGCTCGTGGGTCACGAGCACCCGCGCGCCGCCGAAGGTCGCGAGGTGCGTGCGCAGCTCGCGACGCAACTCGGTGCGCGTCCCGACGTCGAGCGCGGCCAGCGGCTCGTCGAGCAGCACGAGGCGCGGTTCGGTCACCAGCGCCCGCGCCAACGCGACGCGCTGTTGCTGACCACCGGAGAGCGACCCCGGCTTCGCGCCCGCGCGGTCGGCGAGTCCGACGCGCGCGAGCCACGCCTGCGCTCGGCGACGCGCGTCCGCGCGCGCGAACGCCGCGGCTGCGCAGTCCGAACGCGACGTTCTCGAGCACGGTGAGGTGCGGGAACAGGAGGTAGTCCTGGAACACCACGCCGACACCGCGCCGCTCGGGCACGACGAACGTCCCGGCCGCGGGATCGTCCATGACCACGTCGTCGATGGCGATCGAGCCCCGCTCGAGCGCCACCAGGCCCGCGAGCGCGCGCAGCAGCGTCGACTTCCCCGCGCCGTTGGGGCCGAGCACGGCGACGGTCTCGCCGTCGGCCACGTCGAGCGCGACCGAGAGGTCGAACCGACCGACCTGCACGCCGACGTCAGCGTGCAGGGTCATGCCGATTCCCTGTCCGTCACCGAAGGCCCCCGAACCAGTGGTCGCGCAACGACACCAGGATCACGATCGAGATCGCGAGCAGCACCAGGCTCAGCGCGATCGCGACCGGCTGCTGCGTCTCCAGGAGGTTGTAGACCGCGAGCGGCGTGGTCTGCGTACGACCCTGGATGTTGCCGGCGAAGGTGATCGTCGCGCCGAACTCGCCGAGCGCGCGCGCCCACGCCAGCGCGGCGCCCGCGATCAGCGCGGGCGCGATCAGGGGCACGGTCACGCGGCGGAACACCGTCCAGCGGCCGGCGCCGAGACTCGCGGCGGCGTCCTCGTAGCGGCGATCCATCGAGCGCAAGTCCGGCTTCGACGGTGATCACGAGGAACGGCATCGCCACGAACGTCTCGGCCAGGATCACGCCCCACTTCGAGAACGTGAACTGGAAGTCGAACAGGTCGTAGATCAGGCCACCGAGCAGTCCGTCGTTGCGCTGGAACGCGAACAGCAGCGCGACACCACCGACGACCGGCGGCAACACCATCGGCAGCACGACGAGCGCACGCACCAGTGACCGGCCGGGGAACCGCGCCCGTGCCGAGCACGTACGCGAGCGGGACACCGAAGAGCAGCGAGAAGAACGTCGACCAGAGCGAGCACTCGATCGACAGGCGGATCGCGTCACGTGCCGCCGGGTCCTGCAGGTTGTCCCAGAGATCGCTCCAAGCAACGCGCCGCAGGAGTCCGATCAGCGGGAGCGTGAAGAACGCGATCGCGACGAGAGCGAGGAGCACCGCGACCAGCGGCACTCCCCGCCCTCGGCGCGTCACTCGGTGGGAGGCGGCGGGAGGAACCCGAAGCTCTGCAGCGTCCGCTGGCCGGCCGGCGAGACCGTGTACTCGATCCAGGCGTCGGCGAGATCCTGGTTCGTCGCCGCCGCGATCGGCGCGATCGGGTAGATCGCGTACGCGTTCTGCCACGCCGGGATCGGCACCGCGGTCACGCCCGTGCCGGCCGACTTGGCGTCGGTGACGTACACGATCGCGGCGTCGGCGTCACCGGTGGTGACGGCGGCGAGCGTCGTCTTCACGTCGGCACCGCGCGTGATCTTCGACGGGTCGATGGTCACTCCAGCTCCGGAGAGGATCTGGTCGGCGTACTTGCCGCACGGCACCGTCTCCCCACAGAGCGACACGACGTCGAGCTTCGCGAGGTCGGCGATCGACTTCACCTTCTTCGGGTTGCCCGGCTTCACCACGATCGTGAGCAGGTTCGACGCGAACACCGTCGGCTCGGCCGTGACCTGCCCACCGGTGACGAGCTTCTGCATGTTGGAACCGTCGGCCGACGCGAACACGTCGGCGGGCGCGCCGCCCTGGATCTGCGTCGCGAGGGTTCCCGACGAACCGAAGTTGAACGTGATGGTCGTGCCCGGGTTCCGCTTCTGGAAGTCGGCGCCCATCTTCGTGAACGCCTCGGTCGTCGACGCCGCCGCCGACACCGTGATCGTCCCCGTCACCTTCGGCTTCGTGGTGGTGGTCTGCGTTCATGTGCGGCGTCGGTCGCACCGGCACCGACTCCCAGGGCGACGATCATCGCCGCGACGAGCCAGACCCCGAATCGCTCGTCTCACATCTGCTCCCGTCTCACTCCGGCCGCGGGACTTCCACGACCACGTTGGTCGACTTCACGACCGCGACCGCCAGGTCGCCGGGTTCGATGCCCAGGTCGTCGGCCGCTTCGCGCGTCATCAGCGACGTGACCTTGTGCGGCCCGGCCTGGATGTGCACCACCGCGACGAGCCCGTCCTTCTGCACCTGGGTGACGATGCCGGGGAACCGGTTGCGGGCCGACTCCAGCACCGGCGGCTCGTCGCTCGCCGGCGCGGTCTCGGTGAGGAAGTGCGCGAGCTCGGCGCCCTCGATGAGCCGCTCGCCGCCCTTCGGGCGCGAGCCGAACCTCCCGTCGTCGACCCAGCGGCGCACGGTGTCAGCGCTCACGCCGAGCAGTTCGGCAACCTGACCGACTCGATACGTCGTCACAAGTGCGAGACCATACTGCCGTTCTGCCCAGCATCTGCAAGTCCGATGCCGGAAAGCTCCTCGCAGCTGCCGATCTGGGCGCGAGCGCGCCTGCCGCGTTACCGTTTGGGCGCCGCACAACAACTAGGGAGCACCGTCATGGCCACCACCGAAACCGATCGCCCGGCCGCAGTGCAGGGCGAGGTCCGCATGCTCATCGACGGCGAGCTCGTCGAAGCCACGTCGGGCAAGACGTTCGACAACATCAACCCGGCGACCGAAGAGGTGCTCGGGCCGGTCGCCGACGCGTCCGCCGAGGACATGCAGCGCGCCATCGCCGCCGCCCGTCGCGCGTTCGACGAGACCGACTGGTCCACCAACCACGCGTTCCGCAAGGAGTGCCTGCTGCAGCTCCAGGCTGCGATCGAGAGCGAGCAGGAGGAGATGCGCCAGGAGCTCGTCGCCGAGGTCGGCTGCCCCGTCGCGCTCACCTACGGTCCCCAGCTCGACGCGCCCCTCGGCGACGCCCTCCGGTGGCCGGCCGAGTACATCGACCACTTCGAGTGGAGCCGCGACCTCCCGAACGGCACCGCCTTCGGCGGCAACTCCCGTCGTTGGGTGACGCGTGAGGCCGCGGGCGTCGTCGGCGCCATCGTCCCGTGGAACTACCCGTTCGAGGTGTCATCGCAGAAGATCGGCCAGGGTCTGGCCACCGGCAACACCGTGATCCTCAAGCCCGCCCCCGACACGCCGTGGAACGCCACCCGCATCGGTCGGCTGGTGGCGGAGAAGACCGACATCCCGCCGGGTGTGCTGCAGGTCGTGACGTCGTCGGACCACCTGGTCGGCGAGGAGCTCACCATCAGCCCGCTGGTCGACCTCATCTCGTTCACCGGCTCGACGGTCACCGGCAAGCGGATCTTCGAGAAGGGCGGCGACACGATGAAGCGCCTCTTCCTCGAGCTCGGCGGCAAGTCGGCCGACATCGTGCTCGACGACGCCGACCTCGAGTCGAAGATGGGCATGGCGTGCATGGTCGCGGTGCACGGCGGTCAAGGTTGCGTGATGGCCACGCGCATGCTCGTCGACCGGAAGATCTACGACAAGGCGATCGAGATCGCGACGCCCGGCTTCGAGAGCTTCCCCTACGGCGACCCCAACGACATGGGCAACCTGATGGGCCCGCTCGTGAGCAAGAAGCAGCGTGAGCGCGTGCTCGGCTACATCGAGAAGGGCAAGCAAGAGGGCGCGCGCGTCGTCGCCGGTGGCGGTCGTCCCGAGCAGTTCGACAAGGGCTGGTTCGTGCAGCCGACGCTGTTCGCCGACGTCACCAACGACATGACCATCGCGCGCGAGGAGATCTTCGGCCCCGTGCTCATCGTCATCCCGTTCGACGGTGACGACGAGGCGGTGCGCATGGCCAACGACAACCAGTACGGCCTCGGCGGCTACGTCACCTCCTCGAACGAGGAGCGGGCGATCGCCGTCGGCCGTCAACTGCGCGCCGGTACGGTCAGCATCAACGGGGGCGTCACCTACGGCCCCGACGCCCCCTTCGGCGGGTACAAGGCCAGTGGTGTCGGTCGCCAGAACGGCATCGAGGGCTTCCAGCAGTACACCGAGGTCAAGACCTACGGCGTCAACGTCCCCGCCGAATAGTCCGGGCCGGAGTAGTCCGGTGCGGGTCGCCTTCGTCGGGGCGGGCCAGATCGGCGCCCCCATGTCGGAGCGCCTCCTGGCCGCAGGCCACGAACTGACCGTCTACGCCCGCCGGGCGGAGGTGCGAGAGCACTTCGCCCGGCTGGGCGCGGCGGTGACCGACTCCCTGGCCGAAGCGGTCCACGGAGCAGATGCCGTCCACCTCGCCCTCTACTCCGACGAGCAGCTGGCGGAGGTCACCCTGGGTGAGAACGGGCTCCTGCCCGCGCTCTCCCCCGACGCCCTCGTGGTGTCCCACACCACCGGCTCCCCGGCCACGATCCGGCGCATCGCCGACGCGGGGAACGGGCACGTGGTCGACGCGCCGTTCAGCGGCGGCACCGACGACGTGCTCGCCGGTCACCTCACCGTGATGCTCGGTGGCGCGCCTCCCGACGTCGCCCGCGCGCGAGACCGTCGGCGCGTACGCCGACCCGATGGTCGAGATCGGCGCGCTCGGCAGCGCGCTCGTCGTGAAGCTCGTCAACAACGCGTTGTTCGCCGCGAACATCCAACTCGTCGCGCAAGCCGAGCAGATCGCGAACGGCCTCGGTGTCGACACGCCGACGCTCGCGCGCGTCATCCAGGAGTCGAGCGGCGCGAGCTACGTGATGGGCCTCATCGCGTCGATGGGCTCCACGACGACGCTCGTCGACGCCGCCGGTCACTACATGCGCAAGGACATCGACGTCGTGCGCGAAGTGGTCGACGGCCTGGGCGTCGACCTCGGGATCCTGGGCACCGTGCTCGACGGCGGACCGGCGCGGTTCGAGGCTCGCTGACGTTGCCGTTGAACACCTGAGACCGGCTCATCAGGCTGCTGACCAGCACCGATCCCGTCGACGACAGAAGGTGCGGTTCGGGCCGGTACAATGGGTGCTCCCGGCGCGCAGGGCGGTGCGCCGACATGGTGGCCGTAGCTCAGTTGGCTAGAGCGCCGGGTTGTGGTCCCGGAGGTCGGGGGTTCGAAACCCCTCGGTCACCCCAGCGCGGACCCGGCTGCGGCGAACGTCACGCCGCAGCCGGTGCCGCCAACACCGCGCGCAACGCGTCGTCGAGCTGCGTGTGCGCGAAGTCGTAGTCGGTCTGCTCGAGCACACGCGGGAGCACGCGCTGTCCGTGGACGAGCAGGTGCTCGATGAGCTCCGCGCCGTACACCGCTTTCAACGGCAACAGCGGTGTCGGCAGCACGGTCGGTCGGTGCAGTGCGCGGCCGAGCGCGCGCGTGAACTCACCGTTCGTCACCGGGTTCGGCGCGGTGAGGTTGGCCGGGCCGCGCACCGACTCGTCGGTGAGGAGGTGGCGCATCGCACCGACGTGGTCGTCGAGGGTGATCCAGCTCATGTACTGGTCGCCGGATCCGATCCGGCCGCCGAGGCCGAGCTTGAACGGCACCAGCATCTGGTGGAGGGCACCCCCGTGGGTGGCCAGGACGATGCCGGTGCGGAGGTGGACGACCCGGATGCCGGCCTCCTCGGCGGGGGCGGTCGCGGCCTCCCACGCCACGCAGGTCTCGGCGAGGAAGTCGTCGCCAGGCGCAGAGGCCTCCGTGAGCTCCTCGGCGCCCCGGTTGCCGTAGTAGCCCACCGCCGAGCCGGAGAGCAGCACCGCGGGCGGGCGGCTGAGGCCAGCCAGAGTGCGGGCGAGCAGGTCGGTGCTCTGGGTGCGACTGTCGGCGATCAGCTGCTTGCGGGCCGGGGACCACTTCTTCTCGCCGATGCCGGCACCGGCGAGGTTCACCACCGCGGCGACGCCTTCGAGACCGGCGGCGTCGATGGTGCCGGCCGACGGATCCCAGCGGACGTCGTCGGATCCCTCCGGCTCGCCGCGCACGAGCCGCACGACGCGATGGCCGTCGGCACGGAGCCGTGGGATCAACGCCGACGCGATGAGACCGTGAGCACCAGTGACCAGTACGTCCATGCGTCCCACGGTAACGCTGCGGGTCGCGCAGCTTCCGTTCGGTAGTCTTCCGGGCTGAGCGCCCCTAGCTCAATTGGTTAGAGCAAATGACTCTTAATCATTAGGTTCCGGGTTCGAGTCCCGGGGGGCGTACCAAATCTCCAACGCGTACGGTCGTCGGCATGAGCACTCGAACGCGACATGCCGCCGACTCCCACGATCTCATCCGCGTGCACGGCGCGCGCGTCAACAACCTCAAGGACGTCAGCGTCGAGCTGCCGAAGCGGCGGCTCACCGCGTTCACCGGCGTCTCCGGTTCGGGCAAGAGCTCCTTGGTGTTCGGCACGATCGCAGCCGAGTCGCAGCGGCTGATCAACGAGACCTACAGCGCCTTCGTGCAGGGCTTCATGCCGACGCAGGCGCGACCCGACGTCGACGTGCTCGACGGCCTCACCACGGCGATCATCGTCGACCAGGAGCGCATGGGCACCGACCCGCGCTCCACGGTCGGCACCGCCACCGATGCCAACGCGATGCTGCGCATCCTGTTCAGCCGGCTCGGGAAGCCGCACATCGGGTCGCCGCAAGCGTTCTCGTTCAACGTGGCGTCGATCAGTGGCGCCGGCGCGGTCACGCTCGAGCGCGGGGGACGCACCACGCGGGAGAAGCGCAGCTTCAGCATCGTCGGCGGCATGTGCCCGCGGTGCGAGGGTCGGGGCGCGGTCACCGACTTCGACCTCTCGCAGCTGTACGACGACACCAAGTCGCTCAACGACGGCGCGCTGACGATCCCCGGCTACAGCATGGACGGTTGGTACGGACGGATCTTCCGCGGCTGCGGTTACTTCGACCCCGACAAGCCGATCAAGAAGTTCACCAAGAAGGAGCTCGACGACCTCCTGTACCGGGAGCCCACCAAGATCAAGGTCGAGGGCATCAACCTCACCTATGCCGGCCTGATCCCGCAGATCCAGAAGTCGTTCCTGTCGAAGGACGTCGACGCGATGCAGCCGCACATCCGCGCGTTCGTCGAACGGGTGGTGACGTTCAGCGCGTGCCCCGAGTGCGACGGCACCCGCCTCAGCAAGGAGGCGCGCTCGTCGAAGATCAAGAAGCTCAGCATCGCCGACGTGTGCGCGATGCAGATCAGCGATCTCGCCGAATGGGCCAAGGATCTCGCCGAGCCGTCGGTCGCGCCGCTCCTCGATGCGCTGCGCGCGACCCTCGACTCGTTCGTCGAGATCGGGCTCGGCTACCTGTCGCTCGAGCGGCCGTCGGGCACGCTGTCGGGTGGCGAGGCGCAGCGGGTGAAGATGATCCGCCAGCTCGGTTCCTCGCTCACCGACGTCACCTACGTGTTCGACGAGCCGACTGTCGGCCTGCATCCGCACGACATCCAGCGGATGAACGAGCTCCTGCTGCACCTGCGCGACAAGGGCAACACCGTGCTCGTCGTCGAGCACAAGCCGGAGGCGATCGCCATCGCCGATCACGTCGTCGACCTCGGACCCGGCGCGGGCAAGGCCGGCGGCGAGGTGGTGTTCGAGGGCACCGTCGCCGGGCTGCGGAAGAGCGGCACGACCACCGGCCGCCACCTCGACGACCGGGCGGCGTTGAAGGAGACGGTGCGGACGTCGACGGATGCACTGGAGGTGCGGGGCGCGAAGACGAACAACCTCCAAGGCGTCGACGTCGACATCCCGCTCGGTGTGCTCGTCGTGGTCACCGGGGTCGCCGGTTCGGGGAAGACCTCGCTCATCCACGGGTCGGTGTCGGGGCGCGACGGCGTCGTGACGGTCGACCAGACCGCGATCCGCGGTTCGCGCCGCAGCAACCCCGCGACCTACACCGGGCTGCTCGACCCGATCCGCAAGGCGTTCGCCAAGGCGAACGGAGTGAAGCCCGCGCTGTTCAGCGCCAACTCCGAGGGCGCGTGCCCGAACTGCAACGGCGCCGGGGTCGATGTACACCGACCTCGGGATCATGGCTGGTGTCGCGATGACGTGTGAGGTCTGCGGAGGGAAGCGCTTCGACGCCGCGGTGCTCGAGTACACGTTCGGCGGGAAGGACATCAGCGAGGTGCTCGCGATGCCGGTGGCCGAGGCGCGGGAGTTCTTCGCCGACGGCGACGCGGCGACGCCCGCTGCGCTCAAGATCCTCGAACGGCTCGCCGACGTCGGCCTCGGCTACCTCACCATCGGCCAGCCGCTCACCACGTTGTCCGGTGGCGAACGTCAGCGGCTGAAGCTCGCGACCCACATGGCCGAGGCCGGCACCGTGTTCGTGCTCGACGAGCCCACCAGCGGCCTGCACCTCGCCGACGTCGAGCAACTGCTCGCGATGCTCGACCGGCTCGTCGACGCGGGGAAGTCGGTCATCGTGGTCGAGCACCACCAGGCGGTCATGGCCCACGCCGACTGGATCATCGACCTCGGTCCCGGCGCCGGTCACGACGGCGGTCGGATTGTCTTCGAGGGCACCCCTGCCGACCTGGTCGCGGCGAAGTCGACGCTCACCGGCGAGCACCTCGCCGCCTACGTCAAGCGCTGACCACCGTCGCCGCCAACGCCATCCGGTGGTCCTTGGTCCACGGCGGGCCGAGCGTCGCCGCGGGCCGTCGAGGACCGCGTCGGTCCGGTCGCCGAGGACGGCAGCGGCCTGTCCGATCACGGCCTTCGCCTCGTAGAAGTGCACGGCCCAGTCGCGATCACGCGCGAGATCGACGAGCACCTGGCGGTACATGACCGCGTCGGCGCGGGCCTCGTAGGGCGATCGTCGCAACGTGGCGATGTCGTCGGGGAACTGCGCGGGCAACGCCCGGAGCGAGATGGACGCGATCGACTCGGGCAACGACGCCGCGAGCGCGTCGAGCGATGCCGCGGTCGCGCGCACGACTGACGCCCTCACCTCGGCGACCAGCGCGGCGACACCCGCGTCGTCGAGGTGCTTGCTCTCGTAGTGGATCGGTGCCTCGGTGACGCCCGGTTCCACCAGCTCGATCCGTCGACGGTCGACGACCTCGTGGCGCGCCGACGCGGTGACCGCAACGGCCCACCCGAAGTGATCGGCGATGCCCACTCGCAGCACGTCGGCGATGCAGCTCACGCCAGCAGTTCGAGCTCGTGTCGACCGCGCGCGCAACGCTGGCATAGCCGCGCGACACCGCAGAGCTCGACGCACCCGCGAGGAGGTAGCGTGCCCGGTCGACGTCCTCCGCTCGGCCACGCGCCGCAAGGGTGTGCCCCAGAGCAGCTGCGTCTGCGCGAGGAAGAACTGCGCACCGACGTCCTCGCACAGCTCCGCCGAGCGCCGCAGGTACGTCGTCGGCATCGTCGTCTCGCCCGAGCAGCGCCGCCAAGCCGCCGAGGTAGTGACAGATCGGGTTGCCGGCCGTCGCACCGTTGTCGGCCCAGAGATGCGCCCACGGCTCGAGCCGCTCGAACAGCGGCGCGGCGAACGCCGGATCCCCGAGGCCGATCGCGGCCTCGGCGTAGAACGCCATCCCCGTGATCCAGACCGGGTTCATCTCGAGCTGGTAGTCGTCGCGCCGCGAACGCTTCGAGCCGAGCACGGGCCTCGTCAGGACGGTACCCTCGAGGCTCGCTACCGCGAGCGCGCCGCTCAGCACGCCGGAGGTGTTCGGCGTGCTCGCTCGCCATGTCCTCGATGAGGGCGAGAGCGAGTCGAGCGACCCCGCTGATGGTGCACGATCATGATCTGGCCGCCGTAGATGAACTCGGCATCCGGTTGACCGCTCTCGTTCCGACCTCGAGCGCCTTCGTGGCTTCACGCTCGGCCAGGTCGGTGTCACCCTGGATGATGGCCAGCCACGCGAGGCTGAAGGTGTGACCCAGGCCAGCATCGGCTGGTTCAGCTGCTCGTCGAGTGCCGCGCATGATCTCGGTGCACCGGGCCATGACGTCGAACGCTCCGACCTGTGCACACGCCTGCCGGCGCCAGTTCGCGGCGAAGAACAGGAGCGTGGGGTCACCCAGGACCTCGGCTCGGCGCAGCGCCTCTTCGGTGAGTGCAAGCTGGCGCTCGAGCATGGGCGGCGCCATGAGCGCGTAGTCGAGGTCGTTCATGACCCGGAGCAACACCGCGTCGTCTCCGCTCGCCTCGGCGATGGCGAGCGCTTCGTCGGCGAGTGCGATGCGCCGTTCGAGCGTGCTCCCGACCACGATCTCCAAGCAGTACGCCGAGAGGAGGAGCACGCGCCGCGTGTCCGTGCTCGAGAGTCGCTCGAGCGCTTGTTCGAACACCTCGATGCGCTCGGCGTCGATCGCACCGAAATTGCTGAACAACCCGCGGTGCAACGCGAGGGCGGCGGCGACGAGGCGATCGGCATCGTCGAGCACGATGGCATCCCGGGCTGCGCCGAGCAAGGTCTCCGGAACGACGGGTCACCGGCTTGTCGTTGAGCACGCCGAGTCCGATCGTGAGGTCGAGGCGCAGCACGGCGTTGGCCTCAGTCAACGACGGCCAGATGCGGAGCGCGTCGTCGTCGTGCCGGACACGTGCGACGGCGCGAGCGAGCAGAGCGCCGCGTCGCCGGCGAGGCGCGATACCCACGGCTCTGGCCACGTCGAGTCGGTCGGTGCCACTGGTCCAGTGCCGGGCGAGCTCGGCCAGCCGTGGTCCGGGGTCGCCGGCGCACAGGCTCTCGAGCGCCTCGCCGACGCGCAGGTGGTCACGCGGCACGTCGTGTCGGCCCGAGCGCCTCGTACAACGTGTGCTGGATCGAGCGCGTGGCTGAAGCTGTAGTGACCGGGCTGATCGCCGATCGCGGATCAATGCTGCCGACGTCGCGGCATCGAGCATATCGATGAGCGTCGTCATCTCGGAACCGACAACGCACGACCGAGGAGCTCGGCGTCGAAATCTCTGCCGATCACTGCGGCGATGTTGAGCATCCGTTCGACACTCGCCCCCAACTGGACGAGCGCGGCCACAGATGACCTTCGCGCACGCTGTCGGGAAGCGCGATCGTGGCGAAGGAGCCGCGGCGAAACCCAGCGTCCGGACGAGTCCTGGAAGATCGCTTCCGTCTCGACGAGGTGAAGAAGCATCTGGACGACGTAGAACGGGTTGCCGTCCGTCTCGCGGTACACCGCGTCGGCCAGGTGCATCTCGTCGCCCACGAGCGTGTACCCGGCGAGGGCCTCCATGCACGACACGACGCCGGCGTGGTCGAAGCCACGGAGGTCGATCCGCTCCACGCCGCCGTGACGCCGGAACATTGCCAAGCGCTTCGCGCAGCGCTGCCACGTGCGGGAGTGCCTGTAGCGGAACACGCCGAGCACGAGCACCCTCGACGGCCGGGTCTTCACCGGCGAGGTGGCTGAGCAGCTGGAGGCTCGCGGGATCCGCCCACTGGAGGTCGTCGAGCACGAGGACCACGGGTTGCTCTTGCGCCTCGCCCCAGAGCGGGCCCACGACCGCGGCGAAGAGCAGGTACCGCTCGCTGTCGGCGTCGGTGACCTTCGACACCGGTAGATCCGGCACTCGATGAGCGAGACCGGGGACCACCGCGCGAGCTCGGCACCGTGCCGTTCGACGTGGGTCCGCAACCGTTGCTCGGGCACGTGCATGACGTAGTGCCCGAGCGCTTCGGAGAAGAGCTGGTACGGCGTCGTGAAGCTCTCCTCACAGTGTCCGAAGAGGACGCACACGCCGGCGTCGAAGGCCGCTCGCGCCGCCTCGGCTGCGACGGTGGTCTTGCCTTCACCGGGCTCACCGGCGAGGAGCACGAACTCCCGACCACGGCCGGAGCTCGCACGCGACGAACCGCTCGCTCGATGGCCGCGAGCTCGGCCTCGTACCCGATGACACCCACGGACGGGCGCGCTTGCAAGCGGCCCGGCAGCGGGATCCGGTCATCCGCCAGCGGCGAGCGCGTGCCGTCGGTGGCGCCGTCCGCCAGCGGTTCCCAACGCACGCGGAACACCTCGAGGGGCTCGGGCAGACCCTTGAGCTCGAGACGTCCCACCGGTTCGAACTGGTTGTCGTCACGATTGCCCACCAGGAGGCGCACCAACGCAGTGACGAGGATGGAACCCGGTTCGGCCGCGTTCTCGAGCCGCGCCGCCTCGACGACCGGGATCCCGTGGCAGTCGTGCGCGACGAAGTGCACGTCGCCCACGCTCGCCCCGATCCGGAGCATCGAGCCGCTCGCGCTCGGCAGAAGCGCGGTTCCAGCGCTCGCTCTCCTGTTGGATGGTCACGGCGACGCGGACCACGTCCGTCGCCGAGTCGAACACCGCCATCAGTCCGTCGCCGGTGCTCTTCACGACCGACCCACGGTGCCGGGCGACCGCTTCCCGCAGGACACGGTCGAGGATCACGGCCAGTCGGTCGGCCGCGTCGTCACCCAACGCGCTGCGTTGCTGCGTGGAGTCGACGAGGTCGAACACCATCACCGTCGCCGTGGCCATCCGGCCCTCGTGCATCACGTCCATGGTCGGTGCGCAGGTCCGTCCGTCAGTAGTTCATGTTGGCTCGGAGTGCTCGAGGCTCGATGCGCCACACCGCCTCCGGTTGCCCGCTCATCGGGTCTGCAGCGCAGCCAGATCCTTGCGGAACTCGATGAACGCCGCCCGACCGTCCGGTCGTCGTCAGGCAGGAGCGACGAGAAGTCTTCCATCAACGGCGTGCGGCTCACGCTGAGGATGAAGTTGTAGTCACGAGCCGTTGGTAGACGTCGAGTGGCTCGCTGATTCCGGTCTCGTAGACACGTGCGGGCTGCACGTCGTTCCAGAGCTGGTAGTCGAAGATGTTCGCGTCGACGATCTCGTGCTCGACAGTGGTCATGTACACGAGTGTCGCCAACAGCTCGACGGAGCCAGCCGGGTCGCTGGCGTGCCCACCAGCTCCTCGACACCGTTCGGGATCGTGTCGGTGAGCACGTCGAGCCAGACGCGTGTAGAAGACATAACGCCGCAGATCGTCGTCGCTCAGGTAGTACAGCGACATGAACCGTTCGACGTGGTCGCGTATGACGTGCAAGAGCTCGAGGCGGTTGTCGAACGCCGGTGTCCCGAACAGGAAGCGTCCGTGACTCCGCGGCGCTCGGCGTCGACGTTCGGGATGGATCATTCTGCAGGTCGAACTCGCCCGCCGTGTCGCCGAGAAGAGGCGACACATCTCCTCGTGGGTGAAGCTGAAGATGTTCTCGAAGTCGCCGCCGGGACCCAGCACGATGCGCGTCACGATCTCGTTCCCGAACTGGGTGGCGTAGACGATGCGGCTGGAGAAGCGTTCGGACAGGATGGTGGCGGGGAGGCAGTTGTGGGTCGCGAGTGGCAGCGGGTGCACCGCACACCAGATGGAGCCAGTTGAAGTGGCGCACCAGGGTGAGGTGGGTCGACGCCGCGCACAAGGCGAGCCGTTGCGCCGCGGCCCAGTCAGGGTGGGGTGGCTGCGATCGACCCGAGCGCCGAGTCGATGCGGCGTCGGCGCGGAGACCGCCGCCGCGACGTCGGGTTCGAAGTCGACCACGGCCCACGGCGAGCGAACACCCGGGTGGCACTCGTAGCGACTTCAGGTCGGTCGAAGTCCCACCGGTAGGTCGGCCGTCCGGATGGATGGTCCTGCACGCTGTCGCAGGTAGCAGGCGTAGGGACTGGCGACGGCGAGGTACCCGAGGTCGACGGGCGTCGTAGCCCGGCGGGCGCATGGGGCGCCGGTACAACGCGACGGTTGGCCGGCCGGATAAGCCGTCACCAGGGCCATAACGGGATCGGCATCGATCGGCGGGACGCCCGGCTGCATAGGCGCGAAGACGTGCGGCATCAGCCACGCTTGGAGCACGCAGAAGAGCCTGCACCTTCAGTGGTTTCGTCGTCGGGCACGTGGTCGGCTACGCAGACGCTTGAGATGGGGATGTCGGGATAGCGCTCATGGGAACGGGGACGGGGAGATAGAACGAGGATCGTCGGTGGGCCTGGGCACCGGGAGCGCTTAGTCGCGCTGAACTTGAGGCGCGACAGCAGGTTCCAGAACGCCTCTTGCGACGCCACCACGATGCTAGTTGCCGCGGTCAGGCGATTCACCGTCGCCACGTGCCATGGCTTGAACACGTTGTCGAGCCGCACCAACCCAGCCGAGATCGGGATAGTGGCGCACGATGACCGACGCCATCGTGTTGGTCGTCGATCCAGTCGAGACCCTCGGGGGTGTAACCTCCGGGTCGGTAGTCGTACGTGAAGAAGCGATCGCTCTTGAGCCGTCGGGATGCCATCAGGATGAAAACGCGGAAGGCGGTGTCGCTGAACGCGAACCTTCGGGGCTTGCGTTCGGTGTAGAGGCCGATGATGCAGATCGACGTCTCCGGGTGTCGCGTAGACCCTACGCGAGCTCCTCACGATCCCGGGTCGTCGCTGAAGTCCTCGAATCACTTCGCCGGCTTGAGGTCGGAACTGGCGTCGGAACTCGTTGTACCGGGGTACGCCGCGCTCGCGGTTTCGCAGGATGTCGATGGCGGCGAGATCGACGATGCTGCCGTCAGGGCGTTGAGGAAGTGCTGCGAGGTCTGTTCGGGATAGTTGTGGAGGACGATCGCCCCGGGGTGACTCGGTGGCGAACGAGTAGAGCAGGTCAGTCATCGAGACCGGTTATCGAGCACGCAGGTGAGGTGTGGCGTCCGGAGACATCTCTCGGGAAGGTCGTGATTGCTGGATCGAGGTTGTTGTCTGTTGAGGTCCGGATCTGTAGTCGTCGGGGATGAGAGGGTGCATGCGGTAGACAGCGACGAACTCCTCGGTCATCGCGTAGGGCGCCCGTGGTAGTAGAGGTCGGACCCCGGGATGCCGCTGACCTCCTCGCTCTTCGTCAGCCGACCGACCAGCGCTTCCACAGCCTGCTCACACGAACCCCACCAGTTGACCTGCATACCCGTCTCGCAGCACGGGGTTGGCCAGCAGGGCTGGCGTCCACTCGACGGTGTGGATCTTGGCGATCAGCGCCGCATTGATCAGTCGTGCGTGCTCGAACAGCTGCGTCGTCGTTCCACGTGGAGTAGGCCGCGGCAAGCTGGTCGCAGATCGCGTTGTGCTCACGCATGAAGAGCGTGTGCAGCATGCGAGGCCCATCCACCAGCCGTTGTGGGACGAGTGCGGAGCCGCCGCCAGCTCCTTCAGCTCCTTCACAGGGGGTTGTCGGGATTCGCCGGATCGAAGGGCAGACGACCGTCGTTCGTCAGCCGGAGCTGACCGCCGACCCCGCTGCGGTTCTGCGCCGAGGCTTTCGGATCGGTGCAGTAGATCTGCGAGGCATCCCACCAGTGCGTCGACGTGCTCCGGTAGTTCGGCGGGCCGTTTTCGCCGTGGTTCGCGGCGTCGGCTTCGGTGCGGAGGACCGGCAGCACGTAGTTCCACGGTGCAGACGCCAGCCACGGGTTGTTCGCATCGAGCGGCACTTCCACGGGTGGTCACGATCGAGCAGGTGGTGCATCCAGTCGTGCACCTCGAACTGGATCCAGGCCGCGGACAACATGTTGAGCTCGTTGGCGGGCACGAAGGTGCGGCGGGCGAGCAACTCGTTGCTCACCGTTCTGGGATTGGGCGTCATGACCGCGAGATCGGTCGAGTCGAGCCGCTCGGGCGGGACGTTGCGACCGAACCGGCTGCCGCGGCCCCATGCCGGGTGATGCGGATCGGTTCGGTTCGTCGATCGACCGCGTCAGCCGGCGGGCGGACGGCACCGGCTTCTCCGGACCCCAGCCACCGTGACGCTCGTGGTGTCGAAGAGGTTCTCACGCCGGAGCCGCATGCGGAGCCAAGCAGCGTGAGCGTCGCGGGGAGGCTGTGTAGCTGGTACCAGCTACGGTCGCGGTCGACCTTGCCGGCGAGCCACATCCCGACGCTCTTCAGCGGGCCGTTCCTCACGGTGGACCTCCAAGCGGCTGTGTGGTTTGGACCTTACCGCTCGGTGCGGGTGGGTTGACAGAGTTTCCGTTGGGCGGGTTGTCGGGGAAGATCGGCAGGTAGTCGCACTTGACGAGCCACGAGACGGCAAAGGCGATGCGCACGCCGACCTCGCCGAAGAACCGAACTCCGACGGGAGCTCCAACGGGCCTCCGAGTTCGAAGAGGGCGAGGCTCACCACCATCACGATCGCGCACCCGAGGTAGATCTCGTTGCGGATCCGTTTCGGCCGTTACGGGCACCGGCTGGCATCCGGAATCGCCAACCACGAACAGCACGAGCACCCCGAACATCGTCGCACCGAAGATGGAGTGCCACACCGGGCTGCCGCCGACCTTGCAACCGCTGGGTTGCTGTCGTGGGAAAGAGCGCGAGGAGCACCACGGCTAGGCCTGCGAAGTTGGCGAGCTAGTTGTCCCACCTGAAGCTGACCTCTGGCTTCCGCTTCGGCCCGCAACGGCGTCGGGTGGCCGGGCCAGACGATAGCGTGGAAGTGATACGTGGTGAACAGTAAGGCCAGCGTGAACAGCATCCCGACGAAGACATCGCGAAGTTCGGAGTTGTAGTACGAACTCATCGACCCACCGACCTCGGATGCGACCGACGACGATGCAGTAGCCGACGATGAGGACAGGGGCCGAACAAGAACGCGACCAGCGCCGATCAGCAGTTGTACGGCTTTGTATCGCTCCGGCCACTCGCAGCTCGGCGAGCGGCATCTTGTCGCTGTCAGAGAGCGACGTTCTGAAGCGTCTCGAGCTCGGGTTGCAGCTGCCACTTCTTCTTCACGGATCGCTCCCGCTGCCCGGTGCCGTCGATCAGGGTCTGGGAACTGTGCGCTTGCCTCCGGCCAGCCAGGTTCGGACAGCCGCGGCACCGTTCTCGAAGAGGCACGCTCGCTCGGCGGGTCTGATGCCGAAGTCGGCCGCGTTGATGCCCCGCTGTCGACGAAGATCGTCCGCAGCGGCGTCGGCCGGCACGACGTAGAAGCGATCGGCGTTCTCGAGCAGCGTCGTAGAGACAGGCCAGCGCTTCCTCGAATGTTGCCGTCGACTTCGATGCGAGGGCGGCCGTCGCCTTGCGCCGACAGCTTGATCCCGATCGTCGGCCAACGCCCGGGGTGCCGTCGGTCCAGGTCGAAGACGTCGACCGGAAAGTTGTCCAGCAGCCCGCCGTCAACCCAGGTGCACTTCGCGGCCGGAAGGTCTGGCCGTTGACCTCGGCCGCGAGTGCATCGACATGGACAGGCGTGAAGAAGAACGGGATCGACATGGAGGCCCGCACCGCGTCGACGATGCGCTGCTGTTCGGCGCTCGAGCCCGTACTCGGGGTAGTCCCAGGGGAGGCGTACGCGACTTGCCTCGGGTGATGTCCGAGACGTGGACCACGAGCGAGAAGCGCTGCTCCGGCCGGAGGTTGGCGTCGCGCCGGGTCGTCGATCGCGAGGTCACCGAACGTCGTCACGCCGATGTCATCGAGGACGTCGCCGAGCCACTCGACCAGGTAGGCGCCGTCGTGAATGCCTAGGTCGACGACGAGGTGTTCGAGGTCGCCGAGCACGCCGAGCGCACGCCGCACTCCGCGCTTGGCAACGAAGCGTGAGTAGTCGATGGTGTCGAGGTATTCGCGCGAGCGGTGAGCGGTCGAGCGGCGCGGTCGAGCGTGGTGACGACCGCGGCTGCGATCGCACCGGCGCTCGATCCGGCAATGCGCCTGAACACGTACCCGGCCTCGTCGAGCGTCAGGATCGCCCCGGCGAGCGCGAGGCCTTTGACACCGCCACCGGCGAGCACGAGGTCGGCGGGGAGGGACCAGAGGATGTGCTACCCGGTCGCGCTCGGCGCCGGCGGCATCCACGAGGTCATCTTGAACGACGATCGGGATCGCGGCAAGCATTGCCGTCATCCGATGCACACGTAACGTTCCGCGATGGAGCTGAAGCTCGAGCTCGATGTCGGCGGCGGCGGGATCAACGTCCCGTTGCTCGTCTGCTTCGCCGCGTTCGTCATCACGTTCCTGACGACCCGCACGATCACCCGCATGATCCGCGCCGGCAAGGGGCCGTTCCACGACAACGTGTCGGGAGCGGCCTGCACATGCACCACGCGGTGCCCGGCATCATCCTGCTCACAGCGGCGCGTTCCTCGCGGTCGGCACGAGCGCTCGGGCACGGCGTGGGCCATCGTCGCCGCGCTGTTGGTCGGCGTGGGCACGTCGTTGGTGCTCGACGAGTTCGCGCTCATCCTCCACCTCCAAGACGTGTACTGGGCCGACGAGGGCCGCATCTCGGTCGAGATGGTCAGCCTCGCCATGGGCTGCCTCGGGTTGGCCGTCGTGGGTCTCACACCCTTCGACTTCAGCGGCTTCGAAGGAGGCTTCGAGAGCGCGCTCATCGTCGGCGCGGTCGTCGCGACGATCCTGGGCCTGATCGTCGTGAGCGTGATGAAGGGCAAGTACAAGCTCGCCTTGTTCGGCGCGTTCATCCCCCTGTGCGCGCTCGTCGCCGCGGTGCGGCTCGCCCGTCCGGAGTCGCGGTGGGCGAAGCGCCGGTACGGTCCCGAGAAGCTCGCCCGAGCGGAGCGACGCACCGCGTGATACGACGAGCGCTTCGGCCCGGCCACCGCGTGGGTGAGCGATTTCGTGGCCGGGAAGCCGTCGGAACCCGATCCCGCTCCGAGCGCGCCCGCCGGTCTGGATCACTGAGGTGACGCGCCATGCTGGAGCTCTCGACCGAGCTGCTGAGGGAAGGCGAAATGGAGACGTTCGTCCTGGTGCACGGCGCGATGCACGGCGCGTGGTGTTGGCGTGAGGTGCGGGCTCCGTTGCGCGATGCCGGCCACACCGTGTTCACTCCCACGCTCACCGGCCAGGGTGATCGCCGCCGGCAGCTGACGCGAGACGTCGGCGTCGAAACCCACGTCGCCGACCTCACCGAGCTGCTGTGGTTCGAAGACCTCCACGACGTGCACCTCGTGCTGCACAGCTACGCGGGCGTGCTCGCGGGCCCGGTCGCCGAGCAGGCCGGTGAACGCCTCGCGTCCATCACCTACCTCGCCGCGTTCCTCACCCGTCCGGGCGAGTGCCTGCTCGACGTCGAACCGCCCGACACCGTCGCGCGCTACCGGCAGCTCGTCGCCGAGTCGGGCGACAGCTGGCGGGTTCCGACCAGCACCGCGTTCCTCGCCCAGTGGGGTGTGACCGATGACCTTGCCCCCTTCGTCGGGCCCCGCCTCACCGACTTCCCGTTCAAGTGCCAGACCGACGCGACCCAGTACGACCCCGCGCGGTGGGATGCGCTGCGCAAGGTCTACGTGCGGCACACCGACCCGCCGCTTCCCGGGCTCGACCTCTCGCACCAGCGCGCCGGCGACGACGGCTTCGAGCTCCACGAGCTCGCGTGCGGTCACGACGTGATGCTCGCCGACCCCGCCGGCACCGTCGCGGTGCTGGAAGCGATCGTCAGCACGCGACGAGGTACGTGAGCGACACCACTCCGGTCGCCGTGCGATCAACGGACTGCAGCTCCAGTCGCACCGCCCGGTCGTGGCGTGGGAACAACGTGTGCCCGGCGCCGACCACGAGGGGATGCACGAAGAGCTGCAACTCGTCCACGAGGTCGGCGTCGAGCAGCTGTTGCACGAGCGAACCGCTCCCGAGGACGGACACCTTGCCGTCGGTGGACGACTTGAGCTCCCGACCGCGGGCACGAGGTCACCCTCGAGACGACGAGCATTCGGCCACTGGAGCGCGTCGTCTCGATGGGTCACGACGCGCTTCGGCGTGCGGTTGAGGTGCGCGGCCATCGGGTTCTCGTCGGGCTGGAACGGCCAGAACTGCGACAGCTCGTCGTAGGTCCGGCGACCGAACAGGTAGGCCCCCGTCGCCGGGAGGTGCTCGACCGCGGCGTCGAACTGCGCAGGGTCCTGGTACCGCTCACCCCAGCCGCTGTGGCGGAAACCGTCGCGCTCGTCGGCACCGTGGAAGCCCTGCACGACACCGTCGAGGGTCACGAACTCGACAACGGTCAATGCGCCCATCGGTTGTCCCTCCTCGACGGTCAGGCCTTCGGCTCCTTGGGGAGGCCGAGCACCTTCTCGCCGATCGTGTTGCGCACGATCTCCTCGGTGCCGCCGCCGATGCGCGCGCCGGGAGTGGAGAGCACGTACTCGTCCCACGCGAACGTGCCCCATTCGCCGGTGTCGGCGGCGAGTCGCGGGCCGAGCACCTCGGTGAGCATGTGCACGAGCTCGATGTTGTTGCGGCAGTTGTGCAACTTGAGGATCGACATCTCCGGGCCCGGGCGTGACCCCCGGCTTCAGCGCGGCGCGCCAGCGCTCGATGAGCAGCTCCTT
This sequence comes from uncultured Actinomycetes bacterium, assembly GCA_963697125.1. Lineage (GTDB taxonomy): Bacteria > Actinomycetota > Acidimicrobiia > IMCC26256 > DASPTH01 > DASUAS01. The sequence goes on from CAVOMW010000006.1 coordinate 637,707, forward strand.
GATCCGCTCCGCGACGTAGAGCTGCGCGAGGCGCTGGCGCTGGAGCGGGTCACGGCGGTCGCCGAAATTGTCGACCACGCCGAGCAAGCGCTCGAACGGGCCGATGCCCCGACCCGACGACGGCGCGCGCGTGGCGATCGTGCGCTCGTTGCCGAGCGTCGTGAGGATCACGCCGAAGCCCTTGTTGAGGTCGCCGACACGATGCGAGTCGGGGACGCGCACGTCGGTGAGGAACACCTCGTTGAAGTTGGCGCTGCCGGTCATCTGCCGGAGCGGGCGCACGTCGACCCCGGGTGCGTGCATGTCGACGAGGAAGGTGGTGAGGCCCTGGTGCTTGGGCACGTCGGGATCCGTGCGGCACACCGCGAGCGCGACGTCGGCGACGTGTGCGCTCGACGTCCACACCTTCTGCCCGTTGATGACCCACTCGTCGCCGTCGAGCACCGCGCGCGTGCTCGCCGATGCGAGATCGGATCCCGCGTTGGGCTCGCTGAACAGCTGGCACATGATCAGCTCGCCCCGGTACAGCCGGGGCAGGTACTCGGCCTTGAGCTCGGGCGTCGCGCAGCGAGCAGCGCGGGTCCGATGAAGCCGACGGCGATGGTGAGGATCGAGAGGTCGGGCAGGTCGTAGCTGCCTTCGAGCTCCTGGTACGCACCGGGCGTGGTCGGCGCTCAACCCGCGGCCGCCGTACTCGACGGGGCCGTCGATCCAGCCGAAGCCAGCGTCGAAGCGTGCCGCGGCGTACTGCTTGGCCGCCGCGAGCGTCGTGGTCAGCTCCGACGCGTCGGTCTCCTCGAGGATGTTGACCCGGTCGGAGCCCTCACCCCACACGAACTTCTCGTCCGACTCGGTGCGCGGCTCGAGGTGCGCGTCGAGGAAGGTGCGCGCGTCGTCGAGCAACTCGTCGATCGATGTCACACCTCGCAGGTTACGCACGTGACATCGACCACCGCACAGCGTCTCTGTCACGAACTTGTGGCCGTCGAGTACACGAGGAGGGCATGGAGTGCCAAAAGAATCGGCTAGTGGCCGCGGCTCTCGACACTGAGTGAGCGTTCATGTGGTGTGTTCCGCGCCGAGGCCGCGAACGCGGACAGGGGTGACGCGCCAACCAGTTGGCTCGCCTGGCTGCGTGAAGGCGTCATCGAGCGGATGTCTGCCGCACACGTATCGGATGGTCGCCGTACCGCCATCGTCGGAGCAGCGATTGCACGTCGCACTGCTGTGGGCGGGCGAGCAGGCTGCCGACTGCGGGTCGTTCAGCGGCAGAGCGCTACCGACTCGAAGGTGTGCGAGCGCCCAGGCCCGAGATCGTGTGCCCCATCGGACCAGTGCTCGCACAACGTTCGCGACGGTGTACCACGGCGAACCGCGTGCGCTATGATCCGGATGGTCAGCGGTCTGCCGACGACTGGCGTCGAGGCCACACTGCTGCGCCTCGCGCACCTGCTCGACGAGCGAATCGTTCGAGATCGCCTGCGAGGACGCGCGACGGCGGCGACTCACCTCGATGCCCGCACTGCTGCATATCTCGAGCGCCACGGGAAGCGAGGTCGGGCGGGCGTTGACGGCGCTCCGCCGGACGCTTGACGAACTCGATCCCGAGCATCCGGCGCGATCTGTCCTGGAGGTCAGGACCCGTCGGCTGCTCGTGGCGCATGGTCTCGACGACTTCGTGCGCGAGTTCCCGTTGGAGTGGAAGGGTCGCACGTACCGCTACGACTTCGCCTTTCCCGCTCGCCACGTGATCCTCGAGACGAACGGTCGTCGTTGGCACGACGACGCGACGGACTACGAGCACGACAACGAGAAGTGGAGTGTGCCCGGCCGATGTGGGTACCGGATCGTCTTCGCCACCTGGGCGCAAGGTCGACCAGCGTCCCGACGACCTCATCGACGAGCTCGGGCGGCGATGACCTAGTGGTCGGTCCAGCGCTTGGACGCGGTGACCCAGTCGGCGAAGCGGGGACGGATGGCGTCGAGGTCGAGGCCGAAGTCGGCGGGATCGCGCGCCGGTGACGGCTCGCGGTTCTCGGCGTTGGCCGTCCACCACTGCTGCATGCGCGTCTGGAACTCGTCGGTGACGGGCTCACCCAACCACTCGTACAGACCGCGCACCTCGCCGATCGGGTCCGCCTGCATGGCGCGGAAGTCGATGTCGTAGAACCGGTCGTCGGTGCCCGCCTGGCGGAACGCGAGCGCGCGGTCGGTCGCGAGCGACCACTGCCGCACGTTCAGCTCGCCGATGAACTTCTTGTCGAGATCGTCGGTGAACGTGCCGCAGATGTCGGCGTACACGTCGCACACGGACAGCATCACGTCGGTGGGGTCGCGATGGGTGACCACGAATCGCGCGTCGGGGAAGACCGCATCGAGGTTCGGCAGGTAGAGCATGTGCATGGGCGTCTTGAGTCGCCACGGACGCGTCGGCTGCCCCCACTGCAGGAGCTTCAGGACCCGGAGCTCGTAGCGGTACGCCGACGTGAGATCGGCGTCGAGCAGCCAATCGGCGTACGACGGGATCTGCGCGAACGCGAGGAACATCTGCGACTTGAAGTCGAGCGCGAGCAGGTCGAGGCACTCGAACGGACCTTGGATGTCAGTCGGCACGTGGTCCCGCGTGCCCACCTTCTGACCGTCACCCCAACCCGCCGGGACGCGCGGGTCGACGCCCGCGACCGTCGACGGTGGCGGGCACGGCGTGGCCGACTCCCACATGTGCAGGTACCGGATGTCGGGATCCTGCGCGAGCAGGAACGACAGCGCGGTCGAACCGGTGCGCGGCAGGCTCAGGCCGATGAGCGGCGCGTCGACGCGCTCGTCACCGATCTCCGGATGGCGCCGGTACCAGTCCTCCACCTGCAGCCGTTGCGCGAGGTACCCGGTGATGCGCGGGTACAGGTAGCCCTCGCCGGCGGCGTTCAGCCGGGCCTCGTCGCCGAGCGCGCGGACGAGGATCTCCAGCCCCTCGCGGAACGAGTCGTCGCCGAAGTCGTCGAGGCCGGTCTCGGCCATCGCCGCGTCCATGAGCTCACCGTGCGACACCATGTGGCGCTCCCCCGATCACCTGGCCCCCAGAGCACGGCCGAATTGGCGGCAGTACGATGTCACCATTGTGAGCAGCCCGTCAACCACCGAGGGTCGACGCCGGTACGACAGCCCGCTGCGTCGCCAGCAGACCGCCGCCACCCGCGCCCGGATCGTCTCGGCCGGTTCCGAGCTGGTGCACGAGTTCGACTCGTGGCACTGGGACACGCTGACGTTCCGCGCCGTCGCGGAACGCGCCGGCGTCGGCGAGCGCACCGTGTACCGCCACTTCCCCACCGAGCGACACCTGCACGACGCGGTGATGGCCCGGCTCGAGGAGGAAGCGGGTGTCACCTACGAAGGTCTCGACCTCGCCTCACTCCCGGAGATCACCGCACGCGTCTTCTCCTCGCGTCGCTCGTTCGCGGCCCACGAGGCGATCGACGTCGCCGAGGACTCGTTGCTCGTCGAGGTCGACCAGCGACGACGCGACGCGCTGCTGCACGCGGTCAGCACCGCGACGCCGACGTGGACCGAGACGGAACGACGCCGGGTCGCCGCGCTGCTCGACGTCGTGTGGAGCATGCCGGCCTACGAGCGGCTGGTCGGCGCGTGGGACTTCGACGGCGACGACGCCACCGAGGCGATCACGTGGCTCATGTCCCTGCTGACGCAGGTGATCGACGACGGTCGTAGCATCGCGGGGTGAGCGCACCTCCGTCGGTGTACCTCGCCGGACCCGACGTCTTCCTCCCCGACTCCGCCGAGGTCGGCCGGCGCAAGCAGGCGATCTGTCGCGCGCACGGACTCGAGGGGCACTACCCGGGTGAGGAGGTCGACCTCGCCGGGCTCGCGCCCACACACCAGGCGCGGGCGCTGTTCGAGTCGTGCGTGACGATGATGGACCGCTGCGTCGCCGGTCTCGCCAACGTCACGCCGTTCCGAGGTGTGAGCGCCGACGTGGGCACCGCGTTCGAGATGGGCTACCTGTTCGGTCGCGGCTACTCCGGTGTGGGGCTACACCTCGCACGCCGCCGACTACGCCGTTCGCGTCGCCGACGACGGCGAGCTGCTCGTCGAGGCGTTCGGGCTGGCCGACAACCTCATGCTCGAGGGGCCGATGCTCCGGCGCGAGCGCACCATCGTGCGGGCGCCCGAATCGGGTCCGGGCGCCGCCGCCGCGTTCGACGCGTTCGAGATCGTGGTGAGGCTCGCGGCCGCCGAGCTCCACGCATGACCGGGGTGGCGCGGTCGTGACGCGCCGCTATCTGATCGCCGGCGTGCTGACGGTGGTCATCGTGGTGGGTGCGATCGTGATCTCGTCGGCGCGTGACGACGGCGGTGACGACCGCGCCTCGCTCGGCACTCCCGATCCGACCGCCGCCAGCGTGGCGTCGCCGACCAGCACACCGCCGCCGCCGCCGCGACCGCGACGACTCGCGGACCGCGCGGCAACGGCAACGCGGTGACGTTCGCGTTCGCGGGCGACGTGAACTTCCCCGAGGTGTGGGACACGGAGGACGGCCCGCCGCCGAACGCTCCACCGCTCGCCGAGCAGGTGCGCGCCGATCCGCACCACGTGCTCGACGCGATCACACCGGTGCTCTCGGACGCCGACCTCACGATGGTGAACGTCGAGACCGCCATCACCGACGGCGGCGAACCGGTGGCCGGGAAGAACTACCACTTCCGCTCGCCCGCCCAGACGTTCGAGGCGCTCAAGGCGGCAGGCGTCGACGTGGTGAACATGGCCAACAACCACTCGCTCGACTACGGACCGAGCGGCATGCAGGACACGTTCTCGGCGATCGCCGCGGCCAAGATGCCCGTCACCGGTCTCGGCCACGACGCCACGGAGGCGTACCGGCCCTACCGCACGACGATCAAAGGTCAACGCATCGCGATCGTGAGCGCCAGCGACTGGCTCGAACCCGCGCTCGTCGACTCGTGGTCGGCCACGGACACGCAACCCGGCATCGCGTTCTCGATCGACCGCACCCGCCTGCTGGCCGCGGTGCAGCAGGTGCGGCCCGAGGTCGACACACTCGTGGTGTTCCTGCACTGGGGCACCGAGGAGACGTGGTGCGCGTCGGGTGAGCAGCAGGACCTCGCGACCGCGCTGCTCGGTGCGGGCGCGGACATCATCGTCGGCAGCCACGCGCACCGCGTGTTCGGTGCCGGCAAGGTCGGCCCCGCGCTGGTCGCCTACGGGATGGGCAACTTCGTGTACTGGCGCGAAGACGGCGAATCGGGACGGAGCGGCGTGTTGAAGGTCACCGCCACCGGACGCGAGGTCGACGACTACTCGTGGGTGCCGGCCCGCATCACCAACGGCGTGCCGGTACCGCAGACCGGCGCGGCCGCCGACGCCGATCTCGCCGAGTGGAACGCCCGCCGCGCCTGCAGCGGCATCTCGCCCTGACCGACCTGCAGCCGACCGATGAGTTCGCGGCGTTCGCGCGGTCCTCACTGCATGACGCTGACCCAGAGCTACCCTGCCAGCATGACCGAGGTCGCCGACGCGGGCTTCGACCCCGCCGTCGAGGAGCTCCTGGAGAAGCACCGCCGGGAGCTCACCGCCCACTGCTACCGGATGCTCGGCTCGTCGTTCGAGGCCGAGGACGCGGTGCAGGAGACGATGGTGCGGGCGTGGCGCTCGTACGACGGCTTCGAGGGCCGGTCGCAGCTGCGCTCGTGGCTCTACCGCATCGCCACCAACGTGTGCCTCGACATGCTCAACGGCCGCAACCGGCGCGCCCGGCCGATGGACCTGAGCGGACCGTCGACCGCCGACACGCCCGCGGCCGCCATGCTCCCCGAGTCGGAGTGGGTGCTCCCGGTCCCGGACGCGCGCGTGCTGCCGATGGACGGCGACCCCGCCGAGCTGGCCGAGGCACGCGAGACGATCCGCCTCGCGTTCATCGCCGCGCTCCAGCACCTGCCCCCGCGTCAGCGTGCGGTGCTGCTGCTGCGCGACGTCGTCCGCTGGCACGCCACCGAGGTCGCCGAGTTCCTCGACACCAGCGACGCGTCGGTCAACAGCGCGCTGCAGCGCGCACGGTCCACCATCGCGGCCAGCAACATCACCGACAGCGATCCCGTGATGCCGATGGACGACGCGCAACAGGAGCTGCTCGACCGCTACGTCGACGCGTTCGAGCGCTACGACATGGACTCGCTCACGTCGCTGATCCACGAGGACGCGATGCAGTCGATGCCGCCGTACGAGCTCTGGCTCCGCGGCCGCGACGAGATCCTCGCGTTCTGGCAGACCCAGGGGGCCGCGTGCGCCGGCTCGCGGCTCGTGCCCACGGTGGCGAACGGCAAGCCTGCATTCGGCCAGTACCGCCGCAGCACCACCGGCGACGGCCACGACCCGTGGGCCCTCCAGATCCTCGACATCGTCGACGGCGAACTGGTGGAGCTGAGCTTCTTCCTCGACACCGAGACCCTGTTCCCGCTGTTCGGGCTGCCGGCTCACCTGGACCCGATCGGGCGCTGAGCCCACTGGTTTAGGATCGGCAGTTCGAGGGGGCTTCCGATGCCTGCGGCACCGTCACGCAACACCAAGGACTCATCGCCGGATGCTCCGGCCAACGGGAACGGCGACGGCCCGCGCCGTTCGTCGCTCGTCCAGGAGCGCTCGCGCCGCACCCGCCAGGAGCTGGTGAACGCGGCGGTGAAGCTCTGGACCGAGCGCGGGTTCGAGCACGGGGTCGAGAACACCACGGTGGAGGAGATCGCCCGCGCCGCCGGTGTCACCAAGGGCACCTTCTACTTCCACTTCGCGCACAAGGAAGACGTGCTGCTCGAGATGAGCCTCACGACGAGCGACGCGGTCACCGCGATCGCTCGCCGATCGGCCGAGAGCGGCGCATCGATCGACGACATCGTGCAGCAGGCGTTCACCGAGATGGCGCGTCGCACCGAGCGTCTCCCCCGCGCCGCGATCGCGCGCACGATCCGGGAGTTCTACAAGTACCCCACCCGTGCCCGCGAGCTGAGCATGACACGACGTGCGTGGCCCGAGATCATCGCCGACGCCCAGGCGCGGGGTGAGCTGCCGACCGACATCGACCCCGAAGACATGAGCGACATGATGAACGCGCTCATGATCACCGCGGTCGAGGGTTGGGTGCACAAAGCGCACGATTCCCTCGCCCCCGAGCTCGCCTACCGCATGCGCGTGCTGCTCGCTGGTGTGCGCGCCGTGCACGGCAGCTGACCGGAGCGGCGTCGCGGTGCCTCGCCTCGCGCTCGATCCTCGTCACGGCACCCACGAACCGACCGAGACCGTCCCCCCGCGCGCACCCGGTTCGGTGCGCCGCACCACCAGCGTCGACATCCTGCGCCCGCACGGCGTCGACGCCGAGCTCGTGCTCGTCGGTCGCGGCCGCGACCTGCTGACCGAGATCGACGGCACGACCCGCGTGCTCGACACCGCGGCGGTCGAGGCGACGATCGACTTCGTCGAGGCGCAGCGCGTCACCGCGATCTCCTCGACGCCGGCGATCCCAGGTCTCGAACAGCTCGTCGGGCGCTCGGCGTCGACCGGCTTCCGCGCCGCGATCAACGACGCCATCGCCAGCGGGACGGCCAGCGGGATGGCCAATGGGACGGATGGTGCCGGCACGGGCCACGACGTCGTCGGCCGTCCCGTGTACCAGCTGCTCGACGACCTCCCGGTCGCCGCCCTGATCTCGGGCTACGCGCCGCAGCACGCGCGGGCGGAGTCGGGCACGTGGGCCGACGAGCAGCAACGGAAGCCGCTGCAGAAGACCGCGCCGGCCGGACTCGCGATGCTCCAGCAGGCCGATCTGTGCGCGGGCTGGAAGGCCGGCGGCACGATCATGCAAGGCTTCGCCGAGAACAACCCGCCGGTCGTGACCGGACCTGCTGCGCCCTCGCTCGACGCCGGCGACGATCCGCTGGCGTGGCACGAGCTCCCCGGCCCCCTGCCCGTCCACGCAATGCGACGCCGCCGACGCATCGACGTGCAGCCCTCGCCTGCAGGCGACACGTGGGCGGTCGATGCGCACTTCCGCGACTCGTACGTCGACGACGAAGGCGAGACCGTCGTGCACGAGTACACCGTGCTGGCCACGGTCGACGTCGCCACCGCCACCGTGTTGGAAGCCACGGCCACGCCCCGCGTCCTCCCCTGGTTCGAGTGCCCGGAGGCTGCGGCCAGCGCCGGACGCCTCGCCGGACGCACCCTGGAGTCGCTCCGGGCCGGGGTGCGGGCCGAATTCCTCGGCGCCAGCACCTGCACCCACCTCAACGACATGCTCCGGGCCCTGGCCGACGTCGCCATCCTGGAGCCGGTCTCGGAGCCCGAGTTGTCACGCCCGCCGGTCGCCTGCAATAATCGTACTCAGCCTAACTTTCGCTCCACGACCACCCACTCGCATCCAGCACGCATCCAGGAGGCCCGCCGTGCCGTCACGCATCCTCGACTATCCGATCTTCGACGCCGACAACCACATGTACGAGACCCCCGACGCGCTCACCAAGCACCTCGAGGACCCGTACAAGGAAGTCATCAAGTACATCGACATCTCGGGTCGCACCAAGATCACGGTCAAGGGCCAGATCAGCGAGTACATCCCCAACCCGACGTTCAACGTCGTGGCCGCGCCCGGCGCGCAGGAGGAGTACTTCAAGAACGGCAACCCCGACGGCAAGTCGCGCCGTGAGATCCTCGGCAAGGCGATCCGTTCGCCCGAGGCGTTCTTCGCTCCCGAGCCGCGCGTCAAGCTCATGGACGAGCTCGGCATCGACCGCGCCATGATGTGGCCGACGCTCGCCAGCCTGGTCGAGGAGCGTCTGCGCGACGACCCGTACGCGACCGCTGCGGTGATCAAGGCGCTCAACCGCTGGATGTACGAGCAGTGGTCGTTCAACTACGAGGACCGCATCTTCGCGACGCCGGTCGTCAACCTCGCGCTGCTCGACAACGCGCTCGAGGAGATCGACTGGATCATCGAGCACGGTGCGCGCGTCGTCCTCATCCGGCCCGCGCCCGTCACCACGCTCTACGCGACGCGCTCGATGGCACTCCCCGAGTTCGACCCGTTCTGGGAGCGCGTGGTCGAGGCCGACCTCGTCGTCGGCATGCACGCGTCCGACAGCGGCTACCAGCGCTACATCAACGAGTGGGAAGGCGTGCCCGGCGGTGAGATGCTGCCGTTCAAGGACGGCTCCGGCTTCGCCGCGCTGAGCACGATCGGCCACCGCGCGATCGAGGACACCATCGCCGCCGTCATCGGCCACGGTCTGCCCACGCGGTTCCCGACCATCAAGATCCTCCCGGTCGAGAACGGCAGTCACTGGGTCCGCCCGTCGATCGAGCACTTCAACCAGGCCTACGAGCTCCAGCCCCAGCTGTTCGAGGAGCACCCGGTCGACGTGCTGAAGCGCAACGTCTGGATCCACCCGTTCCACGAGGAGGACCCGAAGGGGCTCATCGACCTCGTGGGCGTCGATCACGTGTGCTTCGGTTCCGACTACCCGCACGCCGAGGGCATGTCCGACCCGATCACCTACGTCGACGACCTCGAGGGTCTTCCCGAAGCGGACAAGGCCAAGATCATGGGTGGCAACCTCGCCGGTCTCATGAACGTGGGCGTTCCGGCCTGACGCGAGCGGATCTGCAGCGGCACCCCCCGTTCGAGCCCGGGTAACGTCCGAGGCTCGACCGGGGGGTGTTGTCATGTCCTACGCAGAACCTGCTGCTCCAGAGCCGACCGCACCAGATGGCGTCGAGCTGTTCTCGCTCGACCCCGAGACCAACCGTCACCCGCAGGAGATGTACCGCGCGCTGCGCGCCACCTCGCCGGTCCTCAGCCTCGACGGCATGGGTCACGTGCTCACCACCAAGGAAGCGGCGATGGAGGCCTTCCGCCGGCCCGAGGTGTTCTCGTCGGCCGCGACGGTCGACACGTTGGCGATGGGCTCGGTGCGCCCGCTCATCCCGTTGCAGATCGACCCGCCCGACCACGTGAAGTACCGCAAGATCCTCGACCCGCTGTTCGCGCCGCGACACATGGCCGCGCTCGAAGCACCGGTCGCCGCGCTGGTCAACGACCTCATCGACGGGTTCATCGACCGCGGCGAGGTCGACTTCGCCCAGGAGTTCTCGGTGCCGCTGCCGTCGCAGGTGTTCCTCACGCTGCTCGGCCTGCCGCTGTCCGACGTCGACCTGTTCCTGAAGATGAAGGACGGCATCATCCGGCCCGACCACGTCGTCGGCAAGCCGCGCGACGACGCCGAGACGCTCGCCTACCAGAACGAGATCGGGCAGTCGATCTACGACTACTTCAACCAGGTGCTCGACGAGCGCGAGATCGAACGACGCGACGACCTCGTCAGCCGGTTCCTCGATGCCGAGGTCGAGGGGCACCGCCTGACCCGCGAGGACATCCTCGACATCTGCTTCCTCTTCTTCATCGCCGGCCTCGACACCGTGAGCGCATCGCTCGACTGCTTCTTCGGCTACCTGTGCGAGCACCCCGAACAGCGCGCGCAGATCGTCGCCGATCCGTCGTTGGTGCCGTCGGCGGTGGAGGAGCTGCTGCGCTGGGAGACACCGGTCGGCGGCATCATGCGCGTCGCCGCGGAGGATGCCGAGATCCTCGGGTGCCCGATCGCGAAGGGCGACATGGTGAGCATCAGCCTCGGTGCCGTCGACACCGACGAGGTCGCGCTGCCCGACGCCTACGACGTGCGCTTCGACCGCGAGGTCAACCCGCACAACGCGTTCGGCGGCGGCGTGCACCGCTGCCTCGGCTCGCACCTCGCGCGCCTCGAGCTGCGGGTCGCGCTGCGCGAGTGGCACGCCCGCATCCCCGAGTACGCGTTGAAGGAAGGCCACGAGCTGGTGTACACGCCGGCGATCCGCTCACTCGAGACGTTTCCAATGGTGTTCACCGCCAGGTGAGCACCCGTCATGTCGGTGTTCACCGCCAGGTGAGCACCCGTCATGTCGGTGTTCACCGCTCGCTGACGGGCTCCTCGGCCTCGGTCGGCGCCTCATCACGCGCCTCTTCACGCGACTCCTGGCGCGACTCATCGACCCCGCGCGTCGACGTCGGCATCGGCGTCGTACAGCGTCGCGGACGACGGCGCGAGTGGCGCGCTGCCGGGCGGGTACCCGCGGAAGCGCTCCGTCGCGCCGACGACTTCGCCGCCGAGCTCGATGAGTCGCGCCAGCAGCTGCTCGCGGATCGTCGACAGGTCGTCGATCTCCCGTTGGATCGCGTCGCGCAGCCGGTTCGCCTCGTCGACGGTCCGCTCGGCGCGGGCGAAGGCGTCGGCCACGGTGGCGTCGCTGTCGTTCTGAGCACGCGTCCGGATGTCCGCGGCCTCCTCCGTGGCCAGCTGCAGCATCGCGGTGAGGCGTTCGGAGATGCCGGCCGTGGTCGGCGACGACGCCAGCTCCCGGCGACACTGCGCGAGCGCGGCCTCGGCGCGACCGGCGCGGGCCTCGGACTCAACCGCCTGGTCGCGCATCCACGCGACGTACTCGTCGACCTGCGCTCGGTCGTAGCCCCGGAACGCCTGCGTGAACTCCGGTGCCGCCTGCTCGCTGATGCTCATGTCGCCACTCCACGGGATGAGTGGATCTGTCCCGCCTCGACAAGATCACTGGTTCGAGCTCTGCCCTGCTTGTGCCGTTGCAGCCATCACGTTACGTTGCCACGCTGATGCCGCGCCGCCTGTACCTGCACGAGACCGTCGACATCGTCGGCCAGGGCCAGTACGAGTACATGGAGCACCTCTGGAAGGACCCTGTCCTGCGCATGCCCGACATGTTCGGGCTGCAGGGGTCGTTCTACGTGTGCGCCGCGGGCGGCGGACGCTGGCCGCAGGTGATCAACATCTGGGACGTCGGCTCGCGCGGCTGGAAGGGTTGGGCGTCCAACGTCGACCGCATGAACCTGAAGCGACGCAAGGCGTTCTACGGCGAGTGGTGGGACGACGCGGCGAAGTGGCGCACCGGCGGATTCGACCGACTGTGCGGCGCGGTGCCGGGCTGCCCGACCAGCGAAGAGCTGATGGACGCGGGAGTGCGGGGCACGCTGTTCGTGCACGAGGCGCTCACCGTGCGGCCGGGCGCACCGCTCGACTTCCTCGCCGCGGTGGCCGAGACCCGCGTCCCGCTCATGCGCGAGTACGGCCACGAGGTCACCGGTCTCTACGAGGTGCTGTCGAACCAGCACGAGGTCGTGATGGTGTGGGCCACCGACATCCCGGCGCAGGTGCGGCTGCGCCAGAACCGCGACGCCGCCCGCGGGCTCGACGACGACGGCGAGGCCGACGACCGCCTGGTCGCGTGGGAGCGCACCGCCGCAGAGTTCGTGACCGGCGGCGACACCCACATCATGACGCCGCTCCCGCGTACCGTGTACGGGCCTCCCGACTGGGAGGACGCATCGCTCGAGGATTGGCTGGAGACTGACGTGAAGACCGAGTTCGAGACCCTGCTGTACCGCGAGGAGAACGGGGTCGCGTACGTCACGCTGAACCGGCCCGAGGTGCAGAACAGCTTCGACTACGTGATGATCGACGAGCTGGCCGAGGTGTGGCAGGCACTCCGCTCGCACGACGCGGTGCGCTGCGTCGTGCTCACCGGCGCCGGGGAGAAGGCGTTCTGCACCGGCAACGACCGCAGCACCATCCCGTTCGACGTGAAGTGGGATCCGTACACCTACGACGACCCGGGTCTGACCATCGGCCCCCGCGTCAACCGCATGTGGAAGCCGGTGATCGCGGCGGTGAACGGCACCGCCGCCGCCGGCGCGTTCTACCTCCTCGGCCAGGTCGACTTCATCATCGCCGCCGACCACGCCACGTTCGTGGAGCCGCACGTCACCTACGCGATGCCGGCGGTGTACGAACCGATCGAGGCGCTGGCCAAGATGCCCTTCGGCGAGGCGATGCGCATGGCGCTGCTCGGGACGCACGAGCGGATGTCGGCGCGGCGCGCCCACGAGATCGGGTTCGTGACCGAGGTCGTCCCGCTCGACGAGCTGATGGACGCGGCCACGTGGGCGGCCGAGGCCATCGCCGCGCAACCGCCCGCCGCGATCCAGTCGACGCTGCGCACGCTCTGGGCCGCGCGCGACATGTTCCCGTCGCAGGCCACCGCGCTCGGCAACACGTTCCTGCACCTCGGCATGGACGCCGACAAGGAGAACCTGAAGGAAGGCGAGGAGGCGTTCGCCAACCGCCCGCGCACCAAGCGCGGGTAGCGGTTGGCGGTAGCCCATCGGTCAGGTAGCGGGGAGCGCTTCCGCCAGCAGGTTGCCGAGGCCGTCGGCCGACATCATCGGACCCGGCGGCACGATGGTGAGCTCCGGGATGGCGAGCTTCGGGTGCGCGACCAGCATGGCCAGGAACTCGGCGATGGTGCGCCCGAGGTCGTCGCTCTCCATCTGCTGGCCGTAGATCACGCCGGCGGCCAACCACTTCGGGAAGAGGGCGCCCGCGTGCTCGGCGTCGAAGTCGCGGGCGAAGTCGGTGCCCAACGTGTCGCCGACCGCCATGCACACGAACCGCTTGTCGGGCCGCTCCATGCGCCACGCGCGCACGGTGCGGTCGAGCGCGGCCTTGCTCGCGCCGTACGACGCGAGGCCGTGGTGACCACCACCGACGGTGATCGACGACAGGAAGATGATCACGCCGTTCTCGGGGATGTGCTCGAGCGCTGCCTGCGCGACCAGTGCGGGCGCGATGGCGTTGGTGGCGATGACGTCCTGCCAGGTCTCCGCGCTCACCTCGTCGAGCGGCGCGAGCGGCGACACCGCGGTGGAGAACACCAGCGCGTCGAGACCGCCCATGGCGTCGACCGCCTCGCCGACGATGCCCGAGCAGCGCTCGGGGTCGCGCACGTCGGCGGCGATGCCGGTGCCCTTCCCCGCGGTGGTGACGACTTCCTTGAGCTTGTCCTCGCTGCGGCCCACGACCGTGATGTCGGCGCCGGCCGCGGCCGCGGCGAGCGCGGTGCTGCGGCCGATGCCCGACGACCCACCGACGACGAGCAGGCGCTGGCCCGCGAGGTCGATCTCGACGCTCATGCGACTTCGATGACGAGGGCCGAACCCATGCCGCCACCCGCGCACATGGCGAGCAGGCCGTGGGTCTTGCCGCGGCGCCGCAACTCGTGGACCATCGTCGTGACCATGCGCGCACCGGTGGCGGCGATCGGGTGGCCGAGGCTGCAGCCGCTGCCGTTCACGTTGACGATCGACGGGTCGATGCCGAGCGTGCGGATCGCGGCCACGGGCACCGAGCAGAACGCCTCGTTGATCTCGATCAGGTCGATGTCGTCGAGGGTGAGGCCGGCGCGGTCGAGCGCCTTCGGGATCGCGCCGCGTGGGGCCCATGCCGGTGCGCGCGGGCTCGATGCCGGAGTTCGCCCACGACACGACGCGGCGCCAGCGGTCGCAGCCCGTGCGCCTCGGCGTAGTCGTCGCTCGTGAGCACCAGCGCGGCCGCGGCGTCGTTGATGCCCGACGCGTTGCCCGCGGTCACCGTGGGCGAGTCGAGCTCGGGGTGGATCGGCTTGAGCTCGGCCAGCGATCTCGACCGTGACACCGCGACGCGGGTGCTCGTCGACGCTGAACGTGCGCGCGGCGCCCTCGCGGTCGACGTACTCGACCGGCACGATCTCCTCCTCGAACGCGCCCGAGTCGATCGACGCGATGGCCTGGCGGTGGCTGTACGCGGCCCACTCGTCGACGTCGTGACGGGTGATACCCACCTCGGCGGCGGTGTTCTCGCCCACCGTGATCGACATGTCGAACGCGGGCGCATCGGGCGTCTCCGGGTGACTCGGTGACATCCACATCTGCGGTTCGCCGCCGGGCTCGAGCACATGCCACACCTGGGGCATCGAGCTCGAGCTGTGCGTACCGCCGGCCACCACGACGGTGTCCATACCGGCGCGGATGCTGCCCGCCGCGATCTGCACCGCGCTGAGCCCCGACGCGCAGTGACGGTTGTCGGCGATGCCCGGCGACGGAGTCGAGCCCGAGCACCACCGCGGTGTGCCGGGCGATGTCGCCACCGCCGTAGAGCGATTCGCCCAGAACGATGTCCTCGATGTCGGCGGTGTCGATGCCGGCGCGCGCCACCGCCTCCCCGACCGCGATCTCCGCCAGACGGAACGCGTCGACGTCGACGAGCGATCCCTTGCGGGCTCGCCCGATGGGCGTGCGGGCGGCAGAGACGATGACTGCTTCGGTCACGGGTGGCTCCTCGAGTGCGCGTTCGGGTGGCTCGCACTGTAACGCCGCGCCCGTTCTGGGGCCCTGGCCGGAGCCCCCGCTCAGCCTCCGACGGGAGTCTGCTCCTCGGCCGTGAGTCGGGCCAGCTCGGCGTCGACGTCGGGCCCGGCCTCCACGTGCAGGCGGGGGATGATCCGGTCGAGCCACCGCGGGAACCACCAGTTCCGGTCGCCGAGCAGCTCCATCGTCGCGGGGACGAGCACCATCCGCACCACCGTGGCGTCCACCAGGATCGCCGTCGCCAGGCCGAGGCCGAACAGCTTCACCGTCGTGGCGTCGCCGAGGATGAAGCTCCCGAAGACGCACACCATGATCAGCGCGGCGGCGGTGATGACGCGGGCCGTCGACGCAAGGCCGTCGGCGACCGCGACCGCGTTGTCGCCGGTGCGGTCGTACTCCTCACGGATGCGCGAGAGCAGGAAGACCTCGTAGTCCATCGAGAGGCCGAACAGGATCGCGAACATCATCATCGGGATGAACGGCGCGATGGGCCCGGTCTTCTCGACTCCGAGGATGCCGTTCCCCCATCCCCACTCGAACACCGCGACGACGACGCCGTACGCCGCGCCGATCGACAGCAGGTTCATGATCACCGCCTTCAGCGGGACCAGGAGGCTGCGGAACACGGCCATCAGCAGGAGGAAGCTGAGCACGAGCACCGCACCGATGAAGATCGGCAGTCGCGCCGCGAGCCGTTCCGACACGTCGATGCTCGACGCGGTGAGTCCACCGACGTGCACCTGCACGTCGGAACCACTGACCGCCGCGGGGATGACGTCGTCGCGCAGGGTGGCGACGAGATCGGTGGTCGCGACCGACTGCGGCGAGCTCTTCGGGATGACCCGGATGACCGCGGCGTCACCCGACGGGCTCGACGGTCGGTCCGACGACCGCGGCGACGTCGGGCGTCTGCTGCAGCCGCGTTGCCAGTTGATCGAGCGAGGCGGTGTCGGCGCCCTTGGGGAACTCGGCCGCCAACACGAGCGGGCCGTTGAAGCCGGCGCCGAAGCCCTCGGCCACCAGGTCGTAGGCCTGGCGTGACGTGTCGGCCTTGGGGTTGGCGCCGCTGTCGGGGAACGCGAGGCGCATCGACAGGAGCGGGATCGCGAGCACGATCAGGAACGCGAGACCACCGATGGCCGCGGGCCACGGGCGGTGCTGCACCACGCGGCTCCACCGGTACCACATCGTCTGCTCGACCGGCTTCGGCTCCTTGCGCCGGCGCACCGAGAAGCGGTCGATGGTACGACCGGCGAACCCGAGCAACGCGGGGAGGAGGGTGATCGACGCCAGCATCACGATGGCGACGGTCACCGACGTGCCCAGCGCCATGCCGTTCACGAAGTCGACGCCCATCAGGAACAAGCCGAGGAGCGAGATCACCACCGTGGTGCCGGCGAACACCACGGCCCGGCCCGCGGTGTCGATGGCGCGCACGACGGCGTGCTCGGGCTGGAGGCCTTCGTCGAGGCCCTGCCGGTACCGGGTGACGATGAACAGCGCGTAGTCGATGCCCACGCCGATGCCGATCATCGACGCCAGCTGGGTGGCGAAGTCGGGCGTCGCGATCGTGTGGCTCAGCAGCTGCACGAGACCGAGCCCGATGCCGATGCCGAACAGCGCGATGAGGATGGGCAGCCCCATCGCGAGCAGCGAACCGAAGGCGACGAGCAGGATGACGATGGCGGCGAGGATGCCGATGAGCTCGGCCGGGCCGAGACCACCCGGCTCCTGGAACATGCGGCCGCCGAGGGCGATCCGCACACCGCCACCGATGCCTCCTTCATCCTGGGAGGCGTCCTTGAGGGTGCGGATGTGCTCGATGGTGGAGTCGGGGATCTTCGAAGCCTGCTTGGCGAACTGGACGGTGGCGTACGCGATGTCACCGCTGCGCGCGACCTGGCGCGCGCCGTCTTGCGTGTAGGGGCTCACGACCGCGGTGACGCCCGGGACCTTCGCGACGTCGGCGAAGAGCTTCTCCATCCGGGCCTGCACGGCCGCGTCCTGCACTCCGCCCGCGTGGGCGAAGACGATCTGGCCTTCGTCACCGGCGCGGGCGGGGAACCGCGTCTCGAGCAGCTGGGCGGCGCGCGCCGACTCGGTGTCGGTGAGGGAGAACCCCTGGGAGAAGGACGCGCCCACGTTGGAGCCGATCACGCTCACCGCGACCAGGGCGACGATCCACAGCACGACGACGCTCCGACGACGTCGGTAGCACCAGGCCGCCAGTCGTTGCAGCACTCCGCACCCTCCCGTATGATGGACGGACCAATCATTGGTTGTCTCAACCATTGACTCTAGTACAGGAGTTGAGCGTGGCCACCACCGGGGGGAACATCGTCAAGGAGCAGCTGTCACGCGACGTGCTGCGCCACTTGATGGGGGTGATGCACGCGATGAAGGCCCACGTGGCCTCGCTCGCGGCGACCCTCGATCTGACGCCGTCGCAGCTGGCCGCACTGAGTCACCTCGATGAACCGCAGTCGCAGCGCGAGCTGGCGGAGTCGCTGCACTTCGACGCGTCGAACATCACCGACATCGTCGACCGGCTCGAGGCGCGCGGATTGGTGGTGCGCACCGTCGACCCCCACGACCGTCGGGTCCGTCGCATCGTGCGCACACCCGAAGGCGAGAAGCTCCGCCGTGCGGCTCTCGACGAAGCGTTGGCCACCGCGCCAACGGTGGCGTCGCTCAGCGCGAGCGAGCAGCGGACGCTGTGCGAACTGCTCGGCAAGATCGCCGAGCCGGTCGAACTGCCCTTCTAGCTCCAGCCGTCTACGACCAGATGGCCACGAGCTCGTCGGTGGTCGTGATCTTCGCGACCAGCGAGAGCGTGTTCTTGATGATCACGTCGGTGTAGTCGACGGGGTACCCGGTGATCGCGTCGCGCGCGATCACCACGTTGAACCCGAAGTTGACGCAGTCGAGCGTCGCGTTCGGGATGGCGACGTTGGTGGACACGCCCACGATCACCACGGTCTTCGCGCCGAGGTTGCGCAGCAGCGTCGGTACGTCGGTGCCGTTCACTGGCGACAGCCCGCCGATGCGGGTGGACACGAGGTCGCTGTCGGCCGACTCGATGCCGTCCATGAGCTCGGTGCCGGGGCCGCCCGGGGTCATTGGACCAGGCGGTCTTGGACCCGGACCACTGGGCGCGTCACCCTTGGACCGCGTGCCCTGGAAAAGAGGTGCGTTGGTGCTCGCTCCCCGTCGGTCGTCGCGGGTGGCGGCGATGCAGTGCAGGATGCCGCAGCCGGCGGCCCGCCCGGTGGTGACCAGCCGGTTGACGTTCTCGACCAGACCGATCGTCTTCGCCGACTCCGCCAGCGCGGGCAGGAGGCTCAAGTCGCCGATGACGCCCTTCTGGCACTCCTGCGTGAGGACGACGGTCGACTCGGGGACCACCAGTTCAGCCAATTTCATGTGGGGACCGTATCTCCCCCGCCGCGGCTCGCGCCTCCTCCCGCCGGGTCTTCACGACGCTCGCTCCGATGGCGCCGGCGACGATCGCGACGATCACGCCGAGGGACGCCACCGTCGGGAAGTGCCACCAGTGCGACACGATCATCTTGATCCCGACGAACACCAGGATCGCCCCGAGCGCGTGCGCCAGGTAGTGGAAGCGCTCACGCGCGTCGCCCAGCAGGAAGTACATGGCGCGCAGACCGAGGATCGCGAACACGTTCGACGCGAACACGATGAACGGGTCGCGCGACACCGCGAGGATCGCGGGCACGCTGTCGACCGCGAACACCACGTCGGTCACCTCGACCACGACCAGCGCCGCGAGCAACGGTGTGGCCACCCAGCGCAGACGAGCGGTGCGACCTGTCCGGGGCCCGGTGACTCCTTCACGACGAAGTGCTGGTCGGCCAGCTCCGAGCGCACGGGCAGGAAGCGACCCAGGAGCTTCACCGCGCGGTCGTGACCGTGCTGACCCTCGTTCTCCTTGTGCCGCAGCACCTTGAATCCGGAGAACAGCAGCACCACACCGAACACGAGGAGCATCCACCAGAACTCCTCGATCAACGCGGTGCCGGCGAAGATGAAGATGGCGCGCATCACCAGCGCGCCGAAGATGCCCCAGAACAGCACCCGGTGCTGGTAGCGAGCCGGGATCGCGAAGCTGGAGAAGATCACCGCCCACACGAACACGTTGTCGATGCTGAGCGACTTCTCGATCACGTACCCGCTCAGGTACTCGGAGAAGGCCTGGCCGCCCATCCACACGAGCACCACGACGGCGAAGCCAAGACCGCACGCCACCCACGCCGCGGACTCCACCAGCGCGCGCTTGGCGGTCGGCTCGTGGTTGCCGCGGTGCAGCAGCAGGTCGACCGCGAGCAACGCCACGATCACTGTGATGAGGACGACCCACTCCATGACGATCCCTTCGAAACCAGCAGTCGGGTTCCGAAGGTCTCTCCCACCACCTCTGCAGGTGGCACGGGCGCCGGGCCGGCACTGAGGCTGACCGTGATGACGACGCTCCGTCGGCGGGATACTCCCCTTCTGAGCCCATTGTACCGGCCGGCATCGGCGGGGTGACGCTCCTTGGTTTCGTCCGTCTCATTGGACCCATGGGTCCGAAGACGCCGACGAAATCAGAGAGACATGCGAACCGGAGCCATTCCCGCTCGACGCCGCAGCCACGTACCGTGCTCACACGGACGTTCACTCGGGAGCGCGCGGGTCGTGCGCTACTCGTACTCGACTCACCGGACGTCGGTCTCGGACGACGGTCGGTGTCCCGCGCCCGCCGCGGCGCCCGCGTCTTCGGGCGCGTCGACGAGCGGGTGCGTAGGGTCCGGGGCATGGACTTCACGGCACGAAGAGTCGTCACCGGGCTCGACGCGGAGGGGCAGGCGATCATCCGGTCCGACGGCCCGCCTGAGGGCACGATCCGGACCAACGGCTTCGGCGTGGCCACGTGGTTGTGGCTCGACGGGCCGCCGGCGACGGTCGAGGACGGCGGGGACGAACCTGAAGGCTCGATCCGGCTGGAGCCACCCGTCGGCGGCTGTTCGGTGCGCATCATCCGCTTCCCGGCAGCGAGCGAAGGCGGCGGCGACTGGATCCGGGTGGAGGGCGACGACCCCGACGAGCCCGGCATGCACGCCACCGACACCCTCGACTTCATGGTCGTGGTCGACGGCCGCATCGTGCTCGGTCTCGACGACGGTGAGCACGAGCTCGGCGCGGGTGACGTCGTGATCCAGCGCGGCAACCGGCATCGGTGGCGCGTGGTCGGGGACGACCCGTGCACCTACGTCGTGTGCATGCTGCGCCCCGATCCCGACGCGCCCGCGCCGGCTGAGCCGCAGCAGGCGGCATCGAGCACGACGGCGGAAGGTCCCCGCCGACTCGTGGCCGCCACCGACGAGCACGGTCGCTCGTACGTGCTCTCCGACGGCACGCCGCCCTGTTCGATCGGCGGCGGTGGCACGGCGCTGGTCGAGCTGTGGCAGACCGGCGGCGCGCTCGGCGCGCCCGACCAGGGCGGCGACCCCGAGGGCGACGTGGGAGCTGGAACCACGAGGTGGCGGGAATCTGCTTCCGGACCGTGGAGCACCCACCCGGGTTCGACCCCGGTGAGGCGGGGTGGCACACCACCGCGACCATCGACGTCGACGTCGTGCTCTCCGGCCGGCTCGAGCTGTCTCTCCCCGCCAGCCCTTCTTTCTCGGGGGATCCGGTCGTGCTCGGTCCGGGCGAGGCCGTCGTGCAGCGCGGCACCCACCACCGGTGGCGCCCGGTCGGCGACGAACCGGTCGTCTGGGCCGCGCTCATGCTTTCTCTTCGATGACGGCCGTAGGCTGACCGGCCATGTTGCTTGCTGAAGACCACGACCGCGTCCGCCTGCTCACCTTCAACCGGCCCGACCGCGCCAACGCGTTCAACGAGGAGCTGTACCACGCGTCCGCCGACGCGCTGCGTGCCGCGGCGACCGACGACGACGTCGCGGTGGTCGTGTTCACCGGCGCGGGCAAGGCGTTCTGCGCGGGCACCGACCTGCTCGAGATGGCAGAGACCGTCGACGCCGGCGTCGGCGGCGAGTCCGTGTCACGCGACGGCTTCCCCGCATTCGTCGACGTGCTGCAGGAGTTCCCGAAGCCGTTGCTGGCGGCGGTGAACGGCGCCGCGGTGGGCCTCGGCTTCACCATGCTCGCCCACTGCGATCTCGTCTTCGTGTCCGACAAGGCGCGGCTGCTGGCGCCGTTCACCAACATGGGTGTCGCCCCCGAGGCCGCGAGCAGCTACCTGTTGCCGCGGCGCATGGGCCGTCAGCAGGCATCGCTCTCGCTGTTCACCTCCGACTGGATCTCGGCCGAGGACGCGGTCGCCACCGGACTCGCGGTGCAGCAGTGCTCCCCCGAGACGCTGGTCGACGCGACGATGGAGCTGGCCACGCGCATCGCCGCGAAGTCGCTGCCGTCGCTCATGGCGACGAAGCGGCTGCTGCTCGACGCCGAGCGCGAGGGCATCGCCCGCGCCCGCACGTTGGAGAACGCCGCGTTCGCCGAGCTCCTCGCGCTGCCCAACGCCAAGGACGGGGTGCTCGGCCAGCTCGACGGTTGAATCGCGCCCATTTTGGGCACGAACCGAACATGAAGAACCCGAAACAGTTGGCGTGGCAGGGCGTCGCCATCGCGTCAGGGACGCTCGCGGCCACTGCGGTGCGTCGCGTCGCGGTGACCACCTGGCGCACGACCAAGCACGAGGACCCACCGGAGAACCCGGTGGCACGCGACGTGAGCTGGCCCGACGCGCTCACCTGGGCGATCGCGGTGGCCATCGGTGCTGCGGTGGCGCGAGTCGTCGCGCAACGCGGCGCGGCCGCCGCGTGGGAACGGGCTATCGGTCGAGCCAATTCCTGTTCCAACTGATGCTTCATGACCTTGCCCGTCTGCGTGTAGGGCAGCGCGTCACGGAACTCCACGTACGTCGGCACCTTGAACCGGGCGAGGCCCTCCCCCACCCAGTCCTGCACCGCTTGCGCTTCGAGTGATGCGCCCGGTTGCAGCACGACGACGGCCATGACCTCCTGGCCGAGCGTGCGATGCTCGACCCCGATGACCGCGGCGTCGGCGATGTCGGGGTGCTCGATCAGGCGGTGCTCGATCTCCATCGGGTAGATGTTCTCGCCGCCGCGGATGATGAGGTCGCGCATGCGGCTCTCGAGCCAGAGCACGCCGTCCTCGATGCGGCCGTAGTCGCCGGTGTGGTACCAGCGCTCGTCGTCGAGCACCTTGGCAGTGGCTTCGGGATCGTTCCAGTAGCCCTTGAAGATCACGCCGCCGTGCAGGCAGATCTCGCCCACTTCGCCTTCGGGCAGGACGTTCCGGTCCTCACGACCTTCTCCGGACCGGATCTGCACCTCGAGCGTGGGGTAGGGCGCGCCCACCGACTCGCGGTGCGTGAAGTAGCGCGCCCCCGACAGCAGCGTGCCCGCGCCCATCGACTCGCTCATGCCGTAGCCGTTCGACAGGTTGGCCGACGGGATCTTCTCGTTGAGCACCCGCATCAGCTCGGGCGGGAACGGTGCACCACCCGACGACACCATCGTGAGGCACGACAGATCGAACGACGTCGAAGTCGGGGTGCTCCAGCATGCGCCAGAACTGCGTCGGCACTCCCGACCAGCCCGACACGCGATGGTCGGCGGTGAGGCGCAGGTGCACCTCCGGGTCCCAGCGTCCCGGCGGCGGGAACACCAGCGACGATCCGAAGCGGGCGCCGGTCATGAACAACGGCGCGGTGCCGGAGATGTGGAAGAAGGGTGTCGCACAGATCGACGCCGGCGGCGGCGCGTCGGGCGGCGGCGGTGGGACGTTGTTGAGCGAGCATCGTGACCGTCCGCCCGTACGCCATCGCCGAACCCATGTGCACCATGTTCCGGTGCGTGAGCGTGGCGCCCTTCGGGCGTCCCGTCGTCCCCGACGTGAAGAGGATCATGAACGGGTCGTCTTCGTCGATGGCGACGTCGGGCAGCGCCGCAGTCCCGTCCGGATCGACGTGGATCATCGGCGTGCCGGTCGATGCCGACCTCGGCGAGGCGCTCGAGCCGCGCCTCGTCGCCGAACAGGACCGTCGGCTGCGTGAGCTCCATGCCGTACGCGAGCTCGGAACCCGTCCACCACCCGTTGAGCCCGACGATGATCGCGCCGAGGCTCACCACCGCCAGCTGCGCCAGCGCGTAGTCGAGGCTGTTCGCACTGGCGAACGCGACCCGGTCGCCCTTGCCGACGCCGTACTCGTCGGCGAGCACCCGCGCGATGGCGCCGGCGCGCTCGGGCACCTCACCGAAGGTGACCGTCTCGCCTCCCCGGAGGAAACACGAGGTACGGACGATCGCCGAACTGCTCGGCGCTGGTGCGGAGCACCTCGACCAGGTCGTGCGGACGCTGGACGAACACCTCGCACTCGGCGCCGAGGACCATCTCGGTGGTGCGCTCGAACATCGCGCCCGGACCACTGAGCGCGGCGCGCTGCTCCGGCGTGAGCAGCTCGTCGTCGTGGTATCGCAGCGTGAAGCCCTGTCGCTCACTTGAGCTTGAGGACGCGCTCCGCGTTCTCGCGCAGGAACTTCGGCCACACGTGGTCGCGGAACGGCACGTCGACCATGTCGCCCATGATGCGGTCGAGCGTGAGGCCCATCGGGAAGTAGCCCGCGTAGATGATCTTGTCGGCGCCGCGCGTGTTGGCGTAGTCGATGATCGCCTTCGGGTAGTGCTTCGGCGCGAACGCGCTGGTGCAGTAGTGCAGGCCCGGCCACTTGAGCATGAGCTTCACCGCGAGGTCCTCCCACGGCTCGCACCCGTGACGGGTCACGAACACGAGGTCGGGGAAGTCGTACATCACGTCGTCGATGTACTCCACCTTCTGCGGGTCCATCTTCAGCCGCGGACCGGGAACACCCGCGTTCACGAACACCGGGATGCCGAGCTCCACGCACTTCGCGTACACCGGGTACATCTGCGGCGCGTTGATGCGGATCTGCGGGAACAGACCGCACGGGAAGATGTCGACGGCGCGGATGTCCCACTTCTCGTGCGCCTCGGTGATCCGACGGAGCACGCCCATGATGTCGTTGGGGTCGACGCTGATCGCGCCCACGAAGCGGTCGGGGTGGTCCTTGAGCGCGCGCTCCGAGTTGCTGCTGCCGATGCCGATGAGACCGCTGCTCGATGTTGTGCTTGTCCATCTCGCGCAGCGTGATCGCGACCGGGTCCTCACCGTCCTCGTTCTCGTCGGGCACGTCCTTGAACATGTACTCGACCGGGAACTGGTACTCGTCCTTCGACTGCGAGTCCTTCGTCTGCTTGGTGATGAACTCGTAGAGCTTCTTCTTGTCCTCGATCGGGAAGCTGATCATGCAGTCGATGATCGGGACGTCGGTGGGCATCGCCATGAGTGGGTGCTGTCTCCTGCTGCTGCGTCGCTACTTGGGCGGGCCCGAAGACCATGCCGCGGTGGCGGGTCTGGAACAAATCCGTGGCCATGGTCATGCCGAGCTTCTCGGCGTCCCACGGCTTGCCCTCGCAGCTGACGTCGGCGCGCTCGTACCAGCCGCCCATCCAGATCAGCTTGTCGTGGATGACCCGGATGACCTGGCCGGTCACGTAGTCGGCCTCGTCGCTCGCCAGCCACGCCACCACCGGCGAGCTGTTCTTCGGGTCCATCGGGTTCCACTCGCCCTCGGGCACGTCGTTGGGCTCGAACGCCTCGCCCGACCCCGGCATGGTCGCGGTGATGCGGGTGAGTCCTGCGGGACCGATGCAGTTCACGGTCACGTTCGAGCGGTACAGCTCCTGCGCGAGCGTGAGCGTGAGGCCGACGATCGCGGCCTTGGCGGTGGCGTAACCGGTCTGGCCGAAGTTGCCGCCCAGGCCCGCGCCCGACGTCGTGTTGATGATGCGACCGTGGAACGAGTCGTCGCTCTTGGCCCGGTCGCGGAAGTACTTCGACGCGAAGTGCGAGGTGGACCACGTGCCGCGCACGTGCACCCGCATCACCAGGTCCCAGTCGTCGACGGGCATGTTCCAGATGGCGGCGTCGCGCACGATGCCCGCGTTGTTCACGAGGATGTCGAGCTGGCCGAAGGTGTCGATCGCCTGCTGGACGAGCTCGCCGCACTGGTCGTGGTCGCTCACGTCGCCGTAGTTCGCGACTGCTTCACCGCCGCGCGTCGACGATGAGCTGGACGGTGTCGTCGGCAGCCTTGCCGGTGCCCTCACCCCGCTCGCTGCCCCCGAGGTCGTTGACCACGACCTTGGCGCCGTGCCGGGCCATCTCCATCGCGTGCCCGCGGCCGATGCCGTGGCCCGCGCCGGTGACGATCGCTACCTTGCCGTCGAGCAGCCCCACGGCTCCCCCTGTGATCTCGAGTGCGTGCGTTTCTGACGGGTCGTCAGGCGCCGGATTGTATATTCCGCCTCGTGAGCACCCACACCCACCGACCTTTCGAGGAGCTCCCTGACACGGTGCCGGGGGTCGTGCACCGCGCCGCCGACCTCTGGCCCGACGACGAGGCGATCGTCGACCGCGGCACTCGCCTCACCTTCACGCAGCTCGAGGCCGCGGTGCGCGAGGCCGCCAAGGCGTTCGTCGCCACCGGCCTGCAGCCCGGCGACCGAGCATCCGTCTGGGCACCCAACCTGCACCAGTGGATCGTGGCCGCGCTCGGCCTGTACGCCGCGGGAGGTGTGCTCGTCCCGCTCAACACCCGGTTCAAGGGCACCGAAGCCGCGCACGTGCTGCGCACGTCCGGGGCGCGCTTCCTCTTCACCGTCACCGACTTCCTCGACACCAACTACGTCGAGCTGCTCGACGACGCCGGCGCACGCGACCTGGTCGAGGAGATCGTCATCCTCGAGGGCTCGGTGCCCGACGGAACCGTGAGTTGGTCGGACTTCCTCGCGCGCGCCGCGAACGTCGACGATGCGGCCGCCCTCGACAAGGAAGTCGAGGCGCGCGAAGCGAGCGCTCACCGGCGACACGATGAGCGACATCATCTTCACGTCGGGCACCACCGGCGCACCGAAGGGCGCGATGCTGCGCCACGGTGCCAGCGTGCGCCTCTACGACGCGTGGTCCGACGTGGTCGGCCTGCGTCACGGCGACCGCTACCTCCTCATCTATCCGCTGTTCCACACCGCGGGATTGAAGTCGGGACTGCTGGCGTCGTTGCTCAAGGGCGCGACGCTGCTCCCCCACCTCGTGTTCGACCCCGCGACCGTGATGGCGCTGGTGCAGGCCGAGCGGGTCACGATGCTGCCGGGGCCGCCGGCGATCTACCAGACCATCCTCAACACCGACGTCAGCGAGTACGACCTGTCGTCGCTGCGGCTCGCGGTCACCGGTGCCGCGGTCGTGCCCGTCGAGCTCGTCGTGAAGCTGCGCGAAGAGCTCGGGTTCGACTCCGTCGTCACCGGCTACGGCCTCACCGAGACCACCGGCACCGTCGCCATGTGCCGCCACGACGACGACCCCGAGATCATCGCCCACACGTCGGGTCGCCCGCTCGACGGCATCGAGATGAAGATCGTCGACACCGACGGCAACGACCTGCCCACCGGCGAGCAGGGCGAGATCGTCATCCGCGGCTACAAGGTGATGATCGGCTACTTCGACAACCCCGAGGCCACCGCCGAGACCGTCGACGCCGACGGCTGGCTGCACACCGGCGACGTCGGGTACGTCGACGCGCAGAACAACGTGCACCATCACCGATCGCATCAAGGACATGTTCATCGTCGGCGGCTTCAACGCCTATCCCGCCGAGATCGAGGGGATGATGCTCGAGCACCCCGACCTCGCGCAGGTGGCGGTCGTCGGCGTGCCCGACGAGCGCATGGGCGAGGTCGGCATGGCGTTCGTGGTTCCCACCGCCGGCCACACCGTCGACCGCGACGCGGTGCTGGCGTGGTGCGCGCGAGCACATGGCCAACTTCAAGGCGCCGCGCTACCTCGAGGTGGTCGACGCGCTTCCGCTGAACGCCAGCGGCAAGGTGCTGAAGTTCGAGCTGCGCCAGCGCGGCCGCGAGCTCACTGCTTCCTGAGCCTCAGCCCGTGAGGTTGCGCTGCAGCGTGGCCTTGCCGTTCGTCGCCTTCACCGCGGCGACGATCTGCGGCCCGGCCGCCGGTGTCGCCCTTCAGCGTGAGGTTCCAGAACAGCGACCGTCGTCGTGTCGACGATCGCACTGGCTGGGCCCCGTGGGACCTCGAACGGCGGTGCGTGGCGCTCGCCGTGCAACGTGACGAACCACTTGGGTGCGGCGAGCTGCGTGATACGCGCTCCGGCTGTTGTGGTAGCCGACGTCGGCGTCGCCGTGGAGCAACAGCACCGGCACGTCCTGGTGCTTGTACGTTCCCGAGGGGAACGCGTCGTGCACGCCCGCCATCACCTCCGCGGCCTGGATGCGGCCGTCCTCGCAACACGTGTGCGAGATCAGCCCGTAGACCGTCATCCCGCCGAGCGACATGCCGGCGGCGCCCACCTCGTCGGGATCGATGCCGAACTCGGACAGCGCGGTCGAGGACCTGGTCGAGCACGTACCGGCGCGTCGGCGGCCTGGTCGACGACCTCGCTGCGCAGCGCCTTGCCGCGCGCGTCCTTCTTGGTCTTCGGGAACGTCGGCGCGACGACGACGTATCCCGCCCGCGTCCACCCGTCGAGCAGTGGTGCCAGCGCGTTCGGAGTCCCGTCCAGCCCGTGGATGGCAAGGATCACCGGCACCGGCGTCGGGGCCGACGGCGAAGGTTCGCGGATCTGCGTCACGAGCGTGCGGCACCGTCCGTCGACCCGATGGGCGAAGGTGTAGTCGGTGCGCGTGATCCCTGCGGTCGACGGCTTCGGCGTGCCCGCCGCGGGGCCGTTGGTGCACGCGGTCGACGTCGCCGCGGACGCGCGCGTGCCGGGCAGCATCGCGCAGCACGCCGAGACGGCGATCGCGAACAGCACTGCAAGGGCAGTGGCAGCCACCCGTGCTCTCGGACCGGCACGCACGCGACCGACGCGTACCCACGAGACCTGTGAACCAGCCGTGGATGCCTAAGGTTCCGTGATGCCAGCTTCCGTGATCCCGCCGCTGCTGTTCGTCGTGATCGCCATCGTCGGTGTCACCGGGATGTTGCTCTGGGCCGGAGCGCTGGTCGACGCTTCGCAGTACGACGATCTCGCCTTCGATCACATCGGCCGCAACAAACGGCCCACGTTCCTGGTGATCCTGTTCACCTGGGGCTTCGGCGGCGCCTGGTACTGGCTGCGGGTGAGGCCGCAGCTCCGGCGCGCGTCGTAGCGCGCGCGTCAGCTCTCGACGATCTCGCTGGTCTGCATGACCGGCTGGATGTCGGTGTAGTTGGCGACGTCGGCCATGATCGCGCCGGTGCCCTCGTTGCCCATCGCCTCGCCGATGGCGTCCGTCGACGGGAAGAAGAAGTGCACCGCGGCCTCGTACGGGACCGTTGAGGCCCTTGTCGATCTCGACGCGCTCGACGCCCCACGTCGACACCGCGAGCGGCACGTGCTTGTCGCGGTAGTAGTCGTGGTCGAACTTCGCACCGTCGGTCTTCGGGTACAGGACGCTGAGTCGGATCATGGCCGGAGTCTGACAGGAACTTCGTGGTTCGGGGAATTGGGTCTTGCACCTGTGGGAGCCGTCGTACCTCTTGCGAATCCAGTGGCGGGCACGCCAGGGTGAAGGCGAGGGTCGCTACGGGGTGCTCATCCGAGCTTTCCATCTCGGATGTCACACAAGATCTTCACTTGATTCAGATAGCCCGTGGCCAACTCCCGGGGCGTTGGGGCCGACAATGAGCGCAGCGTTCTGTAGTTGGACACCGCCGACCTCCAAGAGCAAGGGCACCACATCGGTGGGCACAATCGGATTCTCGCTTGCGACTCGATTGACTTCGCTACAGAACCGGGCCATGTGCACGCCGTTGTCCGGGTGGATCGTCTGCGTGGGAGCTGCGGCATGCCGCAGACCGTTCACGGACCACGTAGCCCTTCACGCCCTTCTCAACATTCGCCGCAGGTCGCGCGACACCTGAGCGAGCGTTGAGCCGGCGACAGTCCCGGCATGAAACTCGACGAGCTTGCCTTTGACGCCTGTCGAATACACGATGCCCGACTGGCATGGCACGGAGAGCGCTGCGAGTGCGTCGGTACTGGCAGCCTTCGCGTTGAACGATTTTGCGGCGGTCGTGTACACGACGGTATTCGAACTCGTCGGATGACGAACACGAATCGAACTAGACACTTCGTTCCGCGAGCATCCCGTCGACCCCTGCACTGTGCAGAGCCGCCCATGTATCCGCCGACTGCAGCCTGCGCAGCGGCCTTGGCGTTCGACTGCGCGCTGCTCACGTAAGCGGTCGACGGAACCATGGTTGAGGCGGCGCAGAGCGCCGCCAGCAGCACTGAGAGCGCAAGACGGCGCACGGTGTCTCCTGGATTGCGAAGCCAGAAGGGTAGGCGGGATCGCACTGGTTTCGACCAGTCTCGACCGTCACGCCTGCCGTACAGATCAGCAGATATGGCGTTGCCGCCCTCTCCGGCGTGCTGTCGCGAACCCCTCCGTGAAGAGCCGATTCCGTCAAGCCACTTCGGCTCTCATGTCGATCGTCGCTCGTCAGGCTTCGGGTGCCCTTGGATTCGCATGCGGCACCACTATTCTCGCCCGGTTCGCCTGCTTGCAGTGCGGGCGTCCCAGCGGACGGGTGTAGCGGAGAATGTGCTTCCTGAGAGAACAATGACCTCGGCCGCCACGCAGGACATCGGAGAGGTTCACGTACCGACGCAATCGCGAGCCGATCGTCGGCAGAAACGACGCACAAGCGCGCAGGTACTGCATCCTTCTAACGCCGGCCGTGGTGCTACTCGTGATGGCGTGGCACTACCGATGGGTCGGCGACGACGGGTTCATCAACTACCGAGTCGTGCAGCAGATCCGCGTGGGCAATGGGCCTGTCTTCAACCGGGGTAGAGCGCGTCGAGGCTGGGACGAGCCCTCTGTGGATCGCGATTCTCGCGTTCGCTGACTTCGAGACGCCGGTGCGCCTGGAGTGGCTCGCCGTGTTCCTCGGAATCGCTGGTGCCGCGTCCGGCGTGGCGCTGGCAACCTTCGGCACATTCCGTCTGCTTCCTCCTCGCCCCACGGGCTTGCTCGTTCCGGTGGGCGCAATCGCGTTTGTAGCGATCCCCGCGGCGTGGACGTATTCGACAGGTGGGCTTGAGGGCGGACTGTCTCTGGCGTGGATCGGTGCGAGTTGGTTCTGTCTCGCGCACGATGGCCCTGCCCTCCGCGAGGAGCAGAGACCGGATCGGTGGTTCCTTCCGGTGTTGCTCGGATGTCGGACCGTTGATCCGACCTGATCTGGCCATCGTGTCGTTCGGATTTTTGGTTCGCGCTGTTGTGCATCAACCGCGGCGGCGGCTGGGCGGCACGGTTTCGCGCTTTCGCATACGCGCTCGTGCTTCCGATGACGTTCGAGATCTGCAGGATGGGCTACTACGGGTTGCTGGTTCCGAACACCGCGCTTGCGAAGGAGGCGTCGCTGTCCTACTGGTCGCAGGGCTGGCGATACCTCGCCGACTTCAACGAGACCTACTGGCTTGTAGTCCCTGTCGGCCTCTTGCTCGTCCTGTCCGTCGCTGCGGTGAGCACCGCACCGGGGCGACTGCAGTCGGCGACCGGTGTGCTCATGGTGGCCGCGCTGAGCGTGGGCGTTGCACTGGGGTTGTACTGGGTGCGAGTCGGCGGCGATTGGATGCATGCACGCGTGCTCCTGCCAGCGTTGTTCTGCCTGCTGCTTCCCACGATGACCGTCAGAGCACGTAAGTGGCAGATCGGCCTGGCGATAGGAGTGATCATCTGGGCCGTGTGGTGTGGGCTCTCCTCCGCGAGCCGCTGAAAGGGCGAGATGGCATCGTCGACCCACGCGCTGCCGCTTTAGAGATCTCAAAGGGCAGGCAGATCGTGACGATCGATGACTATCGAAGGCTCAGCACTACTGACCTTTGGTCGAAGCTCGACAAGATGGCGGCGGCCGGCAAGTCAGGGATCCTTCTCTATCGCCCCGGCACCAGACTAGATCCGCTGCCGCTCGCGAGGACTCAGGATAGCCGCTCCAACCTGATCTACCGCAGCCTCGAACTCGGGATGATTGCCTATGGATCGGGACCAGATGTCTACATTGCCGAACACGTATGCACTGGCTGATCCCGTCGGAAGCCACCTGCGCTACGAAAAACGAGGACGGCCCGGGCACGAGAAGTTGGTACCAAGTGCT
Source organism: uncultured Actinomycetes bacterium (assembly GCA_963697125.1). Taxonomy (GTDB): domain Bacteria; phylum Actinomycetota; class Acidimicrobiia; order IMCC26256; family DASPTH01; genus DASUAS01. Next base: position 669,323 of record CAVOMW010000006.1, read on the forward strand.
TGGGTCGTTGGACGATTCGGAAAGCAAGATACGCCACTCCCGAAATCTACCGAAGGCTTCTATAGCCCGCCAACGCAACTCTCTGCGCGAGAGGTCAAGGCAGCACACGCGGCGGTTCGATGCGGTGATCTTCGCGACATGTTGGCCGCAGCTAACGACCCACTGACGCCGAGCCGGTTCCTGGAGAACATCTTCGCTGCGCCACGCCTCACGACATTCCGTGTGAGCGAACATCCCATCGCAGCAGCGCGAACGGAGTGTCACTGACGGCACCGGGTACAGAATGGCGCGTCGGGCGCACGCCAGTGCGATCTCCTCTTGGCGTCAAGACCGCATGCTGGTGCTGGTCGACGCTCGGGGACGTCGTTGTGGTTGCCGAGATCATGCGCGACATTGCGCAGGCCGAAGAGCAAGGGCGTGCAGCTTGCCGACCGCATCGAGCCGGACTCGCGCAACTGAGCGGTCGCTCACCTCCTCCCCTCGGTAGGTCGCTGCGGGAATCAACCGCCATGAAGAACCGCGTCACTTCGTGCAAGGAAGATCCTCGGTAGGCGTGGCCATCGCAGGACACGGTGGCACGGTTTGATCGACGCAGGGTCCCCGATGTCCCCTTTTGCGTCATGTAAGTCTTGGCCTCCCAAATAACTGAAAGATCGTCCCGCACCATGCGCCTGCTTCTGCTCACCACCACCATCGCCGCCATCGCGCTCGCCGGCTGCGGCATCGGCAACCCCTGGCCCGCCGAAACGACGATGACCGGCTCGAGCGCAGCGCACCATGAACGCTGATGATTGGCGACAGCCTGCTGGGGCAGACCGACACCGAGCTCGCTGACGTCCTCGAGCGGCACGGCATGGACGTCACCGTGACCGACACGCACGTCAACGGCTCAGGCCTCATCGGGCGGCTGCCCTACACCGACCCAACCACGCTCGAGGTCACCTGGTACCCCACCGCGCTCGCGTGGGTCAGCACCAGCTCGCGCTGCACCCCGACGTCGACACCGTCGTCCTCGAGTACGGCGGCACGTGCGGCGAGTGCAACATCTGGGCGCCTGGTCGGTCGACTACGGCAGCGACGCCTTCTACGCCGCCTGGGTCGCCAACGCTGAGCGGCATCATCGACTACCTGCACCAGCAGGGGAAGGTGGTGCTCTGGGTCAAGAGCCCGCAGAGCGGCGCCAGCGGCACCACCATCGCCAGCGGCAACGCGTACAGGGTTGGCGTCGCCTGGTGGCTCAGCGTCATCGACAAGTGGTCATCGCACCCTACAGCGGGCACGACGGCGCCCAGCTGGTGGGGCACGCGGCTCAACGACACCAGCGGCGCCTTCCAGCAGGACCTCTACTACGACGGCGCGGTGCATCGCGTCCGCTCCGACGATCTGGTCCACCTCGAGCCCGACGGCGCGGTGCGCACCGCGACCTGGACGGCAAGCGCTCTGCGCACCGTCTGGGACGCGCAGCCGCCGCCCGTCAGCTCCTTCGCTCGACCGCACCGCGGCAGCTCGCTGGTCGAGGCAGGCGACGCGGTCACGCTGACGCCAACGGCGTCAACGCCTTAGCTGACTGCCGGCGCAGCTCGCGGATGTCAGGCAGCTGAGCGACGGCGGCCCACACGATCTCGGGGCATCACCTTCTCGTGAGTCACATCGCAAGCTCAGTGCCAAGTCGCGCCAGATTGCTCGCTCCGGCGCAGTGACACGAACACCCGACCGCGGCGTAACCAATCGGCCAGAGAGCTCGATGCGAGCCGCTCCTCACCGAACACGGGAACCCGAAGGTCGTCCGGTCCGATCGGCGTTGATCAGGACTCCGCGCCCCGAGGGCGACCAGCTCCCGCAACAGCACCTTGCCCACCTCGTTGCGGGGCAGCGCGTCGAGGGGCTCGAAGCGGGCCGGCACCTTGTAGGGCGCCAGGTGCTCGCGGCACAGCGCGTCGAGCGCGTCGACCATGGCGGCGTCGAGGGTCGCGCCCTCACGCGGGACCACGAACGCCCACGGCACCTCACCCAGGCGGTCGTCGGGGATGCCGGCGACCGCGCACTCGGCCACGTCGGGCGAGAGCCGGATGACCTCGGCGACCTCCTCGGGGAAGACCTTGAGGCCGCCGCGGTTGATCATGTCCGACACCCGACCCTCGATCCAGAGGAAGCCCTCGTCGTCGAGGCGACCGAGGTCGCCGGTGTGGAACCAGCCGTCGACCAGGCGGCCGTCCATGTCGTCGCCGTCGGCGGCACGCGCCTCGATCATCGGCGTGCGCACCAGGATCTCGCCGGCCTCGTTAGCGGCCGATGCGCAGCTGCACGTTCTCGTGGGCGCGACCCACGGCACCGAGGTGGGTGTCGCCGAACTCCTTGGCGTCCTCGCGCTCCAGCCGACGATCTCGCCGCCGATCTCGGTCTGACCCCAGCCGTTGAGCACGAACACGCCGAAGCGGTCGCGGAAGCGGCGCGCCTGCAGCGGCGAGAGCGGCGCGGTGATGCTGCGCACGTACTTGAGCGGTGACAGCGACGTGATCGACTCGTCGTCGGCGAGCATGGTCATCGCCGCGGGCGGGAGCACGGTGGAGCGCAGTTGGAAGCGCTCGACGAAGCCGGCGAACGCCTGGGTTTCGAAGCGGTCCATGATGATGACGGCTGCGCCGGCACGGAAGGCGAAGATCACGTTGTAGATGCCGGCCCAGAGCGACAACGACGTCGGGATCAGGTTGGGCATGGGTGCGCGCTTCGGACCGCGCGCCCTTGCTCGTGCTGCCGCGCAAGGTCCCGAGCACGCCGTCGATGAGTCCGAGCACGTTGTCGTGGACGAGCGGCACCGGCTTGGGCCGGCCGGTGGTGCCCGACGTGAAGGAGATCGCGGCGACTCCCGCCGGCGACGCGGGCGCCGCGGCGTCGAGCGGCGCGGGCGCGTCCCAGGTGCCGTGGCCGGTGGCGAGCACGACAGGAACGTCGAGGACGCGGGCGGCGTCGTCGGGCTGCGTGATGATCGCGGCCGGCCGGTCCTCGGCGATGACGTGCGCGAGCTCATCGGCCGAGAGGCGCGGGTTGAGCGGCACGTACACGCCACCCGCGAACCAGATGCCGAAGAGCGCGGCCACGATGTCGGGTCCGTTCGGCAACATCACACCGACCGCCTGGCCGGATTGCAACCCGCGCTCGCGCAGCAGCGTGGTCAGCGACTCGGCGCGCGCCCGCAGGTCGGCGCGCGTGACCTCTTCGGTGGTGGTGTAGACGGCGACGGTCGTGGCGTCGTCGTCACGAGGATCGAGGACGTCAGCAAGATTCATCGGAGTGGCGTCACGGGGCCCAGCGAGGTTCGCGCTTCTCCGCGAACGCGAGCGGACCCTCGGTCTGGTCGGGGTGACCCCACATCGAGACCAGCTGCTGCGCGCCCGCGCGGCACCCGTCGGTGAGGCCGTACTCGAGCGCACCCCACAACGCCTTCTTCGTCGCGCGCATCGCCGCCGGCGAGTTCTTGGCGATCGTCTCCCCCAGCTCCTGCGCGACCTCGCGCAGCTTCTCCGGCGGATCGACGATCTGCGAGATCATCCCGAGCTCGTACGGCGCGCTCGGCGTTCATGCGCTCGTAGCGACCGACCAGCGCCATGCGCATGACCGCTTCGAACGGCATCTTGCGGAGCAGCGCGATCGCCTCGATGGCGACCACCTGACCGACCGACGTGTGCGGGTCGAAGAACTGCGCGTCGCTCGCCGCGATCACGATGTCGGCCTCGGCCACCCAGTGGAACGCGCCGCCGGCGCAGATGCCGTTCACCGCGGTGATCACCGGCTTCTCCACCCCCTGCTGCCACGCGGTGAAGTGCAGGTCCCAGTTCTCGACCGACTCGCGGTAGCGCTCCATGCCCATGCCGTCGGTGGCGAGCTCCTGCACGTCGACGCCGGTCTGGAAGGCGCGTCCCTCGCCGGTGTGCACGATCACCTTGACCTCGGGATCGGCGTCGAGCTCGAGCCACGCGTCGCCGAACTCGTCGCGCATGTGGCCGCTCATCGCGTTGAGCTGCTCGGGCCGGTTGTTGATCAACCAGCCCACCGGACCGTGGCGTTCCACGATCAGGGTGTCGAACTTCGAGAACGTCACGACTCCTCCAACTGGGTGGTCTCCCATTGGGCGTCGCGCTTCTCCGCGAACGCGAGCGGGCCTTCGGTCTGGTCCGGGTGTCCCCACACGTCGACGAGCTCCTGCGCACCGGCGCGGCAGCGCGTCGGTGAGTCCGAGCTCGAGCGCGCCCCACAACGCCTTCTTGGTCGCGCGCATCGCCGCCGGCGAGTTCTTGGCGACCTTCTCCGCGAGCTCCTGCGCGGCGTCGCGTAAACCGTCGGGCGGGTCGACGATCTGCGAGATCATCCCGAGCTGGCGGGCGCGCGCCGCGGGCATCCGCTCGCTCCGCCCTACCAGCGCCATGCGCATGATCGGTTCGAACGCCATCTTGTGCGACAGCCCCACGCCTTCGTACGACATCGCCTGCCCCAGTGAGACGTGGGTGTCGAAGAACGTCGCGTCGCTCGCCGCGATCACGATGTCGGCGTCGGCGACGAAGTGCAGGCCGCCGCCCGCACAGCTGCCGTTGACCGCGGCGATGACCGGCGTCCACACCTGGTTGTGCCACGCGGTGAACCGGAGCTCGGCGTCGCGGGTGCGACGCGACTGCTCGGTCATCGCTTCCTTGTCGCGGCTCAGCGCGGCCACGTCGAGACCGGTCTGGAAGTTGCGACCGTTCCCGGTGTTGACGATGACGCGCACGGCAGGGTCGTCGTCGAGCTCGCGCCAGGCGTCCTCGAGCTCGGTCATCATGCGGGCGTCCATGGCGTTGCCGACGTCGGGCCGGTCGAAGATCAACCAGCCGACCGGCCCTCGCCGTTCGACCTCGAGCCGCTCGTACACGTCAGCGGCCGCCGAACTCGGGCGAGCGCTTCTCGCCGAACGCCTTCAGCCCTTCGCGGAAGTCTTCACTGCGTGACGACAGCTCCATCGCGAACGCCTCGTTGCGGAGGTGCTCGTCGAGCGGCGTGGTGGCACCGACATGGAGCAGCCACTTGGCGAGGCCGAGACCGACGGTCGCGCTCTGGGCCAGGGTGGCGACCAACTCGGCCACGGTGTCGTCGAGCTCGGCTTCCGGGACGGCCCGGTGGATCATCTGCCAGTCGGCGGCTTCCGCGCCCTCGACCACGCGGCCGAGGTGGATCATCTCGCGGGCGCGCATCTCACCGATGCGGCGCGGGAGGAGCCAGGTGGCTCCGCTGTCGGGGGTGAACCCGCGGTCGACGAACGGCGCCCAGAACCGCGCATCGTTCGCGGCGACGGTGAAGTCGGCAGCGAGGGCGAGGTTCAACCCGATGCCCGCCGCCCAGCCGCGCACCGAGCACACGACCGGCACCTGCACGCTGCACAGCAGCGGCACCAGGCGGTGCGCTTGCGACGGGAGCCGACGCTGGATGCTCCCGGCGCGCGGCCTCACCCCGGTCTCCTTGGCTTCCTGATTGCGCGCCACCCAGTCGAAGCCGGAGCAGAAGTGCTCGCCTTCGCTGGTGAGCAGGATCGCCCGCACCGCTTCGTCGCGCCCGGCGAGATCGACCGCGTCGATGGCCGCGTACATCATCGTGTCGTTGAGCGCGTTGCGCTTGTCGGGCCGAGCCAGACGCAGCGTCAGCACCCCGTCGGCGAGTTCGATGTCGAGACCGTCGACCGATTCGTATGCGGAGCTCATCGGGGCGCGCTCATCGGCTGCTGAAGGCTTCGCTGATGGCGGTGAGCGAGGACTCCAGGTCGTCACCCGGCGGGTCGGGCAGCCGGACGGGTCCGTGGTCGCGCGACGGGAGCAGGATGGTCGCGGTGCCCGGCGTGGTCACGACGCCCCGCTGGTTGGTGGCCGCGAGCTCGAGGTCGATGGCGGGCCGGTCCCCGTCGGCGAGGTACTTGCGCACGATGGTGCCGGTGAGGTGGTGCACGTCACCGACGTAGTTGAACCCGCGGAACGAGCACTCGAGCTTCCAGAGCCAGGCGTCGTCGCCCATCCAGTCGGTGCAGAGGTGGATGAGCCACGTCTCGCGCATACGCCCGTAGTCGTAGGTGGTCGGGTTGCCGGCGTTGCGGGCCCACTCGGGGTCCCAGTGGACGCGTTGCATCACGTCGGGGACGCCCTGGTCGTCGAGGTGGAAGAACCGCGGGATGCGCTGGCGGTTGGCGACGCCGAGCGCGAGGGGTTTGACGTCGTAGAGGCCCATGCCCATCCCGACGTGCCAGCAGACCATGTCGGTGACGAGCATCGGGCCCTTCACCATCGGCCCGATCGTGTCGCCTTCGTCGACGTCTTCCCAGAACCTGGGTGCCGCCCCTCGACGCGAGTACGCGGCGTACTCGGCGTCGAGCTCCGCGATCTGCTCCGCGGTCCAGTGCGCCGGCTCGATGGCGTCGTACTTCTTCTTCTCCCGCGCCTTCTTGCGTTCGGTGCGGATCATCAACCGGTACTGGCCCGACAACACCTGACCTTCGTCGTCGCGGAACACGTTCGCCGACCACTCGTGCACCGCGCGACCCGCGAACTCCGACGACTTGTCGAGCACCGCGACCATCGCGTTGCGCCGCCACACCCGCCGGTCGGGCCGCAACGGTGCCCACCACTCCCGCGCCGACGCGCTGTAGAACGCGTGCACGCCCCGCAGCGGGTCGCCCTTCATCAGGTCGCGCTGGTCGTCGGGGACCGCGGTGACCTCGTCCTCGCCGATCAGGCTGTCGCCCCCCACCAACGGCGGCGGCGCCAACGGCCCACCCCACACCGACTTCGTGGCGTACTCGGGGTCGCCCCACAACGGGTTGTCGTCGCCGTAGCTCTCGGCCACGATCCGGAACGCGTCCGTGTTCGGCCGCAGGTAGTGCGGACGCCGCGTCCACGGCTCCGCCACCCCCACCCGAGCTTGCAACCGGGCCACACCCTCGTCGGTGATCTGGGGTTCGCTCGTCGTGTCGGTCACAAGAACACGGAATATACAATCTGCCGGCTCGGACCACCGGGCCTCACTACCACGTACGAGCTGGAGCTCCCGTGACCTACTCCGACGAGTTCGACGGCGTCCGTTTCGACGTCGCCGACGGCATCGCCAGCATCACCATCGACCGACCCGAGGCGGGCAACGCACTCACCTCGGCCCAGCGCGTGCGCATGGGCGAGTGGCTCGGCCGCGCCGACGAGGACCTCGCGATCCGCTGCGTGGTGCTCCAGGCGACCGGTCGCTTCTTCTGCACCGGCGCCGACCTGCGCGGCGGCACCACCATTCCCGACGCGCCCGAGCGTCCCGCCGACGCGCCCGACGAGGTGATCGGCGACCGTCGGCGCATGATGCTGCGCGGCGCGATCAAGACCGTGAACGCGATCCTCGACTGCGAGGTGCCGGTGATCGCCAAGGTGCAGGGCACCGCGGCGGGCATCGGCGCCCACCTCGCGTTCGCCTGCGATCTCGTGATCGCGTCCGAGAACGCCAAGTTCATCGAGGTGTTCGCGCGCCGTGCACTCGCCGCCGACGGCCTGGGCACGTGGCTGCTCCCCCGCCTGGTCGGGCTGCAGCGCGCCAAGGAGCTCATCCTCCTCGCCGAGGACATCGGCACGCAGCGCGCCTACGAGATCGGCCTCGTCACGCGGGTCGTCCCCGCCGACGATCTCGACGCCACCGTGGCCGAGATGGCCCGCAAGCTGGCCGACGGCCCGACGCGCGCGCACACGGTCAACAAGTGGCTGCTCAACCGCTCCCTCGACGTCGACCGCGCCACCATCGCCCAGGAAGAGGCGTGGATGGTCGACGTGATGGGCCGCAGCCTCGACAGCGAAGAGGGCGTCAGCAGCTTCATCGAGAAGCGCGAGCCCAAGTTCCGCGGCTACTAGACCCGGTCACCTCCGACATCGGGTGACCCGTCAGTGCAGTCGCTGCTGCCAGTCGCCCGGTACCCGTCCTACCGGCCCCGGAACCGGCTGGTCGGCCGGATGCTCTTGCGGCGCCGCCAACGGAGGGCCGTCGTAGTACGCGTCGGTCGTGTAGTCCCAGTACCACTCCTCACCCGGCTCGAAGCTCTGCACCAGCGGATGGCCGCTGCTGCGGGCGTGCTGACTGGCGTGCTGCGACGGCGACGAGTCGCAGCAGCCGATGTGACCGCAGGCCGCGCAGCGCCGGAGGTGGAACCACCATCCGTCCGCCGCCAAGCACTCGACACAACCGGTGCCGCTCGGCGGCACCGTCGGGTCGATGGAACCTTCGTCGGCCATGTGCGTCTTCCTCTCTCTGGCCTCTCTCGGGGGCGCCGGGACGCCGGGCTCGAACGGCGCCGGCGCTCAGTCGTCGACGGAGAACATCCCGCGTGACGCGAGGAGCTTGATCACCAGGTCGCCCTGATCGGTGAGGAGCTCGACGCACGCGTCGGCGGCGCGATCGGCGTCGTCGGCGTCGATGGCCTCGACGATCGCCCGCGCTCCGCGCTGCTGGGTGGCGCCGCTCCCCGGCACGAGCTCGAAGAAGTTGCCCGGGACGACGGTCGACATGTTGCGCATCACGCCGCCGAGTCGCGGCGAGCGCGCCATCACGAGCAACGTGCGCAGGAACACGTCGTTGGTGTCGTGCAAGGCGTCGGGCGTGCTCGCCGCGGCCAGCGCTTCCTCCGCGGCACGGAGTCGCGTTCGGCCGTCGGGGGTCGCGCGAGAGACGGCGCGCCGAGCGGCGAGGCCGTAGACCAACCCGAGCAGCTCGTAGTGGTCGCGCAGCGAGTCCTCGTCGAGGCCGTGCACGAACGCACCCCGGTGCGGGGTGATGGTGAGCCAGCCCTCGCGATCGAGGGCGATGATCGCCTCCCGCACGGGGATGCGGCTCACGCCGAGCTGGCGGGCGATGTCGTCCTGGTGCACCCGATCACCCTGGCGCAGCTCGCCGTTGAAGATCAGCGTGCGCACGTGGATCGCGACCAGGTCGCCGCTGCTGGGACGGTCGATGAGCGGCACCGGCGAGAAGCCGCCGTCTTCCGGCGAGAGGGTCTGCTCCTCCTGCTTCGCGGCCACGTGTATACGTTATGCGGATCAGGCGCCCACCTCAGGCGCCAGCCTCAAGCGCCAACCTCAAGCGACGGCGCCGGTCTCCCGCAGGCCTGCCACCTCGGCGGCGCTGAACCCGAACTCGCCGAGCACCGTGTCGGTGTCGACGCCGGGGTACGCGTAGGAGTCGCCCGGCTCGGCCACGGTGCGGCTGAAGCGGGGCGCCGGCGCCACCTGACGACCACCGTCGGGCGCAGGGACGAAGAGGTTCCGCGCCACGTTGTGCGGGTGTTCGTGCGCCTCGCCGAAGCGGTACACCGGCGCGAAGCACACGTCGGTCCCGCCGAGTTGCGCCTCCCACTCGGCGCGCGTCTTCGTGCGCACCACCGCGCCGATGCGTTCCTTCATCTCCGGCCAGCGCGACCTGGTCGTACTGCGCGGGGAGGTCGTCGCCCGCGATGCCGAGCTGTTCCAGCAACTGCGCGTAGAAGTGCGGCTCGATCGGTGCCAGCGTCACGTACTTGCCGTCGGCGGTCTCGTACACCGAATAGAAGGGCGATCCGCCGTCGAAGAGGTTGGTGCCGATGTCCTCGGTGTGCATGCCCGAGCGCGCCATGCCGTAGAAGACGGAGAAGATCGATGCCACCCCGTCGATCATCGCGGCGTCGACGACCTGGCCCTTCCCGGACCGTTGCGCCTCGAACAGCGCGCACACCACGCCGTACGCGAGGTGCAGTCCCCCACCGGCGAAGTCGCCGAGCACCTGGAGCACCGGTATCGGCGCGCCGCCGGGCGCGCCGACCGAACCGATGGCGCCGGTGAGCGACTCGTAGTTGAGCGAGTGTCCCGCGCTCTCCGCGAGCGGCCCGTCCTGACCCCAACCGGTGAGGCGGCCGTAGACCAGCTTGGGGTTGCGGGCGAGCGCGGCGTCGGGCCCGACGCCGAGTCGCTCGGCGACCCCGGGCCGGAACGACTCGAGCAGCGCGTCGGCACGTTCGGCGAGCCGCAGCACCACCTCCACGCCGTCGGGGTGCTTCAGGTCGACGCCGATGGATCGCCGGCCGCGATCCCACTCCGAGAACCCCTTGGGCGGGTCGGGTGGCGCGCCCGGCACCTCGGCGGCGCGGTCGACGCGGATCACGTCGGCGCCCATGTCGGCCAGCTTCAGCGTGCCGAAGGGCAGGGCACCCAGCCCCGCCAACTCCACCACGGTCACACCCGTCAACGGTCCGCTCATGGAGCGGTACGGTACGGCCCGCGCAACGGCCAGCACCAGAACGTCAGCACCAGGCGACCAGGGGGACACCGAGGATGACCGAGGCACGCTTCGAGGGAAAGGTCGCGCTGGTCACCGGCGCCGGTTCGGGCATCGGCCGGGCGGTCACGCTCCGCCTCGCGGCCGAGGGCGGCGACGTCCTCGCTCACGACCTCAACGGTGACGCCCTGGCCGAGACGGCCAAGCTCGCGGCCGACGCGGGCTCGACCATCACCACCCGCACCGGCGACATCAGCAGCCGCGACGAGTGCATCGCCACCGTGGCTGCCGCCGTCGACCAGTTCGGCGCCCTCGACGTGCTCGGCAATGTGGCCGGCATCGCGCGAGCGGAGCACTTCCCCGAGGTCGACGAGCGCGCCTACCGCCAGATGATGGGCGTGAACGTCGACGGCTGCTTCTTCCTCGCGCAGGCGGCCATCCCACACCTGCTCGAACGCAACGGCAACATCGTGAACATCGCGTCGAACGCGGGGCTCATGGGCCAGGCCTACACCGTCGCCTACTGCATGACCAAGGGCGCGATCGTGCAGTTCACGCGCGCGCTGGCGATGGAGTACGCGAAGGCTCCTCTGCGGGTCAACGCGATCGCGCCCGGCGGTGTCGACACCGCGCTGAGCCGCAACTTCGAGATCCCCGCCGACCTCGACTTCGAGCTGATGGGCCGCTACACCGGCTTCCGCAAGATGGGCTCGGCCGACGACATCGCGTCGATGTTCGCACTGGTCGCATCGGACGAAGGTCGCAGCATCCACGGCGCGATCCTCTCGGTCGACCGCGGCATCACCGCCGGGTAACTACGCGCGCCTGCGCGCCGTCACCACTCCCACGTACGCGTAGTCGATCCCAGCTCGCCGGCCGAGCTCCGCGAGCGCGGCGACGAGCTCCGGATCCTCGTCGAGGGTCTCGCGCAGGACGTGGTCGATGCCCGGCACACCCCAGTAGGGCCGCAGTTCGATCCCCCCGGTCTCGACCACGTCGAAGCCGCACGCGTCGAGCATCTCGAAGACTTCGGCGGGCGTGAACTCCCGCACGTGTTGGTGATTCGTGACGAACGTCGGGTGTCCCAGTGCACGCGTCAGGATCTGGTTGAGGCTGTTCGTGTTGGAGAACGTGAGGAGAAGCTCGCCGCGGGGTCGCAGGGCGCGGGCGCACTCGACGAACACCGCCTCGGCGTCGAAGACGTGCTCGATGGAGTCGATGAACAGCACGAGGTCGAATGCGGCCGACGGCACCGCGAGCGCGGCGGCGTCGCACACCACGTGATGGACCCCGTGCTCGTCGACGTCGCGCGCGACGGCCTGCGCCACGCCGACCGGGGAGAAGTCGGTGCGCACGAACGTGACGTCGGCGGGCAGCGGTGCGGCTGGGAACGCACCGCTCGCGACATCGAGCACCCGGGTGCCCGGCCGCAGCGCGCGGTCGCGGTGTCGGCGCACCTCCACGTAGTACGCCTGGTCGCGACCGGTCGGGTAGCGGTAGCCACCCTTGCGGAAGAACTCGTCCTGCTCCGCCCGGGCCTCGGCCGGCGCCATCTCACCGAACCGGCGCAGCGTGGGCGACGCCTCGAGCACGCGGTCGCTGAGGGCCACCAGCTCGACGTCGGGCACGGGCGGGAGCTGGGCCAGATCGCCAGGAACGAGAGCAGGTGTGGCGACGACGGTGGCACCGGCAGCTCGCGCGGATCGGCCGCGAACACCACGAACACCTCGTTGGCGAGCACCGGGGTGGTGGACGCCACCACGTGCTCGAGGAACGGGCGCGGGATCGCGCGCAGCTCGCCCTTGTGCACGACGATCCAGTCGTAGTCGGCGTCGGGGGTGAGGTTGGCGGGCACGTAGCGCCAGAGCGAGGGGAAGCGCCACCAGAAGGGGTCGGGCGCGAGCACTCGGCCACCGGGGTCGGCGGACGCGTCGAGCAGGTCACCGACCTCGCACCAGGGCGGGTCGTGCCAGGGGAACGACATCCCGGACTCAGGCCGGTCAGGCGGTCGGCGTCGCGGGGTCGCAGCGCGCGCCTCGGCCAGGCGGCGGCGCACGCCGTACGAGGCGTCGTCGGGGGCGAGCTGCTCGGCGCGCCCGAAGGCGTCGGCCGCGGCGGCGTCGTCACCGAGCGCGAACCAGCAGAGGCCGAGCAACGACCAGGCCCACTCGCCGAACACGCGCTCGTCGTAGGACGCGCCGGTGGCGATGATGGCGTCGTCGTCGAGGCCCACGAGCCAGTCGAGCGGTTCGATCGCGTCGCGCGGCCGACCGGTGGCGAACGCGAGCCGGGCCGCCGCCAGTTCGAGCGTCGGGTTCTGCGGCACCCGGTCGCGGGCTTCGCTCACGAGCACCTCGAGCTCGTCGTCGATCACGCTGTTCGCGAGCAGGTGGTGGATGAGGTCGACGTAAAGGACCATGTCCTCCGGGAGCGCGCGGTCGCGCGCGACGGGCCGTCGCGATTCCCCGCTTCCACGTCTCCACGGCGCGTTGACCGTCGCCCGCGGCCTCGTAGACGCGGGCGAGGTGGTCGATCACGAACGGGCGGTCGGGATGACGGGCGAGCTCGGCGAGGAGCAACGGCTCGTCACGCTCGCGCTTGTCGGCGCGGTCGCCCTCGTAGCCGTAGTGGTGGATCGTGATGCGGTCGAACGGTTCGATCTGCAGGGCGTAGGCGTCGGCCGCGGCCCGGATCGACGGGACGACGGTCTCGTGGATGTGGCCCTGGAACCGGATGTCGGGGCGGTTGCGCCACAGCCGGTACTCCCGGAAGGGCGTCCAGCCGACCCGGGGCACGAAGCGCACCCGGCACCCCACGCACGCCGAGGCGCGGTCGAGGTAGGCGCGGGCGTCGTCGAAGTCGCCGCTGACCTGCTCGTCGGCGTCGACGTAGAGGATCCAGTCGCCGGTGGCGAGGTCGAGGCTGCGGTTGCGCGGCGTCGAGAAGTCGCCCTGCCAGGGTTCGTGTGCGACGACCGCCCCGTGTCGTTCGGCGATCGCGACGGTGCCATCGGTGGAACCGGTGTCGACGACGACGATCTCGTCGACCAGTCCGCGGAGCGACGTCAGGCAGGCGTCGAGACGGTCCGCTTCGTCTTTGACGATGATCGCGGCCGACAGTGACACCGCACCCGATCGTTACTTGATGGGGTCCGGCGGCTGGTTCGGGAGCGTGGTCGTGGTCGTCGAGGTGGTCGTCGATGACGTGGTGGTGCTGGCCGACACGTTGTTGCCGCTCACCTGCTTGCCGCTCGCCGTGGGGGTCTGCGCGTAGACCGCTTTGATGCCCGCCATGGTGAAGGAGGAGACCACGGGCACGGTGAACGCGGTACCGACCGCCATCTTCTTGAGGAACGAGCGACGCCCGTCGCCCAGTCCCTCGGTTGCCGCTTCGAAGTCCTCGGACACGTCAGCTCCTCCTACCCGTTCGCCTGCCGGACGAGTCGACGTGACACTACCCGATCGCGCCGCGCAAGGCCTCGACCATCGCCTCGGGTGGACCGGCCGTGAGTCGGTGGCCGTGCGCCGACACCATCGCCCCCGCGAGCACCGACACCATCCGCGCTTTGGTCTCGGTGAGCGGGAACGCGTCGGTGAGCAGCGCCTCGAGCACCGCACCACCGTCGAGCGGGGTGCAGGTGACGCACGTCGGCGCGTCCGGTTTCGTGGCGAGCCCGCGAGCACCACCACGTGCTCGACCGGTGCGATCCGCAGCGTCACCGGACGGCCGATGCGCGCGGGATCGAGCACCGTGACGTCCCCGATGACGGGGAGCTGCCGGGAGCACGGCCGCGAGCTCGGGGAGCACTCGCGCCGTGCCGGGCTTGAGGTGGAGGGCGCGCGGCACGGCCAGGCTCTCGCCTCGGCGCACGAGCACGCTCTCGTCACCCTGGACGTCGGCGCCGTCGAGCAGCAGCCGGGTCGCGAGCGTGGTCTTGCCCGCTCCCGACGGCCCGACCACGAGCACGCGTGCGCGGCGGCCCTCGGTGGTGGCGAGGTCGACGGTCGCCGCGTGGACCCGCGCCCAGCCCGAGAGCGACGCCAGCTCGAACGCGCGCCGGTGCGCGCGGACGTGGACGACGTCGGCCGCATCCTCGGGGGTCGCCACCGTCGCCAGCAGGTCGCCTTCTTCGGTGACCACGAACCCGTCCGACGTCTCGATGGCCGCGTAGTGCAGCTCCCGGAGCGCGGGGACCGGATGGCGCGCGTCGGGCAGGAATGCCGCGAGGTGGTCGACGATCCGGGCGTCGCCCTCGACCGTGAGCGAGTGCCAGAGCAGACGGCGTTCGAGCGTCGCTATGTCAGGACTCCCTCGTCGCGGAGCTGGGCGATGCACGCGACGACGTCGTCGAGCGGCGCGGTGTCGAGCTCCCACGCCGACTGCACGAGGTCGGCCACCTCTTCGGTCGTGCGGGTGCCGTCGCACAGCGAGAACACCACGGTGGCCGTCGGGTTGAGGTAGTGCACGCGGTCGGTCGAGGCATCGAACACGACGAAACCGTCCTCCACCTCGTGGACGTCGAGTCCGTTGGCGGGGGCCGGACGGTCCGCAGTCACGTGTCCTCCAGGGGTCGACCGAGCAGCAGTCGTCGCGCGGGGCACGACGACATCGAGAAGGTAGTGCTCCGAGAGCACAGCATCGGCCTCGTCGACGGTCCGGCGCGAGGCGTCGGGTGCAGCGAGCAGTCGGACGGTGTGTGCGGCGAGCTCGGCGGCGGTCGTGCCGAGGTGCACCGAACGGCCGTCGACCACATCGAGGCCGGCGACCGCGGCCGGCGTCGCCACGACCGGTCTCCGGTGTGCGAAGGCCTCGAGCACCTTGATGCGCGTCCCCGCGCCCTCGCGCAGTGGGACGACGACCACGTCGGCACTGGCGTACCAGGGGGTGAGATCCGCCACCGCGCCGGCGAGCTCGACGCCGTCGTGGTCGGCGAGGTCGGCGAGCCGGGTGTCGTAGGCGCCGACGACGGCCACGCTCGCGTCGGGCACCCGAGCGTCGCACGGCGGGGAGCACCTCGGTCACGAGGTCGCGCACAGCCTCGACATTGGGGGTGTACGTGAGGTTGCCGACGTAGAGCAGGCGGTTGCGCCCCGGCGGCTCGGACACCGACGCCGGGCGGGCGACCGCGTTCGGCAGCGTGTCGACCGCGAAGCCATAGCGCGAGCTCATGGCCAGGGCGTCGACGGGCGACGCGGCCAGCACCCGATCGGCGGGCGCCAGCCACGTGAGGGCCAGCGACGCGTACGCGTCGGCGGCCACCGTGTCGCCCTGGGCGCGGAGCAGTCGCTCGTCGTCGTCGTCGGCGTCGATCACGATCCGCGCGGCGCCCAGCTCGCGCCCACCGTGACCCCGAACGGTGCGAGGTACGAGCGCAGCACCACGACGGTCGCAACCTCGTTGCGCAACCGACCGACCGCAGCGCGCGCCGACGCGGGAGTCGCCAGCCGCGCCAGGGCTGGCAGTTCCTCGCGCGCGGCCAGTTCGGCGCGGCCGACCGGGTCGGAGAGCTGGGCGACGACGTCGGCGCGGGTGGGGGGCGGATCGGGTTCGACCACCAGCACCTGCCGTGCTCGCGCCGACAGCCACTCCCCTCCCGTTGCCGGACCCGACACCGGCACCACCACCACGTCGACCGGACCGGCACCCGCGAGCGCCTCGAGCAGGAGCCCCGCGCGCATCGCCAGCCCATTGCCGGTGGGCGCGGGCGCCAACGGAACCACGAGCACCGTGCTGGCTGCCACCTGCTCGTCACCTGTCCGGTCGCTACGATCACGGGCCCGTGCGTACGTGCGGGCACTCGAGTCCCGCTCCACCATCGTCGCGCATGTCCCGAATCCCGCGCACCGCGCACTTCGTGTTCGGCCTCCGACCACAGGTCGAGCCCTTCCACCTCGTGCACTACCTCGCGATCGCGTCGTGTGCAGCGGTCGTGGCCCCCGAGCGCATCGTGGTGCACTGCCACGAGCTCCCCTACGGCTTCTACTGGGACCTCGCCCGCCCACTGGTCGAGCTGCATCGGGTCGACCCGGTCGCGTCCGTCGTCGACTTCCCGTACGACGACCCCGTCGTGCGCCACTACTCCTACGCCCACCAGGCCGACGTCGTGCGTCTCGACGCGCTCGTCGAGCACGGCGGTCTCTACGCCGACATCGACACGCTGTTCGTCGCGCCGCCGCCGGCGGGGTTCTGGGACGCGCCCGCGGTGATCGGCCGCGAAGCCGACGTGTTCGACCCGCGCACCGAGCAGTCACGCTCGTCGCTGTCCAACGCGCTCGATCATGGCGGAACCCGGCGCCCGATTCGTCGGTGCGCTGGCGCGACCAGATCGAGGACGCGTTCGACGGCTCGTGGAGCGCGCACAGCTGCTTCCTCGCCGACGACCTGGCCCGCGCCCACCCCGACGACGTCCAGGTCGAACCCGAGCGGACGTTCCACGCGTTCCCGCCCACGCCCGACGGCCTGCGACGGTTGCTCGTCGACCGCGAGACCGACGTCGACGGGATCGTCTCGATCCACCTCGCCGCGCACCTCTGGTGGGAGGAGACGCGGCGCGACTTCTCCACCGTCCACGCGCAGCAGATCGACGAGGCGTGGATCCGCGCCGGCAGCACCACGTACGCACTGGCCGCGCGGCCCTTCCTCCCCGACCACGGGCTGTTCTGAGATGATGGCCGAGCTCCGCTACGTCGCCGAGGACGCGCCCACCGGCTACGGCGACGCCGCCGACCGGCTCGTCCGCGCGGTGCGCGGGGTCGGGACACGCGTCGAGTACCGCGGCTGGTCGAACACACGCGCCGGCGCTGCGCCGGCGCTGGTGCCGTTCTCGCGCGACCCGTTGCCCGCATGAGCGCGCACCGTCGGGCGCGCCCACGGTCGCCCATCTCGTGCCCGAGTACTACCCGCTCGTGCGTTCCGTGGTCGACGGTCCGTTGGTCGCGCACACGGTGTGGGAGAGCGACCGGCTCCCGAGCCACTGGCCCGACCTGCTCAACGCCACCGATCTGGTGATCGTGCCGACCGGTTGGAACCGCGACGTGTTCGTGGCCGGCAGTGTCCACACGCCGATTGCGGTCGTTCCCCACGTCGCGACCGCGCCCCATGCGGGTGACGGCGGTGCCGGTCTCGGCATCGATCCGGACGACTTCGTCTTCTACACGATCGGCCGCTGGGACGAACGCAAGGCCGTCTTCCTCGCCATCGAGGCCTACCTCCACGCGTTCACCGCCGATGATCCGGTGGTGCTCGTGGTGAAGACCGGACCCCGCCTCGAGATGCCACCGGGCCAGTGGGGTGCCGGCAACCCGCTCTCGTGGACGACGCCCTGGCAGGTGGCCAGTCTCGTGCGGCAGTTCCGCTCGCCGGCCGCGTGCACCTCGAGGTCGAGATGTGGACCGACGACCGCATCGCCGGCCTGCACCGCGCGGCGACTGCTACCTCACGCTCGCCCGTGGCGAGGGCTGGGGCATCGGCGCGTTCGACGCGTCGGCGTACGGCAACCCGGTCGTCGCCACCGGATGGGGCGGGTTCCTCGAGTACCTCGACGACGAGAGCCGCGTTCCTCGTCGACCACCAGCTCACCGCAGTCGAGCACAACGCCTTCGCGTCGTACTCACGCGATCAACAGTGGGCGGCGCCCGACATGGAACACGCCATCGACACGCTCCGCGCCGTCGTCGCCGATCCCGATGCTGCCCGCGTCCGCGCGGCACGAGCGCGCGAGCGCGTGCTCGACCGCTACGCGCCCGCAACGGTCGCCGCCACCTTCCTCGAAGCGCTCGATCCGTAGACCGCCGCATCAGCTTCCGGCGTCAACGTTGCGGTCATACGCCGCAACTTCGACGCATGTTCGTCGCTTGGGATCAGCCGTTGGCAGGAGGCGTGGTCTCGAGGATGCCCGCGGCGAGCAGTCGGTCGATCTCGGCGTCGTCGCGTCCCAGCAGGTCCCGCGCGATCTTCCGGGTGTGCTCGCCGAGCTCGGGGGCCTGGTGCACGTCGGGGCCGACCATGTGGTCACCGCGGAACGCGGCGCCGTCGAGCCACAGCGGCCCGACTCCGGGCTGGTCGATCTTGATCGCGAACCCGCGCGCCTCGAACTGGGGATCACTGACCTGCTCGGCACCGGTGAGCATGGGTGCCGCCGGGACGCCCTGGCCCTGGCACGCGGCGGCGACCTCGTCCTTCGTGCGTGACGCGGTCCACTCGCCGATGCGCTCGTCGAGCTCGTCGGCACGCGCCCGGCGCCCGTCGACGGTCGCGAGCGCAGCATCGCCCGCCCACGCCGGGTTGCCCATCGCCGTGACCAGGCCCCGCCAGTCGGCGTCGTCGCGGCACGTGATGGCGGCCCACTGCTCCTCGCCGTCACACCGGTAGAGACCCCACGGCGCGCCGACCTCGCTGCGGTTGCCCAGCGGCACCACCGAACCGGCGGTGACGCCCTCGGCGGCGATGAGATCGCCGAGCATGCCCGACGACCGTCTCGACCTGCGCCACCTCGACGTGCACGCCCTGGTTCACGCCGCGAGCCCGGCCCACGACCGCGGCGAGCGACGACACCGCGCCGAGGCATCCGGCCACGTGATCGGGGTAGATCGAGGTGGAGCCCACGGGCGCGTCGGTGTCGGCGTAGTTCCAGAGGTGCACGAGACCACCCGGCGGCTGGGTGCTGGGTCCGTAACCCCGCCACCACGACCACGCGCCGTGCGAACCCATGAGCTGGCTCGACACCATCACCAGCTCGGGGTTGACCGCCTGCAGCGCGTCGAACCCGATGCCGAGCTTGTCCATGGTGCCGGTCGAGTTGTTCTCGACCACCACGTCGGTCTCCGCCGCCAGCTCGTGCAGGATCGCGACGCCCTCGGGCGTCTTGGCGTTGACCCCGAATCCGAGCTTGCTGCGGCTCGACGACGCGAACGACGGGTTGGTCTCACCGCCGAGCTGGAGGCGCATGAAGTCGGTGTACGTGCGCGACTCCACCTTCATGACCTCGGCGCCGTACTCGGCGAAGCGCCGGCCGACCTCGACGCCGACCGCGCCGTGACCGAAGTCCATGACCCGCAGGCCGGCGAGCGGCGGACTGGCCGTGACGACGCGGCCCGATGCGGCCCTCGCCTCACCGAGGTCGGCGAACACCGCGTCGGTGTGCTCCCCCACTCCGGGCGGCGGCGCGGTGGGACCGGCGCGCTGGCCGTCGACCTCGAAGAAGCCCGACGGGATCGGCGCGGTGACGCCCGGCGCCACCTCGAACCGCACGAACGAGCCAGCGCGACTCGAAGTGCTCGTTGGTGATGATGTCGGCGGGCGTGAGCGCGGGCGTGCACACGATCCCCCGCTTCTGCGCCTCCACCGACACCTCCTCCATGCTCATGTCGGCGAAGTGCGCCTCGAACAGCGGGTTGAGCACGGTCTCGGAGATCTCGCGGCGGGCCATGAAGCCGTCGAACGCGGGGTCCTGCAGGTAGTCGGGCTCCCCCAGCCACTCGCGCATCGCGTGCCACTGGCGGATGCTGAGGATGATGAGGCGGACGTAGCCGCCCTTGCACGCGAAGATCGGGTAGATCGGGCCGTTGCCGAACCGCACCTCACCCGCGGGGAACCCGGCCTCGATGCGCGCGGTCGCGTTGGGCAGCGCCCAGTCGGCGATCTGCGCGATGGCTTCGTTGGTCGCGACCTCGACGAACTGCCCCATGCCGGTCTGCTCGCGCTGGTACAGCGCGCAGAGGAGCCCGAACGCGCTGGTGACCGACGCGGCGTCGTCGACCAGATGTCCGGGCGGGAAGATGGGTGTGCGCTCGGGGACGCCGGCCTTGAACGCGATTCCGCCGGTCGCCGAGAGCGTGGCGCTGGTCGCGACCCAGTCGGCGTACGGGCCGTCGAGGCCGTAGGGCGTGAGCGCGCCGACCACGAGGTGCGGGTGACGCGCCGCGAGGTCGCGCGCGTCGAACCCCGGAGCGATCTCGGCGGACGACGTGACCAACACGTCGGCGTGCGCGAGCAGGTCGTGGAACCGCTCGATGTCTTCGGACGCAGTCAGGTCGAGCACGACGCTGCGCTTGCCGGCGTTGCGCACCGCGAACGCGAGCGACACGCCGTCGCGCACCGGCGCCAGCTGACGCGCGGGCGAACCGCCCGGCGGCTCGACCTTCACGACGTCGGCACCGAGGTCGCCGAGCAGACGGGCGGTCAGCTCACCGCGTTCGACGGTGCAGTCGACGACGCGCAGACCGGACAGGGGCAGAGGACGCTCGCTCATCGGCGCATCTCACCACACTCCTTGTCCTCCTCGCTCACTCCGTTCGCTCCGTGCTTGCCCGGCTGCGCGCAGCCGGGCCGGATCGAGGTCAGTGGTGGTCGCTGCCGGCGGCGGTGAGGGTGAGCGTGGGCGCCGGGTGCTCGGGCTCGGGCGCGCCCTTGACCGTCTGCTCGATCCAGCTGACGACGTCGCCGTTGCTGTAGGTCTGGATCGCCTTGAACGTCAGCTTGTTGGGCTTGGTCGGCAACGGTCCGGCGGAGATGGTGAAGAGGTCGAACTCGCCCGGGTTCAGCCCACCGGCGGTGGCGGTCCACGTGATCTTGGACACCGCCTCGGTGACGTCGCCGTCGTCGCTCGCCACCGGCTTGGCCAGCTTCGTCTTCTCGGTGGCGACCGTCCAGCCCGGCATCGGCTGGGTGCTCACCGACGCGATCGGGTACTTGGTCGGGATCAGGACCTCGAGCTTGACCGTGTTGGCGTCGGTCTCCTCGTTGGGCACGTTGAAGCTCAACACCTCGAAGCCGCCCTTCGGCGCGCTCGACGGCGTGATGCTCACGTGGGCCCCGGCCGGGAGTGCGGCCAGCGCCACCACCCCTGCCACGAGCGCGGCGAGCACGACGAAACGAGACTTCTTCACGATCTCCACCCCTCTGCGGTCGATGTCGACGGTTCAGTCGACCGCGGTGCCGGGAAAGTTCCCGACGACGACGAGGAGCGGAGCGACCGACGGGAACGAGCGTCAGTGACGGAGCGTGAGGAGGCGGCCCGACTCGGCCACGTCGAAGACCTGGCGGATCGACGCAGCCGGCGACTTCACCGTCAGCGCGATGCCGTGCTCCTCGGCGAAGCGCCAGGCCTCCACCAGCACGGCCACGCACGACGAGTCCATCAGTGCGAGGTCGTCCATGTGGATGGCGATCGACGCGGGATGCTCCTTGGCGAGGGTGAGCAGCTGGTTGCGGAACTGACCCGCCGAGCTGCCGGTCCATCGCGCCGATCACCTCGACGTCGACGTCGCCCGCGTGACGGGCGATGGAACACGAGAACACCGTTTGCACCATGCGCGAGGCCCCCTGGCCGTGCGATGCCCCTGTGCCCGACACCGCGTTCGTGCAGGTCAACGGCGCGTGCCACCCGATCCTTGACGCTTTTCCCCCGGTCGGTCGGCGCGGTGTGACCGACGACACCAGCCGGGTGCTCGTCGGGAGAGACGGCGCCGGAGCGAGCTGTGCTGGACTCCGGGCATGGACGGCACCGATCGGTCAGAACCCAGTCGCATCCGCCGGGTCCCGCTCACCCCCGACGGCTACGACCAGCGCTGGACCGACTTGGCCGCCGCCGGCGCCGAGGTGCACGGCGAGGCCGATCTGGTCGACGGGTTGGTCCGCGAGCTGGTCGCGACGCCCGCAGGACCGATCCTCGACGCCGGCTGCGGCACCGGGCCGGGTGGCGATCGAGCTGGCCCGGCGCGGCCACGTGACCGTCGGCGTCGACGTCGACCCCGCCCTCCTCGACCGGGCGCGGGCCAAGGCTCCCGACCTCGCGTGGCACCTCGGCGACCTCGCCGCGCTCCCGGCCGACGTGGCGCCGGGGCCGTTCGTCGCTGCAGTGCTGGCCGGCAACGTGATGATCTTCGTGGCCCGGGGCACCGAGGGCGCGGTGCTCACCGCGGTGGCGTCCCGCGTCTCCCCGGGTGGACTCGTCGTCGCCGGCTTCCAACTCACCGGGCGACTCACGTTCGCCGAGTACGACGCCGCAGCCGCCGCGGCCGGGCTGGCGCCGGTCGACCGCTTCGCGACGTGGGATCGCGATCCGTTCGTCGCAGGTGGCGACTACGTGGTGGCCGTCGACTCGAAGCGGTAGCCCATGCCCGGGCTCGGTGATGAAGTAGCGCGGGCGGCTGGGTTCGGGCTCGAGCTTGCGCCGGACGTTGGCCATGTAGCACCCGCAGGTAGTTGGTCTCGTCTCGTACTGCGGGCCCCCACACCTCCTGCAGCAGCTGGCGCTGCGACACGAGCTTGCCCTGGTTGCGCACCAGCACCTCGACCAGGTGCCACTCGGTCGGGCGTGAGCCGCACCTCGCTCGCCGTCGCGGCCGCATCGCACCGCGCTTGGCCGCGAGGTCGATGGTGAAGTCGGGCGTGTCGACGACCGGCGCCTCCTCCGGCGGGAGTCGCCCGGCGCAGCGCGGCGCGCAGGCGGGCCAGCAGCTCGTCCATGCCGAACGGCTTGGTCACGTAGTCGTCGGCGCCGGCGTCGAGCGCCGTCGACCTTGTCGGGCTCGGCGTCGCGCACCGACAGCACGATGATCGGGACCGTGCTCCAGCCCCGCAGGCCGCGGACCACCTCGACGCCGTCGATGCCGGGCAGGCCGAGGTCGAGGATCACGACGTCGGGGTGGTGGCTGGCGGCGAGCGTCGAGCGCCTCCTCGCCCGTCGCGGCGCAGGTCGACCTCGTAGCCGCGGGCGCGCAGGTTGATGCCGAGGGCCCGCAGGATCTGCGGCTCGTCGTCGACCACGAGGACACGGCGTCACGTCGTCGCGGCGTGCCAGGCGTGATCGACCATCGGTCGACGCCACCGCCCGGGCGTGTCCTCGACCGCGAGCTCGCCGCCCATCGCCTCGACGAACCCCCGGGCCACGGCCAGGCCGAGCCCGACGCCGCTGCCGTGTCGACCGGTCGCCGAGCCGCTGGAACGGCTCGGAACACGTCGCTCGCGTCGTCGCGGCGGGATCCCGGGCCCCGGTCGATGACGCGCAGGTCGACCCGCTCGCCGGCCGACGCCGGCCTCGACGCGCACGTGCGCGTCGGCCGGCGACCAGCGCGAGCGCGTTCGTCGACCACGTTGGCGACCGCCCGCTCGAGCAGCGCGGCGTCGGCGCGACCGCGCGGCAGCGTCTCGGCGACGTCGACGTCGACCCGGTCGGCCCGTCGTCGAGGCTCGGCGAGGGCCACGGGCACGCACCTCCTCGAGCCCGACGTCGGCGCGATCACGAGCTCGAGCGCGCCGGTCTGCAGCCGGCTCATGTCGAGCAGGTTGCCGACGAGGAGGTTGAGCCGGTCGGCCTCCTCGTCGATGGTCTCCAGCAGCTCGCGGGTCGCTCCGGGCGTGAAGTCGACGTCGTCGCTGCAGCAGGCTCGTGACCGACGCCTTGATCGACGCCAGCGGCGTGCGCAGGTCGTGGGACACCGCCGCGAGCAGCGCGGTGCGCAGCTCGTTGGCCTCGGCCAGCGCCGTCGGCGCGCTCGGCGCCTCGGCCCGCAGCTCGCGCTGCTCGCAGCGCGACGCCAGCTGGGCGGCGAACGCCGTGAGCACCTCGCGGTCGTCGTCGCCGAGCGCCGTCGCCGCGACAGCACCAGCACGCTCGGTGCCGTGCAGCGGGACGACGACGTCGGCGTCGTCGGGCCGTGCCGGAGCCGGTTCGCCCGCCGCACGCCACGCACCGTGCCAGTCGCCGTCGGCCTGCTCGACGCAGCACCGCGACGCGCGCGGCGTCGAACGCGACCGCGGAGCTGGCCGACGAGCTGCGGGAGCGGGTCGTCCGACGCCGACGAGCGTGCCGGCCGAGCGCGGCCAGGGCCTCGGCCTCGGCCCGGCCCGCGGCCGCGTCGGCGGTGCGGCGCGGCCGCGGTGGTCGACGAGCACGGCTCACGACCGCCGCCGACGACGAGGAAGATCGACCAGCGCGAGCAGGTTCTCGCCCTCGGCGATCGTGAACGTCGTGCACGGGCGGCGTGAAGAACCAGTTGGCGAGCAGGAAGCCGGCGACCGCGGCACACGAAGCGCCGGCCACGAAGCCGCCGAGCGCGGCGACCACCACGACGACGCAGCAGGAACAGCAGCAGGTCGCTCGGCAGCGTCGAGCGTGTCGCGCAGCGTTGGCGAGCACGAGCGTGAGCAGCGGCGGCGCCGACGACGGCGAGCGTCCAGCCGACGAGCCGGCGCCGCGGCGACAGCACGCGCGCCGCCGGGTCGCCGGCGGCGCCGCGTCGGCCGCGTCGCGCTCCGCGTCGTCGGCGCTCGTGTCGGCGGAGATGACGTGGACGTCGATGTCGCCCGGACGCGCGGATGCACGTTGTTGATCACCGACCCGCGGAGCAGCTCGCGTCCAGCGCGACCGACGGCTGGCGCCCGAGCACGAGCTGGGTGGCGTTCTCGGCCCGGGCGAACTGGACCAGGGCGCCGGCGGCGTCGGCGCCGCGACCTCGTGGTACGTCGCCGCCGAGCTCCTCGAGCAGCGCGCGGTGCGCGCTCGAGCAGCGTCGCCGGCGGACCGGCGCAGGCCGTCGGCCGGCGCGGACGTGCACGCCGAGCAGCTCGCCCTTGGCCGCGTGCGGCCATCCGGGCCGCCCGCCGGATGAGCGTCGTCGCCGCCGGGCGCGCCGGTGAGCGCGACGACGACCCGCTCGCGCGTCTCCCACGGCCCGGCGATGCCGTGGGCCTCCCGGTACTCCTGCGAGCGCCTCGTCGACCCGGTCGGCGACCCACAGCAGCGCCAGCTCGCGCAGCGCCGCGAGGTTGCCCGACGCGGAAGTAGTTGGCGAGCGCGGCGTCGACCTTCTCGGCCGGGTAGATGTTGCCGTGGGCCATGCGGCGGCGCAGCGCCTCGGGCGTCATGTCGACGAGCTCGATCTGGTCGGCGCGCCCGCACGACCGCGTCGGGCACCGTCTCGCGCTGCTTGACGCCGGTGATCCGCTCGACCACGTCGTTCAGCGACTCGAGGTGCTGGATGTTGACGGTCGAGATCACGTCGATGCCCGGCGTCGAGCAGCTCCTCGACGTCCTGCCAGCGCTTCTCGTTGCGCGCGCCGGGCACGTTGGTGTGGGCCAGCTCGTCGACGAGCGCGACCGTCGGGCGCGCGGGCGAGCACCGCGTCGACGTCCATCTCCTCGAAGTCGTGCTCCGCGGTACGTCGACCTGCGTGCCGGGGCACGACCTCGAGGTCGCCGAGCTGCGCCTGCGGTGTTCGGGCCGGCCGTGGGTCTCGACGAAGCCGACGACCACGTCGGTGCCGCGGCTCGTGGCGCCGCCGGCCCTCGTTGAGCATCGCGAAGGTCTTGCCCACGCCCGGCGCGGCGCCGAGGTAGATGCGCAGCGTGCCGCGGGCCATGCCGGCAGCCTACGGAGTCACTCGGCCGAGCTCGGTCGAGGGCGCAGGTTGAGCTCGAGCACGTTGACCGCCTGGCTCGCCGAGGAACGCCGAGCGTGCGGTCCGTCGGTGTGGTCGTCGATGGCGCTGTCGCACCTTCGGCGACCGAGATCGCCGCGCTCGTCGGCGACCCGCGGCGCCTGCAGCCGGGCGTTGGCCACCGAGATGTCGGGGTCGAGGCCCGAGCCCGGACGCGGTGACCGCGTCGACCGGCACCTGCGCGCTCGGCGCCGAGGCCGTTGAGCTTGCGGTAGGCGGCCACCCGCTGCGCCGACCAGCTTCGAGGAAGGTCGGGGTTGGTCGGGCCCGAGGTTGGAGCCGCTGCTGTACGTCGGGGTCGTAGCCCGCCGTGGTGTCGCCGGACGCGCCGACCGCCGCCGACGGCCGGGGCTGGAAGTACTGCGCGGAGCGGCTTGCCCTTGGCGTCGGTGAAGGCCTGGCCGATCAGCGACGAGCCGACGACCTTGCCGTTCTGCTCGACGAGCGAGCCGTTCGGCCTTGTCGTGGAAGGCCGAGCTGGCCGATGCCGGTGACGACGAGCGGGAACGACGAGGCCGAGCAGCACGGTGAACACGCACCATCGCGATGACGGCGGGGACGAGTTGGCGTCGCATCACTTCACTCCCAGGGCGGTGATGACGATGTCGATGAGCTTGATGCCGACGAACGGGGCGATGAGGCCGCCGACGCCGTAGATGAGGAGGTTGCGGCGCAGCAGCTGCGCCGCGCCCGTCGGCCCGGAACTTCACGCCCCGCAGCGCCAGCGGGATCAGCACCACGATGATCAGCGCGTTGAAGATGACCGCCGACAGGATCGCCGAGTGCGGGCTGCTGCAGCTGCATGATGTTGAGCGTGTTCGAGCGCGGGGAACACGCCGACGAACATCGCCGGGATGATGGCGAAGTACTTGGCCACGTCGTTGGCGATCGAGAACGTCGTGAGCGAGCCGCGGGTGATGAGCAGCTGCTTGCCGATCTCGACGATCTCGATGAGCTTCGTCGGGTTCGAGTCGAGGTCGACCATGTTGCCGGCTTCCTTGGCCGCCTGGGTGCCGGTGTTCATGGCCACGCCGACGTCGGCCTGCGCGAGCGCGGGCGCGTCGTTGGTGCCGTCGCCGGTCATCGCGACCAGGTAGCCGCCGCGCCTGCTCCGTGCTTGATCAGCGCCATCTTGTCCTCGGGCGTCGCCTCGGCGAGGAAGTCGTCGACGCCGGCCTCCTCGGCGATGGCCGCCGCGGTGAGCGGGTTGTCGCCGGTGATCATCACCGTGCGGATGCCCATGCGCCCGCAGCTCGTCGAAGCGCTCGCGCATGCCCGGCTTGACGATGTCCTTGAGGTGGATGACGCCGAGGATCGCGCGGCGCCGCTCGGCGACCGACGAGCGGCGTGCCGCCCTGCGTCGGCGATGCCTCGACGATCGTCGTCGAGCTCGGTCGGGCACGGTGCCGCCCTGCTCCTCGACCCAGCGGCTGCACCGAGTCGGCCGCGCCCTTGCGGACCGCGCGACCGTCGAAGTCGACGCCGCTCATGCGGGTCTGGGCGGTGAACGGCGACCAGCTCGGCGTCCGGCGAGCTCGCGCTCGCGCGAGGCCGTAGCGCTCCTTCGGCGAGCACGACGATCGAGCGGCCTTCGGGCGTCTCGTCGGCCAGGCTCGAGAGCAGCGCGGCCTCGGCCAGCTCCTGCTCGTCGACGCCCGGCGACCGGGCAGGAACTCGGCCGCCTGGCGGTTGCCGAAGGTGATCGTGCCGGTCTTGTCGAGCAGCAGCGTGGCGCAGTCGCCGGCCGCCTCGACCGCCCGGCCCGACATGGCCAGCACGTTGCGCTGCACCAGGCGGTCCATGCCGGCGATGCCGATGGCCGAGAGCAGCGCCGCCGATCGTCGTCGGGATGAGGCACACGAGCAGCGCGACGAGCACGATGATCGTCTGCTCGGCGTCGGAGTAGATCGCGAACGGCTGCAGCGTCACGGTGGCGAGCAGGAAGATGATCGTGAGCCCGGCGAGCAGGATGTTGAGCGCGATCTCGTTCGGGCGTCTTCTGGCGGCTCGGCGCCCTCGACGAGCGCGATCATCCGGTCGAGGAACGTCTCGCCCGGCTTGGCCGTGATGCGCACGACGATCTGGTCGGACAGCACCCGGGTGCCGCCGGTGACCGCCGAGCGGTCGCCGCCCGACTCGCGGATGACCGGCGCCGACTCGCCGGTGATGGCCGACTCGTCGACCGAGGCGATGCCCTCGATGACTCGCCGTCGCCGGGGATCAGCTCGCCGGCCGACGACGACGCACTACGTCGCCGACGTCGAGCTGCGGCGACGGCACCTCGCTCGATCGTGCCGTCGGCGCGGCGCACGGTGCGCGACGGTCTCGGCGCGGGTCTTGCGCAGCGTGTCGGCCTGCGCCTTGCCCCGGCCCTCGGCCATCGCCTCGGCGAAGTTGGCGAACAGCACGGTGAACCACAGCCACAGCGCGACCAGGCCGGCGAACACGTTCTCGTCGTGCGTCGAGCGTCGCCGAGGTCGCGGAAGAACAGGATCGTGGTGAGCACGCTGCCGACCTCGACGACGAACATCACCGGGTTGCGCGCCATGCGTGCGCGGGGTCGAGCTTGACGAAGCTGTCGACGATCGCCGGCGCGACGATCGCCGGGTCGAACAGCGGCGCGCTTCGCCGGTGCGCGTCGTGCGGCGCTCGGTCGGCGGGCGGCGGGTTCGGGACGTGTGAGTCGTGGTCATCGGCTGCTCCTACAGGCGCGAGGTGCTCGACGATGGGGCCGAGCGCGAGGACGGGGAAGTAGGTGAGGCCGACGACGATCACGACGACGCCGACGAGCAGGCCGGCGAACAGCGGCGTGTCGGTCGGGAACGTGCCCGCCGACGGCGGGCACCGGCTGCTTGCGGCCGAGCGAGCCGGCGATGGCCAGCGCCGGGATGATCAGGAAGAACCGGCCGACGAGCATCGCAGATGCCGAGCGTGGTGTTGATACCACTGCGTGTTGCGCGGTGAGCCCGGCGAACGCCGAGCCGTTGTTGTTCGCCGCCGAGGTGAACGCGTAGAGCATCTCGCTGAAGCCCGTGCGGGCCGGGGTTGAAGATCGACGCGTTCGTGCACCGATCCGACGAACACCGACGCGGCGGCGAAGCCGAGCACGACCGAGCGGCACGACCAGGATGTAGAGCACGACCAGCTTCATCTCGGCGGCCTGGATCTTCTTGCCCAGGTACTCGGGCGTTCGCCCGACCATCAGCCCGGCGATGAACACGGCCAGGATGGCCGAAGATCAACATGCCGTAGAGCCCGACGCCGACGCCGCCCGGGCTGACCTCGCCGAGCATCATGTTGACCAGCGGCGACCAGCGCCGCCGAGCGGCGTGAAGCTGTCGTGCATCGCAGTTGACGGAGCCGTTCGAGGTGCCGGTCGTCGACGCCGCCGCACAGGCCGGAGGCGGCCGGCGCCGAACCGGACCTCCTTGCCCTCCATGTTGCCGCCCGGCTGCGTCGCGGTGACCGTCTGGGTCGACGCCCGCGCGCGTCGAGCTTGCGGGTTGCCGTCGGTCTCGAGCGACATGGCGCAGCGACCGCCAGCGCCGAGCCAGAGCACGACCATCACCGCGAACACGACCGCGAGCCCTGCCGCTTGTCCTTCGACCATCCTCCCGAAGGTGAACGTGAGCGCGAACGGGATGAGCAGGATCGAGCAGATCTCGAGGAAGTTGGTGAGCCGCGTCGGGTTCTCGAACGGGTGCGCCGAGTTGGCGTTGAAGAACCCGCCGCCGTTGGTGCCGAGCTCCTTGATCGCCTCCTGGCTGGCGACCGGGCCGCCGGGGATCGTCTGCGTGGCGCCCTGCGACGCGTGGTGCACGTCGGTGACGCCGTGGAAGTTCTGGATCACGCCCTGGCTCGATGAGCACGAGCGCGAAGACGAACGCGAGCGGCAGCAGGATGCGCAGCGCGCGTGCGGACGAGGTCGACCCAGAAGTTGCCGAGCGTGCGCTGCGCCGGCGCGGGCGAGGCCGCGGATCAGCGCGACCACGACCGCCATGCCCGACGGCGGCCGACACGAAGTTCTGCACCGCCAGCCCGGCCATCTGGGTGAGGTGGCTCATCGTCGACTCGCCGCGCGTAGCTCTGCCAGTTCGTGTTGGTGACGAAGCTGACCGCGGTGTTGAACGCCAGCGCCGGCGTCACGTTCACCATGTCGGTCGGGTTGAACGGCAGGTCGCCCTGGAGCCGCTGCAGCGCGTAGAGCAGCAGCACGCCGACGAGGCTGAACGCGAGCAGCGAGAGCGCGTAGATGTTCCAGCGCTGCTCGCGCTCGGGATCGATGCCGCAGACCGGTAGATGAGGCGCTCGACCGGGCCGAAGACCGGTCGCGGCGCGCCGGGCCGCCTTCGTACACCTTGGCCATGTAGCCGCCGAGCGGCGGCGTGGTGACCGCGAGCGAGCACGATCAGCGCGATGAGCTGACCCCAGGCGGCGAGCGTCATCAGAACTTCTCCGGGAAGAGCAGGGCCGCGACGAGGTACACGGCGAGGAGGACCGCGAGGATCAGGCCGACGATGTTCTCGGTGTTCATCGGGCCACCACCTCGCCGGGCAGCTCGGCACTCGTCTCGTCGAGCAGTTCGTCCTCGTCGGGGCCGATGATCCGGTCACAGCCCCAGACGAAGGCGACGCACACCGCGAAGAACGCCACCACCGCCACCACGACCCACAGATCCGCCATGTCAGGTCCTCTCGCATCCGCACCGGCCCGGCGCAACGCCGGGTGACACCGGTATACGACCCGCGAAAAGCGCCCGAACAGGGCCTTGATGCGTTCTTGACGCGGCGCCCGGAAACCTTGACGCCGCGTGGATGTCACTCCGACGAGCACAGGCGTATACCGGAGTCATGGCACGACGAACCCCAGCTCCAGACGACATGTCCCGGGCCTTCGGGCTCACGATCGCAGCGTTCGGGCCGCTCCTCGTGGCCGCACTGCTGGTGCCGTTCCGCGACGACCTCGCCAGCGCCAACGTGGTGCTGGTCTTCGTCCTCGTCGTGGTGTGCGGCGCCGCGGTCGGCACCCGCTGGAGCGGCGCGCTCGCCGCAGTCGTCGCGGCGATGTCCTACGACTTCTTCTTCACCAGGCCGTACCAGTCGTTGAAGATCGACAACGCCAACGACCTCGAGACGACGCTGCTGCTCCTCGCGATCGGTCTGATCGTCGCCGAGCTGGTCGCCTTCACTCGGCAGACACCGGGCGCACGCCGCGCTCGCGCGGCGACGAGATCCAGATGCTGCGGCGCACCGCCGAGATGGTGGCGTCCGGCACCGACGTCCGACCGGGTGCTCGACACGGTGAAGGACGAATTGGTCGAGCTGCTGTCGCCTGGTCGAGTGCCGCTACGAGGCCGCGCCGTTCACCTCGACGCTGCCCCGGATCGAGCGCACCGGCGCGATCGAGGGCGCGCACCGCCGCTGGATCGCCGGCGAGTTCACCCTCCCCGGGCTCGGCGCCGAGATCCCGGTGTCGGCACGCGGGCACGACCTTCGGTCGCCTCGTGCTCATCCCCGACACTTCGGTGGGCGTGTCGATCGAGGAACGCATCGTCGCCGTCGCCCTCGTCGACCAGCTCGGTGCCGCACTGGCAGCGGACACGTCCGCCGACGCTGTACCTGAGCGGTTCCACGGCGATGGAGTTCGCCGAAACCGCCCGCGGCTGATGACCCTACCAGTCAACGGCGAAGCAGCCCGGCGACGACGCTGTCCGACCGGGTTGCGAGCAGCGGCACGCACGTCGCCCCGATCCTCGGCAGTACCGAAGCAGTCGGACGAGAACGACGAGAACGTGCGTGTAGGCGCCGATGACCTGGTGCCCCTCGACCGTGCGGACTTCGGCTGATCGCGGCCCTGGTTGGTCGCGCAGGCCGCACGGGGAGCCCGCAGCGCGAACGTCCCGTCAGGTTCGCGTACCATGCGACCCGAATGGGAACGCGACCGACGCGCGCGACTGCACGATGGCCGTGCATCCCGATGGCGGGCCGAGCGCGCCGAGCGCGCTACCGGCGGAGCAGCGAGCGAGGGGAACAACGTCATCCTCGGGACGAGATCCACGAACCGCGCGCGGTGGATCATCCGCGCCGGATGGCACCACGTGATCGCCGCGCGCCACCGCGTCCAGATCCGTCCGGGGCTCGGCCGACCAGGTAGAGGACCGCGATCCAGATGTGGCCGTCGCGGCTCAGCGAGCACGCTCTCGACCATCCAGGTGGAGAAGGTCGTGAGCCCGGCGCATGATGCCCATGGCCACGCTCGCGGGCGGATTCGGCGCGGTGTTCGGCGTGCCGATCGCCGGCGTCGTGTTCGCGCTCGAGTGCAGGCAGTCGGGCGCATCCGTTACGACGCACTCGTGCCGTGCTGGCCGCGTCGGTGGTCGGCGATCTCGTCGTGCGCGGGCTCGGCGTGCACCACACCGCTTCCCCAGCTCGGGCATGTCGGCATCGACCTCGTGCTCCTCGGGAAGGTGGCGTTGGCGGGTCTCGCCGTGCTCGCGCGTCCTCTTCGCCGAGCTGACCCACGGCCTCAAGCGCCTCCGCGGCTCGTCCCGTGGGTGCCGGCGCGGCCGGTGCTCGGCGGTGTCATCGTGATCTTGCTCACGCTGGCCGTCGGCAACCAGACCTACAACGGACTCTCGCTCGGACTCATCGGCGATTCGCGCCGGTACCGCGAGCAGTTGGTCATGGTTGCTGAAGTCGTCTTCTGGCAGTCCCGCGGTGCACGTGTTCCAAGGTGGACGAGGTGACGCCACTGTTCGTCATCGGCGCCGCGCTCGCGCGGCGACGCTCGCGGCACCCTGTGGGTGTTCCGCTCGCACTCCTGACTGCGCTCGGCTTCGTCGCCGTGTTCGCGGCACCGCGTAACACGCCGTTGGCGTGCATCGATCATGGGCGTCGAGCTCTCCGCGGCGGAGGCCGACCGGTCGTGTACTTCGCGACCGGCGTTGCATCGTGGCGTACGTCTTCTCGTCACATCGACGGCATCTACGGCACGCAGCGCGTGGGCGTCGCCAAGGGCGACAAGACCATCGAGCCCGACGCTGATCCTCCGCCAACATCGACGCCGGGCGTCACGTGACTCGCGCAACGCGCTGCGCCAAGGCCGCCGACTCGACCGACTGATTCATGTGCCGAGGATCTCGTACTCGCTGATCTCGAGGGTCTCGTCGCTGGGGTGCGCGGCGACGTCGTCGTCGCTGCCGTCCGCGGGGAGCCACTTCCACGCCACGAACGCGCCGAACGCGATGAACGCGGCGGCGATCGGATACGTGACGCGCATCGCCGCGATGAACGCCTCGCTGCGACAGCTCGATCAACGCGTCGCCTTGCTTCTGCGGGAGCGTGCGGGCGAGGTCGATCGCCTTGCCCACCGAGTCGTGGAGCGCCGCCGACGATGCCGCCGAGAGGCCCTTCGTCTTGTCGGCGTAGTGGTGGTACGTGGTGAGGAAGAGGCTCCCGATGACGGCGATGCCGAGCGCACCACCGGTCTGGCGGGTCGTGTCGTTGATGGCCGAGCCCACGCCGGCGCGGCTCGGCGGCAGGGATCCCATGATCGACTCGGTCGCCGGGGCCGAGGTGAGGCCGAGGCCGATGCCGAAGAACAGGCGCACGACACAACCGCCGACGAACGACGACATGATCGTGTTCGACGCGTAGAGCACCATCGTTCCTGCGATCACGAGCGAGCCGACCACGACGACCCACTTCGTGCCCCAGCGGAACACCAGCTTCGGCGCGTTCGGCGACGTCGCCATCATGCCGACCGCCACTGGGAGCGCGAGCAGCCCGGCCTCGAACGGCGAGTAGCCGAGCACGAACTGGAAGTACTGGGTGAGCAGGTAGAGCGAGCCGTACAGCGCGAACGAGGTGAGCGTGAGCACCGCCGAGGCAGCCGAGAACCGCGCGTTGCGGAACACCCGCACGTCGATCATCGGTTCGGCGGTGTGGGTCTCCCACCACGCGAAGATGCCGAGGAAGATCAGGCCGATCACGAACGACACGACGATGTCGGTGGTGATGGCCGACTTGTCGCCCACCCGGATGATCGCGTAGAGCAGGCGACGAGCGTGAGGATCGACAGCAGCGCGCCGATCGGGTCGAGCGGCCGGTTGTCGGGATCGCGCGACGTGGGGATGAAGAAGTACCCGAGGATCAGGGCCGCGGCGCAGATCGGGATGTTCACGAAGAACACCGCACCCCAGTCGAAGTGCTCGACCAGGAGGCCGCCGAGCATCGGGCCGAGCGCCACGCCGATGCCCGACACGCCGGCCCACACGCCGATGGCCCGCGCGCGCTCCCGGCCCTCGAACGTGTTGGTGAGGATCGACAGCGTCGTCGGGAAGATGAACGCGGCGCCGATGCCCATGAGCGCGCGAGCGGCGATGAGCATCGCGGGCGACGTGGCGAACGCAGCCAGGCCCGAGAACGCGCCGAACAGGATCAGCCCGACGGTCAGCGCGCCCTTGCGGCCGTACTTGTCACCGAGCGCGCCGGCGATGAGCAGCAGGCTCGCGAAGACGATGATGTACGAGTCGAGGATCCACTGCAGGTCGGAGCCGCTGGCGCCGAGGTCGCGCACGATGGTGGGCAGCGCGACGTTGAGGATCGAGTTGTCGATCACGATGACGATGAGCGACATGCAGAGGACGCCCAACGTCCACCAACGACGCTCGTAGGCCTTCTCCACGCTGAGCATCCACGCTCCGCCTGCTCGTGCCCCCGCTACCGACTGCTGCTACTATTAACCGTCCAGTTAACAACTTTACCCGGCGGAGCGACGACGTGGCAAACCGCGATCCCGAGGCCACCAAGGCGAAGATCCTCGCCGCTGCGGTGCGCGAGTTCTCCGCCAAGGGAATCTCCGGCGCACGCGTCGACGCCATCGCGGCCCGGGCGCGCGTCAACAAGCGGATGCTCTACTACTACTTCGAGTCGAAGGAGGGCCTCTTCCGCGAGATCCTCCGTCGCCGGCTCGCCGAGGGCGCGGCGAAGCTGAGCGCGAGCAACGTGTCCCACCCGGACCGGCTCGCCGAACGCACCGCGCGCCTCCCGGGCCAACGCGAGTACACCCGCCTCACCATGTGGGAGGCGCTCGAGACCGACGCCGACCGTCCGGTCAACGAGGCGGAGCGGCGCGCGCTCTACTCCGACTGGGTGGAGGCGGTGCGCGAGGAGCAACGCGCGGGTCGGATTCCTGACGACCTCGACGCCGCCCAGCTCGTGCTCAGCGAGGTGTGCCTCACCATGGGCCCGTTCCTCCTCCCCCAACTGACCCACCTGGTCACGGGGAAGTCGGTGAAGGATCCCGAGTTCCTGGCCGAGCGCGAGGACTTTCTCCGCTCGTTGGGGAAGCGCCTGACGAGCTGACTACGCGTCGGCGGCGTCGCGGGCGTCGGCGGCGCCTTCGAGCAGCGATCCCGGCGTCGGGCCCGCCCACCTGGGCGCGGAAGGAGCGCAGCGTGTAGCCGGTGAGCACGGCCGGACCGACGGCGCGGGCGGTCGCCGAACGCGGGAGCCCGAGCATCGGTGCGAGCTCACCGAAGTAGGCACCGGCCTCGGCGCGGTGCAGGAGCTCCTCGGAGCCGTCGTCGCGCTCGCGGAACAGGTCGACCTCGCCCTCGTCGATCACGTACACGAGATCGCCGTGGTCGCCCTCGCGGAACAGCACCTCGCCCGCGGCGAGCTCGACGCGCTCCGGTGGACGTTCGGTCGTGGCGGCACGCGGCGTGAGGTTGACGATGGCGTCGGCCAGCGGGCACGAGCCGGTCGTCGTGGGTGGCGACGACGACGAGCCGACCCGAGTCGGCGAGGGTGCGCAGCAGACGGATGACGCCTTCGACCTGCAGGTAGTCGAGGTGGGCGGTCGGTTCGTCGGCGAGGAGCACCGGTGGATCGTGGGCGAGCCCGCGAGCGATGGCCACGCGCTGCTGCTGACCGCCCGACATGTCGCCGGGAAGGTGATGCGCACGATCCGAGAGGTCGACGGAGGCGAGCAGCTCCTCGGCCCGTTCGCGCGCCTTGGCCTTGCTCCACTTGGCGGCGCGGAGCGGCACCGCACGTTCTCCGACGCGCTGAGCGCAGGCAGGAGGTTGAATGCCTGGAACACCACGCCGACAGTGTGGCGGCGGTACTGGGTGAGCGCGCTGCCCGAGAGGCCGACGACCTCGGTGTCGACGACGGTCACGCTGCCCGACGCGGGCGTGAGGAGCCCCGCGATCACCGACAGCAGGGTCGTCTTGCCACAGCCGCTCGCGCCGAGCAGCAGCACGAGCTGGCCGGCGCCGGCTTCGAGCGAGAGGTTCGAGATCGGGCGCACGACGTAGCCGCCGCTCGAGTACTCGATGGTGAGGTCCTTGATGCTGAGCACGTTGCTCCTCGAGAGTCAGCCGAAGGCCAGGGCCGGATCGACACCGACGGCGCGTCGCAAGCCGACCAGGCTCGACGCCACCCCCGCGATCGCGGCGATGACCGGGAGCGCGATGTACGTACCGGTGGAGATCTCCACGTTGAGCGGGACGAAGCCCTTGATGACCAGCGTGAGCAGGGCGGCGACCGCGGCGGATGCCACCGAGACGACGACCGCCTGGGTGACGAGGCCCGAGAAGATGGACCGACCCTGCACGCCGATCGCCTTCATCACCGCGAAGTCGCGCGTCTGCTCGAGCACGGTCATGTACACGATCGACCCGATGATCCCCACTGCGATGAGCCACAGGAGCACCCGGAGGAAGTCGATGGTGCCGGTGGCCTGCTTGAGGGGTCGCCCGAGGTCCGCCTCGGCGCCCGCGTTGGTCAGCGCCTTGAACCCGTCGGGCACCGAGCTCGGCAGGCGCTCGGTGAGCAGCGCCGATGCCAGCGGCTGGCCGGCGTAGGCGAGCTTCTGCGCGTCGTCCAGAGTGATGACCGCGGTCGGCGAGCCCGCGAAGATCGTGCGCCCCGAGTAGGTGCCGACCACGTCGAAGGTGCGGGCGCCGAGGACGAGCTTCTCGCCGACACCGAGCCCGAGGCTCTCGTCGACGACCACTTCACCCGACGCCTTGGCGTCGCGACCGTCGGTCGCCTTCGGGCCGAGGCCACCGGGCTCGACGCCGAACACCATGACGTCCTTGTCGCCGTGTGGGACACGGGTCATGGCCATCGCGGTGACCTTGCCGCCGCCCTCGACGCCCGAGCTCACGTCGTCGGGCGCGAAGACCTCGGAGTTGCTGAACGGTCCTGCTGCCTTGGTGGGCACGACCCACCCGCCGGCTCCGAACGAGTCGACGCTGCGGCTGATCTCGGAGTGGAAGCCACCGCTGACGCCCGAGAGGATCAGCGCGATCGCGAAGACCAGGCTCGTGGCGAGGATCGCGATGACGAACCGTCGCCGCCGGAACTGCAGGTCACGCCAACCGATGTAGAACACACAGCCTCCTGGTCAGCCGAGGTCGGCACGGACACGGTCGACACGCCGCTCGATGCGACGCTCCGCCACAACGAGCCGCGTACTCGCAGCGCGGCTTCGAGGTCGTGCTCGACGCGTTCGAGATCTCCGGGGTCGCCGCGGCGCGCGTACATCTCGGCCCGCTCCACGTGCGTGCGACCGAGCCAATAGACGTTGTCGAAACGTCCGTCGAGAGACAGCGAGAGCGCGAACGCCTCCTCAGCCTCGTCGGTGCGGCCGAGGAGACCGCAGAGCCGACCGACGCTTCGAGCTGCCGCCCGTGGCGCGATCGCGAAGACGAACGACACTCGGAACCTGAACGGTGCGATGTGCTCCAGCAGCTCGCCCGCCGCGTCGACGTCACCGAGGTCGACCGCAACATCGGCGAGATCGAGCAGCACGCTCAGCTGGCCTTCACCACAGGGTGTGCCGAACCCATGGGCTCGTTCCTGCACGAAGCGCTCTGCCGCGCCGGCGACATCGCCGAGCTCGACGCAGCATCACGAGCACCGCGACTCGCAGTGGTTCGATCGTCGGCATCGCGGCAACCGTCTCGAGGAAGAAGTCAGCCAGCTCGTCGACCCGCCCCTGCACGAAGCGGAACATGAACAGCTGACCGCCGTAGGCGCCCAGGCCCGCGCCGATGCCACTCGAGCCGGCGACCTGGAGCGCGGTGTCGGCCAGCACTTCCGCGCCGGCGAGATCACCGACCGTCGACGCCAGCGCGCTCTCGGATCGAGCGCGAGCTGCCAGCGTGGGTAGGGCAACCCAGCGTGGCGACGTGTTCGACCAGTTCGGCGTGCACCGCACGCGTGGCATCCGGCTCTGCGCGCTCGAGCAACACCGTGTGGAGCTGGAACCGCGTGGTGAAGGCAGCGAGTCGATCGTCGAGACGGTCGGCGAGCTCGACCGCGGTCCTCGCCGACTCGGCCCGCCCGTCGAAGTCGACGGAACCCGACCGGGCGCCGAACGTCGCGATCAACACCTCGAGCACGGTGCGGTCGTCGCGGATCCGATGGGCGATGTCGACGGCTTCCACCGCCGAGAGCACCACCGCCTCGTCGCGGCGGATCGAGCTCGCACGCGAGCGCAGCGAGGAGACGCGCGCGCGTCGGTGCTCTCACGTTCCACTCGATCCAGTGCGGCTTGCAGCGTGGCGATCCGAGCTTCGTCAGCGTCGTAGACCTGCGTACCCGGGCGAGCCCGGCGGCAACCCGCACGAGGCGCTCGGTGTCGTCGGCCTGGCGAGCCAGCTCGGCGGCTTCGAGCAACGTCTCCCGCTCTTCCGGGATGCCGGCGAGCTGCTGTGCCTTCCCGAGGCCGATGAGCAGGTCACATCGCACGAGGTCCTCGCCCGAGAGTTGGCGTTCCTGGAGCTCGAGTGCTTGCGAGAACCAGCGCACCGCGTCGAGTGGCGCGAGCGCCTCGAGGGCAGCATCGCCGGCGAGCCGCCGCGTACTGGATCGCCTTGGCCGCGTCGGCGGGTTGGGTGGCGACCAGCCAGTGGTGCGCGAGCTCGGCGACCGGCGGGCGCGTGTTCGCCGGTCATCGTCTCGAGGGCTCTGCGCGATGCGCTGGTGCAGGCGCTGACGGCGGGTCGCGCTCGAGGTCCTGATAGAGGGTGTGCTCGATGAGCGTGTGCTCGAACCGGAAGCGCCCGGGTACCTCGCCGACCTCGGTGACGAGTGCGGCGGTGACGGCCTGCTCGAGCACGTCGAGCACGTCGTCCTCGCGTTGCTCCGCGATCGCGCTGAGCACTTCGAGGTCGAAGGTGCGGCCGATCGACGGCGGCCATCGAGAGCAACTTGCGCGACGTCGTCGCCGAGACGGTCGACCCGTCGCATCACGACGTCGCGCACGCTGCTCGGCAACGAGCAGGTCGTCGAGGTCGATGCTCAACGAGTACTGACCGTTGTCGTCGAAGACGATCGCACCGGTCTCGTAGAGGTGGCGAAGGAGCTCGCCGGTGAAGAACGGGTTGCCGCCGGTCTCGCGGTACAGCGCGTGCGCGAGCAGCACGCCGTCGTCGGGAAGCTCGTAGCCCGGCGGCGCCCTCCACGAGCGCGAGCAGCTCGGCGTCGTCGAGGCCACGGACCGCGAGCCGAGTGACGACGGGCTCGCGGCGGAGGTCGGCGAGCACCGCGCGTGAGCGCGTGCTCGCGGGTGAGGTCGGTGTCACGGTAGGTGCCGACGACCAGCAGCGGCGGCGGGTTCGCAGTCGAGATGCGTGTGCCGGAGCACCTGGAGGCTCGCGGCGTCGGCCCACTGCAGGTCGTCGAGCACGAGCACCACGACCTGGTCGCGTGCCGCATCGCGGAGCAGCGAGCACATCGCCTCGAGCAGGACGTAGCGATCGCCGTCGGCGTCGCCGGAGCCACCGTCGGGCTCCGCGGCCGGTACGCGACGCGCGAGCGCCGGGACGAGCCGCGAGAGCGCGGCACCGTGCTGCTCGACGTGAGTCGTCGAGCAACTGCTGGGGTGCGTGCTCGATCAGGTGCGTCAACGCGTCGATCCAGGGGCGATAGGAGACGCCCATCCCCTCGGAGCACTGACCGAAGAGCACCGTGGCGCCGTCGCCGTGCAGCGTGCGCGCCACTTGCGCCGCGAGTGTCGTCTTGCCGATCCCGGGCTCGCCCTCGAGCAACACCACCTCGGGGTGGCCCTTCCGCCCGCGCGCGCTTGGCCGCGTCGAGCGCAGACCGTGAGCTCGTCGTTGCGGCCGAAGAAGCCGAACAGACCCTTCGGTCGCGGTGCCGACGAGGCGCGACGGCATCGGGATGTCGCCCCCGCGACGGACTCGGGCTCCCACCGGACCTCGACTGCGGCAACGGGGTCGGGGATGCCCTTGCAGCTCGAGGTCGCCGACCGACGCGAACTCGTGGGTGCTGTGCCGACCCACCATCGCCTTGCAGGAGCTCGGTCGTGAGGATCTGCCCGCCCGCGGCCTGATCGCACAGTCGCGCGGCTTCGACCACGCAGTCGCCGAAGTAGTCGCCCGTCCTCCTCGACCGCCTCGCCCATCGAGACGCCGACGCGCAGCTCGATGGCGCTCCTCGCCGCGGCGGTTGTGCCGGTCGACGCCCTGCTGGATCCCGGCCGCGCACGACAACGCGCGGCTGGGGCCGGTGAACATCAGCATGATGCCGTCGCCGGTGGTCTTCACCTCGATGCCACCGGTGGCGCTCGGACGGCGCCCCGCAGGATGGCGAAGTGGGCCTGACGGAGGGACTTCGGCGGCCGTCGGGACCGAGGCGGGAAGCCAGCGCAGTCGACCCGACGAGGTCCGTGAAGAGGAAGGTGGCCGTGATCGGCGTGCTCATCGTGCCCCGAGTGCTCGTCACGCTCGGGTCGACCGAGCGCGTTCTGCCCCTTTTCTACCCCGCGCGTGGTGTACAAGCAACCACGATGCGCGCGACTCAGGCCCGGTCGAACGACCGGGCCTGAGTGCGAAGCCTTTGACGGAGCGGGGCTAGAGCGCGGCCTTCTCCAGGATGTGGATGCCGCAGGACGAGCCGAGGCCGATGACGTGGGCCATGCCCACCTTGGCGCCCTCGATCTGGCGGTCGCCCGCCTCGCCGCGCAGCTGCGTGGTGATCTCGAACACGCCGGCCGCGCCGGTCATGCCGATCGGGTGGCCCTTCGACAGCAGACCGCCGGACACGTTGACCGGCATGGTGCCGTCACGCCACGGGGCCTTCTTGTCGATGAACTCGCCCGCACCACCGGGCTCGCAGAGCCGCAGGTTGTCGTAGTGGATGAGCTCGGCGGTGGCGAAGCAGTCGTGCAGCTCCACCAGGTCGAGGTCTTCCGGGCCGACGCCCGCGAGCTCGTAGGCCTTGTCGGCCGCGTTGCGGGTGAGGGTGTTGACGTCGGGCTGCGACTCGCCGCCCTCGGACCACGGGTCACTGGTGAGCACCGACGCGCTGACCTTCACCGCACGCTTCTGCTGCTCGAGCGAGAGGGTCCTGAGCTTCGACTCCGACACGAGCACGATCGCCGCGGCACCGTCGCCGGTGGGGCAGCACATCGGCAGCGTGTTCGGGTACGAGATCACGCGGGCGTCCATGATCTCCTCGAGCGTGAACACCTTGTTGTACTGCGCAAGGGGGTTCAGCGCCGAGTGCTCGTGGTTCTTCTCGCGCGACCTTGGCGAACTGCTCGAAGCCGACGCCGTCGTTCTTGTAGGCGTACTCCATGCCGGCCTGGCCGAACACCGCCGGCATGGTGCCGGAGCCGAGCCAGCCGTCGACCGGCATGACCCCGCCGAAGCGACCCGCGGGCTCGAACTTGTTCGCACCATCGCGCGCGGCGTTGCCGGCGAGGAGGCCCATCTTGCCCATCTGCTCCGCGCCGATGGCGAGACCGAAGTCGGCGTTGCCGGCCTGGATCTCGACCAGCGCGGTGCGGACCGCGGTGGCGCCGGTGGCGCACGCGTTCACCACGTTGTAGATCGGGATGCCGGTCTGGCCGACCTGCTTGGCGACCTGCTGGCCGATGCCGCCCATGTTGAACATGCTC
Source organism: uncultured Actinomycetes bacterium (assembly GCA_963697125.1). Taxonomy (GTDB): domain Bacteria; phylum Actinomycetota; class Acidimicrobiia; order IMCC26256; family DASPTH01; genus DASUAS01. The sequence continues at coordinate 710,987 of CAVOMW010000006.1, forward strand.
CCGGCCGCGAGCACCTCGATGTCGAAGATGCTCACGCCCGCGTCGTCGAGCGCGTTGAACGTGGCCTCCGCGGCAAGGTCGACGACGTCCTTGTCGGGGTAGCGACTGATCTTGGTCATCGAGGCGCCGAGCACCCAGACGGATTCACCCATTGGAGGTCTCCTTCTGTCTCTGAGTGTCAGACGGGCTCGAAGCCGAACACCACGGCCTCGGTGCCTTCGTCGTCGGTACCGGCAACGAACGTCGTCAGCTGCACCTTCATTCCGAGCGTCACGTGCTGCGGGTCGGGCTCGATGTTGACCACGTTGGCCTTCACGTCACCGCCGCCGTCGAGGTCGACCACCGACGACACGTAGGGCACCGGCACACCCGGGGCGGCCTGGTGCACGATGGCGAACGAGCGCACGACCCCCGTGGTGCCGAGGCGCTTCTTGGTGAACTCCCGGTTGGCGCAGCGACCGCAGGCGTTGCGCCGGTCCCAGAACAGCGCACCGCACTTGGTGCACTCGTTGGCCTCCAGGTGCGGGTCGCCGTCGTCGAGGACGAGGTAGTCGACGATCGGGATCTGGTTCGCCATGGATGCTCTGCTTCCCCCGGATCAGGTTGACGTCGAAATGCGTGATGTGTCGGCGTTCGACGCTAGCCCTTGGCCCCCGACCCGACCACCTCCGCGCCCGGTTCGTGGCCCGAGTCGTGCTCGTCTTCGTGGGCCGTGTCGAGGTGGGCGATCCACGCCTCGTACATCTCCGCGTAGCGCCCGCCCGGGCGGTCGACGAGCTCGGCGTGGGAGCCCAGCTCGATGATCTGGCCGTCGTCGACGACCGCGATGCGGTCCGCCCGCATGGCGGTGGAGAGGCGGTGGGCGACGATGATCGCGGTGCGACCCTCGAGCACCGCGTCGAGGCCGGCCTCCACCTGGGTCTCCGACTTGAGGTCGAGGTTCGACGTCGCTTCGTCGAGCACCAGCACGCGCGGCGACGCCAGGAAGGCGCGGGCGAGGGCGACGAGCTGCCGCTCCCCCGACGACATCGACACGCCGCGCTCGTGGACCGGCGTGTCGACCCCTTCCGGGAGACGTTCGATCAGGTCGGTGAGCCCGACACGTTCGATCGCCTCGTTCACCTCGTCGTCGGTCGCGTCCGGCTTCGCGAACGCGATGTTGTCGCGCATGGTCCCCGCGAAGAGGAACGGCTCCTGCGGGACCACACCGAGTTGGCGCCGCAGCGAGTCGATGGTGACGTCGCGCAGGTCGTGACCGTCGATCGCGACCTGTCCCTCCGTCGGGTCGTAGAAGCGCGTGACCAACTTGGCGATGGTCGACTTGCCCGCGCCGGTGGGGCCGACCAGCGAGATGGTCTCGCCGGGGGCGATGTCGAGGTCGACCTGGTGCAGCACGGGCTTGGCCGGGTCGTACGCGAACGAGACGTGCTCGAGCGTGACCGCGCCCTCGATCTGCGGCAACGGCACCGCGTCCTCCGACTCCTCGACGGTCGGATGGGTCTCGAGCAGCTCGTCGAGCTTGGTGATCGCGGCCTGGCCCTGCTGGTACAGGTTGTACTGCTGCACCAGCGACTGGATGGGCCCGAAGAACGAGTTCAGGTAGAGGATGAACGCGGCGAGCTCGCCGACGGAGAGCGTGCCGTCGCGCACCATGTTGCCGCCGATGAGCAGCAGCGCGGCCTGGCCGAGCAGCCCGACGAACTCGGTGCACGCGCCGTACGTCGCCGCGATGTGCGCGGTGTGGTCGTTGGCGTCGCGGTAGTGCCCGGTGACGTTGCGGTGCTGCAGCACGTTGTGGCGGGCCCGGTTGAACCCGGTGACCACCCGCACGCCCGACAGGCTCTCGGAGAGATCGCTGAGCACGTTGGCGATGCCGTCGCGGACACGGTTGTAGCCCTTGTCGGACGCCGACCGGAACCACAACGAGAGCCCGGTGAAGATGGGCACGATCATGAGCAGGGTGAGCAACGTGAGCTCGACGTTGTAGAAGAACAGCACCACGGTGACGATGACCATCGTGAGCCCTTGCAGCGCGAACTGCGGGAGCCCGTCCTGCAGCAGCTGCTGGAGCGACTCGATGTCACTCGTCATGCGGGTCATGATCACGCCCGCCTTCTCGTCGGTGTAGTAGTCGAGCGAGAGGCGTTGCAGGTGCGCGAACGTGCGGACGCGCAGCTCGAACATGACCGCGACGCGACCCGTCCGGTGGTGGCGACGCGCGCGCCGCTCACCACCGCGGACACCACCACCGCGAGGATGGCGAGGATCCCGATGATGGTCAGCGCGGTCCAGTCGTGCGGGGTGATGCCGTCGTCGATGCCCTTCTGGCTGAGGAACGGGCCGGCCTGGACGCACAGCGCCTCGACGAGGATCAAGAAGAAGGAGACGGTCATCATCTTCCGGTGCGGACTCAGCATCCGCCGCAGGCTGACGCCGGTCTCCTTCATGCGGTGGGTGAACGTGCCCTCGGACGCCTGCCAGCGCGGGTCACCCTGCTGGTCGGGTTCGTCGGCCAGGAGCTTCTCGACACCCTGACGCATCTCCCACGGGATGCCCGCGAACGGCAGCCCGTTCCCGGGATTGCCGGGCGAGCCGCCGACCGCGCCGCCCATCGGCGCGCCGCCCGTGATGGTCCCTCCACCCCAAGCCATCTAATTCGCCTCGCTCTCTGCGACGGGGGCTCCAGCTGCGGCCCGTGCGCACGTTCGCTCGCTGGCGAGCGGCTGCGCTCCGCGTCCGCCGCCGCGTCCGCGTCTCGTCGTTCGATCATCAGTCGTTGTCCCGCATCTCGCCGATGTCGGCGTCGAGGACTCGGGAACGCGACACGTCGTCGGCCACCACCGCGTCCAGGTCGGTGGCGACGGTCGGGCACGAGGTCGGTCGGCCTGCGTCGTCGTCGAGCTCGACGTCGCTCTGGGCCAGGATCTCCGCGTAGCGCGGCTCGGTGGCGAGCAGGTCGGCGTGCGTGCCCTCGGCGATGACGCGTCCACCTTCCACCACCGCGACGCGATCGGCCAGGCTGATGGTCGACAGGCGGTGGGCGATGATCAGCGTGGTGCGGTCGGTCATCGAGCCCGCGCAGCGCCTCGTGGATCTGCTGCTCGATCTGCACGTCGATGGCCGACGTCGCGTCGTCGAGCACGAGGATCGGCGGGTTCACCAACAAGGTGCGCGCGATCGACAGGCGCTGGCGTTGTCCACCGGAGAGCGTGAAGCCGCGCTCCCCCACCACGGTGTCGTAGCCCTCGGGCAACGCCCGCACGAACTCGTCGGCCCCCGCCGCGATCGCGGCCGCGCGCACGTCGTCGAACGACGCGTCGGGTTTGCCGTAGGCGATGTTGTCGCGGATCGACACCGAGAAGAGGAAGGGCTCGTCGAGCACCATGCCGATGTGGTGGCGCAGGCTCGGCAACGTGAGGTCGCGCACGTCGTGACCGTCGATGCGCACCGCGCCACCGGACACGTCGTAGAAGCGCGCCAGGAGCCGCGACGCGGTCGACTTGCCACTGCCGGTGCGGCCGACGATCGCGACCGTCTCCCCCGGCCGGAGGTGCAGCTCGAAGTCGTCGAGCACGGCGGTGCCGTTGGCGTACCCGAACGACACGTCGTCGAAGTGCACGTCGCCGCGGCACTCGACGAGATCGACCGCGCCCGGCCGATCGACCACGTCGGGTTGTTCGTCGAGCACCTCGTAGATGCGTTGCGCCGACGCCGACGCGCGCTGACCCATCATGAGGATCATGCCGAGCTGGCGGAACGGCGGCTGCAGCATCAGCACGTAGGCGTTGAACGCGATGATGTCGCCGACCGTCGCCTTCCCGTTGATGGCGAGGTACCCGCCGTAGAAGAGGACGATCGCCTGGCCGAGGCGGGGCAGGTTCTCGAGCAGCGGCGACCACTTGGCCCGGATGTCGGCGTCCTTCACGTTCGCCCACTCGGCGCGCATCGCCGCGCCGGTCAGGTGCTGCAGCTGCTGGTCCTCGGCCGCGAACGACTTGACCACGCGCACACCGTTGATGTTCTCGTCGACCACGGTGGCGACGTCGGCGAGGCGCGACTGGATGAGCCACGACACCGGGAACATCTGCTTCCGCATGCGGACGCCGACGATGTAGACGAACGGCATCGTCGACATCGTGACCAACGCGAGCGGCACGTTGATCGAGAGCATCTCCGCGAACGCGAGGATCGCGACGCTGCACTGCACCAGGATCGACGGCGCGAACGTGAGGTACATCTGCACCGAGCGGATGTCGGAGTTCGCGCGCGAGATGAGCTGGCCCGACTGCACGCGGTCGTAGAACGAGAACGACATGCGGCTCAGGTGCTCGTACATGATGTTCCGCAGGTCGTATTCGATGCGGTACGCCGTCTTCAGCAGGTAGTTACGCGACAGGTACGTGAGCACGAAGCGGATCACCGCGAGCACCACGATGATGCCGACGAAGTACTCGAGCGAGTTGCCCGTCGACTTCCCCAGCGAGTCGATCGCCTGACCCACCTCGTTGGGGATCTGCACCTGCACCGCGAGGCCGATGAACGACGCGAGCAGCGAGAAGCCGAACATCCACTTGTGCGCGAGGACGATCGGCAGCATGCGCCGGATCCACGAGGTGCTCTTCCCGCCGCCTTCCTCGCCGACCGCGTCGCCCTCTCGCTTGGGCGCGATGTGCGCGCGCGGCGGCGGGTACTCGGGCGTGACGCCGACCGGGACGAACGGCGACGTGACGTCGGCGCCGAACGCGCCCATCTCGATCGTCACTTGTCCTGCTCCAGGCGCGCCTCGCGGTTGCGGTCGAGCGCGAGGTTCCAGAGGTCGAGCCCGGTCGGCGGTGCGTCGAAGTAGCCGGTGATCTCGTCGAGACGCGCCTCCGCGGCTGCGTCGGCGGCAGTGAGGAGCTTGGCGCCGTCTCGGGTGAGCAGGAGCGTGAGTCGGCGGCGGTCCTCGGGGTCGGCCTCGCGCTCCACCAAGCCGCGACCGACCAGGCCGTCGACCACCGCGGTGACCGACGGCGGGCTCACGGCCAGACGCCGGGCGAGCACCGACGACGCAGTGGAGCCCTCACCGAGGAGCGCGAGCACCCGGTACTGCGGGAGCGACAGGTCGAGCGGGCCGAGCGCGATCTCGATCTGCTTGGCCAATCGGGCGACGGCCCGGGCCGCGCCCGTGATCGTGGTCGCCTTGTTCGACCTGCTCATCCTTCACCGCCACATCGTTCGATGGCCACATGGTTAGGGTATCGAAGGATCGTGACCGCGTGCGAGACGGTTCCGGCGGTCAGGCGGTTCCGTGAGCGGTGCGACTGACCAGACCGTGATCGCGCACGAGTTGGCCCGAGTTGGCGTCGTACTCGTAGAGCTCGCCGTACCGACCCCAGTCGATGGCGATCTCCAGTTGGCGCTGCGCGTCCTGCTCGCCGAAGCTGCGCCGAAGGGCGTCGAGGAAGAACCGCTCGCCGAGGTTGCCGTCGGTGGTCGTCGCCGAGCGCGTTGCAGATGGCTCGCACCAACGGTGCGTGGTCGTAGGCGTGCTGGGCGAAGATGTCCTTGCTGGTGAGGATGTCGGCCGCGGTGAACTCGCGGCCGTCGTCGGTGATCTCGAGATCGGCCAGTTCGACGGTGGCGAAGCCGAGGAGCTCGGCGGCGTCGACGAGTGGGAGCAGGTCGTCGACCTCGAAGTTGAGTTGCTCGGCGAGCTTGGGGAGGTCCTCCCGGCCGCCGACCGCAACCAGGATCTCGAGCAGTCCCGCGAGCCCACCGACCGTGGCGTCGGGGAGTGGCTGTTCGACCGGGGAGATGGTCGTGTTCGTCGCCGCGACCGCGCTGCGCTTCGGCTTCTCGGTGTCCGGTCATGATCTCGTAGATCTCGTCGACGAGGGCGAGGTAGCTCGGGTCTCGCCGGTCACGAGGCCGCGGGAGCTCGATGTCCAGCTCGGCGCGGATCTTGCCCGGGTTGGAGCCCAGCACGAAGACGCGGTCGGCGAGCAGCACCGACTTCTTCGATGTTGTGGGTGACGATGAGCATGGCCTTGGTCGGGAACTCGGCGCCCGCCCACAGCTTGAGCAGCTCGGTGCGCAGGTTCTCGGCGGTGAGGACGTCGAGCGCAGAGAATGGTTCGTCCATGAGGAGCGCGTCGGGCTCGACGACGAGCGCGCGCGCGAAGCCGACGCGTTGGCGCATGCCGCCGGAGAGCTCCTTGGGGTACGCGGACTCGAAGCCGTCGAGACCGATGAGGTCGATGACGCGCTCGGCGCGGTCGCGGCGGTCGGCTTCGGGCACGCCCCGCGCTTCGAGGCCGAGCTCGACGTTCTGGCGGACGGTGAGCCACGGCAGCAGCGCGAAGGTCTGGAACACCATCGCCGTCCCCGGGTTGGCGCCGTCGACGGGCTGGCCGCGGTACGTGATCGTGCCGGTCGATGGGCGCGATGAGGCCGGCGATGCAACGCAGCAAGGTGCACTTGCCCGACCCGGACTTGCCGAGCAACGCGACGATCTCGCCTTCGTGGAGCTCGAAGTCGATGCCGTCGAGCACCACGAGCGGCTGACCCTCGGGCGTGGTGAAGTTCTTGGTGACGTGGTCGGCCGCGATGATCGTGTCGCCGGGTCGGCCGTCGTCGGGGCGGTGGTCGTGGGGTGGGTGTGAGCGTCACGATGATCTCCGGTGGTCACAGCGTGTACTTGGTTTCGGCGAGGTGGTAGAGGCGGCGCCAGAAGAGCCGGTTGACGCAGCACGACGAAGATGCTCATCACGACGATGCCGAGTAGCACCTCGGCGAAGTCGCCCTTCGGCGGTGGCCTGCGCGATGTACGCGCCGAGCCCCGTCGCGATCAGGGTCTGATGGTTGTAGGTGACGACCTCGGCGACGATCGCCGCGTTCCAGGCGCCGCCGGCCGCGGTGATGCCGCCGGTGACGTAGTACGGGGAAGATCGCCGGGAGGATGAGCCTCCGCCAGCGTTGCCAGCCGGTGCACGTCGAAGTCGTCCATCGCTTCGCGCAGATCGGACGGGATCGCAGATGCGCCGGCGATGGTGTTGAACAGGATGTACCACTGTGCGCCCAGCGCCATCAGCACGATGCCGCCGATGTTCAGGCTGGTGCCGGTCGCGATGAACACCGCGATGATGAACGGGAACAAGAAGTTGGCGGGGAAGCTGGCGAGCACCTGCACGAGCGGCTGCGCGGAGCGCGCGACGCGCGGGTTCATCCCGATCTTCACGCCGATCGGGCACCCAGATCAGTCGACGCCGATGATCACGATCACGACGACGCGCAGGAACGTGTAGCAGCCGAGCACGAACACGTGCGGAACTGCGCCGAGCCCGATCGTGTCGGCGATGTAGCGCAGCGCCCAGGTACGCACCCCAGCACGACACACGCCGCCGACCACGACCGCGAACACGACGTCGCCGACGCGGCGGCGGCGCGACGATCGGCGTGCAACGGGTGCTCGGCGAGCCCGAACGGTCGGGTGATGCGGTCGAGGAGCCGCCCGACGGGACGCGAGGCCGCGTCCGAGCAGCACCGGGCAGGCTCGATCGGCGCAGCGCGTCGTAGCACGATGCTGCGCGGCCGTTCCGCCGACTCGGTCGTCTCGTTGCGGAACTTCTCCGACCACGCCACCAGCGGCCGCCAGAAGAAGAAGTTGACGCCCAGCACCATGACGACCATCACCACGATCGCCAGCAGGACCAGTCCGAGATCACCGTCGGCCGACGCGGCCGCGACGTAGCTGCCGATCCCGGGCAGCGCGTACTTCTGGTTGAGCACGCTGATCGACTCGGCGGCGACGAGGAAGAACCAGCCGCCGCCGAAGCTCATCATCCCGTTCCACACCAGGCCGATCATCGACTGCGGCACGTCGAGCTTCCAGAAGCGCTGCCACTTCGTCAGCCGGAACAGCCGCGCGGCCTCGTCGAGCTCACGCGGCTGCGACACGAGCGAGTGGTAGAAGGAGAACGTCATGTTCCACGCCTGCGACGTGAAGATCGCGAAGATCGCCGCGCACTCGAGCCCGAGCAGCGAGCCGCGGGAACAACGCGATGAACGCGGTGACGGTGATCGACAGGAACCCGAGGATCGGCACCGACTGCAGGATGTCGAGCAACGGGATCAGCACCTTCTCGGCTCGACGCAACCGTGCCGCGGCCGTGCCGTACACGAACGTGAACACCACCGAGAAGAACAACGCGATGAACATGCGCAGCAGCGAGCGCACCGCGTAGTACGGCAGGTCAGCCGGATCGGTGCTCACCTTCGTCGTCGCCGACTTCGGGATGAAGCTCGCGTTCATCGACGAGCCCAGGCGCACGAGCGCGTACAACAACGCGATCAGTCCGAAACCGATCACGATGTCGACGGGACGGAACGCAGGACGGCGGAGCGTCCCGCGGCTGGGGAACGAACGCGTTGCCATGACAACCCTTCGAAGACGAGCGCCCGCGCGCGGAGCGAGTCAGTGCGCTTGTCGAAGCGCTCAGCTCAACGAGCGGAGGCGGTACCTGCTCGGCGACGTACTTGGATGCTTACCGTCGTCCACGGTCCACCTCCTCACTGTCCTCATGGTCGTGACTGGCGGGTTCGGTCGAAGCGGCGCGGACCATACCGCGCGAAGCACCGAGCCATTCCTGCCGAAAACCGGTGCGCGTGCGTCACTGGACGCAGTCTGTTGAATGCACCGCCCCGTTCAACATGTTCCTAACGGATCCTCGGGACCTGGTGGCACGTCAAGGTCACGAGCAACTCCCAAGCGTCGTCATCGCGATCGAGCAATCGCAACTCGGCGTGCGGCCTTCCGTAGCTGTCGGTCAGCAGCAGCGCCGGCCACGCCGGATCGCCGGAATCGCCACGCACGTCGACCGGCGTCGCGTACAACTCGGCACACGGCCAACATCCGAAAGTGCGCACGACCCGGCGCCCCAGGAACAGACCGAGCGCGTGCACATGGAGTGGCGTCACGCCCAACGCGACGGTCTCCGCGAGAAACGCCCCGCGAGCCTTGAGGAATTGCCGCTGCGCCAGGGCTTCGAAGCTCCCGAGCTCATGGGATCCGGCAGCGTTCGGCTTGCACAGCCCAGCGGCGAGCACGACGTCGTCGGCGTACACCTGAACCAGTCGCGCACCCAGGACCTGGACGAAGGCTCCAAGGGATCTGCGTCTGCTGGCATCCTCGCTGAACGGCTCATGGGCTCTCCTCACACGGCGCTCCTTGCGTACCTCCAATTCCCTCGTGATGACCACCGTCTTTGCGGATTCTTGACGCCGCGACACGCTTCTTGACGCGCTCACAACGCGCACGAGTCGGACCGGCGGAAATGTTGCCGACAACCTGCTGACGCACCGGACGCGAGACTGCGGCGGACGCGAGCGTGGCGGAACCGGCAGACGCGCCAGGTTTAGGTCCTGGTGTCCGCAAGGACGTGGGAGTTCGAGTCTCCCCGCTCGCACCCAGCGTGACCTGCGGTTTCGCGCTTTCGGGAGCTTCCGCGAATGCAGCCGTCAAGGCGACTTCGAGGGTGCGAATGCTAACCAAGTCCTTGGAGAAATAAGCCTTCCTATAAGTGTTCCTTGCATTGAGATGGGAAGGCTTATACCCTCGCGGGCATGGTGCAGTCGTCGAGCCTGCCGGTGCGCAAGTGGGGCCCGGGTACTGCGGCGATCGCGCGCGCTCTGATCGCCGCGAAGGCGCCGATGACGCAGGTGGCGCTGGCCAAGGCGGTTGGGGTGTCCCAACCGCGCGCCTCGCAGGTGCTCAAGCACTTCCTCGACGCGCAAGCGGTCTCGGCGTCGCCTGGCGGCTATCGCGGACGCCCGGCTCGCCTCCTCGAGCTCTACCGCGATCGCGCCCGTCCACACCTCGCGGCGCCGGAGACGTTCTGGTACAGCACTCGCCCGTTGATCGAGCAGGCGCACCGAATCACCGACATCGCCCGCGAAGCGGAGGTCGCAGTTGCGTTCTCGGCGGATCTCGGCCCCGACCTCCTGGCGCCATGGCGTCACCCGACGTTGACGATTGTCTATGCAGACCGCGATCTTGCGCTTGGACTCTGCCGGCCTCGTACCCGCCGAAGGGCGGGTGGACGCGAGCATCGTCTGGCGACGAACGAGCGATGCCACGGTTTTGGCAGCTCCCGAACCCTGGCCACGTGATCGTCGACGACGTCCCGCTCACCGATCCGGTTCAGCAGTGGTGGGATCTTCACGACCTCGGGGGTGAGGATCGTCGCGAGGCTGCTGACCGGCTTCGTCGGGCAATCATCAACAAGAGCATCGCGATCGCTGCATGACGGAGCAGCCAGTCACGTTGGGAAGTCTCTCGGCCGCGATGGATGGTGGATTCGTCGCGATCGCGGACATCAGCGACACGATGAACACGATCGGAGCATCCAACGACTACCGACTGATCGGCGGTGTTGCGGTGCTGCTCCACGTCCAGCGCCTCGGTCTCGATCTGCCCCTGCGAGCAACCGGCGACGCCGACTTCGGCGTACCCCCTCACCTCCTCAGGGATCAGGAGCTCGTGGCGCGCGATCGAAGCGCTCGGCTACACAAAGGTCGCCGGCAACCGATGGGAACGACCGATCGATGATCGCCGCGTCGCGTCGGTCGACCTGTTGATCCCCGCCTACACCTCTCGCCGCGTCATACCCGACAGGTTGGTGACATCGTCACCACCGAGGTTCCGGGTCTGGCCGCCGCGCTACGTCGGCCTTCCTTTGCCGTGCCTGCACGATTTCGCCTGACGGATGGCGAAGTCCGAAACGCAACGATCGCGCTGCCCGACGCGCTCGGCATGCTCACGCTGAAGGCACTCGTCCGAACCGTTCGCCGCGAAGACCGTGATGCTCAGGATCTGTGGCGATGTCTCGAGGTTGCGGCCGCCGCAGGCGTCACGCCCGAGAGCGTGGAAAGCGAACCGGAAGCCGCGGAACTCCGAGCGCTTCTCAACGGTGAACTCGGCCCTCGCGGCTCGTCACTCGGCGCGATCACCAATGGTCTCCAAGCCGACGCGGCAGCCCGACTCCGAACCCGAATCCGTTCGCTCCTCGTCGGACGTCATCGGAGCCGCATAGAGCGTCAGCGGACTGTCAGATGGCAGGCGGTTCATTTCGGGCGACTGCCGCCGCCCAAACCGAACCACGCCGAGCGCGATGCTCCTATGTGTTGTCAAGGGTGTTTCGGCGGTGCTGGCAGACCAGTGATGGGCCACTCGGGTGAGGGCAGGCTCTTATGAGGCCATGCGTTGCCGAGCGTGGTGTGCGGGTGACGGGCCGGCAGATCGTTCGAAGGACAACCGTGGTGGTGTCAGGCAGTTATCGGGCCAGGCCCGCCACCCGGATCTTGGCGTCAGTCGGCGCGGAGGTGCTGGTAGATCTCGCGGGCGACGTAACGCTTGAGGATGCGGATGATCTCGGGTTTCGATCGTCCTTCGGTCGAGCCGACGCGCGACGTAGGTGCGGGTGCGGGCGTCGGAGCTCATGCGGGTGAACACGATCCGCCAGAGCGCATGGTTCGCTTGGCGGTTCCCGCCGCGGTTGAGGCGATGCCGGATCGGTCTTGCCGGAGGACGCTTGGAGCGGAGCGACACCGCAGAGGTGCGCGAACGCGGCTTCGCTGACGCAGCCGTTCGCGGGTTGTCGCCGGCGGCGACCAAGCAGGATCGCGGCGGTGTCGATCCCGACACCGTCGAGCGTCGAGCAGGCTCTGGCGCGGTGCGCGCGGACGAGCGTCGGCGAGCTGCGCGTCGAGACGTTCGGTCGTCGGCCTCGAGATCGAGCGACGCGTCGACCCAGCGTCAGCAACGCGAGCTTCGTCGCGTACAGGACCACATCGGTGCCGCGGTTGGGTCGCAACGCCGCCGCGGTGCGGCGCCAGCGGCCGCGGGAGACGTCCCGGAGGCGTTCTCGCAGCTCGTCGGGGGCGGTGAAGCCGAGATGGCGGATCTGGTTCAGGCACTTGATGCGCGTCTCGCGTGCGGAACGTTTCGCGACCAGCAACACGCGGATCGCTTCCACGTTGCCATCCGCGGTCTTCGCGATCCCTGACGCGCGGCCCGACAACGCTGCCCGCGCCGCTTCGATCGCGTCGACCGTGTCGGACTTCCCGGCCCGTCGACGAGCTGACGGTTCGGACGATCAACCTCGATCACCTCGAGCTCCCGCGCCGCGAGGTAGCGGGCCAAGCCGGCGCCGTACGCGCCGGTGCCCTCAACCCCCACCCGCCGCAGCGTCGCCGAACCCGACCAGCCACGCGTGCAACGCGCCGATATCCCGCCGGCGTGGTCGCGAACGACTCCACGCCCAACACGCCGCCGCTCGCGTCCACCGCGGCCGCGACATGCACATCCAAATGGGTATCGACTCCGCCCGTGACCGGGCGCGTGCTCTCTACGATGGTCATCGCCATCCCTTCTGCTCTCAAACGGTCAAGGGGTGGCACGCACGTCCCGGGAAGGAGACCGTGACGAGCACGCTGCGTCAACAGCGAGCTCGGTCACCCTCCGGAACGGGGCGTGCCCAATTCCATCTCCGCACTCAGACGACAAGCATCTCGACGACCTCGATGCAACAACGAGTCAGACCAACACGCGAGCGCTGAACGTAGCGGGCACCACCACCACGACAGTGGACCCCGAACAGCACAGCACCCACATACTCACTGGCAGTAATGGCCTCGTCAGTCTTGTACTTGGTGGACCACGCCAGGTTCCTGGAACGCCTTTGAGGTCGTGGTCACCCCAATCCACGCAAAGGAGATCTCGGACCCGGCGAGGAGGTCCACGACGGTCCGTGAGACGAGAACCTGATTCGCTCGTGCCAGTGAAAGGACACGTTGGCCGATGTGCACGGCAATGCCCGCGATGTCGTCGTCGTGTAGCTCGATTTCGCCGCAATGCAGGCCGGCACGTATCTCGAGGCCGAGTGGTTCCACGCAGTTCGCGGATCGAGCATGCGCAATGGACTGCCACAGGCGGGACCGTCGAAGCGTCGCGAGGAAGCCATCACCGGTGGATTTCACGGCCGTACCGCGAAACCGCTCGATCTCTCGACGAACGACACCGTCATGGCGACTCAACAACTCGCCCCAACGCCGGTCGCCCATGTGTGCCGCTTTCTCCAGTCGAGTTCACGATGTCCGTGAACATCACGGTGGCGAGCACCCGGTCCAGTGGTACCTGCGGAAGTCGCCCAGTCAGGAATTCCTCGACCGCGTCGAGAAGCTCGACGCTGTCGGTTCGCGAACGGCACGTAGTCAGCCCCAGGAACATCCAGCCGTTTCGCGCCGTCGATCCGGTCAGCGAGATAGCGGCTCTGAACCGCGGTGCGGCGGTCGACGTGGTTGATCACCATCGTTGGTACCCGAATCGAGGTCAGCACAGGTCGAACATCGAGCGCGAACGTGCCGCGCATCCTCCATGTTCGCTCGGCGGGCGCGCAGGTCAGGCGCTGGGCGCGTTCGAACCAGCCCTGGAACTCGACGTCGTCAACGAGAGTCGGAGCGACGATCGGCCCCACGCTCTCGATTCCACGGGTCGCATCGAGCGTCTCGTTCTCCCGATCCCCTGGCAATCCCTCGGGGTAGTTGTCAGCCCGCCGGACGCGAGCCGTCGTGTCTGCAAGTACAAGCGCGGCGGTGCGGTCGGGATGCGTCGCCGCGAAGAGCAGTGGAATGGGGACGGCCAACGCGAGCAGCGCCGCTTGCTGACAGCCGACTGCGTCCAAGACCGCCACCATGTCATCTACAACTGTTTCCAGCAGGCGATCTTCGTCGTGGTGACTCGCGTCGGAGGCACCGGTTCCACGCGGGTCGAACCAGATATGGCGGGAAAACTTCGACAGTCGATTCAGGAACTTCAGGAGCCTCGGCTGTTCCCACATCATGTCGATCGGGAAGTAGGTGGCTCGGGACACCAACACATCGACTGGACCATCACCAACGACTTGATATGCGACCTGGCTCCCGTCGGCAACGCGAGCGAACTGCGTGGGCGGGACGCCGGCTACCCCCAACACGCACCTCCACGAACAACCGTTGCCTCAACCTACGTCCGATCCTGGCACCATCCGCGGCGCTCTGGCGTGCCATTGCGGTAGTTGTGGTCCCTGTGAGGATCGCCTCAGGGTTTCGAGATGGCGGCGATGATCTCTCTCGCTTCGTCGGCGGTCAGGTAGCGCTTCTCGCGTTCGCTCGCGGCCAGGAGCGTGGTGAGCACCCGAAGTCGAACGTCCGCGGGGATCGGCCCACCTGATCTCGGGGTGAGATCACGCATCGGCTCGAACATGGCTCGACGCGCTGCGTCGATGTCGGCGTAGGGAGCCTCGCGACCGTCAGGACCCCAACCATTGCGCTCACCATGGACGATGTCGCCGCCGTAGACGTGCAGTGCCGCGGTCCTGGCATGGCCGGGGTTTTCGACCGAGTGGATCGCATCCGAGTCGAGCGTCAAGAGACTGCGCTCGGGCACCCGTTCGGAACGGACCTCTCTCAGCCCGTCGGAGGACCGTTCGTAGATGCGGTTGAGTTCCTCACCCGTGTAGACGCCGACGACCGCCCACATCCGATGTTCATGCGGGATGCTGGCGAGCCCCGGAACCCACTGGATGCGCTGCACGGTCAGCCTCTCCGAGACGAACAACGTGTCGTGATCGGCTGTGATCGTGGTACCCAGCGCAGCGTCAATCGAGATGCCATCGATGATCGCAGTCGCGACGACCTCTTCCACCGCGGCGACCGGATCGGCTGCCTCCGCCGCCAACTGGACCTCGCGCACGAACGCATCGGCACCGAACACGTACGCCTCCCAACTTGAGCGGGCGATCCTGTCTGCGACGAATACTGCCTGATCCACCCACGCGGTTCGCTGCTAACGAATTGCTAACGAAACTCTGGCGGATGGCAACCGATCCCGCGTACGCAGTAGACGGCGGGGCGCCGGATGCCGTGACGAGGGAACACCCGTCAGACTGTGGCACACGCTCGGACCGGCACATCCAGTTTTAGGTCCTGGTGTCCGCAAGGACGTGGGAGTTCGAGTCTCCCCGCTCGCACGAGGGATGTGGGGCGCTCGACGTCAGGCGAGCTGTCCGACTACCTCATTTTCTGTTCCAGACCCATCCGTCCGACAGCCGGATTCGCGCCCGCGACTCCGACCTTGACGAGGTCGGGACGCTGCAATCCCTCGGGATCACGATCGCGCACGATCGAGCAGTACGAACGCTTCCCGCCGAGCCGACGCGGTCGGCGGGAAACGGCTTCTCGCGGTCTCAGGCGCCGATGACGCCGAAGTGGACGGAGGTGAAGCGACGGCGGGCGATGCGCCACCCGTTCGGCGTGCGCACCAGTTCGTCGTCGTAGAAGCCGCGCGGGTTCAGGCCGGTCTGCCCGTCGGCGGCCATGAGGATGGCGTCGACGTAGCTGCGGGCCGTCGCGGTGTCGCCGTCGACGGTGATGGCCAGGTTGGAGAGCCGGTGCATGGTGTGACCCATGTCGGCGTGGCTCGTGGTCATCGAGTCGGTGATCTCCTCGACGCCGCGCCACGGGTCGATGCCCTCGTACTCGGCGACGACGTCCTCGGTGAAGCAGGTGCGGAACAGCTCCCAGTCCCTGCGGTCGATGCCCGTGGCGTAGCGGAGGAGCACCTTCGCGATGTCGTGCTCGTCGGCCCGTTCGTCGTTGCTCATCGGATCCGACCTCCTCAACCGTTCGGCCGCACGACGATGCGGGGCGGGCCCTCGGACCGTCGGGCGCGCTCGAGCGCGTCGGGCACGCCGTCGAGGCCGATGACCTCGCCGATGCTGGGCGTCGGGTCGAGCCGCCCCTCGACGACGGCGTCGAGCGTCCCGTACCAGTCCTCCGGCTGCGGTCCGCCACCGAACTGGATCGTGACGCCCTGGCGGGTCGCGGCGGTGATGTCCAGCGTGTCGCCGGTGTACCAGCCGCCGGCGACGTAGATGCGGGTGCCCATCGGCGCGCCCTCGACGAGTCTGCTGGACCAGACCCGCGGCGCCGACGCATTCGAAGATGACCGGTGCACTCAGGAGCCCGTAGTCGACGAGCGCCTGCTCCCACACCTCGTGGACGCCTCGCTCGGCCGGGTCGGCGACGACGTGGGCTCCGAACCGCTGCGCCAGCTCGCGTCGCTCCGCGTTGAAGTCCATGACGACGATCGGTTCGACCCCTCGACTGGCGAGGGCAGCGACCGCGGAGAGGCCGATCGCTCCTGCGCCGACGACGATCGCCACTTCGCCGGGCTGGACGTTCGCGCTCCGCACGTAGAACTCGCCGACGGCGAAGGCGTCGACGACGGCAATGGCGTCGTTCGGCGCATCACCAGGCGCCGCCTTCGTCATCATCTCGGGCACGACCACGAGCTCGCCGAAGCTGCCCTGGGCCTCGGGGTGCTGGCCGATGATCCGCACCGCGTTGAAGTCGACCTCGCCGTTCGCACCGGCGAACCGGACCGGCATCGACGTGACCCTCGTACCGATCGGGAACTGGTCCCCGCAGCCGGGGCCGTGTCCGACGACCTCGCCGACGAACTCGTGACCCATGACGATGTCGCGGTCGGCGTCGTAGAGCGATCGCCCGGTCGGATCGTCGATCGCCATCTCGGGGTGGTCCATGAAGTGGACGTCCGACGCGCAGATCGCGGTGCTCAGCGTCCGCAGGAGGAGCTCCCCCGGACCCGGCACCGGATCAGGGGTCTCCCGAACCTCGAGGCGGCCTTGCCGTAGAACAACTGCTCGCATCGTCATGTCTCCGTTCGGCAGGGGTTGCATCGTTGCACTAGAGGTCCGGTGAGACACCGGTGAGCTCTTCGGACACCTTCCACAGCCGCATGGCTGCGTCGGCGTCGAGGGCGCGGCGAGACGGCTCGACCAGGCCCGGCCCTCCCCACCGCTGGGCGATCCGAGGTCCATAGCATCGACCGGGGATCACCGTGTCGGCGGTGGCGGCATGGACGATCGGGATCGCCCCTTGCGCAGTCGTGTTGCAGGCGAGCGCGATCGCGCGGTCCGTGGCCCGAGCCACGAACCGGAAGTGAGGACCAGCCCCGTTCTCCCAGAAGCTCGACGCGGCGACACCCGGATGGGCAGCGACCGCGATCGTGTCTGCCGCCCCCGCACGACTGGAGGTCGACAACCGACGCTGGAGCTCGAAGCTGTGGAGCAGGTTGGCCAGCTTCGAACGCCGGTACGCCGCGACCGGCCGGAAGCGACGCTCGCCCATGAGGTCGTCCCAGTCCAACGCGGCCGGCTTGTGGGCGAGGGACGAGACGGTGACGACCCGCCCGCCGTCGGCCAACAGGGCAGGGAGGAGGTGTGCCGTCCAGGCGAAGTGCCCGAGGTGGTTCACCGCGAAGGTCGTCTCGTGGCCGGCGACGGTCACGCTTCGGGACCGGACGATCAGGCCGGCGTTGTTGACGGCCAGGTGGATGGCGCCGTACCGATCACGAACTTCAGCTGCAGCATCGGCGACCTGTCCCAGGTCGGCGAGGTCCAGATGCTGCACTTCCACGTCGGCACCCGGGAACCGACCCAGGATCTCGGCTCGCGCCGCGACGGCTCGTTCGTCGTTCCTGCACGCGAGCACGGTCGTGGCACCCGCGCCGGCCAGAGCCGCAGCGGTCTCGAAGCCGATCCCGCTGTTCGCACCGGTGACGACCGCGACCCGCCCTGCTTGCGTGGGGACGTTCGATGTCGCCGGCCAGAGGACGGACTTCACGAGGTCGCCCGGTCGGTCATCAGTCAGATCCGAACCGATCCACGGTGTGGGCGTTGACGCCGTCGGGGTCGAGTTGCCGGGCGACGAGGTAGCCCGGACCCATCCACCCGCGGTGCTGGTACTTGCCGAAGGCGATCCGCGTACCCGGGGCACCGGAGGCGGCCGGGAACATCTGCACCCGCTCGAGCGCGTCGCGGACGCCCGCCGGCGTGAGGGGGCGGGCGTCGGCGAACGCTTGCAGCAGGACCACGGCCAGATCGCGGTTGACGACCGGGACGCAGTACTCGGGTCGGCGACCGAAGCGCTCGTGGTAGCGGTCGAGGAACTCCTGCCCGACCTGGTTCTCGGTGTCGTACTGGTCGATGCCGGTCCAGCCGACCATGGCGTTCCAGACGACCTCGTTGATCCAGGCGTTCTGGAACGCGGTGCCCATGAACCGGGGCGGGTCCCAGTCGAGGGTCTGCATGGCGAAGCCGACGAGCACGACGCCGAAACCGAAACCGCAGTGGACGACCGAGTCGACACCGGCGTCGTGCAACCGCGTCACCTGCGCGGTGACGTCCTGCGCGGTCTGGGGGATCTGCTCCTCGGCGACGATCCGAATGCCCTTCGTGGCACAGGCGCGCCGGAACTGCCGGATGTAGCTCTCCCCGATCAACGACTGCTCGACGAGCACGCCGACGTTGTCGATGCCCGCGCTTGGCGATCTGGTCAGCCCAGAAGATCGGCTCGTCGCGCATGGAGCCCATCGACAACGAGAAGGTCCAGGGCCCGAGCCAGTCCTCCGAACCGCACACGCTGATCGCCGGGACGCGGAAGCGCTCCTCGATCGCCTCCCGGGTGGGATCGGCGTTGTCGGTGATCGACGGCCCGAAGACCAGCAGGCAGCCTTCGTCGACGAGCTCGCCGTAGGCGTCGATGACCGCCTTCACCGAGCCTTTCGGCAGGCCTTCCACCTCGCGGTAGACGACCTCGATCGGACGGTCGATCACGCCTTGCTCGAACCCCTCCCCGAACACCATGTCGAACGGGTCGGTCAGGTCAGAACGTTGCGCGTCCGGGTAGCCCTCGGGCAGCCGGAAGTCCATGAGGTAGCCCATCTTGATGGGCTCGCCGTCGCTCTCGTATGCCATGCCGATTCCCCTGTTCCGCAAGTCCGTCGGGCAGTGAAAGGTCGCGCTGATGTTCTTCGCGAGCACGTCAGGCGCGGAAGGCGTGCCGAGGGACCGTGATCGGCATCTCGAGCGATCGCAAGAGCCCCGGCTCGGCGTCGACCACGTACGGCACCGCGTTCACGACCCGCATGGCGGTGGCGAGCATGGCGCCGGCGCCGCTGCCCATGTCGGGGATCCCCGCTTCGGCCGGGTCGTCGAGCGTCGGGGTCACCCAGATGTCGAAGTTGGGCTTGCCGTCGATCGTGATCCGGTACGACAGGTCTCGCTCGCCGATCGGCCAGTCGGGACCGACGTCGCGGGCGAGCCGGGTGATGTGGTCGATGACGATCGCCTCCCGGCCGTCGACAACACCGATCGCACCGAAGCGGATCGCGCCGCACGTCCCCGGCTCGACGGTGCCGAACGCGGTCTCGATCGGACGCTCGGCGGGACGACGGTCGTAGAACTCACGGATCTCCTCGATCTCCACGCCCAAGCCGTCGGCGAGGTAATGGACCTGCCCACCGAACTCGCTGCTGATGCCACCAGGAAGCATGATCCACGGCTCGGCATCCATCGGGAGGCTGAAGCCGAGGGCGTCGACCATGATGTCCTTGACGCCGTAGTCGTCGTAGAGGGCGATCTCGTAGCAGTGGACCTTGCTGACCGTCCGCGAGGCACTCGACATGATGATCGGCAGCTGGTCGCACAAGAACCCGGGCTCGATCCCCGATGCGTAGATCGACGATCCACCGGCCGTCGTCGCCGCTTCCAGTCGCTCGCGATGGTCGGCAACGTAGGCGAGCGGGTTGATCAGCGTGGTCGACGTGGTGGTGACGATGTTCACGCCGGCCGCGAGGATCCGCTCGTAGTCGGAGATGGCGCCGGAGTCGCGCTCGGGGCCGCTGGCGGCGTAGATCACGCAGTCCGGCTCCAGGGCCAACAGCGCGTCGACGTCGTTGGTCGCGGCAACACCGATCGGGATGCCGTTGGCGAGCTCGCCGGCGTCCCTGCCGATCTTGTCCGCGGAGTGAACCCAGACACCGACCAGCTCGAGGTCGCGCCGTTCGTTGGCGGCCACGATCGAGAGCCGGCCGATCCCCCCGGTCGACCAGACGACGACACGCTTCGCGCCGGTTGACGTTGGCTCACCCATGGTCCCCCCTCGGCGGATGCGGCGTGCCGTCTCCGCACCCTCGTTAAGATGGCACGGACTACCTTAACCAAGGTCGGAGGAGGCGGAAAGGCGATGTCGACGACCTCTTCCACGATGCCGGACCGATCCGCGACGAAGCCGTCCCGCGACGCCAAGCAGACCCGGCGACCCCACGGGGAGCCCCGGCGGCTGCTGCTCGAAGCGGCGCGGGACCTGTTCGCGCGCCAGGACTACCGCGAGCACGACGACGCGGGAGATCGCCGACCAGGCCGGCGTGCTCGAGCACCTCCTCTACCGCAACTTCGGTTCGAAGGCGGCGCTGTTCCGCGAGGCGCTCGTCGTGCCCTTCGTCGACGTCGTCGAGTCGTTCCAGGACAACTGGCCCGCGGTCCGTGGGAACGCGAACGAAGAGGACGTCGCGGGCGAACTGCACGGCGCGCTCTACGACCTCTTCGTCGAGAACCGAGGCCTGGTGACGACGCTGCTCGCCGCCGATGCGCTGAGCGAGGAGGAACTCGGCGAGATCGGCATCCACGACATCCGCCGAGCGGTCGCCGTCCTCGGCCGTCTGGGGGCCGAGGGCATCGACATCATCGGCCTGCGCACCCAGCACTCCGAGCTCGCCGCCCGATCGACGGTCGCCATGATCGCCGGGATGGCCACCTTGGGCGCGACGCTCTTCGAGGGCCATCCGCCGTCCCGCGACGAGATCGTCGACGAGTTGACGCAGATGACCCTGCACGGCTTCCTCCACCGGTAGGACCGTGCGGCCGACCAACCCGAGCGTCCGTGTCCTGATCGCGCTGACGGTCATCGCCGCCACGATCGGGCTGCTGCCCGCGATCGGTGGCGCGGCAGACGCGCCACGGGCCACCGAAGTCGGTGTCGACGCCAAGACCATCCACATCGCGATCGTCGCCGATGTCGACAACTCACTCGCGCCCGGTCTCTTCCAGGGCGGCGTCGACGGCGCCGCCGGCGCGGTGAAGTACATCAACGCTCAGGGCGGGATCGGCGGCCGCAAGGTCGTCCTCGACTTCTACGACTCGAAGCTCAACCCCAACGACGCGCGCAACGGCTTCATCAAGGCGTGCGAGAACGACCTGGCGATGGTCGGCAACGCGACCTTCCTGATCTCGAGCTTCGACGACGTCCTCGCATGCAAGGACAAGGCAGGACAGGCGACCGGCCTGCCCAATCTGCCCGCGGCCGTCACGACCACGAAGGAGGCGTGTGCGCCGGTGACGTACGCGCCCCGGGCAACCTGCTCGACTGCAGCACGGCTGACGCCGACCCGCAGACGTTCACCGGTCAGACCGGCGACTCGAAGTACTACGTGAAGACGTACGGCCCGAAGCTGAAGGGTCCGATCATCGTGAGTGGCGACTCGGCCGGGACCGCGCACACGACGAAGGTGCTCGGACTCCTCGCCCACAAGGGTGGCATCGACATCACCGACACCATCCCGAAGGCGAGCGCCGATCCGCAGAGCGCCTACACGCCGGTGATCCAGCAGATGAAGAACGACGGCGACAACTACAACCTGGCCGGCACGCCGGTCGACAACGTCATCGCCATGCGGTCGGAAGCGCAACTGCAGGGCCTCACCGACCCGAAGATCGTCTGGACCTGCCAGGTCCAGTGCTACGACGAGAAGACCGTCGCTGCCGGCGACGTGATGGCGAACACGCACATCGCCATGAACTTCCTGCCCGGCACGGAGAGGAAGTCGAACAAGACCCTGGCCGCGTTCATGAAGTACGTGGGCAAGGACAACAACAGCTTCGCGGTGTGGGGTTGGATCTCGACGCTCCTCTTCCAACAAGCGGCAAACCAGGTGATCAAGGACAAGGGTGTCAACGGTCTGACCCGGGCCAACCTGCTCGACACGCTGAAGAACACGCACTCGTTCGACGCCGGCGGCATGTGGGGGAAGGTCGATCCCGGCAGCCGGACGAGCTCGCCCTGCTTCATGATCCTCACGTTCGACGGCAAGAAGTTCGTGCGCGATTACCCGAAGAAGGTGGGCACCTTCGACTGCACGCCGTCGAACCGCCAGTCGGTGCAGCTCGCGGTGAACGGCTGAGCCGAGCGCGCACCTGCCAACACTTGACGGGAAGAGATAGCAACTGCCATCTTAGCTCGGAGGGGGGCGACATGGGTGCAGCAATCATGCTCGTCACGCTGTTCGGGCTGATCGCGCTCGCGTACTTCTTGGTGCTGCACTTCGACCCCGAGGCGCGTCGGTGACTGGCGCACTGACCCCGTTGATGTCGTCGTCCATCGCGTTCGCGTACATCGGCGGCATCGCCTTCCTCACCATCGGTGTCGTCCTGAGTGTGCGTCGGCATCGGTTGCACCCACTGCTCCTGGTGTCGATCGCGGCGATCTCGTTCTCGTGGATCGAAGCGCCGTACGACTGGGCCGTGTACGCGCAGTTCCCGACGGCCATCCCTCGGATGCCGTCGTGGTGGCCTCTGAACATGACCTGGGGAGGACTCCCGTCTTCGGTGCCACTCGGATACATCTCGTACTTCGTGCTGCCGACGGTCATCGCGGCCACGCTCGCGCGCTGGCTGAGCGCGAAGTACCAATGGCGCAGGCCCCTCACGCTCTTGAGCGTCGGTCTCGGTGTCGGCTTCTGCTGGGCGCTGTTCTTCAATGCCGTGATCGGCGCTCGACTCGGCATCTTCTACTACGGGCGGGTCATCCCCGGCCTGGCGCTCTTCGAGGGCACGAAGCATCAGTATCCGCTCTACGACGCGCTCGCGATGGGTGTGCAAGTGATGGTGTTCACCTACTTGTACGGTCGGACTGATGATGAGGGTCGCACCGTCGTCGATCAGTGGGCCGACGCCCACACGACGACGCGACTGCGCTCGTCATTGCTGTCGATCCTGACGTTCGTGGTCATCGGGAACCTCGTCTATGGCGCCGTGTTCGCGCCACATCTCGTGACCAAGCTGCGGGGCGATGTGACCGCAGGCCCGAAGGAGCAGTTGTTCCCAGGCGTACCGAACCAGCCCCTGCACGGCGGGGGGTGACGCACCGAGCACATCGAGGGCCCGTGACCTCGATCGTGCAGCGCCCGAGAAGGAGAAGGCCATGAACGCGGAACCGGGCTCGCTGCGGCCCCTGGAACTGGCCTTGACCGTGCCTCGGCACGCCGTGCACGTCCGGGACGATTGATGTTCACGCTGCGCTTCGACATGCGAGCGCCCATATGGGGCACGCCGATCGAAGACCTCTACGCCGCGGCGATCGACATGGTCGCATTTGCGGAGAGCCGCGGCGCAGTCGTCGCGGTGCTCTCCGAGCACCACGCGACAGACGACCGCCATCTCCCGACACCATTGATCCTCGCGTCGGCGATGGCGGCGCGGACCAACCATCTTTCGATCATGGTGGCCGCCGCAGTCCTTCCGCTGTACGAACCAGTCCGGTTGGCCGAAGAGATCGCGGTGCTCGACATCATCAGCCACGGGCGCGTGGCCTACGTCCTCGGTGTCGGCCATCGCGAGGAGGAGTACGAGCTCTTCGGTCTCGACCATCGGGGGCGCGGCGCCGTCGCTGATGAACTGCTCGCGAAGTTGATCGACCTGCTGCACGGCGACGGGATCACCCCGCGGCCCACGAGCGGTGGCCCGCAGCTCTTCATCGGTGGCGGCAGCCATGCGGCGGCGCGCCGAGCTGGGCGATTCGGCCTCGGGCTCATCGCCCAGTCGCCGACGCCGGGCCTCGCCGAGGTGTACGAAGCGGCCTGTCGCGAGGCCGGCCACGAACCGGGATTCGTGCAGATCCCCCAGCCGGGGCAGGCAACTGCGCTGTTCGTCGCCGAGGATGTGGACCGCGCATGGGACGAGCTCGGCGACCACCTGCTGCACGATGCCGTCACGGCGGCGGCGTACCGCCACGGCCAGACCGGCGTCGCCAGCATCAGCACCGCGACCACCGTCCAGGAGCTGCGGACGGACCCGTCGTATCGCATCGTCACCGTCGACGAAGCCGCGGCGCTCATCCGGGCCGGGACGGTGCTTCCTCTCCACCCACTCTGCGGCGGGCTGGCGCCGGAAATCGCCTGGCCGTACCTCCAACGCGCCATCGACGCCGGCGCCCGAGCGGGAGCCACACCGTGACAACAACACCACGGCGAGTCGCCGTCTGGTCCACCGGCGGTATCGGTGCGAACGCCATCCGCGCCATTGCCCGCCGCGCCGACCTCGAACTCGTCGGAGTCTGGGTCCACACCCCCGAGAAGGTGGGCCAGGACGCTGGCGTGCTCAGCGAGATGGACCCACTCGGAGTCGCGGCCACCGATGACGTCGACGCGCTCCTCGCGCTCCGGCCCGACTGCGTCGTCTATGCCGCGAGTGGTCCGCAACGCGGTGCCGGTGCCGTCCCGGACTACGAGCGTCTGCTGGAGGCGGGCGTCAACGTCGTGACGACGACCTCGACCGACCTCGTCTTCCCGCCGTCCGCCGACGCGAGCGTGCGCGATCGGCTCGGTGCCGCCGCGCACCGTGGTGGCGCATCGCTCTACGCCTCCGGGATCTTCCCCGGGTTCGCCTCAGACGAGCTCGCAGTGCTGTTGACCACACTGTCACGGAGCATCCGCACCGTGCGCCTGATCGAGGTCTCGCTCAACGATCACTACCCCGTCGCCGATGTGATGATGGACGGCCTCGGCTTCGGCCGACCTCTCGACTTCGAGCCGTTCATCGCTCTCCCCGGCGTCATCCCGACGAGCTGGCGCGGTCCGATCCGACTGATCGCACGAGGTCTCGGCGTGGAACTCACCGACGTCGTCGGTCGGTTCGACCGCCAGGTCACCGACCATGACATCCCCGTCGCCTTTGGCGTGATCCCGGCAGGCACCGTCGGCGCAGTTCGGACAATCGCGATCGGAGTCGTCGGAGGTCGCGAAGCGATCGTCGTCGATCACGTCATCCGCATGTCGCGAGACGTGGCTCCCGATTGGCCAACGTCGGAGAACGACGCCACCTACGTCGTCGACATCGACGGCGATCCCGATGTCAATTGCCGCCTGTCGCTGGGACCGCCCGAGGGCCACAACGCCGGCGAAGCGGCGATGACCGCCACTGCCATGCGCGTCGTGAACGCCGTGCCATACGTCATCGACGCCCCTCCCGGCCTGCTGAGCTCGCTGGACCTTCCGGTCACGGTTCCAGCGAACGTCTTCGACTGAAATCCCTCCCTGCCGCACCGGCGCTCGCGATCCTCTCGCCTCCGCTCACCGGGCGGAATCGGAACGACAGCGAGCTCGGTCCCGATGACAGTTGAAGGCTGGAAGCCAAGACGTGCCCAGTCACCGCCGTTCAGGCTCGATCGAAGAATTCACCTGAGAAACGGGCGGAGATCCGCGCGAACGGACGGAGACTCAGTTGGACCAACATCCTGGACCGTGGCCTTTGACCTGCGGTTTCGCGTCGAGTGACTCTGGGCGGAGACTCCCCGGCACGGGTTTAGGTCCTGGTGTCCGCAAGGACGTGGGAGTTCGAGTCTCCCCGCTCGCACGAGAGCTGACGCTCACCGGCAAGGTTCAGGAGCGCACGCCCTTGTAGATGCCGCGTCGGGTGATCAAGTCCATCAGCACGACCCGGGTCGACCACGCCGGGAAGCGCATGGACCGCCCGGAAGCGGTGAAGACGGTGAGGCCGTCGGGCTGGATCCCGACCACCGAGCCCCAGCGGGTCTTCGGTGGCCGGTAGGCCCGCAACGGCTTGCCGGCCAGGTGGGCGCGGACGTTGCGGGCGAGCAGCTTGTCGGCGCGGTTGCGAGCTGACGTGCGCAACGGGTCGGTGGCGGCGACGTCGCCGATCGCGAACACGCCCGGGTGTCCGGGGACCGTCAGGTCGGGATCCACGCGGACGAACCCCTCGTCGGTGAGGAGCTCCGCCGGCAACCAGCCGGTATTGGGCCAGACCCGGCCGACGGTCCACAGCACCGCGTCCGCCGTCGCCGGCTCCTGCCCGGTGCTGAACGCGACGGGGTCGCTCGTGATCGCGTCGCAGTCGAAGCCATCCGGCACCACCGCGCGATGACCGGGGTGCAGCCCGACCCCGCTGTCCTCCAGGTGCGCGCGGTGGGCAGGCCAAACGCGCGGGTGGTGCCGCGGCAGCGCGTGGTCGCCTGGGAAGTAGAGGTCGACCTGCTTGTCCGGCCAGGTCCTCGCGATGTTGATCGCGCTGCTCACCGCGGCGGCGCCGCCGCCGATCACGATCACCGACGCGGCGCTGGCGATCCGTTCGTGCTCGGACCGCAGCGCGTCGTCGATCTGCTCCGACGACAACAGGTCGGCGCGACGCCAGAACCCGTTGGTCACCCCGGTGGAGATGACCAGGACGTCGTAGGGCTCGGTCTGCTCGGTGCCGTCGGCGTCGAGCACCCGGACGTCACGCGCGTCGAGGTCGACGCCTTTGAGGCTGCCGTGCACGACCCGCACGTCGTCGAGCCGCCGATAGCGGTCGTACGCGATCCGGTAGTCGCGCGACCAGTCATCGGGACGGGTGAGTCGGACACCGAGCTCCTGGCCGCTCACGTGCGCCGGCTTCGCCGAGACCCCGACGACGTCGGCGTGCTTGGAGAGATGGATCGCAGTGAGCAGGCCGGTGTCGCCCAGACCGGCGACCAGCACTCGCGGGCGGCTCATCAGAGATCTTGCTGTGGCGACGCGAACAGAGGGCCGGGGACGCCGCCGTCGACATCGAGGAGCTTGCCGGTGACCCAGGACGAGGCCGGGCGACGCGAAGTAGACGACCGCCGCCGCGATGTCCTCGGGTGTGCCGTTTCGGCGCATCGGCGTGGCGGCGATCATCTGCTCGCGCAGGTCGTCGGGCATGTTCGCGATCCATGTCTTGAAGGACGCGGTCTCGATCGCGCCGGGGAGCACCGCGTTGACGCGGATCTTCGGTGCGAGCTCTGCGGCCATCAGTCGAGTCATCTGAGACACGGCCGCCTTCGTGAGACTGTGTGTGAACGATCCGCGGGGTGCATTGCGCCCGGCGACCGAGCTGATGTTCACGATCGCGCCGCGGCCACGATCGAGCATGTGCGGTACTGCCAGACGTACGAGCTCGAACGGCGACGAGATGTTGAAGTGGAACGAATGCTCGAGGTCGGCCACCGTCGTGTCGAGCAACGGGCGCGACACCGATCCGCCGGCGTTGTTCACGACGATGTCGATGCCGCCGAGTTCGTCGACCGTGCGCTGCACCAGTTCGGCGATGAACCCGAGGTCGTTGACATCGCCGGGAATTCCGATGCTGCGACGACCGTGCGCTTCCACCGCCTCGGCCACGAGCGCGACGTCCTCGGCGGTGCGCGCGGTGACCACGACGTCGGCGCCAGCCTGTGCGAACAGCCCCGCGGTGGCAGCGCCGATTCCTTTGCCGCCTCCGGTGACGATCGCGACCTGATCCGTCAGCTGGAACTGCTCGAGCATCGTCCACACGCTAGCGGTGACCCGAAACCCCGACTTCGAGGTGACGTGCCTGACGTCACGCCCGGTCTGCGTCAGGTGGTGCAGACGCCGCACCCCGTCGGACGGACGCTGCACTCGACCCGGCGATCTGGGACGATGTCGGCGGCTCGACGAGGGGGTTGCGCCATGTGGCTCGAGGTGTCGTCGGAGGGACAGCCGACGAGGTCACTGCAGCTCGGTGACGCCACGATCACGGTGGGGCGTGCCGACGACTGCGAGCTCGTGGTCGACGACGCGTTCGTGTCGCACCATCACGCGCGCATCGACGCCCGCACCGACGGCGTCTGGATCACCGACCTGGGGTCCCGCAACGGCACGTTCGTCAACGGTGAGCTGCTGGTGACGGCGCGCCGTCTCGACGGGGGTTCGGAGGTCCGGATCGGATCCACGATCCTGCGCATCGCCACGCCTCCGCCGGTCGAGAACAAGAAGACGGAGCCGCGAAAGGTGAGCTACCGCCAGCGGTCGGTGCTCTACCTCGAACCGAGTCACGCCGGCGCCGCGATCGGCAGCGCGATCTTCGCGGTCCTGTTCGGGCTCATGGCCCTCACCGCGCTCGCTTACACCACGAGCGCGTGGCCCGACTCCTGGCGGCCCAACCCCGACATCCCCGAGGAGGCACCCGTCATCGTCGCCGCGGTGCTCGGAGGGTTCGCGCTCCTCTTGATCCTGGGGGCGGCGTTGAGCGGCCGCCGGTGGTACATCGCTCGCGCCATCGAACGCGTGTCCGACGACCCGTTGCTCGCATCGATCCACCCCGACGCGCACCCGGTCGCGACGGCACCGAGAGCGGTGGCGACGGCCATCCCCGCACTCGAGGTCCGGTTCGTCACGCCCCGAACGCTCCCGCGCCTGAAGCGATGCCTGGGCGTCACCGCAACCGCGAACATCGCTGGTCGCCCACCGCTCGAGATCGCCTACCTCCGCCTGTTCGACAACCGACCGCGCACGCGCACGTTCATCGAAGGCGCCTGGCGGGAGTTCGGCAGCGTCTGGCTGCTCCGCAGCTCTCAGTCGGTGACCCCGGCCGAGTACCGCGCCACGATGCGCGGAGGCGGCCTGGCCCAGCTGTTCATCTCGACGCCCGACCAGCTGCACGCTGCGCTCAGCGCCGACGACAGCCCGCACCCTCGCGGTCGTGAGGTGTTCCGCAACGTCGGCACGGACAAGATCAGGGTGCGCGACCGTTACGGCGGCTACCCGGTGCATGCGATGTTGGTCCACGGGAGCTTCTGGAAGGAAGCGGTCGACGCGCTGCTCGGGCAGGTCGACCTCGTCGCCCTGGACCTCTCCGGGTTCCGACCGAGCAACCTCGGCACCGGCTACGAGCTCCAACGCGTGGTCGACCGGTTCCCGATCGATCGACTCGTGTTGCTCGCCGACGAGCGGAGCGATCAACCGTTTCTCGAGGAACAGATCCGCGACGCATGGTCGACCATGGCCGCCGGCTCACCCAACGCGGTCGGCGGCAGCCAGCAGGCACTGGTCGCGATCACCGATCACTTCGTGAAGAGCACGACCACGCACCAGGACGGATCGACCAGCGAGACGGTCCGGCTCGACGCCGACCGGTCGCAGGGCCGCCGCGTCCTCGTGATGGCCCAAGCGCGCCTCGAGGAGTCGCGAGTCTGAGCGTCGTCGGCTCGACGCGCTCGCACGAGGTGCCTCAGTGCTGGTGTGCGAGTCGCCCGCGCACCAGGCGTCCGGGGCGCGCCGCGGTGGGCCCGCCCTGGTCGATGAGGATCTCGCCGGCGACCAGGGTGGCCAGGAAGCCGACCGACCGCTGCGACAGGCGAGGTGCGCCGCCGGGCAAGTCGTGGACGAGCTCGGGCATGGCGGGTGCGACGGTCTCCGGGTCGAACACGTTGAGGTCGGCGACGAGGCCTTCTCGCACGAGACCCCGATCCGAGAAGCCATAGGCGCGTGCGGGTTCCAACGTCAGCATGCGCACCGCCTCCTCGAGGCTGAACTCCTGGCAGTT
Source organism: uncultured Actinomycetes bacterium (assembly GCA_963697125.1). Taxonomy (GTDB): domain Bacteria; phylum Actinomycetota; class Acidimicrobiia; order IMCC26256; family DASPTH01; genus DASUAS01. Next base: position 740,503 of record CAVOMW010000006.1, read on the forward strand.
GCGGACCCAGTGTCCGAGGAGGTGCGTCTCGATGGACGCGTCCGACATCTGGCTCACGTGCGCGCCCGAGTCGGAGAAGCCGACGACCGTGTGCGGGTGGGCGAGGCAGCGCTTGATCCGATCGTGGTCGAACGGTGCGAACGTCTGCCAGAAGAGTTGGCGCATGTCGGTCTCGAGCGCGAGCTGGATCATCGCCTCGACCGCGTGCACGCCCCGCTCGGCGGCGACATCCGCGACTGTCGGGTGCGGCGGCAACGGTGACGAGAACACCTGCATCCGGTCGAACTCCGGCGGGCGGGCCTCGCCGCCGAACGCCTCGGCGTACGGACCCTCGTCGGCGATCTTCACCAGCCGTGCAACGACGTCGGCGTCTTCGAGTCGGCGCCGTTGCTCCTCGACGGGCAACGTACGCAGCTCCCGCCACTCGGGCAGGCGGTCGAAGGGCAGCTGCGAGCGGAACGATGAGAAGGCGCCGATGCCGCGCGGATGGGTCACACCCCACATCCGAGCACCCTTGGCGATCGTGTCGTCGAGGAACGCGAGCGCGTGGTCGTTCATCCCGGTGGTCGCGACCGGGACCCCGGTCGCGAGCGCGAGGTCGGCGAGCATGCGGTCGGGATCACCGTCGGGCACCGCCCGGTCGGCCACCATCTGGAAGATCCCTGCGTCGAGCTCGGCGAGGACATCAACGAGCGCGCACACCTCGTCCCACGACGCGGCCCGCGAGGCGACGGGCTTGTCGTCGGAGGTCTGGTGGTGCACCGTGCGCGAGGTCGTGAACCCGAACGCACCGGCCCGCACGGCCCGGTCGAGCTCCGCACGCATCGCGGCCAGGTCGTCGTCGGTGGCCTGCTCTTCGAAGGCGCGCGCGCCCATGACGTAGGTGCGCAGAGCCGAGTGGCCGATGTTGGCGGCGTAGTTGATGCCCTTCGGGAGCCGGTCGATCGCATCGAGGTATCCGGCGAAGTCGGTCCAGGTCCACTCGATCCCGGCGGCGAGCGCCGCAGGCGCGATGTCCTCGGCCCGCTCGAGGTTGCGCACGACGAGCTCGTGGGCGTCGTCGCGGGCGGGCGCGAGCGTGAAGCCGCAATGTCCCATGACGACCGTGGTGACGCCGTGCCAGCACGAGTTCGTGCCGAGCTCGTCCCAGAACACTTGCGCGTCCATGTGCGTGTGCGCGTCGATGAACCCCGGCGTGACGACGTGACCTTCGGCGTCGATGTCGGTCGCTCCGCGCTCCGTGATGCGCCCGATCCGCGCGATACGGCCGTCGACGATGCCGACGTCGGCACGGAACGGCGCGAGGCCCGTGCCGTCGACCACGATGCCGTTGCGAATGACGGTGTCGAAGCTCATGGTTCCGCTCCCCCCAGGTGCGTCAGGCCAACGTACCCTTGGCCCCCGAGCCGACGCGATGGTGGGAGCAGTGGACGTGCAGGAGAAGCGGACCGCATGATCCATGTCCTCGACGTGCTCACTGCCGCACCGGGTCGGGTGGAGGAGGTGCGCCGGATGATGCACGACGACTACGTGCCCGTGGTCGCGTCCCTCGACATGCGCTTGGTGCACGAGTGGCTCAACCCCGCGGTCGAGCTCGTCGACCAGCCAATGGAGCTCTTGTACCTGTGGGAGCTCGACGACGTCGCCGCGTTCTGGCGGATGCGGACGGTCGCGGCCCGGGATCCTCGCGTCGCCGCGTTCTGGGACAGCACCGCGCCGTTGCTGACCTCGCGTGACCGCAAGCTGATGTGCGATCCCGCCGATGCCACGGTGCTCCGGTGATCCGTACCACGGCGTTCGTCCACCTCAATCCGGATGCCGCGCCCACGCGGGTGGACGAGTTGATCGATGCGGCGAGCCGCGCCGCGGAGGCGACGGGCGCGATCGCGGCCGACGCATCCCGCGTGACGAGCAACGCGTTTCGCGCCGGCGATGTGATGCTGCTCGGCGCATTTGCCGACCAGCCTGCGCTGGAACACGCACTGAGCTCGGCGCACGTCACCGAAATCCTTCGCCCGCTCCTCGCCGAGGTCGCCGCTCACGTCGAGGCCGTCCGCTACACGCAGGGTGAAACGACGATCCGCGAGTCCGGCCTCACCAACGGCATCCACCGGTCGTTGCTCATCCATGTGCACCCGGACACCGATCCGGTGCTCGTCGAACGGTTCGAGCGCGAGCTCGCCGCGATGCCGCACTACATCGACGCGATCCGCAATTCGTCACTGAGCCGGATCGCCGCGATGCGCGCGTCACTCGGCCCCGAGTACACGCACGTCTGGGAACAGGAGTTCGCGACGCTCGACGGCCTCACCGGTCCGTACATGCAGCACGCCTACCACTGGTCGGTGATCGACCCGTGGTTCGACGTGCAGGCGCCGGTGCACGTCGTCGACCCCGAACTCATTCACTCATCGTGCGAGTTGCGTCGCAGCATCCTCGCGCTCGCTTGAACGCGGTCTTACCTCACGAAGCCGACCTACGAGAGGTGGGGTCCGGTCGTGTCGCGCCCGGACCGCAGGACGGTGCCCGCCACCGCGCCCGTCGGCTCGCCGTCGACGAGGGTCTCGGTGCCATTCACGAACACCCGGTGCATCCCGATCGGATCGGCGAGCAGGCGCTTGCTCGCACCCGGGAGGTCGAACACGGTGCGCACGGGCGACGCGCCGATGGTCGCCGGATCGAACACCACGAGGTCGGCGTGGGCGCCGACCTCGACGCGCCCTCGGTCGCGGAGCCCGAAGACACCGCGGGGACGTCGGTCATGAGGTGCACCGCCTGCTCCAGCGAGAGCAGCTGACGACCGCGGAGGCAGTCGGCGAGGAAGCGGGTGGGATAGGCCGCGCCGAGCATGCGGTCGAGGTGGGCACCCGCGTCGGAACCCCCGAGCAGGACGTCGGGGTCATCCCAGAGCGCTGCGGCGGATCGCCCAGTCGGCGTCGCGGTCGGCGCCGGGCAGCGGCCACAACACCGTGCGGAGGTCGTCGGCGGCGGCGATGTCGACGATCGTGGTGAACGCGTCGGTGCCGCGTTCCGCCGCGATGTCCCTGACGCGACGGTCGCGGTACTGCTCGTTGACCTCGGAGAACACGTCACCGATCACGTAGCGGTCGAAGTGGGCCAGCATGCCGAGGGGCGACGTGGCCGCACTCGCGGCGAGGCTGGCGCGGACCTCGGGATCCTGCAGACGGCGGATGCGTTCCGGCACGTCGACCGCGAGCGTCTCGCGCCAACCGGGCAGCAACCACAACGCGCAGAACGTGAGGAAGCTCATGTTGTTGTCGGCGAACACCGGCATGGTCAGCGCCAGGACACGACCACCGATCTCGCGCAGCGCGTCGCGAGGGGCGCAGCTGGTGCTCGACCTTGTCGGGCTCGTCGGCCGTCGGGCTGAGCACGTTCCAGTTGAGCGGTCGCCCCGCGACCCGGCTCATCTCCGCGAGCAGCTCCACCTCGTCGTCGGAGAAGCGGCCGATGCACCCCTGGGTGATGAGCTCCAGCGACGTGCCGTCGTGCCGCGCGACGACCTCGCACAACGAGTACACCTCCTTTTCGTCGGCCCAGCGGCTCGGCACAGCGTCGCCCTCGCCGTCGACGTGGGTCGACGACCGCGAGGTCGACAACCCGATTCCGCCCGCGGCCAGCGAGCGGTCGAGCAGCGCGCTGATCTCGGTGACCTCCGCCGCTGTCGACGGCCGCGCGAAGTCGTCGCCGAGCACGTAGCGGCGCAACGCGCAGTGCCCGACCATGAACCCGGCGTTCACGCCGACGCCGCCGTCGAGCGCATCGAGGAACTCACCGAAGCTCTCCCACGACCACGGCAGACCGTCTTCGAGCGCGGCCAGCGGCATGCCTTCGACCTGCGCCATCATCCGGCGGGTGTAGTCGGCGTCGCGCTCCTTGAGCGGCGCGAGCGTGAACCCGCAGTTCCCGCCGATCACCGTCGTGACTCCGTGCCAGCTCGACGGCGTCGCGAGCGGATCCCAGTGCAGCTGCGCGTCGTAGTGGGTGTGCGGGTCGACGAATCCAGGTGCGACGGTCAGGCCGTCGGCGTCGACCGTCTGCCCCGCGGGCTCGTCGAGCACACCGATGGTGACGATCCGCCCGTCCCGGACGCCGACGTCGGCGCGGTGCCCGGGCGTGCCCGTCCCGTCGACGACCGTCGCACCGGTGATGGCCACGTCGAGCACGACGTCACGCTCCCACGTCGACGGGCTCGGTGCACTTCCACGAGAAGACGTGCTCGGCGTTGCCGAACGCGATCTGCTCCGCTTCGTCGTCGGGGATCGTCCCCAGCAGCTCGTCGACCATGGCCTGCGTGTTGGGCCAGACGCAGCTGGAGTGCGGGTAGTCGCACTCCCACATGATGCGGTCGATGCCGATCTCGTGGCGGACGCGCAGCCCGTAGGGCTCGTCGATCATGCAGAACCACATGTTCCGGCGCAGGACCTCCGACGGCAGGAGGTCGTCGTCGCCGCTCCACACCCGGTGCGCGGCTGTACATCCGATCGGCGCGCTCGAGCGCGGACGGCACCCAGTTGATGCCGCCCTCGGAGTAGACGATCTTGATGTCGGGGAACTTCCGGGGCACCGGGCCGTACATCATCCCGAGCGCGTGCGTGATCGTGGGGACGAAGCCGAGTGCGACCGTCAAGCTCGGCGACGCCTCCGGCGGCGTGTACGCACGCCAGCCACTCGATCCGATGTGCATGCAGACCGGAATGCCGGCCTCCTCGCAGAGTGACCAGATCGGATCCCAGAAGTCGGTGTAGTACGACGGCAATCCGAGGTTGCTGGTCTCCTCGGGAATCGTGATCGCGCGCAACCCACGCTCGAGCAACCGCTCGATCTCGGACACCGCGGCCGCGGGGTCCCACAGCTGGACGATCGCCATGGGCACGAACATCTCGGGGCCGGCGGCGCACCACTCGTCCATCATGAAGTCGTTCCAAGCCCGAACGCAGACGTCGGCGAGCTCCTTGTCGCGGAAGCTCGGGAACAGCGCGCCCCCGAAGCGCGGCAGCGACGGGAAATTGATGCTGGCCACGATGCCTTCAGCCCGCATGTCCGCGACCCGGGCCGATGCGTCGTAGCAACCGGGGATCATGTCGCTGAAGCGCACCGGATCGAACGTCCAGTTCTCCGGCTTGCCGGCCACCGCGTTCAGGCCCACCGTCGGCATGCGTTCACCCTCGACGAGCCAGTACTCGACGTCGCCCTCCTCGACGATGCGCGGCGCTTCGTCTCGGAAACGCTGGGGCACGCGCGTCGACCAGACATCGGCCGGCTCGACGATGTGGTCGTCGACGCTGAAGAGCTTCCTCATGACCACTGGAGGGTCCTCGTTCCGTTGGGGGAACCGCGAGGCGGACGCCTACGTCGGAGTATGCGCCGGCGCCGCGGTGACCAGCAACATGGATCGGGTTGGAGGACCCGCCGGCCCGGACTCCTCGCCCGTGGATCGCGGAGCAGCTCCAGGCCTGGGGCGATGCCGGCGGCGATCGGAGGTGGGAGTTGTGCGAGTCCCTCCGCTCGCACCTGACCGCCAACGCGCGTGGGGATAGCGTCGAAGCCGCGCGGTAGTGGCACGTGTGCCGCGGCGGATGTCATGGCGCGCAGCATCGAAGAACCGACGAAGCGCCAGCGCCGTTGCGCGGTGAGGTGAGTACATGATCAGAGGACGAGCGGCCATCGCATCGATCGGCGAAGTGGCGCCGCGTCGCGACACCGGCGAGGCAACCTCGGTCGATCTGTTGAGTCAGGTCGCCGACCTGACCGTTCGCGATGCAGGGATCGCCTTGCGCGATGTCGACGGCCTCGTCGTGCACAGCGTCGCGGGAATGTCGATGGGCGCGGTCGTGCTCGTCGAGATGCTCGGGCTCCAGGCCAGCTTCGTCGACCGCGTCGACCACGGTGGAGCGACCGGAGCGACGATGGTGGTGCGTGCCGCCAGTGCCGTCGCCACCGGCGCATGTGAGACCTGCCTGTGCCTGACCGCGTCGGCACGCCGCCCTGGTGCGTTCGGCCCGCGCGTGCAGGACCTGTCGCCGGCGGCGGAGTTCGAGGAGCCGTACGGCGGCATCGGCGCGAACTACGGCTACGCGATGATCGCCCGCCGCTACATGCACGAGTACGGCGTCACCCCCGAGCAGATGGCGACGGTCGCGGTACACCAGCGAGCGAACGCGTGTGCGAACCCGGATGCGATCTTCTTCGGCCAACCGCTGACCATCGACGACGTGCTCGACTCGCCGATGGTGGTCGATCCGCTGCACCTCCTCGAGATCGTGATGCCGGCGGGTGGCGCCGCGGGCGTGCTCGTCACCACACCTGAGCGCGCCCGGGACCTGGCTCACGCACCGGTGCCGGTCCTCGGCGTGGGAGAGCACGTGAGCCACTGGTCGGCCACCTACGCGCCGAACCTGACCACGTCGTCGGTGAAGCCAGCGGCCGACCGCGCGTTCGAGATGGCGGGCGTCCAACGCAGCGAGATCGGTCTGCTCTCGGTGTACGACTGCTACACGATCACGGTGCTCATCACGCTCGAGGACGCAGGGTTCTGCCCCAAGGGCGAGGCTGGGCGTTTCGTGGAGGAGCACGACCTCCGATGGAACGGCGACCTGCCGCTGAACACCCACGGCGGTCAGCTCTCGTACGGACAGTCGGGCATCGCCGGTGGGATGAGCCACGTCACCGAAGCGGTGCGCCAGCTGCAGGGAAGGGCGGACGGCCGAGCGGTGTCCGGCCTGGAGCTCGCGTTCGTCCACGGCAACGGCGGGATCATGGGCGAACAGGCGAGCCTCGTGTTGGGAGTGGACCGGTGACCGACGACCTCCGGCCGCTCCCCCACCCCTCCCCGTTGACCCAACCGTTCTGGGACGGCGCGCGACATCACGAGCTCCGGATCCAACGGTGTCGCGCGTGCGGTGCGCACCTCTTCTATCCGCGACGGCTGTGCACCGCGTGCGGCAGCACCGACCTCGACTGGGTCGAGGCGTCCGGGCGTGGCCGCGTCTTCACCTACACGATCGCGCGTCGGCCGACGCATCCCGCATTCGCCGACCGCGTCCCGTACGTGATCGCAGTCGTCGAGCTCGAGGAGGGTCCCAAGCTGACGACGAACATCGTCGGCATCGATCCCGACGACGTGCGGATCGGCATGCCGGTGGTCGCAGCCTATGAAGACCTCGACGACGTGTCGCTCGTGAACTTCAGACCCGCATGACGCGCGGGGCCGCGCGCACCACGCTGCGATGGGCGCCACCGTCCTCGTGCACACCGGCGCGACGGCGGGAGCTCATGGGACCGGGCGGCCCGTTCGAGGTCGCGGAGGAGCAGGTGTTCGGCGCACACCACCAAGTGTTCGTGCGTCGCTTCCCGCATCTCCGCGCGCTGTTCGAGGACGGAAGCGCAGGCAACGCCGACCGGCCGTACCTCGTCGACGGCGAACGAACAGTGACCTTCGCCGAAGCCGCGCGGCTGGTTGCCAACACCGCGGCGGCGTTGCGCGACGAGCACGGCATCGGGCGCGGCGATCGTGTCGCGATCGCCGCGGCGAACCGGTACGAGCACGTGATCGCGATCTGGGCCGTCATCGTGCTCGGTGGTGCCGTGGTCGAGCTCAACGCCTGGTGGACGGGCGCGGAGCTCGAGCACGGCATCCGACTCACCGATCCGAAGCTGCTCATCGGCGATGACGTTCGCCTGGCGCGTCTCGACCACGCGGTGCCCGACATCCACGCGCGCCAACCTCGACGACGCCCAGCGGCTCCTGGTTCGTGGGCGACGCGACGCTCCCGACGACCCCCATCGACGAAGACGACCCGTTCGCGTACTTGTTCACGAGCGGAACGACGGGGAAGCCGAAGGCGGCGGTGCTGACGCATCGCAACAACATCCACTGGGCGCAGTCGATCGCCTTGCGCAACGCCGCCGCGGGCACCACGCCGACGGAATCGTGCGAGATCGCGGCGCTGCCGCTCTTCCACGTCTCGGGCCTCACCGCGGCGGCGATCCCGGCGGTGACCACGGGCGCCAAACTCGTGTACCTCCCTCCTCCCGGTCGTTGGTCGCCGGAGCTGCAGCTCCGGATGACCGAGGAGCACGGGGTCACGGCGTGGCGGCTCGTGCCGACGCAGGCGTGGCGACTGCTCGAATGTGCCGACCGCGATCGGTACGACGTCTCCAGCCTCCGTTCGATCATCGGCGGCGGATCGGTCTGGTCCCCGACGCTCCTCGAGCGGCTCGCGGCGGTCTGGCCCCAGGCGCGCGCCGGGCTCATCAACGGGTTCGGGATGACCGAGACGTGCGGGACGGGCGCCAGCGCGGTGATGCCGGGCGTCCTCGACCACCCGGGCAGCGTCGGCGGTCCGCCGCCACTCGCCGACCTCCGCGTGTGCGCACCGGGCACCGACGAGCAGTTGGACGACGGTGAGGAGGGCGAGATCCAGATCCGGAGCACGTCGGTGTTCCTGGGCTACCACGGCGATCCCGGCGCGACGCGGGCGGTCCTCAGCGAGGAGCGCTGGTATCGAAGTGGCGACTTCGGACGCATCGAGGACGGTCGGCTCGTGCTGGCCGGGCGGCGCTCGGACCTCATCATCCGGGGCGGGGAGAACATCTACCCGGCCGAGGTCGAGGATCGCCTGCGCGCCCATCCCGACATCGCCGACGTGGTGGTGATCGGTGTGCCCGATCGCGTGCTCGGCGAAGTCGTCAGCGCCGTCGTCGTGCGACGACCCGGGTCGCAGCTCGCCGCGGACGACGTCCGCGCGTGGGCGGCCACCGCACTCGCGCCGTTCAAGGTGCCGGTGCACGTCGAGTTCCGCGACCACCTCCCACGCAACGCGATGGGGAAGGTCATGAAGCGGCACCTCGCGTCGGACGAAGCCGGGACCGTCGTCGAGGACTGAGCCGGCGTTCAGCGCGGGAGCACCACCGCGATCGATCCCTGGGCGTGCACGCCCAGACCGTTGGCGGCTCGGAACGCGAGCGACGTGGCGCCGGTGTCCACGTCGATGGCCGAGACCTCCGCCTCGATCACCATGCGGTCGCCCGGATGGTTCGGTGCCCCGAGACGGGTCGCGATCGAGCTCCACCTCGCGTTCGGACCCAGCCAGGCGCCGACGCAGCCTTCGATGACGCCGAGCGACGTGTGGATGTTCATGAAGACGTCGCGCGATCCTCGCTGCACTGCAGCGTCGCGATCGTGGTGGGGTTCGAAGTAGTCCGACGTCATGAGCGCGCCCGACACGATGAGCGTCGTGGTGATCGGCACGTCGGCCGACGGCATCCGTCGTCCCACCTGCAGCTCAGGGGCGAGGAGCGTCCCGAGCTCGTCGCGACGCGGACTCGTCGTCGACGTGCTCGGACGCCCGGGACCCGGTCGGTGCCGGCGCGACCGCCGCCGACTCGGTTGCCACCGCTCCGCCGGCCTTCGGCCGGAACTTCATCACCGTGAAGCGCGCGTGGCCGACGAGGTCGTCGTCGACGAAGAAATCCTGACGTGTCGTCACGAAGTGGGCGGGGCCGACTGCCGTCGACTTCTCCGGGCTCACTGCCTCGAGCTCGAGGGTCGATCGGACGAGGTCGCCGACCACGAGCGGCCGTTCCTGCGCGAGCTCCGAGCTCACCGCCATCGCCGAGGTGAACCCGGCGCGGTCGAGAGTCTCGAACGCGCCGCCTTGCGGACCCGAGACGTCCCGCTCGTACGCCAGTCCGGGTTTCGTCCACACGTCGAGCATGGTGAGCGGCGCCACCACGCGCCCGAAGCAGGACCGACTCGCGAACTCGGCATCGAGGTGGACCGGGCTCTCGACGCCCATCGCGTCACACCACCGCCGGAGGATCGGAAGGCTGACCGGATCGCGCGCCCCTTGGAACGGCACGGCGCGCCCGACGTCGAACTGGAGTGCAGCCACGGGCTCACACTACGGGCACGTCAGGCCACGATCACCGTGACCGAGCGCGCGGGCACTTCGTACTCGAACACCCCTGCGACACCCGACAGTTCGGAGGGTCGAGGGACCACGTGCTCCGGATCAGCCAATCCGTTGCGCGCTCCGGGACCGTCCGCGGTCAGGACATGCACGATCGCGGTGTCGACGTCGGCGCCGACGAACCGGAGCGCGACGTGGCGACTCACCTCGCTCGTGTTCGCGATCTTGAGGAACATCGCGCCGGACCCGGTGTCGACCGTGGTCGAGCACTGCAGTGAGTCGGAGGGCGACACCGTCGGGAGGTACCGGTCGCCGATGCAGGTCGCGAACATCTGCTGCGTCCAGTACGACGGTGACCCGTAGCTCCGCAGGTGATCGAACCCGATGAGGTCCGGATTCCACTGTGAGTGTCCGTCGAAGGCGAAGAGCGGTGCGTAGCACTGCATGACGACGACGTCGCTGTTGCGCTCGAGCACGGTCATGAACGCAGCCTCGGCGAGCGCCGCGTCGAAGGTCGCCGTGCAGTGGTTGCCGGCATCGGAGACGACTGCCCACTCGCCGACGAAGATCTTCACACCGTCCCGGTCGTAGTCGTCGTACTCCTGGGCGCGCGCGAGCAGACCCTTGGGCGAGCGGTACATGTGCTCGTCGAGGATCTCGACGGGGTGGTCGGGAACGGGCATCGTCGCGATGGTCTTCACCTGCGGGTACTCCGCCTTGATCGCGTCGTAGAACATCGGGTAGCGGTACGCGGCGTAGCTGTCGCCGACGCTCAGGAAGTCTTCGTTGCCGATCTCGATGCACGGCGTCGCGAACGGCTCCGGGTGACCGTCAGCGGCGCGCTTCGCACCCCACACGCTGGTCACCGGCCCGATCGTGTACTCGATCAGATCGAGCGCGTCCTGCACGTACGGCCCGAGCTCCTCCTGAGAGACGGGCCGGCCGCCACTCAGGCCGGGGTAGACCCCGATGACGGGGGTCGCGTCGAGGTCCTCGGCGAGTTGGAGGTACTCGAGGAGCCCGAGTCCGTCGTCGCTCCAGTACCCCCACACGTCGTTGTCGTGACCAGGCCGCTCGCAAATCGGGCCGATGGTGGCCTTCCAGTCGAACCGCGACTCGACGGTACGTCCGAGCAGGTACGTGCCACCGGGGAATCGGAGGAATCCCGGTTTGAGTGCCTTGAGCAACTCGACGAGATCGGGGCGGAACCCGTTCTCACGGTCCTCGTACGTTCGCGGGAAGAGGGACACGACTTGGAGCCAGATGGTGGTGTCGTCGGACATTGCGCCGGTCGCGGTGGTTGCCACCTCGTCGCGCCGGTCGATGCCGATGACGAAGCGGTTGTCGGTGCTCTCACCTGCGTCGTCGGGCACCGTGAGCGTGGCGACGAAGTGCTGCCATTCGGTCGTGATCCCGCTCACCGATGCCGCCGCGACCGTGCCCGATCCGTCGGCCTTCTCGATCCCGACCGTCACCGGCGTGGACAGGTCCGTCTCGGCCTTCGCCCAGAACGACACCCGGTAGTGCTCGCCCGCGACCGCAGGAACCCCGAAGTAGCCGTCGTTGGCGATGCCGACACGCTGGCCGACATCGACCGCGCCGACGTCGAGGCGGAGCGAGCGCGTCAGCCGGTCGTTGAGCGGCTGGTGCTCGTCGACCGACGCAGTCATCGAGCCGCCGCCGTCGGCGAGCGGATGCCACGCGGACTCCGGCCCCACGACGACGGCGTCGTGACCAGCTCCGGACGAGTCCCGCACGGCCGGTCCCCCGTCCTCGTCGAATCGATACCAGGCGACGTTGCCACCACCGGCGCTCCCGTCGGCCGCCTCCATCAGTGACATCACCTCGGGTTCGCTGAGGGCGCGGTCGTAGATCTGGAACTCGTCGACGGCGCCGTGGAACAACGGGTCGACGTGGAACTGCGAGGCGCCGATCCAGTTCTTCGCAGTGGGGCCCAGATCGGCGGGCGTGAGCGTCATCTCGGTGTTCTCCGCCACGACGACGCCGTTCACGAAGAGTCTGCCGGTGTCACCCTGGAGGGTCACGGCGATGTGGGTCCACTCGGCTGCGGGCAGCGGCTCGGGCGCGTTCAGGGCCTCCTTCTTGCCCTCGACGGAGATGACGAACGACGGCCCGGGTCCCGATCCGCCACCGAGGTACTGCGAGCCGGCGAGCGCGAGCGACATGTGCACGCCGGCGGCGTTGTAGTACACGATGCCGGTCTGACCGTTTCCGAAGTCGAAGACCTTGGCGAACGGATGCACGTGCGTCGGCTTGATCCACGCCGCGACCGTGCACTCGGTCAGATCGCCGACGATCCCCTCGGGCAGGGCGACCTTGACGTTGTGGGTGCCGTCGTTCAGCTGGAGCGCGCTGCCGAACCGTCCTGCGCACCGAGCGACGTGCCGCTCACCCCATGGGTCCGCGGTGTGAGGGTCCATGAACGCGCGGTTCTGGATCTTCTCGGCGTAGATGCCGCCGGCGCCGGCGTAGTTGATCTCCTCGAAGAACACGCCGTACAGCATCGGGTCAACGGCGTGACTCGGGTTCGCGGCATCGACCGTGATCGTCGACTCGGCCTCGGTCATGATCGTCTCCTCGTTGCGGCGGAACACTTCACCACGTGATGGAGCGCTCGGCCACCGCGTCGCCGTGGGCCACGAGGTCGGCGCGGTCGCCCTCGAGCACGACGCCCGCGGTCATGCACGCGTCGATGGCGGTCGCATACGCATCGAGGAATGTGGTCCGGTCGGGATAGCGGGCGCGCAGGTGCTCCTGGTCGAAGGGGCGAGACACCCCGAGCAGCGCGTTGAGCCCGTCCGCTTCGTCACGCAGGCCGACGTGCGACGCGGTGGGCACCGCCATGTCGGGGATGCGGATCCCGCCGAGCGCGTTGCCGTCACGATCACGCCGTATGACCGGCGGAGGACCGGGGTCGACGTCGACTCGCGGTTGGATCGGAGGCGCGACACCCGTGAGCAACCAGGTCTGCGCAAGCTGGAGCGCCGCCTTGTTCACCGCCACGAAGGAGAGCCGGTTCGCGTCGTCGGGGAGGTCGACCCGGCCGGATCCCTCGTCGGCCGCGACCTCGTCGCGGGTCATGACCGCCAGCCGCGCCACCGGATCGATCCCCGCGCTGTGGGTCACGCCGGCGACCTCCCAGTAGCGGAACCCCTTCGTGTCGGGTTGGCGCACCGGATGCGCACGCACCACCTCCGACTCGCTGTTGAGCACCATGACCGGTTCGTCGAGGTCGTCGCGCACGCGCGCCGGCACCGTGGGGAGGATGCCGAGATCACCGGTCGTCGCCGCACCGCGGGTATCGGGCACCGACGCAACGCCGAAGTCCGCCAGCAGGGAGAAGCCGTCGAACACGCGGTCCGCAGCGTGCACTGCGTTGATGTAGCCGCGCAACCGCATCGCCGACTGAGAGCTCCCGGTGCCGAGGAGCTTCGCCACCACGAGGCCGTCGAGGGGGTCGATGGTCTGGCTGCCACGATCGGGGCGCAGCGCCCGCGCCGCCTGCGTGAAGATGTCGAACGAGAAGTCATCGCCCGGGTGGTGCAGGACTCCGTAACGTTCCGGATCCCACCCGCGCAGGCCACGGTGCTCTGCCCCCGGCAAGCCGTCGATGCCGGCGCGCTGCGCGCTCACGCCGACCCACGCGCACCCGGCCGCCAGCGTGAACGGCTGCGGCGTGCCGGCCTCGAAACCGAGCGTGACGTTCTGCCAATTCACGAGCACCACGCCGTTCCACCGCGACGGATCGGCGGGGCGCACGACGAGCAGCCGGACGCGATACGGAGCGGTCGCGTACGGACGGACCGACCAACGGCCGTCGATCGTCGCCTCCGTTCCCGGTGCGAGCTCGTACGCGTCGGCGTCGCCTTCGAGGAAGAACTCTTCGACGACCGCGGCGAGGCTGTCGCCGTCGTCGAGGGGCGCGGAGAACGGCCACCCTCGGCGCCCACCTTCGATCGGTCCGGTGATCGTCCCCATGTGACCCCCACGGCTTCGCGCCATGTCATCATTGCGCACGGAACCGCTCGCGGGACCAGCTGCGAACGGCAGCCGGGACGTCGGCGGTCCGCGGGTGCGGTTCAGTCAGGCGGCGTGGCCTCGTCGAGGCGCCCGGCGGCGCGGAGCACGCCGTCGACGATGCTCTCGTAGCCCGTGCAGCGGCAGAGGTTGCCGGAGAGGTGCTCGCGGATGTCGGCCTCGTCGGGCGACGGGTTCTCGGCGAGCAGTGCGACCGTGGCCATCACGAAGCCGGGTGTGCAGAAGCCACACTGGAACCCGTGACTCTCCCAGAACGCCTGCTGCACGAAGTGCAGCCGACCGCCGTCGGCGAGACCCTCGACGGTCGTGACCTCGCGACCTCGGGCCTGCACCGCGAACATCAGGCACGAACGCACAGCCGCGCCGTCGACGATGACCGTGCACGCGCCACAGACTCCGTGCTCGCATCCGAGGTGTGTGCCGGTGAGGCCGAGCTGCTCACGGAGGAAGTCGGCGAGCGTCGTGCGCGCCTCGGCATCGGCGGCGCGCTCGGTGCCGTTGACGACGAGACGGATCTCCCGCCTCATTCGGAAGCTCCTGCTCGCTCCGACGCGGTCGTGAGTGCACGGCGCACGACGACACCGGCGAGGTGACGCCGGAACGCCGACGATCCGTGCATGTCGGAGGCGGGCTCGAGATCGCGGACCGCATCGGCGGCAGCCGCGGCGAAGGTGTCGGCCGAGGCGGCCTGACCGACGAGGGACTCCTCGACGGCGCGCGCCCGCACGGGGCGGTCACCGACGCCGACGAGGCACACGCGGGCGGCGCCGATCGCGCCGCTCCCTCCCATCGCGACCATCGCGGCGACACCGACCAGGGCGAAGTCACCGTGACGGCGCGCCACCTCCTGGAACGACCATCCCACCGCAGCGGGTCCGATCGGGACGCGCACTTCGACGACGCACTCGTCCTCGGCGAGCGCAGTGGTGAAGTGGCTGACGAAGAAGTCGTCGGCGGTGAGCACGCGATCGCCGCGGGGGCTCCACGTCACGATCTCGGCATCGGTGACCATCGCAACCGCGGGGAGCTCCGCCGACGCGTCGGCGTGGGCCATGCTCCCGCCGATCGTGCCCCGGTTGCGGATCGACACGTGGCCGATGAAGGGCAGCGCTTCGGCCAACACCGGAAGGCGCGCCGCCACGAGCGGCGAGCGCTCCGCGGCGCGCTCGCTTGCCGTCGCGCCGAACGCGACGTGGTCGCCGCGGTCGTCGATCCCGTCGAGTCCCCGTACGCCGATGACGTCGACGAGATGCGTCGGACGAGCGAGCCGCATGGACATCATCGGCACCAGACTCTGACCCCCGGCGATGATCTTGGCCTCGTCGCCGTGCTCGGCGAGGAGGGCGACGACCTCCTCGACCGAAGCTGGTTCGTGGTACTCGAACGCAGCGGGCTTCACCGGGCGACCGTTCCCCTCGTGTGCTTGATCGGCGCGCTCACCGCCGCCGCGGACCTTGCTGGTCGAACGGGCAAGAACCTACATTCGGAGCGCGGTGACGACACCCTGCGCCCGGTGCCGCGTTCCCGAACGTCGCGGGGAGCGTCGCCGATCTTCCGTAGGAGAGCACCTCCGTGACACCCATCGGTGAGCGATACACGGGCGCCCGGGTGAGGCGGTTCGAGGACAAGCGAATCCTCACGGGCGGTGGTCGCTACGTCGATGACGTGCAGCTCCAGGGAATGGTCCACGCCGCGTTCGTGCGCAGCGTCGTGAGCCACGGATTCGTCGTCGGCGTCGACGTCGAAGCGGCTCGCTCGGCACCGGGTGTCGTGGCCGTGCTGACCGGCGAAGACGTCGAAGCCCTCGTCCAGCCGGGGCCCGTCGGGATGCAAGAGCTCATCGGCGGCACCTACCCGGCGTTCACCTTGCTGTGCACCGACAAGGTCCGACTCGTCGGTGATCCGGTCGCGCTCGTGGTGGCCGAGAGCCGGGCCCTCGCCGAGGACGCCTGCGATCTCGTCGAGGTCGACTACGAGGAGCTGCCCGCGCTCGTGTCCGCGGAAGCGGCCATCGACCCGTCGAGCCCCGCCATCTTCGAGGACCTCGGATCGAACGTCCTGGCGGCGCCGCCTCCGAACGTCTACGGCGACGTCGCGGGCGCGTTCGCCCGCGCCGACCGCGTGCTGCAGGTGCACTTCACCCAGCACCGTCACCAGCACGTGCCGATGGAAGGCCGGGCGATCATCGCCGACTTCGACGACGCGACGGGGAGGCTCACGGTGCACGTCGCGTGTCAGGGCGTGCACCTGGCACGCTCCACGCTCTCGACTCGGCTCGGCCTCGACCCGACGATGGTCCGCGTCGTCGCCGAGGAGGTCGGTGGCTCGTTCGGGCTCAAGATGGGCAACAGCCGCGAGGAGATCGCGTGCGCGGCCGTGGCGGTGCACCTCGGTCGACCGGTGAAGTGGGTCGAGGATCGCTACGAGAACCTCGCCGCGTCCGGGCAGGCGCGTGAGGAGAGCTTCGACGTCGAGGTGGCGGTGGGCGCGGACGGGATCATCCTCGCCCTGAAGGTGCGCATGCTCGTCGACTCGGGCGCCTACCCGGGTATGGGCCACCTCGTGTCCCGGACCATGCAGTCGGTGATGCCCGGCCCGTACCGCATCGAGGGCTTGTCCTTCGAGGAGACGGTCGCCGTCACCAACAAGGCGAGCTACGTGGCGTACCGCGGGCCCTGGGCGGCCGAGACGTTCGTGCGGGAGCGGCTCGTCGACATGATCGCGGCAGAGCTCGGCGTCGAGCCGCTCGAGCTCCGCCTGCGCAACGTCGTCGACGACGGCGACCCGCCGCCGCGCCTCGTGACCGGACGGTCGCTGCGCGGCACCACCTCGCGGCAGTCGCTGGAGCGCATCGGCGAGCTCGTCGACGTGCCCGCGTTCCGCCGGCGCCAGGCGGCGGCGCGCGGCGAGGGGCGCCACCTCGGGTTGGGGATGGCGACCTTCATCGAAGCCGCGCCGGGCCCTCGCGGCGGGAGCCCGCTCGGCGCGGAGCACATCCGCGCCCAGTTGCACCGCGACGGCACGGTGAGCGTGTTCACGGGCCAGATGCCCCACGGGCAGGGGCACCAGACGACGTTGGCGCAGATCGCGGCCGACGAGTTGGGCGTGGCGATCGACGACGTGCGCATCGTGGTGGGCGACACCGATCGTCGTGCCGACCGGCTTCACCGGCGGCAGCCGGTCGGCAACCTTCGCCGGCGGAGCCTCGCTGACCGTCGCGCGCGCGTTGCGGGCACAGATCCTCGATCTCGCCGGCCACCTGCTCGAGGCGAGCGTCGACGACCTCGAGCTCATCGACGGCATGGTCGCAGTGCGCGGCGTGCCCGCCAGCGCGATGTCGTTGCGGGCGATCGCCGACGCGGCGTCCGAGCCGGGCCGCTTCCCCGCCGGCCTCGATGCAAGCCTCGACGTGAGCGCGGTCTTCGACGGGGGCGCGGGCGGGTGGTCGGGTGGCACGCACTGCGCGGAAGTCGAGGTCGACCCCGAGACCGGCCTGGTCACGATCCACCGCTACGTGGTGGTCGAGGACTGCGGCGTGCTCATCAACCCGTCGATCGTGGAGGGTCAGGTGCGCGGTGGCGTCGCGCAGGGCATCGGCGCGGTGCTCCTCGAGCATTCGGCCTACGGCAACGACGGGCAGTTCCTCGCCTCGAGCTTCATGGACTACCTCCTGCCCACGATGACGGACGTCCCGAGGATCGAGATCGAGCACCTCGAGACGATCCCGCTCGACGCCGACGTCAACTTCCGCGGCGTCGGCGAAGGCGGCATGGTGGTCGCCCCGGCGACGCTCTGCAATGCCATCGCCGACGCGTTGACACCGTTCGGCGCGCAGGTGGTCGAGCAGCACCTCCCGCCCGGGCGGATCCTCGAGCTGATCGGAACGATCGAGCCCGAGTAGCAGTCGAGGTACGGTGCACGCGAACCGCGAACACCGGCCGATCGGTGTCGCCGAATTCACAACGACAACGTTCTCCAGGAGGCGCGCTCGTGGCCGCGAACAGGTTGGATTTCGACGACAAGCGCGCGCTCGTGGTGGGCGGGGCATCGGGGATCGGCGCGGCGACCGCCGACGTGCTGCAGCAACTCGGCGCCGACGTGGTGGTCATGGACCGCACGCCCGTCGTCGGTGCCGAGGTGCAGTCATTCGTGGTCGACCTGACCGACCGGGCGAGCATCGACCGAGCGGTCGAGCAGTGCGGCGGCCCGATCGATGTGCTCGCGAGCTGTGCGGGTGTCGCCGACGGCACCGCTGGGCTGCCGACCATCAATTTCATCGGACAACGCCACCTCATCGAGCGTGCGGTCGACGGAGGTCTCCTGCCGCGCGGCTCGGCGATCGCGATGGTGTCGTCGGCGGCCGGCCGCGGCTGGGAGATGTCGCTCCCGGTGCTGCACGAGTACCTCGACACACCGACCTTCGAGGCAGCCGAGGCGTGGATCGACGAGCACCCCGAGATGGCCGGCTACGCGCAGAGCAAACAGGCGGTGTGCGCGTACGTGGCGCGGCAGGCGTACGCATTCGGCACTCAGGGCATCCGCATCAACGCGTTGATGCCGGGGCCAACCGACACTCCCCTCGCGCAGGCGAACGCCGATCTCTGGCTCGGATACGCGCGGGACTACCGGTCCGAGCTCGGCCTCGGACCGTCGACCGCGGAGGAACAGGCCTGGATCCTCGCCTTCCTGTGCAGCGCGGCGGCGGCACGGATCATCGGGGAGAGCATCGTGGCCGACGCGGGCGCCGGCACCGCCCGGATGATGGGGACGTTCACACCCGGCTTCGGCTGACGCCGCGCACGCCGGCGAGGTCGCGTGTCCCTGCCCGATTCACGCGCCTTCGGACATGAGGTGCGCGGGGACGTGCGCGTCGAGCCCGTCACACGCTGACCGGGATCACCGTGTCATCGGGGAACACGTCGCGGTGGTCCATGCCCGGCGTGGCCGCCGCGGGGTGCGCCCGGCCGCGTCGTCTTGGAGCGCCTGCAACAGGAGACGACGCGCCTGGACGACGGCCACGTCGCTCGACGAGAGGTGATCGCGGGTGCGGTCGACGATCGGGCCCATCGACGCCTGCGTGACCATGTCCTCCTGGAGGAGGTTCCCGGTGAACCCGCTGAAGTGACCCGCTCGCATGGCGTCGCGGTCCTGACCGAAGTTGTCGTCGCGGCCGCCGGTGAACCCTCCGAAGTCGTGCGGGTCGTACGGCTTCACCCCGGAGATCGTCTCCATCCCCTCGGGCTGGTGCAGACCGTCGTACAGGTCGGGCTCGTCGGCCGACCACACGCCGAAGAAGAGGTTGTGGTGATGGTCGTCCACCGGCGCGGTGATGAAGATCGTGCCCCGCGCCCCGCCGGGCACCAGACTCACGAACGGGAACACCCACTTCGTCGTGCGCCGGTAGGTGCCGCCGTCGGGCAACGGCCGCAACGCCGACGCGTCGAACCCGTACGGCGTGACCTCGACCTCGTAGCGCGGGGCCAACTGCGCCATCGCGTTCGGCATCGAACGTCCGACGTAGGCCGAGTGCAGCGTGCTGATGTGGGCGCTGTCGAGCGTCGCTTCCACGCCCTGGAGCCAGTTGCAGTACCCCTTGGTGATCGTCACCCACACGTGACCGGGTTCGAGGATCGTGAACGGCAGGTGCGGGAACGGAGGCGCCTCGCCCGACCCGAGCCAGACCCAGATCATGCCGCCGCCCTCGAACGTCGGGTAGTGCGCGACCGGCACCTTGGCGGCGAACGCCTCCGGATTCGGGCTGTGGGTCGGGACGTCGACGACCTTCCCCGACACGTCGATCTTCCATCCGTGGAAGATGCAGCGCAGCCCGCACTCCTCGTTGCGCGCCAGCACGAGCGACGTGCCCCGGTGCGGGCATCCTTCGTCGAAGAACCCGACCTGCCCGTCGGTCGCCCGGAACGCGACGAAGTTGCGCCCGAGCAACCGCGAACGGACGGGTGCGCCGTCCGCCACGAGTTGCGAAGACACGAGCGCCGGGATCCAGTAGTGCTCCCGGAGCAGACGGCCCATCGGCGCGTCGCCTTCGACGCGGGTGAGCAGTTCGTTCTCTGCGTGCGTGACCATCCGTTACCTCTTCTCCTGGTGATCAGGTGGGGACGCGGTGGGCACGGCGACCGCCTGAGGGCTCACCATCAGCCGTCGAGCGCCCCCACGTGCGGAAGGCGACCTGTTGCGTGGCCGCGAGGAGCCGCTCGGCGAGCATCGGGATGTTCTCCGACGTGACACGATCGTGGAACCCGGCGACCGTCAGCGCAAGCCGTACCGAGCCTTCCGGGTCGAAGACCGGAGCGGCGATGTGACCGATCGGGAGCCGTTGGCGCTCGTCGAGTTCGAACAGGAGGTAGTCGTCGACCTCGATGCGGCCACCGTCACCGTCGCTCGTGGGCGCGGTGGCGAGCGCCACCGAGTACCCACGCTCGCGCACGATCGCGAGCGCATCCAGCGTGCGCTGGTGCTGCGCAGCACCGGCCGCCTCGTCCATGTTCGCCAACCAGCGGCCGACGAGCTCGGGGCGCGCCCACGCGAGGAACACCGTGCCGATCGGCGGGACGAGCGGGAACTGCGTGCCGACGCGCACGCTCACGCCGAACGAGCTGGCGGCCTGCGACTGTGCGAGCACCACGATGGCGTCGTCCGCGACCGCACTCGCGACGCAGTCGAGACCGAGGTCGCGACTGAGCGATTCCATCTCCGCGCGCGCGTACGGCAGCGCCTCCTGGTCGTGCAGGAAGCTGTTCGCGAGCGTGAGGATCGCCGGACCGAGCGAGTAGGTCTTGTCGCCGTGTCGCTGCAGGTAACCGCGGTCGGACAGCAGCGCGAGGGTGGCGTGGCAGCTCGCCTTGTTCATGTCGAGCGCGCGCGCGATCTCCGAGAGCCCGAGCTGCTCGTTCGGCCGCTCGCCGAGCAGCTCGAGGATCTCGATCGCCCGCTCGACCGCGGGGACCTGCCGACCCACGACGTCAGACGATCGTCGTGGTGGTCGAGATGTCGGCCAGCTTCGGAATCACTTCGGTTCCGAGGAGCTCGATGGACTCCATGATCTGCTCGTGTCGCAGTTGGCCGAACTGCACGTACGCGATCACCGAGTCGCACCCGATGGCTGCGTAGCGCTCGAGCTTCTCGAGACAGTGCTCGGGATCCCCGATGATCACCATGTCCTGGTCGTTGAAGAATTTGGGGTCGGTCTTGCCGGCCTGCGTGTCGCGCAGACGGGGGAAGAGCTTCTCGATCTGCTCCTCGGGCATGTCGGGCGGGAGCTCCCAGTCGATGAGGAACTGCGCCATGTGGTCGTACCACCAGGCCACCGAGTCCCACAGCCCGTACTCGTCCTGAGCGACCTCGGTGTCGGGGCAGCAGTGCACGAGCGTGTACGGAGCGACCTTGTCGTTCACCACGCGCGTCAACGGCTTCGTGCACGCGGCGATCGCTTCGCGGTAGATGGTGATCCGCTTCGCCAACTCGTCGACCGGCTGCATGATGGTGAGCGACAGCATCCCGAGCCCGAGCTCACCGGCGAGCGCCACGCTGTCGGGACTCACCGCCGCCATCCAGGCCGGTGGGTGCGGGTCCTGGTACGGCTTCGGTGTGATCGAACGGGTGTCTCCCTCGTAGCCGGGGAACTCGGGGAACGTCATGAACGGCGAGTCCCAGCTGAACTTCTCCTGCTCCCACATCGCCACGATCGACTCGATCGCGTCGCGCCACGAGTCGCGACTCGTCGCCGGGTCGACGCCGAACGCCTTCTGTTCGTGCGGGATGGACCGACCGGTGCCCCACTCGCAGCGACCGCGACTCAGCAGGTCGATCGCCGCGACCTTCTCCGCGGTGCGGACCGGGTGGCTGAACTTGTGCGGGGTGAGGGTGACGCCGAACCCCAACCGGATGTCGTTCGTGATCTGCGACAGCGCGGCCAGGAACACGTCGTTCACCGGCATGTGCGAGCGCTCGATGCGGAAGTGGTGCTCCACGACCCACACGGTGCCGAAGCCGAGCTTGTCGGCCAGCTTCACCTGGTCGATGGCTTCGAACCACGCGGCCTGTTCGGCCTCACGTTGGTTGTAGGGGTAGGGCTTGTCGGACCACGGCTTGGGGGCCTGCACCTCGTAGAGGAGGTCGAGCTTCATCGAATCTCCCGTCGGATTCGTGGGGAGGGCGTGCTCACTGCGACGGCGGCGGCGCCATGGCGGCGCCCCAGGGGGTCTTGATGCTGGCGCCGCCGTCGACCGGCAGCGACTGGCCGGTGACGCCGCTGGCCAGGTCGGACACGAAGAAGGTGAGCGCCTTGGCGATGTCGTCCTTGTTCGGGTGGCGCAGCGGCTGCATCGGACCGCCGTAGGCGGGCTCGGACTCCTCGTCGCCGCCGATCCCCACCGCGCCCGGCAACACCGCGTTGACCCGGATGCGCCTGGGTCCGAGCTCCTCGGCGAAGGTCTTGACCAGGTTGAGCAGGCCCGCCTTGGCGGCGCCGTACGCGAGGTGGTTGGTCGCCGCGAAGAGCCCGTCGACCGACGCGACGAACGCCATCGCGCCCCCTGTGCCCTGAGCGACCATCTGCTTGGCGCCCGCCTGCATCAGCAGGAACGCCTGGCGGAGGTTGGTGGCGATCGACCACTCCCAGTCGTCGTCGGTGAAGTCGAGCACCGAACCCCACCTGGCCTCGCCGATGATGTCGACGAGCACGTCGACGCCGCCGAACGCCTCCACCACCGCGGCGAACGCTTCGTCGACCCCGGCGCGGCTCGTGACGTCGGCGACAACCGCGATCGCCTCGCCGCCACCGGCCCGGACCTCTTCGGCGACTGCCTCGGCCCGGCCCCCGTCGAGGTCGAGGCACGCGACGCGCGCACCGGCCTCGGCCAGCGCCAGCGCCGTGGCGCGGCCCATCCCGGGTCGCGGTGGCCGGTGCCCCGCGCCGGCCACGATCGCCCGTCGGCCGTCGAGGCCCAACTCGAGCATGTGCATCCCCCCGGAGCAGTCGTCCCCGGTCGGTCGCTCCAGCGACCGACCGTCTCGTCAGCGAAACTGTACGGCGGCCACCCACTGCGTCGTCAAGGGCCGGTCGGCCTTCGAGCGACCGTGACCCGCGCGAAACCTCGGCTTCCTCCGCTGTAGCCTCCGCTACCGAATCGAAGTTCCGGACATTCCGGGCTCAATTGGGGGGATACATGCACAGCCACACGCGCGCTCGCTCGGCGAGCCTCGTCACGCTGCTGATCGCCATGGCGATCGCGTTGGCCGCGTTCGCCGTACCCGCGCAGGCCGCGTCGTCCGACAGTGTGCTGGGCACGAAGACCCCAGCCACGGGCACGCCGGTCAAGATCGGCTTGATCACCGACGGCAAGACGTCGGGGACCGACAACACGATCGAGACCCCGGTCACGGAGGCCGCGGTCAAGTGGATCAACCAGTACCGCAACGGGGTCGGGGGGCACCCGATCACCCTCGACATCTGCACCGACAACGGCGACCCGAGCAAGAGCGCCGACTGCGCGAACCAGATGATCCAGGACGACGTCGCCGCGGTGGTCTTCGGTTCGAACCAGTTCGCTCTGAACTCCTGGCAGCCGTTGCACGATGCCGGCATCCCGGTGTTCATCTTCGCGGCGGGCACGCCGCAGCTGCTCGCCGACCCGACCTCGACCTTCGTCTTCAGTGCCGGCCCTTCGGCCCAGGAGAACCTCATCATCGGTGCGGCCAAGGCGCAGAAGACGAAGAAGGCGGATGTCGTGGTGATCGACGTGCCTGCGGCAACGCAGCTCTTCGAGGACACGACGCCGTACAAGAAGGCCGGCCTGGACTTGGCGACGACGCCGGTCGCGCTCGGGACGGCCGACATGACGCCGCAGATGCAGAAGATCGTCACCAACAACCCCAAGGGTGTGGTGCACGTCGTCGGCAACGACTCGTTCTGCATCGCCGCGTTCAACGGGCTGCGCACTGCCGGCTTCAAGGGCCAGGTCACCGCCATCCCGCAGTGCTTCAGCGACGCGACTCGTACCGCGGTGCCGGCCGACTTCCTGAAGGGCATCAAGATCACCGCGTCGTCGCCGGTCGACACGCCGAAGGATCCGTCGATCAAGCAGTACTACGCGGTGCTCGACAAGTTCGGGGCGTCCGACGTCGACAAGTCGCGCCAGACCGGCCTGTCGATGTTCCAGGGCATCACCGGGTTGAACGTCGCCACGCAGAAGCTGAAGGGCAACGCCACTCCGGCGACGATCATCGCGGCAGCCAAGGCGATGCCGTGGTCGGTCCTCCCCGGCTCGGGCGGCTACCACGTTCGTTGCAACGGCAAGGCCGACGCGTCGGTGCCCGCGACCTGCACCTCGGCCACGCTCCTGGCCACGCTGGGCGCCGACGGCAAGGCGACCAAGTACTCGGTGGTCGGCGACAGCCAGATTCCGGCTTGACACTCGCGTTCGGGGCCGGCGGGATCTGATCCCGCCGGCCGCTCGCGCTCCGAGAGCGCGGCCGCGACCCCGCGAAAACTCGGTTTCCTCCGTTGTAGTGTCCCGATCTGAGTCGAGTCCTCGGACGTTCCGGGACCACTTTGGGGGGGACCCATGCACAGCCACACTCGTGCTCGCTCGGCGAGCCTGTTCACGCTGCTCGTCGCGGCGACGATCGCAGTGAGCGCGTTCGCCGTGCCCGCGCAGGCCGCGTCGTCCGACAGCGTGCTGGGGACGAAGACCCCGGCCAAGGGCACGCCGGTCAAGATCGGCTTCATCACCGACGGCAAGGGATCAGCCACCGACAACAGCATCGAGACGCCGGTCACCGAAGCCGCGGTCAAGTGGATCAACCAGTACCGCAACGGGATCGGCGGCCACCCCATCGAGCTCGACACCTGCGTCACCGGCGGTGATCCGAGCAAGAGTGTGGACTGCGCGAACCAGATGCTCCAGGACGACGTCGCCGCGGTCGTGGTCGGTTCGAACCAGTTCACCCTGAACTCCTGGACGCCGTTGCACGCTGCCGGCATCCCACTGTTCGCCGCGGGCATCGGCAACCCCACCCTCGTCGCCGACACGGCCTCGACCTTCTCCTTCGGCGCCGGTTCGACCGCCTTCCAGAACCTCATCACCGGCGCAGCCAAGGACCAGAAGACGAAGAAGGTGTCCGCGGTCGTCATCGACGTGCCCGCCGCCACCCAGATCCTCGCCGACACCACGCCGTACGAGAAGGCCGGCCTGGACTTCAAGATGACGCCGGTCGCGCTGGGCACCGCGGACATGACGCCCCAGATGCAGAAGATCGTCACCGAGAATCCCAAGGGCGTCGTGTTCGTGCTCGGCAACGACACGTTCTGCATCTCGGCGTTCAACGGGCTGCGCGCCGCGGGCTTCAAGGGGCAGGTCGTCGCGATCCCGTCGTGCCTGAGCGACGCGACCCGCACCGCGGTGCCCGCCGAGTTCCTCAAGGGAA
Source organism: uncultured Actinomycetes bacterium (assembly GCA_963697125.1). Classification (GTDB taxonomy): domain Bacteria; phylum Actinomycetota; class Acidimicrobiia; order IMCC26256; family DASPTH01; genus DASUAS01. Next base: position 765,942 of record CAVOMW010000006.1, read on the forward strand.
TCAAGATCTCGGCAGCGGTGCCGATCGACACGCCGAAGGATCCCTCGATGAAGCAGTACTTCGCCGTGCTCGACAAGTTCGGCGCATCCGACGTCGACAAGACCCGGACCACAGGCGCGTCGATGTTCCAAGGCATCACCGGTCTGAACGTGGCGACCCAGAACCTGAAGGGTGAGGCCACACCGGCGGCGATCATCGCGGCGACGAAGGCGATGCCGTGGTCGGTCCTGCCCGCATCGGGCGGGCTCCACATCCGCTGCGACGGCAAGGCCGCCCCGTCGTCTCCGGCCTCCTGCACCAATGCCGTCCTCCTGGCCACGCTCAACGCGCAGGGCAAGGCGACGAGCTACAAGCCGGCGGGCGACACCCAGATCCCCTAGTCGACACTCGCGCTCGGGGCCGGTGGGATCTGATCCCGCCGGCCCCGCGGCGTGCTCACTCCTCCGTCGCGTACCTGGCCTGCCCGGTCGTGAGGCCGGCCACGAGGCCGCCGTCGACGTTCAGGTTCACACCGTTGACGAACGACGAACCCGGACCGGCGAGCCACGCCAGGCACTGAGCGACTTCGCGCGGCGTCACCAGGCGACCACCAGCAGCCGCGATGCTCCAATCGATGGCCGCGTCGCTCAGCGTCGCCCGGAAGTCGGCGAGCAGCGGTGTGTCGATGGGCGCGGGACACACGCTGTTGACCCGCACGCCCGCGGGCTGACGCAGTCTGCGAGAAGCGCATGGTCCACACCTGCACGACCTGCTTCGTGAAGGAGTAGGTGTCGACGCCCAGCTCGCGGCCGTCGAACCAGGCGAGCGCCTTCTCCCAGTCGTCGATGTCGAGCAGCTCGCCGATCAGCTCGAGGTTGTCGGCCCACCGCAGACCCGCGATCGACGCGGTGTTCACGATCGCTCCGCCTTCACGGAGCTGCGGCAGCAATGCAGTCCCCAGACGAACCGGCGCCAGCGCGTTCACCTGGAAGACCGTCGGCGGCGGCAAGGTGTCGGCGACGCCGGCGTTGTTGAACAACACGTCGACCGGGCCCTCGATGGCGGCGATCGCCGCGTCCACGTCATTCGGATCCGAGAGGTCGGTCTCGATGAACGTCGCGTGCGGTCCCGGGGGCGTCTTGACGTCGAGGACGGTGACATCGCTCGCGCCCTGCTCGGCGAGCAGGTCGAGGAGTGCGGCACCGACGCCGGTGGCGCCTCCGGTGAGGATGACACGGCGGTTGCTGAATTCGTCGGGCACGGGTGCCTCCATGGGTTGTCGGGGGTTGGTCATGGCGAACCAGTGCCGGGGGCGTCCACGTCGACCACATGGATGGTCGCGTCGCGGGTGCCCTTGATGGATTCGCCGGGGAGCTCCTTCGACGTGAGCAGGAACAAGGTGCGCATCTCGGGGCCGCCGAGCGTGCACGCAATGGCGAGTCGATCCCCCATCGGGATGCGGTCGAGGATCTCGCCGCCCGGCGCGATGCGTTGGAACTCGTGGGCGAGGGGCATCGCAGCCCAGAGCGCGCCGTCGGTGTCGATGCAGATCCCGTCGGGGCCGTACGGCGCGCAGTCGGCGAAGACGCGGCGATCGGTCAGGGAACCGTCGGCCGCGATCTGGAACTGCGTGAACCGACGGCCGAGCGATTCGGCCACGATCAGGGTTGCGCCATCGTCCGTCACCACGGAGCCGTTCGGGAACGCGAGGTTCTCCGCCGCGACGCGCGCCGAGCCATCGGGTGCGACGTGCACGATCACGCCCTTCGGGTCCACGACCGACGGGAACGTGCCCACGTACGCGTTGCCACGACTGTCGACGACCATGTCGTTGCAGCGGTCGCTGACCAACCCGCGCAGGTCGGCGTGCACGGACACCTCGCCGATCCGTCGACGCGGAGGATCTCCGGCTCGAGCATCGAGACGACCAACACGGTCCCGTCGGGGAGGAAGCCGAGACCGGACGGCTCGCGCCCCGGCAGTTCGACCGCGGTCTCCAACCGTCCCGACGCGTCGACCGTTCGCACCGCTTCGCCGTGCATGTCGGAGAACCACAAGCGATCACCGCGCCAGCGCGGCCCCTCGGCGAAGACGAGGCCGTCAACGAGGAGCTCCGGCGATCGACCTGTCATTCGTGTGCTCCCATCACTCCGCCTTCCAGCGCGGTCAACTCGCGGAGGCCGGCGACTCGGGGAAGGGCGTCGACTCCGCCCGTGCGACCATGTCCGCCGCGTCCCCCTCGAGCATGACTCCGCTCTCGACCAGTGCCGCGACGGCGTCGCGGTACTGCGCCACCCACGCGTCGTGGTCCGGGTACAACGTCGCGAGCTTGTCCGCCGAGAAGTACGTCGTGGTGCCCCGCAGCAGGTTGCTGCCGTCGCCCTCGATCGCCTCCGCCACGTGCGTGCCGACGGGCGCCACGATGTCGGGCCAACGGATTCCTCCCGTCGCGTTGCCGTGCTCATCGCGCGCGAACCGCGGCGGGTCGCCCTCCTTGAGCAGTCGCGGCTGATGGGGCGGTGCCACACCTTCATCGAGCCAGCGATGCATCGAGTGGTAGGCGCCGTGGAGCGCGGGCCCGAACCCGATGTCCGTGCCCACGGGTAGCGCTTCCACGGTCATGCCGGCAGGGGTGACAACGCCCGTGTGCGAGGTGCCCGGGACCTCCCACCACCGGATGAGCTCGGTGTCGGGTTGGGAGTTGGGAGGCACTCCGAAGCCTCGGACTCCGAGTTGAGCACGATCACCGGTGCGCGCGAGGTCGTCGCGCAGGACGTAGCGATACCAGTCGAGCAACTGGAAGATGTTGGGGCCGAACGTCTGGGGCATCGTCTCGGGAGCATCGGCTGCCGCGAGCGCCGTGGGACTGTTGGGATAGACGACGAGCACGAACCCGTCGTACACCGCCGTGTCCTGCTGGAGCGCGTTGAAGTAGGTACCGAGGCGCGCCGACGACTGCGACGCGCCCACCGCCACGAGATGACGCACGGTGAGCCCGCCCAACGGATCGGGATCACCCGAGCGATCGGGGCCGAGGAGGTCGCCGGCCTGGGTGAAGATGTCGTACGAGTACTCGTCGCCGGGGTGGTGCAACGAGCCGTACCGTTCGGCATCGAACGACTTCAACGACGGCAGGCCCTCGGCTTCGATGCCCACTGCCTGCGCGGACACGCCGACCACCGCGAACCCCGCACGGAGCAGCCGGTCGGCACCCGCGTAGGCGTTGAGGAACCCTTCGCCCGACGAGACGTTGTTCCACTCCACGATCACGGTGCCGTTGAAGGCACTCGGGTCACGCGGTCGGAGGACCACCATCCGACTCCGGAACGGCGCTTCGCCCGCAATCTCGGCGGCCCAGCGACCATCGGTCGAGTACTCGTCCGCCCCGGCCAACGCGAAGCGTCTGGCGGTACCCTCGAAGAAGAACTCCTCTTCGAGGCCACCGACCTCGTCGACGATCGCCGCCGCCGAGCTCATCGGCTCCCCGGCAACGCGGCTCACGATGTGCGCCATGTCCCCCTCCTTCTGGCGTTCGTCGAACATACGGCGGGCGGGCTTGTCAGGTCATGACGTGGGCAGGCCCAGGATCTTGGTGGCGATGATGTTCTTCTGGATCTGCGACGTGCCGCCCATGACGCTCTGGGCCCGGCTGTAGAGGTACAGCTTCAAACCGGTGTCGTCGGTGTCGAGCACCGGCGTGCTGTTGCCGATCGCGAGCGCGGCGTGGCCGACGGCCTGTTCGGTCGCGGTCATGAGCAACTTGTCGATGGAACCGTCGAACCCGTGGGTGACGCCGTCGAGACGTTCGGACAGACGACGGCGAACGTGCAGGCGCAGCATCTCCGCCTCGACGTGGGCTCGTCCGAGCGCAGCGAGCTGATCGGCACCGAACCGATCCGGCCACGCGCGCACCGTTGCCTCGAGCTGGTTGACCGATTTGCGGTAGCGCGCCACGTACCCGAGCTCCGCGGGCTCGCGTTCGTGACTCACGACCGTCATCGCCAACGCCCACCCCTCACCCGGCTCGCCGATCATGTTCGCCGCCGGCACCCGCGCGCCATCGAAGAGCACCTGGCCGAACTCGCTGCTGATCCCGTTGATCATCCGCAACGGCCGCTGCTCGATCCCCGGCTGATCCATCGGCACCGCGAACGCCGAGATCCCCTTGTGCTTCGGCGCATCCGGATCCGTGCGCGCCAACAACATGCACCAATCCGCGACATCGGAATAGCTCGTCCAGACCTTGTGACCCTCGATCACGTACTCGTCACCGTCACGCACCGCACGCGTCCGCAACGACGCCAGATCCGAACCCGCATCCGGCTCACTGAACCCCTGACACCACCGATCACGACCACTGATCAACGCCGGCAAGAACCGATCACAGATCTCATCGCTCCCATGACGCGTGATCCCCTGGATCAAATACCCGAGGCCCGGCTTCGGAGGTGCGCCCGCCGCCGCCAGCTCCTCATCGACGATCACCTCGTACACCGGCGGCAACTCCTGGCCACCGATGCGCTTCGGCCACGTCAACGCGAAGAAACCACCGTCGAACAACGCGCAATGCCACTCCGCCTGCTTCGCCCAGTACTCGTCGTCGGTCGACGACGCCGGCAACCCCGGATTGTTGTCCACCAACCACGCACGAAAACGCGACCGGAACTCTGCTTCCTCCGGCGAATCGTCAAAGTCCACGGGTCACTCCCAACCGCGACCGGGCCAACGTCCGCAGCTGATGACCTTCGTCGCCGAACACCGCGCTCGACAGCAACGCGCGCCGCAGGTACACGTGCACGAAGCACTCCCACGTGTTGCCGATCCCGCCGTGCACCTGGATCGCGGTCTCACACACCGTGCGCGCGGCACGCGCGCAGTACGCCTTCGCCACTGCATTCGCGTCGATCGCCTCCCGCGGCGGCAGCGCGTCGACCGCCCACGCCGCGTAGTGGGCCACGCTGATCGACCCTTCCAGCAACACCCGCGCCTCCGCCAGCAGGTGCTGCACCGCCTGGAACGACCCGATCGCCACGCCGTACTGCTGCCGTTCCTGCGGCGTACGCGATCGTCGTCGCGAGTGCACCCTCGATCACGCCCACGAGATCCGCGACGGTGACGGTCAGGCCGAGCGCGCGGCTGCGCGTGACCTCGGCATCGGTGAGCAGCGCGCCGTCCAAGCCGCCCGTCGCGGGTCGGTCCGTGCTCATCACCGGGATCACCGCGCGGGTCAGGTCCGTCGCAGCCAACGGCTCGCCGAGCGCGATGTCGTGGATCATCACCTTTCCGGGTGCTTCGGTCGCGAGCACGATGCCGCGTCCGCAATCGGCGGCGTCGACGGCGACGCCCTCGCACTCGCCCGACGGCGTGATCATCGCGAAGTCGAGCAACGTCACATCGAGCACCGCGCTCGTGGTCACGTCTTCGAGCGCGATGCCAGCCTGGCGCGCCAGGTCGACCGCGAGGAGCGGGCCCAGGAACGGCGTGTCCGCGGCACGCCGGCCGAGCTCGCGGGCCACGATGGCGACTTCCACCCCGGACGCGAGCGGTCGGTCGTCGTCACCTTCCGCGCGGAGCTCGAGCCAGCCCGCACGACGCACCGCATCGGCGAGTCGCGCCTGACGGATCTCGTCGTCGAGGTCGTCGACCGTCTTGGGACCGAGATCGTCCACCAGGGCAGCCGCAGATCGCCGCAACTCCAGTTGCTCCGGTGAGTACCGGGTGTCCACGACTCGTCCTCCCCCGGCGCTCCAGCACGTCACTCAGATGTGACTTCGACGTCAACGTACAGTCCGGGCCGGGGGCGCGCTAGTGGCCCGATCACGTCTTCGTCGACTGCACCCCCGCCGGTGCGAGGGCAGCGACGATCCAGCCGTCGCACATCGCTCGCACATTTCGCATGTCGTTGATCTCCGAATCCGTCAAGAGGAGCGCAGCGACACCCCGCATCAGACCGAACAGCACGACGGCAGCGGCGACGGGATCGAGCTCGGCCCGGATGGATCCGTCTTCCTGGCCGTGGCGAATGACCTCGGCCCAACCGTCGTAGCTGCGCTGGTCGGCCTCGAGCATCCCGTCGATCGACGCCTGTACCGGGAACGTCGCTCCCCACATCACGATGAGCGCCCGTTCGTCGGCCGTCGGACGCTCGAACAGCTCGAGGTAGGTGGCGAGCGTGAGTCGGAGGATGTCGAGCGCCGATGCCCGCCCCGAAGGTGGCCGAGCACGCTCCCAGGCGCGGCGCGTCGCTTCCACGACGCGGTCCTGCGCCTGGCGCGCCAGTCGCGCGACGAGGGCGTCCTTCGATCCGAAGTGATGGCTCGCGAGACCACTGCTCGCCCCGGCCGACTGCCCGATCCTGGCCAACGACGCCTGCTCGACGCCGACCTCGGCGATCAGCTTCGCGGCCGCTTCGAGCAACGCCTGCTCGGACTTGTTGCGGCGTTCCGCCTGGGTCGGCCTGCGTTCGGTCGTCTTGGGCGCCATGCGCCGCACACGGTACCGGGTTTCGTGACTTCTTGGTCGCTCAGGAAGTATGTTGCGGTCACCGACGAGGAAGGGACCGCGATGCCTGCATACGACATCGTCATCAAAGGCGGCACCGTGATCGACGGGCTGCGCACGCCCCGATACAAGGCTGACGTCGCGATCAAGGACGGGGTCGTCGCACAGATCGGCAGCGTCTCGGCGAGTGACGGCGCCGAGGTCGTCGACGCGGGCGGGAAGGTCGTCGCGCCGGGCGTCGTGGACCTGCACACGCACTACGACAGCCAGATCTTCTGGGACCCGTGGTGCACGATGTCGGGCTGGCACGGCGTGACCAGCGTGGTCATCGGCAACTGCGGCTTCGGCTTCGCCCCCTGTCGGGAAGAGGACCAGGACCGGGCGATGCTCAGCCTGTCGCGCAACGAGGCCGTGCCGCTCAAGACCATGCGCGCCGGCATGCCCTGGGACTGGGAGACGTTTCCGGAATTCCTCGACAGCATCGAGCGGATCCCGAAGGGCGTGAACGTGATGTCGCTGGTGCCGCTGGCGCCGCTGTACCAGTACGTCATCGGCATCGACAAGGCCAAGGAGATGCGCGCCAGCGACGACGAGCTGGCGCAGATGTGCCAGCTCGTGGTCGAAGCGATGGAAGCCGGCGGGTGCGGTTGGAGCTCGCAGATCTCCGGCGAGATGTACAACGTCCAGCGCGACTTCGACGGCACCCCGATGGTCACCGACATGATGCCCGAGCGCGAGATCATCGCCTTCTCCCGCGTGCTCCGCGAGCTCGGCCGAGGCACCACCCAGATCACCGGCGCGCTCGAGACCGCCGCCCTGATCGCCCGGGAGAGCGGCCGCCCCATCATCTGGAACGCGCTCGCACCCACCGGCGCGGTGAACCAGCACGGAGAGTCGAAGTATCCGCACCGTGAAGCGATCGCGCGCCTCGACGAGCTGAACCAGGAGGAAGGGCTCCGAGTCCTCGCGTCGGCACAGATCGTGCGGTTCAAGTCCGAGATCGTGCTCGAGGACTACAACCTCATGGACATCTTCCCGGCGTGGTTGGACGCGAGCCTCGGCACGCACGAGGAGAAGATCGCCAAGTTCGCCGACCCCGAACGGCGCGCCGGTCTCCGCGAAGGGATCGAGATGCTGGGCGGCGGCTTCGGCGCCGCCCGCTACCCGCTCGACGAGATGACGGTGAACTGGATCTCGAGCGATGCCCCCGACGCGCTGGCGCTGAAGGAACGCTACGAGGGCTTCACCATCGGCGAGATCGCCGCCCGCGAGGGCAAGGAGCAGATCGACGCCATGCTCGACATCGCGGTGGCCGGCCAGCTCAAGGTCGGCTTCGGCACCACCATGATCCCGATGGACCCGCAGGCGGTGAAGGAAGTCGCCACCTCTTCTGTCGCACTTCCGGGCATCAGCGACGGCGGCGCCCACACCAAGTTCGTCACCACCGCGCGCTTCGCCACCGAGTTGCTCGGCTACTGGTGCCGCGAGCACGAGACCATGTCGCTCGAAGAGGCGCACTGGCGTCTCTCGGCCTACCCCGCGCAGGCGGTGGGCCTGCAAGACAGAGGCGCGCTCGGCGAGGGGAAACGAGCCGACGTCATCGTCTACGACCCCGACACCATCGACGCGCTCCCGCAGGAACGGGCGTACGACTACCCCGCGAACGAGTGGCGGCTGGTGCAGAAGGCGGTGGGGTACGACCGGATCATCGTCAACGGCGTGACGACCTTCGTCGACGGAGAGTGCACGAACGCGACACCCGGCCACCTCCTGCGGCACGGAACCAACTGAGGCATCCGATGACCAACGCGGCAGACCAGATCCCGACCATCTTCGACGCTGACAACCACTACTGGGAGGGCAGCGACGCGTTCACCCGATTCCGAGACCCGCGATTCCTGGAACGCGGAGTGGAGGTGAAGGAGATCGACGGTGTGTTGCGCTACGTCCTCGACGGCCAGCTCTTCGAGTGGCTTCCCGGCCCCGGTGACGTGCACCCGAGACCGAAGCCCGGCTCCTTCATGGAGTACTTCACCGGCAAGTTGACGCGCGAGGAGTTCCTGGCGTCGTTCAACGAGCCGCCGCAGGACCACCCCGAGTGGTTCAACCGCGACGCGCGCTTGCAGGTGATGGACGCGCAGGGCGTGGAGGCGAACTGGTTGTTCCCGTCACAGGGCGTCGTGATCGAGGCGCCGATGCTCGCGAGCGACGTCGAGGCGGCCATCGAGGTCTGCCGCGCGTTCAACCGCTGGATCGAAGACGAATGGGGCTTCGCCTACCAGGACCGCATCTTCGGAGTTCCCTACCTCAACATGTCCGACCCCGACCTGCTCGTCAGCGAGCTCCAGTGGTGCCTCGAGCACGGCGCGCGGGTCATCGCGATCCGACACGGTGCGGCGGTCACGGCCGACGGCCTGCGCTCGCCGGCCGACCCGATGTTCGACGGCTTCTGGTCACTCGCCCAGGAGGCCGGGATCACCGTCACGTCACACGACGGCTCCGACCTCACGTACGCCGACATGTACCCACTGCTCGACCGGGTCTGGGGCGACTCCGCCAACCCCGCCAGCCCGAGCGCGGGCGAGAACATGCGGATGATGAGCGCGGGCACGGTGTTCGGCGCGCTCATGAAGCACCGGATCGTGCACGACTTCGCGTACGTCCTCGTCGCGCACAAGCTCTTCGAGCGGTTTCCGCGACTCAAGGTCGCGTTCATCGAGAGCGGGTGCTCCTGGGTGCCGTCGCTGCTGCAGTCACTCGAGCTCCTCGGTCACGGCGGCGACTACCAGAGCAACCCCAGGGACCAGTTCCTCGAGCACTGCTGGGTGGCGCCCTTCGTCGAGGAGAGCGTCGACGAGTTCGCACGGCACGTGCCGGTCGAGCGAATCCTCTTCGGCTCCGACTGGCCCCACGGTGAGGGCTTCGCCCACCCGCGGGACTTCTTCGCCAACGTGGCGAACTTCTCGGTCGACGATCAGCGGCGCATCATGTACGAGAACGCCCGCGAACTCACCCTGCCGTCGGGTCGTCCTTGAGCTGCAGCGCGTTGGTCCAGATCAGTGAGAGCTGCTCGACCACGTGGTCGAAGTCGTAGTCGCGGTAGCCCTGCACGAGCCACAGCTCCGAGAAGCGCCCGACCATCGCACCGAGTGCATCGGCGGCGAGCGCAGGATCGATCGCGGGATCGGCGATCCCCTCTTCCTGCCACTTCCGGATCGCACGCTCCGAGCGGTCCGCGAAGTGGTGCTGGCGCGCCATCCGCACGTCGTTCACGTGCGCGTCGTAGCGCGAGACCTGCTCGATCACGCCCATGATCTGCGCTTCTTCGCGGTAGCGCTGCAGGTAGCGCAGGTTCGCCTTCCGGATGCGTTCCCTCGGCGAGTCGCCGTGGACGTGGGCCAGCTCGGGATCGTCGGGCGGCGCGGTGAGGCGTTCCTCCTGGAGCTCGGCAACCTCCCGGAACAGCTCTTCCTTCGAGGTGAAGTAGTGGTAGTAGGCGCCGTGAGAGACGCCGGCTTCCTTCGAGATGTCGGTGATCCGCGCCTCGAGGAAGCCGTCACGCTCGAAGACCTTCTTCGCCGCCTCCACCAGACGGGCCCGCGTCGCTGCGCCGCGGCGAGTCTGCGCCGTGCTCCGCGCACTCTCCTTGTCGACCGCGGTGTTCGCCATGTCGGGCATGCTCCTCCGTCAACATTTGGGCGGGACCCAACAACGTACCGCCGGACGTCGAACCCGCCGCGGGACCGCGTCCTGACGTCATCGAAAGGGAGGGTGAGAGCACTTGCGTCGCCCACTCGCGACGACGGTAGTGTGCACGATAGCTCGACCTTGACGTCGAGTAATGGTCTGCACTGCCGAGCTGACCTGACCTGGGGGGGTCGACGGAGTTGCCAATTCCGCGAGGGAGAGACACCTGCCGTCGGGCGCGCGCGTGAACCGAACTCCTCGGCTCGCGCTTCGTCTCGCGGCCATCGCCGTACTCGTCGCGGCGTTCCTCCCCGCGTGCGGCAACCCGACGCAGCCGGTGCAGAACTGCGTGGGCGCGCCCGACAGCGTGATCAGCGCGATCCAACAGCGGATGAAGCCGAGCGCTGACGCGACGCTGCGCAACGGGAGACTGGTGCAGGTCCCGGGCAGCGACACCACGTTCGTGAGCGCAGAGCTGCACCTCGGGTCGGACGCGGCCCACGACAAGGGCGACGTCGCGACCTGGGCCACCGACGACATCAAGAGCGACAACGGCTTCGTGTCGGTCGACGTCCATGCTCGCGAGGACTCGACGTGGCCACACGCGTCGTTCACCGTCACGAAGGACGGCGCGATCGAGTCACGCGTGTGCGCGGCGTTGAACCGGGGCAAGACCAAGGCCCAGATCGCCTGCGAACAGCGGAAGAACTCCGGCGACGTCGTCGCGCTGCCCGACGGCAAGGACTGCAGCGACCTGTGAGTGCCTCGACCAGCCTCCGCGACGTCCGCGAGAACCGCACGTTCCGGTTCGCGTTCGTCGTCGTCGCGGTCGCCGCCGTCGGCTACTGGCTGCCGCAGTGGGCGTGGGGTTGGGACATGCCCGCCGGCGAGCTCGTCTACGGGTTCATCATCGGCTCGCTCACCGCGCTCATGGCGTTCGGCCTCGCGCTCGATCTACCGGTCGAACAAGGTGATCAACTTCGCCCAGGCCGACCTCGGCGCAGTTCCCGCAAGCCTCGCCGTGGCGCTGATCACCCTGCCGGCGTTCGGATGGTCGTTCTGGGTCGCAGTCCCCTTGTCGCTCGTCGTCGCGGTCCTGCTCGGCGCGCTCATCGAGTTCGTGATCATCCGGCGGTTCAACAAGGCACCGCGACTGATCCTGATGGTCGTCACCATCGGCCTCGCGCAGCTCCTGGCCGGTCTCGGGGTCACGCTCCCCTACCTGCTCCAACTCCTCACCGGCACCAAGGACCTGGCGATCAACCAGTACACGCCACCGTTCAGCTTCAGCTTCGAGATCAGCCCGGTCATCTTCCACGCCAACGAGCTCATCGCGGTGATCACCACCGTGCTCGCCGCAATCGGCCTCTTCGCGTTCCTGCGGTTCACGAGCATCGGCATCGCGCTGCGTGCGAGCTCCGAGAGCTCGGACCGCGCGTCGATGCTCGGCGTCAACGTCGGCCTCACGCAGAACATCGCGTGGATCATCGCGACCCTGCTGGCGACGGTGTCGTTGATCCTGCGAGCCGGGATCGTCGGACTCCCGCTCGGGTCCGCGTTCGGACCGTCGATCCTGCTGCGCGCGCTCACCGCGGCGGTGATCGGACGGATGGAGAACTTCGTCGCGATCTTCCTCGCATCACTGGGGCTCGGCGCAGTCGAAGCGATCGTGATCTGGAACAAGGGTTCGGCCGAGCTCGTCGACCCGATCATGTTCGTGATCGTGATCGTCGCGCTGCTCCTGCAGCGGAGAAACCGCGAGTCGCGGGTCGACGACCAGGCAACGTCGAGTTGGCAGAACGCGGCGAACATCCGACCGATCCCCCGCGAGTTGCTGCGTCTGCCCGAGGTCAAATGGGTACTGCGGGGGCTGCGAGTGCTCTTCGTGGCGTTCCTGATCGTGCTGCCGTTCCTGCTGTCCGAGAAGGACACCAACCTCGCCGCCGCGGTGCTGATCTACGCGATGGTCGCGATCTCGTTGGTCCTCCTCACCGGGTGGGCCGGTGAGATCAGTCTGGGCCAGGTCGCGTTCGTCGCCATCGGCTCGGCCGCGGCCGGCGCCGCCAACGTCCACTGGCAGCTCGACCCGCTGCTGAGCTTCCTGTTCGCGGGCGCCATCGGAGCGGTCGCATCGATCATCATCGGCTTGCCCGCGCTCCGCATCCGCGGGTTGATGCTCGCGGTCACGACGCTGGCATTCGCGGTGATGACGTCGTCGTTCCTGCTGAATCGCGACCAGAGTCTGCTGGGCATCAAGTTCGACTACCTCCCCGATTCGATCCTCGATCACGTCACGCGCTTTCCCCAATGGACGCCGTTCGGTCACATCGGGATCGGCGCCGACGGCGCGCACCCGGAACGCGCCTTCTACTTCATGTGCGTAGCGATGCTGCTCCTGGTCATCGTCGCCGTGCGCGGCCTCCAGCGATCCCGGACCGTTCGTGACCTCGTCGCCACGCGCGACAACGAGCGCAACGCGCAGGCATTCCGGTTGAGTCCGACGAGCGCCAAGCTCCTCGCGTTCGCGCTGGCGGGCTTCATTGCGTCGTTCGCCGGCGGTGTCCTCGTGCTGCACCAACAAGCGCTCGGCGAAGACATCTTTGCGCCCATCGAGAGCATCCGGGTGCTGACCATGGTCGTCGTCGGCGGCCTCGGCTCGATCCCCGGCGCGATCCTCGGCGCGGTGTTCATCAAGAGCACCGAGTGGTTCAACGTCGTCGTGCCCGAGCGCTTCCGGTTCCTCTTCACGTTCGCGGGGAGCGGCATCGGGCTCATCGTCGTGCTGTGGCTGCTGCCCGGAGGCCTCGGCTCGGTGCTCTACCGGGTGCGTGACAAGTGGCTCGCGGCGGTGGCGCGTCGACGCCATCTCGTCGTCCCGTCGCTGATCGCCGACTCCGGTGATGCACCCACGCTGCTCACCGGCAAGGAGAAGCCGGCGGTCGCGATGTCGACCAACGGTCACGGAACATCGCGGCGCGGCCCGAAGTTCCTCCGGCGCTTGCCGTCGCGGCCGGCGCCCGACGTCGACTTCTTCACGTACCCCGACCTGCGGCTGAGCGGCGGCAAGCCGAACCTGCTCAGCCTGCGCTCGATCGACGTCTCGTACGGCCAGGTGCAGGTGCTGTTCGGCGTCAGCCTCGAGTTGCGTCGCGGCGAGACCATCGCGCTCCTCGGGACGAACGGCGCCGGGAAGTCGACGGTGCTGCGCGCGATCTCAGGACTCGTCACCCCCACGCAGGGCAGCATCAGCCACGAGGGTGTCGACATCAGCGGGATGGGGCCGCACCACATCGCGGAGAAGGGCTTGATCCAGGTTCCCGGTGGCAAGGGCGTGTTCCCGTCGCTGACCGTCGCCGAGAACCTGAAGGTCGCGCTCTGGATGCACCGTCGCGACCGTGAGTACGTGAAGACCGCGACCCAGCGCGCGGTCAACCTCTTCCCTGCGCTCGAGACTCGGCTGCAGGATCCTGCGGCGCAGTTGTCGGGCGGTCAGCAGCAGATGCTCGCGATCGCGATGGCCTTCCTCGCCAAGCCCGACGTGCTGATGATCGACGAGCTCTCGCTCGGTCTCGCGCCGCTGGTCGTCGAGCAGCTCCTCGCCGTCGTCGAGCAGTTCAAGGCGCAGGGAGTCACGATCATCCTCGTCGAGCAGTCGGTGAACGTCGCGCTCACCGTCGCCGACAAGGCCTTCTTCATGGAAAAAGGTGCGGTCCGCTTCCACGGGTTGACGTCCGAGCTCCTCGACCGTCCCGACCTGCTGCGCTCGATCTTCCTCGAAGGCGCATCGACCGCGGAAGAACGCGCGCGACGACTCCGATGAGCAGAGCCAGGCTCCCGTTCCCCTGGCCGACGTCGCGGTGCGTGCACCGCGCGTGAGTGTGAACGGCGACGAGCGTGACCTCGTGCTCGAGACCCGCGGCATCACGCGGCGGTTCTCGGGCATCACTGCGGTCGACCACGTGTCGATCCAGCTGCACCGCGGCGAGATCGTCGGCATCGTCGGACCGAACGGTGCCGGCAAGACCACGTTGTTCGACCTCGTCTCGGGCTTCCTGGTGCCCGATTCGGGTCAGGTCTTGCTCGAAGGCCACGACATCACCCGTCTGAAGCCACAACGGCGAGCACGACTGGGGCTGGCCCGTTCCTTCCAGGACGCCCGCCTCTTCGGCGGCCTCACCGTGCATCAGACGGTCTGTGTCGCCATCGACCGGCCGCTGCGCCCCTGGGACCCGATCACGGAGATGCTCTACTTCCCGAACGTCCTGCGCGCGGAGCGGAAGCTCGGCACGCGCGCCGACGAGCTCATCGCGATGATGGGGCTCGACGACTACCGCGACAAGTTCGTGTCCGACCTCTCGACCGGCAGCCGCCGGATCGTCGACCTGGCCTGCCAGATCGGGATCGACCCCAAGGTGATCCTGTTCGACGAGCCGTCGTCGGGCATCGCGCAGCGCGAGACCGAGGCGCTCGGTCCGTTGCTGCTGCGCATCCGCGACATCACCGGCGCCGGCATCCTGCTCATCGAGCACGACATGGGTCTGGTCAGCTCGGTGTCCGACCGGATCGTCGCGTGCGACCTCGGCAGCGTCGTCGTGGAAGGTGACTGGGAGCTGGTGCGCAACCACCCGCACGTCGTCGCCTCGTATCTCGGATCGACCCGCGCGGTGATCGAACGTTCGGGGCCGACTTCGGCGGAGCCCGAGGGGGCACACCAGTGACGCAGTCCGACGCCGCCACCGACGCCCCCGAGTTCCAGGCCGCCGACCGCGATCCCAAAGACCTCGGCTGGTTCCGGAGACTCCTCGCCACCTACCGGGAGTCGTTCAGCGTCGCACGCGCGTCACTGCTCTGGGTGCTCCTCCGACGCCAGAAGCGCACGCTGAAGTGGCTCTTCATCGTGCTCATCGTCTACTCGGTGGGGCTGCTCTTCATCGCCAACCTCACGCGGGGCATGGTCGACAACGGCATCGTCGCCCAGACGGCACCGCTCTGGCCCTACGTCCGCTACATCGCGTTCTGGGCCCTGTGGTCCATGGTCTTCGGGTTCGTCCAGCAGCAGATCGCCGAACGCCTCTCGTACCAGATCGAGTTCGATCTCCGCGTCTGGCTGTACACGCACATCCAGTCCGCCGAGCTGCGCCGCCTCGACGCGCTCGCCAGTGGCCAGCTCGTGACCCGCTCACTCACCGACGTCCAACTGGTCGAGACGCTCCTGCGGATCTTCCCGACCCTGTTCGGCTTCGTTCCGGTCCTGCTCGCGATCGCGGTCATCGTGATCATCATCAGCCCGATCATGGGCGTGCTGACGCTCGTCGCGTTCCCCGTCAACCTCTGGCTGCTGCACCGGTTCCGCCACGGCCTGCGCGCGTTGAGCTGGGCGGAGCTCAACGAGCGGGCCGAGGTCACCAGCGCCATCGACGAGCCGGTGCGCGGCATCCGCGTCGTCAAGGCCTTCGGCCGTGAAGACAAGGAGCGCGCCCGGGTCGCCGACGTGACCGAGCGGGCATTCAAGTTCTCGATGAGCCGCGCCCGGCTGCTCGCCGGCTACGACCTCTTCCTGAAGATGACCCCGATCCTCGTCCAGGCCGGGCTGCTCGCGGTCGGCGCCTGGATGCTCGCGTCGGGCCGTCTCACCGCCGGCACCTTCCTGCTCGCGTTCCAGCTCGGCACCGGCCTCAACACGTTCGCCGGCGCGTTCGACGACCTCGCCAACGCCTGGCAGTACCTCCGCAGCGGTCAGGACCGTCTCGCCGAGATGCTCGCGGTCAGCGCCCGGCCCGTCACCGACGGTCGCATGATGCCGCTCCCTTCGACCGGGTTCGAGCTCCGGAACGTGGAGGTCGTGTACGGCGAACGGCGCATCCTGCACGGCATGGAACTGCACGTCGGCCGCGGCGACCTCGTGGTCGTGAACGGGCCTCCGGGTTCCGGCAAGTCGACCCTCGCCGCGATCGCTTCCGGGCTCATGGAGCCGGACGCGGGTGAGGCGGTGCTCGACGGAGTCGCGCTGCGCGACCTCGATCCCACGCAACTCCGACAGACGATCCGGGTCGTCTCGGAGGAGCCGCTGCTCCTCGCCACCTCGCTGCGCGACAACTTGCTTGCTCGGCGCCTACGGAGACATCGACGACGAGACGTTGCTGCACGCGTTGCACCTCGCGGGCGCCGACGAGGTGATCGCGGAGATGGACGGCGGCCTCGACGGTGAGGTCGGCGACCGCGGACTGACCGTGTCGGGAGGACAGCGCCAACGCATCTCACTGGCCCGTGCGCTCGTGGCTCATCCCCGTGTGCTCATCCTCGATGACGCGCTCTCCGCGGTGAACCCGGCGCTCGAGCTCGAGATCATGCGGCGCGTGCGGGAGTACCTGCCGGACACCTCGATCCTCTACATCACTCGACGGACCGGCCTCGCCGACGTCGCCGATCGCACGGTCACGCTCGCGGAGCCGAGGACCGTGGCGCCAGTGGACGAGCCGACCCACGAGGCCTTCGCGGGGACGACCGACGACGTGGTCGCGGTCGCGCAGGTCGCCGAGGTGATGCACGGCGCCGACCCGCTCGAATCACACGAGACCATCGATCGCATCGGCATGGAGGCCGAGGTCGCCGACGGGGTGCAACCGCTCCAGGACACGTCGGGGCTGGCCGCGATCGATCCGGTGCTGGCGAAGCTGGTCGACGGGCTCGACGTGTCGCGCGAAGAGCGTCGACATCCCCGACGAGCTCGCCGACGACGACCGGCGTCCGACCTTCTGGTCGATGGCACGCCCGTTCCGGCGGGCGATGTTCATCGCGCTCGGGCTCGCGATGATCATCGCCGTCGGCCAGATCGCGCCGAGCCTCGCGTTCGGGAGCGTCACCAACTTCGCCACCGACGGCGACACCCAGACCGCGTATCTGTTCGCCGGGATCCTCGCCGTCATCGGTGTCCTGGTGGGCGTCGGCACGAAGTACTTCCGGATCTACGGACAGCAGTTCAACCAGAGCGTGGTCTGCCTGCTGCGCCGGAGGGTCTTCTACCGGTTGAGCAAGCTCGGCGTGAACTTCTACGACCGTGAGCTCCCCGGCGACGTCGCCACGCGTGTGGTCGCCGACCTCGACAAGATCCTGGCCTTCGTGCAGTCCGCGGCGTTCCAGTTCGTGAGCTTCACCGCCGTGTTCATCGTCGCGTTCATCGCGATCATGATCCTCGCTCCCGGGGTGATCCCGTTGGTGCTCGCGGTGCTCGGGCTGATCCTGCTCCTGACCCTCATCGAGCTCCCGATCGCCGCACGCGGCTTCGCGTGGTCGCGCGAGGAGCTCGGTGTCGTCACCCGCAAGTTCCAGGAAGACTTCGGCGCCCGCCACGAGATCCGCTACCTGGGGGCCCACGCGATCCAGACCCAGAAGTTCGTCGCCGCGTCGTGGGAGCGTCGCCGGGCGCGCTGGTGGACGGTCACCGTGGTCAACACCCACGGCGCGCTCATCCAGTTCCTCGGCACGATGATGACCGCGCTCGTGCTCTACCGGACCGGCACCCTCGTCCAGAACCAGGAGCTGTCGATCGGCGTCGCGCTCGCGGTGCAGCTCCTCGCCAACCTGGCCACCCAGCCGCTCCAGGCGCTCGCGCCGCTCTACAACCAGTTCATCGACGTCCGCGTGTCGTGGCGTCGTCTGTGCGAACCGTTCGACGAACCCATCCTCCCCGAGGAAGATGCCGACGCACGCCCGTGCCCGCCGCTCGACGGTGCGGTGACGTTCGACCACGTGGCGTTCACGTACCCCCAGACCACCCGCACGGTGTTGCAGGACGTTTCGTTCACCATGGAACCCGGCAAGGTCACCGCCCTCGTCGGCTACACCGGCGCCGGCAAGTCGAGCATCGCCAAGGTGCTCGCCCGCACCTACGACCCCGACGCCGGTTCGGTCACCGTCAATGGTGTCGACCTCCGCGACCTCACCCTCGACACCTTCCGCGCCAAGCTCGGGATCGTGCCCCAGGACCCGTTCGTGTTCAAGGGAACCGTCGCGTCCAACATCCGGTACTCCAAGCTCGACGCCACCGACGCGGAGGTCGAGGGCGCGGTACGGGCGGTCGGCGCCTGGGACCTGCTGACCTCCCTCGACGGCGCCTTCGAACACCCGGTCGAGGAAGAAGGCCACAACCTCACCGCCGCGCAGCGCCAACTCATCGCGCTCGCACGCGCCTGGCTCGCTCAGCCAGACATCCTCGTCCTCGACGAGGCAACGTCGCTGCTCGACAGCGGCGTGGAAGACATCATCATCGAGGCCGTCCACAACCTCGGTTGCACCACGCTGATGATCACCCACCGCGAGAGCGTCGCCATGAAGTCCGACAACATCATCGTGCTCGAATCGGGTCGCGTCGTCGACTCCGGACCGGAGGAACAGGTGGCGCGTCCCGGCGGACCGTACGACCGCCTCTGGCGTGTCCAGGACGACGAGGCCGCCGCCGAACGCGACAAGGAACTGTCGCTCTGAAGTACCTCGGAAGAACGCGGAGTAGACAGACATGCCCGACCGTGCGTCGCAACCGACCATGCCGATTCCCACGAGCGTCAGCGAGGCCGCGCAGGTGTACCTCGCCACGCCCGAGCCATTCGGCAACAGCCGGGCACCCGAAGATCCCACCGACACCGACGCATGGGTGCGTTACATCGAACAGATGAACGAAGTCGTCATCGCGCGCCTTGGCGGGATGTCCGTGTCGGACCTGCCGATCGACGTCGAGACGATGACGCTCGAGGGTGTGCCCACGTACGTTGCCCGACCCGCCGACGCGTCGGATCGCACGCCGATCTATCTCGACATCCACGGTGGCGCACTGATCCTGCTCGGTGGAGAGATCTGCAAGTTTGCCGCGGGTGGTGGTGCACTCAGGCGCGACATGATCACCTGGGCGATCGACTATCGAATGCCACCGGCCTTTCCGTATCCTGCGGCGCTCGACGACTGCATGGCCGTGTACCGCAGGGCGTTGGAGGAGCGGGCGCCGGAGGACATCTTCGTCGGCGGCGGCTCGGCCGGCGGGAACCTCGCCGCCGCGTTGCTGCTGCGGGCGAAGGACGAGGGTCTTCCGATGCCGGCAGGCCTCGTGCTCATCTCGCCTGAGGTGGATCTCACCGAGTCGGGCGACACCTTCCGAACGATGCAGGGTGGATCGATGCCTTCATCGCTGATGTCGACCAACCTGCTCTACGCCAACGGTCACGACCTGGCGCATCCCTACCTGTCTCCGTTGTTCGGGGATGTCACCGGGTTCCCGCCGACGTTCCTGCAGAGCGGCACCCGTGATCACTTCTTGTCGAACACCGTGAGGATGCACCGGACGCTGCTGGCGGCCGGCGTCGTGGCCGAGCTGCACATCTGGGAGGCGATGCCCCATGGCGGGTTCGGAGGCGTGACACCCGAGGACGCGGAAGTTCAGGCACAGGTGCAGCAGTTCCTCGAACGGAACCGCCGAGACCGCGACTGAGGGGTGCACACATGGCAGCAAACAGCCGGCCGGACGGCATGTCCGACATCGAGTGGCTCGTCGCCCTCGAGGAGATCAAGCAGCTCAAAGCACGACGCGACCGCTACGCCGACGCGCACGACTGGGAGGGATACGAGTCGCTGCACGCGCCCGATCACGTGTCGCACAACGACGGCCAGGCACCGTGGACGTCCTCGAAGGAGATGATCGAGAACGTCAGCCGGATCATGGGCGACATGATCACGATCCACCACTCGTACGACCCCGACATCGTCTTCGACACGCCCACCTCGGCCCGGGGCATCTGGGCCATGACCGGCGGGATCATCGCGAAAGGCGACGACGCCGACACCTGGTCGGTCGGGTACGGCTACTACCACGAGTCCTACGAGAAGCGCGACGGCCGGTGGTTGTTCACCAGCCGCCGCTGGCACCGGTACTTCGCCATCACGTCCGACGGCGTGATCTTCCCGAGTGAATCGCCAATGGGCGTCGACGCGTTCGACGCCACCAGCTTCGGCGCTCCGGCGTCGCCGTCAGACTGAGAGCACGAGTGGACCTGTCCGACTTCAACGCCTCGGGGCGCATCACCATCGATGCGCCGCCCGAGGTCCTCTACGACTTCATCGCCGACATGCCGGCGATGGGCGAGATCAGCCCGCAGTGCACCGGCGGCGAGTGGCGCAGCGACGCACGCGGTGTCGGCGCGCTCTTCGTCGGCTCGAACGCCATCGCCGAGCGGACGTGGCAGGCGCAGATGCGGGTGCTCGTCGCCGACCGCCCGCGCGAGTTCGCATGGGAGAACATGGGCGCCGTCGACTGGCCCGACGCTCGCCCGCTCGTCCGTTGGGGGTACACCTTCGCTCCCGGGCGCGACGGGACGACCGTGGAGGAGACGTGGCGCATCGTCGAGATCTACGACGCACTGGCCGCGATGCCCGAGGAGCACCAGGTCGGCCTGGTCGGGTGGGTCCACGACAGCATCGAGCAGACGCTCGGCAACTTGAAGGCCCGCTTCGAGGGCTGACCACCCGATGCGTGCGGGGTCTGTACGGAATTTCTCGCCTCCCGCGCTCGAATTTGCGGAGCGCGGTGTGTAGCATCCCAGGGCTGAAGTCGATGTCGACGAATGTTTCGTCGCAGCACACTCCCCGGGGGGAACCAATGCACATCCGCCGCACTCGCGCCCGCTCCGCGAGCCTGGTCACTTCGCTGGTCGCCGTGGCGATCGCGGTGGCCGCGTTCGCCGCGCCGGCCCAGGCCGCCTCGTCCGATTCCGGGCTGGGGACCAAGGACCCGGCCAAGGGCACGCCGGTCAAGATCGGCTTCATCACCGACGGCAAGGGCACGGCGACCGACAACAGCATCGAGAGTGACGTCGCCGACGCCTCGGTGAAGTGGATCAACCAGTACCGCAACGGCGTCGGTGGCCACCCGATCGAGCTCGACACGTGCGTGACCGGGGCCGACCCCGCCAAGAGCGTGGACTGCGCGAACCAGATGATCCAGGACGACGTGGCGGCCGTGCTCTTCGGCTCGAACCAGTTCACGCTGAACTCCTGGAAGCCGGTGCACGACGCGGGCATCCCGACGTTCATGGCGTCCTCGGGGAACCCGGACATCAAGGCCGACCCGACCAACACCTCCGTCTTCAACGCCGGCCTGAGCGCTCTGACGACGGTCATCGTCGGGGGCGCCAAGGCCGCGAACACCAAGAAGGTGACCGTCGTGGTCATCGACGTGCCCGCCGCGACCCAGATCTTCGCGGACAAGACGCCGTTCACGAAGGCGGGCCTGTCGCTGGACACCGTTCCCGTCGCGCTGGGCACCGCCGACATGACGCCGCAGATGCAGAAGGTCGTGTCGAACAACCCCAAGGGCGAGGTGTTCGTGCTCGGCAACGACACGTTCTGCATCGCCGCGTTCAACGGGCTCCGCACCGCCGGCTTCAAGGGCACGGTCGTCACGGGGACGGCCTGCCTCAGTGACGCGACCCGCACTGCCGTCCCGGCCGACTTCCTCAAGGGGATCAAGATCTCGGCCACCTCCCCGATCGACACCCCCAAGGACCCGTCGATCCAGCAGTACTACGCGGTGCTCGACAAGTTCGGGGCGCAAGGACGTCGACAAGACCCGATCGACGGGCGTGACCATGTTCCAGGGCATCGCCGGCTTCGACGTGGCCACGGACACCCTGAAGGGTGACGCCACTCCCGCAACGATCACCGCTGCCGCCAAGGCGATGCCGTGGTCGGTCCTCCCGGCGTCGGGCGGACTCCACTTCCGGTGCAACGGCAAGGCCGCCCCGGCGGAACCCGCCACCTGCACCAACGCCATCCTCCTGGCCACGCTCGACGCCAAGGGCAAGGCGACGAGCTACACCAAGGTCAGCGACGCACAGATCCCGTCTTGACACCACGTCGTCGGACCGGTGGGATGTAGTCCCGCCGGTCCGACGACGTTGGCCGGCCATCTGATCGGAACGCGGGGGATCACAACGTGCGGGATCTCGCATCGTCGTTTCTCGGCCTGGGCAACGGCGGCACGTTCGCGGCGCTCGGGATCGCCCTCGTCCTCGTGTATCGGGCGTCGGGCGTCATCAACTTCGCCACCGGCGCGCAAGCGCTGTACGCGGGCTACACCTACGCGTTCCTCCGTCAGGGCAAGCTCTTCCTGATCATCCCGGGGCTCCCGACGACGACGGACCTCGGCCACGAGTTCTCGATGCCCGAAGCGCTCGTGCTCACCTTGGTGATCTCGGCGCTGCTGGGCGCGCTGCTCTACGGCGTGGTGTACCGGCCGCTGCGCTACGCGCCGCCGTTGGCGAAGGCGGTGGCGTCGCTGGGGGTCCTGGTCATCCTCCAGGGCCTGATGTCGGAGCGGATGGGCACGATCCCGGTCAGCGTCGAGGCCATCTACCCGTCGAAGCCCTGGACCTGGCAGGGCCAGACGGTGCTGTCCGACCGGGTGTACCTGGCCCTCACCGTCATCGGCATCACGCTCGTCATCACCGTGCTCTACCGCTGGACGAGGTTCGGCCTCGACACCCGGGCGACCGCGGAGAACGAAGCGGGCGCGTACGTGAGCGGCATCTCACCCGACCGGATCGCGCTCTTGAACTGGATGCTCGCCGGTGCCGTCGTGGGCGCGGCCGGCATCCTGATCGCGCCGCTCTCCCCGGTCGTGCCGAGCACGTACACGCTCTTCGTGGTGCCCGCACTCGCCGCGGCCGTCGTCGGCAAGTTCCAGTACCTCGTGCCCACGGCGATCGCGGGGATCGGCATCGGCATGATCCAGGCCTGGCTGATCTACCTCTCGGGCCAGCACTCGTGGATGCCGCAGTCGGGTGTCGGCGAGATGGTGCCGCTCGATCGTCATGCTCGTCGCGCTGCTCGTCACCAGCCGCGGGGTTCCGGAGCGCGGCGCGCTGTTGCGGACACATCTGGGACGGGCGCCGCGACCGCGTTCGTATCTCGTGCCGATCGTCGCCGGTTTCGCCGCCGGGGCGATCGCGCTGCTCGTGACCAGTGGCTCCACCCGGGCCGCGGTCATCAGCACGATCATCTTCGCGATCCTGGCGCTCTCCCTCGTGGTGGTCACCGGGTACGCCGGCCAGATCTCACTGGCGCAGCTCGCCCTCGCCGGCGCCGGCGGGTTCATGCTGAGCTACCTCTCGGTCGACTGGGGTGTGCCGTTCCCGATCGCACCCCTCCTCGCCGCCGGCGCCGCCGCGATCGTCGGCGTCCTCGTCGGGCCTCCCCGCGCTGCGGCTGCGCGGCCTCATGCTCGGGGTCGTCACCTTCGCGCTGGCGTTCGGCATCGAAGCGATCTGGTTCCGCAACGCCGACCTCGTCCAGTCCGACGGCAACACCGATCGGGAAGCCGGAGGTCTTCGGGATCAACCTCGGGGTGGGCGTCGGCAAGGACTTCCCCCGCCTGTCGTTCGGCTTCATGTGCCTGATCGTCTGCGTCGTGGTGGCTGCGGGTGTCGCCCTGCTGCGCAGGAGCTCGCTGGGATCGGCGATGCTCGCGGTCCGGGCCAACGAGCGCTCGGCCGCCGGCATCGGCGTCAACGTCGTCTTCGTCAAGGTGCTCAGCTTCGCGATCGCGTCGTTCGTCGCCGGGATCGGCGGCTGTCTGCTCTCCTACCGCCAGGGGATCATCACCTGGGACAGCTTCGCCGCGTTCCTCGGTCTCACCCTCGTGTCCACCGCGTACCTCGCCGGGGTCACCTCGGTCTACGGCGGCGTCCAGGCCGGCATCATCGCCACCGGCGGCATCGTCTTCTACCTCTCCGCCGAGTGGATCGATCTCAGCGGCGACATCTTCGTCGTCATCAGCGGCGTGCTCGTCATCGTGACGCTCATCCGCAACCCCGAGGGACTCGCCGCCGGCGGCCACGAGCTCGCCGACAAGTTCGCCGGCGTGGCGCCAGCGACGCGCGCCGTGGCCACCACCGACGCCTCCCCGACGGCGACCGACGCCGGTGGCGACGGCGAGCCGTGGCGCGGCACCGCCGGTCGCAACGGTTCGCACCGCGCCCGGACCGGACGCCCGCATCGTGCTCGACGGTCGAGCACCTCACGGTGCAGTACGGCGGCGGTGGTCGCCGTCGACGACCTGTCGTTGCGGGTGCCCGCCGGCGGCATCGTCGGGCTCATCGGCCCCAACGGCGCCGGCAAGACGAGCGCAGTCGACGCGATCACCGGCTTCGCCAAGGCGACGGGCGCGGTGCTGCTCGACGGCACGCGGATCGACGGGCTCCGGTCCCACCAACGTGTGCGCCGCGGCCTCGCTCGCACGTTCCAGGCGCTCGAGCTGTACGACGACCTCAGCGTCGAGGAGAACGTCAGCGCCGCGGCGTACAGCGTCAAGGGCGCCGCCAAGCACGGCGCCGTGCAACGGTCGCTCGACCTCGTCGGCATCACCGACCTGCGCGACCGCAACGCCGGCGACCTCAGCCAGGGCCAACGACAGCTCGTGTCCATCGCACGCGCCTGCGCGGCCGACCCGAAGGTGCTCCTCCTCGACGAACCGGCGGCGGGCCTCGACACCACCGAGAGCCGCTGGCTCGGCGACCGGATCCGCAACATCAGCGTCACCGGGACCGGCATCCTGCTGATCGACCACGACGTCGCGCTCGTCCTCGACGTGTGCGACTACATCTACGTGCTCGACTTCGGGCGCGTCATCGCCGAAGGCGAGCCCGGCGATCGATCCGCGCCAACCGGGATGTCGCCGAGGCGTACCTCGGGCACTCCCACGAGGCCGCACGACGCGACGACCGCCACGACCACGACCACCACCACGAACTCATGACCGCCCGGCTCGAGTGCGCAGGACTCAGCGGCGGATACGGCACGACCACCGCGTTCCGGACGTCGACCTCGCGGTCGAAGGCGGCACCATCGAGGCGCTCCTCGGCCCCAACGGCGCGGGCAAGACCACCCTCCTCCTCACCCTCGCCGGATTCCTCCCGCCGCACGCGGGCACGGTCACCGTCGACGGCACACCGCTCAAGACCGGGTCGGCCGGCGCGTGCGAACAAGGCCGGCATCGTGCTCGTCCCCGACAACCGGAACCTGTTCACCACGCTCACCGTCGAGGAGAACCTCAGGGCGGCGTGCCACCGCGGTGGCCCGTCACCACGCGACATGCTCGAGGTGTTCCCGCCGCTCGAAGCGCGTTGGAAGCTGCGGGCCGGCGCGCTGTCGGGCGGCGAACAGCAGATGCTCGCCATGGCTCGCGCGCTCGTGCAGGAACCCCGGGTGCTGCTCATCGACGAGATGAGCATGGGACTCGCCCCGCTCGTCGTGGAGTCGCTGTTCGAGACCGTGCAGCGGATCGCCCACGACCACGGGTGCGCGGTGCTGCTCGTCGAGCAGCACGTCCAACTCGCGCTCGGCGTCGCCGACAGCGCCGCGGTCCTCAACCGCGGCTCGGTCGTGCTCCGCGGCCCCGCGTCCGAGCTCCTGGCCGACGAAGCCCGACTCCAAGCGGCGTATCTCGGTGCGGTCGAACCGACCGGGAGTTGACGCAGGTCGACTGGCTGGCGCACCTCCGACGTGATGCGGGGTCGTTGGCCGTCGCTGCACTCGACGGCGCCGCGACGACACCACTCCCGAACTGCCCGGGCTGGGACGTGGCGTGATCTGCTCCGGCACGTGGGATCCGTCCACTACCGGGCGTCGCTGATCATCGGCGAACACCGGGACCGCGCCCCCGACGCACACGAGACCAGCGCCCCGCCCGGCGACCCGTTCGTGTGGTACGAGCAGGGACGGGCCGCGCTGTTCGTGGCGCTCGCCAACGCGGACCGGTTGCCTCGTACTGGACGTTCCTCGGCCCGAAGCCGCTCGACTGGTGGCGGCGGCGGCTCGCGCACGAGACCGCGATCCATCGCGTCGACGCCGAGCTCGCCCATGGACACCGGGGTCCGATCGATCCTGCGTTCGCGGCCGACGGCGTCGACGAGCACTCGAGACGTACCTCCCGGTGGTCGCGGCGAGGCAGCAGCGCAACGAGCGATGCGAAGGTGACGCTGTCGTGCGACCGACGTCGGCGTTGCGTGGACGGTGACGGTCACCGTGGTCGGCGAGGTGACCGTCACTCGAAACGAGGAACCTGCCGCCGCGTGCATCCGCGCGCCCGCGGTCGACCTCTACCTGTGGCTGTGGCGGCGCGCGCCGACCGACGCCGTGGACATCGAAGGTGATGCCACGGCCGTCGACAGCCTCCGGACTGCAGCCCAGGTCTGATCGCGGAATTGACACGCCCCCGTCTCCGAGAGACGGGGGCGTGCTCACTCGTCTACGACGACGCGGCGGGCGGCGGACCTACCCGGTGCTGCCGCTCGAGGGACAGCCGGTGCACGGCACTTCCGCGGGGGGCGAGCCACCGGTGAACTGCGCATCGGCCGACACCTCGGACACCGCGCCCTTGGAGTCGAAGAACTTCGGCTCGGCCTTGGGGAAGCCCTTGTAGTTGTAACGCTTGCCGGCGTCCATGTACATGAACACGCCCTTGCCGGGGATGTTCACTGCCTGCGACGGGCCGCTCACGTCACCGTTCCAGTAGGCGAACGCGCGGTCGGTACCGAGCAGGGAGTACTCGTCGTACGGCATGCCCACGGTCTTCCCGTACCCGGACTGGAACGCCACCGTCCCGGTCGCGGCACCGCCCGTGGCCGGCACCGAGAAGAAGCCCTTCTTCACGTTGTCGGCGGTGAGCGTCGGTCCTGCGTACTGGATCGCCGTGTAGGTCGAGTTGAACAGTCCTGATGCGATGCCCCAGTAGTTGCCCTGGGTCTTGCCCCAGTACCAGTTGTACACGTCGAGATAGTCGGGCAGGTTCGAGATCGACGGGAACAACACGCTGAGCCCGAACGCGTGCTTCATCTGCTCCTGGTCGTACGAACGGGCGAACGAGTCGAAGTCCTGGTAGGAGTACCCGGTGAAGACCCACTCGGGCTTGAACTCCTGCGCGGTCGCCGCCTTCAAGAGCGGGGCCGTCAACGCGTTGTTGGTGAAGAGCACGACGCTCGTCACGCCTGACGACTTGAGCTTGGTGACGAGTGTCGGCATCTGGTCAGCGGCCGAGGCATCATTGGGGTCGTAGCCGACCGCTTCCTTGATCGTGGCCCCACCGTTCTGCTTCAACCGAGCTTCGAAGTCGGCGAGGTCGAAGCCGGTGGTCGGGTACACCAGACCGAACGAGCGCGTCTTCGACGTCATCGCGTCGTCGCCGGCCCACTGGGCCTTGCGCCCCGCCAACGACTTCCCCACGAACCCGGCAGTGAGGGGTAGACCGGCGTCGTTGTCGGCGCCGTAGTTCCAGCGGTACGGGCTCTGCTGCTTGGCCACGGTTGCGGTGGTCGACGAGCTGAACACGAGGATCTTCTTCGCCGCGACCGCCGAGGAGAACACCGGCGCGCCCGCGGTCGACGTACCGGTGAGGTCGACGACCATGAACGGCTTCATGTTGATCACCTCGAGCGCGTCGGCGCGCTGCGCGGTCTCGTCCGCCCCGCTCGCGGTCACGATCTCGATCTTCGGTGTGCGCCCCCACAGCTGGAACGTCGACGACTGCTGTTGGGCGTAGTCGTAGATCTTCTGGAAGTCGGTGATCGTGTCCGGGAGCTTCGCCGTTGCACCGGTCGCCCGGTTGGTGGGCTTCGACGAGCCGACGTCCATCGAGTCATTCGGGATGTAGGCGACGACCTTCACCTCGGTGGCGGTCACCCCTTGTGCGGTGGCGCCACCGTTGCTCTTGCCCGCGGGCCACGGGTTGACGCAGAACGGTCCGCCCCCGACGAAGTTCAGCGAGGTGTGCCCGTTCGGGGCGCACGTCTTCTGCCCAAGGCGGCCGGCGACCCGAGGCCCTGGCCCTTCGGCTGGGGACCCGTCCCCGGCCCGGTGACGACCGGCTTGTCGGCCGCGGTCGCCAGTGGTACGCCCAGTGCGCCGATCAGTGCCACGACCACCGCGAGTACGGCGATCCGCGCGTGCATGCGCCCGAGACCACGTCGTGCCATGTCAGTGTCCCCCCATACCTGAAAGGGGCGCCGCCGGGATCGGTCGACGCCGAAGCGAGATGGCTACCCCGTAGCGCCAGCCGACGGGCAGTCGGTGCACGGCGAAGCGGGGGCGAGCACGCCGCCCGGGAACTGCGACTCGGCGGAGAGCTGGGTCACGGCGCCCTTGCTGTCGAAGAACTTCGGCTCTGTCTTGGGGAAGCCCTTGTAGTTGTAGCGCTTCGCTCCGTCCATGTACATGAACGCGCCCTTGCCCGGCAGGTTGATGGCCTGCGAGGGGGCGGTGATGTCGCTGTTCCAGTACACGAACGCTCGGTCGGTGCCGTACGGGGAGTACTCGTCGTACGGCACGCCCGGGGTCTTGCCGTACCCCGTTTGGAACACGACGGTGCCAGTGGCCGCACCACCGGTCGCCGGCACCGAGAAGAGCCCCTTCTTCACGTTGTCCACGGTGAGCGTCGGCCCGGCGTACTGGATCGCCTGGTAGGTGAACGAGAGAAGGCCCGACGCGACGCCCCAGAGGTTCCCCTGGGTCTTGCCCCAATACCACTTGAACGGGTCGAGGTAGTCGGGAACGCTGGCGAACGACGGGAAGAGCACACTGAGCCCGAAGGCGTGCTTCATCTGGTCCTGGTCGTAGTTCCGAGCGAAGAAGTCGAGGTCCTGGTAGCCGTACCCGGTGAACACCCACTCCGGCGAGTACTGCTGCGCAGTCGCCGCCTTCGTCAATGGGATCAACAGTGAGTTGTCCACGAAGACCACGACGCTGGTGACCCCGGACGCCTTCAGCTTGTTGATGAAGGTCGGTGCCTGGTCGGCCACCTGGGCGTCGGTCGGGTCGTAGCCGACGGCCTGGGCGACTGCGGGTCCGCCACTCTTCTTCAGGTCCTGCTGGAATTCAGCGAGATCGAAACCAGTCGTCGGGTAGACGACGCCGAACTTCCGGGTCTGGGACGCCAGGTCCTTGTCGCCCGCCCACTGCGCCTTCTTGCCGGCCAGGGACCCGCCGACGAACGCCGCGGTGAGCGGAGTGCCGGCGTCGTTGTCGGCGCCGTAGTTCCAACGGTAGGGACTCTGCTGCCCGCCGATCTTGGCCGTCGTCGATGCGCTCACCGTCGGGATCTTGCGTGCCGCGAGCGTCGACGCGAACACCGGCGCACCACCCGTCCCGGTGGCGGTCAGGTCGACCACCATGAAGGGCTTCTTGTTGATCACCTCGAGTGCATCAGCACGCTGCGCCGTCTCGTCGGTGCCGCTCGCGGTGACGACCTCGTACGTCGGGGTCCGCCCCCAGAGCTGGTAGGTCCCGAACTTCTCGTTGGCGTAGTCGTAGACCTTCTGGAAATCCGTGATCGAGTCCACGACCGTCGCGGTCTGACCGGTCGCCTGGTTCTTCGGCTTGTCGGAAGCGGTCCCCGCCGCGAGCATCTGGTCGTTGGGCACGTAGGCGACGATCTTCACCGCTTTCGCCGTCACGCCCGGCGCCGTCGCCCCACCGTTGCTCTTCCCGGCGGGCCACGGGTTCACGCAGAACGGTCCCCCACCCTCGAAATTCATCGACGTGTGACCGCTCGAGGTGCACGTCTTCTGCGCCAGCGCCGCTGCGGATCCGAGACCCAGCCCCTTCGGCTGCGGACCCGTCCCCGGCCCGGTGACCACCGGCTTGTCCGCCGCAGTGGCGACCGGCACGCCCAGTGCGCCGATCAGAGCAACGACCACCGCGAGTACGGCGATCCGCGCGTTCACACGCACCGAACCACGTCGAGCCATCTCAGTGTCCCCCCGGACCCGATACGGGCGCCACCTCGATCGGTCGGCGCCGTGTGCGGGGATCGTACATGCGATGACGTCGACGTCAACTTCAGCATTGGGGAATTTTCAGCTCGGAACGCCGCGAGTGATTCTTGACCGGTGGTCATCAATGGGGTAGTACGCCGCAGTGACCTGCTCCCATGCCGGTCGCGCGACCGGGCCATCTGGCCGTGGCGAAGCAGTGGAGGTTCGGCGGGTGGAAGAGTTCACGCTCCGAGGCAGCGACGGTGTCGAGGTCTTCTGTCGACGATGGCTGCCGACCCGGCCGCCGCGAGCCTCGGTCACCGTGGTGCACGGCGCGGCCGAGCACTCCGGCCGCTACACGCGCGTCGCCGAGGTGCTGCGGTCCGAGGGCTACGCGGTCTATGCCCTCGATCTCCGCGGTCACGGGCGAACTGCGATCCCGACGGAAGGCGGACGGATCGGTTCCGGCGGAATGCCGGCGGTGATCGCCGACGTCGAAGCACTCGTTCGGCGCGCTGCGCCGAGAGCGGCGACGCCCCGGCCTTCGTCCTGGGCCATTCGATGGGATCCGTGGTCGTCCAGGCCTTCGTGGTGCGATCCCCTCACGAAGCGAACGGATACGTGCTCTCCGGGACGATGGGGCCAACGGCGGGTGCAGATCAAATTCATCGCGGGCATGCGCGCCGCGCTGGACGCAGGCATGGCGGACGAACCGCTCGACGCCGGTGCATCCGGCGCGTCGTTCGAACCCGGGCGCACGGCGTACGACTGGCTGACTCGTGACCCCGATGAAGTCGACAAGTACATCGCCGACCCCTTGTGCGGCGATGACAACCCGTTGACGTACGGGTACGCGGCCGCGGTGCTCGAGACCATCGTCGATGTGATGGAGCCCGATGCGATCGCGCGCATCCCACCAGAGGTCTCCGTCCTGCTCCTCACCGGCGACGCCGATCCCGTGTCCGAGAACGGCGCCCAGGTTCGAGAACTCGAGCGACGCCTGCGCGACGCCGGACTCGACGTCACCGCCCGGTACTACGCCGGCGCACGCCATGAAGTGCTCAACGAGACGAACCGCGACGAGGTGCACGCCGACCTCGTCGCATGGCTCGACAGGTCCACGGCAGCAGGTTGATCGGCCGCCGACCAACTGACGATTCGATGCTGAGCAGACAACGGGGGACGAAGTCATGAGAAGGTCGTTGGTCGTAGGGCTGGTCACGTTGGCCGCCGTTGCCGGAACGGTGCTGACCGGCGTGCCCGTCGGAGCACAGTCGTCGGGTACCGGTACGACGTGCGGGTCTACCCGACCAAGAAGGGCACGTTCGACTGCAAGTCATCGAATCTGTACACGTTCAAGGCGGACCTCAACAAGTAGGCGGATCGCCGCTCAGAGTTCGAGGACACGTCGTTGGAGTTCGATGACCGCGGCCACGAGCGCGTCTCGGTCGAAGGTCCCCTCCTCGCTGCTGTAGGAGACTGCGAAGTTGCCCGCCCCGACGAGCAACACCGCGAACCAATACGGATCCGACACGTTGGTGATGCCGTTGCGGTTGGCGTTGACGAGGAACGCCTCATACGCGCGTACGACCTCACGTTGCCCGTATGCCTCGTCCGCGGCTGTCGGGAAGAGAATCGAATGAAGCTCGCTGGAGCGGAAGTCGACCCCCACCGCGATCGCGTCGCGAACGAAGTCGCTGTTGAAATCGAACGTCGTGTCGCCGGGGACCAAGGTCGCCATCCGCTCGTGATACTCGGCCAACATTGCGTCACGGAGCTGGGCGATCAGGTCGCTCTTCGAGGCGAAGTACACATAGAAGGTGCCCTTGGCGACTCCCGCCGACTGGGTGATCTCCGAGATGGTCACATCGGAGCCCCGCTCGGTGAAGAGCGTCATCGCCGCATCGAGGAGCTGCTTGCGACGAGTGTGTGGCGATCGAGCCCAAGTACGACGACTCACGAATCGATCCTACGTTTGACTGGCGCTCCGCGTGACCGTCCGCGTTCCGTGGACAGGAAGGACTGGGGCTCGTACCGAGATGATCTTGGGGGCACGCGCTCCCAGGGCACAAGGACCGCGTCCGGGGTCAGCTCCGGGTGCCCTCGAAGGCGCCTTCGCCGTAGGCGCCGAACTTCGCGCTGCCCGAGATGCCGTCGCCCGTGACGGTCGCCGTGAACTCCAGGGTGACCGGCATGGGCTGGGTGATGGCGACCTTCCAGGCGAGTTGGTCACCGTCGACCGTCCCGTCGGTGATCGGTGTGGGCTCGGGCGTGGCAGGAGCCATCATCGTGCCGGTCAGCGTCGCGCCCTCCGCCTGCAGCACCAACGTGATGTTCTGCGCGCCTGCAGGCGACTGCATCACGACCGGCCAAGTTCCGTCAACGCTCATTGGATTCCCCTCTTCCCGTCGCCACGCCCGGTTCAGGCGGTGGCGTACTTCCCGACCTTCAGGACCTTCTCGATGGAGCCGCCCATGATGAGCTCCTGCTGCTCGATGGACAGCCCCTCGACGACTTCGGCGTACGCGAGCGGATCGGCCATGCCCTCGGGGTGCGGGAAGTCCGAGCCGAACATCAGGTGGTCGGCGGGGATGCCCATGTCGATGAGACCCTTCGGGTCGGGCTCGTGGAAGATGTGCAACCACACGTTGCGGTTGAAGACCTCCACCGGGTCCTCGTCGAACAGCACCGACGACGACTCATACGTGCGCTGCAGCTTCTCGTAGAACGGCCGGATCCACGTCGACGAGAACTCGACCGGCATGAAGACGAGCTCGGGGAACCGCGTGGCGAGCCCGTGCCCGATGATCGATGCCATCGCGTCGACGAGGTTGTCCTTCGGCGACGACAGGATCATGAACGCAGGGGACACGCGGCGGGCGCCCTTGGCGATGCTCATCTCCTGGTCGCCGAGGCCCTCCCACTCGTTGAGGTAGCGGCCGTACCCGGGGTCACCCGAGTGCATGCCCACCACGACGCCGAGATCCTGCACCCGCTGCCAGAAGGGGTCGAACTCGGGCAGCGCGAACGACTTGCGTCCCTTCCACGTGGGAACGGGAGCGACGCGCATGAGGAAGATGCGGGCGCCGCGCTCGTGGATGTACTCGAGCTCCTCGATGGCGCGGTCGGCGCCGGCCGCCAGGCTGATGATCGGCGTCGAGTAGAGCGAGTCGGCGTACAGGTAGGTCCAGTGCTCGTGCATCCACTCGTTGAGCGCATGGATCACGGCCACCGCGGTGTCGGGGTCGTCGGCGAGACGTTCCTCCAGCGCGCTGGCGAGCGTCGGCCACAGGACCGTCCGGTCGATCCCCATCTCCTTCATCAGTGCGAGGCGCGGCTCGGGATCGAAGAACGCGTCGATGCCCGGCATCACGACCATCTTCTTGCGCTGCAGCGAGTTGCCGGTGAACTCGGCGAATCCTCCACCGCCTTGCGTGATGTCGTGGCCCGAGGTGCCCGGCGCTGCGACCTTCCCGAACGTCGGGTTCGGGATGAAGTTCGTGATGCGATCCTTGATCGCGAGCTTCGTGCGGCCCTCGATGTCGACGTACTTGATCGCGCCCTGGTACTCGGGCGGCAGGAACTTGGTCAGCGCGTCCCGGTTCTCGTACAGGTGGTTGTCGGCGTCGAACGTCGAGAACGGCAGCTCGCGGTGCGTGACCTGGATGTACTCCGCATCCGTCATGATGCGCCCCCTCCGTGGTTGTGTTCCTCGACGATACTTCGTGTCTCGACGTCGACGTCAAGTTCGTCTACGGTCCCGCCATGTCCGTGAACGAGCTCTACTACGACCCCTTCGACTTCGACGTCGACGCCGACGCTCAGTCGATCTGGCGTCGCCTCCGCGAGGACGCGCCGGTCTACTGGAACGAGAAGTACGAGTTCTTCGCGCTGAGCCGCTACGACGACGTCCTCCGCGTGGTCGTCGACACCGAGAAGTACTCGTCGACGCACTCGACGTCGCTCGAGTCGCTGGGCCCGGAGCGAACGCCCATGGCCGACACGATGATGATCTACATGGATCCGCCTCAGCACACGTTCCACCGAAAGGTCGTCAGCCGCGCGTTCACACCCAGGACGATGGCGGCACTCGAGGATCGGGTGACGCGACTCGCGAACTCACTGCTCGACCAACTGGACGGTCGCGACGAGTTCGACTTCATCCAGGACTACGGCGGCATCATCCCGCCCACGGTCATCCTCGCGTTGCTCGGGTTCCCGGAGGGCTTCGAGGAGGAATGGCGGCGCGGCATCGACGCATCGCTCAGCCTCGCGACCGATGGCGAGCAACTCGCGTCGGGCCCGGCGGCACCGCCGGCCGACGACCTCATCGATTCGTCGGGCGGGATGGGCATGGGCGCGCTGTTCCAGATCCTTCCCGGACTCGTCGAGGAGCGGCGCGCGGCACCGCAGGACGACCTCATGTCGGTGCTCGCGAACACGGATCTCGACGAGGACGGTCAGCTCCGCAAGCTGAACGACGCCGAGATCTTCTCGTTCGTGCTGCTGCTGTCCGCGGCGGGGACCGAGACCGTCGCCCGCCTGCTCGGCTGGGTCGGCTCGCTCCTCGACCAGCACCCCGAGCGAGCGGGCGAAGCTGGTGGCCGACCCGTCGCTCATCCCGAACGCGATCGAAGAGTGCCTGCGCTACGAGGCACCGTCGCCGGTGAACGGCCGGTGGGTCACCGCCGACGCCGAGTTCCACGGTCAGACGATCCCGGCCGGACTCGAAGCTGCTGATGATCAATGGATCCGGCAACCGCGACGAGCGCCACTTCCCCGACGCCGACCGGTTCGACGTGACGCGGAAGATCGACCGGCACCTCTCCTTCGGCTACGGCGCCCACTTCTGCGTCGGCGCCGCGCTCGCCCGCATGGAAGGGCAGATCGCGCTCCGCGAGATCCTCAAGCGCTACCCGACGTGGCATGTCGACCGCGATCGCTCCACCATGGTCCACACGTCGACCGTCCGGGGCTACGCCACGCTCCCCGTCCACGTCTGAGAGGCGGCGCGCACCGTCAGCCCCAGGACAAGCTCTTCAACTCGGTGAAGATCTCGAAGCCGTGGTGACCCCATTCCCGTCCGACGCTTTTTATTTTGTGCGCTCTGCTTGAACCCGCCGAAGGCGCCGTGCTGGCCGATGCCCGCTATGTCCTGACCCCACCCGGGGCCCTGACCACCGCCGGGACCGAGGTCTGAGAGCGGCACGTTGCCCACGCCCTGGGCGTTGATCGACCCGGCCCGGATCCGCCGGGCCACGTTGAACACGCGAAGCGGTCGACGCGAGCCGACCTCGGCGACGATGAGCTCCCGGAGCTCGGCGGCACGGGAGCGGAGGATCTGCGCCATCGTGCGGAGGTAGCCGGCGCGCTGGGCCGGCTTCATCCACGGCCACGGTCCCTCGTCGAACGCCCGACGGGCGGCTTCGATCGCCCGTGCGGCGTCCTTCGTCGACGCTTCCGGCACCGTGCCGACGACCTCTTCGGTCGTGGGGTTGAGCACATCGATCTGCTTGCCGCCGGCTTCCCCGCCGTCCCACTTGCCGTCGATGAAGAGGTCGAAGTTCCACTGCTTGGTCATCGGACGCCTGCTTTCGGTTGCATGCGAGGGAGCGACGGCACTCGTGCTCCGCTCCTGCTCGGCTACTGATTGACCGAGTACCCGCCATTGACGGGGTAGGTCTGGCCGGTGATCCAGTCCGCGAGGGGGCTCACCAGGAACAGGCACATCGCAGCGACGTCGTCGGGCCGGCCGTAGCGGCGGAGGATGTACGCGCGGAGCTGCTTCTTCTGGCGCTCGATCTCTCGGGCGGCAGGTCGGCGCGCGCATCATCCCGCTCGAGTCGATCGACGCCAAGGCCACGTTGTTCACGTTGATCCCGTGCCGCCCGACCTCGCGGGCGATCGAGCGGGTGAACCCCGCGGCGCCGGCTTTCGCCGCCGAATACGCGGCCAGGCCAGGTTCGCCGGAGCGGCCCGCCTCCGACACGATCGTCACGACGCGGCCCCAGCCCTGCTCGATCATCCCGGGCAGCACCGCACGCGTGCAGTGCATGACGCCGAGCAGGTTGACGGCGAAGTAGCGGTCCCAGTCGGCCGGGCTCGGAATCGGCGAAGGGGCTGAAGGTGAACCCCTCCGGTCCGGCGTTGCCGGCGTTGTTCACGATGATGTCGGCGCCGGCGTCGCCGAGTGCGTCGTGCACGGCGGCGTAGTCGCTCACGTCGAACGGTACGGCCGCGGCGGTCGCGCCGAGTGCGGTGAGCTCGTCGACCACGGCGGCGGCGCGCTCGGCGACGAAGTCGTTCACGAGGATTTCGGCGCCCGCCGACGCGAAGGCGTGGCGCGACGCCGCGGCCGACGCCCTGTCCCGCACCGGTGACCACCGCGCGGTGCCCGCGCAGATCGATCTCGAAGTCATGGATGCTCCCCCAGCAGGCCGGATCGGCGCATGGTCGCGATGTCGTCGGGCGAATACCCCACGTCGCCGAGGACGGCGTCGGTGTCGGCGCCGGTCGCCGGCGGCGGCGTGGTGACGGTCGTCGACCGGCCCGTGGGCCCCGGCGATGCGGATCGGGTTCGCGGGCACGGGCTGCCCACCGACCTCGACCACCGCGCCGCGGGCGCGGACGTGAGGGTCGTCGACCAGCGTCGATCCCTCGTGCACGAAGCTGATGGTCACGCCTCCTGGTCCGAGGTCGGCGACCCATTCCGCCGCCGGGCGGGTGGCGAAGGCGGCCGCGAGCTGCGCCTGCACCGCATCGGCGTCATCGGGAGACGGACGGCCGGCGGCGGCCAGGTCGGCGAGTCCGAGCGCGGTGCAGAGCGCGGTCCAAGTGCGCGGTTCGTCGGCCGCGATGCTGACCCACCGGCCGTCGCTGCACTCGTAGAGGTGGCGCGGCGGTGACTGCGGGATGTTCCATCCCGAATCCGAGAGGTGGCCCTCCACCCCACTGAGCATCCACGTCGCGGACTCGGCGAGGCTGATGTCGATGTGCGCGCCACCTCCCGTCCGCTCGCGGTCGAACAGCGCAGTGGTGATGGCGGTGACGGCCATGAGCCCGCCGATCGGCACGGCACGACGGCCTGCGGGTGCCACGGCAGGTCGTGCAGCGGGGAGAGCACCGGAGTGCGCGACGTACGTGAGGTCGTGACCGGGCCACGACGCGTACGGCCCGTCCTGGCCGAAGCCGGTGATCGAGCACCAGATGAGTGCCGGGATGATCCTCGTGTTGCCTGCTTGGGTCCGTAGCCCTTCTCGTCGAGTGAGCCGGGACGCGCGTTGTCGACGACCACGTCGGCGCGCCCGACGAGGCGCCGCAGGAGTGCGTCGTAGTCGGCGTGGCGATGATCGACGGCGACCGACCGCTTCCCCCGGCTGATGCCGGTGCTGTTGCCGAACATGATCGCGTTCGCGCCCGGCGCGTCGATGCGCACGACATCGGCACCGAGATCGGCGAGCATGCCCGTGCAATACGCCCCAGGCGGGAACCGGGTGAGATCGAGCACCCGGATGCCGGTCAACGCCAGATGCGTCGCCCGGGCAGTCTCAGACGGTGTGGCCGGAGCGCCCCACGGTAGGGCCGGGTCCAACGGCTGCACCGCCACGTCGGTCACGCGGGCCTCCTCGTTGAGCACGAGGCGGACTGCCGCGGCGACCGACTACCGGAGCACTCAACGCGCCCGAGTGGATGCCCAGGCCCGGCCACCGCGCCATGTGCTCCATCGCGCTCATGTCGAAGCCGCGGCCGGACCGCCGGAACCCGCGCCCGCCGCCTGCCGTCGGGCCGACGAGGATGCGAGCGAACCCCACCTCAGGGTGCTCGCTGCGCCACGACTCGATCATCCGGTTGAGCGCGGCCTTGGTCGACGTGTACACACCGACCCCGGGCCACGGCGCGCCCGTGCTCGACACCGACGAGAGGTAGACCGCGGTGCCCCTCGACTCCTGCAGATGAGGGAGGGCCGCGCGCGTCACCAGCGCCGCACCCATCACGTTGATCTCGAACGTCCGCCGCCACCAGTCGGCGTCGGCCTCCTTGAGCGCCACGACGGAGATCGCACCGGCCGAGTAGACGATG
This sequence comes from uncultured Actinomycetes bacterium, assembly GCA_963697125.1. Taxonomy (GTDB): domain Bacteria; phylum Actinomycetota; class Acidimicrobiia; order IMCC26256; family DASPTH01; genus DASUAS01. Next base: position 803,975 of record CAVOMW010000006.1, read on the forward strand.
TCGTCGAGTCCGCCGAGACCGGCGACGGTCTGGTCGACGACGCGCTGGCACTGCGCCTCGTCGCGGACGTCGCACTCCAGGCCGATGGCGGTGCCTCCCGCGTCGGTGGCGGCTTCCTTGCACACATCGCCCCGGCGCGCCGCGAACGCCACGTGCGCGCCGGCGTCCGCGAGCGTCGAGCCGATCACGCGCCCGATCCCCGTCGACGCACCGACGACGAGCACTCGCCGACCCACGATCGTTCACTCCCGGACGTCATCGCGCTCCCCTCCTCTGGCCGCTGGGGCTAGGTGCAGGCGCCGTCGATCTTGAGCTGCATGATCTCGTCCTCGGACTTGCCGATCTCGCGGAGGATGTCGTCGGTGTGCTCGGCGAACTGCGGCGCCCGCGTGATGGTCGGGGGCGTCTCGTCGAACTGCACCGGGCTCGCCACGAGCTGGCGCTCGTTGCCGTCGGCGTCGGTCACCGTGCGGAGGTAGCCGTTCGCCTCCATCTGCGGGTCGGCGGCCAGCTCGAGCGGGCTCTGGACCGGCGCCCACTGGCCTTCCATCGTCTTGAGGTGCTCGAGCCAGTACGCGTACGGCTGCTTGGCGAACGCGTCGGCGACCGCCTGGCCCGCCTCGTTGGCGTTGGCCATGAGCCCCTCGGCGGTGGTGAACCGCTCGTCGTCGAGGAGGTGCTCGAGGCCGAGGTGCTTGCAGACGTCGGCGAAGTAGCGGCCGGGCTGGAGCATCGTGAAGTTGATCCAGCGGTCGTCGGACGTCTTGAACATGCCCATCGTCGGGTTGACGGGGGCGTTCATGGCGCCGGCCATGCGGCCCGGGCTGCATCTCGAAGCCGGTCATCATCGCGTTGTTGACGCTGAGCCCCATCATCCACGCGCCGACGCTCATCAGCGAGACGTCGACGATCGACGTCTCGCCGGTGCGCTCGCGGCGAACAGCGCACCGGCGATGCCGCCCGCGATCGTCATGCCGCCGATGGAGTCGCCGTACGCGCCGGCCGGCTGGTTGGTGACGCGGGGGCTGTCGGACGGCGGTGCGTCGACCACGCGGAGCCGGTGCGACACCAGAACGTCGACCCGTCGTAGCCGCCCTTGACCGCGTCGTGGCCGCGTTGACCGTGCCCGCTGCCCCGCACGTAGATGATGTCGGGGTTGGCCGCCCGGATGTCCTCGACCTCGAGCTTGAGTCGCTGCCGCGCGTCGGGCAGGAAGTTGATGAGGAAGATGTCGGCGTCGCGGCAGAGGTCGAGCAGCACCGTCGTGGCCGCCCTCGGTCTCGAGCGCCAGGCCGATGCTGCGCTTCCCGCGGTTCGGGTGCTCCATGAACGGGTGGAACGACCCGCTCGGCCGCGCCGCCGAGGCCGCGCGTGCAGGCCCCGCTGCGCGTCGCCGGTGAACGCGTGCTCCACCTTGATCACGTCGGCGCCCCAGTCGGCCAGCACCGCGCCCGCGGCCGGCGTGAACGTGAACTGCGCGACCTCCACCATCTTCACGCCCTTCATGGGCTGGTGCGTCACAGCATTCCCCCCACCTCGCGACCAGAGCCGGGCGAGCCCATTCACGACGTCGACGTCGACGTCGACATCGGCACACTACAGACCTTGCGGGCTACGCGACTGCGACGACCTCGTGGGTGACTGCGCTCGTCCGCGCCGCATCGAGGATCTGTGCGGTCTTGACTGCATCCCGGGCCGCGACCGGGGGTGCCGTGAGGCCGCGCACGGCCGTGGCGAAGGTCGGCTAGTAGGTGTGCCAGGCGCCAGGGACGGACGGCACCGTCTCCGACACCTCGCCACGACGGAGGCGACCCCACCGGTCGGGCAGCTCGTGACCCCACTGATCGCCGCGCGTCAGCGGCGTCGCTCCGGCGACGAGGAGCGGCTCCTGCCCGTCCATCGTGGCGTCGACGACGTAGGCGGCGTCGCGCCCGGACACCCGGAACCGAGGGCCGGGCGCGGCCTGGCTCCAACTCCCCCAGAGCATCGAGCGCGCACCGTTGCGATGGGTCGAACGCGACGAACACGTCGTCGTCGAGACCGCTCTCGCGGACACGCCACTCGGCGTAGACCGGTCGCGACCGGCCCGAGCAGCACGAGCGCTTGGTCAGCAAGGTGGCTGCCGAAGTCGAGCAGGGTGCCGCGCGCCGGCGCGCTCCGGGCCCGTTTCCGGCGCGAACCGCTCGAAGCGGGACTCGAAGCGCGCGTCACCTCACCGAGGCGCTCCGTCGGCGACGAGCTTCGCGCACGGTGAGGAAGTCGGAGTCCCAGCGGCGGTTCTGGTACGGGCTCTGAGGACGAGACCCGAGCTCTTCGGCGAGTCGCGACGGTGTGCGCGGCGCGGCGCGGGCGTCGAGCGCGAACGGCTTGTCGCAGACGACGGCAAGACCGAGCCTCAACGCCTGTTCGGTGAGGGCCGTGTGGGTGTCGGCCGGAGTCGAGATCGCGACCGCTTCGGCACCGGCGTCCACGAGCTCATCGAGCGAGCCGCAGACCTCGACGTGCGGGCATGCTCCTCGGCGACGAACGGCCGTCGATCGCTGCGACGTGGTCACCACGGCAACGAATTCGCACTCCGATGCCGACGCGATGAGCGGTGCATGGAAGTAGCGCCCGCCGAAGCCATAACCCAGCAGTCCGAACCGAACTGGCTCCACCGACACCTCCACCATTCGAGAAGTCCACCTTGAGATTCCAGAACCCGGGAGTCTCTCTCACTCCGTCGTGTACCTGAGCCCGAAGCCGTACCGCTCGTCAACTCGACACACGCGTCGCCGAGTAGCGTCGCTCCGCGACGCTGACGCACCGCACGAGCCGGAGACGAGATGGCGACGGAAGATGCACCACGAACCGCTGCCGCGATGCAGGGGCTGAGCTTTCGCCAGATCGTCGAGTTCGCCGAGTCGGCGGACCCCGCGGCGTCGGCGCTCCCTCCGACGCCGAGCGATCTCCTCGACCGGTTCCCCGAGCTGGCCGAGGTCGAGATGCGCGACGTCACGATCGACGGGCGCCACGGCGACGTGCCGGGTCGGCTGCTACCGCGGGCCCGGCGCCACCGGCACCGCGTTCGTCTGGGTGCACGGCGGCGCGTTCATCGGAGGCGATCTCGAATTCCCGGAAGCCCACTGGGTGTCGCTCGCCATCGCCGCACGCGGCTTCGCCGTGCTCTCGCTCGACTACCGCAAGTCGCTGCGCGGCGTGCACTACCCCGTGCCGTCCGACGACATCCTCGACGGATGGCTGTGGGCGACTGCACACGCCGACGAATGGGGCGCGGCGCCCGACGACGTGCACCTCGGCGGCGCCAGCGCCGGTGGGAACCTCGTTGCCGGCGTCACCAAGCGCTTGCGCGACGGTGCCGGACCACTGCCCGCGTCGCTCGTGCTCGTGTACCCGATCGTCCATCCCGAGCTCCCGCCGCTGCCACCGGATCTGCAGGAGAAGCTCGCCGCCGACGACGCGGCGTCCGGCTTCTCGACGTCGATGGTCCGCGAGATGAACCTGCAGTACGCAGGTTCAGAGGAGGCGCTCGACGATCCGTACGCGTTCGCGCCGAACGGGGATGTGGGCGGCCAGCCGCCCGTGTTCATCCTGAACTCCGACGTCGACGTCCTCCGGGCGTCCGGTGAGGCGTACGCCGATGCACTCCGGGCCGCCGGGGTCGACGTGACGATGGCGATGGAGCCCGACACCGGACACGGTCACGTGAACGAACCCGACCATCCCGGCGCGGCGCGCAGCATCGAGCGGATCACGGCATGGTTGCGCGATCACGCGCGACCACACGCCTGATCTCTGGACCGGGATCAGCCGGATCCGCCTGCGCTCGGGCAATCGGTGCACGGTGTCTTGGCGGGGATGACGTCACCCGGGAACTTCGTCGCCAGCGGGACCAAGCCCGCCGACGCCTTGGCATCGAAGAACTTCGGCTCGGCCTTCGGGAAGTCCGAGTAGCCGAAGCGCGAGCCGTCCGAGAGGAACATGAACTTCCCGGTGCCGGGGATCCCGACCGCGTTGCTCGGCCCGGTCTCGGTGCGGGTTCCACCAGATCATCGCCCGGTCGGACCCGAACGACGCGTACTCGGGATAGGGCATGCCCGCGGTGTTGCCGAACCCGATGGAGGTCCCCGCCGTCCCGTTGGTGGCCTTGCGGCGCCGCGAACAGGCCCTTCTTCACATTCGCGGCCGTCAGCGTCGGGCCCGCGTAGTGGAGCGCGGTGTACACGAACGGGTTCACGAACCCGCCGTCGTTCGTCCGGGTGGTCGAGTTCCCCCAGTACCAGTTGAAGAGTTGGAGCGAACTCTCGGTGACGCCACCCGGCGCCGGCGTGCTGTAGGGCGGTAGGGAACCCACGCCAAATGCGTGCTTCATCTGCGCTTGGTCGAACTGGCGAGCGTACACATCGAAGTCCGTGTACCCGTACCCCGTCATGATCCACTCCGGGGAGTACGCCTGGCGGGTCGCCGCGGTGAGCGTGGGCGCGAGGGTCGCGGGATCCGCGAGCACGATGACACTCGTGACCCCCGCGTTCTTCAGTTGCGAGACCAGGGTGGGCAACACCTCCCCGGTCTTCGTCGGGTCGGTCGGGTCGTAGGCGACCGACTTGGCCAGGCCGGTCCCACCGTTGTCCTTGAACTGCTTCGCGAACGCGGCGATGTCGACCAGGTCCTGGGGATAGATGACCCCGAACACCCGCGGCTTCGATTGCAGGTCCTTGTCGCCGGCCCAGCGCGCCTTCTCCCCCGACAGGGACCGCCCCGCGAAGGCCGCGGCCAACGACACGCTGGCATCCGGGTCGGCGCCGTAGTTCCACCGATACGGACTCTGTTGCGCACCGGCTGCCGGCGTCGTCGACGAACTGGCCACCAGGATCTTGTTGTTGGCGAGGGTCGCCGTGAACACCGGTGCGCCCGTCGCCGGATCGGTGACGTCCATGACCAGGAATGGCTTCATACCGACCACCTTCAGGGCGTCGGCGCGCTGCGCGGTCTCGTCGGTGCCCGATGCCACGACCGTCTCGTAGACCGGCTTGCGTCCCCACAACTGATACGTGTGGTAGGTGTCGCTGGCGTACTGGTAGGCGGCCTGCGTGTCGGTGGCTGCCGCGGCCTGAGTGTCCGAGACGCCGGAGGGGATGTACACGACGACCTTCACCGTCGTGGCAGTCACCCCCGGCGCGGTGGCGCCGCCGTTGTTCTTCCCCGCCGGCCACGGGTTCACGCAGTACGGTCCCGTCCCCTCGGTCGAGGACCACATGCGGCCGTTCGGCGAACAGTGCTCCTGGGTGAGTGCGGCCTTCGAGAAGAGGCCGAGGCCGGGAGGCTGCGGGCCGGTGCCCTGCATCGACACACCGGGCGGCGGTGCCGCGGACGCGGTGGGCACACCGGTCGCCGAGCTTGCGGCCAGTGCGGTGGTGACGAACACCACGAACGCGAGCGCACGGGCCATCGCGGCCTTGGACGACGTCATGCTTTCCCCCCGGAACGACGGCAACGCCTGCACGTACGTCGGAGAGCATCGCCGGACTCGACGTCGACGTCAACTTCCCTCGCAGGTCGCTCCCGGCCTACCGCAGTCGACGCACCGCGATCAGCTCGCGCGAGGCAGGTGCCACTGCAGTTCGACGTGCTGGCCGAACGTGAGCAACCCGGCCGCGACGACGTCGGTGCGCACGAACGCCTGGATCATCCCCGGCGCCAACGCGCCCGGCTCGTGCGGGTCGTACACACCAATGAGCTCCACGCGCCCGGCGAGCTCGGGATCGTTCGCCGCGTCGCGGACGCGATCCAGGGTCGCGTCGAAATCGTCACGCTCGAACAGGCGGACGCCGAAGTGGAACGAACGCTGCGGATCCTTGCGCAGGCGCGCGAGGTACCCGGCCGCCTCACCACCGACGGGGGAATCGTCGACACCTTCGGCGCCGATCGCGGAGGCGAGCGCCTGTTCCAACGCCCACTGCTCGGACGTCATCTCCGACGCATAACAGGCGTTGTTCGCGGTGTCGCCGATCGTCGGATCGACGTGGGCGAAGATCCAGGGACCACCGTTGTCGAGCACGCGCATGCCGAGGAGCTCGAACACGCGCGTCGCCAGCTCGCGCTCCCCCGGCCGGTACACCATCTCGAGGTGGTTGAGACGCCTCACCGCTGTCGCGGTCGCTGGCCACGGTCACCATCGCATTGCCTCCCGTCGGGAGCGTCGACGTTCCGACGCTCCACCCTACGCCCGCTCAGAGCACCCGGTACGAGTACCCCTGCACCACGCGTGGGGGCCACCGGTCGAAGCTGTCCTCGCCCATGCCGTCCTTCGGGTTGTATCGCTCACCGGGCCCGGGGAGGAAGCCGGGGCCCAACAGGTCGGCGAACCCGTGCACGACCCACGCCGTCGGCGTGATCGGCTCGAGCACCCGGTTCTGGTGGTACCAGCAGCCCGGCAGCACTTCGAGGTGGCGGGCCACGTAGGCGCGGCTCGACTCGCTCTCGGCTTCCTCGCCGTCGAGGTGCCCGCCGTGGATGTACCAGTTGCGGTTGTAGAACTCCTGGCTCTTCCCGTCCATGCGCTGGTTGATCCACAACATCTGCTTGAACGGCACCGCTTCGCCCAGCGGCACCGGCGTGCTCGAGTCGTACATGGTCGACTCGTGGACGCGCCATCCCTGGACGTGACCGCAGTTCCCAGTGAGCACCGAGTTCACCGGGTCGGTCGCCACGTACGAGCCCGACGACATGATCTGCAGGACCGCGTCGACCCGCCGGTCGTTCCCGCCGACGTTGACGATCGCGCCGGAGAACGCGTTGGGTTCCTGCAACGTCACGCGCACGCTCGTCGCGTCGGGGACGAGGCCACCGGCGGCCACCGCGAGGTCCTCCAACACGTACTGCTGGAACTCGGCGATCCCTGAGCTCTCGGGTCGCACCAGGGTCCACATGAGCTTGTCTTCGGCCAGCTTGTCTTGGGCCGTGGTCGCCATCGGTGTGCTCCTCGTCGGATCAGTGCGCGGCAGGTCCACGCGGGACGTCACGGAACGGAGTGTCGCGAGATGCGGTGATCTCTCTCGGCATCCCGAGGAGGCGTTCGCTCACGACGTTGCGCGCCATCTCGAGCGTGCCACCGGCCATCTGTCCGGCCTGCCGCACCAGGAACGCGTTGCCCCGCTCCCCCGCGCGCTCGTTCGTCGGGACTCCACGCGGCGGCGGAGACGCCGGTCAGCTGCAACATGATGTCCGACTGGCGGATGCCGAGCGTCCCGCCCAGGATCTTGGTGAGCCCCGCGCCCTGATCGCTCATCTTCCCTGCCGCGATCGATCGCCCGACCCGGGCGTAGCCCTCCCCCAGCGCGAGCCCGAGCGCGTGGGACTCCCCGATCAACTCGCGGGTGGCGGCGTCGTCGAGCCTCCCGGCGCGCCGGGCGTCGCGCACGAGCCCCGGACCCGGTCCCGCCCGGAAGCTGCCGCGGTGTCGACGCCGGCCGGCGGGGACGGTCGGGTGGTGAGCGGCAGCATGCCGAAGCTCCGCTCGTAGAACATCCACCGCGTGCCGACGGTCCAGCCCTGGTCGACCTCGCCGACGCGATCGGAATCGGGGACGCGCACGTCGGTGAGGAACTCCTGGCAGAACTCACGTGACCCGTTGAGCATCTCGATCCGGTGGACCTCGATGTTCGGCTGGTGGATGCGCAGCATGAACACGCTCAACCCGCGGTGCTTCGGCAGGTCCCAGTTCGTGCGCGCCAGGCACAGCGCCCAGTCGGCCCACCACGCGCCGGTGGTCCAGATCTTCGACCCGTTGAGCACCCACTCGTCGCCGTCGCGCACCGCGGTGGTCTGCGCGCCGGCGACGTCGGACCCGCCGGTCGGCTCCGACAGCATCTGCATCCAGATCTCGTCGCCGCGGAGGATCGCGGGGAGGTGCTCGCGCTTCTGCTCCTCGGTGCCGAAGTCGAGGAGCACGGTGGCGCACGGCTGCAGGGTCGGGACCTGGAAGCGCGCCGGCCACTCGTAGCCCCAGATCTCCTCGTTGAAGACCTGCTGGTGCGCAGGGCTGAGACCCTGCCCGCCGTACTCCTTCGGCCAGCAGATGCCGGCGAAGCCGCCGTCGAACAACCGGCGCTGCAGCTCCCGGTGGTGCGCGACCTCGACGAGCTCTTCCTCGTCGCCGAGGCGGCCTCCCGCCATCGACATGCCCATGCCCGGATGCTCGGCGCGGGGCATGTTGTCGGGCAGCCAGGTGCGCAGCCGCGCCCGGAACTCGTCGACCGTCTCGACCGTCGTCTCAGGCATCGGCGTGTTCCTCCCGCTCGACGAGGGTGGTGAGCCGCTGGCGATGGTCGTTGACCGTCCCGTACAGCGAGGGAGTCGACCACCACCCGGCGCAGGTACAGGTGGAGATCGTGCTCGAAGGTCACGCCGATGCCGCCGTGCATCTGCACGCAGTCCTGCAGCACGTCGACGCCGTAGACACCGAGGTACGCCTTCCCCGCGCTCGTGTACTCACCGGCGCGTCGGTCGTCGTCCTGCACGTGACGCGCCGCGGCGTCGGCGATGCCGTGCCCCGCTTCGATCCACGCCTTCATGTCGGCGCTGCGGTGCTTGATCTCCTGGTACGAGGCGAGCGAGCGTCCGAACGAGTACCGGTCGAACAACCACTCCATGGTGATCTCGAACGCCTTCTCCATGGCTCCGACCATCTCGTGCAGCTGGATCAGGTTGGCGAGTCTGCAGCTGCCGTTCGAGATCACCGGCCACGGTCGACGCGTCGCCGACGATCGCGTCCCCGGGTACGCGGACGTCGTCGAACTCGATCTCGGCGAACCGCCGCGTGAGATCGAGTCCCTCGTTCGCCACGATGTTCACACCCGGCGTTGCCGCGGGGAGCAGCAGCTGCACCGGACCGTCGCCGGAGGTGGCGACGACGAGGAGGTGGTCGGCGTGCGCGCCGGCTTCGACCGGACCCTTGCGCCCGCGGAGGAGGTAGCCGTCTCCGTCGCCCGCGGCGGTCGCGGTCACCTCACCCAGGCGATCGTGGGGCGACGGCTCCCCCCAGCACCACGCCGCGATCGTCTCTCCGCTCAACAGCCCCGGCAGCACCTCCGCCTTCTGGCCCGGGGAGCCTCGCCTCGACACCGCGGCGGCCACCACGTTGGTCGGCACCAGCGGACCGGGGGCCGCGTACCGCCCGAACTGGTGGGCCACCAGGGCGAGATCGCGCACCCCTGAGCCACTGATGCTGCCGCCGCCGTCCTCCTCGGAGACCAGCAGCGAGGTCCAGCCGAGCTCGGCACCCTGGCGCCAGAACGCGGGCGAGAAGCCGGCGGGATCGTGGCGCAGCGCCCGCAGATCGGAAGGGGTCGCCTTGTCGTCGAGGAACTTCGCGGTCGTGTCGGCGAAGAACTCCTGGTCAGGCGTCAGATCGAGTTCCATGCTCCCCCGCGTGACCTCGAACGCCGATGCGTCGGCGCGTCTCCCCCATCGCCGGCGAGCGTATATGAAATGACGTCGACGTCAATTTGCCGTAGGTTCGCCCTCCATGCGCCAGGCACTGAGCGACGTCCGCGTCGTCGAGCTCGGGAGCGGCGTCGCCGCGGGATGGTGCGGCAAGGTCTTCGCCGACCTCGGCGCCGACGTGGTGAAGGTCGAGCCGCCCGGCGGTGACGCGCTCCGCGTCGACGCCGGGATGTTCACGCACCTGCACACGAACAAGCGGAGTGTCGCCGTCGAGGCCACCCCGACCGCGTCGGCCGCGCTCGCCGAGCTCCTCGACGGGGTCGACCTCGTGATCGAGGCGCCCGGACTCCGCGGCCTGGCCGACTGGGACCTCGACCGCGACCAGCTGCGTCGCCGAGCACCCGGCGCTGACCGTGCTCGCGATCACCGGGTTCGGACTCACCGGCCCCTACGCGGGCTACGCATGGAGTGACCTCGTGGCGCAGGCGTTCAGCGGCGCCATCGTCATGGATCAGCGCGGACCACTCAAGCTCCCGATGTCGCTGGGTGAGACGGCCGTGGGCCACACCGCCGCCCTCGGTGCGCTGGCCGCGGTGCTGCGAGCGCGCGCGACGGGCGTCGGTGCCGTCGTCGACTGCGCCGCCGTCGAAGCGCTCGCGTCCGCGCCGGGACGCGTGTCACGCCATCTCGGGTGGGAGTACGCCGACCACGCCTCCATGGTCGCGATGGCGCCCACGAGCAGCGACACGCTGCTGCCACTCGGCGTCTTCCCGTGCGCCGACGGGTACGTGGCGATGATGATGACGACGCAACAGCTCCCCGAGATGCTCGACCGTGCTCGGGAGCGACGAGCTACGCGCCGCCTTCGCACGACCGGACGCGTTCATGCGGACCGACACGAAGGAGATCCTCGACAGCGTCCTCTACCCCTGGCTCTTCGAGCGGACGCGCGACGAGGTCACCGCGGCGGGACAGGCTGCCGGCTGGCCGGTCACCCCGGTGAACCAGCCCGCCGAGGTGCTCGCGGCCGACCATCTCCACCAGCGCGGCTTCTGGGTGCACACCCACGACGACGAGCACGGCTCGTTCCTGCTCCCCGGCGCCCCGTACCGGTTCACCGAAGGTGGTTGGATGCTGCGCCAGCGGCGCGCCCGCGCTGGATCGGAGCGAGCCGGTGGACGGTGACGACGCCGTCGTTCCTCACCTCTCGACACCGGTCGCGCGGCGCGATCCCGAGGTGCCCCCGCTGCGCGGCATCCGGGTGCTCGACCTCACGACGGTCTGGTCGGGACCGTTCCTCACCGCGCTGCTGGCGGATCTCGGCGCCGAGGTCATCCGCGTCGAGACGCCGCGCGTGTTCCCGCCCACCACGAAGGGCTACGTCCCTCGCCCCGAGAAGAACATGGTGCTCGGCGCACTGGCGCGGATGTACGGCCCGCTCGCGCCCGGTCGTGAGGATCGCCCGTACAACCGCCACGCGATGAACAACTCGCTGGCGCGCGGCAAGCGCTCCTGCACCCTCGACGTGCGTGATCCCGAACAACGCGAGCTGTTCATGCGTCTCGTCGCGGTCAGCGACGTGTTCGTCGAGAACCTCAAGGCGTCGACGCTGCACCAGCTCGGGATCCACGAGACCGAGCTGTTGGAGGCGAACCCGCGCATGATCGTGCTGCGCCTCCCCCGGCCGGCCTGTCCGGCGACTGGGCGCACTACACCGGCTTCGGCGGCCAGTTCGACGGGCTCACCGGTCTGGCTTCACTGCTCGGGCACCGCGGCACGTCGCTCATGGAGTCGCCGTCGACCATGCACATGGACAGCGTCACCGGGCCCGCGGGCGCGTTCGCGACGCTCGCCGCGCTCCACTACCGCGCCGCGACCGGACGCGGTCAGGTGATCGAGCTCGCGCAGAGCGAGAACGTGCTGACGGAGCTGGGCGACGTGTTCGTCAACCAACAGCTGGGCGTCGCGCCCGAACGGCTCGGCAACCGCGACCGACACCGCGCGCCACAGGGCATGTACCGGTGCGCCGACGAGCGCTGGCTCGGGGTCACCGTGACCGACGACGACGCGTGGCGCGCCCTCACCGAGGTGCTCGGGCGCGACGACCTCGCGAAGGACCATCGGCTCGACCACGTCGCCGGCCGTCACGCCGCGCACGACGAGCTCGACGACGCGATCGGCGCCTGGACGGCGACCGTCACCTCGGATGACGCGTTCCACACGTTGCAGGACGGCCGGGATCGCGGCGGCGCCGAGCGTCGACGACCTCCGATTCGCCACCGATCCGCAGGTCGTCGACCGGCAGTGGATCCGACCGCTCGAGAGTCGCGATGTCGGCACCTTCAATCATCTCGGCCAGGCGTTCCGCGGCATTCCGTTGGACTGGGAACGCGGGGCGCCGACGCTCGGTGAGGACAACGCGTACGTGTTCCAGGAGATCCTGGGGCTGGACGACGACGAGTACGCGCGTCTCGTCGCCGCGGGCGTGGCGACCGAGGACTACATCGATCGCGACGGCAATCCGTACTGAACCACGAAGTGGGGGAATGATGACACAAGCGAAGAAGATGGCGGGCACACCGATGGGCTCGACCGCCGATGCGCTGGAGGCAGTCGGCGGCATCGAGGAGGAGTGGTTCATCGAAGGGACCGCGTCCGCGTACGGGCTCGCCGACGGCATCGACCAGTACCCGACCGACGGACGCTGGCCCGCGGTGACCATCGACGAGGCGCCGTTCCGCACCCGGATGGTCGTCCTGCGCCCGCGCGACCCCGCGACGTTCAACGGCACGGTGGTCGTGCTGTGGAACAACGTGTCGGCCGGCGAGTCGTTCATCCAGGGCAACCGGGCTGCGCAGATGTTGGAGGACGGGTTCGCAGTGGTCGGGGTCTCGGCCCAGCGAGTGGGCGTCGAGGGCCCGAGCGCCGAGCTCGCCGCGCTCGGCATGGTCGCACCGTCGCTGAAGGGCGACGACCCGGAGCGCTACGGAGATCTGCAGCATCCCGGTGACGACTTCTCGTACGACATCTACACGCAGGCCGCGCGGCTCGTCGCATCCGACCGGCCCCGTGACGACGACCTGCTCGACGGCCTGGAGGTGCGCCACTTGCTGGCGTACGGCGGTTCGCAGTCGGCGGCGCGCCTCGCCGCGTACCTCAACGGAGTGCAGCCGATCACGTCGCAGTTCGACGCGTTCCTGCTCCTCGTGTTCCCGAACGCCCCCTGTGCCTTGAACGCGGCGTCGGCGCCCGCCGAGATCCGCGAGGCCGGCGGCACCAACATGCACGACCTCCTCGTGTGGCACGAGCACGTGCTGCGTGACGATCTCGGCGTCCCTGTGATGGTGGTGAACTCGGAGTGGGAGAGCGCCGAGTGCTTCCCCAACCATCAGGACGAGACCGAGTTCGTGCGGTGGTGGGAGGTGCCGGGGTCGGGTCACATCGGATCGGCGACCCCCGACGAGATGGAGATGGTGGCCGCGATGGGCTTCCAGGGATCGACGGTGTCGTTCGCGCCCGCGCTCCGCGCCGCCTTCCACGCCTTGCAGGTGTGGCTCGACGGCGGCACGCCACCGCCATTCCAACCTCGGTTCGAGCGTCAGGACGGCACCCGCGTGCTCGCCGCGACGAGCACGGCAACGCGCTCGGCGGCATCCGCTGGCCCGACGTCGAGGCTCCGCTGGCGACGCACGTGGGCGAGAACCTCACCGACAACATCGCCAACGTGGGGGGGAGCAGCACGCCGTTCCCCCCCGAGAAGGTGCGGGCGTTGTATCCCGATCACGCGACCTGGTACCAGAAGTACGACGCGGCAGTCGAGCAACTCGTCGCCGCGCAGGTGATACTCCCCGACGACGCGGCGGCGATGCTCGCGCGCGCGGCCGAGCTCGAACTGCCGGCGTGAGCGGGAGCGTGGAGGGCGTCCCCTTCCCCGACGTGCCCGAGGCCGTGACGCCCGACTGGATGACCGGCGCGCTCGCGTCGTCGATCCCGGGAGTCGAGGTACGCGACCTCGACGTGCTCGAACAGCACTCGGGGACCACCGGTCGGTTGCGCCTGCGCGTCGAGTACGCGCCGGGCACGACCGGACCGGACTCGGTCTTCGTCAAGCTCCCGCCCTTCGACACGTCGCAGCGTCGTCTGGTCGCCGGTACCGACATGGGGCGCATCGAGGCCCGGTTCTACGCCGAGCTCGCGGCGGAGACGCCGGTGCGAGCGCCGCGCGCGTACTTCGCCGCCGCCGGTGACGATCCGGGCGAGTACGTGATGGTGCTCGAAGACCTCTCGACGCGGGAATGCTCGTTCTCCAGCCTCTTCGAACCGCATTCCGAGACGCACGGACGCCAGACGATCGAAGCGTTGGCGCGTCTGCACGCCCATTACTGGAACGACGACCGGTTCGACGACGAGCTGTCGTGGGTCCGACCGGCGATGCGCGGGCCGTTCGGAGCCCGACTGATCGACAGCGCGCGGGAGCAGTTCGGCGACGAGCAGCCTCCGGTGTTCACGGAGCTGTGCCACCTGTACGTCGAGAACCACGAAGCGATCGCCGACCTCCTCGACGAGGGCGAGCGGACCCTGATCCACGGGGACACGCACGCGGGGAACCACTACATCGAAGGCGACGAGGTCGGCTTCTACGACTGGGCGGTCCTGAGCCGGTCTCCTGGGATCCGCGACGTCGCGATCCACCTCGGGAATTCGTGTCCCACTGAGGTGCGTCGCGCCAACCAGGAGGAGTGGCTCGGCGCGTACCGGTCGGTCCTCGTCGACGGGGGCGTGGACGCCCCTTCTCCCGAGGTGCTCTGGGAACGGTTCCGCCTCGGCGCGCTCTACGCGTGGGTCGCGGCGACTGCCGCGGCGGCGATGGGCAGCAAGTGGCAGGACGAAGCGGTGACCCAACTCGCGACGAACCGATCGACCACGACGTGCGCCGACCTCGAGACCGTGGAGGCGTTTCGGGCCCGGTTGTGACGATGCTCGCGAGTCAGTCGTCGATCGACACGTCGAGCGTGTGGAGGAGGTCGACCGACGAACGGCCGACGTGCACGCGGTACTCGCCGGAGTCGACGTACCACCCCGGGGTGTCGCGCCGTGACGCCTCGATGCGCCCGCGGACCGGAGCCGCCGCGCGCTGCGCGGCGTTACCGATCCAGTCGACGTCGGTCGGGTCCCAGTACGCGAACGCACGGTCGTCGAGCGTGAGATGCACGACGGTCTGCTCACCGGGATCGAGCACCACCTTCGCGAACGCCTTCAGCTCGCGCGTCGGGCGGAAGAGCCGCGGCGCGATCGGCTCGACGTAGCACTGCACGACTTCCGCGCCACGGCGTGCACCGGTGTTCGCCACCGGCACCGTGATCACGAACGGCGCGCCCCGCGTGAACTGTGCAGGAGCGGTTGGAGTGCCGATCGAGAACGTCGTGTAGGACAAGCCGTGCCCGAACGGGAATCGCACCGGCAGGTGACGAGTGTCGTACCACCGGTACCCGACGAGCACGCCCTCCCCATAGCGGTGGTCGCCGTTCTCGCCGGGGAAGCTGCCGAACGCGGGGCTGTGCTCGAGTCGGAGCGGGACGGTGATCGGGAGACGGCCGCCCGGTTCCGCGTCCCCGGTGACGATGTCGACGAGCGCGTTCGCCATCTCCTGGCCCCCGAACCACGCCTGCACGACCGCGCCGACGTCGTCGACCCAGTCCATCGTGACCGGTGCACCCGTGTTGATCACGACCACCGTGTTCGGATTGGCGGCGGCGACGCGCCGGATCAGCTCGTCCTGGTCACCGGGAAGGTCCATCGACTCGCGATCGCGACCTTCGCTCTCCCACTCCGGGCTGTTGCCGACGACGACGATGGCGGCGTCGGCGGTCGACGCGATCGCGGCGGCACGGTCGAGCCGGTCCGCCACCTCGGGGAGTCGACAACCGAGGCGGACGCCGCGCATGATCCCCGGTTCGGTGGTGGCGAACTCGACGACCAGGTCGACCGACCTGGCCGACGACGAGGTCGAGCTCGACGCCGCGCTCCTCGCTCGCCATGCCGAACATCTCACGCGACGGCGGTGGCGGGTCGGTCACGCCGTCGAACACCAGATCGCCGTCGAACGTGGCTCGGCTCTGCCCGCCGAGCTGGGTGAAGGTGAAGGTGTGGGTACCCGCTTCGTCGGCGGTGAAGCGGGTGCGGATCCGCATCGACATCGGCCCGGCGTTGCCACCGAGGTCACTCAGGATGACGATGTTGCCTTCCGCCACCTGCCGATCCTGCGGTTCACCCGCGAACTCGGCGTTGTCGAACAGCTCCACCGCCAGGCCGAGCTGACCTCCTGGGGTCGTGACCCGAGCGCCGCCGAGTGACGGGGTCGCCCGATTGATGTCGCAGCCCCGCTCGAAGACGATCTCCGTGTCGGCGCCCAGCCGCTCTCGCAACGCCTCGAGCGGGCTGATCCGGTAGTGCGGGGCGAGCGACGCGGAGCCGCCACCCATCAACTGCGCCTGCTCCGCGTTCGGGCCGAGCACCGCCAGTGTTCGGATCCCCGTGAGATCGAGCGGCAGCACGCCCTCGTTCTTCAGCAGGACCATCGACGACGTGGCCGCCTCGCGGGCGAGCGCGCGGTGGTCGGCGCGATCGATCGACGTGCTCTCACGGACCGAGGTGTCGTCGAGCGCGCCGATGCGTTCGAGGACGCCGAGCAACCGCCGCACCTGGTCGTCGACCAGCGCTTCGTCGACCGCGCCGTCGCGCACGGCTGCCGCGAGCGCAGGGCCGAACCAGCGCGCCGGTCCGGGCATCTCGAGGTCGACCCCGGCCGTGGCGGAGCCGACGGCCGAACCGTTGCTGTACCAGTCGGTGACGACGAACCCTTCGAATCCCCACTCGCCGCGGAGGATGTCGGCGAGCAGCTCGACGTGCTCCGAGCAGTGGTACGCCGTTCAGGCGGTTGTACCCGGTCATGATCCCGAGCGCGCCACCTTCCTTCACCGCCAGCTCGAACGGCACCAGGATGATCTCGCGCAGCTCCCGAGGATCGACGATCGAGTTCATGCGGTTGCGCTCGAACTCGGCGTCGTTCGCGGCGAAGTGCTTCACCGTGGTTGCGATGCCCTGCGACTGCACCCCGCGGACGAAGCCGGCGGCGATGCGACCCGAGAGGAGCGGATCCTCGGAGTAGCACTCGAAGTTCCGGCCCCCGATCGGCGAGCGGGGCATGTTGACGGTCGGCGCGAGCAACATCCGGCACGCCTTCGTGTGCGCCTCCTCGCCGAGCATCACGCCGACCCGCTCGACGAGCACGGGGTCCCAGCTGGCACCGAGCGCCGAGCCGCACGGCACGCACGCCGCGGTCTCGCCGGTCAGCCCGAACATGCCGTCGCCCCGCAGCGCCGTTCGGGCCGTCGGTCACCATGATCGACGGGATGCCCAGGCGTGGCACCGCCGCCGTCGTCCACATCGTGGCGCCCGCGGTGAGCGAGACCTTCTCGTCGAGGGTGAGCTCCGCCACCAGACGGTCGACACGATCGGTCATCGGTTGCTCCAGTCGGAGGTAGGGATCGCCCGGTAGGGTCGCCCGGCGACGCTCCACTGGGAGCGCGAACGGGGGAAACCGTGACCGGAGCATGGATCGACGGCGAGGTCGGCACGCCCGACGGCGCGACGCTGCACTACGTGCGGCGGGGAGCCGGCCCGACGCTCGTGCTCGCCCACGGATCGAGCGACAGCGCCCGGTGCTGGTCGCGGCTCGCCGACGCGCTGGAGGACTCGTTCGACATCGTCGCCTTCGATGCCCGGTCGCACGGCCTGTCCGACACGGCCGGTGCGGGTGCCCCGAGCCCCGGTGCCGATCTCGTCACCGTCGTGGAGGCGCTCGACCTCGCGCCCACGCTCGCGGCGGGGCACTCGATGGGCGCGGGGACCGTGAGCGAGGCCATCGCCGACCGACCCGACCTGTTCCGTGCCGCGGTCCTCGAAGACCCCGCCTGGATGAGTGCCGCCAAGGTGGCCGAGGTCATGGAGATGGCACGCCAGGCGGCGGCGGCCGCCGCGACGATGTCGTCGCTGGAGGTGTCCGAGCGCTTCGGGTCCCCGCCGTCGGATCCCGTGGACCACGTCAACTGGGAGGAGGCGAAGCGCCAGCACCGGCAACCCGAATGGGACGGGACGACTCCCTCGATCTTCGAGACGCCGTGGGAGGACAGCGTGCGACGCTTTCGCTGCCCGGTGCTGCTCGTGTGGGGCACCCACGGCCTGGTCACGGCCGAGATCGTCGAGGAGGCGCGCGACCTCTTTCCCGCGCTCGACGACGTGCAGCTCGACGCCGGACACTGCCTGCGCTACGAGGCCTTCGAGCCATACGTGGCCGTAGTCGAAGAGTTCCTCACCGCCGCACCGCCGGCCGCGCCTCCGACCTGACACCGCGCGCGTACGTGGCGTCAGGCGCCGAGCGCTCGCCGACAGAACCGCCACAGGTCCTCTGACGTCGTCGCGACGCCGATTCGAGTCGGCGAACGCGGCGTGGTGGTACACCGCCATGACGAGCTGCATGACGAACCAGGCGTCACGTTGCGGATCCACCTCGGGCAGGAGTCCTTCCACGCGCGCGATCTCCAGTTGCCGGGCGACGAGATCGGCGAAGTGCCGGTTGGCCTGCGACATCCCGTCCGGGAACAGCTGGTAGAGCCGCCAGTGCTGCGCGGTGCTGAACTGCGCGCCGAAGTTCGTGGCATCGCGATCGACGAGCTGCACCACCTGGGTCACGTAGAAGCGCACGCGCGCGACCGGATCCGGGAGCCCACTCGCCGCGGCTTCGAGGTGCGCGCAGGCCTCGGTGATCATGTCGTCGAGCACGGCGAGGAGCAGCTCGTCCTTGCCGGCGAAGAGCCGGTAGAACGTCTGCAGGGCGATGCCGGCTTCCTTCACCAGTTCCTGGATCGTGAAGCGGTCGCCCTGCGCATCGATCAGGCGGCGCGCGGCCGCGATGACGGTCTGGGTGAGCTCGATCTGCCGCGCCCGCGACCGCGACGGCACCGGCGAACGTTCTGCCGCTCGCTCCGCCGACGATGGACTCGCGGTGGAGACGCTGCTCATGCCGTCTCGCTCATCCGAACAGCACCGGGATCGCGGTCGCGCCCCGCTCGTACATCCCGATGAACTCCGGATGGTTCGGCGTCGGGGTCGAGTCGAAGGTCGGGGAGCCGGTCGAGGAGGGCGTTGATCCCGACCGACATCTCTGCGCGTGCCACGTGCATGCCGAGACAGACGTGCGGACCGTTGCCGAACGCGAGCGCCGGCTTCGGAGGCCGCGTGATGTCGTACTCGTCAGGGCGCTCCCATCGAGCCGGGTCGCGGTTGGCCGCCCCCAGGCAGAGGTGCATCACCGCTCCCTTGGGCATCTGCACGCCCTGGAAGTCGACGTCGCGGGTGACGTGCCGGGAGAACATCGGATCGGTCGGCATCCAGCGCAACGACTCCTCGATCGCGGGACGCAGCAGCGATCGGTCGTCGCGCACGGTGGCGAGGACCTCCGGGCGCTGGAGCAACGCCGCGAGCGTGATGCCCAACTGCTTCCACGTGGTGCCCGACCCCGCCGCGAGCAACAGGAACGTGAAGCCGTAGATCTCTTCATCGGTGAGGCGATGCGAGACGCCGTCGTCGTCGGTGTACTCCGCTTCCACGAGCACGCTGATGAGGTCGTCCTGCGGAGCTTCGCGCCGGGCCGCGATGATCGGCCCGAGGAGCTCGAAGATCGCCATCGGGTTCCCGGCTCCCCCTCCGCCACGGACGACGAGTGCCTGCTCGACCGGGATGCCGAAGCTGCCCGTGATGGTGAGCACCGGGATGGCGGCGGCGAAGTCGACGTTGAGCTCGGCGGCGCCGTCGTCGACGAAGTTGTCGATGAGCGCGTCCACCGTCTGCTCGATCCAGTTCTTGATCCACCACTGCGCCTTGGCCGGTACGAACGACGGCTGCACGAGGGCCCGGTAGCGCCGGTGCTCGGCGCCTCCCATCGACAGCATGCTGTTCATGAGCGCGAGGCCGTCACCGCCGGTGCCGTCGGCCTCCGGCGCCGACGCGAACAGTTCGCCGTCGCGGAACGCGGCATCGCACGCTTCGAAGCTGAACGCCGAGAAGTGCGGTCGGTCGGGGAACGGCAGACCTTGGAACATGGCGGGTCCGGCAAAGCCCGTGAGCTCGTGCACGATGCCTTCGTGCACGGGGGCCTGCTCCCGCAGCTCGCGCCAGACCGGGTACGGATCGTCGGTGTAGCCACCGCCGGAGTGCGCGTTGTAGCTGCTGCGCAGGTCGAACAGCTTTCGCAGCTCCTCGCGATCGAGCAGCTTGGCGTCGTCGCTCGCACTCATCCTCTCCACTCCTGGCGGCTCCGCCGCCGGGCCGCTGGGCCCCGCTCGCATTGCGGCTCGTTGGGTGTCGTCCGGCGCTCGCTCATCTCGCCACGTACCCGCCGTCGACGGGCAGGAGCACACCGGTGATGTTCTTCGCGTTGTCGGAGACGAGATACACCGCGGCTTCGGCGCAGTCCTCGGCGGTGATGGGTCGGCCCAGTGGATGCATGGAACCAACCTGCTGCGCGATCGCCTCGCGATCGGCGTCGGTCTCCACGCCCGGGATGGAGATGAACTTCGTGTACGGCATCCCCGCCGGGCAGATCGCGTTGCAGCGGATGTCGAACGGCGCACCTTCGATCGCCACCGCACGCGTGAGCTGATGCACCGCGCCCTTCGTGGCCCCGTAGACACCGCCGCCCCACGACACCAGGCCGGCAACCGAACCGGTGTTGAGGATGACACCGCCGTCGCCCTGCGCCTTGAACTGGATGACCGCGTGCTTGCAGCCGAGGAACACGCCACGGGCGTTGATCGCGAACAGGCGATCGAAGTCGTCGACGGTGTGGTCCTCGAACGTCCGGGCACCGCCCGGCGTCGGGACACCGACGTTGTTGAACACGATGTCGAGGCGCCCGAAGTTCGACACCGCGGCGGCGATGGTCGCGGCGACGTCGGCGTCCTGGGACACGTCGCACTGATCGGCGATCGCGGTACCGCCGGCCGCTTCGATCAGGCGCACTGTCTCCTTGGCGCTCTCGAGATCGACGTCGGCGACGACGACCTTGGCCCCCTCCTCGGCAAAACGCAACGCCGACGCGCGGCCGACCCCCGAACCGGCGCCCATGACGACCGCCGACTTCCCCTCCAGCAACATCCTCAGTCCGTTCGTCGCGTCAGACGTTCGCCGGTGCCGGCGGCGTGGCCGGCGTGAACCGGTACAGCCGCTCGGCATTGCCGCGCAGCACCTTGTACTGCTGCGCCTCGGGAAGGTCCTTGATGAGCCGCTGCACGACACCGATGGAGTCGGGCCACGTCGAGTCGGAGTGCGGGTAGTCGGTCTCGCACATGATGTTGTTCTCACCGATCTCGTCGATGCTCGCGATGCCATGGGCATCGTCGATGAAGCACCCGAAGACGTGATCCCGGAACAGCTCGCGGACGTTCAGCGTGTCGAGGTCGACCTCGGTGGTGGCGTGCCCGGAGAACTGCACCCCGCGTTGCACCCAGTACCGCTGCTTGTCGAGCACCTGCTCGGCGCGCTCGAGGAAGTACGGGATCCACCCGACCTCACCCTCGGAGAGCGCGATCTTCAGGTTCGAGAACCGCTGGAACATGCCGCTGAACAACCACGCGAGCATGGCGCCGGACGTGCGGCTGGCACCCCAGGCGAGGTTGGCCATGAACGGCGCGTCGGGCGAGATGGCCGGCAAGGTCGACGACGAGCCCACGTGCATGCACACGACCATCTCGAGGTCGTTCGCCGCCGCCATCACCGGGTCCCAGAACCCGTCGGGGTCGTGGATGGTCGGGAGGCCGAGCGGCGCCGGGTTCTCCGAGAAGCAGAACGCGGTGGAGCCCTTCGCCGCGCAGCGCTCCATCTCCTTGGCGGCGAGCGCCGGATCCCACATCGGGATGAGCGTCAGCGGGATGTAGCGACCGGGCGCGCTGGCGCACCACTCGTCGATCATCCAGTCGTTGTAGGCCTGCAGACAGACGAACCCGAACTCGCGGTCGCTCGCCTCCATGAACAGCTGGCCGCAGAAGCGCGTGATCGTCGGGAAGCACAGCGACGCCAGCACCCCGGCGCGGTCCATGTCCTCGAGGCGCGCGATCGAGTCGTAGCACCCAGGCCGCATCTCGCTGTACGGGAGGGGCTCAGGGCTGAACTCCTCCTTCGACTTGCCCACGACGGCGCTCAAGCCCGAGCTCGGGTAGCGCTTGCCGTCGTAGACCCAGTAGTCGAGCCCGTTGTCGTCGAGCTCCATGTGCGGCGCGCGGTCGCGGTCCTTCGCGGCGACGCGATCGACCCAGACGTTGGGCGGTTCGAGCACGTGGTCGTCGACCGAGATCAACCAGTTGAGGTCGTACGTCGTCACTTCAGTTCTCCGATCGCCATGTGCTTCACCTCTTGGAAGGCACGAATCCCGTCGGGGCCCCGCTCGCGGCCGAGCCCACTCTGCTTGTAGCCGCCGGCAGGCGCGTACGCGTTGAACATACCGGTGTTCACGTTGACCGAGCCGGTGCGCAGACGGCGCGCGACCTGCACCGCGGCCGCGACGTCGGCGCCGTACACCTGGCCCGAGAGCCCGTAGACGCTGTCGTTCGCCATGCGCACCGCGTCGTCGATGTCGTCGTACCCGATGACGCCGAGCACGGGGCCGAAGATCTCTTCTCGCGCCGCCGGGTTCGCGTTGTCGGGCAGGTCGAGGACCGTCGGTTCGAAGTAGTACCCCCGGTCGAACCCGGCGACGCGACCGCCGCCGGTCGTCACCTTCCCGCCGTGCTCTTCGGCGAGGGCGACGTAGCGCTCGCACCGCTCGCGTTGCGCGCCCGTGATCACCGGGCCCATGAACGCGGTCGGGTCGGAGGGGGGTCCGACCACGACCGCGGAGTATGCCGCGCTGACGGCGTCGAGCACCTCGTCCTTGCGCTCGCGCGGCACGAACATGCGGGTGGCGGCGACGCACGCCTGACCCGCGGAGAGCGCGACGACCGCGACCGCGCCCATGGCGGCGCGTTCGACGGCATCGGGGAGATAGATCTGCGCCGACTTGCCACCCAGTTCGAGTGCCACCCGCTTCACCGTCGGCGCGGCCTGCGCCAGGATCTGCTTGCCCACCGCAGTGGAGCCGGTGAACGACACCATGTCGATCGCGGGATCGGTCGTGAGCAGCTCCGCACCGGCGGCCCCACCCTCGACCACGACGCTCAACACGCCCGGAGGGAGGCCGGCGGCGTCGGCGGCAGCACCGAAGATCAACGACGAGAGCGGCGTCAGCGGGCTCGGGCGCAGGATCACCGAGTTGCCGGCCATCAGCGCCGGGATCAGCTTCTGGAACGCCATGATGATGGCACCGTTGTACGGCGTGATCGCAGCGACGACACCGACCGGCTCGTGACGACGGATGCTCAGCGCGACGCGGCCGGTCACCAGCTCGTCGACCGGCACCGGGTTGAAGTCCTCGTGGCTCATCGACTGGTACAGGTCGATCGTCCCACGACTGAACGCGACCCCGGTGCGGAGCTGCGCGCCTTCGGCGAGCATCCGCGGCTGGCCCGCTTCGGCCATCATCGTGTCGACCAACGCCGACCCGTTCGCCTCGATGTGGTCGAGGAGGGCGTGCAGGATCCGGCCTCGTTCGGCAGCAGGCATCGATGGCCCACGGGCCTTCGTCGAAGGCCCGACGCGCCTCGGCGACGGCGCGCCCGAACTCGGCGATGGGCGTGGCCGACACGTCGGCGAGGTGGGACTCGTCGGCGGGGTTCTCCACCGCGACCGTCTCGTCTCCGTCGATCCACCGGCCGGCGACGTACGACCGCCGCTCGCTGATCAGCGTGGTCAAGCTACTTTCCCCCGTGCGAAGATTCTGGTAGAACGAGCTTCTACCAAAGTAACGTCGACGTCAAGTCATGTACCGTGCCGGGCGTCGCAGGCCAGGCGTCGCAGGGGGGACCGCGATGGACGAGGAAGCGATCAGCAGCGTCGGTCAGCTCCGCGAGATGGCGGGACAGACGCCGGACGCCATCGCGTACGTGCACCTCGCGATGGACGGCACCGAGACGTCGCTGACCTGGTCGGAGCTGGATCGACGCTCGAGCCAGCTCGCAGCTGCGCTCGCGTCCCGGGGCGTCGGCTACGGCGACCGCGTCGGACTGGGCATCCGCAACTCGCCCGAGTTCGTCTTCGGCGTGCTCGCGACGTGGAAGGTCGGAGCGGTGCCCGTCCCGGTGCGCTGGGACGTACCCGACTGGGAGCTCGACCGACTCAAGGAAGTGATCGAGCCGAAGGTCTACATCGGTCCGGACGACCTCTCATGGATCCACGCGACCGCGGACGATCCGGTGGCCGAGCTTCCCGAGGTGATCTCGCCCAACAGCAACGGCATCTGCAGCAGCGGCGCCACCGGCACCCCGAAGGTGATCCTCTCGCAGTTGCCGGCGGTCTTCAATCCGCTGATGGGCACGCCGATCGCCGAGGCGTTCATGCGCGTGACGCGACCGCAACGCATCCTGGTGCTCGCGCCGATGTACCACATCAACGCGTTCGCGACGTTGAGCAGCATGCTGAGCGGCGATCAGCTCTTCGTGCTCGAGAAGTTCGACGCCGCGCGCATCGTCGACGTCATCGAACGTCACCGCATCACGACCTTCACCGCGACCCCGACGATGCTCCAACGCGTCGCCGACCTCCCCGGGGTCGACGACCGTGACCTGTCGAGCATCGAGTGGATCATGCAGGGCGCTGCGCCCATGCCGCCGTCGCTCGTGCACCGGTGGGCCGACCTCATCGGGGCCGAGAAGATCATCATGGCCTACGGGTCGACCGAAGCTCTCGGCCTCACCGTGCTCACCGGACTCGAGTGGTTGGAGCACGAAGGCAGCGTCGGTCGCGGCTTCAGCGGCGCCGAGGTCCGCATCCTCGACGACGACGGCAACGCCGTCGCCACCGGCGAGATCGGCCACATCTTCGTGCGCTCACCCAACTACGTGGGTGCCAAGTACCTCGGCGAAGCGCCGCAGCTCCACATGACCGATGACGGCTTCGGCACCGTCGGCGACATGGGCTACCTCGACGCCGACGACTACCTCTACCTCGTCGACCGACGCGTCGACCTCATCATCACGGGGGGCGCCAACGTGTTCCCGGCCGAGGTCGAGGCGGCGCTGAGCGACCATCCGAAGGTCGCCGACGTCGTCGTCGTAGGGCTGAAGGACGAGGAGTGGGGTCGGCGCGTGCACGCGATCATCGCACCGGCCGATCCCGCCGACCCGCCGACCTTCGACGAGATCAAGGAGTACACGAAGGGTCGTCTGCTCCCGTACAAGGTCCCGAAGACGATCGAGATCGTGGACTCGATCCCGCGCAGCGAAGCCATGAAGGTCAATCGCGGGCGGCTGGTCGAAGCCCGGGGTGGCTGAAGCGCTGACCGTGCCCGCGACCAGGTCGCGGTGGTCGGGTACGCGCACAGCCAGGTCGAACGGCACGCGTCGCGTTCGCTCGGCGAGCTCGCGCTCGACACCGCGCAGCGCGCGATCGCCGACGCCGGGCTGACCGTCGAGCAGATCGACGGATTCACGAGCAGCGCGTTGTTCCCCACCGCCGGCGCGCACGCGGTGGAAGACGGCGTCAGCATCGTCACCTCGGAGTGGTTGGCCGAGCATCTCGGCGCACAGCCGCGCTACGTCGAGGGATTCCGCGGCGTCGGGCAGATCCCCGGCACGGTGGCGCTCGCCGTGAACGCCATCACGAGCGGCGCCGCCGACTACGTGGTCATGCACCGCGCGCTGCACAACCCGACCGGGCGGTACCACGGCAACCCGATGACGAGCGCGGCGGGTGCCATGCAGTGGACGGCGCCGCAGGGCTACTTCGGCCCGCTCGCGATGATCGCGCTGCCGTATCAGGAGTACCTGCAGCGCTACGGCGCGACGCGCGAGACGATGGCCGAGGTGTTGGTCGAAGCGCGCAAGAACGGCGCGCGCCTCCCCTGGTCGTTCTGGCACGACCAACCGCTGACCGCCGAGGAGTACCTCGCCGCGCCGATGATCGCCGACCCGATCTGTCGCTACGACTGCGACATCCCCGTCGACGGCGTCGCCTCGTTCGTGTTCACCTCGGCCGAACGGGCGAAGGACCTCCCCCACCGACCGGTGCTCGTGAGCGGCCACGCGAGCGGACTCTCGACCGTGCGCCGCCTTCCCCTCCATTGGGCGCTCGACGACATCATGGCCACCGGCTTCGACACCGCGCAGCGCCTCTGGGAGGTCTCGGGCGTCGGTCCCGCCGACGTCGACCTCCCCCAGGTGTACGACGGCTTCTCACCGTTCGTGTACTTCTGGCTCGAGGTCCTCGGGTTCTGCCCGGAGGGGCAGGCGCACGAGCTCGTCGCCGACGGCGGCATCGACAGCGATGCACCGGGCGCGCTCCCGGCGCTCTCGGGGGGTGGCGCGCTCGGCAACGGCCGCATGCACGGCATCCCCCAGATGCTCGAGTGCTACCTCCAGCTCTCGGGTCGGGCCGGTGATCGTCAGCGCGAACGCGCCGAGGTTGGTGTCGCCTGCCATTCCTCACCACACTTCGGTGGTGCTGTCGTCTACCGAGCGGGGTCGCACTGACATGAGCGAAGTTCCCAGCACCCTCGAGCAGGTGCTCGATCCGGCGTGGCTCAGTGGTGCACTCGACGACATCGACGAGCGCGACCGCATCGTGACGGTCGAAGAGGTCGATGCGTCCCAGACGCTCGCCCAGAAGGTGCGGTTCCGCGTCACCGTCGAAGGAGCCGACGGAACGCGACGGACACGCGGGTACTGCGTGAAGGCGCACCTCGACGGCTCGCCGGGCGCCGACCTGTTGTCGGAGGGCCGGTTCTACGGCGAGCTCGCACCCCAGCTCGACGTCCGCATGCCGCGCGCGTACTTCACCGCGGTCGACGACGACGCACAGCAAGCCATGATCATCATGGACGACGTCGTTGCCAACGGCGGGCAGTTCCTGAACGCGCACACGCCGTACTCGCCCGACACCGCGCGCGACACGCTCGGCCAACTCGCGCGTCTCCACGCGGCGACGTGGGGGTGCACCGATGTCGCCGACCTGACCTGGCTCAGCCCGCGCATCACCGGCATGGCCGACATCTTCCCGCTCGACGCGCTGCAAGCGCTCCTCGACGACGGGCGCGGGCCCGACATCGCACCGGAGCTCCGCGACGCGGCCAACGTGGCCGAGGCGATGCGGCGCACCGGCGCGCACGAGATCACGTGTGTGATCCACGCCGATCCGCACTCGGGCAACTCGTACCTCGATGCCGAGGGCCGGGCGTGCTGGCTCGACTGGCAGATCGTGCAGCGAGGCAACTGGGCGACCGACATCAGCTACCACCTCGCCACCGTCCTCGACGTCGAGACGCGGCGCGACCAGGAAGCCGAGCTCCTCCGCCACTACCTCCGCGAGCTCGAGTCGCTCGGCGCGCCGGCACCCTCGTGGGACGAAGCGTGGGAGCAGTACACGTTGAGCTTCTCGTACGGCTACTTCCTGTGGGTGATCACGCGGATCAGCTCGCGCGCGGTCGTGCTGGTCCACATCCCTCGCCTGGCGACCGCCCTCACCGACCACGACACCTTCCGCCGGCTGGGTGTGATCTGATGGCCGACTCCGAGCTCGTCCCGTTCCGGGTGTCGTTCGACCCCGACGCGATCGACGACCTGCGGGCGCGCCTGCGGCACACGCGCTGGCCCGAACCCGAGACCGTCGACGACTGGTCGCAGGGCATCCCGCTCGCGTTCGTGCAGGACCTCGCGACCTACTGGCGCGACGAGTACGACTTCGCTGCGGCCGAAGCGCGCATGAACGCGTGGCCGCAGTTCACGACGCGGATCGACGACCTCGACATCCACTTCGTGCACGCCCGCTCGCCCGAACCCGACGCAGTGCCGTTGGTGATCACGCACGGCTGGCCCGGTACCTACGTCGAGTTCCTCGACGTGATCGGTCCGCTGACCGATCCGGTCGCGCACGGCGGCGACGCCGCCGACGCCTTCCACGTCGTCTGCCCTTCACTGCCCGGCTACGGGTTCAGCAGCAAGCCGTCGACCCGCGGTCGGGGGATTCCCTGGATCGCGGAGGCGTGGGCGACCTTGATGAGCCGGCTCGGCTACGAGCGCTTCGGCGCACAGGGCGGCGACTGGGGATCTGCCATCACGACCACCGTCGGCGAGATGCACCGCGACCGCGTGCTCGGCATCCACGTCAACATGCCCACGGTGCCGCTCGGTCCGATCACCGACGACTCCACCGAACGCGAGCGCGAGAACTTCGCCGACTTCCAGTGGCACACGCAGTGGGGCACGGGCTATCAGCACCTGCAGTCCACCCGGCCGCAGACCCTCGGGTACGGACTGGTCGATTCGCCCGTCGGTCAACTCGCCTGGGTCGTCGAGAAGTTCTGGGCCTGGACCGACTGCGACGGCGACCCGCTGAACATCTTCACGCGTGACCAACTGCTCGACAACGTGACCGTGTACTGGTTCACCGGCACCGGCGCATCGTCCGGTCGCCTCTACTGGGAGAGCGCGGGCCCCGCTCCCCCGCTGGATCCCGCAGCCATGGCCGCGTTGATCGGACCGGTCACCGTCCCGACCGGCTGTTCGATCTTCCCGCGCGAGATCCGGCGGCCGTCGCGCCGTTGGGCGGAGCAACGCTTCACCAACATCCACTGGTGGAACGAACCCGCGAAGGGCGGACACTTCGCCGCGTTCGAACAGCCCGCGCTCTTCGTCGACGAGGTGCGCGCCTCGTTCCGTCCGCTGCGGTGAACGTCGTCCCCTCGCGGTCAGCCGATCGCGTTTGCCCGTAGGAAGTCGACGACGTGAGACGCGATCGCATCGGGTTGTTCCGGCAGGATGGCATGACCGCAGTGCTCCACCTCGACGTAGGTTGCGCGAACCCCGAACGCTGCCGCGGCTTCCCGTCCTGCCTCGGTCGGCGCCATCGCGTCCTCGGTGGGTTGGATGATCAGGATCGGCGCGGTGCCGGCGCGCCACCACCCTTCCGGATCGGCGTCCATGACCGCGGCTGCGAACGTCGAACGCGGCCACCAACCGTCGAGCCAACTGGTCGGATCGTTGCCGGGCGCGAAGAACGCGACCCGCAACGCCTCGAGCCGTTCGTCGTCCGGCAGCGAATGGTCGTGACACCGACCGAACGCGGTGAGGACCTCCGCCGCTACCGGGTGGGCGCCGAGGTTGTGGCCGCCGCACGGCATGACGGTCACCGTTGCGGCGACCTCGGGCCGGTAGCTGGCGGTCGCTCGCACGATGACGTTGCCGAGCGCGTGTCCGACGAGGTGAACGGGGCCACGGGCGAGCGTCGACACGACGTACGCAACGTCGTCGGCGAGGTCGCGAAGGGTCACGCCGCTCCTTGGCGGAGTGCTCGCGCCGGCACCTCGAGGGTTGAGGGCGAGCGAGCGGTATCCGGCCGCGGCCAGGTCTCGTTGCAGGGTGGAGAAGTCGGCGGCACCCCGCAGGGCCGACGGGACGAGGACCACGTCTTCACCGGCGCCCGCGGCGAGCACCTCGAGCACGACATCACGATCGTCGTCTTCGATGAGCATCGGTTCGATCATCCGGCGTCAGGAGTCGGCGGAAGTGCGGTGGGGAAAGTGGATCATGGTGCCGCCGTCGACCACGAGGGTCTGGCCCGTCATGTACGACGAGAGATCGGAGAGGAGGAACAGCAGCGGTCCGGCCAGCTCGTGGGTGCGCCCGAACCGTTGCAGCGGGACGCCCTCGGACACCGCCATCGCATCGAACAGTTCGAGCGCCTCGTCCTCGGTCACCGGCATGTTGTCGACGAGGCGCGGCACCGCCGTGATGTCGGGCGCAACGCAGTTGACGCGGATGCCGTGTGGTCCCCACTCGTCGGCGAGCGTGCGCGCCAG
This sequence comes from uncultured Actinomycetes bacterium, assembly GCA_963697125.1. GTDB lineage: Bacteria > Actinomycetota > Acidimicrobiia > IMCC26256 > DASPTH01 > DASUAS01. The sequence goes on from CAVOMW010000006.1 coordinate 833,418, forward strand.
CGACATCACGCCGGCTTTGGCGGCGCCGTAGGCCGCCTGGTTCCGGGCGCCGTAGATGCCACTCACGGAGGCGACCATGGCGATCACACCACCACCTTCGGCGACCATGTGGCGTCCGGCGGCGTGACACACGAACAGTTGCGACCAGAAGTTCAGGCGCAGCTGCGCCTCCCAGAGCTCGACATCGCCCTCGAGGAACGACCGCGGGTCGACGAGCCCGACGATGTTCGCGACGCGTGTCAGTCCACCCAGGACCTCGTGGGCTTCGTCGACGGCTGCGTTCGCGCCCGCTTCGGTCGTGACATCGGCCTCGATGGCGTGACCGCCGATCTCGGCCGCGACGTTCGCCGCGCGCGCAGCGTCGATGTCGGCCACCGCAACCGAGGCACCGGCGCGGGCGAGCAGTTCGGCGGTCAGGCGCCCGGTCCCGTAGCCGCCGCCGACGACCAGCGCACGATGTCCCTCCAGACCGAACAGATCCTGCATGTGCGACCCTTCTCGTGCAGCACGACGACAACGGAGCCGACTGTTGACTGAGACTAGAGACCTGGTGCCGGGCGCGCTCGCCGGTTGGCGCGTCCTCGAGGTCGCCGATGGCCTGGCGGCGTCGTTCTGCGCGAAGGTGCTCGGCGATCTCGGCGCCGAGGTCGTGAAGGTCGAGCCGCCCGAAGGGCACGCGTCGCGTCGCTGGGGTCCGCGACGCGCCGATGCCGCCCCCGACGAGCCCGGCGGCCGATTTCTCTACCTCAACAGTGGCAAGTCGAGCGTCGTCGTCGGCGACGGATCGACCGGACTCGAAGACCTCGTCGCTGCGACCGACATCCTCGTCACCGATCGCACCGACCTCCTCTCGTTGGGCGACGCGGATGCCACGACGATCGTGGTGGTGATCACCCCGTTCGGCCTCACCGGGCCGTACGCGGCGTACCGCGCCCATCACCTCGTCTCGTTCCACGCGGGCAGTGAGGGGTCGATCCTGCCCAGCGGCCCGGGGTGGCAGCAGTTCCCCGACCGCCCGCCGATCCAGGCGGGCGCCGACCTGGCCGAGTACGACGCCGGGTGGAACGCCGCGGTCGCGGTGCTCGGCGCGATGTACGACCGCCTGCGCACCGGGCGTGGGCAGCAGATCGACGTGTCGATCCAGGAGTCCGAGCTGACGCTCAACCGCACCCGGCTGAGCCGGTTCAACAACGACGGTGTCGTCCTCCGACGCGAGGGCAGTCGGTACGGATTCATGGGGATGATGCGCTGTCGGGACGGCTGGGTGCAGCTCGTCGGGGTCATGCCCGCGCAATGGGACGCGCTGGCCGCGTCGCCCGACGCCGACGGTCTCGCCGACGAGCGGATCGCGACCGCCGCCGCGCGCGCCGAGAACATGGGCCTGGCCGCCACCGCGCTGCAGGAGTGGTGCGAGGCACGCGACAAGGCCGACATCGTGCGCATCCTCGCCCCGCTCGGCTGCCCGGTGGGTGCGTACGCGACGCCGGACGATCTCGTCGCGTCGGAGCAACTCGAACATCGTGGGTTCTTCCGCGAGGTCGACGACGGTCGAGGCGGGCGGATGCGCGTGCCCGGGCCGCCGTACCGGCTCTCGGCCACACCGGTCGGGATCGGATCGGCACCAGCGCTCGGGAGTGCTCCTGGGTTCGGCGCAGCACGCGCCGAGAAGCCGCACCTGCCGCCCGGCCGCGCGCTCGAGGGTGTGCGCATCCTCGACTTCACGTGGGCCGCGGCCGGCCCGTACGCCACCTGTCTGCTCTCGATGCTCGGCGCCGAGGTCGTGAAGGTCGAGTCGACGCGGCGCCCCGATCCGGCCCGGCGCGGCTTCCTCGCCGACTACGGCGGGATCAACCGCTCTCCGAACTTCAACGAGCTCAACCTCGACAAGCGGTCGTTCCAGGTCGACCTCTCGCAACCGGCCGGTCTGGCACTCGCCCATCGTCTCGCCGGCGAGTGGGCCGACGTCGTCGTCGACAACTTCCGGCCCGGCGTCATGACCCGGTTCGGTCTCGACGCCGAGCATCTCCTCGCGCAGCGTCCCGAGCTCGTCGTCGTGTCGTCGTCGGCGAACGGATCGACCGGACCGGAGGCGATGGCCGCGGGTCTTGCGAGCATCTTCGGCGCGACCGGCGGCCTGTGCGAGCAGACCGGCTACGCCGACGGTCCTCCGACGGAGATCGGCGAGTCGACCGACTACCGCAGCGGGAGCGCGCTGGCGGTCGCGATCCTCGCGGCGCTGCTGCACCGAGCGCGCACGGGCGAAGGGCAACACGTCGACCTCGCGTCACGCGAAGTGGTCGCGGCGAGCTCGCCTGATGCACTGCTCGCCGCTCAGCTGGCGGTCGACTGGGAGATGCGCGTCGGCAACCACCACCGCGAGTTCGCCCCGCACGACGTGTACCGCGCGCAGGACGAGGACGACTGGGTCGCCATCGCGGTCGGCGACGACGTCGAGTGGGCTGCGCTCTGCGCAGTACTGGGACGCGACGACCTCGTGGCGCGCTACCCCACCGCGGCCGCGCGCCGTGACCGGTCCGCAGAGATCGACGACGCGATCCGCGAGTGGACACAAGTACGGTCGTCGCGCGCCGCGTTCGAGGCGCTGCAGGCGGCTGGCGTGCCCGCGATCGCGGTGATGACGAACGAGATGCTCTCGACCGATCCGCACGTCGCGGCGCGTGGTGTGTTCGTCCACATCGAACATCCGGAGCTGGGAACCACGCGCGTGATGCGCCAACCCTGGCTCTTCTCCGACCTCGCCGTCGACATCCGGCACGGTCCGCTGATCGGCCAGGACAACAAGTACGTGCTCGACACGATCCTGGGTCTGTCGAGCAGCGAACAAGCCGAGCTCGAGGAGGTGCTCCGATGAGCGTGCCTGGTAGTGACGTGCAGATCGGGATCGTCGCGGTGGGTGACGCCCAGCGGGTGCGCGAGCTCGAAGCGCTTCCGATCGACTCACTGTGGGTCGGCGGCCACATCGCCTCTCGCAACCCGAGCCCCGAAGCGATGGTCGGCCTCGTGCGGCTCGCGACGCTCACCGAACGGGTGATGGTCGGGACGTCGATCCTGCTGTTGCCGCTCTATCCGCCCGCACTCGTCGCCAAGCAGATCGCCGACCTCGACCGCGCCACGAACGGTCGGGTGCTGCTCGGCGTCGGCATCGGCGGCGAGTACGCGCAGGAGTTCCGCGCGCTCCAGGTGCCCATGGAGGAGCGCGGCCGGCGGACCAACGAGATGATCCCGCTGCTCCGGCAGCTGTGGACCGCCGAGGAGATCAGCCACGCCGGCCGCTACTACCCGATGGAAGACGTGAAGGTCCACCCTGCGCCGCTGCAGCCAGGAGGACCACCGATCATCGTCGCCGGCCGGAAGGAGCCGGCCATGCGGCGAGCGGCGCTGCTCGGCGACGGCTGGTTCCCGTACATGTACTCACCCCGCCGCTACGCCGACTCCGTCGCCGTCGTCCGTCAGACCGCGGAGGACGCGGGCCGAGCTCTCGACCGCTTCCACTGGTGTGTGTGGGTGTTCCTCAACATCAATCCCGACGGTGACACCGCGCGCGAAGAAGCGGCGCGCACGATGGGCGGCACCTACAACCAGGACTTCAAGCCGATGATCGACAGTGTCGCGGCGGCCGGTACGCCCGCCGAGGTGACGACCAAGCTCCAGGCGTTCTACGACGCGGGTGCCCGCCACTTCGTGTTCATGCCGGCCACCGCCGGAGCAGACCCGCAGCCCGTCATCGACCGGCTCTTCGACGAAGTGGCACCGGCACTGCACGCGCACGCCGCGAATGCTGCAGGCGACACCTGACGTCGACGTCGAATCCGGATAGCGTCGACGCAGCACTCGCAGAGCAGGGGGACGTGATGTCTGCAGCATCCCAGGACTGGCGGTCGTTCTTTCAGTACGCCACCGACGAGAAGACCACGACCGGCGACGGCTACTGGCTGTTCGCGCCGATGGTCGGCACCGAGATCGAGCTGTTCCAGGCCAGCGTCATGGTCGTCGGCGACGCGGTCCAGACCTTCGCCACCACCGTGGTGACGCCCGACGCCGTCCGTCGTCACGAGGTCCAGACGCCGCGAGGGCAGGCCCCGGAACCAGGCGAGCAGGTCGTGCGCCATGGCGAGCGGTTCTGCCTCGAGGCCGGCTCGCACTTCACGCTCAGCAGCGAAGACCCGGAGCAGAGCTACCGCGTCCAGACGACCGACGCGGTCAACGGTGTCACCGCCGATCTGCAGATCCGGCCGGCCACACCACTCTTCTGGGACGTCGTCGGCTCCGACTACCGCACGACCCTCGACTCGGTCGTCGAGGGGACGGTCACCATCGACGGCACCGCCCACGCGGTGTCGACGCCCTGTGCCTTCGAGCACTCCTCGTGGACGGTCCCCTCCCCCGGCACGCCACGTCCGGCCGGCGCCATGCCACCGTTCTGGCACTACGAGTACATCCAGTGGACCGGCGGCGACGCACCGTTCGGGAGCTTCCTCTGGCACTCGCTCGGCAACGAGGGCGAGAAGGTCCAGGCCTCGGAGTTCCACACCTCCAGCCCGGCGCGCGACGTGTCGATGTACGACACCTACGACATCGTCTACAAGGACATCGACGACCACGACGGTCGCCCGCTCCCTGGCGCGTGGGAGGTCACTGCGAAGAAGGGCGACGAGAGCTTCACGTACCGGGCGAACGTCCGACGGGTGCTCACCTCACCGGCCGGCGGCGCGCCCGGGCTCAGCGACTTCGTGCTCGACTGCGAAGGCGTGCACCGCGGACCCGGCGGTGAGACGCACCTGCATGGTCGCGGTCGCACCGAGTACATCGTGATCTCTCACAATCCCGCCGGTGCCAACTCGTCACGGTGAACCGCGACGACCACCTCAGTTCGGTCGAACGGATCATCCCGGCACCACCCGAGGAGATCTTCGACGTCCTCGCGGATCCGGCACGGCATCACGAGATCGACGGTTCGGGATCGGTGCGCCACGCGAAGACGGGTTCGCAGCGGCTCGTGCTGGGCTCCACGTTCACGATGTCGATGAAGATCGGCATCCCGTACTCGACGCTCAGCACGATCGTCGAGTACGAGGAGAACCGCCGCATCGCGTGGCAGACATACTCGACCATCACGTGGCTGGCGAGGTTCGGCGGGGGCCGCATCTGGCGCTACGAGCTCGAGCCGGTCGACGGCGGCACGCTCGTGCGCGAGACGTGGGACACCTCGCAGGAGGGACCACCCGACAAGCAGTACGTGGTCAAGGAGCGCACGCGCCAGTACATGATCACCAACATGGAGAAGACGCTCGTGCGCCTCGAAGCAGTCACGTCGTCTGCAGCCGACGCCGCATCAGAGGAGCAGTGACGGAGGTGTCGCACCAGTTCCGGCCACACGAGTTCCGCGCCGGCGAGTCGTTCGACTACGCCTACGAAGCGACCGAAGCGACGTTCACCACCGAGCAGGTGCGCGACGGGAGGATCCCGCGGGTCACCGACCTCGTGCAGATCACCGAGAGCCGGACGCGTCTGCGCTTCACGATCGTGTCCGACGGCGCCACGTTGCGGAAGCAGGTCGAGTTCTCGGACATGCAGTTCCGGGAGATCATCGATGCGGAGCTCGAGCGGCGCGCCGACGTGCCGTTCCGGACCGGCCAGGAGCTGATCCCGCGGCTGCCCGAGGTGGTGGCCCACGTCTACGACCTCGGCACCGACGGCCGGATCGCGTCGGACCTCGGCACGATCTTCGGGACGTACCTCGACGAAGGCGCGCACCCGCTGCCGTATCGGTTCATCGACGCCTTCACGTTCGCGGCCACGGTGGAGAACTTCCCCGCGTCGATGGGCGTCGGCGACGTGAGGACGCGCCCGGCGATGGACGTCGACTTCTACGGCGCGCGCTTCCACAACCACACCCAGTTCCAGTACTTCGATCGCGTCGACATGATCGGCGGCGTGCCGCACGCGTTCATCAAGGTGCAGAGTCCGGGCAACTACATGGACCGGACGCACGACGAGTCGGCCTGGCTGCTGTCGGCACACGTCCCGCTCGAAGGTCCGGCGATGGGTCTCGTCGCGAGCGGCGAGCTACAGGAGTTGGTGTTCGGCGCCCACGACGAGACTGCGCCCGTCTCCGTCACCCAGCGACAGTTGTCGATGACGATGCAGACCGACCACGTGAACACCCCCCACATGCAGACTGGCGGAGGCGTCTCATGAAGCGCACATCGTTCAACGACGGCTGGGGCTTCCGCCCCAAGGTCAGCGCGTTCCTCGAGCGCGGCGGTCAGATGCCTTCGTGGACGCCGGTGCGGTTGCCGCACGACGCGATGATCGGTGCGACCCGCGGCGCGTCGGAGGGCCCGGGCAACGCGTACTTCCCGGACGGCACGTGGGAGTACCAGAAGCACTTCGCGGTCCCTGCCGACGCGCGCGGCAAGCGGATGTTCGTCGAGTTCGAAGGTGTGTACCGCGACGCGTCGGTGTGGGTGAACGGCAGTTTCGCGGGACACCACCCGTACGGCTACACCGGCTTCGCGGTCGCGATCGACCATCTCGTCCGTCACGGCGACGACAACGAGATCCGGGTCGAGGTGATCGCGCAGGAGGACGCTCGCTGGTACTCCGGTGCGGGGATCTACCGCAACGTGAAGCTGGTGACCGGCGAGCTCGTGCACCTGGCGCTCGACAGTCTGTTCGTGACGACCCCCGAGCTCGACGACGAGATCGCGGTCGTCCAGGTGAACGCGGTGCTCGAGAACGACGGCGCGGTGACGACGCCCACGTCGGTGGAGACCGAGATCCTCGACGACCGCGGCGCGGTCGTCGCGTCCGAGGTCACACCGCTCACGAGCTTCCCCCGTCAGTCGGCGACGATCAGGCAACGGCTCGTCGTGCGCGACCCTCAGCGCTGGAGCATCGACACGCCGACGCTCTACTCGTGCCGGGTCGTCGTGCGCGACGGTGACGGCGTCGAGATCGATCGAGACGAGACGACCTTCGGCATCCGCTCGCTGCAGCTCGACGCGGCCCGGGGTCTGCAGATCAACGGCGAGGTGGTGAACCTCCGCGGCGCGTGCATCCATCACGACAACGGCGTGATCGGCGCGGCGACGGTGGAACGTGCCGACGAGCGCCGGATCGAGATCCTCAAGGCGTCGGGCTTCAACGCCATCCGCAGCGCCCACCACCCGGCGAGCAAGGCGCTCCTCGACGCGTGCGACCGGGTCGGGATGGTCGTGATGGACGAAGCGTTCGACATGTGGCACCACCCGAAGATGCGCAACGACTACTCCCGCGTCTTCTCCGAGTGGTGGGAGTCCGACATCGACGCCATGGTGCGCAAGGACCGCAACCACCCGAGCGTCGTCCTGTACTCCATCGGCAACGAGATCCCCGACACCGGCGACCCGATGGGTGCCGACCTCGGACGTCGCCTCGCCGATCGCGTCCGCGACCTCGACGACACCCGCTACGTGACCAACGGCGTGAACCCGCTCATCGCCGTCGGCATCCAGACGATCATCGAGATGGCCACGCCGCCGCCCGACGCGGATTCCGGGAGCGATGCCGAGGCAGCCGAAGAGAACACCGGCGTCAACACGCTCATGCAGCGACTGCGCGAGGCCCTCCCCCGTCTGTTGCAGTCCGAGGAGGTGGCACAGAAGCTCGACGAGCCGTACTCGTACCTCGACGTCGCCGGGTACAACTACGCCGACTCGCGCTACGACCTCGACGCGGCACGAATGCCGAACCGCGTGATGGTGGGGACCGAGACCCACAACACCAACATCGCCCAGAACTGGCCGAAGGTGCTCGCCCTTCCGCACGTGATCGGCGACTTCACGTGGACCGGATGGGACTACCTCGGCGAGGTCGGTCTCGGCCGGGTGGAGTACGGCGAGGACAGCGGCCTGCTCATGGGCGACTACCCGTGGCTCGCGGCCTGGTGCGCCGACATCGACATCACCGGCGGACGGCGAACGCTGTCCTACCTCCGGGAGATCGTGTTCGGGCTGCGCACCGAGCCTCACATCTCCGTGCGGGATCCGGCGCGCCACGGCTCGACCCCGACCCACGAGGGGTTGGCCGGCGAGCAGTGGCTCGAGGGCCTGGCCTCGTGGTCGTGGCCCGGCTCGGAGGGCCAGCCCGTCACCGTCGACGTCCTGAGCGACGCCGACGAGGTGGAGCTGCTCGTCAACGGCACCTCGGTCGGACGCCAACCGGCAGGTGAGGCGCAGCGCTTCCGCACCAAGTTCGAGACCGTCTTCGAGCCCGGCGAGATCGTCGCCGTCGCCTACCGCGACGGGGCCGAGGTCGCCCGCACCGCGCTGCACTCCGGAACGGCCCTCGCCGCGCTCGACGTGCGCGCCGATCGCACCGAGATCCGCGCCGATGACACCGACCTCGCGCTACATCGACATCGCCCTCGTCGACGACGCCGGGCGGCTGCACCACACCGAAGACCGTGCGGTCACGGTCGAGGTCGACGGACCGGCCGTGCTCCAGGGGCTCGGCAGCGCCAACCCTCGCACCGAAGAGGCGTTCGGCGAGCCGACGCACGACACGTTCCACGGGCGAGCCCTCGCCGTCGTGCGACCGACCGCGCCGGGCACCATCACCGTCACGGTCACCAGCCGACGGCCTCGCGGCCCGTCAGGTCACGATCGAAGCCCGGTAGCAAGCGATCCACCGAAGCGGGGAGACTCCATTGGGCACTCGACTGCAGGGACGCACGGCGCTGGTGACGGGCGCCGGCAACGGGATCGGAAGAGCGATCGCACTGCTGCTCGCCGCGGAGGGCGCGTCGGTGGTGGTGAACGACCTGGGCACCGACGAGTTCGGCAACGGAACGAGCACTGCCGCGGCCGACGGCACCGTTGCGGAGATCGTCGCCGCGGGTGGGGTCGCCGTCGCCAACTACGACTCGGTGGCGAACGCCGAGGGATGCGCTGGTGCGCTGCGAGCAGCCGTGGACGCGTTCGGCGCCTGCGACGTGGTCGTCGGCAATGCCGGGGCCCTGCTGAACAGCACGCTCGATTCGGACGACGCGGCGTGGCACCGTCTCGTGGACCTGTACCTGGGTCAGAAGTTCTGGTTGGCTCGGACCGCGTTGCCGGCCGATGCTCGAGCGAGGTTGGGGACGGTTCGTGTTCGCGACGTCCGAGATCGCGCGCGGCACCCAGGCGAACGCGGCCGGCGCAGCGGTGTTCAGTGGTGACATCGGCCTGGCGCGGGATCTGGCGACGACCCACCGAGGGAGTGGCGTGACCTTCAACTGCTACGCGCCCGGTGCCGCCACCCGCCTGTTCGAGGTGTACCGGTCGCAGATCGCCGACGTGCTCGGGACCGGCGACCTGCCTCCGGAGGTCCTGGCCGCGCTGGCCCTTCCCCCTCCCGAGTGCGTCGCACCCATCGTCACTTGGCTGTGCACCGACGCGGCCGCCGACGTCAGCGGCGAGGTCTTCAGCGCTTCGGGCGGAACCCTGGCCCGTTGGTCGCATCACGTGGACGTGGCGACCATGGTCAAGGCGGGCTCTGATCCGAACGCAGTCTGGTCACTCGAAGAGCTCGACGCTCAGGTCCTGGCGCACCTCATGCGCGACTGAGGCCTCGTGCAGCAGGCCGGTGCCACGCCGGACCATGCGCCCAGCGGCCGCGATTCGGAGCGCGATGACGCCAGAATTGAACATCGACGACGTCACGTGGAGTGGAGGCGAGCATGCATGATCTCGTGATCAAGGGCGGCACCGTCGTCGACGGGAACGGCACCGAAGCGTTCACGGCCGACGTCGGCATCGACGGCGGTCGGATCGTCGAGGTGGGCCGCGTGTCGGGCGACTCGCGGCAGGAGATCGACGCCGACGGCTTGCTCGTGACCCCAGGTTTCGTCGATGTCCACACCCACTTCGACGGCCAGGCCACGTGGGATCCCGCCCTCGCGCCCTCGTCGTACCACGGTGTCACCACCATCGTGATGGGAAATTGCGGTGTGGGCTTCGCGCCGCTGCGGCCCGGGAGGCGAGACCGAGCTCATCGAGCTGATGGAGGGCGTCGAAGACATCCCCGGCACGGTGCTCGCGGCCGGCATCGACTGGCGATGGGAGACGTTCGGCGAGTACCTCGACGCCCTCGACGAGCGGCAGTGGATGCTCGACGTCGGCACCCAGGTGCCGCATGCGGCGCTGCGCGCCTACGTGATGGGCGACCGCGCGGCGACCGGCGACGCGTCGCCCGACGACCTCGCGCAGATGGCCGAGCTCGCCCGTGAAGGCGTGCACGCCGGCGCGCTCGGGATCTCGACGACGCGGCATGCTCGCGCACCGCACCAGTCGTCGCGGCGATGTTCCGGGAACGTTCGCCGACGCGCGGGAGCTCACTGCGCTCGGTGCGGTGCTCGGCGAGTTCGGCACCGGCGTGTTCGAGATCGTGCCGCGCGGGATGGACGGCGAGATCTCGCCGGAAGCGCACGCCGAGATCGACATGATGGGTGAGCTCGCTCGCTCGATCGGACGGCCGGTCGTGTTCTCGCTCGTCCAGACGCACACCGAACCCGATCGGTACCGAGCACAGCTCGACCGGTGCGCGCAGTTGCAGGCCGAAGGTGCACCCCTCTTCCCACAAGTGGCCAATCGGACGACCGGCATCCTGATCGGGGTCGACAGCAGGCACCATGCGTTCTCGACGCGGCCGAGCTACCGGGCGATCGCACATCTCCCCGTCCGCGATCGGGTGGCACGGATGCGTGATCCCGAGGTGAAGGCACGCATCCTCGCGGAGCCGAACGAGTGGGCACCGGACCAGGCGTTCGCCCACTTCCTCCACGAGACGTTCGACCGGATGTACGAGATCGGCGACCCGATCGATTGGGAGCCTTCCGCCGACGACGCCGTCGGGCCTCGTGCGCTTCGAGCGGGGCGCGACCCGCAGGACCTGCTCTACGACCTGTTCACCGCTGGCGACGGCGAGAACCTGGTCATGTTCCCCTACACCAACTACTCGTACGGCAACTTGGACGCCGTCCACGAGATGTTGACCGATCCGACATCGGTGTTCGGCCTCGGTGACGCGGGTGCGCACTGCGGGATCGCCTGCGACGGCAGCAGCCCGACGTTGATGCTCGAGCACTGGACCCGAGAGCGCACCCGTGGGCCGCTCATCCCCCTCCCCACTGCGATCCGCATGATGACGAGCGAGACCGCGACCCTGTACGGGATGCACGACCGCGGCGTCATCGCGCCGGAGTACCACGCCGACCTCAACGTGATCGACCACGGGTCGGTGCGCGTATCGCGCCCCGGCCTCGTCCACGATCTCCCGGCGGGTGGCCGCCGAGTGATGCAACGAGCGACCGGCTATCACGCAACCGTGGTCGCCGGCGAGATCACCGTGCGGGACGACGAGCCGACGGGTGCGACCCCCGGTCGCCTCGTCCGCGGCCAGCGATCACGGTAAGGCTTGGTTCGCCGCCAAACTGCCCGTGTCGAAGTAGTCGCGCCAGGCCTTGATCCGGCCGTCCTGGATCTCGAATACGCCGCACGCCCGGAGCTCGGCGAGATGACCGCCGAACGTCACGCGGTCAAGTCGCTCGTTCATCACGACTCGGTCGTCGGCAACCTGCAGCAGGATCTCGTACGGGCCGCCGGGCACATCGGCGAACTGCTGCGCGAACTCACGGATTCCTTCGCGGCCGACGGCCGGCGGGAGCGGCCGGTGGTGCCACACCGCGTCCTCGGTGCAGGCGGCGACGAGCTTGTCGACGTCACGCTGCTCCCACAGCAACAGGAATTCACGGACCAGTGGATCGTTGGGGTGCATCGAGCGCCCTCTCCTCGGTGTTCGCAGCGGCACGACGGCAGGAGGTGCCATGCTGACACCATGCGCGCTGCTCTCGTGGAAACCGTCCCTGGCACCCCGACGATCGAGGACGTGCAGATCGACACGCCGGGGATCGGCGAGGTCTTCGTCCGGGTCGTCGCCTCGGGCGTGTGCCACAGCGATGTGCACGCGCTGCACGGCCACGGCATCACGTTCCCCGTGCCGTTCGTCCTCGGTCACGAACCCGCCGGCGTCGTCGAGGCCGTCGGCCCCGGGGTGCGTCACCTCCAGCCCGGTGACCACGTCGTGGCGTGCCTCTCGGTGTTCTGCGGGCACTGCGCGAACTGCGTGTCCGGACGGTCGTACCGGTGCTTCACCGACGACTTCGCCCGCGGTCCCGACGCACGGCCGCGTCTCTTCGACGACCGCGGTCCCGTCCACCAGTTCGTCGCATTGGGCGGCTTCGCCGAGTACATGCTCGTGAGCCAGAACAACGTCGTGAAGATCGACCCAGCCCTCCCGCTGTCTCGCGCGTGTCTGCTCGGGTGTGGCGTCCTCACCGGAGTCGGTGCCGTCCTGAACACCGCGCAGGTTCCACCCGGCGCCACCGTCGCGGTGATCGGGTGCGGCGGCGTGGGTCTCGCCGCCATCCAAGGCGCGCGGCTCGCGTACGCGAAGCAGATCGTGGCCGTCGACGTCGACGACACGAAGCTCGAGCTCGCCCGCCGGTGCGGAGCGACCGACGTCGTCAACGCCGGTCGCGACGACCCGGTCGCGGCCGTCCAGTCGCTCACCGGGGGTGGCGCCGACTACGTGTTCGAAGCGATCGGCCGCGCTGCGACCGTGCAACAGGGCTTGGCGATGGTGGGCTTCGGCGGAACGCTGACCGTCGTCGGCATCGCCGACTTCGCCGACCAGTTCACGTTCACGGGTGCCGACCTGCTCATGGGCAAGCACATCCAGCAGTCGCTGATGGGGTCGAACCGGTTCGCCGCCGACATCCCCTTGCTGGTGGAGCACGCGCTCGCCGGCCGACTCGACCTCGACGTCATGGTGAGCGTCGAGCGGCCACTCGACGACCTGCCGGTCGACGCTCGCCGAGCTCGACGCCGGCAACGTGCTGGGCCGCGCCGTCATCGTCCTCTGACCGTCGTCGTCGGAGCTACCGGCGCACGTCGAGGCTCATGCCGATGTAGCGGTCGCCGTCGATGTGTTGGTGGCGCGAGTTCGTGCGGAACCCGAGGTTCTCGCCGAGGAGTCCGCGCATCTCGGGTGTGGCCGAGGCCCGGAAGTCGTCGTCGAGATAGCCGAAGTCGTGCACCGGTTGGTAGGCGAGGCGGCTGTAGGTCACGTGCAACACCACCCGCTCACCCGGAGTCGTGCGCGGGTAGTTGCCGTGCCACACCGCGCCGTCCCAGACGAGGATCGAACCGGGCGGCGCATCGATGGCGACCGCACCTTCCGCGGCGGCGGACTCCATGGGGCTCGGAGGACGCCGGTTCCGCTGCGTGCCGGGCAGCATCAGCGTGGCGCCGTTCTCTTTCGTGAACTCGTCGGTCACCCAGCATGCAGTCATCAGCACGAGGTGCTCGGGGAACGGACTCGGCACCTGCGACTGATCGCAGTGCACGGGAAGCGCGCTCCCTGCAGTCCGGACCGTGGCGAGCACCGAGCTCAGGATGCACCCGCGCCCGCAGATGTACTCCGCCAGCGCGAGGACCGCAGGATGCGTGCACGCTTCGCTGAACACCGGGTCCTCCCCCAACGGGGTTGCGTTGGCCCGATCGAAGCTCGCGTTCGGCACGGCGGCTCCTTCGACCGAGCGGAGGGTCGCGGCGCGCACGCGATCCGACAACTCCCGATCGACCGGGATGATCGTGTAGCCGTTCTCGCGGAGCTCGTCGAGGTTGCGCTCGAGTCCGAACTCGCTGATCCTCGGAGCCAGCTCGTCGGAGACGGCGTACATGGGCAGTTGCTCCCACAGCTCGAGCGGTGCGTGCTGGGTCATGTCGGGCTTCCCTCTCGATTGGTGGCCTTGCGGATGTAGCGACGGAAGTCGTGGATCCCCCAGTTGTCCTCGTCCTCACCGACGAGCGGAACACCGTCCATCGTCCAGTGCGACTGGCACTCCCACACGAGGAGGCTGGGGTACATGTTGAGGAGGAAGCGGTTCACGTTCGTCCCCTCGATGTGTGCGGTCCGCCCGGACTCGTCGACCAGATCGATCACCGATCCCGTCGGGCAGCCGTTGTCGGGATCGCGCGAGACGATCGTGCGCGTCGCCGACTGTCAACTTCTGCTTCTCGCCGTCACGGAACAAGATGCCGTCGAGCAACCCGTAGCCCATGAACTCGTCGTCCTTGTTCCCGGAGAGGAGGAAGAAGCCGTCGGCCGACGTCAGTGACGTGCCCCACGTGTAGCCCATCGACGGGAACGGGCCGACGCCCTGCCCGAACTGCGTGCGCGCCGACCAGGTGCGGTCCCGGAAGCCGACGCCGTCGACCTCGATCGTCTCGCCGTCGAGCACGAGCGTGCCGCGGACCCGACCCGGCTGGTCCATGTGGGTGCCGGACGCCGCCCGGTTCGCCGGCACGACGCCCTCCCAGACGACGTCGAGGTGGACGTCTTCTCCGTCGGGGCAGTCGAAGCCGAGCTCGTACTTCTGGAGCGACTCGATGCACTTGTACCGCAGACCGTTCGGCAGCTGCAGGTCGTGGAGCGGCTGCTTCGGGAACGGCAGGTGCCAGAAGTTCTTGTTGTACCGCATGTTCCACCACTGGTCACCGCTGTCGTCCCAGATGTAGACGCCCGCGGAGAGCACGCCGAGGTTCGTCTGGAAGAACGGATACAGCTGGATGGTGATCTTGCGGTCCGGGACGACGATGGCGAACCAGCACGTCTCGGTCCAGTTGTAGTCGAGTGACGTCGGTACGTGGAAGTTGTCGTCGACCGACATGCGGGCGCCGTACTTCCGCAATCGTTCGGTCAGTGCTTCGTCCATGGCGGTGTCCTTTGCGTTGATGTGCGATCCGTCGACGCGCTACAGCGCCGCCAACGCCTCGCGGAGTGGCGGGATCGCGACGTTCACCGACTCGATGTCGACGTCCGCTCCCTGACCGGTCAGCGCGCGCGTCTGCAGTTGCATCCGGTGGATCTCGGCGGCCATCTTCGCCAGCGCGAACGTGTACCACCACGTGGTACCGACGAGCTCACGTCCGATGAGCTCCTCGTAGACCCGCACCGTGTCGTCGAAGGAGAGGAAGCCATCGCTCCGCGGCACGCGACACAGGATGGCGAACACGTGGTCGAGCGCGAGTTGGTTCATGACGTCCTCTTCGGCGGGCCCGACACCGCAGAGCTCCCAGTCGAAGAGCGCGACCACTTCGAAGTCGCGGTACATCACGTTCCCGAGCTTGGCGTCGCCCCAATTGATGGAGAGGCGCTCCGGCCGTGGCGGTGTCGCCGCGGCGAGGAGATCCCACGCCCCCATCAACGTCGGCGGGAGCACGGTGTCCGCCGACGCCCACATCGTGAACTCGCGCCACTGCCGCACCCGCTCGGGCGCGGGATCGGCATCGAGTGGCATGCCCCATCGGGTCGCGGTCAGGTACGGGAAGTGCTCGTGCACGTCGAGGCGGGCGAGCTTCGCCATGGCGTCGAGGAGCGACAGCCACATCGTCCGACGCCCGTCGGCGGTGGCTTCGTGCACCCATCCGCTCACCGGGTACGGCGGGCTCTCGTCCGGCACGTCACCGTCGACCTTGTCCATCACGTAGAACGGCGCACCGAGGACCGCCGGGTCCTCCTCCAACCATCGCACGTTGGCGACGGGGACATCGGAGTGGTCTCGCAGATCACGCTGGATGGTCGCCATCCGGGCGATCGGGTAGTCGGGGAAGAGGCCCGGTCCGAGCGGCGCGGCCTGGCACACGAGCGGCATCGGCGTCCCGTCGACGATCGCGTCGATGATCAAGGTGTCGTTCGAGAACCCGTGACCTTCGGGCGCGGCAACCTGGAGATCCTCGACCGTCTGCCCGGGCATCTTGGCGGCGAGCCACGGCTCGAGCGCGCGACGCACGTCGTCGGCGTTGCGACGCTCGGTGGTCACCGTGTTGTCAGCCATCGTTCCTCCATCGATGCCGCTCCGCGCTCATCACCGGTCAGGCACGACGCGTTGCGGGGTGTACCGCACGGGGAGGTGCGACGGCCCGCAGGTGAAGTTGGAGCCGTTCCACTGCGTCTCCCCCGCTCGTTCGATGTCGGGCAGGCGCCGCAGCAGCTGCCGGAACAACGATCGGATCTCGAGCCGCGCGATGTGTGCCCCGAGGCAGAAGTGTGGTCCGCCCCCACCGAACGCAACGTGATCGTTCGGGTCTCGCCGTACGTCGAAGTCGTCGGCTCGTTCGAACACGTCCTCGTCACGGTTCGCGGACGCGTAGTACATGACGACCTTGTCGCCGACGCGGATCTGTTCACCCTCGAGCACCGTGTCGCGCGTCGCGGTGCGCCGCTGGTACACGACCGGCGAGACGAATCGCAGCATCTCTTCCACCGCCGAAGGCAGCACCTCGTCGAGTCGCTCCTGCAGCAGTGCCCGCTGGTCGGGCACGTCGAAGAGGCAATCGAGTCCGCCCGGACGCGAGGTGGCGCGTCGTGTCACCGCCGGCGTTCAGGAGCAACAGGACGAAGCTCGTGAAGTCGGACTCGCTCAGGCGGTCGCCGTCGACCTCCGTCTGCACGAGCTGCGTCGCGAGGTCGTCGCCCGGGGTCTGCTGCTTCGCGCGCATCACGTCGGCGGCGTAGGCCAACATCTCCGAACCGGCCGCGACACGCGCGTCGGCGGTGACCGCATCGGGCGCCGCGTGCATCACCTCGGTCAGCGCGTAGAGCCGGACACCGTCGTCGAGTGGAATCCCGAGCAGGTCGGCGATGACGTACGACGGCAACATCCCGGCGACGTCTTCGACGAAGTCGCACTCCCCCCGCTCGCAGACCCGATCGACCACGTGCGCGGCCATCGCGTCGATGCGGTCCGTCATCGTCTCGATGCTGCGGGGCGTGAACCCGCGGTTGACCAGCATGCGGTGCCGCGTGTGCTTCGGAGGGTCCATGCACATCAACATGTGGCTGGACGACTCCCGCATCGCGTCGGACAGGTCGGCGATCGTCATCACGGGGATCGAGGAGAACGTCGCCGCGTCTCTGCCGACGTCCTTCACGGTGCGGTACTTCGTGACCGCCCAGAACCCGGGACCGTTGGGTTCCTCGTGCCGGTGGACCGGTGCGTCCCGTCGCAGTGCCGCGTACTGCTCGTGCGGGTGCCCCTGCGCGAACGAGCTCGAGCTCCACAGGTCGACGTGAACGGCGAGTGACATCGAGAACTAGTATTAGATTCTAGTCTTGGCGATGTCAAGCGCGACTGGTCACGAGCGCGCCCGCGCTCAGTCGGGGAGCCGGAGCAGGCTCACCAGTCGAGCCGTCCGCGCGTAGACGTCGTCGATCGAGATCGCGCCGGCCAGCCAGGTCCCGAGCGCCGCTTCGAGCATCGCCCCCACGACCATCACCACGACGGTCCGGTCCTCGTCGGACACGCCCACCAGCGGCGCCGCGAGCACCGCGCTCGCTGTTCTCCTGCATGGCCGCCCGGGTGTCTCGTACGAACGGGTCGGAGGTTCGTGACGTCATGACGAGCAACTTGTAGAAGGTCGGTTCGTGCTCGAACGCCGCGATGGTGCGGGCCAACACGTCGTTGAGGCGGTCACGGTTGTCCGCTCCCGTCGCCGGTTCGGCTTCGATCTCGTGGCTGAGGTCGGTCAACCACGCGAAGAAGACCTCCGAGAACAGGTGCTCCTTCGAAGCGAAGTAGCGGTAGACGGTGCCGAGGGCGAGGGATGCCTCCACCGCGACTTCCCGGATCTGGATGTCCTCGTAGTCGCGCGAGCGCATCAGCGTCACACCGGCTTCGACGATCCGTGTCCGCCGCGCCAGCTGGTTCGCGGTCAGGTCCTCGGGCTTCGGAGGAGCGGCCCGCGTCGGCGCCGGCGCGCCGCTCGTCGGGGTGTTGCGAATCGCGTATGGCCGTAGTCGCGGCACCCCGGTCTCCTCTGGCCGGCACGAAGCCTTGAATCCAGAACTGTAATACAGATACAGTTTTGCGCGGCCAGCCCGGTCAGCGCAGCGGTGACTGTAGAGGAGCAGCGTCGATGTCCGATCCACTCGGGAACGTGGTCCCGGTCGTCAGCTACTTCGTGGCCGACGCCGACGACCCGCACCTGGTTGCCGAGATCTGCGAGGGCTGTGGTGCGCGGTACCTCGAGCGCCGCAACGGGTGCGGGCGCTGCGGCGCCCGGTCGTTCGCCCGTCGACCGGTTGCACGCTCCGGCACCATCGGCGCCTACACCGTCGTGTGGCGGGATGCACCCGGCATCGAGACCCCGTTCGTGTCCTGCATCGTCGATCTGGGCGATGGCCTCTCGGTCAAGAGCAATCTCGTCGGGATCGACCCCGCCACGGTCGACGCCGGAGTGCTCGGCGAGGTGGTCGATCTGATCGTGACCGATCTCGACGCCGACACGAACGGCACCGTCGCTCGTTCCTTCGCCTTCGAGCTCCGCACACCGCCGACCGAGCAGGTACGCGCGTGACCGGCATCTGGGTGCTCGGTGTCGCCATGACGCGCTTCGGCCGGTATCCCGACCGCGACGACGTCGATCTCGCGTTCGAAGCCGCGTCGGGCGCGCTCGGCGACGCCGACGTCGCGATGGCCGATGTCGGAGGTCCTCGCCGCTGGTTCCGTGCTCAGCCGCAAGGGGCTCGGCCAACAGGTGCAGAACCAACTCGGCCAGTACGGCATCCCCGTCTACAACGTCGCCAACGCGTGCGCGACGGGCGCGACCGCGCTCCGCACCGTGTACATGGCGTTGGCGTCGGGCGAAGCCGAGGTCGGTCTGCGCGATCGGCGCCGAACAGATGGGCAAGACCGGACTCCTCGGCACCGGGGCTCAGCACTCCGACGTCTACACACCGACCGGGCGCGCCGGCGCCGTCATGCCGACAGAGGGGATCCTCGGCACCGACCTCATGCCTGCCCTCTTCTCACATGCGGCCGCGGACTACGTGCGTCGCCACCCCCACACGCCGGACACGGTGTTCGCGGAGATCGCCGAGAAGAACCACCGCAACTCGGTCGACAACCCGTTCGCGATGTACCAGAAGGCCTACACGCTCGACGAGATCCTCTCGTCGCCGATGGTCACCACCCCGAACACGGTGCTCATGTGCGGCCCCACCACGGACGGCGCCGCCGCCACCGTGCTCGTCACCGACGACTTCCTCCGCCGCCTCGACCCTGCCCGCCGCAGTCGTGCGATGCGCGTCGCCGCGTCGGTCCTCACCTCCGATCCCTGGGCCGCGGGCTCGGAGGCCTCACCCGACCTCAACACGGTCAGTGCGCTCGCGGCGGAACGCGCCTACGAGCGCGCGGGAGTCGGACCCGCAGACCTCGACCTCGTCGAACTGCACGACTGCTTCGCCACCGCCGAGCTCCTCCACTACGAGAACCTCGCGCTGTGCCCACCCGGCGGCGCCACCGAGCTCTTTCGTTCCGGCGCGACGCAGCGCGACGGGCGCATCCCGGTCAACCCGTCAGGCGGGCTGCTGTCGAAGGGGCATCCGCTCGGCGCAACCGGGCTCGCCAACATCTTCGAGGTCACCACGCATCTCCGGGGAGGGGCCGGCGCCCGCCAGGTCGAGGGCGCCCGCCGCGGCATGACGCACGTCGTGGGACTCGGTTCCTCGTGCGCGGTGCACATCATCGAGCGCGCCGACTCATGACGGCGCGGATCGTCACCGCCGCGAGGTCCTCGCCGAGCTCGAGGTGATCTCGGCGCGGGGAGGCGTGCTCGGAGCGATGGAGACCGGCTACCAACGCGGCCGGATCCAGGACGAGTCGATGCAGTACGAACACGGCAAGCACGACGGCTCGATCCCACTCGTCGGCGTCAACACCTTCCGCAATCCCGACGACGCCGAGAAGCAGGATCAGCTCCTGCGCCTCCACGACTTCCAATCGCGTCACGCCGACGAACGCGACCAGATGCTCGATCGGCTGCAGCGGACCGCCCTCGACGGCGGCAACGTCTTCGCAGTGCTGATGGACGCCGCCGCTGCTGCTCCCTCGGCCAGATCACCGAGGCGCTGTTCGAGGTCGGTGGTCGCTACCGCCGCAACGTCTGATCACCTTCTGGAGCCGGTCTGGACTGGCGTCAGTTGACGAGGCGGTCTGCGCCGGCCCAGTAGCGGGCTCGCAGCGCCTTCTTGTCGGGCTTGCCGACCGCGCTGACCGGGATCGAGTCGACGATGTCGATCGACTTGGGTGCGTGGTGCGAGCCCTTCTGCTCCTTCACCAGCGCGATGAGCTCGTCGACGTCGACGGTCTGACCGGACCGGGGGACGACGACCGCCTTGACCGCCTCACCCCATTTCTCGTCGGGCACGCCGATCACGGCCACCGCGGCGACCGACGGGTGCGTGGAGATCACGTCCTCGACCTCGCGCGGGAAGATGTTGAATCCGCCGGACACGATCATGTCCTTCTTGCGATCGACGATCGTGAGGAAGCCGTCGCTCGTCCTCGCGGCGACGTCGCCGGTGTGCAGCCAGCCGTGCTCGAACGCCTGCCGCGGTCTCCTCCGGCTTGTTCCAGTAGCCCTTCATCACGAGCGGCCCGCGCACGCACAGCTCGCCGGGCTCGCCCTGTCGGGACCTCGTTGCCGTCGTCGTCGAGCAGCGCGACGCGGCACCCACGGCACCGGGCGTCCGCACGAGGCGAGCCGGTCGAGGTCGTCGACGTCGTGGTCCTCCTTGCGCAGGACGCAGACCGTCATGGCCGCCTCGGTCTGCCCGTAGAACTGGAAGAAGATCGGGCCGAGCTTCCGATCGCCTCCTGCAGGCGGGCCGGCGACATCGGCGACGCCCCGTAGAAGACCGTCTGCAGGCTCGACAGGTCGGTCTCGGCGAACTGCGGGTGGTCGAGCAGCGCGTAGATCATCGACGGGACGAGCATCGTCGTCGTGATGCGATGCCGCTCGATCGCCTCGAGCACCGCGCCGGCCTCGAACGTCGGCAGCACGAACATCGACGCCGCCCTGCAGCTGCAGTGGGACGAACAACGACGAACCGGCGTGGCTCAGCGGCGTGCAGACCAGGTGGCGCACCTCGTCGGGCCACTGCCACTCCGACACCATGATCTGCGCCATCGCGGCGCTGCCCCGGTAGGTGTTCATCACGCCCTTGGGCTTGCCGGTCGTGCCGCCGGTGTAGGCGAGCGCCGACAGGTCCTCGGCGTCGACCGGTGGCGCGACGAGGGGCTGCGGCGCGAACGTTGCGGCGAGCGCCATCAGGTCGTCGCCGACGTCGGCCTCCCCGTAGGACAGCAGCCGCAGCAGCCCGGGGACGCGCTCGCCGCAGCTCGCCGGCCGGTCGGCGAACGGCGGGATCGAACAGCAGCGTCTCGATGCCGGCGTCTTCGAGCACGTAGGCATGGTCCTCGAGCGAGCCGAGCGGATGCAGCGGCGTGTTCCGGCAGCCCGACACCATCACCGCGCCCATCGAGAAGAGCACCTCGACCCGGTTCTTCGACAGCGTCGCGACGCCGCTCCCCAGACTCCATGCCCTGCGCCTGGAATGCCTGCACGTAGCGACTGATCTCGTCGCGCATCTCGTGCGCGGTCAGCATCTCGCCGTCGATGTGCACGGCGGGTCGATCACCGTTTCGCTCGAGCGCCGCGATCAGGAGGTCGGGCAGGAACATCGGTCGGTACAGGTCGTTCATGGGGTCCCCCTCAGACATGGCGGCCGTCGGCGAGTGTCGCCAACACGGTCAACGAGTCGTGCGCCTCGATCGCAGCAACCACGCGTTCGACGCCCACGCGGCAGATCTCCGGGTCCTGGGCCCGCTCGCCGGCCTCGGACGCGGCGACGACCGACGTGTAGAACTCGGTCGTGCCGACACGGTAGATCGTCCACAGCTGATCGACGTCGACGGGAATCCCGGCGGCGTCGAGGCTCGCGGCGTAGCGATCGACCAGGCCGCGTTCGATCGTGCGCAGGAGCTCCGGTTCCACCGATCCGGTGGCGAAGTAGGCGACGTCACGCATGCCCACGCCCGCACGAGTGACCTGCCAGTCGATGAAGCCCGGCGAGTCCCCCTCGAAGAAGAGATTGCCGAGGTGCGTGTCGCCATGGATCACCGTCCGCGGTTGCGCCGCCCAGAACGCATCGACCTCCGCGCTGCGTTCGAAGAGGATCCGTCCTTGTTGCTGCATCCGCGGGCACGATGTCGGCCGCCTGTCCCTTCATGTTGCCGATGAAGCGCCGTCGGACGAGATCGCCGAGGAGGTCGCTGGTCGCGGAGCGCACCGTCAACGGTTGCAGGTCGCCGGCGAAGCGCGGGGTCTCCCAGTACGCCGCGTGTTGCGCAGCCATCGCATCGACGACCGCCTGCGCTTCGACCTCGGTGACGGGTTCCCGGATGTCGCGGAAGCGAGCACGCTCCGCCAGATCCTCAAGGATCATCAGGTTCCGGCCACGGAGTGAGTCGACCTCGGCGCCGTAGCAGCGTGGCATGCGCACCGGGAGCTCGTCACCGAGCGTGCGGTACACGAACACCTCGCGCGTGCCCAGCTCGAACACCAGCATCATCACCCGTTGCAGATAGTTGTGGGGGGTGAACTTGAGGAACAGGTGGTCGGGGACGTCGACGTCGGCATCGTGCTCGATCGCGATGCGGGCGCGTGCCGCCGTGCCGGAATTCTCGTCGACGACACGCACCGAGTGGATCGCGCCGTCGCGCACTCCCATCGCCGCTTCGAGCCAGCGCGGCGTCACCGCGCCCCGCGCAGGGGAATGCTCGAACCTCCCGGGAGGGCACCGTCGGCTGCGGCGCGCGTGGCCTCCCGGGCCACGATGGCGACGCCCTGGGCGGCGAGGACCGCGCGCTGCTCCGTCATCTCCGCTCCTCCTCGGACCGCGGCACGACCCGGGCGCGATCCACCGTCGCAGGTAGTTCCGGAGCTCAGGCCCTGTCGGCGCGGGGTCGGGCGGGTCGATGACCAGCGACTGCAGGCTCCGGAGCATGTACTCGACGAGCTCCTCGCTCGCGCTCGTCGTACCCCGCCGCGATCCAGTCGACGTCGGAGCGCTTCATGAGCTCGCGGCCGGTGCCCCTCGCCACCTGAGAGGTGAACGAGCGAGTGAAGGGTTCGGCGCGCCCGGACACGAGGAGCAACGTGAGGTAGCGCCGCTGCGGAAGCAGCTCGAAGGCGGCGGCCAGCGCCTCGACCACCCACTCGGACGGCGCCGTGATGCCCGCAAGGTGCTCGCTCAGTTCATCGGTGAACTGCTCGCCCGCCACCTCGCCGACTGCGGCGAGGAGCACGCCCGTGCCCGGGAAGTACCGGTAGACGGTCTGGCGGGTGACACCCAGATCAGTGGCGACGTCGGACAGCGTGAACTGCGCGGGATCACGTCGATCGACGCACCGCATAGCGGCCTCGATGATGCGCTGCCGTGCCTCGCCTTCGTCGGCGGGCGGAGACCCACCCCACCCGTGGCGTCTCACCATCGCGGACCCGAGTCCAGGAGCTCCTCGAGCAACCCCAGGCTGTCGACGTGGGCACACGCCGCGGTCGCGCGCCGCGTCCCGGCGAGGCTGATCTCGATCGGTTGCCATCTCGATCCCACACCCACGGTCGCGGTGGTGGATGCCCACGACTGCACGGCGAAGAGCCGGTACTGGTCCCAGGCCACCCCGGGATCGAGGGTGACGCCCGCCGCCGCGAGTCGGTCGCAGTAGTCCGCGACGATCTCGTGCTCGATCGCTTCGCGCACGGGCCGGGGCACCGAGTTGCACATCGTGTAGGCGACGTCACGCATCCCCGGTGCGCGGCAGACCACGGCCCAGTCGAGGAAGCCGGTGCGATCGCCGTCGACGAAGAGGTTCCCGATGTGCGCGTCGCCGTGCACGAGCGTGCCGGGGCCGGCGCCGAACAGCTCCATGATGTCGTCCGTCCGCGACGATATACAGCGCGGCGAGCGCGTGGAACGTGTCGTCCATCTGGTCGCCGAGCACGTCGACGGCTCCCTGAATGAACGGAACCGGACCGCGGACGCGCACACTCCGCGCCGCAACCCATGCGAGATCGCCGTCCGGGCAAAGCGCGGATTCCCAGAACGGCGCGTGGAGGATCGCGAGTTGTTCGACGATGTCATTGGCGCGCGCCGCGATGTCGTCGTCCGTCGAGCTCGGGAACCAACATCCGGTCGCGACGAGGTCCTCGAGCACCATCACGTACTGGTCGCCGTCGGTCTCCGCGAACCACACGCCGGGCGCCCGTACCGCGAGCTTCGTCCGCGAGGTCGCGGTAGAAGCGCGCCTCCGCACGCCCATGCCCGTCATGTCGACGAGCTCGCGCTGCTGCTCGCCGAACGGCGGAAGCTTCACGAACACCGTCGGCGGAACCCCGGCATCACCCTCGAGCTCGACGCAAGCACGTCCCGTGGTGCCGGACTCCGATCGAGCACCGTCGCGTCGGTGACCTCGCGTCGAACACCTCGGAGAACCATGACACGGTGAGGTCGTCGACGTCGACCGGCAGCGCGGCTCGGGCGCTCATCGGGGCTGATCATACATCAGATCAATTTGTATGATCACCCGATGGACCTCTACGCCCCGCCCATCCCCCTCCCTCCGAGACCGCATCGAGCGGTCCACGCCGCGGCCGTCGGGAAAGGTGACTTCGCGCCGTTGATGATGCGGATCCCGAACGCGCACTACACCGACCGGGCATCGCCGCGGCCGAGCTGCGCACCACGTTCCGTGCGCCGCTCCTCGTCACTGCGAGCGCGGCCGTCGCCGAGCCGGGCGACTTCCTGACCACCGACATGCTGGGCACCCCCGTCGTCGTCGTGCGCGGCGCGGACCGTCGCTTCCGCGTGCTGCTCAACGTGTGCCGGCACCGAGGCGCGCAGGTCCCGAAGGATCCGGGTTGCGCGCGCCGGTTCACGTGGCCGTATCACAACTGGGTCTACGACTCCGAGGGTGCGCTCGTGGGCATGCCGGGCAAGGAGGGCTTCGACGAAGTCGACGTCGCGTCGTCCGGACTCGTCGAGCTGCCGAGTGAGGAGCGCCACGGATCGTGTGGGCGATCGATGACCCCGACGGCGTCCTCGACCTCGACGAGCATCTCGGACCGATCGACGCCGAGCTGGCCGCGTGGGAGGGCTACCACCACGAAGTGGCCACGACCATGGAGCTGGAGCTGGGCTCGAACTGGAAGTGCGCGCTCGAGGCGTTCCAGGAGACGTACCACTTCCCCTACGTGCACGGGAACTCGATGGTGGGCCAGGGATCGATGCCCAACATCACGACGTTCGACCAACTCGGGCGCCATCACGTGCTCGGAGTGCCCACCATGGTGATGGGCGCCGAACCGGAACCGGCACCAGGGCGAGAACCTCGTCTGCATCTACTACATCTATCCGTGCACCGTCATCGCGATGTCGGTGCTGGGCGGCGAGATGCTGCAGTTCTTTCCCGGCCCGACGCCGGCGAAGAGCATTGTCCGCCACACCGTCCTGACCCGCCTCTCACTCGCCGACCCCGACGTCGCCGCGCTGTTCGAGATCTACGCGCCGCTGATCCAGGCCGTCGTCCGCGACGAGGAGCGCCGGTACTGGAGCGTCCGGCAAGGGTCTCGCCGCGGGTCTCACCGACGTCGTGCTCGGCCGCAACGAGATCGGTGCCAAGCTGCGCACCGTCAGATCCTCGCCGACCTGGCCCGCGACACCGATTCGATCGCGGTTCCGAACCGCACCCGTCGACAAGGAGCACCTGCATGGCCGTCACCGATGCCCACGCCCCGACCGCCGTCCACATCGGCGCCGACGAGCTGCCGTTCGTCGAGATCGGCGGCGGCAACCTGCTCAAGGTGATCCAGGTCGAGCGGAGAGGGCCTCTGGATCGTCGAGAACATCTTCCAGGCGGGCTTCGAGGTCCAGACCCACCGCCACACCGGGCCGGTGTTCGGCTACACGGTATCGGGCGCGTGGAAGTACAAGGAGTACGACTACGTCAACCGCGCCGGCTCGTTCCTCTACGAGCCGGCCGGTTCGGTGCACACGCTCACGTGCATCGAGGACGACACCCAGGTGTGGTTCCAGATGTACGGCGTCAACCTCAACCTCGACGAGGACGGCAACGTCGAGTCGGTCACCGACGGCGCCGGCACGCTCGCCTACTACCACTCGCTGTGCGAGGCGGCGGGCTGCCCCGGCCCGACGTGCTGGTCGGCTGAGCAGATGGCCGCCTCGACGATCGACCTCTACTCCCCCGACGCCTATGTCGACGGCGCCGCCGCACGAGGTCCTCACCGAGCTGCGGCGCACCACGCCGGTCTACTGGCAGGACATGCCGCGGCGAGCCCGGCTACTGGGCGGTGCTCAAGCACGCCGATGTCGTGCACGTCGCGCGCCAGCCGATGCTGTTCTCGGCCAGCGAGGGCGGCGATCGTGCTCGAGGACCTCGACCCCGAGCAGCTCGAGCGGATGCGCAACATGCTGCTGGCGATGGACCCGCCGCGGCACGTCGACTACCGCCGGCCGCTGTGCCCAGCTTCAAGGCCAAGGTCATCGCCGGGCTCGAAGGCCGAGATCCGCGCGATCTGCCGGCGAGATCTTCGACCGAGGTCGGGCGAGGGCGAGGTCGAGTTCGTCCACGACGTCACCGTCCGGCCTGCCGTCGCAGGTGGTCGGCGAGCTGGTCGGGCATCCCCGAGGAGGACTGGCCGCAGATCCACCGCTGGGCCGAGCTGAACACGTCGGCCAGGACCCCGACTTCACGCGCGACGACGGCGAGTCGACGACCCGGCTCCATCGCCATGGCGATGTACGCGATCGAGTTCGCCGCGCCGCGGCGCCAGGAGGAGCCGCGCGACGACCTCGCCTCGCTGATCCTCGGCACCGAGTTCGGCGGACAGCTGATGACCGACGTCGAGTTCGGGTCAGCTTCTTCGTCCAGCTGGTCACCGCCGGCAACGACACCACCAAGACGATGCTGTCCTCCGGGCTGCTCGCGCTGCTCGAGCACCCCGAGCAGCTGGCCGAGCTGCGCGCCGACCCTCGCTGATCGCCGGCGCGGTCGAGGAGATCCTGCGCTGGGCCAACCCGCTGCACTACTTCCGCCGCACCGCGACCGCCGACACCGAGCTGCGCGGCGTCGAGATCAAGGCCGGCGACAAGGTGGCGATGTACTACACGTCGGCCAACCGCGACGAGGACGTGTTCGACGACCCCCAGCGGTTCGACATCCACCGCCGCCCGAACCCGCACCTGTCGTTCGGCATCGCCGAGCACTTCTGCCTCGGCGTGCACCTCGCCCGGCTCGAAGGGCGGGTCTTCTTCGAGGAGCTGCTCGCCACCTACCCGACGATCGAGCTGGCCGGCGAGCCGGTGCGGACCCGCTCGAACCTCAACAACGCGCTCAAGCGGCTGCCCGTCCGGTTGCAGCGGTGAGCGGTTCCGCGATGAAGGGGTGCGCCAGGTGAAGATCGACGTCATGCTGTCGAATCGGTGGTCGGGGCCGCCGAGCGGGCCGTGCGCTCGAGCAGACGGGTGTCGACGGCGTGTTCAGCGTCGAGAACCGCCACGACGTGTTCTTCCCGCTCGTTGCCGCCGCGCCCGTTTGCTCGCTCGACCTGATGACGAACGTGGCCATGGCGTTTCCCGCGTAGCCCGATGCACCTGGCGCACGCGTCCTACGACCTCCACCTCCTCTCGCAAGGCCGGTTCCGGCTCGGGCTCGGCACGCAGGTGCGGGCGCACATCGAGAACCGCTACGGCGCGCGCTGGGACAAGCCAGTCCGACAGATGCGCGAGTGGGTGCTCGCGACGCAGGCGATCCTCGAGAGCTGGCAGCACGGCACCCGCCTCGACTTCCGCGGCGAGTACACGAAGCACACGCTCATGCCACCGGCCTTCACACCCGACCCGAACCCCTACGGCATCCCGAAGATCCTCGTCGGCGCGCTCGGCCCAAAGATGAACCAGATGGCGGCCGAGGTCGCCGACGGCGTCTGGTGATGCCGTTCAACAGCGAGCGCCACATGCGCGAACGCACGATGCCCGCGATCGAACGGGGCTCGAAGCTGCCGGTCGCACCCGTGACGACTTCGAGGTGAACGTGAGGTGATCGTCGGCGTCGGACGCAACGACGAGGAGCTCGAGCGGCCCGCGGGTGAAGTCCCCTCGCGTTCTACAGCTCGACGCCTGCCTACCGCGCCGGTGCTCGAGGTCGAGGGTTGGGGAGAACTGCAACCGGAGCTCAACGCGTGTCGAAGCAGGGCCGACTGGGACGAGATGGCGACCTCGTCTCCGACGACCATGATGCACACGATCGCGGTCCACGGCACGCCCGACGAGGTCGCAGCCGAGATCGGCAGCGCTACGGCGACTGCGACCGCGTCTGCGCGTACTTCCCCGGCTACCAGCCGGCGACGACCTCATCGCCGACTTCGTCAGCGCCATGCGGACGCGTCCGACACAGACGGCTGAATATTCGATCAGCGAAGTCGGTAGCGAACCGGGACGTGCTTGGGTCCGCCGACGAAGATCGTGTGCATGAACTCGGGTTCGCCGTTGAGCTCGGCCTGCTCTAGACGGGATGAGCTCGTTGTAGAACCGCGGGTTTCGAGCCGGGCGAGGTGCGTCCCGAGGCAGTAGTCGGCGACTCGGATCCGAACGCGATGTGGCGATTCGAATCACGCGTCACGTCAAATCTCTCCGGGTTCTCGAAGACGGCCTCGTCACAATTGGCCGCCGGGAACGACGCCGGCGCCGACTCGCCCTCGGGAATGGTCACGCCGCCCAGGACCTGCTCGCTCGTGGCGGTGCGCATGAATTGCTTCACCGGCGACACGTACCGGAACATCTCTTCCACCGCGCTCAGAACGAGGCCGGAGTAGTCCATCAGGAGTCGCAGCTGCTCGGGGTTGGTTGAGCAGCGCCGCGAATCCGCCGCTGATTGCGGCGCTGGTGGTGTCGTGGCCGGCGGTGGCGATGATCACGTAATACCCGACCGCCTCCAGGACACCGATCGGCTCGCCGCCGACCTCGGCGTTCGCGATCACCGACCGCGAGGTGGATTCGCGCAGCTTCACGCGACGGTCGTCGATGAGGCCCTGGAAGTACTCGAAGAACTCGAGCAGGTTCGCCATGAGCCGGTCGCCCTCTGTCCTTCGACGCGAGCTCCGGGTCGTCCTTCCCGAACATCTCCTGGGTGAGCTTGAGCGTAGGCGGGAAGTCCTCCTCGGGGAGCCCGAGGAGCGCCAGGATGATGTACAGCGGGTAGTTCATCGCCACGTCGGTGAAGAAGTCGCACTCATCACCGAGGTCGGCCATGTGGTCGACACGAGCGCTTTGCCAGCTCGGCCACGCGATCGGAGAGACGGGCGACGTTGGCCTGCTTGAACCAGTCCACGCTGATCTTGCGGTACGTCGTGTCATCCAGCGCGTCCATCTGCACCAGGGTGCGCACGGGCATCTTCGACCGGCTCGTCCGTCTTCCTCGAACGGGCCTCCGAGGGCGGGCCGGGGCACGTTCGCCGCCCGCACCACGGGCGCACGTTCGACCGTCATGATGTCGTCGTACCGGTTGAGGGCCCAGAAGCGGGTGCGTGCCCCTTCACGTCGACGTACACGACCGGGCGCTTCTCGCCGCAGGCAGGCGCACGCAGCGTGAAGACGCGGCTCGTCGGCATATGCCGAGGGCTCCGTGAACACGCTCGCGGCTTCTTCGATCGACATGTCCACTCCGGCACTCCCCTGG
>CAVOMW010000007.1:0-492266 GCA_963697125.1 uncultured Actinomycetes bacterium
CCGAGCAGTCGGGTCTTCACCACGCCCAACGCGTCGAGTGCCTCGGGCGGCACCTCCATGCCCCCGAGCAGGAACGGGGACGTCGACGTGGACCCACCACCGGGGAGCGGGTCACCGAATCGCTGGCGGGTGAGCTCGACGATGCCGCCCGCCTGGTCGCGCTCCTCCTGCGTGAGCGCGAACTGCTCGTGGCCGCCGCGTCCGAACCCGAAGAGGCCGAGCGCGTCGTAGGTGCGGTGACGCGCCTGCTGCACGACGGTCAGCAACGCGCCCGCGGAGTGGCCGACCCCGATGCGCACCGCGTCGGGCCATTGCTGCAGCACCTGGTCGAACACGCGCGCATTGACGTCGGCGACCACGTCGGGCGTGAGCGTGTAGCCGTCGTCGGGGACGTCGCTCTCCCCCACCCCGGGTGAATCGAGCGTGACCACGACGAACCCACGGTCGACGAGGTGCCGCACCATGCTGAAGTTGCCGAGCTCCGGCGGCGTGTGCAGGTCGAAGTACCCGCGCGACATCCCACCGCCGGGGACGCAGCAGCACACGACTGGTCGTGCGCCAGCGTCCTCCAGGCGGGCGCGATCCGGCAGGTGGATGTCGACGGCGAGCGTCTGCACCCCTACGGGTGCGACGTCGCCGACCGGGATTCGGATCGAGCTGCGCTCAGGCAGGTTCGAAGCCCTGGGGCAGCACGATGGTCTTCGACTCGAGGTACTCGGCGAGACCCTCGGGGCCGAGCTCGCGACCGAGGCCCGAGTCCTTGAACCCGCCGAAGGGCGACGAGAAGTCCATGCCCATGCCGTTGACGCCGTAGGTGCCGGTACGCACCCGGCGCGCGACGTCGACGCCCGACTGCGGGTCGCCGGTCCACACCGAGCCCGAGAGGCCGTAGTCGGAGTCGTTGGCGATGCGCACGGCGTCGTCGTCGTCGTCGTAGGGGATGACCGACAGCACCGGACCGAAGATCTCTTCCTGCGCGATGGTCATCGTGTTGTCGACGTCGGCGAAGACCGTCGGCTCGACGTACCAGCCCTTGTCGAAGCCGGCCGGACGGCCGCCACCGGTGACCACGCGTGCACCTTCGTCGCGACCCTTCGCGATGTAGCCCTCGACGCGGTCGCGCTGGCGCTCGGCGAACAGCGGGCCGACCTCGGTGGCGGGGTCGAGCGGGTCGCCGACCTTCATCGCCGCGGCCGCGGTGGCCAGCGCGTCGACGACCTCGTCGTAGCGCGACGCGCGACGCGAGGATGCGGGTCTGGGCGACGCACGCCTGGCCGTTGTTCATGATCGCGTCGGGCATGAGGCCGGCGACGGTCGACTCGAGGTCGGCGTCGTCGAGGATGATCGCGGCCGACTTGCCGCCGAGCTCGAGCGTGCAGCGCTTGAGCTGCTCGCCGCAGATGGCGCCGATCTTGCGCCCGGCGACGCCGGAGCCGGTGAACGAGATCTTGTCGATGTCGGGGTGGCGCACGAGGTACTCGCTCACCTCGCGGTCGGCCGGCACGATGTTGAGCACGCCCGCGGGGAGGCCGGCTTCCTGCACGATCTCGGCGAGGAGGTAGGCGTCGAGCGGGGTCTCGGGCGCCGGCTTGAGCACCACGGTGGAGCCGGACGGCCAGGGCCGGGCCGAGCTTCAGCGAGGTGATGAACAGCGGCACGTTCCACGGCACGATCGCGCCGACGACGCCGACCGGCTCGCGCCGCACGAGCGTCGGCCCGAGGATGCCGGGGCGGCGCTCCTCGAACGCGTACTCGCGGGCGAGGCCCGCGTAGTAGTCGAGCACCATGGTGGCGGCGAAGACCTGCCCCATGGTCGAGCACGTGATGGGCGAGCCCATCTCCTCGGAGATGGTGCGGGCCATCTCCTCGTAGCGGGCCTGGATGCCGGCGGAGATGGCGGCGATGACGTCGGCCCGCTCGGCCGGGCTCATCTGCGGCCACGGGCCGTTGTCGAAGGCCTCGCGGGCGGCGGCGACGGCGCGGTCGACGTCGGCGGTGGTGGCCTCGGGGACCTTGGCGATGACCTCTTCGGTGTGGGGCGAGATCACGGCGAGTGGTCGGAACCCGCCGGGTCGACCCAGTCACCGCCGATGAAGAACTTGTCCTGGTTCACCTTTTCTCCTCAGATCGCGTCCTGGACACCGTAGCCCTCACGCCCGGAATTCGGGAAGGTCGCCCAGGGTCACGGTGCCCTCGGTACCGACCGGTTCCAACCCGTCGGTGAGCTGCTCCAGCGTGTCGCGGTCGTGCACCGCGGCTGCCAACCGTTCGCCGTGCGCGCCCGTACAGATCACTCCCCCGGATTCCGGGGTGCCGTCACGGTCGAACACCACCGAGCACGTGATCACCGTCGCCGGGCCCACATAGTCCTCGACAACGGGGACGGGGTCGGTCACGGGCGGCCGCGGCACACCGACGTCGTGACGAGGAGCCGGATACGCGCCGTCGTCGCGAGGGTGGTCGCGCAGCACGAGCGCGTGGTGCTTGGTGTTGAACATCCCGACCCCGTGCACGAACCCGGTCCCGCCGTCGGCGCGGATCCGGTCGACCATCGCCGCCAGCGAGTGCGTGAGGTAGTTGCTGCCCGGTCCGCCGAAGAACGAGAGCCCACCGGTCACCGAGATCGGCACGGTCGCGTCGCGGCCGAGTGCGCGTCTCGTCAACTTGGGCATCGCGGGGAAGCAGCTGTAGAGCTCGATGACGTCGTAGTCGTCGGCCGTGGTGCCGGTGACCTCCTGCACGTCTCGCACGGTGACGTCGAGCGCAGGGACGTGGTGATACGCCGCACGCGCACGCGGGTCGGTGGGTTCGTCGGCGCCGGCGCCGCCGATCGGGTGCACCCAGCGATCCTCGGGAATGCCCACGGCGCGGGCCGTGTCGGCGTCGGTCACGAGCAGCGCCGCACCCTGGTTCACGAACGGGTTGGCGGTGAGCGACTTCGGATACGGGAAGGACACCATGCGGTTGTCCGGGCCCACGTCGGCGACGTCGTGCGCACTGCGCGCCACTGCACGACCACGCGTACGGGTTGGCCGCTGCGACCTCGGTGAGCCCCGACCAGAGCATCCCCGACTCCGCCTGCGCGTCGGCGAGGCTCGCGCCCTCGTGCGCACGCAGCGCGTGCTCGTACAGGGGGAAGCAGTGGATGGCCCGTCCGATGCCGACGGCCGCGGCTCGCTGCAGCACGGGATCCATGGTCGGGATGGTCGAGCGCGAGCCGGGCGGCGTCCACGGCAGCTCGACGCCAGCCCGGCGCGCGCGCACGTCATCGCGCGCGTCCCCTCGGCTCCGGCGAGCAGCACGACACGGGCGGTGCCGGCGGCGATCCGCGCCGACGCGGCGTCGAGCGCCCGGATCGGGGTCTCGCCACCGACGGGGTGTTCGCGGGCACGGACTCGCGTGGCGTCGAGCCCGAGCCGCTCGACGACGAGTCCGGGAAGATCGTCGTAGGACCAGGCGCCGATCGGCATGAGGTCGATCTCGTCGACCTGGTCGAGCAGCCGCGCCCCCGCATCGGCTTCGGCGACGCGCGCGGCGTCGAGCAGCAGGGTCAGCGGTTCCGCGAGCGCGACGTCGTCGTCGTCTCGCCGGGTGATCTGGCCGACGCCGACGACGACCGGGAGCGAGGGCGTCGCACGTCAAGAGGTGGCGCCGCCGTCGAGCACGATGATCGCGCCCGACATGTACGCGGCATCGGCCGACGTCACGAACGCGAACGTCGCCGCGATCTCGTCGGGCGTCGCGGCCCGCACTGGCTGACCGCGCCCGAACTCGCTCAGGTCGATGTCCTCGTTCGCGAAGAAGTCGGTGAAGCCGGCGCTGAGGTCGGTCGCGACCATGCCCGGAGCGATGCCGTTCACCCGCACACCCCGGTGTCGGTACTCGGCGGCCAACGCCTTGGTGAGCATCAGCACGCCACCCTTCGACGCCGCGTACGCCGCGTTCCACGGGTTGCCGACGATGCCCGACACCGACGTCGTGTTCACGATCACGCCGCCCGTCGCCTCGAGCATGTGCGGGAGCGAGTACCGGCACACGAGGAACGTGCCGCGCAGGTTCACCGCGATGATCCGGTCGAACACCGCAGGGTCGAGGGTCTCGGTCCGGTAGAACTGGCCGATCCCGGCGACGTTGCACACCACGCTGAGTCCGCCGAGCTCGGAGAACGCGAGGTCGACCGCGCGGCGGACGGCGCCGTCGTCGGTGACATCGCACTCGTAGCCCCATGCGTGGCCGCCGGCGGCGACGATCTCGGCCGCGGTCTCGTCGTACCCCTTCACGTCGAGGCACGCGACGCGCGCGCCCTCGGCGGCGAGGCGGCTCGCGGTGGCCTTCCCGATGCCCGACCCGGCGCCGGTGACG
Source organism: uncultured Actinomycetes bacterium (assembly GCA_963697125.1). Classification (GTDB taxonomy): domain Bacteria; phylum Actinomycetota; class Acidimicrobiia; order IMCC26256; family DASPTH01; genus DASUAS01. The sequence continues at coordinate 4,363 of CAVOMW010000007.1, forward strand.
ATCGCGCAGGTGCCTTCATGTCGTTGTTCCACCGTCAGACCCGCTCCCGCAGCTCGTACTTCAGGACCTTGCCGCTCGCGTTCACCGGGAGCCCGTCGACCACGACCGCCCGGCGGGGCACCTTGTAGTTGGCCATGCGCGGTGCGCACCACGCGAGCAGCTCGTCGGCGTCGACGGTGGTGCCGGCGCGAGCCACCACGAACGCCACGCCCACCTCGCCCATGCGGGTGTCCGGTGCGCTGACCACCGCGACCTGCGCGACGTCGGGATGGCCGAGGATCGCGTTCTCCACCTCGGCCGGGTAGACGTTGAACCCGCCGACGATGAACATGTCCTTCTTGCGGTCGGTGATCTGCAGGTAGCCGCGTGCGTCCATCACGCCGATGTCGCCGGTGTGCAACCAGCCGTCGGCGTCGATCGCCTCGCGTGTCGCGGCGTCGTCCTCGAAGTAGCCGACCATCACGTTGTACCCACGGCACGACGATCTCGCCGGCGTCGCCGCGCGGCACCTCGTTGCCGTCGTCGTCGACGATCTTCACCTCGAGGCCTTCGATCGCGCGACCCGAGGTGTGCGAGATGGTCTCGGGATCGTCGTCGGGACGACAGATCGACACGGTGCCGGTCGATTCGGTGAGGCCGTAGGCGGTGACGATGGTCTGGAAGGTGAGCTCGTCGCGCATGCGGCGGATCATCTCGACCGGCACCGCGGCTGCGCCGGTGACCGCGAGCCGCAGCGACGAGAGGTCGAACGCGTCGCGGTCGGGATGGTCGAGGATCGACAGGTACAGCGTGGGCGGGCCCGGCAGCATCGAGATGCGTTCGGCCGCCACGTGGGCGAGGACCGCGGGGACGTCGAACACCGGCTCCGGGACGATGGTCGCGCCCTGGATGAAGCAGGCGATGATCCCGGCCTTGTAGCCGAAGGTGTGGAAGAACGGGTTCACGACGAGGTAGCGGTCGCCGCGCGTGAGTCCGACGGTGTTCGCCCACGCGTCGAACGTGCGCAACGTCTGCGCATGCGTGGTCATCGCGCCCTTCGGCTTCCCCGTGGTGCCGGAGGTGAAGATGATGTCGCAGACGTCGTCGGGACCGATCGCGTCGGCGCGGGCGCGTGCGTCGGCACTCGACACCTCGCTGGCGCGAGTGAGGAAGTCGGCAAAGGTGGTGGTGCCGTCAGGGGCGTCACCCTGCAGCACGACGATGTGTTCGAGGGTGTCGGGCACTCCCGCGTCGCGGAGCATCCCCACGTAGTCGGTGTCGAGGAACCCGGTCACGGTGCACAGGAAGCGCGCGCCGCTGCGTCCCAACACGAACGCGGCTTCGGCGCCCTTGAAGCGCGTGTTGAGCGGCACGAGGACACCGCCGGCTCCGATCGCGCCGAGGGCGGCGAACACCCACTCGGCGATGTTCGGTGCCCACACGCCGACCCGGTCACCAGGTTGGAGGCCCACGGCCATGAACGCGCGCGACGTCTCCTCGATGCGCGCCGCGAGCTCGGGGAACGTGAGGCGCACGTCGCCGTCGACGAGGCCTTCGAGGTCGGGGAATCGTTCCGCGCTGGCGCGAACGAGCGCGGGAATGGTCCCGAACTCCAGGTCGGCACGCGTCACAGGACGGCCTCGGCGACGCGGCGGCGGTGGGAGGTGGCGTCGCCCCATGCGCGCTGCAGCGCCCACGCCTTCTTCATCCAGAGCTGCAGATCGGCTTCCCACGTGTACCCGATCGCGCCGTGCACCTGCATCGCGCTGCGGCTGGTGCGGTAGGCGGCGTCACTGGCGAACGCCTTGGCCATCGAGACGTCACGCGCACGCGTCGGCTCGCCCTCGGCCACCGACCACACGGCGCGGTACACCGCGGGCTTGGCGAACTCGACCTTCAACAGCGCGTCGGCCAGCAGGTGCTTCACCGCCTGGTTCACGCCGATGGGTCGGCCGTACTGCTCACGCTGGCACGCGTACTCGGCGGCGACGTCGATCATCTGCTCACTCAAGCCGACCAGGTAGGCGGCCGCCGCGAGCGCGCCGCGGTCGAAGGCCAGTGCTTCGTCGTACGCGAACGGTTCGACGGCACCGTCGACGGTGAAGAGGCGGCGGCCGCCGTCGATCGAGTCGACCGCGGTGACGGTCGCGGCGTCGGTGCGAATCGCGCCACCGGGGACGAGCACCACCGAGGCGACGTGCGCGTGGGGCACGTACGGGGAACCGTCGAGCGCGGCGGTGCCGACGGTGGCCGCGTCGCCCAGCGCGGGTGCGACGACCGCGGCGGTCTCGAGCACCGGACCGGGCACTGCAGCACGACCGAGCTCCTCGAGCAGGAGCACGAGATCGACCTCGGTGCCGCCGAGGCCGCCGGCCGCCTCCGGGACGAGCATGCCGAACACCCCCATCTCGGTGAGGTGGTTCCACAAGGCGAAGTCGTGGCCGGCGCCGTCGTCCCACGCGGCGCGCACGTGCGCGGGCGTGCACTCCTTGTCGAGGAGGTCACGCAACCCTTCGGCGAAGAGCTTCTGGTCGTCGGTGAACGCGAACCTCATCACGCACCCCGAGGGAGCTGGAGGACGCGGTCGGCGATGATGTTGCGCTGGATCTCGTTGGTGCCCGCGTAGATCGGCCCCGAGAGCGAGAACAGGAATCCGTCGACCCACCGCTCGAACTCTCCGTCCATGCGCTCGGCCTCGGGACCGGCGATGTCGAGGGCGAGCTCGTGGATCCGCACGTCCATCTCGCTCCAGAAGATCTTGTTGAGGCTCGCCTCCGCCCCGATGGTGCCGCCCTCGATCATGTGCGTGACCGTCATGTAGGTGTGCAGCTTGTAACCCTCGGCCTGCATCCACGCGTCGACGACCGCGTCGCGCAGCGCGGTGTCGGACGGGTCGGCGTGCTCGCGCCACAACGCGACCAACCGGTCCGCGGCGGCGCTGAACCGCGCCGGGCTGCGCAGGCTGACGCCGCGCTCGAAGCCGGCCGTCGCCATCGCCACCCGCCAGCCCTGGTCGACCTCGCCCAGCGTGTTCTCGACGGGCACGTGCACGTCGTCGAAGAAGATCTCGGCGAACCCGGTGTCGCCGTCGAGCTGCGCGATCGGCCGCACCGTCACCCCGGGCGAGTCGAGCGGCACCAGGACGAACGTCAGGCCGCGGTGACGCTCGGCCTCGGGGTCGGTGCGGAAGATCCCGAAGCACCAGTCCGCCCACACCACGCGTGACGCCCAGATCTTCTGGCCGTTGAGGACCCACTCGGTGCCGTCGTCGCTCAGCACACCGGTGGAACGGATGGCGGCGAGGTCGGAGCCGGCGTTGGGTTCGCTCCAGGCCTGCGCCCACACGATCTCGCTCGACGCCATCGTCGGGAGGAAGCGAGCCTTCTGCTCGTCGGTGCCCACCTCCATGATCGTGGGACCGAGGAGGAAGATGCCGTTCTGGTTGACGCGCCCAGGCGCGCCGGCGCGGTAGTACTCCTCCTCGAAGACGAGCCAGTGGAGGTAGTCGGCACCACGGCCGCCGTACTCCTCGGGCCACGACACCGCCGACCAGCGACCGTTCCAGAGCGTGCGCTCCCACTGCCGGTGCAGGGCGAAGCCCTCCTCGGTGTCGAAGCTCGGGAGCGGCGTGGCCGGGACGTTGGCTTCGAGCCACGTCCGCGCCTCGGCCCGGAACGCGTCCTCCTCGGGCGTGTACCGCAGGTCCATGAGGTGGGACCGTACCCCGATCCCCCGAGCATCTCGAAGTTCGCGTGTGTCTGTGACGGTCAACCTCGAGATGTTCGCCTGGGGCGGAGACCGGTTCAGGCGGGGTTGGCGCTGGGGGCCTTGACCGGGGCGTCCTCGCGGATGGCGCGGAGGCGCTCGAGGGCGGCGCGCTCGGCATCGGTGCCGCGGGGCGGGAGGCGGAACCCGGTGTAGAGCACGCGTCGCTCACGCTCGACGGGTGGCACCGACTGGTGCAGCGTGCACGACAGGTGCACGGTGAGGTCACCGGTGCGGGTCGGCAGTGGGACCGTTGGGAGGTCGGAACGGTTCTCGTTGTGGAGCGACGGCCACATCAGCGCGCGGTGCGAGCCGGCGACCGTGCGCAACTGACCCGACACCGCGTCGGCGCCGCTCACCGAGATGCCGACGGTCATGCTGCAGCAGTCGTAGCTGTGGCGACCGAGCGCGCAGTCCTTGTGCCACGGCAGGTCGGAGATCCCCTCGACGACGTCGAACGGCTTGAACAGCGCCTCGATGCGGTTGTCCTTCATGCCGCCGTAGACGTGACCGTCACCGGTCAGCCCCGCGAGACGCTGTAGCCGATCGTCTCCGACCAACCGCTCGACCGCGGGCGACACCTCGTCGAAGTACTGCATGCGCACGAGCAGGTCGTCGCCGGCGCGGTTCTTCGCCCACCACGAACGGCCGTCGCCACGCGAGTACGTGGGGGCGGCGGCATCCATGTCACGCGACACCGCGCCCATCTCGCCTTCGTCGAACACCCCGGTGATGTGGAGGTAGCCGGCGCGCTGCAGGAAGTCGCCCATCTCGTCGAGCGGGGCGTCGACCGCGAAGCTGCGATCGAGCGCGAGCGGCGCGCCGCCGGCGTCGACGAGGTCGATCGCGCCCGGCGTGTGCGGTGCGCGCACGTCGAGCGCGCCGCGCAGCAACAACCACCAGTCGAGCAGGGCGTCGAACCGGCCAACCGGTTGATCGAGGCTGCCGTTGGTCTGCATGCCGACCACGGTGACCTGGTCGTTCACCAGGTCGTCGAGCTGCGCTCGGGTCGTGCGTAACACCGTCGGTGCGGCGTCGTCGCGACCCTCGCGCACGCGCACCACGCCGCCGTCGACCGCGAGCGTCCACGCGTCACCGTCGACGTCGACCACGAGGGGCCCCGGCGCGTACCCCGACACCGCCGCCGCGAGCAGGTCCTGCTCCCGTTCGAACGCGCTCGGGAGCACCTCCCCGAAGCACCGGGCGGGATCGACCGCGTCGATCTCACCGTCCACACGAGTGCGTTCGTCGACCGACATGTGGTTCTCCCCCCGGAGTGGTTGCGAACGGTGCGTTGTCAGAGCGTGGCGAGCAATGGATCCGAGAACGCCGGGCACTTCTGCGAGCCCTCGGGGAAGTCGGCGGGCGACAGCGGGCGCGCCACCTCTCCGACCGTCGGACCGATCCCCGCGGCGAGCGGCCGCAGGGCGTCGAGGTCGAAGCCGTACAGCGCAGCCGCGTTGCCACCCAGCATCATCTGCACCTCGACCGGGTCGACCTCGGCGAAGCTCAGCCGGATCGCCTCCCTCGAGAACGGGTGACTCGACTCCTTGTGCGGGTAGTCGCTGCCCCACATGATCCGGTCGAGGCCCACCTGCTCGCGGATGGGCACCTCCGACGGTCGCATGAAGCTCGCACCGATGTGGCACTGGCGCGCCCAGTACTCACTCGGCTTCAACGACATCTTCTCGACGACGGGCAGGCCCCACTCGCGTTCCTGCGAGCCGACCGCGTTGAGCATGCGGTCGAAGAAGTAGTCGAGCTGGCCGAGGAAGTCGGGCACCCAGGCGGTGCCCTGCTCGGTGAACACGAACTGCAACTCGGGATGACGTTCGAGCGCGCCGCCGACGATCAGGTTGGTGAGCACGTTGTGCGACCACCACGTGACCTCGAGCAGGAACATCACGATGTCTTCCTGCTCCATGCCGCGCGGCGGACCGCGCTCCCACCGTGGTGGTTGACCGGCATGCCGAGCTCTTCGCACACCGTCCAGATGGGGTCGTAGTGCTTGTCGTGCAGCGGCAGCAGCCCGACGCCGGGTGGTGCACCGGGGAGGAGGATCCCGCCGGTGAGCCCGTTCGCGTGCGCCCAGCGGATCTCTTCGACGGTGCGGTCGACGTCGTGCAGCAGGATCTGTGCGATGCCGGCGCGCCGTCCCGGGGTGCGCGCGCAGAAGTCGGCCAGCCAACGGTTGTGCGCCTGCAGTCCGGCCCACCGCAGTTCGAGGTCGTGCGCGTCGACCGGCGGGATCTGCGTGACCAGCGCGCCGCCGGGGAAGAACGGCGGGATCGTGTTGGGGAAGATCACCTCGGCGACGATGCCGTCGGCCTCGAGGTCGCCCATCCGTCGGTCGGAGTCCCAGTTGCGCTTGCCGAGGTCGCCGAGGAGATCGGGGAAGAGGATGTCGTAGGAGTCGACCCAGGCGTCGAACTCGTCGTGGTACTGCGACGCGAGGAAGTCGCGGTACTCGTGGATCTCTCCCCCACCGTGGCAGTCGGCCGAGATGACGACGTAGTGGTCGTCGGCGTTCAGCGTGTCCGCACCCATGCATCTCCCCCGGGTCTGCGGTTGGTCACTCCACAGTAGGCCGTGACGATCAGAACCCGGGCGGGACCTCGTAGCCCCCGAGGACCGCCGCGACCAGCTGGGCTGCCCGCACCGCTCGGCGGTCGTGCAGGTACGGAGCCACGATCTGCATGCCCACCGGGAGCCCCGCGGCCGTGCGGCCGATCGGGACGACCGCGGAGGGCAGCCCGACGATGCCGATGAGACCGAGCCAGTCGATCGTGCTCACGAGCGACCGCTGGTCGCCGTCGATCTCGATGGTGCGCCCCCACATGTCGGGGTCGTGGTCGTGCGGGAACGCGGCGACCGTCATGACGGGCAGGAGGAGGAGGTCGTGGCCGGCGAACCACTCGGCCCAGGTCCGCCGGAGCACGGCGCGCTCCTCCTCCGCGCGCAGCCATGCGAGGTGCGATCCCGACGATGCGTCCGCCTGCACGTCGGTCTGGTCGTGGGCGAGACTCGGCGCCATCGCGGGCACGATCATGCGTACGAAGAGGTCCCGTTGCTGCGCGAAGTCGACCGGCGGGCGATCGTCGTCGACGCGCGCACCGGCGCCGTCGAGCTGCTCGGCCGCAGCGCGCAAGATGCCCTCGTACTCCGATTCGATCGGCGACGCGGGGTCGTCGAGCCAGGTGCCGATGCGGAGGTCCGAGAGGTCGCGCGCATCGGACGCCGGGAGGTCGACACGCCACGCGTCGGCGCGCTCGGGCTCGGGCCCCGCGAGGACACCGAGGAGCAGGTCGAGATCGTCGGCGCTGCGCGTGATCGGACCGAACACGTTGATGTCGACGTCGGTCGTCCCACCGCCGACGTGCGACAGGTAGCCGCGCTGTGGGACCACGCCGAAGCTCGGCTTCAGCGCGAACGTCCCGCAGCAGTGCGACGGGATGCGCACCGAACCTCCGATGTCGGTGCCGAGCTCGAAGCTCGTGAACCCGGCGGCGACCGCGGCCGCCGCACCTCCTGACGAGCCACCGGTGGTACGACCGAGGTCCCACGGGTTGCTGGTGGCGCCGAAGAGGTCGTTGTAGGTCTGGAAGTCGGCCGACCAGCGCGGCAGGTTGGTCTTGCCGAACACGATGGCGCCCGCGTCCTTGAGGCGCGCCACTGCGGGCGCGTCGACCGTCGGCACGTGGTCGATGAGCTCACGGGCGCCGCCGGTGGACCGGATGCCCTCGGTCTCGATCGCGTCCTTGATCGTGACCGGGAGCCCGTGCAGCGGACCGACGGCGTCGCCACGTGCCAGTGCCGCGTCGGCGGCGTCGGCCGCGACACGCGCGCGGTCGGCGTCGAGGGTGACGACCGCGTTGACGGGTCCGTTCAAGCGGTCGATGCGGTCGAGGTAGAGCTCGAGCAGCTCCCGGCTCGACCACTCCTTGGCGCGGATGCCGGCGGCGAGCTCGGAGGCGGAACGCGTGGCAATGGTGTCATCGGTGGTGGCGTTCGCCACGGTGATCCGCTCCCGGTACGACGTAGTCTGACGGTGTGTCAGAAACCGTAACGCGCATCCCCGCCATCGAGGGTTGGTACACCACCGACGACGGCGCACCTCATCTCATCGGCGGCAAGTGCACCGTGTGCGGGACGATCGTGTTCCCGCCGCGCGACGGCGCGTGCCCGAACCCCGACTGCGACTCCGACTCGTTGGAGCCCACGAAGCTCTCGCGTCGTGGACGGGTGTGGTCGTACACCGAGAACCACTACGCGCCGCCCGCGCCGTACGTCGCGGCCGATCCGTTCGAGCCGTACGCGCTGGCGGCAGTCGAGCTCGCCGACGAGGGCATCGTCGTGCTCGGCCAGGTCGCGAAGGGCGTGCAAGCATCCGACCTGAAGGTCGGCATGGAGATGCAGCTCGAGATCGACACGTTGCACCGCGACGACGAGCACGAGTACCTCGTGTACGTGTGGGCTCCCGCGGCGCCGGCGGACTCGGCGGACGCGGAGGGGTTGCAGTGAGCGCCGACCGCGACGTCGCCATCCTCGGGGTCGGCATGCACCCCTGGGGGAAGTGGGGCCGCGACTTCACGGAGTACGGCATGGTGGCCGCGCGCGCCGCGCTCGACGACGCCGGTCTCGCGTGGCGCGACGTCCAGTACGTCGCCGGCGCCGACACGATCCGCAACGGCTACCCGGGGTTCATCGCCGGCGCCACGTTCGCGCAGAAGCTGGGATGGACCGGCGTGCGCGTGTCGTCGAACTACGCCGCGTGCGCGTCGGGCGCGCAGGCACTGCACCAGGCGCGCGCGCAGATCCTCGCCGGCTTCGCCGACGTCGTGCTCGTGATCGGCGCCGACACCACCCCGAAGGGCTTCTTCGCGCCCGTGGGCGGCGGCGACCGCAAGAACGACCCCGACTGGTTGCGCTTCCACCTGCTCGGCGCCACCAATCCGGTGTACTTCGCGCTCTACGCGCGCCGACGCATGGACGTGTACGGCGCGACCAGCGACGACTTCGCGCGCGTGAAGGTGAAGAACTCGAAGCACGGGCTCGAGAACCCGAACGCGCGGTTCCGCAAGGAGAACGCGGTCGAGGACGTGCTCAACAGCCCGATCGTCGCCGACCCACTGCGCCTGCTCGACATCTGCGCCACGTCCGACGGCGCGGCGGCGATGATCGTGTCGAGCATGGACTTCGCTCGCACGCACCTCGGTTCCACCGACGGCGTGCCGCGGGTGAAGGCCGTCTCCACCGTGACGCCGCGCTATCCGCAGACGGTGCTCGAGCTCCCCGACTTCGCCACCGACTCGAGCGCGGTGGTGGCCCCGCCCGACCGCACGTTCAAGGACTCGATCGCGGGTGCCGCGTACGACGAGGCGGGCATCGGTCCCGACGACCTGTCGCTCGCCGAGGTGTACGACCTCTCCACCGCGCTCGAGCTCGACTGGTACGAGAACATCGGGCTCTGCGACGAGGGCGAGGCCGAGGCGCTGCTGCGCTCCGGTGCCACCGAGCTCGGCGGTCGCATCCCCGTGAACCCGAGCGGTGGCCTGGCCTGCTTCGGCGAGGCCATCCCCGCGCAGGCGATCGCGCAGGTGTGCGAGGTCACGTGGCAGCTGCGGGGCCAGGCCGGCGCCCGTCAGGTGGAGGGTGCACGGGTGGGAATCACCGCCAACCAGGGATTGTTCGGACATGGGTCGTCCGTGATCGTCAGCAACTAGTCGCACATCGAGACGCAGGAGAAACCCATGGCCGAGGCCTACATCGTCGACGCAGTCCGCGCACCGGTCGGCCGGCGCAACGGCGGCCTGTCGCAGGTCCACCCCGCCGACCTCGGGGCGCACTCGATCAAGGCGCTCATCGAGCGCACCGGCATCGACCCCGCCGCGGTCGAGGACGTCGTGTTCGGCAACGTCGACAGCATCGGCCCGCAGGCCGGCGACATCGCCCGCACGTGTTGGCTGGTCGCAGGACTCCCCGAGTCGGTCCCCGGGACCACCATCGACCGTCAGTGCGGTTCCGCGCAGCAGGCCATCCACTTCGCCGCCCAGGGCGTGATGTCGGGCACGCAGGACCTCGTGGTCGCGGGTGGCGTGCAGAACATGAGCCAGATCCCGATCATGTCGGCGATGCTCGCGGGCGTGCCGTTCGGACACGAGACGCCGTTCTCGAACTCGCCCGGGTGGCAGGCGCGCTACGGCGACCAAGAGGTCTCGCAGTTCCGCGGCGCCGAGCTCATCGCCGAGAAGTGGAACATCTCGCGCGAAGACATGGAGGAGTTCGCGGTCGAGTCACACGTGCGTGCCCTGCGGGCGCGCGCCGAGGGTCGGTTCGACAACGAGATCGTCGCGCTCGGTGAGTGCACGTTCGACGAAGGACCGCGCGAGCCCAACTGGGAGAAGATCCGCTCGCTGCCCACCTTGGTGGAAGGTGGTCGCCTCACCGCCGCGCTGGCGAGCCAGATCAGCGACGGTTCGGCCGCGCTGCTCATCGCCAGCGAGCAGGCAGTGAAGGACCACGGACTGAAGCCGCGTGCACGCATCCACCACCTCAGCGTGCGCGGTGACGACCCGGTGTTCATGCTGAGCGCGCCGATTCCCGCGACCGAGTACGCGTTCCAGAAGACCGGGCTCGGCGTCGACGACATCGACCTCGTCGAGATCAACGAGGCGTTCGCGTCGGTCGTGCTCGCGTGGCAGAAGGAGACCGGCTTCGACCTCGCCCAGGTCAACGTGAACGGCGGCGCCATCGCGCTCGGCCACCCGCTCGGCGCGACCGGTGCCCGGCTCATGACGACGCTGCTCAACGAGCTCGAGCGCACCGGCGGCCGCTACGGCATGCAGACCATGTGCGAGGGCGGCGGCCAGGCCAACGTCACCATCATCGAGCGCCTCTAGATCTACGAAGTTGCGTCACCTGAGGGCCGTGGTAGATCGGCTTGAGCGCGGCGGCGACGGCTTTGCGGTCCTTGTAGTTGACGAAACGCATCGCGGCGCGGATCAGATGCACGACGCAGGTCTGCACGGTCGCTTCCGGCCAAGTCGCGGCGATCGCTTCGGGGAAGCCGCTGAGCCCGTCGCAGCAGACGATCAGCACGTCTCGCACGCCGCGGTTGGCGAGCTCGGCGCACACCGACGCCCAGAACTTGGCGCCCTCGGTGGCCTGCACCCAGATGCCGAGCACGTGCTTGATGCCGTCGATGTCGACACCGACCGCGATATGCGCGGCCTTGTTGCGGACGTGGCCACCGTCGCGGATCTTCACGACGATCGCGTCGAGATAGATCACCGGATAGAACGCCTCGAGCGGGCGTTGCTGCCAGGCGAGGACCTCGTCGCAGACGCGTCGGTGATCTTCGAGATCGTCTCGTGGGACAGCTCGGTGCCGATCGTCGACGCGAGGTGATGACCGATGTCGCGGATCGGGGCCTTGAGCGCCCTCAAGTGACGCAACCTGTGTCTATTCGTCGAGGAGGTCGCCGGTGAGGGCGGCTTCGGCGGCGAGGGCGCGGTCGGCGCGTTGACGGCGGAGGATCGCGCCCAACGCGACGAGCACGACGGCGCCGCCCGCGATCTGTTCCGCGGAGAGCTCCTGGTCGTAGATGATCCACGCGCCGACGATCGACACGACCGGGTTGGCGAGCGTCATCATCGAGGTGACGGTGACGTCGACGTAGTGGTGCGCCCAGGTCATGAGGCCGTGTCCGACCATGCCCGGGAGCAGGATGAGCCCGAGGAGCAGCAGCCAGTCGGTGCCGTGGATCGCGCCGAGATCGTCGGCCGTGACCAGCGACCACGGGATCACCACCACGCACGCGCCGATGAACACCGCCGCGAGCAGAGACCACGAGTGGATGTCGGTCTCGCGGATTCGTTTGCCGAGCACGAAGTACCCGGTGAAGACGAGCAGGTTGAGGAAGGCGTAGATGTTGCCCTCCAGTGAGGAGCCGGCGCCGCTCGCGCCGGCGACGACCACGACCACTCCCACGAACGCCAGCGCGGCGAACCCGAGCTCGCTCCGTGAGCGCCGCTCGCCGAACATGCGGGTGGCCAGCAACAGGATCAGCACGGGCTGCAACGCGGGGATGAGCGTCGCGTTGACGATCGACGTCTCCTGGAACGACGCGAAGCCGAAGATGAAGCTGAGCGCGAAGCACACGCCCGCCGGGAAGGCGATCACGCACAGCCGCCAGGTGATGCGGCCGCCGAGCGCGTACGCGAAGGCCACCGCGATCAACGTGCCGAAGAGGACGCGCCAGAACACGATCGTGTTGAACGAGGCGTCGATGCCCTTCACGAACAGCGGGCCGAATCCCCACGCGAACACCGCGAGCGCGACCGCGAACAGCGGCAGGCTGCTGCGTCGATGCTGCACGGTCATGCCGGGACGCTAACGCCCTCGGCCATCTGACTGCCCGTCAGATTCGCGGCTACGTTCTCGCCATGATCGAGATTCCCGCGGGGACACGCGCGTACGGCATCCAGCTCCCCATCCAGTCCAAGAGCAAGACGTTCGTGGCCGAGTGGGAGCTCTCGGCCACACCGGCCGACCTCGCCCGGGTCACGCGCACCGCCGACGACCACGGCTACTTCTACGTCGCGGTGTGCGACCACATCGCGATCCCCGAGTCGCTGGGCTCGACGATGGGCACGTACTGGCAGGACTGCATCACCACGCTGTCGTGGCTCGGCGCGCAGACCGAGCACACCGCGCTGCTGTCGCACGCGTACGTGCTCCCCTATCGCCACCCCCTCGTCGCAGCGAAGGAGTTCGCCACCCTCGACTACCTCACCGGCGGTCGCGCCATCGTCGGCATCGGCGCCGGTCACGTGGAAGCAGAGTTCGCGGTGCTCGGGGTCGACCACGCGCGCCGCGGCAAGCTCGTCGAGGAGAAGCTCCCGTTGCTGATCGAGGCGCTCGAGCACGAATGGGTCAACGGGCTCGGCGCGACGCCCCGCCCGATGCAGACACCGCGCCCACCGGTGTGGATCGCGGGCTCGAGCCCTGCTGCCATCCGCCGGGCCGCGACCTATGGCGACGGCTGGCTGCCGCAGGGCCCGTCGAACACGGAGATGGTGGCCAAGCTCCAGGCCATGCGCGAGGAGCACGGCCGGGCCGATCGGTCGATGATGATCGGCGACATCACGCCCTTCCTCTACGTGGGCACGCCGAGCTGGGACGTCGGGGAGGGCACGCTCAGCGGCGCGCCCGGTGACATCGCCGAGCAGATCCTCGCGGACACCCCGGAAGGTGTGAACCAGCTCCAAGTGCGCTTCAAGTCACGGAGCGTCGACGAGCAGTGCGACCAGATGGCCTTGTTCGCCACCGAGGTCGCGCCCATCCTCACGACGATCTGAACCGCGCCGATCTGAACCGCGCCGATCTGACCCGATGCCGGTGTGACACCGGCCATCGATGACACTGTGCACATCAAGTTCTCAGGCACGCCCGACGATGCTCCGGCAGTGAACCTGCGCACCGGCTGGACCCCCCGCATCCTGGGCGCCGTCCTGGCCGTGTTCGTCGGGTGGTTCGTCGTCTCCCACGCCGACGACGTCCTCCCCGCCCTGGGCAAGGTCATCTCGCTCGGCCCGACCGCGCTGCCCGTCGGTCTCGCGCTGGTCGCGGTGGGCGTGCTCAACCGCGGCTTGCAGGCGCGGGCATCGTTCCGACTGGTCGAGCTCGACGCCCCGTTCACCCCGATGGTGAAGCTCAGCGCGATGTCGTACGCCACCAACAAGGTGGTGAAGTCAGCCGGCGCGTCGGGCCTCGTGCCGTACCTCGGGCACGCCGACCGGGTCGGCTTCCCTCGCGCGCGCACGACCGCTGCCTACCTCTCGGGCAAGGTGGCCGAGACCATCTCCCTCTGCCTGCTCGTCGCGGTGGCGTTGACGGCCGGCGCCGCGACCGGAAGTCTCCACGGCGGCGCGCTCTACGGCGCCATCGGTTCGGGTGTGTACGCGCTCGTCGTCGGGGCCGGGCTGGTCCTGGTGGCGAGCCGCCGCTCGCTCGTCGTGACCATCGCCGGTCGCTCCCGCCAACTGCGGGCGCGGCTGCGCACGCGCTTCGGCCGTCCTGCACGCGAGATCGAAGGCTGCGCCGGACACGAGCTCGCGTGCGCGATGGCGCGGCTGCGGGCCGACTGGCGCGCCACGACCGCGCTGCTCGGCACCGCGGTGTTCGGCAAGCTGCTCGGCTGCGCGGCGCTGTACATGGTGCTCACCGGGCTCGGCATCCACCTCGGCCTGGCGACGACGTTGCTGATCTACACGCTGACGATCATGGCCGCACTCGTCGGTCCGCTCCCGGGCGGCATCGGCGTGGCCGACGCGTCGCTCGGCGCACTGCTCATCGCCAACGGCGTCTCGGCGCCGGCCGCGGCAGGTGCCGTGATCGCGTTCCGACTCCTCGATCTCTGGATCCCGTTGTTCGTCGGTGCGGTGGCCGGCGCGCACCACTGGCGGACGAACCAGACCCCGGACGAGACGGTCGACCTCGACATCCCGGTGCGCGAACCCGAGCTGACGCCCGTCTGAGGCCTTCGCCGCCACCTCGCCCCGCCAGGAGCTAGGGGGACCTAGCGCGCGGGTCATGGAACGCTCCCGGACATCCACGCGACGGTGTCCACATGGCGGACACCACCGGGCCCGTCGCCCTCGACGCCCAGGACCTCCGCGGTCGCTTGCGCCGGCGCCTGACGCGGACGACCGCGGCCTGTGTCGCGTGTGTCGTCCTGGCGATCGCGTCGGCCGCGATCCTCTCCGCCGTCGACGGCCACCTCAGTGCCGAACAGGCGAAGTTCGACCGCTACCGGGGCGACATCGTCGCGGTGTACCCCGACGGCGGTGACTCGGACGGAGGATCGGTCAGCGTCGAGTTCACGGAGAACGGGCGCGACCGCACGGCCGACATCGACATCGACAACACCGCGTCGTTCTCGGAGGGATCGGCGACCGTGCTCGTCGACCCCCACGATCGCAACTTCGTGACGTTGCCGGGAGAGAACTACTTCGATGCCGGCGAGGGGCTCGCGGTCCTGCTCATCGGCGGGTTCGGCGTCGCTGCGATCTGCTTCGGCGTGGTCGCCGGGATCACCCGTCGCAACTTCGACATCCTCGCGTCGTCGACGTGGGCGACCGTGAGCGGCTTCGTCGTGAAGGTCAAGAACAAGAAGGGGAGCGAGGGGGACGCGACACGCTGGGTCCTGTTCCTCCCGGAGCACGAGGGCGGCTCGTTCTGGGTCTTCCGGAAGTCGCTCCCGATGCCGAAGTTCACCGGCTCGGTGGCGATGGACGGGCGCGGTCGGCTCGTGCACCGCGTCTCCGACGGCAAGCGCCTGGCCTACGCCAGCCGTGGTTGGACGACCGGGCCGTGGAACCGACACCGGGTGACGGAGGCGACTCGCCTCGGCGACTGGTTCACGTTCCGGTACGGCGTCGATGATGAGCAGCACCGTTGCATGGTCGAGGTCGCGGGCGTGGACGACGACACCGCGACGAAGCTGACGAGCACGGCCGTGATCGACCTCTTGTCCGGGCCGCACGGCAGCGCGGCAGTCAACGTGCCCTGGGTGGGGGTGATCGGCGTCGGCGAGGCGGGCAAGCAGAAGACGCCGTGGCGACCGAACCTCCGCTCGAGGATGCCGCTGCGCTCGGAGCCTTAGCCCTCGACGGGAACGCGCTGATCGCCCGGTGGCTCCAGTCCCGGAGGCAGGTCCGGGAGGTGGTGCGGCCGGCGGTGGTGACAGTGGACGTCGGCGGACGTCACGCGCCCGACTGCGCAACCACACGAACACCAACGTCGCCGCGACGAGCACCCCGAGCACGACGTGGGCGACGGCCCAGAAGCGGTATGCGCCCGGTGACACCTCGTGCGATCCGATGAGGATGTACTTCACCTCGGCGCGGAACGGCGCCTGCACGCCGCGGATGTCCGATCCCACCGTGACCGCCCAGAGCGCGAGCTGATCCCACGGCAGCAGGTACCCGGTGATCGCCGCCGCGAGCGCGGTCACCAACACACCGGTCGCGGCCACGACCCCGCGCACCCCACTGCGCACCCGGCGTCCGATCACCAGCACCAGTGCGGCGAGCGCGAGCACGACGACGAGGAAGCCGACGACCCGGTGCGTGGTGCGGATCCAGCTCTCGTCGGTCGCGGGCGCGCGCGTCCCCGGCCACGCCGACGAGGCCGACGGGACGTAGCGGAACCACAGCCACACGCCGGTCACCGCGAGCACGACGAGCGCCACCGCGAGCAGGACCAGGACGACACGCGTGGTGGTGCGCCAACCCTGGTGGGCCGACGGCGGTTCGGCAGCGATCGCGCAGCGTACCGCTCAGGCCGTGACGCTTCGGTCTCTGCACCGCAGCCACACCATGACGAGCGCCAGGACCGCGAGCGCACTGAGCACGAGGTGCGAGTACGCCCACACCTCGTACGTCGACGGTGTCACCTGGCGACCGTCGATGGACACCACGACCACCGCCGATCCCAACGCGCCGTCGACGCCCGACGCTTCGTGCACCGCCGAGTGGAGACCGAGAGCGTCCCACGCCAGCAGTCGACCGAGCACGTACGCCGCGCCGATGGTCACGAACGCACCGACCGCGGCGACGATCCCGCTCGCGCCGGTGCGCGCCCGCCGCAGTATCGCGATGACGACGAGCGCGAGCGCGACGACCAGCAACACGATCGCGGCCACCTGGTGCACGGTGCGGATCCACTGGTCCTGGTCGGGGCGGTAGTTCCACCACAGCCAGGCACCCGACGCGGCGAGCACGAGGACCAGGAACGCTGACGCGAGCACGCCGACGCGGGTCGCGGTACGCCATGCGGGTCCGGGATCGTGCGCACTCGTCGAGATGGCTCGGAGCGTATCGCCGGCGCGCGAGGACATCCTGACCTGCGGGCCGTGGTCGGCGTCCGCGACGTGCCACAGAGTCGAGTCATGAGCAACGAGCGGCGCCCCATCGACGATCCCGAGGTCCGAGCGCAGCATCGCCGGCAGCTGCACCGGAACCTTCGCCAGTGCGTCATCGCCGTGGCCATCCTCGCAGCCGTCCTCACCACGCCACCTGCGCTGATGCTCTGGGGCCAATACGTGCTCGCCGACCGTGTACCGGCGACGGTCGAGGTCGTCGAGAGGGCTCGCGGCGTCGTCACCGTGAGCAGCTCCGACGCCGACCTCCCTGTCGCCATGCGCTTCGAGGTCCACGACCCGACCGACTATTCATTGGGTGACCGCGTCAACGTGGTCGTGTCCGAGAACAGACCGATCGCCCTCGAACGCGAGCCGTTGCTACCACTCTTGTTCGCCGCACTCCGCTGCTTCGGCACGATCTTCGTTGTCGGCTTCTCAATCGGAGCCGTGGGCGCGTTCTGTCTCGCGTGGCTCCGGCGCCGAGCGCTCCGCCGACCGTGGCAACGGATCGAAGTCGTTGTGTCACGAGTCGGGAACGAGCAGGTTGCACACATCGCCGCGTTCGGTGAATCCGGTGGTTGGGAGCTCGCGGATGCGCCACACGATCTCGTCGACGGCGCTGTCATCGACGCGCAGATCGCAGGCACGACCCAACGCCGTGTGATTCGGTTCTACGGCACGAGCGAGCTCACCCGAGCCCGGTATCGCGACTACCTCACACCACCGACGACACCGGTCGGCGACCTCGAGGATCAGCCGACGGGTGAATCGGCGATCAGTGCGCCCAGGTGCACGAGCGTGGGCGTCTCGGATCCGAGGTCGAGCTCGAGCTGCTTGGCCAGCAGGAAGTAGCGATACAGCGGGTAGTCGCGGTCGACGCCCACGCCGCCGTGCAGGTGGTGCGCGGCGAGGAGCACGTCCTGGCCGCCCTGCGCGGCCCAGTACTTGGCTGCGTCGACCTGCGCCGCCGCCGGCACGCCGGCGTCGAGTCGCCACGCGGCCTGCCATGCGGTGAGCTTGATCGCTTCCTTGTTGATGTAGGCGTCGGCCGTGCGCTGGCTCACCGCCTGGAACGTGGCGATGGCGCGGCCGAACTGCTCGCGCTCCTTGACGTAGGTGGCGGTGAGGTCGAGGGCGGTCTGTGCCGCGCCGGACATCATCACCGTCATCGCGGTCTGCGCCCGCTCCAACAGCCAGGTGAGCCCTTCGGGCCCGGCGAGCTTGGTGGCCTCGGCGTTGCTCAACACGAGGCGCGCCGTCGGCGCGCCGAGCATCGTGTCTTCGCGCTCGACGGTGACACCCGGTGCCGACGGGTCGACGAGGTAGATCCCGTCGATCGCCGACACGACGATCGCCTTCGCGTCGAGTCCGGCGGGCACGCAGACCTTCTCACCGGTGAGCTTGCCGCCGGTCGCGGCGGTGGACGGTTCGTACGAGTCACCGACGGCTTCGGTGAGCGCGGCGGTGACGAGACGGGTACCGGCGGCGACACCTTCGAGCGCGTCGGTGGCACCGAACTCCGCGAGCGCGGGTGCGGCGAGGCCCATCACCGCGAGCGCGGGGATGGGTGCCGCGGTACGGCCGACCTCTTCGAGCACGATGCACGTCTCGAGGAAGCCGAGCCCGGCGCCGCCCACCGATTCGGGGAGCGAGATGCCGACGATGCCGGCGTCGGCGAGCGCGGCCCACAGGTTGCGGTCGAAGCCGTCGCTCTCGGCGTCGACCTGCTTCGTGCGTTCGAGCGTGGTGGCATCGGACAGGATCTTGGCCGCGAGCTCGCGGAGGTCCTGCTGGTCGGAGGTGAAGGAGAAGTCCATCAGCGGTCAGCCCTCGGGAAGCCCAGCGTGAACTGGGAGATCAGGTCTCGTTGCATCTCGTTGACCCCACCGCCGAAGGTGAGGATGATCGAGCCACGCGTGCCCTGCTGGATGCGCGACTTCAGCACCGCGCCGGGCGCGTCGGGCTCGAGGTACGACACCGGCCCGAGGATCTCCATGAGGAGCTGGTAGCCCTCCATGTTGAGCTGGCTGCCGTAGACCTTGAGCGCGGAGCAGTGGCCGATGTCGAGGACGCCCTGCGTCGCCTCCCACGCCACCTGCCAGTTCATGAGGCGCACCACCTCGACCTTGGCCTGCAGCTTGGCGAGGTTGTACTGCACCCACGGTTGGTCGATGACGCGCCGACCGTCGGGGAGCTTGGTCTCCTGCGCGTACTGCGTGACCTCGGTGAGCGCGCGGTCCATCACGCCACTCGCGAACAGCGTGACGCGCTCGTGGTTGAGCTGGTTGGTGATGAGCTTCCACCCGTGGTTCTCACCGCCGACCACGTTGGCCGCCGGCACCACGACGTCTTCGAAGAACACCGCGTTGATGTCGTGGGTGCCGAGGAGGTTGAGCGGCGAGAGCGTGATGCCCGGCGTGTCCATGGGCACGAGGATCATCGAGATGCCCTTGTGCTTCGCGGCGTCGGGGTCGGTGCGCACCGCGAGCCAGCAGTAGTCGGCGTCGCTGGAGAGCGACGTCCACATCTTCTGGCCGTTGATGATGTACGACTCGCCGTCGTGCACCGCGCGCGTCTTCAGCGACGCGAGGTCGGTGCCGGCGCCGGGCTCCGAGTAGCCGATGCAGAAGTGGATGTCACCGGCGAGGATGCGCGGGAGGTAGTCGGCCTTCTGCTCGTCGGTGCCGAACGCCATGATCGTGGGGCCGACGCTGTTGAGCGTGAGCATCGGCACCGGTGCGCCGGCGCGCATCGACTCGTCGAAGAAGATGAACTGCTCGATCGCCGAGCGGCCCTGGCCGCCGTACTCCTTCGGCCAGCCGATGCCGGCCCAGCCGTCGGAGCACATCTGCTTCCAGATGCGCCGGGGCGCTTCGCCCACGGCGTGCGACTCGTGCAACTCGGCCACCGTGGCCGGATCCAGCAGCTTCTCGTAGTAGCCCCGCAGCTCCTGCTGCATCGCCAACTGCTCTGGCGTGTACCCGATCTCCATGACGACTCCGGTCGTTTCTGACGGACCTTCAGATTGTGGTCTACTACACGCGATGGTCACCACTCAGTCCTCGGCGGGTCGTCCGGCCCTCACCGGCAAGCGCATCCTCGTCACCGGCGTCACCGGCATGGTCGCCGGCCCGATGGCCGCCCAACTCGTCGCCGCCGGCAACACCGTCTACGGCGCGGCGCGCTTCGCCGATCCCGCGCAGCGCGAGCCCCACGAGGCCAACGGCATCTCCACCATCCGCGTCGACCTCGAGCACGGCGAGCTCGACGAGGTGCCCGACGCCCTCGACATCGTGCTGCACTTCGCGGTCGCCAAGACCAACGACTTCGGGCGCGACCTCGCGATCAACGCCGACGGCGCCGCCAACCTCATGGAGAAGGTGCAGGGCGTCGACGCGTTCTTCCACTGCAGCTCGGGCGGCGTGTACCAGGAGCACGAGCACGACCACCTGAAGGAAGACGCGCCGCTCGGCGACAGCCACCGCGCCGCGGGCATGGAGAGCTACTCCATCTCCAAGATCGCGGCCGAGACGATGGTGCAGTACACGTCGAAGCGCCTCGGCATCCCGACCGTGATCGCGCGCCTCAGCGTTCCCTACGGCGACACCTTCGGGTGGCCGTTCTTCCACGTGATGATGCTCGAGCACGGCATGGCGATCCCGGTGCACACCGACGCGCCGTCGCAGTACAACCCGCTCAACCTCGACGACATCGTCGCGTCGCTCCCCTACCTGCTCGCGTCGGCGTCGACGCCGGCGAACGTCGTCAACTGGGGCGGCGACGAGGTCGTGAGCGTCGAAGAGTGGTGCGGCCTCATCGGCGAGCTCATCGACAAGCCCGTCAACTTCGAGTTCACCGACGCCAGCGTGCCGCCGCTCATCCTCGACGTCGGCAAGCTCAACGACCTCGGCTTCCACTCGTCGGTCACCTGGCAGGACGGCATCACCCGCCTGGTGAAGACGTCGCGCCCCGACCTCGTCGCGTCCTAGCCGGATTCATTGGTGGCTGGACTACCGCAGAGGTAGTCAGCCCGACAATGAATCGGCGGGTCAGCCGAAGGTGGCGCCGCCGTCGAGGTGGATGGTCTGGCCGGTGATCCACGAGGCCTCGTCGGACGCGAGGTAGACGCAGCCGAAGCCGACGTCGTCAGGCGTGCCGGTGCGGCCGACGGGGATCTGCTTGGCGAGCGCGTCGACCGGGCCTGAGTTCTCGGGCTGCATGAGACCGAGCGCGAGCGAGTTGGCGGTCACGCCGAAGCGCGCGTTCTCCATCGCCAGGTGACGCATGAACGCGATCGCGCCGCCCTTGCCCGCCGCGTACGGCGACACGCCGATGCGCAGACCGGTGATGCCGGCGCCCGATGAGATGGTGATGACGCGGCCGAAGCCACGCTCGCACATGCCGTTGATGACGGCGCGCGAGCAGTGCAACACGCCGAACAGGTTCACGTTGATGGCGCCCATCCAGCCCGACGGATCGCTGTCGCGGAACTGCACGAGGCCCATGCCCTCGGCACCGCCGTTGCCGGCGTTGTTGACCAGGATGTCGACGGTGCCGATTGCAGCCATCGCGTCGGTCGTCGCGTCGTAGTCGGTGACGTCGAACGACGCGACCGCGGCCGTGCCGCCGACTCCCGTGATCGCGTCGACGGTCTGCTGCGCGCGGTCGCCGACGATGTCGTTCACGTGCACCGTCGCACCTTGTGCCGCCAGGGCCCGGGCGATGCCCGCGCCGACGTTCTGTCCCGCGCCGGTGACGACGGCCGTCTTGCCACTCAGATCGAACATGCGCGGAACGTAGCCCAATCGTCAGATCGGCGTTGACCGGTCGCGCCACGCAGGAGACCCCATGGGGGGTGGGACCGGGTGCACGACGATGCGACGGTCGATCCATGACGACGAACTGCCTGCACTGGCCGACCCGACGACCGGACTCCGAATGGCGCTCGTCGGGGCTCCTGCCTCGAGCTGCTCGCGACGACCATCGCCGCGTCGGGCCTCGCCCCGCATGCACCGCGACAGGTGGTCGACGACTACCAACCACTTCCGAACGAGCTATGCGGGGAGGCGCGGGGCGCCGGCGACGTCTCGTCGGGGCGGTTGGCTCTCCTCGCGGTGGCGGTGCTCGCGGCCACCGCTGCGGTCTTCATCGTGTGGAGTGGCGCAGCGTCAAGAACAATGAAGCGGCTCGGTCGCATCCGGCCGCGCTCACGCCGGGCTGGAGCATCGGCGGTTGGTTCATTCCCATCGCCAACGTCTGTGATCCCGGTGCGGATCGTGCACTGGACCTCTGGCAGGGCTCGGATCCCGCGACCCGCGAACCACCAGGACTGGCGCGTGCCTGCGCCGTTCGTCGTTCATCGGTTGGTGGTGGGGACGGCCTCATCGGCAACCTCGTCAGCCGCCGATCCTCGACGTTCGACAACGCCAGGTCGGCGCGGCGTGCTCGATCCCCGCCGCGGTCCTCGCGATCTTCGTCGTCCGTCGCATCACCGAGCGGCAGCTCGCGGCCCGCGAGCCGTCGGACAGCCGGCACGTCGTCGGGCTGGTACGCCGATCCCGACCGCACCGCTTCGACCATCGGTACTGGAACGGCTTCGATCCTGGACCGACCACGCCTCCTACAACGGCGAAGCGCTGGTCGACCCCCTCGGCTAGCGCCCGAGGATGGAGATGAAGCTCACCATCTCACCCGGGTAGCCACCCAGGTTGTGGGTGAGCGCGAGGCTGCGGTCGCCGCCCGGCTTGGCCAGTGCGATCTGGCGGTCGTCCGGCGCCTCGCCCCGCAGCTGCAGCCACGCTTCGAACATCATGCGCAGCCCCGACGCACCGACCGGGTGACCGAACGACTTGAGACCGCCGTCGGGATTGACCGGCAGGTCGCCGTCGAGGTCGTACACACCGTCGAGCTCGTCGCGCCACGCGGCCCCGCGCTCGGAGAACCCGAGGTCCTCCATCAGGACGAGCTCGGTGATGGTGAAGCAGTCGTGCACCTCGGCCAGCGCCAGCTCGTGACGCGGGTCGGTGATGCCGGCCTGCGCGTACGCGTCGGCTGCGGTCGCGGCGATCTCGGGGAAGTTGGTGTAGTCGTACGACGGGTCGGTCACGCCGCTGCCGTTGCCGGCGATGAACGACAGCGCCTTCACGAAGATCGGCGTATCGGTGTAGTCGTAGGCGTCTTCGGCGCGCACGACGATCGCCGCCGCCGAGCCGTCGGCCACGCCCGCGCAGTCGAACACGCCGAGGTCGCCGGCCAGCTTGGGCGAGTTGCAGATCGTCTCCATCGAGACCTCGCGCCGGAACTGCGCACGCGAATTGCGGGCGCCGTTGTAGTGGTTCTTCCACGCGACGTGCGCCATCGCCTCGCGCATCTTGTCGGGGTCGACGCCGTACTTCGCCGCGTAGGCGGGCGCGACCATCGAGAACATCGCGGCGGCGGTGAGCGTGCGGCCGGTGCCGTCGTTGGGCGGCGGCACCGCGTTGAGGCCCTGGAAGCCGCCGTCCTTCGTCTTCTCGACGCCGAGCGCCATGGCCACGTCGTAGGCACCCGACGCGACCGCGTACGCGGCTTGCCGCAGTGCCTCCGAGCCCGTGGCGCAGAAGTTCTCGACCCGGGTGACGGGCTTGTTCTCGAGCTGCAGCGGTCGCGCCAGCGTGATGCCGCTCATGCCGCCCTGCGCGGTGCCGAGCCAGTAGGCGTCGACCTTGTCCTTCTCGATGCCGGCCGAGGCGTAGGCGGCGTTGGCTGCCTCGACTTCCAAGTCGTCGAGGCCCTTGTCCCAGTGCTCGACGAAGTTCGTGCACCCCATGCCGACGATCGCGACCCGGTCCTTGATGCCGTGACTACCCATCGCGCACCAGCCTTCCCTTCCAGAAGTAGTTGACGATGCCGTCGGCCGCGGAGAGGCGGCGGAACGTCATCTCGACGCGCTGACCGATCTCGATCTCGGTCGCGTCGACGTCGGTGAGCTCGACCGGCAGGCGACCGCCGCCGTCGAAGTCGACCACCGCGAACACCACCGGCGGACTCGGCGAGTACACCATGCGATCGACGGTGAACGTGACGATCGTGCCCTGCACGTCGGCGAGCGGCGCGGGGTCCATCTCGTCGGTGTGCTCACCGTCGCGCGACACGCGCGCCGGCGGCATGTGCACGACGCCGGTGTCGCGCTCTTTGGACCCGACGAACCCGAACTTCCAGTCTTCGCTGCGCGCCGCGGCGGTCGCCGACACGCGTTGCGGTTCCGGACGGCGCGGCGGCTCGACGGGCAGCATCCCGCGCCAGGCGAGGAACTTGCCGTAGGCCAGCGCGGCGCCGGCGGCGAGCTGCGTGGCGACCGGGCGCGCCGGTCGGTACGACCCGAACGCGTCGGTGGTGCGGAACAGGAGCACGTCGGCACCGTCGGCGAGCACGACGAGCGCGATCACCTGACCGGACTCGGCCTGCTCGAGCAGTGACGCGAGCAGCAGACCCGGTTGCGCGGCGGCGGCGTTGCCCACCGTCTGCGACAGGTCGTCGATCACGTGGACGCCGTCGAGCTTGCCGCCGACCGAGCGCGCCACCCGCTGGCTCGGCGCGACCACCGCGGCCGCGGCCACGTCGTTGGCGGTGAGGCCGGCGGCAGCGAGCGCGGCGTTCCACGCCTGCACCCCGAGGGGCACGTAGCTGATCTCGCTGAACTTGTCGTCCCAGATCTTGGTGCGTTGCTCCCCCGGCGCGCGCCAGCGCTCGACGAACTCGTCGGTGACGCTCGCCGAACCCACGAGCTCGGCGACCACGGGTGCGGTGGCGTCGGAGCCGACCACGAACGCGGTCGCCGCGTCGCCACTCGCCGCCTCTTCGCCGCTGCCGGGCAGGCCGGTGCGCACGTCGCCGGCCACGACGAGTGCGGGATCGGCCCCACCCGTGAGCGCGAGCAGGAGCGCACCGACCGACGACCGGACCGACGCCCCGAAGTCGAAGGCGGGCGTGGTGTCGGGCAGCCGCAGTGCGGCGTGGATGGCGGTGGCGTTGGTGCGGTCGGCGTAGGCCGGGAAGGTGGTGGCGAAGAGCAGCTGCGCGGGCACGAGGTCGCGGCCGCGCAACGCGAGGCGCGCCGCCTCGACGCCCATCGTCGTGGAGTCCTCGTCGAAGGAGGCCACGGTGCGAGTTCCCTTGCCGCCGCCCTGCCCCACGAAGGGGGCGATCTGCGTGCGGTCGAGCCGTCGATACGGCAGATAGGCCGCCCAGGATTGGATGCCGCGCATGACCTCAGGGTACCTGCCGTGCCGAGCGTTCTGACGGGGCGTCAGATGCGGTCGGGAGCAGCTCGAAGGCGCAGCCGACCCCGATACCCTGCTCCCGACACTCCAGGGAGGGAGCACCGGTGCGGCTCGGCGACGTGGCGAACGAGGAAGCGGCGAAGTACGGGAAGCCGCTCGACGGCGTGCGCGTGCTCGCGCTCGAGCAGATGCAGGCGCTGCCGTACGCGACGCAGCTGCTGGCGCGCCTCGGAGCCGACGTGGTGAAGATCGAGGCCCCCACCGGCGAGTCGGGACGCGGTTCGCAGCCGGGCATGACCGACCCCGAGGGGCGGTTCATCGGCGCCACCTTCCTGCGCAACAACCTGTCGAAGAAGAGCATCACCGTCGACCTCAAGAAGGACGCCGGCCGTGAGCTCGTGCTCTCGCTCGCGCCGCACTTCGACGTGTTCGCCGAGAACTTCAAGTCGGGTGCCCTCGACCGCATGGGCCTCGGCTACGACGATGTCGTCAAGGCCCACCCCACGGTGATCTACGCGTCGCTCTCGGGCTTCGGCGCCAGTGGCTCGCCCTACGCCGACTGGCCCGCGTACGCGTCGATCGCCGAGTCGATGTCAGGCATCTACGACTACATGCTCGTCGGCGACGAGACGCCACGTCCGAACCCGGTCGGCGCGCTCGGCGACATCTCGACCGGGCTGTTCGCCACCATCGGCATCCTCGCCGCGCTGCGCCAGCGTGATCGCACCGGAGAAGGCCAACGCGTCGACATCGCGATGTACGACGCCACCGTCGCCATGACCGACATCGTCACCAACTTCGCGTCCATGGGGAAGTACCGCCTCAACGAACCGAGGAACGCGATCCTCGACCCGTTCCGGGCGTCCGACGGTTGGTTCGTGATGCAGCTCGTGCGCGAGCACCAGCTCGAGCGCATCTCCGAGCTCGTCGGACATCCCGAGTGGCCGACCGACCCGCGGCTCGCGACGCGCGAAGGCTGGGCCGCGCACCTCGAGGACATGTTCCGCCCCGCGATCGAGGCGTGGGCCTCGCACATGACGAAGCTCGAAGCGGTGCACCAGCTGTCCGCTGCCGGCATCGCCGCCGCGCCGGTGCAGACCGCGCAGGAGGTGCTCGCCGACCCGCACCTCGACCAGCGCAACATGCTGATCGAGATGCAGCGCACCGACGACGTCGAGGCGCCGGTCGTGATCCCGGGCAACCCCGTGAAGCTGTCGAAGATGGCCGAGGGTCCGGAGTCGCGCGTGCCGTGGCTCGGTGAGCACACGCGCTCCGTGTTGCACGACGAGCTCGGTCTCGACGACGCCGCGATCGACGCGCTCGTGGCCGACGGCGTCGTCACCGACTGACGAGGAGCACACCTACAAGGCACCTCGTCGTCATGCCTTGTATGCTCGTCGTATGTCGAGGACCGGCGACCTCAAAGTGTCATCCCGTGGGCAGATGAGCCTGCCCGCGTCCACCCGGCATCGGTGGGGCCTGGACGAGGGCGGCGAGGTGGGCTACCTCGACGTGGGTGATGCTGTCGTGCTCGTGCCGGGTGGCGTCGATCGACTCCGAGCGGCACTGCTCACTGCGGTCACGGAGGCCGACTGGGAGGCGGCTCGGTCGGGGTTCGGCGACGCGGAACTCGCGAACGAGTGAGCCAGCTCCTCGATGATCAGCTCCTGGGCCGCGTCCTGCGCGGCGGCGATCCTCCTCGACCTGGCGCCGACATCTACACGACCGGCTACTGGTACGTGCGCCTCTGCCAAGCGGTGCTCGGCGCCACCGAACGAGCGGGCGTGCTCTCCGGGCCCTTCGCCTCACTCCCTGACGAGGCCCGTGCGCGAGCCATCGAGGGACTGCTCGAACTCCCTGCCTCGGTCGGGCTCTTGAGTCTGCGCGACCTCGGCCCCCTCATCGGTCAACTACGCGCTCGACACAACCTCAACATTCTCGGCATGGAGGTCCTCGCAGCCGCGTCCCGGCTCGAAGCCGAGGTCTTCCTCTCTGCACCTTCTCCCCGCTTGCTCGACGCGCTCCAAGCGGAGGGACGAACGGCGACCGTCATCGGCTGACCACGAGCCGGCGTGCTGAGACACTCGGAATGGGTGATCTGTGCGGGTCGCCAGCATGGCGAGAAGACGCCCGTCCGGCATTATGCCTATGTGTTGTCAAGAGCCGGGTCGAAGCGCGCCAGTCGTGTCGAAGGGCGCCGTCGAACTCGGGCGCGTGGCCCTTAGAAGTCGTGTCGGGTTGGGAGGACATGCCAACCAGAGCTGGCTGTCGTGGGGTGCATGTCGTTCATGCGGATGCAAGGTGATCCGCGATGCACTCGGGTCTCGGACGGCGAGTCCGGATCCGACTCGAGCGGTGCACGGCTGCGACGTCTGCGATCGCACGGGTGAAGACCCAGCTCCTTGGTCTGGGCGTGCGCTAGCGGAACAGCGATCGGCGATCGACATGCCCTGGGGGTTGCGTCACGTGGTAGTCGTCATGGACCGGCCGGCGTGCGCTCAACCTGGACGATCGTTCCTGGCTGCGACGGCGGCGTGCCGACCGATCGACGGTGCTCGGAGTCTGACGGGAACGGTGGTGTTCCGCGCAAGGGGTCGCCTTCCATCAACGTGCAAGCAACTGACGACTGCTCAGAGCCAGCCGCGAGACGGCACGTTCAAGGGTCGCCAAGGTGACTCCCGGGTTGCCGCACGGGCAGCATTGCGTCTTCTCCGGCGGTAGTGACGGTGCCCAGGATGTCGACGTTCTTGTGGACCAAGGCTGTTTCGCCGTCAGTTCGGTCAAGCAGGACACCGCCGAGTTCAAGGGCAAGGTCGTCGTTCCTGGCGTGGGCGACAAGGCGTATCGCGAGAAGGGCGACTTCTCCATCGACGCGCTCAAGGGCGACAAGATCTGTACCGTCTCCGTCGGCAGCGCCGAAGACATTCCCGGGGTCGGAGCAATCGAGAACGCCAACGGCAACTCGTCGGACATCGGCGAGGCAAACAACGCCGTGCTCGCCACCGCCCTCGGCACGGTATGCAACCGGATCTTCGGGTCCGGCAACACGAAGATCTCGCTGACCGGGCTCGCTCCGTACACCAGCACGGCGACCAGCTCCTGAGCGCAGTGCGGTCGTCGGGGCTTTGGCCGCCGGTTCGAGGGCCGGTCTCGGAACTGGTCGTGCCCCACGGCTCGGCGGCGAGCGACGATTGCCTTGATCGTCGTCTCGGTGCCCGGGGGCACAGCGAGCAATCGCGGCTGCCGCACTGGTGCCGCGGGAGGGAGTCGAACCCTCACTTGACAGGGTTTAAATCTGTTGCCTCTGCCGATTGGGCAACCGACGGCGATCGCGCTCGAAGTCGCTAACCTATCGGCGAGCGACGACCACGAGCGCCATAACTGCCGAGATGCGTTGACGCCGCCGAGCCGACAACGAGCAGAACACGCGTACAGATCGAACGGCGCAGCCTGTGGGTGCGAGCGTCCTTCGGGGTGCCATCGAGCATGAGCTGCCGTAGCCATCGGCTGAGCATCCGCAATGCGGCCGCAACTAGTCTGACGGGTCGTCAGATTCCTTCTGAGGGGGCCCGGTGGACTTCGACTTCTCGCCCGACCAGATCGCGTTCCGCGACCAGGTCGAAGCGTTCCTGGACGCCAACGACGATCCGATCGTCTTCGACGTCACCCGGGAGAACATGGCCCAGGTCGCCGACATCCCGGAGCGCCGCGCGCTGATGGGCAAGGTCGCCGAACAGGGTTGGCTCGGCATCACCTGGCCCAAGGAGTGGGGCGGCCAGGAGGGTGACGGCGTCTACGAGTACCTCCTCAACGAGGCCCTCGCTCGCCGCGGCGGCCCGCAGATCGGCAAGGGCATCGGCATCATCGGCAAGACGATCCTGCGCCACGGCAGCGAGAAGATGCAGAAGGAGTTCCTGCCCAAGATCCTGCGCAACGAGATCGACTTCGCGGTGGGCTACAGCGAGCCCGACGCCGGCTCCGACGCCGCGTCGATGAAGCTCAAGGCCACGCGCGACGGCGACGGCTGGCGCCTCAACGGGCAGAAGACGTGGACCACCTCCGCGCACTTCGCCGAGTGGTACTGGGTCGGCGCCCGTACCGATCCCGAGGTCGCCAAGCACTTCGGCATCACGCTGTTCCTCGTGCCCCTCGACGACCCCGGCATCACGGTCAACGGGATCTGGACCATGGGCGACGAACGCACCAACGACGTGTTCCTCGACAACGTGTTCGTGCACGACGACTACGTCGTCGGCGAGGTGAACAAGGGCTTCCAGTACATCTCGGAGGCGCTCGACCTCGAGCGCTTCACCATGTTCACGTACTCCCCGATCAAGCAGCGCCTCGACCTGCTGTGCGACTACGTCGCCACCGAGGAGATCGACGGCGAGCCGCTGCGCGACGACCCGGTGGTGCGCAAGCAGATCGCGCGTCTCGCCACCGACGCGGAGGTCGCGCGCGTCCTCGGACTGCGCTTCGTCGCCAAGTCGATGAAGGGTGGCGCGGCACCGACGTCGGAAGCGTCGGAGTACAAGTTGTTCGCCACCGAGCTGTCGAAGCGGCTGGCGAACGCGTCGATGGACCTCGGCGGTCCCGGGTCGCAGCTGCGGGTGAAGACCGAGGAAGCGCCGATGAAGGGGCGCGCCGAGTCGACGTACCGCTACACCGTCATCGACACCGTCGGTGGCGGCGGCTCCGAGATCCAGAAGAACATCATCTCGCGCCGCAAGCTCGGCCTCCCGAAGAACTTCTGAGCGCGGTCCGCCGTTCATGACGGAAATGCTCGAGGGCATCACGGTGCTCGATCTCGCCAGCGTGGGGCCTGCCGCGCGCGCGTCGCGGTGGCTGGCCGACTACGGCGCGACGGTGGTGAAGGTCGGCCCGGTGCCCAAGGACACCGGCGTGCAGATCACACCTCCCTTCTACGCGTACAGCGCGCACCGGCGCATGCAGCGCGCGCTCGTCGACATGAAGTCGGCCGACGGCCGTGAGGCGTTCCTGCGGATGGTCGAGGGCGCCGACGTGCTGATCGAGAGCTTCCGCCCCGGCGTGGTCGACCGCCTCGGCATCGGGTGGGACACCACGTCGGCCCGGAACCCGCGCCTCGTCTACTGCTCGACCAGCGGGTTCGGACAGACGGGCCCCCGCTCGCAGTGGGCCGGCCACGACCTCAACTACCTGGCGGTCGGTGGCTTCCTGCACTGCACCGGGCGCGGCGCCGACGGGCAGCCGCCGGTGCCGGGGCTCACGCTCGCCGACAGCGCGGGCGGCGGCATGCACGCGGTGATGGCGATCCTCGCCGCGCTGGTGCGACGCGCCACGACCGGCGAGGGCGCGTTCCTCGACGTGTCGATCGCCGACGGCGTGCTCGGCCTCATGGCGCTGGCGGTCGACGAGTACCTGGCGACGGGTGAGGAGCCCGCGCCGCGGCACGGCCTGCTCACCGGTCGGTACGCCTGTTACGACACGTACCCGACGCGAGACGGACGGTGGCTCACGGTCGCCGCGATCGAGCCGCGCTTCTGGGCGAACCTCTGCGAGCTGCGTCGGGCTACCGCAGTGGGCTGCGCACCAGGAAGACGACGCGGTCCAGGACCAGATCCGCGCCGAGTTGCGGGCGGTGTTCCTCACGCGTGACCTCGACGACTGGATCGCCGAGCTCAGCCCGGCCGACACGTGCGTGGCCCCGGTGCTCACGGTGCCCGAGATCGCGGTCGACGAGCAGTTCGTCGCGCGCGACGACTACAGCGACGCGCACGACGCGACGGCGGGCGACTTCCAACAGGTCGGTCCCGTGTTCGCGGGCATGACCCGATCGACTGAGCCGTACGAGGCACGCGACATGACCGTCACCGACACCGACGCGCTGCTGCGCGCCGCCGGACTCGCCGACGACGAGCTGGCGAAGCTGCACGAGAGCGGGGTGATCGTGTGACCGACGTGCGCGAGTGCGACCCGAACCTGCCCGCCGACGTGCAGGCACTGATCGGCACGCTCCAGTACGAAGAGGTCGGCGAGTTCCCGGTGGAGCGCGGCTACTTCTGGACCAGCGCGGCGTCGGTCGAGAACGGCAACCCGTTGTTCTGGGACGACGCCGTCGCCGACGAGGTGACCGACGGTCCGGTGGCGCCGCTGATGCTGCTGTCGGCGTGGTTCCGCCCGCACCACTGGGCGCCCGGCCGCACGGTCGAGAAGCTCCCGCTGCAGATCCACTTCGACCTCAAGGCGCGCTTCGAGCTGCCCGAGGCGATCATGACCGAGAACACCACGATCTTCCACGAGCCCGTCCGTCCCGGCGACATGATCACCGAGCGCGCAGCGCCTCGTGTCGGTGACCGAGGAGCTGGATCGTCGGCTCGGCACCGGTCGCTTCTGGATCATCGACGTGGAGTACCGCAACCAGCGCGGCGAGCTCTGCGGCGTCGAACGGTGGGAAGGCTTCGGCTACCGGAGAACGGGACTCGGCGGAAAAGGGAGTCGCGTGATCTCTCTGCACCAGGTCAACGTCGGTGACGCGCTCCCCTCGTTGACGTACGACGTGACGTCGACGACCGTCGTGCTCGGCGCGCTCGCGGCGCGCGACTGGCGACCGATGCACCACGACTACCACTTCGCGGTTGAACGCCAGGGCGTGCAGGACATCTTCCTCAACTCGCCCAACCAGGGGTCGTGGCTGGAGCGCTTCGTGACCGACTGGACCGGTCCGAAGGGTCGCATCGGCCGGC
The DNA here is from genome assembly GCA_963697125.1 of uncultured Actinomycetes bacterium. GTDB lineage: Bacteria > Actinomycetota > Acidimicrobiia > IMCC26256 > DASPTH01 > DASUAS01. The sequence continues at coordinate 36,018 of CAVOMW010000007.1, forward strand.
TGCGCTTCAAGATGCGCAAGCCGATCTTCCCCGGCGACACCATGGTGCTCGAGGGCACCGTGCGCACCGTGCGCGTCGACGACGCCGGGTGCGGCTGGGTGGAGCTCGACCTCACCATCCGCGTCGGCGACGTGACCTGCACCGAATCCGAGGCGAGGGTCGCAGTGCCGACCTCGCCCGACGACAACCCGTGGCAGCGCCACGGTGACGACTGGAGACCGTGATGGATCTCGACTTCTCACCCGAGCAGGAGATGCTGCGCGACGCGGTGGCCGGCGTGTGCGCGCGCCACTGCGGCCTCGACGTCGTGCGCGCGATGGAGGACGACCCGGTCGGCTACTCCGACGCGTTCTGGAACCAGCTCGGCGAGCTCGGCCTCCTCGGCATGCTGCTGCCCGAGCAGTACGGCGGCAGCGAGCTGTCGATGCTCGACGGCATCGTCGTGTACCAGGAGCTCGGACGCGCGCTGGCGCCGTCACCGCACTTCGTGAGCTCGGTCATGAGCGCGGCTGTGATCCTCGCCGCCGGCTCCGACGCACAGAAGGAGGAGTGGCTCACCCGGATCAGCGCGGGCGAGGCCATCGTGACCCCCGCGTGGCTGGAGCCCCACGGCGGGTTCGGTCCGGAGGGCATCCACCTGACCGCGACCGCCGACGGCGACGGCTGGCGGCTCGACGGCGTCAAGCGCCACGTGTACTTCGCAACCGCCGCCGATGCCCTGCTCGTGCTCGCACGCACCGACGCCGGACCGACGTTCTTCCTCGTCGACCCGACCGCGGCGGGGGTCACGTTCACCCAGTTGATGTCGATCTCGTCCGACACGCAGTACCGCGTCGACTTCGAGGGCGTGCAGGTCGACGCCGACGCGCTCGTCGGCACCGAGGGCGGCGCGTGGCCGACGTGGGACGCCGCGATGCACGACGGCATCATCCTGCTCGCCGCGCAGGCCGTCGGTGGCGCGCAGTACGCGCACGAGATCACCACGCAGTACGCCAAGGACCGCTTCCAGTTCGACAAGCCGCTGGGCGCGTTCCAGGCGCTCGCGCACTACCTGTCGGACGGCATCACCGCGGTCGACGGCGCCGAGACGCTGGTGTGGGAGGCGGCGTGGGCGCACGACGAGGGACGCGACGTGTCCTCGCTCGCACCGATGGCCAAGCTCTTCGCGTGCCAGACGTTCCGTGACGTCACCGCCACCGCGCAACAGATCTTCGGCGGTGTCGGCTTCACGCTCGAGTACGACATCCAGCTCTACTTCCGGCGCGCCAAGCAACTGCAGATCTCGTGGTGGAACGACCGCTACCTCGAGGAGCTCGTCGCCCATCAGGTGCTCGACGACCGTGAGGTCGTGCCGACCCTGGTGAGCGGTCAGACCCGTCCGTCGCTCGACCCCACCCCGATGGCGCTGCTCCCGGTGTTCGGCGTCGATCGTGTCGGTGATGCTCGCCTTCACGACGGCGTGCCCGTGTTCCTGTCGTGGTGGCGCAACCGCGGGCTGAGCCGATCGCCGCCATGTCCAGCTGGACGCGCACGCTGGGCGAGCGACTCGACCGCCTCGATCGTGCACCGGTCCTTCGACGTGCACAGGCGGTGAGGAGGACACCGCCGTTCTACGGTACCGAGTCGCGACGCGTTGCGAATCGCTCGCCCTCCGGTGCTACACGAGGCACGTGCAACCGCGTTCTCCGGCGTCGTCCTCGATCCGTCCCACCCAGAGGTCGTGCGAACCACCCGGAGGTCGCGGCGCCTCGACATCCCGAGGACGACTCAGCTCGCGCGAACTACAACTCGTCGCCTCGATCGAGCGAGCAGCGCCGTCCCCGGGGAACGCCAAACCCGACAATCCTGCCGAAACGTCTCGAGGCTGACCGTCGTGTACCGCAGCGCGAACCTTGAGATGTTCGTTGTCCGGGCTACAGCTTCGAGTGGTCCCAGCTGGCGACGCGGGTGTGGTTCACCTTGATGCCGACGCGCTTGTTCAGCATCATCTCGACCGCGGGGAGCATGTCGTCGGTGTAGGGACCGACGTGGCGCGAGAACACCGACTTGCCCATCTCGAGCATGCGGTCGCGGTCGTCGAAGATCTCGGCGGTGCCGATGATCTGCACGCCCTTGAGCTCGTTGTAGTCGTCGCCGGTCTCGACCATGCACGTGATGTTCGGGTTGCGGCGCAGGTTCGCAACCTTCTGCGACTTCGCCTTCGTCTCGAACGCGATCTCACCCTCGAGGAAGCCGTACCACATCGCCACGAGGTGGATGCTGCCGTCGGCGTTGATCGACGCCAGCGACATCGTGTGCTTCCCGGCGAGGAACTCGGCGATCTCCTCGTCGGTCATGCGGATCTTGTCGCGCTGCTTGACGCCCTTGCCCATCTCGGCGGCCGCGCCCGCGAGCCCCGGCTCCGTCGCAGCCACTACGGGATCCAGCGGGAGATGCGACTCGATCACGCACGCGGGCTTCTCGCTGCCCTCGATCTCGATGGTGATCAGCACCTTGGTCTGGATCCCGCCGCCCTTGACGTCGGTGACCTCCATCATCTCGGCACCGGCGCGGATGCGCTTGCCCACGATCACCGGGGCGATGAAGCGCACCTTGTCGACGCCGTAGTTGACCGCCATGCGCAAGCCCTCGTAGCGCGACGATCTGCGGGAGGAACAAGCTCGCCAGCGACAGCGTGAGGTAGCCGTGCGCGATCGGTCCCGCCGAACGGACCGTCCTTGGCGCGCTCGACGTCGACGTGGATCCACTGGTAGTCGCCGGTGGCCTCGGCGAACGGTGTTCACCCGCTCCTGCGTGATCTCCAGCCAGTCGCTGTAGCCGAGGTGCTCTCCCACCGCGGCCTTCACGCTCGTCGGCGCCGTTGAACACCCTCGGCTCACGCATTGCGTCTCCTCCAGGTTCTCCAGGACGCTGTCGTGCGTGGCCTCGGCGACGATGCGGTCGATCAGCTCCTTGCAGGTTGGCAGGTCGTCGATCACGCCGACCGACCTGGCCGCTCGCCAGCACGCCCGACTCCACCTTGCCGTCGACGAGCGCGGCCTTGGTGAGCATCGGCGCGTTGGCCGCCATCATCGTCTGGGTCCAGGTGAGGTCCAGCGACTTGCGCATCGCGAGGCCCTCCTTCGAGCATCGTCGCGGCAACTTGATGCCCGACAACTTCTGGAAGCGCCACGCGTTCGTGCGCGCGGGAAGCGCCCACACCTTCCCGCGCGCGACTCGACCTCGTCGACGAGCTCGGTGTCGAGCACGCGGTGCGGCACGCCGTCGATCTGCTTCGTGACGACGGTGTCGGTCACCGACCTGCCGAGGTAGTACGTCCTTGACCGACTGCGGGCACCGCGCGAGTCGGCGCTGAGGAGGAAGCGGGTGCCCATCGCGATGCGCGTCGGCGCCGTACGCGAGCGCGGCGACGAGGCCGCGGCCGTCGAAGAACCCGCCGGCCGCGATCACCGGGACGCGGCCCTGCACCGCGTCGACGACCTGCGGCAGCAGCAGCGTGGTGGGCACCGAGCCGGTGTGGCCGCCGCCCTCCCCGCCCTGCACGAGCACCGCGTCGACGCCCCACTCGAGCACCTTCTCGGCGTGGCGCTTGGCGCCGATCGACGGCACGACGAGCACCCGCCGTCGTGCAGCTGGCCGATCAGCGTCCTCCTTCGGCGCCTGGGCGAAGCTCGCCACCTTCACCTGCTCGTCGATCATGAGCTCGATGCGGTCGCCGATGTCGGCTGCGTCGGCGCGCAGGTTCACGCCGAACGGGTTGGTCGTCGCGCGCTTCACCTCGCGCGATCGCGCCGCGCAGCTGGCCGAAGTCCATGGTGGCGCTGGCGATGATGCCGAGCCCGCCGGCCGCCGCGGTGGCGGCGGTGAGGCCGCGCGCCCGACACCCAACCCATGCCGGTCTGCACGATCGGGTACTCGACGCCGACCAGGTCGCAGAAGCGGGTGTGGAGGCGCGTGTGCAGGCGTGTCGGTCATCAGCCGGGCACTTCCTGGTTGCGCATGCCCTTCGGGTCGAGGCGCGCGATCACCTCGGTCTCCTCCGGTGTCGGCGGCCGCGTCTCCTCGACGGACGTCGCCGTCGATGGCGAGCTCGAAACCGGTGGCCGCGACGACGTCGTCGACGGTCACGCCGGGATGCACGCTCGACGAGGCGCATGCGGTGATCGGGACCGCCGAAGTCGAGCACCGCGAGGTTGGTGACGACGCGGCGCAGCTCGTGGTGCTCCTTCACCCAGTCGCCCAGCTCGGCGGCGCGGTCGTAGCCGACGCCGGAGACGACGTCGACCTTCTCGACGAACACCTCGGCGAGTGGTGCGGGGATCCAGTAGCTGGTGACGTGGTCTGATCGTGTTGCCCGGGCGCGCCGCGCATGCCGAGCAGCTGCGCCTTCGGCTGCGCCGGGTCGCCGATGAACGCGAAGTTCTGGTTGCCGTACGGGTCGAGCTGCGACGCGCCCATCATCACGTGACGGCGACCCGACCACACGACGTCGAACATCGTGCGGTACGGGTTCCACGCCTCGACGGTCTTGTCGGGCGTCGTCGACCCCGACGGGGAGCCGTTGCTCACGAGCAACGCCTCGCCGTCGGTCATCACCAGGTCGGGCTCGAACATGTCGCGCGCGAGCCGGCCGCCGATGGCACGGGATGGTGCCGATCGGGTTGGCCATGATCTCGCCGTCGCCGCGGAAGCACTCGGCGACGCCGATGACGCAGTAGTCGGCACGCGTCACGACGTCGGCCTCACTCACAGTCCCGACCACCTTCCGGTACTCGGCGTGATCGCCGCAGTCGAGGTACTTCGCCTTCCACGCCGCCCACTCGTCGGGGTCCTTGGCGCTCGCCGCGTACTCCTTCTGGAACGCCTCGTCGCGGCCGTAGTCGGGCACGCACTCGGTGAAGTGCGCGCCGTTGGGCGCCTCGACGACGCCGTGGGTCATGAGCCGGCTGATCAGCTGCGTCTGCACCGGGCCGTTGCCGGCGAGCTCGTCGGTCGGCACCAGCTGCTCGACGCTCATGAAGCACTTCGGTGCGGCCAGCAGCCATGAGGTCGTCCATGTAGGGATCGACGTTGAGGTACTGCCCGTTGCCGCGCGCGTCGCCGCGGTGCATGTGGACGATGCGCGACGTCGAGGTTCAGCGCCGGCACCGCGACCAGCTCCTCGCCGTCGTCGTAGGGCGACACGACGGTCTGATCTCGGGCTGGCGCTCGACCACGTCCGAGCCGAGCCCGACGCGCGTCGGGAGGAACGGCACCCGCCACGCCGCGGCCTGCAGCCCGAGCAGGAACATGCCCTCGTCGAGCTCGAGCGTCTGACCGTGCCCGTGCTGGCGCGCGGTGCGGAAGTGCGGCTCGAGCGCGATCGAGTCGAGCGACACGAACGCGTAGACGACCTTCTTCACCTTGCCCGTCGCGCACAGCAGGCCGACGTCGGGACCGCCGTAGCTCACGACGGTGAGGTCCGCAGGTCGGAGTTCGCGATCGCGCGCACGATGCTCATCGGCTTGCGCCGCGAGCCCCACCCGCCGATGCCGATCGTCATGCCGTCGCGCAGCTCCGCGACGACGTCTTCCTCGGTGATGCGCTTGTCGACCATGTCCTCGTCTCGTCCGATGTGCCTACTTCGGAAGTATCGGCGTCGCGCTTCTCGACGAACGCGTCGCGCAGCTCGTCGGAGACGCCCGACAGGTTGAGCTCGAACGTGAAGCCCTGCTCGAAGCGGTACGACCTCTTGACGTCCCACAGGTCGATGCCGTTGAGGCTCTCCTTGGCCGCGCGGATCACCGTCGGCGACTTCGCGGCGATGTCTGCCGGCGACCGCGAACGCGGCGTCGCGCAGCTCGGTCGCGCGGCACCACCTGCAGCACGGAGCCGAACGTGTGGAGCTCGGCGGCGGTCGCGGTGGCGCTCGGTGTAGACCATCGCCCGCATCTTGTGCTGCGGCACGAGGCGGGCGAGGTGGGTGGCCGCGCCGAGCGCGCCGCGGTCGACCTCGGGCAGGCCGAAGTAGGCGTCGTCGCTGGCGACGATCGATGTCGGCGTTGCCGACCAGGCCGATGCCGCCGCCGAGGCAGAAGCCGTGCACCGCCGAGATCACCGGCACCGGGCAGTCGTACACCGCGGCGAAGGCGGCGAAGCAGCCCTGGTTGGCGCCGACCAGGGCGCCGAAGCCGTCGGTGTTCTGCATCTCCTTGATGTCGACGCCGGCGTTGAAGCCCTTGCCCTCGGCGCGGATGACCACCACCCGGACGCTCGGGTCCTCGCCCAGGCGTTGAGCGTGTCGGCGAGGTCGAACCAGCCCGCCACCGGCAACGCGTTGACCGGCGGCACGTCGACGACCACCTCCGCGATGCCCTGGTCGTCGATGTTCACTGTGATCCCCACGGGCGGGGAGCGTACCGGCGATCTGACGAGGCGTCAGATTCCTCGGTGCGCCCAGTACGGTGAGGCCCGACGGAGGCGAGGCAAGCCTGTGTGCTTCTCGGTCGAAGCGGACTTCGTGAGCGGAGCGATTGGATCGCGATCGCTGAGGGCTCCGTGACTGACGGGGACGCGCCGTCAGGTCGTCGAAACGAGGACCCAGCGACTGCACCCGCGGGTCGTGAAGACCTCGCCGGCGGCCAACTGCACCCGCGCCTCGCCTGACGTCGTGTCCTTCGCGATCACGAACCCGGGATCTCCGCTGGCGTCGCGGGCGCGCTGCCAGGAGCACGACTCGTTGTCCTTCGAGCGGTAGACCCCTGCAGGCACGTAGAGACCACCGACCGTGAACGTCCCGTCGCCCGCGAGCGCCGTGGCGGTGCCCATCGCCGTCCCGGCCGGCGGCGCTGCGGTCGTGGATCCCGGATCGGTCGGTGCGGCCGAGGTCGGCGGCGCCGTCGTCGCTGGCGGAGCGGTCGTTGCCGTCGTCGGGGCAGAGCGCGACGGACGGAGTCGTGGTCGTGGTGTACCCGCGGCGGACCGTGGCTGACCATCGGGATCATCGGTGCCGGTCCGCCAGAGCACCAGGGCCGTGACGACCACGACCAGGACCCCGACTCCGAGCCACCCCACCCATCGGCGGGCACGCATTCGCTCCATCGCCAAGTTGTTCAGCGTATCGGGCTCCCCGCCCGAGCGGCGGCCACGACGAGGCAAGACTCGCCTGATGCCCGTTCACGACCGGTTCTAGGCTCTCGCCCGAGCGGTCGTCCACGCCGACCTCAGTCGTGGGCGACGCAGTCGGAGGGAGCAAGCGATGGCGAAGCTGGCGGAGGGCGTTCGCATCGTCGACGCCGACGCGCACATGACGGAGCGGCACGACCTGTTCACGTCGCGCGCACCGAAGGGCCTCGAGGACAAGATGCCGCACGTCGAGAAGATCGACGGCGTCGACATGTGGGTGATCGACGGTCACACGTTCGGCAAGGCGGGCTCGGGCGGCACCATCGATCTCGAGGGCAACAAGCACCCGTGGACCGACTCGCAGGGTGGCTCGTGGGGCATCGACGACGTGCACCGCTCGGCGTGGGATCCCCCGGCGCGGCTCGACGATCATGGACGACTTCGGCATCGACTTCCAGGTGATCTACCCGAACTCGATCGGCCTCGGCGGTCAGAACCTCGTCAACACGGTGCGCGACCACTCACTGGTGTTGCTGTGTGTGCAGCTGTACAACGACGCGTTGGCGGAGACGCAGGAATCGTCGAACGGTCGCCTCGTCCCCATGCCGATCATGCCCGCGTGGAGCATCGACGAGTGCGTGCGCGAAGCGAAGCGTTGCGCGGCGATGGACTACCGCGGCGTGAACATGACCTCGGACCCGCAGGACTCGGGCTCTCCCGACCTCGGGAGCCCGGAGTGGGATCCGTTCTGGGACGTGTGCGAGGAGTTCCAGCTCCCGGTGCACTTCCACATCGGTGCCAGTCAGACGTCGCTCAACTACTTCGGCACCACCTACTGGCCGAGCCAGGACGAGTACGTCAAACCGGCGATCGGTGGCGCGTCATTGTTCCAGAACAACTCGCGCGTGCTCCTCAACAGCGCGTACTCGGGGATGTTCGACCGTCACCCGGATCTGAAGATGGTGTCGGTGGAGAGCGGCGTGGGCTGGATCCCGTTCATGCTCGAGGCGATGGACTACGAGCTCGTGGAGAACGCCCCCGAGTACGCGAAGAAGCTGAAGAAGATGCCGTCGGAGTACTTCCGCGACCACTGGTACGCGACGCTCTGGTTCGAGCAGGGACGCGGTGGTCTCCAGAACCTCATCGACACCGTCGGCGAGGACAACATCATGTTCGAGACCGACTGGCCGCACCCGACGTGCCTCTACCCGAGTCCCCTCGCGGTGGTGGAGGAGAAGATCGCCGCGCTCCGGCCCGAGACGCAGCGCAAGGTGATGGGCGACACCGCCATCGCGCTGTACCGACTCGCCGACTGAGCACCAGATGCCGAGGATCGAAGTCGACGGGGTGTCGATCGCCTACGAGCTCATCGGCGAGATCGTGGGTGAGGGGCGGCCGTGGGTCCTGACCCCGGGCGGTCGCTTCAGCAAGGACTACCCGGGTGTGCGCGAGCTCGCGGTCGCGCTGGCTGAACCCGGCAATCGCGTCCTGATCTGGGACCGACCGAACTGCGGCGAGTCGGAGGTGTGCTTCCGCGGCGACTCGGAGTCGGAGATGCAGGCCGACATCCTCGCCGGCTTGCTCCGCGCGCTCGACATGACGCCGGCGGTGGTCATCGGAGGTTCGGGCGGCGCGCGCGTCTCGTTGCTCGCCGCGAATCGACATCGCGACGTCGCCGAGGCTCTCGGCATCTGGTGGATCAGTGGTGGTGTCTACGGCTTGCTGTCGTTGGCCGGGTACTACTGCGCGCCGGCGGTGCCGGCGGTGTGGAACGACGGCCTGGAAGCGGTGATGTCGATCCCGAGCTTCGAGGAGACGTTCGTGCGGCACCCGCCGAACCGCGAACTGCTGCTGGCGCAGGATCCGCAGGAGTTCATCGCCACCATGGAGCGATGGATGGAGGCGTACTGCAGCTGTGGCGGTGAGCTCGTCCCGGGATTGCCCGACGACGAAGCACCGCGCGCTCGACATCCCCGCGCTGGTGTTCCGCAGCGGCGCGTCCGATCCCAACCATCCGCGCGAGACCTCGGAACAGGTGGCCGCGCTCCTGCCGAACGCGCAGCTGGTCGAACCGCCGTGGCCCGACACCGAGTGGATCGACCGCGCCGCGCGGCAAGTGGCAGGGCTTCGAACGCTGGCCGCTCCTCGCGCCCAACTCGTGGAGTGGGCGAACGCCGACCTCGGCTGACGACTGGCGGGCCCGTGCCAGCTAACCTCTCCCCCGGGACTCGGCGACTCTGGCGGGCAGGACGGTGACGACGAAGGTTCTGCTCGTGGGGCTCGACGGCGCCGAGCGCAGCCTCGTCGAGGCGTGGACACACGACGGCCGCCTCCGCACGCTGGCCGAGCTCCGTGGCCGCGGGCGGTTGGGACGCGTCGCGCGGCAACCCGCCTGAGCGACGATGCGGCGTGGGGGTCGTTCTCGACCACGCTCGGACCGGCGGGGCACGGACGCTTCTACCACGATCGCCTCACCGACAGACGGCATCACGATCGTCCCGCACCGTCGCGACGAGATCGTGGTGCCGCCCTTCTGGGACGTCGTTGGTGGACGCCGGGCGACGCGTCGGCGGTCATCGACGTCCCGAAGTCACCGATGGGTCATGACGGTGCGTTCGTCGTCGCCGACTGGATGACCCATGTCGCCGAAGGCCCGATGCGGCTCTCGCCCGTGGCTGCCGCTCACCCAACGGCCGAGCGCCTCGAGCTCGCCACCAGCTTCGACTGCAACAGGATCGATCCCACCGCCGACGACCTCGCCGCGTTCGAGGCGGAGCTCGTACGCCGCACCGAGCACCGGACCGCGATGTACGCGAGCTGTTCGCGGGCGACGAAGTAGGACCTGTTCGTCGCCGTGTTCGCGACGCTGCACTCCGCGGGCCATCGGGCATGGCGCGACCACGACCACACCATCTCGAGCACGACCAGGTCGAGCACGCGCTGGTCGGCGACGTGGTGGAGCACGCCTACGCTGCCTCCGATCGGGGCGTGCGTGCCCTGGTCGACGCTGCGGGCGCCGACGCCGCTCGTGATCGTCTTCTCCCTGCTCGGCATGGGCGTGAACCACGACGGCACGCATCTCGTCGAGGACGTGCTGCTCCGCGCCATCGACGTGGAACCTTCACGATTCTCGCGTCTGGTCGACGGGGCGCGCCGTGCACTCCCTCGGTCACTCAAGCACCGCGCACCCGTGTCGTTGGCCGACCTCGATCGTTCGATCCGGGTGCGGAACGAATACGCAAAGCCGTACGGGGCGCTACCGTTCGATCTTCGCGGCGACGGCTCTGAGATCGCCGCGGCCGACGCACACAGCGACGCGGACGGAGTTCGGCAGGTCCCGCCCGCGACCCGCCAGGAGCTCATCGACGTGCTGGGCGCCGTCGTCGATCCCGACTCGGGGCGGCCCTGGTGGAGGAGGTGATCTTCACGACGGATGCCTATCCCGGCGCTCGATGCTCCATCGACGCCTTCGTTCTGTGGGACACGTCGGCGCCGATCGCAGGAGCGCACCTCGAGGGTGTGGGAACGATCCGTCGACCGCCGCCCCCCGCGCGGAGTGGCAACCATCGGCCCGGCGGGTGGTTCGTCGCCGCGGGGCCCGGCATCGAAGCTTCGGCAGACCCAGCGAGCTGCGAGATCGTCGACTTCGGCGTGAGCGCCGCCGCTCGACTCGGTGTCGACCTCGCGTCCACCGATGGACGAGTCATCCGGGAGCTCGTGCCCGCAGGCCGCTCCCGATCGACCGCACTGAACGACCGCCGCATCGCACCCCTCACGACGGGCGTCAGAGCGCGGAGACGTCGAGGTAGGGCGGGGGTTCGCCGCCGCCGTGGACGGCGAGGTTGGCGCCGCTGACGTACGCCGCGAGCGGCGAGGAGAGGAAGACGCACGCGTCGCCGATGTCCTCGGGGTTGGCGATGCGGCCCAGGGGCACGGTCAGGCCGACCTGCGCGATGCCCGCCTCGTCGCCGTAGAAGAGGTGTGACTGCTCGGTGCGCACCATCCCCGCGGTGATGTGGTTGACCCGCACCTTGGGCGCCCACTCCACCGCGGTGGTCTGCGTGAAGTTCACCAGTCCGGCCTTCGCCGCGCCGTACGCCGCAGTCTGCGGCGTCGGCCGCTGCCCGCTCACGCTGCCGATGTTGACGATCGAGCCGCCGCTCGCCTGCTGCTGCATCCAGTGGTTGGCGCGCTGCGAGCAGAAGATCGCCGCGAACAGGTTCAACGCGATGATGCGTTCGGTGAAGCGCGGCTTGGCGGTCGTGGTGTCGGCCGGGGGCGCGCCGCCGGCGTTGTTCACGAGCACGTCGAGGCGACCGAAGCGCTCGACCACCTGGTCGACCATCGCCCACGCGGCGTCGCCGTCGCGCAGGTCGACGCCGAACCACTCCCAGCCGTCGGGCAACGCGCTCGGGCTCGCTGCGCGAGCAGACCGCGATCGTGGCGCCGGCGTCGGCGAGTCGCTGCGCGATCCCCCGCCCCACGCCCTTGGTGCCGCCGGTGACCAGCGCGACCTGTCGGGCGAGGTCGATGGTGACCGCCATCAGCCGCCACCCACTGCGCCTCGCGCTGGCGCGTGGTCGAGAACTCCGGGTCCTTGTCGAACTCGGGCAGCACGTACTTGCCGAACGTCTCGACCGACTCGATGGCGGCGTCGAACGGCGTGTCGTCGGACAGCACACCGAACGACACCTGGTCGGCGCCGATCGCCTCGTAGTTGCGCATCGTGTTGATCGCCTCTTCGGGCGTCCCCACCGCGATGGCACCCATCTCGATCGCCTTGTTCACCTGCGCAAGCGGGATCGGTGGCTTCAGCGTGGGCACCTTGTCGATGCCCGCCGTCTGCGGGAACGAGTCGAGGTACTTCGCCACCAGCGACGTGTGGTAGTCGGTCTGGGTGTTGCGGAACACCTCGCGGGCGCGGTCGCCGTCTTCCATCGTCAGCATCGCGGTGGTGACCATGACGTTGTTGTTCACGTACCCGCCGACGGGATCGGCGTCCTCGATCGTCGTCTTGTAGATGTCGATCAACGGCTTGAGCGCCTCGGCGCCGGCGAAGCTGAAGCACAGCACGCCGATGCCCATGCGCGCCGCCTTCTCGAACGTGCCCGGCGACCCGGCAGCCACCCAGATCGGCGGGTGCGGCAGCGTCACGGGCTTCGGCAGCACCTGACGCTTCGGCAAGGAGAAGAACTGCCCGTCGTACGGCCCGTACTCGTCGGGCCCCATCATCTTCACGATCTCGGGCAGCGCTTCGTCGTACATGTCGCGGGTGACGTCCATCGAGTCGATGCCGAACCCGAGCACCTCCACCGACGACGAACCGCGCCCGGTGCCGAACTCGAAGCGTCCCGGCGCGAGCTGGTCGAGCATCGCCACCTTCTCGGCGACGCGCGCGGGGTGGCAGATCGGCGGGGTGATGTTGATGATCCCCGAGCCGATGTGGATGCGATCGGTGATCGCCAGCGCGTAGGCCATCCACGCCTCGTTGGCGGAGAGGTGCGAGTACTCGTCGAGGAAGTGGTGCTCGGTGACCCACACGTACTTGAAGCCCGAGCGATCAGCTGCCTGCACGACGTCGAGCTCGGCGCGCAGCACGTCCTGCTCGGTCTCGCCCGCCTCGCGACGGTGGTTCGGGTGGTACATGCCGACGAAGATGCCGAACTCCACGGTTGCTCCTTCTTCGATGGGGTGGCTTCGAGGGTGGTCCCCTACGGATGCTGGCTCGAGACCGCCACGATCTCACCGGTCATGTAGCCCGAGTAGTCGGACGCCAGGAACACGATCACGTTGGCCACCTCCCACGGCTCGGCGTGGCGACCGAACGCCTCGCGCTCCGTGAGCTCGGCGAGCAGCTCGTCGGTGGTGACCTTGGCCAGGTTGGCGTGCATGGCGAGGCTCGGCGCGACCGCGTTGACGCGCACACCTCGGCGACCGGCTTCGATCGCGGCGCAGCGGGTGAGCGCCATCACGCCTGCCTTCGCCGCCGCGTAGTGGGCCTGCTCGGCTTGCGCGCGCCACCCGACCACCGACGCGTTGTTCACGATCACGCCGTGGCCGTTCGCGTACATGTGGTTGAGCGCGGCACGCGTGCAGCGCATGGTGCCGTTGAGGGTGACGTCGAGCACGACGTTCCACTGTTCGTCGGTCATCTCGTGCAGCTCGGCGCTGCCGCCGAGGCCGGCGTTGTTGACCAGCACGTCGATGGCGCCGAGCTCGGCCGACGCCGCCGCGAACAGCGCCTGCACCGACTCCTCGTTGGTGACGTCGCACGGGATGCCGGTCACGCCGAGCCGCTCGGCGGTCTCGCCGAGGCGACGCTCGTGCTTGTCGGAGATCACGACGCGCGCGCCCTCTTCGATGCACCGCTGCGCGACCGCGGAACCGATGCCGGTGCCCGCGGCCGCGGTGACGAGGACGGCCTTGCCGTCGAGCAGCGAGTGACCGGGGACGTACTCGGGCGCGGTCACGCGTGCTTGCCCGGGAAGATCCTCATGTAGACGCTCTCCTCGACCCGCTCCTTGATGCGCCACCCGTCGGAGGTGCGAACGAGCTTGTCGACGTACCAGAGGCCGCACACCATCAGGTCGGGCTTCTCGGCGTCGCCCATCGTCATCGGGTTGTGGCACTGCGTCTTGGCGTCGGCCGTGTCGGAGCGTCGTCACCGTGGAAGGTGATCGTGGTCCCCGACACCATGTGCTGGAGCGTGGTGAACATCGGCATCGCTTCGGCGAGGAACGCCTTCGTGCTCGGCAGGTCGCCGACGCTGCCACCGAACACCGAGTAGTCGATGTGCGCGTCGGGCGTGAACACGTCGTCGAGCGCGTCCCAGTCGCGGTTGTCGATGGCGTAGCTGTAGCGCACCATCAGGTCCTGGATCTCCAGACGGTCGGAGATCTCCTCGATCGACATGGTCATGACGGACTCCCCCGCTCTTGACGAGTGCCGTGCCCTAGAAGGGCGACGGCGACTTCGACAGCACGGCCATGGCGAAGTATTGCGCCATCGCGCCGTAGGCGTGACCGATGGCGACCTCTGCGCCCTCGACCTGGTGCTCGCCGGCCTTGCCCTGCACCTGCAGCGCGGCCTCGACGAAGCGGATCATGCCCGACGCGCCGATCGGGTTGCTCGAGAGCACCCCGCCCGACGGGTTCACCGGGAACGAGCCCGTGATCTCCGTCGCGCCGCTGTCGGTCATCTTCCAGCCCTCGCCGAGGTCGGCGAGGTCGTGGCCCTCGAGCCACATCGGCTCGTACCAGCGAGAACGGCACGTAGAGCTCGGCGACGTCGATCTGCTCGCGCGGGTTGGTGATGCCGGCGTCCTTGTAGAGCGAGGCGCTGCACTCGACGCCGGCCTGCGGGCGCACGGTGTCGCGACCCGGGAACTGGCCGAGCTCGGAGCGCATCGACGTGGCGAGCACCCACGCCGCCGACGAGTGCGTCTTCGCGGTCTCGTGGTCGGCGACGATCATGGCGCACGCGCCGTCGGACGACGGGCACGACTCGAGGAAGTGGATCGGATCCCACAGCATCATCGAGTCGCGCACCTTCTCGATGGTGATGTCGGGGAGCTTCAGGTGCGCGTACGGGTTCTTGACCGCGTTGAGGCGGTCCTTCACCGCGACCTGCCAGCCGATGTGCTCGGGCGCACCCGACCGGCTGATGTAGGCGCGCACCCACGGAGCGAAGATGCCGCCCGCGCCCATGCTGCCGCTCTTGCCGCCGCCGAGGCCCCACTGCGCGTTGCCCTCGGCCTGCTTCTCCCACGCGACCGCGAGCACGCGCTGTGAAGCGGCCGCCCTTCACCGCGTCGGTGGCGACGTTCGCGGTCGAGCACCCGACGCTGCCGGCGGTGTGCACGCGCAGCATGGGCTTGCCGTTGGCACCGAGCGCGTCGGCGAGGAACAGCTCGGGCTGCATGACGCCCTCGAAGATGTCGGGCGCCTTGCCCATCACCAGCGCGTCGATGTCGCCCCAGTCGAGACCGGCGTCGTCGAGCGCGCGGCTCGCGGCCTCGCGCACGAGGCCGGGGATGGAGACGTCGGTGCGCGCCTTCGAGTACTTGGTCTGGCCGATGCCGATGACGCCGGGAGGCTCTGCGTCTGGTGCTCACCGCGATCCCTCCAGGATGCAGACGAGGTTCTGTTGGAGCGCCTGGCCGCCGGTGGCGTGCGCGAGCACGCGGTCGCGGCCCTGCTCGGTGATCTGGCGGGCGGCCTCGATGATGCGGACGAGGCCGGTGGCCATCACCGGGTTGGCGGCGAGCGCGCCGCCCGACGGGTTGACCTCGACGTCGAGTCGTCGAGACCGAGCGCGTCGCGCAGGATGACCTCCTGCGGCGAGAACGGCGCCGAGAGCTCGGCCACCTCGACCGGGCCCGACCCGAGACCGGCGCCCTCCGCGGCCAGCACCGTCGACGGCGACACCGTGAGGTCGCGCATGCCGGGCTGGTGGATGTCGATGCGGTGGTCGATGCCGGTGATCCACGCCGGTCGCTCGACCAGCGACGCGGCCTTGTCGCCGGCCGCGAGCACGACCGCGGCCGCGCCGTCGGAGATCGGCGGGAGGTCGTGGCGTCGCAGCGGCTCGCGCACGTAGGGCTCGGCGAGGAGCGCGTCGACGTCGAACGTGCCGCTCACCTGCGCGTACTCGTTGCCCACCGCGTTGGCGCGGTTGCGGGCGACGATCTCGGCGAAGTCGCGCTCGGTGGCCTTGCCCGCGTCGAGCAGCGCCCGCGCCTGCAGCGCGGCGAGCGACCAGGGGTCGAGGCCGAGCGGCGCGAGGTGGTACGGGTCGAGCTGCAGCGGGTAGATCTGCTCCGGCTTTCCGGGCGACGAGCGCCCGTGGCAGTACACGAGCACGAGGTCGATGTCGCCTTCCTGCAGGCGGGTGAACCCCTCGTACATCGCCCACGCGCCGTCCATCTCGACGTGCGACTCGGAGATCGGCGGCCACGCGCCGATCGCCTCGATGGTCTGCACGAACGCGAACGTCTGGCCCGCGAGGTAGTCGCAGCTCCCCGACACCGTGAACCCGATGTCGTGGCGGTCGATGCCCGCCATCGCCACCGCCTGGTGCGTGACCTCGAGCACCATCTGGGTCTCGGTGATCTCGGTGCTGCGCACCGAGGGCATCTGCCCGTACCCGACGACCGCAACGTCGACCATCAGTAACCCTTCCCCTGCAGTGCGCTCACGTCGCCGTCCGGCTCACCCGTGGGCATCCAGCCCTCGATGCCGCCGTCGGTGCTGCTCCAGCCGCCGGCCGCGAGGTCTTCGGTGTTGCGCTCCGCCTCCGGGCGCCACACCGCGGCGACCCGCATGCCGACGCGCACGTCGCTCGACCGGGGTGTCGAGCACCTCCTGGAGCTGCAGCATCCCACCGGGGCCGTCGAGCGCGATCGACACGCGGGCGAAGGGCTCGGTCTCCTCCTGGCCCGGGTACTGCCACCGGCGTGACGACGGTGAAGTTGACGACGGTGCCGGTGTCGCCCAGCACGACGTCGTCGTCGGTGGTGAGCTTGATCACGTCGATGGGGCAGAAGTCCTTGGGCGGCACGTAGATCAGGCCGCAGTCGCCGGTGCACTGCTGCCCGATGATCTTGCCGTCGAGCAGCGCCTCGGCGTAGCGGGTGAGCGCCGGTGCGGCCGGCAACTCGTAGTGCAGCGCCACCGGGAACGGCATGATGCGCGGCCCGTCGGTCTTGGCGTCGGGGCTCACGCGATCACCTCCCCGCGGGCTGCTCGCTGGCGCTCACGACCTCGAAGCACTCGACGTCGGTGACGTAGCCGGTGCGCTCGTCGCGCCAGCGCGGCCGCACCCGCACGCCGGTGCTGATGCCGTCGCGCGGACCGTCGACCACGTGCACCATCGCGGTGTCGGCACCGTCGAGCTGGATGAGTGCGAACGCGAACGGCCGGTCGAGCGGGTGGTTGGGGTTCGGCGTGTCGACCCACGTCCACGAGGTGACGACCCCTTCGGGACCCACCTCCACCAGCTCGTCCTCGACCGACGCGCCGGTGGCGGGGTCGTACTCGAGCGGCGGCGAGAGGGTGCGGTCGCCGGCCCGGGAGGCGAGCAGTCGCCCCGCTTCGAGACCGTCGAGGTACGCGCCGATCACGGGTCCGACACTGCGCGTGTACGGGAACTCGATGTCGATCTTCACCAACGGAGCGGGCATCACGTCTCCTGAGTTACTTGACCAGGGCAAGGAACCTATACGGAATCCGGAGGGCGACTCACGTCGTGGACCACCCGTTCGAGGTAGTCGGCGAGCGTGCGCAGTTCGGGCGCCTTCCAGCCCGCGAAGGCCTCGATCACGATCTGGTCCGTGGCCTCGCGGTACGACGCGTACGCCTTGCCACCCTTGGCGCTGAGGGTGACGATCGTGGCGCGGCCGTCGGTGGGATCCGCCGCTCGCTTCACGTAGCCCTCTTCGCAGAGGCGCGCGATCTCGCGGCTCACCAAGGGGCGCCTCGAGGTCGGTGAGGTCGGAGAGCCGCGAGAGGCGGACCGGGCCCGACGCGTGGAGCGCCGAGATCAGGTTGATGGCCGGGCGCGACAGGTGCACGCCCGACCGCTCGGCCCGGTTGCGCGCCGCCTCACGACCGGCCCCGATCCGTGCGATGCGCACGATCGCCTTCTCCACACGTTGCAGGTCGTCCAGCCGGGCCACGGCGGGAGACCGTACCAGTGAGGTGTCGATTCAGCCGTTGGGCGTCACGACCGCGCGGCTCTTGAGGTCGTGGTTGCGGAAGCGGTCGTACGCGACGGGCGTGTCGTCGAACGCGAACAGCTCCACCTCGATCCGCAACTCGCCGGCCTCGGCCAGCGCGATCACCTCGTGGAGATCCGCGATCGACGCCGCCATCGGGATGAAGAGGTCACATTCGAGCGGCAGCACGCCCCACGACACCTTGGCGGTCCCGCCGCCGGCCCCGACGATGCCGATGGTGCCGAGGTTGGCCGCGCAGGCGAGCGCCATGGCCATGGTGGTGTCGTCGCCGACGAAGTCGAACACCGCGGTGGCGCCCTTGCCGCCGGTGAGCTCGCGCACCTGCAGGGCGGTCGTGGTGTCCGACATGAGCACGTCGTGCGCGCCGAGCTCTCGAGCGAGGTCGAGGCGCTGCTGGACGATGTCGACCGCGATGACGTGCGCGCCGGTGAGTCGTCGGAGGTACTGCACCGCGTACGAACCGAGACCACCGGCGCCGATCACGACCGCGGTGGAACCGGGTACGAGCTTGGGCAGCGCGCGCTTCACCGCGTGGTACGAGGTCGCACCGGCGTCGGTGAGCGGCCCCACGCGGCGGGGGTCGAGCGTGCGCAGCGGCACGAGCTCCCGGCGGGGAACGACGAGGTAGTTCGCCAGTCCACCGTCCTCGCCGTAGCCGCGACCGCTCGCACCGCGCGGGCAGTAGTTGTCCTGGCCCCGCAGGCAGAACTCGCAGCGCCCGCACGAGTGGATGCCGGCGACCGCGACCGCTTGGCCGAGCTCGAGGTCGTCGACGCCGTCGCCGAGCTGCTCCACCCACCCCGCGCTCTCGTGGCCGAGAGTGAACGGCAGCGCCCACGGGATGATGCCGGGCGGCGTGTCGAGGAAGAGGAAGTCGCTGTGGCACAGACCGACGCCGGCCACCTTGATCAGCACGTCGTCGCGGCCCGGCACCGGGACGTCGACCTCACGGAACTCGGGCGGTTCGCCCCACGCGACGAGTTGGTACGCCGTCATCGTTGTCATGCGGGTGGCCATCCTTCGAGAAGCTGGCGCCGCTTGCACAGCGGCTGGGAGTACACGAGGGTGCCCGCGAGCTCGAGCGCGTCGTCGGACGCGCACAACCACGCGATCGCGGCGCCGGTCACTTCGGGCGGCGCGCCGCGGAACCGTTGCGCGAACTGCTCGTCGCTGGGCTTGTCGTTGGTGGTGAAGCCGGGGTCGACGTTGAACGCGACGATCCCCTGCGTACGCGAACTCCACGTGGAGCTGGCCGGCGACGCGCAGGAACGCGGCCTTCGACGCGCCGTAGCCGAGGCCCCAGCCACCTTCGCCCGCGGGCGCGGGCGGGTCCATGGACGCGGTGGCCGACGCCATGTTCACCACGCGTCCCCCGCCGCGTTCGAGCATGCCCGGCACGACCAGCTGGATGAGGTGGAGCTGGTTGACGTAGTTGCCGACCACGAGCTTGGTCGCGGCTTCGAGATCGAGCTCGAGGACGCGGTCCATGCGGCCGGCACCCTGGTAGATCGCGTTGTTGACCAGCGCGTCGATGCGGCCCCACTCGCCGAGCACGGTGTCGACCATGGCGTCGATGGTCGGACGGTCGAGCAGGTCCATCACGACCGGGAGCGCGCGCTGACCCCGTTCCTCGATGGCGGCTCGCGGTGGTCTCGAGGCTGCCTTCGATGGTGCGCGTCTCCTGGGCTTCGCGGACCGATCCGGGCGCCATGCGACCTTCGCCTTCGTGCACCGTGCGCGCCGCGATGGCGACGTCGTAGCCTGCGTCGGCGAGCGCGAGCGCGGTGGCACGCCCGATGCCCCGGCTCGCACCGGTGACGAGAGCGACGGGAGCGGCCATGAGCGCGGACACTACCGGCGATCAGCAGCTGGTACTCGTGGACGACCCCGCGCCCCGGGTGCGGCGGCTCACGCTCAACCGGCCCGAGAAGCGCAACGCCATCAGCAACGCCCTGCGCACCGAGCTCTACGACGCGCTGCACGCGGCCGACCGCGACCCCGACGTCGGCGTGACGGTGATCCGCGGCGCGGGCCCGTGCTTCTCGTCCGGCTACGACCTCAAGTCGAGCCTGTCGGAGGGCCAGCCGTTCTACACGCCGCCCGGCGACGGCGTCGTGGTCACGCCACGTCGCCGACGGCTGGTCGCGCATCTGGGACCTCGCCAAGCCGGTGATCGCGCAGGTGCACGGCTACGCGATGGCGGGCGGCACCGAGCTCATGGCCGCGTGCGACCTCGTGTACATCGCCGAGGATGCGCAGCTCAGCTATCCGGTCGTGCGTGTGGTCAGCCCGCCCGACTTCCAGTTCCACGTGTGGCTCGTGGGCATGCGCCCGGCGATGGAGCTCATGCTCACCGGCGACGCGATCGACGGGCGCGAGGCGGTCCGCATCGGCATGGCCAACCGCGCCTTCCCCGAGGTCGACCTCGAGCGCGAGACGTTGGCGATGGCGGCGCGGGTGGCGTCGATCCCGAGCGACCTCTTGCAGATCAACAAGCGCACCGTGCACCGGGCGATGGAGTTCAAGGGCGTGCGCACCGCGACACGCGCGGGCTCCGAGCTCCAGGGGTTGGCGAGCAACCTGGAGACCTCGAAGCAGTTCTTCGGTGGCGACCTGTCGGCCGCGGTCAAGCAAGCAGCGCAGAAGCCGTCGACCCAGTAGCAGTGCGCGGGCGCGCAGGTACTTCCGGAACGCGACCGGCGTGTAGTTCTCGTGCTGCTCGCCCCAGGCCTCGACGCCGTCGATGTCCCATCGCACGAGGTGGTTCCAGCCGACCAGGTTCTCGTTGCAGAAGTTCACGAAGCGGGTGAGGCACTCGCCCTCGGCGTGGAACTCGCGGCCGAGCTCGTCGGTGCCCTCCACGAGCACGCGCGTCGCGGTGTCGGTGGCCGGGTCGCGCTCGAGGATGGCGCGCCGACCCGTGGTCACGCGTGACACCTCGCCGTCGCGCAGGTGGAAGCCCATGATCACCGGGAAGTCGTCGGTGACGTTGGCGGTGATGGTGAGGAACGACACGGTGTCGGACGTGGCGTGGCTGTACGGCATCTGCGTCGCCTTCCACTCCCCCGCCGACATGAGGTGCGGACCGAACGGGTTGCGCGATCCCCACGAGCGGTCGCGCGCGCGCCGTAGGAGTCGACCTCGATGGTCTCGCCGTCGAGCACGAGCGTGCCGGTGAACCGACCGAGCTGGTCGAGGTGACCGCCGTCGAGGCCCTGACGTCTTGGTGTGCAGCGGATCCATGATCGCGGTGAACGTCAGGTCGAACGACACGTCGTCGGCGTCGGGATCGCGGTAGCGGAGGTCGTAGACGCGCTGCGGCTCGCGGACGGTGTACCCGAGGCCGTTCGGCAGATCGAAGTCGCCCAGCTGCTCGGGCACGGGCAGGTGCCAGAGCTGCTTGTAGTACCGGCAGTCGAAGGGTGTGTCGCCCCGGTCGTCCCACAGGAACACCGCGGCCGAGCACGTGCCCTGGTTGGTGCGGAAGAACGGATACGTCCACCCCGCGAGCTTGCGCTCGGGCACCGAGAACGCGAACCACGCGGTCTCGCTCCAGAACGGGTCGTCGTTGGTCGGCGGATGGAACTCGTCGTCGGGGTGCGTCACGTCTCGCCTCCAGGCAACATGCGTCGAGTTGGCGGCATCTACGCCTCAACTGACGCAAGTCGGGACGGGTTCGTTGGTCAGCGGGCGCCGCGGAGGAGGCGGCCGGGGCGGGCGCCGGTGTCGACGCCGTGGCGGCGGGTGATCTCGCCGCTCACCATGGTGGCGACGTAGCCGTCGGCCTCCTGGAGGAGCCGGGCGCCACCGGCCGGGAGATCCCTGGCCACCCGCGGCATGCGCAGCGTCAAGCCGTCGAAGTCGATGACGTTCACGTCGGCCTTCTTGCCCGGCGCGAGCACGCCGCGGTCGCCGAGCCCGTAGAGCGCGGCGGTGTCGGACGTCTGCTTCTTCACCAGGTACTCGAGCGGGAGCGTGTCGCCGCGCACGCGGTCGCGCGCCCAGTGCGTGAGCATGAACGTGGGGATCGACGCGTCGCAGATGAGGCCGCAGTGCGCGCCGCCGTCGGACAGCCCCGACACGCCGCCGGGATGCAGCAGCATCTCGCGGATGGCGTCGTGGTTGCGCTCGGCGTAGTTGAAGAACGGCAGCATCAGCAGGTGTTGCGCGTCGTGCTCGAGCATCACGTCGTAGAGCATCGTCGAGCGGGTCGACGCCCGCAGCCTCCGCCATCGCGGCGATGGTGCGGTCCGGGGTGGGCTCGTACACCGGCGGGTCGCCGAGCGCGTAGAGGCGGTCGAGCGAGCCCTGCACGAGCTGGAAGAACCCGTCGAACAGCACGGTCGGGTCGGGCGCGACGTCGGTCTCGGACGAGGATCTGCGCTCGCACCTCGGGCTTGGCCAGCTCGGCCGCGCAGCTCGTCCGGCGTGAGGCGCGCCGCGCAGCGCGCGGTAGGTCGGCCGGCCGCTGAACCCGTGGCGGGTCGGGAACCCGAGCAGCATGCCGAACGGGCGCGCCGCGACCTGCGGGCACCACCTGCGCGCCGGCGTCGTAGGCGCGGAGCGACTCGTCCATCAGCCCGCGCCACAGGTCGGGTGCGGCGTCGACCTGCAACAGCGTGAACGACACCGGCAGGCCGAGATCGTCGGACAGCTTGCACCATCCACTCCATCTCGCGCTCGGGCGCGAGCAGGTCCTCGCCCGATGCGCCCGCCGGCGCGAGCTCGAACACCGCGCGCCCGCCGCGCTGCATCGCTCGCCCGAGCGCGAACAGCTCGTCCTCGGCCGCGAACGTGCCCGGCACCGGGCGGCCGTCCATCGCGCGGTGGCCCGAGCGTGCGCGAGGTCGAGAACCCGAGCGCGCCGGCTTCGATCGCCTCCTGCACGATCGGCCCATGGCCGCGATCTCGTCGGGGGTCGCCGGCTCGTTCGCCGCGCCGCGCTCCCCCATCGCGTACGCGCGCACCGCGCCGTGCGACACCTGCACGCCGACGTCGATGCCGAACTTCCGGGCGTCGAGCGCGTCGAGGTACTCGGGGAACGTCTCCCAGCTCCAGTCGATGCCCTCGGTGAGCGCGGTGCCGGGGATGTCCTCCACGCCCTCCATCAGCGAGATGAGCCACTGCTCGTCGCCCGGGCGCACCGGCGCGAACCCGACGCCGCAGTTGCCGGCGACGACGGTGGTGACGCCGTGGCCCGACGACGGCTCGAGCAGCGGGTCCCACGTGGCCTGGCCGTCGTAGTGCGTGTGGATGTCGACGAAACCCGGCGTGACGAGCAGCCCGGTGGCGTCGATGGTCTCGGCCGCGTCGCCGTCGAGCGTCGACTGCGACACCTCGACGATCACGCCGTCCTTCACCGCGACGTCGCCGACGAAGCGCGCCGCGCCGGTGCCGTCGACGATGGTGCCGTTGGTGATCTTGACGTCGTACATGACGTCTCCTGACGTTGTCAGCCGAAGGCGAGCTCGACCTCGGCGCGGTTGACGCCGTTGACGAAGGAGTTGGGCAGGAAGTCGACGCTGCCGGGCACGACCCGGATCTCACTGACCCGCCGCACGAACTCGTCGAAGAACATGCGGATCTCGAGCCGGGCGAGCGCGGCGCCGAGGCAGAAGTGCGTGCCGAACCCGAACGCGATGTGGTGGTTGGGCGTGCGGGTGACGTCGTAGCGCTCGGGGTCGGCGAAGTGCTCAGGGTCGCGGTTCGCCGACGGGTACATGAGCACGACCTGCTGGCCCTTGCGGATGGTCTGGCCGCCGATCTCGTAGTCGCGATTGGCGACGCGGCACATGTTGAGCATCGGCGTGACCCAGCGGATGAACTCCTCGACCGCAACGGTCATGTCGGCGCCGTCGCGGAGCAGCTGGTACTGGTCGGGCCGCGCCGCCAGCTCGAGGATCGTGCGCGCGATCACCGTGCGGGTGGTCTCGGCGCCGCCGTCGAGCAGGAGCAGGCAGTCGTTGATCACACGATCGAGTCCGACGCGGCTCACCGTCGATCTCGGCGGTGGTCCAGACGGTCATGATGTCGTCGGCCGGGCAACGCGTGCTTCTCGGCGTGGAGCTCGGCGCACGCGCTGGCGAACTCGACCGCCGCGTTCATCACGTCCTCGTCGACGTAGCGCGGACCGCCGCCGCCCACGATCGTGCGCTCCGACCAGTCCATGAGCTTCGGCCACATCTCGAGCGGGTAGCCGAGCAGCAGGCCGATCATCTGCGCGGGCAGCGGACCGGCGAGGTCCTCGATCGAGCTCGACCCGGCCCTTCGTCGCCGCGAGCGTCGAGCAGGCCGGTGATCGTCTCCTGGACGTGGTCCTCCCACGCGAGCACCGTGCGCGGGGTGAAGCCGCGGTTCACGAGCTTGCGGCGCTTGGTGTGGAGCGGGTCGTCGAGGCCGATGATCGACGGGTCGGCCGGCAGGTTCGGCCGGTAGCCACCCTTCGCCTTGTCGGAGCTGATGAAGACGTCCTTCGCCTTCTCGATCTCGACGATGTCGTCGTAGCGGGAGATGCCCCAGAGCTCGTTCTGCGCGTCCCAGTACACCGGCGCGTGGTCGCGCATCCACGCGTACGTGGGGTACGGATCGCCGGCGTAGAGGTCGCCGTCGAGCAGGTCGATGACGCGGTCGTTGGTGGCGGTCATGCGCGCGAACGCTACCCGCCATTCGAAGGACTGCTCCACGGCGTGGAGCCGTCGAGCGTCATGACGGTGACCTCGCGGTCGGCGATGAGGTCGAGGCTCACGAAGACCTGGCCGGTGGTCTCGGCGTCGCAGTCGCAGAGGTAGACCGCGGCCTCGACCATCTCCTCCATCGACTCCTTCTGGTCGTCACGGATCACGTGGCCGGCGAGGATCTCGGCCCCTTCGCTCATGACCGCGGCACGCGGCTCCACGGTGTTGACGCGGATGCCGCGGCCCCACAGCTCGTGCGCCAGCGCGTTGGTCTCGCGGTTGAGCGCCGCCTTCGACGATCCGTACATGCCGGTGGTCGCGGCGAGACCTTCCATCTTGAACGGCGGTCCGGGATCGAGCTTGCCGGTGGCACTCGACACGTTGACGATCCACCCTTCGCCCTGCTCGAGCATCGAGGGGAGCGTGGCCTGCGCGAGGTCGAGCGGCGCGTGCACGTTCACCTCGTAGGTGATGCGCCGCCGCTTCAACGGCATCTCCGACGGCTGCGCGTACATCGCCGCGGCCGCGTTGTTCACGAGCAGGTCGATCGGCCCACCCAGCTGCTCGACGGCTTCGGGCACGATGCGGGCGCGGTCGTCACCGTCGGTGAGGTCGGCGGCGACGATCGCGACGGGGTTGCCGTACGCGCGGAGGCGCTCGGCGGTCTCGTTCAGGCTGCCCGGCAGGGTCGCGTGCACGTCGAGGGTGCGCGCGACGATCGCGACCGCCGCGCCCTCGGCCGCGAGCCGTTCCGCGATGCCCGCGCCGATGCCGCGGCTGGCGCCGGTGACGACGGCGCGGCGGCCGACGAAGCGCCCGCTCACGACGGCACCACCGCGTCGACACCGGCGGGTGCGAACCCGTGGTCGTGCAGGAAGCGACCGGCGGTGACGCACAGGTACTCGATGTCGTCGTCGTCGAGCCCGTGGTTCAGCGGCAGGATCAGCCCCTGTTCCATGACCCGGTCGGCGTTGGGCAGACCGCCCTCGGGCACCCGGTGGGGCACCTTCGCGAACGCCGGCTGCCGGGTGACGTTGCCGGTCCACACCATGCGCGTGTCCACGCCGTGTCCCTCCATGTGCTCCTGGAATTCGGCCCGGCGGATCCCGGACTCGGGTCGGATGAGGACCGGGAACATGTGCCACCCGGTCTCGAGGTCGGCGGTCTGGCGCGGCAGCACGAACACCTCCGGGTACGTGCCGAAGAACGCCGACAGCAGGTCGAAGTTGCGCTGACGGCGGGCGAGGTTCTGCGGCAGCTTGCGCAGCTGCACGACGCCGAACGCGGCGCTGATCTCGCTGGGCTCGAAGTTCCAGCCCACCTCGTCGAAGATGAAGAGGTTGTCGTACTCGATGCCGTCGACCTCGGTGAAGAAGCGCTTGTCGCCCTTCTTCGAACCGTAGAACTGCGTCTCCGAGCGGCGACCCCAACGGCGCAGCAGGACGCAGCGGTCGACGAGGTCGTCGTCGTCGAGCAACACCATGCCGCCGGTCGCGGCCGCGGTGATCACGTGCGCGAGGGCGAAGCTGGTGACGCTGATGTCGGAGCGCGTCCCGGTGGGTGTGCCGCGGCAGCTTGGCGCCGAGCGCGTCGCACGAGTCCTCGATCACCTGCAGACCGTGTGCGTCGGCGATGGCGCGGATGCGATCCCAGTCGGGGCAGTTGCCGATGAGGTTCGGCACGAGGATCGCCTTGGTGCGCGGCGAGATCATCGCCTCGATGGCTTCGACGTCGATGTTGAACGTGTCGGGCTCGACGTCGACGAAGGCAGGGACGAGTCCGGCGCGCACGAACGGCGCGATGTCGGTCGAGAACGTGACCGACGACGTGATCACCTCGTCGCCGGGCTCGCAGCCGAGCAGCTCGACCGCGAGGTAGAGCGCCGACGAGCCCGAGTTGACCATGATCCCGCGGCGCTTGCCGAAGTACTCGGCCACGCCCTGTTCGAACGCCTTCACGTTCTTGCTGATGCGCAGCGCGCTCGGGTCCACCGCGCAACACCTCGACGACGGCCTCGATCTCTTCCTCGTCGTGGACGCTGCCGGAGTACTCGATGCGGCGTTGGTCGGGTCTCATGACTCGTACGCCTTCGCGTCGAGGTTGAACACGCGGATGGCGTTGTCGCGCAGGAACTTCGGCCACACGTGGTCGCGGAACGGCACGTTGGGCATCTCGGTGAAGATGCGCTCGAGGCTCAAGCCCATCGGGTAGTAGCCCGCGTACATGACCTTGTCGGCACCGCGCGTGTTCGCGTACTTGATGATCGCCTCGGGGTAGTGCTTGGGGGCGAACGCGCTCGGCATGTAGTAGAGGTTCGGCCACTTGAGCATGAGCTTCACCGCGAGCTCCTCCCACGGCTCGGCGCCATGCCGCATCACGATGCGCAGCTCCGGGAAGTCGTAACAGACCTGGTCGAAGAGCATCACGTCCTGGCACTTCGACGGGAAGCGCGGCCCCGCGATGCCGGCGTTGGAGATGATCGGGATGTCGAGGTCGATGCACTCCTGGTAGATCGGGTAGTAGCGACGGTCGTCGACCGGCACCTGCGGGTTGCACCCGGCAGGGAACGTCGTGAGCGCCTTGAGGTCGTACTCCGCCTTGTACTCGCGGATCTTGCGCACGGTGCCGGTGATGTCGTTGGGGTCGATCTCGAGACTGGTGATGAAGCGACCGGGGTAGCGCTCCTGCGCCTGCTTGGTCAGCGGACCCGCACCGACCAGGCCCATGTCGACGCCCCACGTGTCCATCTCGCCGATGGTCACGGTGACACCGTCGTCGCCCTCGTCGAGCTTGTTGGGCACTTCCTTGAACATGTAGCCCGCGGGGAATTCCTTGGTGGTCTCGTCGTCACCGTGGGTCGTCTCGCGCAGGTAGTCGTAGGTCTTCGACGCGTTCGACTTCGGGAAGCTGATCATCAGGTCGATGGCACCGATGTCGGTGGGCATGGTCATGCGGAACTCCTGACGTTGCGGAATTGGATGTCGCGGAAGTCGTCGACGAGGCGGGTGAGCAACTCGCCGAGTTGGTGGCGGTCGGCGGCCGACCACCGGCCGAGCGTGTCGCGCAGGTGCGCTTCGAGCACGTCGGCGATGCGCTGGCGAGCGTCGTGGCCGGCGGGGGTGATGGTGACGGTGATGACGCGACCGTCGGCGGTGTCGGGCGCGCGCTGGACGAAGCCGAGCTCCTCGAGCCGGCGCACCTGGCGTCCGGTCGACGCCGCGTCCATGCCGGTGGCGCGGGACAGGTCGCCGAGGGTCGCCGGGCCGTGCTCGTCGATGCGGCGCAGGAGCGCGTACGCGGGACGGGACAGGTCGATCCCGGTCGCCGCGGTCAGACCCCGCGTGCCCGTTGCGGCTGGCCCGGAGCCGGTCGAGCTGCTCCAACCCCCGCTGGATCGCGCCCACGTCGTCCATGCCGTCCCCCACCGGCCGGACCCTAACTTATTTGCTTGAATCCAGCAACTAGTAGTCGCACGCCAACGAGGTTGCGTCACTTCAGGGGGGTATGACGCCCTCAGATGACGCAACCTCGTTGTGGAGGGTCAGTAGTCGAAGGTCTGGCCGACCATCTCTTCGCTGAGGGTCCAGAGCCGCTTCGCCGACTCGGGGTCTCGGGCCCACGGCGCGTGCTGGTCGGTGACCTCGGCGTCGGCGAGGTAGGTGCCGCCCTGCGACTCGAGCTCGGGGGCGGTGGCGGCCCACACCGAGGTGGCCGCGCCCTGCTCGACCGACTTGTACGCCGGCATCCCGCCCGACGGCGAGCTCTTGGCCCGATCCATGAGCGCCTGGAAGTCGTCCTTGGTCATGTACCGACCGAGCTCGGTGGCGATCATCCCCGGGTGCACCGCGTACGCGTGCAGGCCGCGGCCGGCGAGCCGGCGGTCGAGCTCCACCGAGAAGAGGATGTTGGCCGTCTTCGACTGCCCGTACGACGCGAACTTGTCGTACTCGCGCCGTTCGAAGTTGACGTCGTCCCACACGATGTCGGAGCCCATGTGTCCGCCCGAGCTGAGGTTGACGACGCGCGACGGCGGGTCGGCGAGCAGCTGCGGCACCAGCAGGCACGTCAGCAGGAAGTGCCCGACGTGGTTGGTGCCGAACTGCATCTCGAAGCCTTCGGCGGTGTGCTCGAACGGCGTGTACATGACGCCCGCGTTGTTGATCAGCAGGTGCAGGCGATCGTGGTGGTCGCCGTACCACGCGGCGAAGGCGCGCACGCTGTCGAGCGACGTGAGGTCGAGCGCACCCTGCTCGAGCATCGCGTTGGGCTCGCGCTCGAAGATGGTGGCCGCCGCGGCGTCGATGCGGGCCGAGTCGCGACCGGCGAGCACGACCTGCGCGCCCACCGACGCCAGCGCCCGCGCCGTCTCCAGCCCGAGTCCGGTGGACGCGCCGGTGACGACCGCGATCTTCCCGCGCAGGTCGACACCCTCCAGCACTTCATCGGTCGTCGTCTCGAAGCTCATGCCAGTCCCTCTCCCGGGTCTTGCCTGGCCACGGTTCGGGCCAGTCGTCGGTCACGCTCCCCTGCCACTGCGGCGCCCGCCGTTCGAGGAACGCCATCACGCCTTCCTTCGCGTCGGGCGCTCCCATCAAGTGGTGGTGCAGCACCGTCTCGAGGTGGTTCACGTCGTCGCGGTCGAGGTCGAAGCTCGCCCACAGGACGCGCTTGCTGAACGCCACCGACATCGGCGCGGTGGTGACCGCCATCTCACGCGCGTACTCCCACGCCGCCGGTAGCACGTCGTCGGCCGGCAGCACCCGGCTGGCCACGCCGAGACGCAGCATCTCGTTGCCGTCGAAGGTCCTGCCGGTGAGGAGGATCTCGGCCGCGTTCGCCATCCCGACGATGCGCGGCAACGACCAGTGCACGAACGCGTCGCCCATCACCCCGCGCTGCGTCTGCACCACGCCGTACTTGGCGTCGGCGGCCATGAACCGCAGGTCGCACTGGATGGCGAGGGTCATGCCGACGCCGATGGCGTGCCCGTTGATCGCGCCGATCA
Organism: uncultured Actinomycetes bacterium; assembly: GCA_963697125.1. Lineage (GTDB taxonomy): Bacteria > Actinomycetota > Acidimicrobiia > IMCC26256 > DASPTH01 > DASUAS01. The sequence goes on from CAVOMW010000007.1 coordinate 65,536, forward strand.
CCGGCTTGCGGACGTCCCACGGCGGGAAGCGCAACCCCGCGGCGTTGAACGTCGTCGTGTCGACCTTGCCGAACGTCTCGCCGCCGCGCGCGAGGTCCGCTCCCGAACAGAATGCCGGCGGCGTGCCGGTGAGGACGACGGCGCGGATGTCGTCGTCCTCGTCGCAGCGCTGGAACGCGTCGTCGAGCTCGGGGCCCATGCCGGCGCCGAACACGTTGCGCACGTCGGGTCGGTTGAGCGTGACCGTGGCGACCTGCTCGCGCACGTCGAACAGCAACGTCTCGTACTCGGGGATCTCGGTCACGCGTCCTCCTTGGGCACGTCGTAGCGCTCGTAGTAGCGGGCGAAGCGCTCGTCGAGCGGGCCGCGTTCGACGCCCACCTCGGCGAGCGAGTACGTGTGCGTGCCGTACTTGTGCTGCGGGTTGTCGGCGTGGAACTTCCGGAAGTACTCCTCCTTCTCGGGGTTCCACTCGATGCCGAAGCGCTCGTAGATCGTCCCGACGACCGCCACCGGATCGCGCACGATGTCGGCGTAGGCGACGTCGAAGAACGAGTCCTCGCCGATGCGATCGCGCGCGTCCATCGCGCGGTCGAGCAGCGTGGAGAGCGTGTCGGGCCAGTGCGACACGATGTACTCGGTGTGGTCGACGTCGGTGAAGGTGCCGGTGAGACAGCGCAAGAGACTGAACGTCGACGCCGCGATCTTCACCGGGTCGCGATGCGTGACGACGAGACGCGCATCAGGGTACGTCTCGAACAACTCGTCGAGCAGCAGGCCGTACTGCGGTGACTTCAGCTGCCAACGTCCCGGGCACTCCGACTGCAGGACCTGCAACACCTGCCGGTGGTAGTGCGTCGCGCCCTCCCACGTGGAGTCGAGCAGCCACTCGTCGTACGCGGGCAGGTTGAACACGGTCGAGTAGATGAGGCTCTGGAAGTGCTGCGCGTGCAGCACCGTGCACTCCATCGCGTCGTCGGGCTCGTCGTGGTGGATGGCCTTGAACTCGGGATTGATCATGTCGACCGCACTCGGCGCGGTGCGAGCGGTCTCGAAGCGCGGGTCGGTCTGGTAGCCGTCGGTGGTGGGCGGCGGGATCGACTCGTTCGCCTCCCACGCGAGGAGCGACCGGTTGTCGGGATCGGCCGCGAGCAGATGGCTCAAGGCGGTCGTGCCGCTGCGGGGCATCCCGACCAGCACCAGCGGAGCCTCCACCTTCGTGGCCGCGAGGTCGGGATGCGTGCGATGCCAGTCGAGCACCCGGAGCCGGTTGGCGAGGTTCACGCGGATCTGGCCCTCGAACGCGAGCTCCCCGATCTCGGAGAGGTCGGCCTCGTGCATCCCCGAGTACCAGAGCGGCTCCAGCCCGACCCGGAACGAGGGGTCGCCGTAGTCGTCGAGGCCGACCTGCGCGGCGACGTCTTCGAGCAGTCCGTCGACGTCCACAGCGAGGTCAGATCCCGTGCGCGTCGCCGACGACCTGCTGGCGTGCTGCACGGACCCCGTCCGCGCCGATCACGTCACGGCGTGTAGTTGAGGTAGAACGCGAAGGGGCCGACGTCGTGTCCTCACCGACATAGGAGTTTCCAGTACCTGAGGGGAGCAGCGCCAGATAGTACAAACGCCCTCCGGTGATGGTGAGCCCGCTGATGGCGGTCGAGTACCACATCCCGTCCGCGCCCTTGGACACGCTCACCGCCGCGCCAGTTGCCAGCAGCGCACCCTTGGTCGTTCCCGACACGGCGTAGATCTTCGGCGTGAACGTCTGCGTGCCGCCGGCGCCACGCACGAAGAAGTTGAAGTCGGTGACGCTGCCACCCGACGTGGCGGCGAAGGTCGATCCGATCTCGGTCGCGCTCTGGGAGAAGTAGGCAGTGGCGCCGCTGTTGACGTTGCCCAGCTGGGCGATCCCACCGTGCACCACGGCAGTGGTCGCCGAGCTCCGAGTCACCGAGCCGGCGGGGTTCGGACGCGGTGACTTGAAATCGTAGGGTCGATCCGACGTCCACATCGGTCGGACGATACGTCAGGGTGTTCGCGCCGCCGATCGGCGCGCGCAGCTGGCACCGACGTTGTCGCAGCGCATCCATTGCAGCGCCAGCGATGGCGGGGGGCTCGCCTCCCAGGCTCCGGCCAGGCCGCTCACGACGTGACCCAGCGTCGGAATGCCCGACGTCGACGGCACGACGTCGGCAACGGGCTGCACGTCGGGCTGGGTGCCAGGCACCAGGGTCGTGAACGGTGTCTCTTCGGAGACCGACAACGGGCAGGCCGACAGATCGGTGCCGTCGCTGTTGAGGATCTGGTGACTGTCCAAGTAGTCGGTCGTCACCCCGTTCACCGTGACGTGGACGACAGGCACGACGCCGCTGTTGGGGTTGCAGGCTTCACCCAACAGGTCCGACGTATCGAAGTTGAAGCCCGTGGTGCTCGGTCATCACCACGTGCGTGCCGACCGGAACCGATTGCGGGAGCATGCCGGTGCCCGTCCAGAGGTCGAAGTGCGACGGACTCGATCCGCCGCCGAAGTCCACGGTCACCGCGTTGAGGGTGACTGGCCCGGCGGTGTTGTTGGTGATCTCGAGCGCTCCGGCGTCGTACCCGGACGCACCGTTGTGGGGCCGTGGGTCAGGCAGCACTCCGCGGTCGCCCCGAGGAAGACCGTGTTCGGGGCGCCGACCAGGGAGCCGGGCCGGTGGCGGCATCGGCGTAGCCCACGGCGACCGTGACGGTGGTCGACGGCAGCGCGATGCACGGCCATCGGCGCGGTGTCGACCGGCAAGACTCGCGCCACCGCCGTTCGTGGCGGTCACGGTCACGGTAACGTCGCGCCCACGTCGGCCGCCACCGGCGTGTAGGTGTTCACGCTGACGCCCAGCGGCACGCCAGGTGTGGGTGCACCGGTTCCATGAGTACCCGTACGACGTGGGCGTGTTGGTCCACGCCCCGGTGGAGACGCCGAGCTGCTGACCCTGCGCAGCGTTGCGGTGATCACCGGCCCCGTCACCAACACCGGAGCGGGGACGGCGGTGATGACGGGAGTGGGGAGGCTCGTGGCGGGCACTCCGTACCGCCGCCGTTCGACGCCGTCACCGCGACCGTCAGGGTTGCCCCGATGTCCACGACCACCGGCGTGTAGGTGCTCGTGGTGACGCCGAGCCGGCGCGCACGTCCCGGTGCAGCGACTCCAGGAGTAGGTGTAGCTCGTAGGCGTGTTCGTCCACACGCCCACGCTCGCGGTCAGGGGCTGTCCCTGTTGCGAGGTGCCGGTGATGGTCGGGAGTGCCGTGTTGACCGGCACGGGCGGCGGGCTGCTCTGCGTGACCGCGAGGTTGTCGAGGTTGATCCAGTTGTGAGATCCGGCGGGGGTGTCCCACCAGATCTTGAGCGTGTGGGACCCGGCGGTCAGGGTCTTCGTCAGGTTCAGCGTGGTCCACGTGTTCCAGTTCGCCGTTCCCGCCATCGTCTGGTTCACGACGAACACCGCACCGTCGACCTCGATCTTGCGGCTTGCTACGCCATTGCCCGCGGAGTACCGCAAGCCAACGTCGTCGAACCGGCCACAGTCGTGAACGAGAACATCACGAACTGGCCCTGGGCTCCCCAGCAGCAGATGTCAGGGTTCTCTGAGCCCCGGCCACACCGTTTCGGTGGGCAGGTTGGTCTGCGACGTCCGGGCCGCGATCACCTGCGTGGTCGCCGACGCCGGACCGCTGCCGACCCCGACGAGTCCGAAGAGCAGCACGGCGGAGAGCGTGCAGAGAGCGAGAGCCTTCCGGAGCGATCGACGATCCGCCTTCATCCGGGGTTCTCCCATTCGGTGCAGACACACGACGTTGGGCCGCACGCAGACCACCTCGCGAATCCACCCTGGCCTGCAAGTCGATCCTTCACGGCCCGACCGACCAGGGAGTCGCCGTCGCTCGGCGATCGTGTGCCGAACATCAACTGCTCGGCTCCAGCGTCTGCGCGGAGGCTACTCGCGGTGGACGGGTGCTACGAGGATCGGTTCCGCGGGGCCGGATCGACCGCGCTGGCAGCGCGCGACAGTGGGGGCTGCCCCAGTCACCGGTCCAGCGCGTCGCGGGTGCGGGCGAGCTCGTCGGGGTCGGAGGTGGTGGGCACGAGGAAGAACTCGTCGGCGCCGGCGTCGACGCGCGTTGTCGACCGCGCGCCGCAGTGCATCTGCGCGTGAAGCAGGTCACCGCGCTCGCCGCCCACTCCCCGACCTCCTCGCCCATGATGTTCATGTAGTCGTGCGTAGTACTCGCGCAGGCGCGCCTCGGCGTCGTGCACCGAGTGCGTACCAGATGCTCGACGAGAGGTGCGGCGCCTCGGTGCGGCCGGCCGTCGTCCCACGCGTCGCGGATCTGCGTGAACGCGGCGGCCATCGCGTCGCGATCGCCGTCCATCGTCCACGCGCCGTCGACGCCGTCGGCCCAGTTCGCCGCGCGCGCGATGGCCTTCGGTCCCATCACCCCCGCGATGATCGGCAGCGGATCCTGCACCGGTCGCGGCCCCACCGGATCGGCACCCTCGAACGGCGGTTCGCCCGCCCAGATGCGGCGCATGCGCGCGACCTGTTCGTCCATGCGTTGCCACCGACGTTCGAACGATCCGCCGATCGCGCGGTAGTCGTGCTCACGACCGCCGACGCCGACACCCACGGTGAGCCGGCCGTCGGACAGCACGTCGATCGACGCGAGCTGCTTCGCCACCGCCACCTCGTCGTCCGCGGGGAGGATGACGATGGTGGTGTAGAGCCGCACACGCTCGGTGAGCGCGGCGACCGCGGCGAGGTCGACGGTCCAGTCGTGGCTGGTGTACGTGATCCGTTCCGGCACCGCGAACCCGTACCAGGGACCGTCGTCGACCTCCCGACACCAGGCGAGCGTCTGGGCGCGCGAGTGCGGGAGCATCGTGGGCAGGGTCATGGAGAGGTGCATCGGCGAGGAGGGTACGCTCCGCCCGAGTCGCTGTCATGGAGTGGGTGCGTCGCATGAAGCTCGGTGTGGTGTTCGGGTACTGGGGGGCGGGGCCACGGCCCGGCTTCGTCGAGGAAGCGCAGGCGGCAGAGCGCCTCGGCTACGACTCGGTGTGGGTGGCGGAGTCGTGGGGGAACGACGCGTTCACGTACGCGGCGTACGTCGCCGCCAACACGTCGACCATCAAGATCGGCACCGGCATCGTGCAGATGGCGGCGCGCACACCGACGGCCACCACCATGGCCGCGGTCACGCTCGACCACCTGTCGAACGGCCGGCTCATCCTCGGGCTCGGCGTGTCGGGCCCGCAGGTCGTGGAGGGCTGGTACGGCCAACCCTCGAACCGGCCGCTGGCGCGCACGCGCGAGTACATCGACATCATCCGGCGCGCGCTGCGACGCGAAGGTCCGCTCGAGAACGACGGCGAGTTCTACCCGCTCCCCTATCGCGGCGAAGGCAGCCAGGGACTCGGCAAGCCGCTCAAGATCATGACCCACCCGCTGCGCGCCGACATCCCGATCTTCCTCGGCGCCGAGGGACCGAAGAACGTGACGCAGACCGCGGAGATCGCCGACGGCTGGTTGCCCCTCTACTACTCGCCGTTCCGTCAGGACGTGTACGCCGACCAGTTGAAGGACGCGAAGCCCGGCTTCGAGATCAACGCGATGGCCAACGTGACCGTCACCGACGACGTCGCCGCGGCACTGCTGCCGGTGAAGGGCATGCTCGGCTTCTACATCGGCGGCATGGGCGCCAAGGGGCAGAACTACCACACCAAGCTGATGCAGCGGATGGGCTTCGAGGAGGAGGCGCTCAAGATCCAGGAGCTCTTCTTCGCCGGCAAGCGCGACGAGGCGATCATGTCGGTGCCCGACGACTTCGCCGACGAGATCTCGATCGTCGGACCGCCGTCGCGCATCAAGGAACGACTGCAGGCGTGGGAGGACAGCCCGGTCACGACCTTGATGGTCGCAGGACGTGATCCGGAGCAGCTGCAGGTCGTCCGCGACCTCGTGTTGGGCTAGTGCATCCCTTCCACGACGTCGCCATCGTCGGCGTCTTCAACACCGAGCAGGCGCGCGTGCTCGAAGGGCACGACTCGCGCAGCATCACCTTCGCCGCGGGCATGGGCGCGCTCGCCGACGCGGGGCTCGGACCGCGCGACATCGACGGCGTCGTCGGCCAGAGCGGCTCCGACCTCATCTACCAGGCGCGCAACGGACCGGTGTGGCGCTCGTACTCGGGCATGGGCATCCCCGCGGTGCTCGAGGTGGCGAGCGCCATCGCCACCGGGCTCGCGTCGACCGTGCTCATCAGCGCGGGATCCGCAGGCGTGTACACCGACCGGTCGTCGACCGCGCCGTGGACGCGTCCGTCGAACGAGTTCGTGGCGCCGTTCGGCATGTTCACCGCGGCCGAGTTCGCGCTCATCGCGCGCCGGCACATGCATCGCTTCGGCACGCCACCCGAGGCGCTCGCGACCGTCGCCGCCACCATCCGCAACAACGGGCACGTGAACCCGGAGGCCTGCTACTTCGGGCGCGGGCCGTTCAGCGTGCAGGACATCCTCGACAGCCGCATGGTCGCCGACCCGTTCCACCTCCTCGACTGCTCCATGACCGCCGAGGGCGGCTGTGCGCTCGTGCTCGCGCGCGGCGACATCGCCCGCGACCTCGCGCAGGACCCGATCTGGGTGCTCGGCGGCAACACCGACCACTTCGGCCCGTCGTACCAGCACCCACCGGCGTGGGACCTGGGCGGCAACGTGCGCGCCGATCTCGTCGACGGCACCGTCGGGCGCCGCGCGATGGAGACCGCGTGGTCGATGTCGGGGCTCGGGCCCGACGACGTCGACGTGTGCGAGCTGTACGACCCGTTCTCGTTCGAGATCATCCGCCAGTTCGAGGCGTTCGGGTTCTGCGCCGAGGGCGAGGGCGGCGACTACGTGATGAGCGGCGTGATCGAGCCCGGCGGGAAGCACCCGATCACGACCGACGGCGGGCTCATGTCGTTCAGCCACGGCGGCGCAACCGTGCAGCTCCTGCAGCGCGTGATCCGTGGCGTGCAGCAGTTGCGCGGCGGGTGCGCCACCATGCAGGTGGCCGACGCCGAGGTCGCGCTGTGCAGCGGGGGCGGCGCCGGTGCGCTGTTCACCGACGTGATGTTGTTGGGGAGGGAGCAACCATGAGCTCGAGTGGAATTCGAGATCCGGACGCGATCGCGATCACCAACCTGCTGTATCGCTACGCCGAGCTCATCGACGCCGGCGACTACGAGGGCATCGGCGAGCACCTCGCCCATGCCGTGATCACCACCGACGGCACCGACGCCGAGACGCGCGGCGCCGACGCGGTGGCGGCGATGTACCACACGACCACGCGCAAGTACGACGACGGCACGCCGCTCACCAAGCACGTGATCACCAACCCGATCGTCGAGGTCGCCGACGACGGGCTCAACGGAACGTGCCGCTCGTACTACACGGTGTTCCAGAAGGCGGGCGACGCGCCGCTGCGGCCGATCATCAACGGCCACTACCGCGACGAGTTCGAGAAGGTCGACGGCGAGTGGCGCTACAGCCGCCGCCACATGGGCGTCGACCACATCGGCGACCTCTCACTGCACCTGCTCATCGACCTGGGTTGATCGACCTGGGTTGACTGCCTCGGACTGTCCTTTGACGGGGCCGCTGGCGATCCAGGCAACCCCGGCGGTCGACAGTCTCGGTTGCCGATCTCGGCTTCGTCACTGCGAGACGTCAGAGATCTGCTGGCGAGCCGAGTCGTTCGACTGCGGACCGCTGTCAGCGTTGTATCCCGCGACCGCGAGCAGCAACGCGAGCGCGATCAGTAGCGCCGACCCGACGAGTGGGTGCGCGCCCCAACGACGCGACCACGTTCCGGATCCGGATCCGTGGCGCGCTGAGCCGAGGACAGATCGTGCCGACTCAGGAAGATTCCGCAGACGTCTGTACGGCGCCACGATCAGGATGACGAGGCCGACGAGGAGGAAGACGCCGATTGCCGACGCCGCGATCCATTGCGAACTCGCGAGCAAGATCCCGAACGCGTACGAAGCGACGAGGTACACAAGCCGGAACGACCGGTCACGCCATGTTCCCTTGAGGCTCAGGTGCCGTTGGGAGGCGGTGACGATATTTTGCGCCGCGTAGCTCGACCTCGGATCCAGCCTCCCGGCTTCGGTGTACGCGTCGATGGCCCTTGCGTCCTTGCCCTGTCGGGAGAGTGCGTAGCCGTAGTTGAGCAGCGCGTTTGCGTTCTCCGGATCCTGCTCCAGCGCACGGTGGTAGGCCTGCTCCGCGGCCGACCAAGCTTGAAGGTGTAGCGCGATCTCGCCTTGCGCGACGTGCCCGAGCGAGCCGTCCGGATCCAGCGCCTGCACGAGCGCGGCTTCTTCCTTCGCCGCCGCGACGTTGCGGATCTGGAGCAGCACGCGCATCCGCAGGTAGTGGATCCACGCCCAACGCGACGCGAGGCGACAGCCTTCCGCAGTCGCGGATCGGCTCGATCGAGTCGATGGAGGTGGATCGCCGCCTGGGCGACGACACCTTGTGGGTCTGCGCTCTCTGGCTGGAGCGCGATGGCCCGCTCGGCCGCCCTGAGGGCGTCGAAGTATCGGCCCGCACCGAGGAGGGCCCGAGCGAGCAGGATCTGCGCCGGATAGTGCTCGGGTGACTGCGACAGCGCCTTTCCCGCCTCTTCGATCGCCGCGTCGTAGCGTCGTGCGTCGAGCAGCAGCTGCGCACGCTTGATCGTTGTTGCCAGACGCGTCGGTCACAGCAGGTGACGGGCCTTCATGTAGTCGCGCAGATCATCGAACTGCCCGTTCGAAATTGGCGAAGGTGACGAAGTTCCGGGCAGTGTCGAACCACGGCAGGGTGCTTGGTCGGGCTACTCGAGTGGCGCGCTCGAGATCGCGCTGCGCGATCGGACGGACCATCCCGTGTTCGATCGACTCCTCCATCGCGTACTCCGTCGCACCCTCGCACAGGAGCTTCAGATCAGCGCCGGACAAACCTTCCGTGGCCGATGCGATCGCGTCGAGGTCGATGTGTGCATCGACGGGACGTCCCTCGAGGTTCAGCTGCAGGATCTGTCGTCGTGCCTCCTGATCCGGAGGCACGACCAGCACGGCACGGTCGAAGCGGCCGGGCCGCCGCAACGCCGGATCGACGTCCCATGGCTGGTTCGTCGCACCGATGACAAACAGGCCCTCGTTGACCTCGTCGAGCCCGTCGAGCTCCGTGAGGAGCTGCACGACCGCGTTGCGCATCGCAGACTGCGACAGGTTGGTGCGCTTCTGACCCAACGCATCCACCTCGTCGAGGAACAACACGCACGGCGCGTTCCGGCGAGCACGCTCGAACGCTTCGTGCAGGTTCTTCTCGCTTTGGCCGATCCACATGTCAAGCGTGTCGTGGAGTCCCACCACGTGGAACTTCGCCTCGAGTTCGCCAGCCACCGCGCGGGCGAGGAACGTCTTCCCGCAACCCGGCGGCCCGTAGAGCAGCATCCCGCCCCGCAACGACTTCTGGTACATGCGACGTAGCTCCGGGTTGCGGAGCGGTCCGAGGAAGGATCGTTCGATCTGCGCCTTGGCCGATGCCATCCCTGCGACGTCCGCGAGCACTGCCGCGGATCGCTCGAAGTCGATGCCGTCCTCGGCGGCGGAAACCTCGTTGCGGAAGAACGCGTCGATCTCGGCGTCGAGCTCCCCGCCGGGTCCTCCCGCCACGACCCGTGGTCCCGTTGCCCCCAATGCCTCCGCCAAGCGCTCGTACCCGTCGGCCGCAACGTCCTCACCGAGATGTCGAGCGGCCGACGCAGCCACCGACAGCGCGCTCGGATTCGCCGGATCCTGTTCGAGGACGACACGCGCGTGGCGGAGTGCGTCGCCGAACTCCGCCGAGTCCTCGAGCAGCTCCGCAAGTGCATCCGGAGCGTGAGATCGGTCGGGCCAGCATCGACCGCGGCTTCGAGGGCCGCCCGCAGCGCCGGATCCATGGGCATCGAGCGACCATAGCGGCGCCCCTTGACCCCATCTGTACATTTTCGATCACGGTGAACGAGCCCCCAACGTCACACCCGCGAAATCTTGGATGTCCTGAGCCAACGCGTCCCCGTGCTCGGTGGCGCCCGCCATGCCGGTGGCACGCAGCCGACCCCAGACTCGAGTCAGTCCGTCCCCGAAGCGCCGTTGGACCGCAGGGCTGGCGCTGCGTGAACCGTCAAGAGTTGTCGCGAAGTACCGCGAGCGCCTCGCGCATCTGGCCGAGGAACGCGTTCGGATCCGCGGCCTTGGCCGCCGAGGTCGCGGCGTCCTTCTCGGTCGCGTACGAGACGAAGTCATCCGACTCGACGCACGCGACGATCGCCGTGGCCACGTCCTCGGGGGTCGCCGCGCTGGGTCCGGGAGGAAGGGGCGGGTCGTTGTCGTCACGCGGGGTGCTGAACTCGGTCGCAGTGGTGCCGGGGACGACGAGGTGCACGCGCACGCCGGTACCGGGGAGCTCGACGTACAGCGACTCGGTGAACAGCTCGAGCGCAGCCTTCGACGCCGAGTACGCACCCACGCCGAACGCGACGAGATGCACACCCATGGACGACACGTTCACGATGTCGCCGCGTCCACGCTCGATCATCCGGGGCAACAGCGCGAGCGTGAGTCGGACCGGTGAGAAGTAGTTCATGGCCATCACGCCTTCGGCGTCGGCGGCCGACATCGTGGTGGTGCGGCGCCGCTTCGGGATGCCGGCGTTGTTGACCAGGACGTCGACACCACCCATTTCGTCGTCGACGCGCGCGGCGAAGGCGTCGATGCCGTCGAGATCGGCGAGATCGACCACCCACTTCGTTCCCGAGCCCATGCGCTCGAGCACGTCGTCGAGCCGGTCACCGCGTCGGGCGCAGATGCCGACGGTGTCCGCCGCGTGCCGCGAAGGCGATCGCGGTGGCGGCACCGATGCCCGACGACGCGCCGGTCACCAGGACGTTCACGGATACCTGGCTGCGTAACGCGGCACGCAAGCCGTCCTTCCAGCCCACCGTGCACGGGCCGGTGATGGCCGGCGGCGGTGGCATCGGCGATGGAGCCACGCAAGGTGCCGGGAGTCTCGACCACGTCGACCGGCACGTCGTGACCGGTCAGCTCGGCGAAGTACGCGCACCACTCCTGCACGCTGACCGCGTCGTCGCCGCCCCAGTTCACGATGCGCGCCGGCACCGTCGCGGCTTCGAGCAGCGCGGCGGTCTGCTGGTTGATGTCGTCCTCGTGGATCGGCATGTACGGGCACGGATCCCAGCGGGTGGTGACGCGCTCCCCCGCGACCGCGGCATCGAGGTGGTACACGGGCAGCCCGCCGTTGGGTCCGTACGACGCGTTCATGCGGGCGATGGTCACCGGGCAGGTCGTAGAGCCGCGCGCGCACGTGCACGCCACCGCCTCCTGGGCGATCTTCGACATCGAGTACGGCGGCGACAGCGCCGAGTTGGCGTCGCCCAGAGGGTCGGTCTCGACGAACACGTGCAGCGGGTCGTCCTGCGGCTTGTAGACCGAGTGCGTCGACATCACCAGCGCCGCCTTGGCGGTGCGGCAGTGCGCGAGCAGCAGCCCGGTGCCTTCCGCGTTCACGCGCGATGGCGTGGTCGTAGTCGAGGCCGGCGCCCTGGTACGCGGCGAGGTGCACGACGTAGGTGAAGTCGTCGGGCACGCCGGTGAAGTCGCCGGTTGCGATGTCGCAGGCCGCGCGTGGTGACCCCGAGCGCGTCGACCTTCTCCCGGCTGCCCGCATCCGAGAACCGCGCGATGCCCCACACCTCGTTGTCGGCGGCGAGGTACCGGGCGAGCGGGAACGCGATCTGCCCCGCCGGTCCGGTGATGAGGATCTTCTCGCCCGACAGCATGGTTCGGGACGCTACTAGCGTCGGCCACATGTCACGTCTGGGACCCTGGCAGCCCTCACCGCCGACGAACGGCTCGACCGCTTGGAGTCGTTGGCCGAGATCCAGCAACTCCCGGTGCGCTACGCGCTCGCGCTCGACTCGACGCGACATGGACATGATGGTGTCGCTCTTCACCCCGGACGTCCGCGTCGGCCGCGAGAAACACGGCCGCGACGCGCTCGCGCGTGGTTCGTGAAGACGCTGAGCGAACCCAAGGTGTCGGTGCACTTCGTGGGCAACCACGTCGTCGACTTCGACGACGCCGACCACGCGCGCGGCATCGTGTACTGCCACGACGAGCTGGGCCGACCCAACGGCGGTTGGGACGAAGGGATGCTCCAGTACTGGGACACCTACGTGCGCGTCGACGGCCCCGACGGGCCCGAGTGGTGCTTCGACCGGCGCAAGTTCCTGCGCTGGTACATGGTCGACGCGTTGGAGCGTCCCGCCCACGGCGCCGGGGTGGGCGCAGGCCACGACTCGCTCACCACCAACCAGCTCCCCGACGCGTTCGAGTCGTGGAGCCGGTTCTGGGACGAGGTCGGCGTCGACCCGCCCACACCTTCCCGCTAGACCACCGTGCATCAGAGCACCGGCGCGCAGTCGCTCCCGTCGCCCGACGGTGCGGGCCGATGGAGCACCGCGTGCGTCGGCTCGAGCCAGATCTGCCCGTCGTCGACGCGGGTGGCGTTCGCGTCGACGATGAGGCTGTAGCCACCGCGCTCGGCCGGAGGCCAGAGCAGCGCCACCAACGAGCGCGCCCGAGCATTCGCGGACGATGTGCCGCCCGCGGGAACGGCGAGCTCGTCGCCGTCCCACCGCACCGGCACCGCGACGCTGTGCGCCCGACCGTCGTCGCTCACCGTGAGCAGGTACGCGTCGGTGGTGAACTCGTCGATCTTGGTCGCGCAACTCGTCGAGTCCCACCGGGATGCTCATCGCACGTACCTCCGTGTCAGTTCTTGTCCGGATAGGGACAGTGCCGGCAGCCCGAGCCGCAGCATTCGCCGAGGGCCAGCAACTCGACCGCGGTGAACACGAAGAATCCCGTCTCGGGATCGACGTAGCCCGGCTCGCCCGCCGCCACGGCGCGGTCGTGCGCCTGCTGGACCGCGTCGTTCACTCGGCCTTCGATCCGATCAGCGCGAACAACCCCACGGGAAGCTCGTGTTCCCGAACGAGCGCTGCGTCACCGCGTCGATTCCCTCCGGCGCCAGCAATGCGGGAAGGCGCGACACGTCGAGCAGCACGTTGTCGTGACGCTCGTCGTCGCGCCGCCACGTGCCGTCGTCGTTGCGCACGAAGGTCGTCATGTCGCGCACGTAACGGTCGCGTGTCGGTACCGAGAGCCGGGTGATGATCGCCCAGTCGTCGCCGACGCGAGACCGCTCGTACTCGTCGATGCGCGCCTCGCCCCACTCGAAGTCCTCGAGGTCGGTGGCGATGATCCCACCGGGGCGCAACGCGCCCGCCAGCGCGACGAGCGACCGCTCGATCGCGTCGAGCGTCGGCAGGTAGTTCAGCGGATGACCGATCCCCACCACCGCGTCGCATGGTGGCACCGGATCGTCGGGCAACGTGAGCCGCGCGAATTCCTCCGCGCCCGGCGCGGTCTCACGCGCCAGGTCGAGCATCGCCGGTGACGCGTCGGTGGCCCGCACGCGGAACCCCGCGTCGACGAGCACTCGGGTGAGCAACCCGCTCCCGCAGCCGATCTCGAGGACGAGGCCATCGCGCTCGCGCACCGGTGCCAGCAACTCGATCAGATCAGGGCCGCACCCGTCGGCATGGAAACCGAACCCCCGGTGGTGCACCAATGCGAGATCGGTGCGGTAGTACGGCGACTCGTAGCTTCATGCCAGCTCCAGTGCGAGTTCGACCGCGGCGGCGGGATCGGGTGCGTCGACCACGTCGTCGAGGTCCCACGTGCCGATCCCCACCACGGGCACGCCCGTGCGCAGCGCGAACGCGATCTCCGACAACGTGCCGTACGCGCCCCCCACCGCGATCACCGCATCCGCGGCGCGCACGACGAGCGCGTTGCGCATCTCCCCCATCCCCGTCGTGAGCGGCGACGGTCACGTGCTCGTTGGCGTCGGCCCGATCCGTCCCGGGCAGGATCCCCAGCACCGTGCCCCCGGCGCCCGCAGCGCCTCCCGACACCGCCTCCATCACACCGCCCAGCCCACCGCACACCACGACCGCGCCCCGTTCCGCGAGCAACCGACCCACCACCCCTGCGCACTCGGCCTCGTCGGCGCTCGCCTCGCTCGGGCCGATCACTGCGACGTAGCGCTGCCCGCTCACCCTCCGACCATATGCCCGGCGGAATCTGCCATCCTGAACATGCCCAGCCGCGATCTCGGGCATCGCGCTCCTCGACGAGGCCATGGGCGAAGCGGCGATGGTCCGACTTGAGAAAGGACCTCGCAACCGGGCGCTGCCCCGAGCGCAACGCCACGCTCGCGCAGCTCGATGCCATCGATCTCGGGTACCGACTGGTGACTGCCGGGCAATGCTGAATCAGCCGACCCCCGTCGAGCCGCGCACGAACGTGGTCTCGTTGAGGCGCACGAGCAGCGAGCGCAACTGTTCGAAGGCCCGGTCGCCGAGCTCGGTCCCGAGCTCCGACTCGATGTCGGCGACGGTGGCACGGATCGTCTGGCGCACCGCCTCGCCGCGGTCGGTGAGCTCGATCCGTCGCGAACGGCGGTCGTCGGGATCGTCGGACCGGCGCAGGTACCCCGACTGCTCGAGCGCGCCGAGCAGGTAGTTCACCGCCTGCTTGCTCATGCCCAGCTCGGCCGCGAGGTCCGACGGTCGTCGCCCCTGGGGCCCCGGGTACCGGAGCACCGCCATGTGGGCCTCCCCGAGGTCGGTGAAGCCGGCGGCGTTGAGGTCGGCGAAGATGCGTCGACGGACGGCGTCCACGGGCATGCGCATCAGCGCACCCAGCAGCGGCGGCGGCGGCTCGGCATCGAGCGCGGGAGCAACATCCGATCCGGACATGATAAAGGGACTTTACAACTTTCCGGCGTCCTGGTACATTGATCAAGTTCCTTTACCAAAGGCGAGGAGACCAACCATGAGCGCACCGACCACCGTCGACCTGGGCGACATCGAGATCCGGTTCCTCGTCGAGGCCGACGACTCGCACGGCGCGGCGACGGTCTTCGAGTGCCAGATCCGCCCCGAGGCCAAGGTGCCCGCACCCCACAGCCACGACGGGTTCGAGGAGACGGTCTACGGCCTGGCCGGCATCACCTCCTTCACCGTCGACGGCGAAGCGACGGAGCTCGGCGTCGGCGACGCGCTCTGCATCCGGCGGGGCCAGGTCCACCAGTTCGTGAACCACGGCGCGACCGACTCGTGCTTCCTCTCGGTCGCGACGCCCGGCGTGTTCGGGCCCGACTACTTCCTCGAGATCCGCGAGGTCCTCACGGCTGCCGCGGGTGGTCCGCCCGACCTCGGCGCGCTGATGGGCGTCATGCAACGCCACGGCCTCACGCCGGCTGCGCCCGTCCCCGCGAGCTGATCACGTCGGTACCCGCTGCTCCGGGCACCGCGCCAGCACGCGCGCGATCGCGTCGTGCTCCGCCTGCGTGACCGACAACCTCCACTTGGCTTTCACCGCCACCTGCCGCGCCACGAACCGGCAACGGTAGGACCGTTGGGGTGGCAGCCAGGTCGCGGCGTCGCCGTCGCTCTTCTGCGCGTTGGTCGGGCCGTCGACCGCGAGCAGGTTCAGGGGGTCGTTGGCGAACTCGCGTCGACGCGCCGCGTCCCACTGTGCGGCGCCCTTCTGCCACGCGTCCGACAGCGCGACGACATGGTCGATCTGCACGGCTGCCGCGTCGGCCTTGGCGAACACGAGCCGTCGCCCCGTGTACGGATCACGCACCACGCCCGCGATCACCACGCAGCCGTGCGTCCCCGGACGCCATTCCTTCGCCACCAGGTCGCGGTTCAACACGTCGTCGCGCGTGTCGCAACCGTTGCGATCGACGTCGGCCCACGCCGCACCGAACTGCTCACGCGCGTAGCCCGTCTTCGGGCCGCGTCCTTTCACCGCGAGCGTGGCCAGCACGTCGTCGGCGCGCGACGACGTCGATGCACCCGCGATCGAACTCGAGCTCGCGCCCGTCGCGAAGACGACGAGCAGCGCAACCAGGACAGACGAGACGGTGCGCAACACTCAGGTGAAGTCGGAGCCGCCGTCGACGTTGATGTTGGCGCCGGTCATGTAGCTGTTCCGGCGCGACCCGACGAAGGCGATGACCGCGCCGATCTCCTTGGGATCACCCGCTCGCGGCATCTGCGCCGGGTGCCCGAAGTCCTCGGAGATCGCGCGCATCGCGTCGTAGAGGTTGGTGGGGTCGACGTTGCGCTCGGGCGGCAGCGACTCGATGTACGTGAGGAGACCCTCCGAGAGGAATGTGCCCGGTGAGACCGTGTTCACCAGGATCTCCTCGGGCGCGAGGTGCAGCGAGAGGTTCTTGCTGACGCTCGTGAGCGCGGCCTTCGCCGCGGTGTACGCGATCAGCCCTGCGGTCTGACGCTTGGTCGAGTGCGCCGACACGTTCACGATGCGTCCCCACTCCGCGGCGCGCAGCATCGGCAGGCACGAGCGCACGCACCGGACCGCGCTCAGGGTGCCGATCTCGATCGCCTCGAACCACGCCTCGTCGGTGACCTGCTCGATGTTCCCCTGGCTGCCCGGGCCGACCACGTTCACGAGCGAGTTGACGGTGCCACCCCACCGCTCGCCGATGGTCGCGAACGCGGCTCCGATGGAGTCCGCGTTGCTCAGGTCGGTGGTGATGGCAAGTGGATCGGGGCTCCCGAGCGCGCGCAACGACTCGAGCGCCTCGTCGAGTGGCGCCTGGCGCCGCGCGAGGACCGCGACGTTGGCGCCGTCCTCCGCGAAGCACTCTGCGGCCGCGAGGCCCATCCCCTTGGTGCCGCCGGCGACGACGACGTTTGCTCCTGCGAGTCCGAGATCCACTTCGAGGGTCCATTCCGCTCCGGCGCGTCCCGGCCGTCCGGCCACGCCCTCCGCTGCATGTCGTGGCGGGGAAGCTAGCGGGGGTTCGCTGGACTGCGCCCGGCGCGGCGGGCAACACTCCTGACCATGCGCCGCCGTAGCAACGAAGTCGAAGTCGAACGCGACGTGAAGGTGGAGATGCCGGACGGCGTCGTCCTCCTCACCGACGTGTACCACCCGGTGGGCGTGGACGACGCGCCCGCGCTGCTCGAACGCACGCCGTACGGACGGCAGGCGATCGCGTCGGCGATGGGCCCCGAGTTCGCCGCCGCGGCTACCGCTACCTCATCCAGGCGTGCCGCGGCACCGACGGCTCGGGTGGATCGCACAGCTACTTCGCCGAGGCACCCGACGGTCGCGCCACGGCCGACTGGATCGCCGAGCAGACCTGGTTCGACGGACGGCTCGGCAGCTACGGCGCGAGCTACATGGGCTTCACACAGTGGGCGTTGGCATCGACGCGCCCGCCGCACCTGCAGGCCATGGTCGTCGCGCTCTCGACGTCGGTGCGGAAGTTCTCGTGGTACCCGGGTGACTCGCTCGCGCTCGAGGTGATCATCCCGTGGGATCTCGGCGCGGTGCACTTCAACAAACCCACCAGCGGCAACATCGTCGACGACGTCACGCCGGAGGCGGTCGAGCGCCGCATGGCCGAGCTGCGCGCCGGCTTCGATCACCTCCCGCTCGGCGACGTCATCCGCCACCTCACCGGCGAGGACCTGCCGCTGTATCACGATCAGCTCGCGCACGGCACGCCCGGCGACCCGTTCTGGGCCGCGGTCGACTTCCGCGGGATGCTCGCGCGATTGGGACGTGCCGATCCTGCTGGTCGACGGCTGGCACGACTACCCGCTGCCCGGCGTCCTCGCCGACTACGCGATCCTGCGCGACGCGCCCGCACCGGTGCACCTGCGCGTCGGTGCCGGCGGCCATCTCGGCGGCGGCGGCGAGGGCGGCATGACCGACGCGCCGCTCGACTGGTTCGACACCTACTTGCGCGACGTCCCCGACCTCCTCTCCGAGCGACCGGTGGCGCTGCACGTGCAAGGCGACGGCGGATGGCGCGAGTTCGACGACTGGCCGCCGCCGGCGACGCCGACCGACTGGTTCCTGCATGCCGACGGACGGCTCGCGACCGAGCCCCCGACGAGCGCGTCGGCACCCGACCGCTACCGCTACGACCCCGAGGACCCGACGCCGGCGAGCGGCGGCATCGGCATGCTCACCGGCGGCGCGATCGACAACCGCGGGCTCGAGGCACGCAACGACGTGCTGGTGTTCACCGGCGACGCGCTCGACGAACCACTCGAACTCGTCGGCCCGGTGACGGCGACGGTGCACGTCGAGTCGACGCTCGACCACGTCGACGTGTTCGTGCGCGTGTGCGACGTGCACCCCGACGGCACGTCGCTCAACGTGTGCGACGCGCTCCAGCGCTTCACCCCGCAGACGATCGCACGCGACGCCGACGGCGTGTTCGCCGCGCACGTCGACCTCTGGCCCATCGGCCACAAGTTCGCGGCCGGGCACCGCCTCCGCATCCAGGTGGCCAGCGGCTCGCACCCGGTGTACGCACGCAACCTCGGGACGGGCGAGCCCGCGGAGACCGCGGTCGCCATGGTGAGCAACGACATCACCGTCCACCATTCACCTGGTCGCGAATCGAAAGTGGTGCTTCCGCACCTCCTGTGACCACCTCGGCACCGGGCGCCGTCGACCTCTACTGGATCCCACTCGGCGCCGACGCACACGTCGTCAGGATCAGTGGTGCGATCTTCGAGGCGGTCTGCGCGTTCGTCCAGCGGCGTCCGCGCTGCGCGCGCTGTACCACTCGGCACTGCAGGTCCATGTGCCGGGTGGTCGTTACGTCGTCGAGCAGGCGCCAGTCGTGGACGCGCGCGGGCGCGACCGCTCGTGAACCGGAGCCGGTTCAGGCCGTGGGGCAGGCAGGGATCTTCTTGGCGGTGAGGTCGTCGCCGACCGCCACGAAGGCCGACGACACGTAGCCGGTCGGCCACGGTCCCGCGACCCCCAGCCACTGCGAGTTCGGCCCGCTGGGCGCGTTGACCGGCTCGCCCTCGATCACGCACACGACGGTGACCTCGCGGCCGGTCTCGACGACGCCGACGATCGGGACGTTGTTGGTGCCCGGGCTCTGGCGCACGTTGAGCCCGGCCGTGGCCTTGTAGGTGGCGACGAACGGCGGCGCGACGGTCGTGGTCACGAGCGATCCGGCGGCACTCGTCCCGGACTTCGACGACGTGTCGTCGCCCGCGAGCGCGAAGTAGGCGGCGGCGAAGACCCCGGCGGCGACGACGACGAACAGCAGCGTGCCGAACTGTCGCCGGCGACGACGGCGACGCGCTCGTACCTGCCGCGGGTTGCGCGGCGGGTGCACATCCTGATCCAGGCCTGGCGCGGCGACGTCGTCCGCGACCGCTTCAGGACTCTCGAGCTCCTGCGACTCGCCGTCCACCAGCATGATCGTACGACGATCGAAGGCCCACGCGCGTTTGCGCGGGGACCGGGTGAGCGGAGCGAGGGAGGGACGTCAACGAGGGACGTCAGTGCGGGACCATGCCGCCGTCGGCGAGGACGACCTGCCCGGTCATGAAGCTGCCGGCATCGGACACGAGGAACATGACCGGGCCGATCATCTCGTCGGCGTGGGCAGCCCGGTTCATCGGGCTGGCCGCGGCCATGCGGGCAATGGCGTCGGGCGGGTTGTTGCGGACCATGTCGGTGTCGATGGTGCCCGGCGCGAGCGCGTTGACGCGGATGCCGAGCGGCGCCCATTCCCGCGCTTGGGCGCGCGTGAACGCCATCATTCCCGACTTGGCCGCCGCATAGATCGACTGCTGCGACGACGCGAGGAACGCGCCCGCCGAGATCACGTTGACCACCGCCGCGTGCTCGCTCGCCTTCAGGTACGGGAGGGCGTATTGGACGAGGAACACGGGACCGCGGAGGTTCACGTCCAATGACTTGGTCCACGCCTCGGGCGTGAACTCGCCGAGCGGCTGCGTGAGCGCGTTGGCCGCGTTGTTGATCACGATGTCGATGCCGCCGAAACGCTCGACGGTGGCGTCGACCAACGCCTGCAGCGACGTCGAGGTCACCCATGTGCGTGGCGACGCCGAGCGCTTCCCCGCCCATCGCGGTGAGGTGCGCCTCCGTCTCTGCGCACGCGTCGGCCTTGCGGCTCGCGACGACGACCTTCGCTCCCGCGCACACCAGCCCCTCGGCGAGCGAGCGACCGATGCCGCGCGTCCCACCGGTGACGATCGCGACCCGGCCGGTCAGGTCGAAGAGCTTCGAGAATTCTTCGCGGTTCACAGATGTCTCCTCACAGCGGACGGCTCGACGAGTGCTGGTCTCACAGGGGTTTCCATTCGGGCTTCCGGCCTTCGCGGAACGCCTCGGCCGCGGCCGAGAGCTCACCGGTCTGGGTGCACATCACCTGCGTGCGGTTCTCCATGTCGAGCGCGTGGCGGAAGCTCGGCGAGTCGATGGTCTGCCACATCGTCTCCTTCGTCATCCACACCGCGAGCGGCGAGTGGGCGACGATCTGGCGCGCGGTCTCGAGCGCGCGATCGACGACGGTGCCGTCGGGCACGACGTCGAGGACCAACTCCATCTCACGCGCCTCCGCGGCGTCGAAGATGCGCCCGGTGAGCATGAGCTCGGCGGCGCGGGACGCGCCGACGAGACGTGGGAGCAGGTAGCTCGTGCCCATGTCGCAGGACGACACGCCGAGGGTGATGAACACCGAACCGAAGCGGGCCGTCTCCGACGCGAACCGGATGTCGCACGACAGCGCCATCGCGAACCCGCCGCCCACCGCGGCACCGTTCACCGCCGCGATCACCGGCTGCCGGAGGCGATGGATGCGTTCGTGGAGCGACGCCAGGTGCTCCTGCGTGAGGTAGATGAGCGGGATCGTGTTCATCCCTTCGGTGCCCGGCGCACCGTGCTCGCCCTCGACGCCCTTGAGGTCGTCGCCCGCGCAGAAGCCTCGGCCGGCGCCCGTGAGGATGACCACGCGCACGTCGCGATCGCCGTTGATGCGGTCGAAGGTGTCGTGCAGCTCGGCGATCAACCCCTGGCTGAGCGCGTTGAGTCGCTCGGGGCGGTTCATGGTGACGAGGACGATCCCGGGTTCGAGCTCCTCGGTGAGCACCAGCGACATCAGTTGTCTCCTTCGAGTCCGGCGGCGACGAAGTCGATCAGGATCGCAGCCCGTGCGGCAAGTGGCGCGGGGAGGCTCACCGCTTCGGAACCGGGCGCGCGCGTCGGCGTGCGGAGTCCGACGATGATCGACTCGATCGCGAGCTCGAGGCGCGCCGCGAACACGTCGTCCGACAGGTGCGGCAACGCGGCACGCGCGAGACGCGACCAGTCGCGCTCGTCGGCGGCCTGTTCGCTCATGAACGCGAGCGCGGGTGATCGTTCGAGCCAGAGCGCGTGCATGAGGTCGACCCAGCGCTGCGCGTCGGGCCCCTCGGCTTCCACCATCCCCACGTACGCGCCCACCAGACCGGCGACGACGTCACGGATGGTCGGAGGCGTCGGCGAGTCGCGCAGCGACTGCAGTGCGGCCCGGCGTCGGGCGGCCAGGTCGTGGGCCCGCCGGGCGATCACCGCGCCCACGAGCGCGTCACGCGAACCGAAGTGGTAGTGGATGGCGGCGCCGTTCTGGCCCGCGGCGTCGGTGATGTCGCGCACCGACACCCCGAGACCGCTGCGCAGGAAGAGCTGCTCGGCCACGTCGAGCAACTGGGCCGCCGTTCTGGAGGTGGGCGTCTTCGACGTGGGCGCCTTGGACGTGGAGGTGGTGACGGCCATCGGGTTGCACCCTAACCACGCGACGTGGAAGAGTTCAAACACTGTTTGAATCCGAGGGGGACGCGAATCCATGACCGAGCTGCGGTTCGAGGACAAGGTGGCGATCGTCACCGGTGGTGGGCGCGGGTTGGGGCGGGCGTACGCCCGGGCCCTCGCCGCGCGCGGGTGCCAGGTGCTGGTGAACGACCCCGGGGTCGCCACCCACGGCGTCGCCACCGAGGAGAGCGCGGCCGAGGACGCAGCCGAGGAGATCCGCTCCGACGGCGGCATCGCCGTGGCCGACCGCAACAGCGTGATCGGTGACGGCGCGGCGGTGATCGTCGAGCACGCGCTCGACGAGTTCGGCGGCGTCGACATCGTCGTGAACAACGCCGGCATCTCCGGTGGCGGTGCGTTCGACGAGATGCCCGCGGAGTCCTTCGACCTGCTCGTCGACACGCACTACGGCGGCGCGGTGCGAGTGAGCCGCGCGGCGTGGCCCCACCTCAAGGCGTCGGGCGCGGGCCGCATCGTGAACATGTCGTCGGCGTCGGTGTTCGGCACGCCGTTCACCAGCCCCTACGTGTCGAGCAAGGCGGGCATCTTCGGGTTGACGCGCGCGCTGGCGGCCGAAGGCAGGTACTCGGGCATCAACGCCAACTCGGTGATGCCGCAGGCGTTCACCCGCATGACCGCGCAGCTGCCCGACGACGACGGCTTCCGCACCTTCCTCGAGACCTACTTCCCACCCGACAAGGTGGCGCCGTTCGTGGTCTACCTCGCCCACGAGAGCACGACGATCAGCGGCGAGACGTTCTCGGTCGGCGCCGACCGCGCCGCCCGGGTGTTCCTGGCCGAGTGCCCCGGCGTGCAGGGCGACGGCACGCCCGAGAGCTACGCCGCGCAGGCCGACGACCTGTTGTCGATCAAGGGCTGGGAGATCCCGTCGGACATGATGGACGAGGTGCGCTACTCCTCCGACCACCTCGGGCCCGAGATCCAGGCCGCGTACGCCGCCGTCGCGGCGCAGCACGGTCCATGAGCGACTTCGACGCCGTCCTCTGGGACTACGGCGGCATCTTCACCGCGTCGCCGTTCGCGGCTGCCCACGCGTACGCGCGTTCCCAGGACGTCGACCCCGCGCGCATGGTGGAGATCGTGTTCGGGGCCTACGACTCCGACACGGACCACGCGTGGCACCAGCTCGAACGGGGCGAGATCTCGTTCGTCGACGCGCTGACGCAGATCAAGGCCGCGGCCGAATCCCACGGGTTCCGCTTCGACACCGGCGAGATGTTCTCGATGATGGTGACCGACGAGATCGACCGCGGGCTCGTGGTCGAAGCGGTGCGCATGGTGCGGGCGAAAGGCCTGAAGACGGCGATCGTCACCAACAACATCCGTGAGTACGGCGACGCGTGGCGGGGCCAGTTCCCGCTCGACGAGCTCTTCGACGCCATCATCGACTCGTGTGAGGAGGGCGTGCGCAAGCCCGACCCCACGATCTTCCACACCGCACTCGAGCGCGTCGGCGTGGCCGACGCATCACGCGCGATCTTCCTCGACGACTTCCCCGGCAACGTCGACGCTGCTCGCGCGCTCGGCATGCACGCCATCCTCGTGGCCGAGGACCCCACCCCCGCCCTCGACGAACTGCTCTCGCTCGTCTACCGATCCCCTCCACCCCACTGTTCCGGCGTCAGTTCGGCGGAAATGGGCCGCCCAACTGACGCCGGTTCGTGGAGGGCGGGGCGGGCTCGGGGGGTCAGAAGTCGTTGCGGCGGCGGAGGCGCGGCGGGCGACCGTCGGGGTCGAGCAGGGTGGCGTGGAGCAGGCCCCGGTCCGACGCGGCGGGAGCCCCGGACCCGCTCGAACGGGTGCTCGCGCAGGTGGCCGGGCGGGCGCTCGCCGACGCCGTCGAGGCGGTGCCAGGAGTCGAGCACGTCGGCGCCCTTGCGCAGCGCCTCGAACCACGACGCCGGGATCGACCAGGTCGTCGACGTCGTCGGGCGCGCGGCCGAGGTGTTCGGCGGCGAGCCGCATCGCGCGTGTCGCGCGGCGAGCACGCGCGCGCCGTCGCCCAGTCCGGCCGGATCGGTCGGCGCGCGACCGTCGCGCCGGCTGTCGATCACGACGCACGAGAGCTCGGAGTCGTGCGTCCACGATCGGCGGTTGAGGTTGTCGGAGCCGACCGCCATCCAGACGTCGTCGACGATGCACACCTTCGAGTGCACGTAGATCGGCGTGCCCTCGTCGTTCTCGAGGTCGTACACCGCGACGCGCTCGTGGCCGACGTCGTGCAGCGCGTCGAGCACGCGCTCGCGACCGATCGCGGCTCGCCTCCCCGGAGATCGCGCCGTCGGGATCGGGATAGCGCGGGATCACGACCGCGACCTGCAGCTCGGGGTTGTGTGCCAGCGCGTCGCGCAGCGCCTCGGTCGCGGCCAGCGACCAGAGGTACTGGTCCTCGAGGTAGACGAGGCGGCGCGCGCCGGGAGAACGCCTTCAGGTAGGCGCGGGCGATGCTGCGCTCGCCTTCCGGCGCGAAGGGATACGCGCGTCGGCGCGCCGGATAGGTGCGCAGCACCTGCACCGCGAGCGGCCCGTCGGGCGGCGCCGGTCGCGACGGCGGCAGCGCGCCCGGGCGCGTCGGGATGGTTGGCGACCCGGTGCAGCACCGACCGCAGCGGGTTGCGGGTGTCGAGCGGGTTGGGATCGCGCCAGCGTTCGGCGAACGACCACGCCAGGTCGTCGACGGCCGGACCGCGCAGCTCGAGCTGCAGGTCGTGCCACGGCGGGCGCTCGCCGTAGTGCGGGTCGTCGAGCTCCACGACCTGCGGATCGCCGAGGTGCTCGTGGTCGTCGCGCCGTCCGTGGCACAGGTCGATGCCACCGACGAACGCGACGTCACGCGCCGGGTCCGGCGTGCTGCACCAGGAACAGCTTCTGGTGGTGGCTGCCGCCCCGCCGTACCCGATGGTCGAGGAGCACCTGCCCGCCGGCCTCGTTGATCACACGCGAGAACGCGAGGTTCTTCGCCTTCGCCGAAGTTCATCGCCTCCGGATGCGAGCGCCACAGCAACCCGCGCACGTTGACGCCCGCGGCCGGCGAGCTCGGCGAGCACCGTCGCCCACCTCGGTGCCGGGACCGTCGAGCAGCTCGTCGGGGTCGCCCTGCCAGTCGGTGAACGACACCCAGTCGCCGGCGTCGGCACTCGCACGAGCACCTGGTGCGAGGCGCGCGAAGTAGTCGGCGCCGTCGACGAGCACCTGCCCGTCGTTGCCCTCGGTCCACGCGGTGCCGTCATCGTGACGACGGTCGATGTCGGTGGCCGGGTTGCCTCGCTCCGCCGGCGTGAGGAACCAGTCGGTGAGCGACATCGTCAGACCGCCACCATGGCGCGCCGCTCACGCGCGGTGCCGGCCAGCGCCGGTGAGCCCTGCCCGGACCCTGCTTCGACCTTGCTGCTCGTCACGCGGCGTCGACCGCACCGGCCCGCACGGCTTCGAGCTGCACCGCGATCGCCGCCCCGAACAGGATCGCGATCGACGACAGCAGCGCCCAGAGCAGGAGCGCGATCATCCCGGCGAGCGGTCCGTACGTGCGTGCTGAACGTCGTGCTGGCCTGGAAGAACAAGCCCGAGGCCCAGCGTCGCGATCGACCAGAGCAGCACCGACACCGTCGACCCGAACGCCAGCCACGACCACGCGGGTTGATGCCGGAGCGGCGACCACCGGAACAGCAGCGCGATCGCTGCCATCATGAGCACCAGCGCGAGGGGCCAGCGGACGACGTTCCAGACCTGCGTCACGGTGTCGTCGTTGAGGCCTGCACCGATCCCGTGGCCGAGCGCGAACATCGCGAACGCGGCCGTCGACAGCGCGCCCGCGGTGAGCGCGAGCAGGAGCGCACGCCCGTACTTCTGGACGGTCGGCCGGTCCTGCTCGATGCCGTACAGCCGGTTCAGCGCCCGCTCGATCTGGCCCATGAGGGTCGTGCCGGTGACGAGGGTCGTGACCCCGATGACCACGAGCACCAGGTCCTGGCCGGACAGCGCCGGTCTTGTAGGCGTGGAAGACCGCGTCGGTGAGCGACTTGCCGGCGGGACCGGGTACGGCTTCGTTGATCGTGCGGACGATCGGTGGCGCTCAGATCGGTGTCGCCGAGCGCCGCCGCCAGTCCGACGAGCAGGATCACACCCTGCACGAGCAGCAGCGAGGTCACGAACGCCAGCGATCGCCGCGTGGCTGAAGCCGTCGGACGCGCGGAAGCGCACGAAGGCGTCTCGCACGAGCTTCGACGGCCGGTGCGCAGGAGCGTCTCGCGCGCGTCGTCGCCGCTGAGCTCCCAGGTCTCGGGGACGAGCCGTGCCGACGCTCATGCCGCCACCTCGGGAACGCAGATCGTGACCGCGGCCGGCTCGACCTTGATCTTGAGCCGGTCGCGGGCTTCTCGTCACCGCCGTCGAGCTCGTAGGGCATCTTGCGGTCGAGCTCGACCTGGATCTTCTTGCGCCTTCGTCGTCTGCACGAACTTCGACCGGTCGGCGCTGCCCGACCGCGGTCCGCACCAACGCGCGCGTCCACTGGGTGACGCCCTTGGCGGTGACCACCCCGAGCTCGAGCAGGCCGTCCTCGGGACTCGGCGTCGTCGAAGGCCTCGACGCCGCCGAGCACCTTGCCGACGTTGCCGACGAGGATGCAGCCCGCCTTGCCGTCGAACCAGGGCGGCCGTCGACCTCGATCCGCGCCCGGAACGGCTGCATCCTGAGGTGCTTCGCCCCGGTCCAGACGTACGCGGCGCGACCGAAGCGATCCTTCAGGGCCCGGTCGGCGTCGCGGATCATCAGGGCGTCGAGGCCGGTGCCCGCCATCACCGCGAAGCGCTCGCCGTTGACCGCCCGACGTCGATCGTGCGGCGCGCTCCGTGGAGTCCGACCTCGACCGCCTGTTCGAGGTCGATGGGGATGTCGAGGTTGTGAGCGAGCAGGTTGCCCGTACCGGCCGGGAGGATCGCGAGCACGACCGGTTCGGTCCCGACGGCGTCGATGCACCGCTGCACCATGCCGTCGCCGCCCCACACGAACAGGAGGTCGGCGCCTTGGTCGATCGCCGTCGCGTACGCATTTCGGTGCGTACTTGCTCTTCGGCACCTCGAACCAGAGTGGGTCGTCGATGCCCGCCCGCGCCAGCACGCTGCGCAGCTCGGTCAGTCCCCCTCCGAGCTTCTTCCGCGAATGCGCAACCACTGCGATCGAAGTCATCCCACAGCTCCCTGGATCGGCGTCAGTCGAGGCTCCGCTCGCGTCACTTCCACTCGTCGCTCGTGCGCGTCGGCCAGGCCCGTGCGCACCGCGAGGTACCCGACGGCGACACAGCCGGCCCCGATCAGGGCACCACAGATCACGTCGGTCGGGTTGTGCATGCCGCGGTAGACGCGCGAGGTGGCGACGATGATCGGCGCCAGGAACGCGAGGACGATCGAGATGCCTCGCCACCAGCGGTTGCGGGTGAGCGACCAGACGACGATGGCGAGTGATCCGTAGAGCGCGACCGACGCCGCGGTGTGCCCCGACGGATAGCTGTCGGCGACGATGAGGTCCTCGAGGCGTGGCACCGCGGGACGATTCCGGCTGATGACGAACGTGGCGGTCGCGTACACCGCGGCCTCCACGCTGAGGCTGACGACCAGCAACCCGAACTGCGCCCAGTTCCGCCGGATCGCGAGGACGATCAGCGCGATCGCGAGGACGACCAACACGGTGACCGTCTCCGCGAAGTAGGAGCCCACGACGGAGAGATCGTTCCAGGTGGGGGTACGACGGTCGGCGAACCAGCGCGCGATGTCGAGGTCGTCGCGACCCAACCCGTGGCCGACGACGAAGTGCGTCACGAGTGCTCCCAGCGCGAGCGCCAGCGCGGCCAGGACGAGGTAGCCCACGATCGCGACGCCGAGCGTCGCGACGACCGGATGCAAGGAATTGTCCGACCCGCGGCGTTTTTCACGCGTGATGTGTCCATGCTGAGGGTTTCACCACATACGAACCTCGGTAAACATGAGGTGAACGACGTCACGCCGTCAGGAGGACGCCCTGCTCGTCACCCTCGCTCTGCTCGTGCCCGCCCTCGTGCTCGGCGCCTTGTTCGGTCTCGCGGTGCGCCGTCACCCGGGCGTCGACCCGGCGTCGGCGCACGCCGGCGAACGTCGTCGCGCACCACCTCGAACGGACGAGGCGAGTCGCGACGCCGCCGTCTGCGCGTGCCGACTCGCTTCAACCCGAAGACCGAGACCGGTCTCCTGCTCGCGCTCGCGCTCATCGTGCTCGTCGTCGGCGGCGTCATCCTCGGCGCGCTCGGATTGCTCGTGCGTTCGAACTCGAGCCTCCTGCACATCGACAAGTCCGTCGCACCGTGGGGCGAGGAGCACATGACCGTCGTTCGCGCAGTCGGATGCTCGACTTCGTCACGTCGTTCGGCAGCACCGGAGTGATCGTCGGCTTCACGGTCGGCGTGTTCGTCGTGGAGATGATCCGCCGACCGAGCCGCTGGCTCCCGGTGTTCCTGATCGCGGTCACCATCGGACAGACGATCATGAGCACGCAGATCAAGAACCTGCTCGACCGCGTCCGTCCGACGGCCAACCCGATCGCGCACACGCTCGGGCCGTCGTTTCCGAGCGGTCACACCACCGGCGCCGCCGCGTGCTTCGCCGCGTTCGCGCTCGTGCTGGGACGCGGCCGGTCACGCAACGTGCAGTCGCTCCTCGCCGGCGCGGCGGTGTTCATCGCGATCGCGGTGGCGGCATCGCGCGTGCTGCTCGGCGTGCACTGGCTGTCCGACGTGATCGGTGGTCTCGCCCTCGGGTGGAGCTGGTTCGCGCTGTGTTCGATCGCGTTCGGCGGTCGCATGCTGCGCCTCGGCGCCCCGATCGAGGCGCGGCCGAGCGCGTCAACGAGGCAGCAGCGAGAACGTCGACGTCCGCGCCACCGGATCCAGTGCGTCGAGCCTGACCGTCACCGACTCCCCGAGCGGTCGGTGGTCGCCGGCCACGGTCGCGACGACCGGGACGTCGGTGAGCAGCACCACGACCCCACGCTTGTGACGGTCGACAACCGTGGCCGGGAACGTCGAACCCACGCGGCCGGCGAGCACCTCCGTCTCGACCGCGTCGACGCAGGCCCGGTCGACCGCACCCGCGTGGCGGTCGGCGCGTGGCATCACCTCAACCAGAACGGGGAGGGCGTCGATCGCCCACGCGGGCGGCGCGTATCCGCCGGCCACCGCGAGCACCACCTCGTTGGCGAAGCGGTCGGCGAGGCGTCGCAACGGCGCGGTGACGTGCGCGTACGGCGCGCCCACCGCGGCGTGGATCGGCGTGGGCGCACCGGGCGTGACCACCGCGTACCCCGCGCCGCGCAGCGCGTGGAGCGCCTGGAGCAGGAAGGTGGCGCGCGCCCGGGTGTCGGGCCGGAGCCCGCGCACGACGTCGGCGTACGCAGCGCCCGAGGGCCACGCGACGCCGAGCGCGCGCGCGCCGTGTGACGCAGGCGACCGACGATCCCGTCGTCGGGGGGCGGCAGCGTGCGCACCAGTCCCGCGCCGCCCTCGACCATCAGACGGGCCGCTTCGCGACCGGTGAGCAGCGAGATCTGCGCGTTCCACGTCTCGACCGGGAGCGGCGCTTCGAGCTCGAGCGAGTACGAGCCATCGGCGTCGCGCACGACCTCCTGGCCGGGCGCGGCGATGCTCACCCCTCCGCGCTCGCGTTCCCGATCGAGCAGTCGCTCGCCGAGCTCCCGGAGCAGCGCGACCGACGGCGACGCGTCGCCGCGGTCGAGCGCGGCCTGCACCTCCACGTACGACTGCGCGGCTCGGCTGCGCACGGTGGCGCGTTCACAGCGCGTCACGATCGGGCGCGCGTCCTCGTCGAGCTCGAAGGTCCAGAGGAGCGCGGGTCGATCGACGTCGGGCAGCAGGCTCGCCGCGCCCTCACCGAGCGCGTCGGGATAGAGCGGCGCGCGACCGTCGGGGAGGTACAGGGTCTCGCCGCGCGCGAACGCCTCCCGGTCGAGGGCACCGCCGGGTGCGACGAACGCGGCCACGTCGGCGATCGCGTAGTGCACCCGGAACCCGGTCCCCTGCCGCTCGGCATGGAAGGCCTGGTCGAGGTCGCGGCTCCCGGCCGGGTCGATGGTCACGAGCTCGAGGTCTCGCGCGTCGAGCCGTCTCGCGTCGGGCGCTCCGGGAGGCAGCTGAGGACCACGGGCCGCGACGGCAGCGGCCTCGGCATCGACGTCGGGCGGGAACGCGCCGGGGACGTCGAGATCGGCGCGCACGCGGGCGAAGTCGTCGGCCAGCGCGGCAGCCGACGCCGCCAGCCGCAACGGCGCGGCGGTCACCGGCCCGTCACCGGCCCGTCACCGGCGCGTCATCCGCGGTCCGGACGGCGGCGACGACGCGCCACCGTCGCCCCGTCGCCGGTGCCCTCGCCGTCGGGGTCGTGCGCGAGCACGAACGCCACCGCGTCGTCGATGTCGTCGACCACGGTCACCAGTTCGGACCATCCGAAGCGCGCCGCCTGCCGTCGCACCGCGAGCACCAGCTCCGGCTCCTCGCGCTCGTAGAAGTCGCGGCCGAGGAAGACCATCGGGCTGCGCACCTCGTAGAGGGTGTTCGTGTTCTGCGCGGCATCGGTGAAGATCTCCTGCGCGGTGCCCGCACCACCCGGGGTGTACACGACGGCCGAGCGCGCCAACGCGAGCAGGCCGTCTTCGCGGATGCTGTTGGTGAAGTACTTCGCGATGTGGGTGGAGAACGCGCTCGTGGGTTCCTCCGCGTACACCCAGGTCGGTACCCCGAGGCTGTCGCCGCCCACCGGCCATCGCTCGCGCACCGAGCTCGCCACGTCGACGTAGGCGACCGGGTCGTGCTCGTACGACGGCGCGGCGGCGAGGAGCTCGAGCGCGGTGTCGAGATCGGCGTCGGCGGCCGGCGCGAACCAGGCACCCAGGTTCGCTGCCTCCATGAGCCCGGGCCCACCGCCGGTGGCGACGTGGAAGCCCGACCGGCTCAGGGTCCGCCCCAGCCGGGCCGCGGCAACGTACTGATCGCTGCCGCGCGGGTCGGCATGCCCACCCATGACCCCCACGACCGAGCGACCGACGAGGTGGCGGGCCAGCGCCACGTCGATGGTGGCGTCGTGGAGCGCCCGCACGACCGCGTAGTCGACGCCGTGGCCGACCCCGTGGAACCACGCACCCACCACCTCGTCGACCGTCAGACCGTCGCCGTCGGGGCCGTCGGCGCGGACCGGTGAGCTCGTTCTGGGTGTAGAGGTGCTCCCGCAACGGGACGAACGGGAGTGTTCCGGGCGGGTCGGGGACGATCACAGCGGCGTGGACCGTACTCCGTCGGCGCCGTTCACCCCGCCGCAACATCCACGAAACGCGGGCCGAGCAGGGTGCTGCGATGAGCAGATACCGCCTCCGCGTGGAGCTCCCCGACCTTCCCGGCGCACTGGCCAAGGTCGCAACCGTGATCTCCGACCTCGACGGCGACGTCGTGTCGATCGACATCCACGAGCTCGACGGCCATCAGGTCGTCGACGAATTTGGTCGTGGAGGTGCTCACGGAGCTCGACGGCCGGGTGCTCGGAGCCGCGCTCGAAGAAGCCGAAGCCGGCATCCTGCTCTCGTGCTCGCCGGCAGCGGCCCGTCCGGAGCCGGTGGTCGAGGCATTGGCCTGGGCGCGCGCGAGCTGGCGGCGGCCAACGACACCGCCACCGTGGGTCGGATCCTCGCGGCCGCGTGTCACTCGTCGAAGGTCTGGGTCGCGCCGATCGACGAGGCGAGAGAGGTGCCCGCCGGACGCCTCGCCCTGGCCCGCGGGGCACCGCTCGTGCAGCGGTCGCACGACCTGCCCGAGCCGCTCGGCGGCCGTCCTGCATCGACGATGTGGCTGCTCGCCGTACCGGACGGACAGCCGCAGACGCGCTGCATCGCGTTCCTGGCCCGGCCGGGTTCGCTGCGGTTCACCGCGTCGGAGGTGGCGCGCGTCGACGCGCTCATGGCCTTGCACCGCGCGCTGGCCGACGGCACGGCTCGTCGGGAGCACCCGGCGGCGCAGCCGTAGTCGCCTCTTCACCTCGCGTCCGCTCGCTCGTCTGTCAACTCCATCGCGTCGAAGAGCTCGTCCCAGCGCGTGGTCTCGCCCTCGCGCGTCTGACCGCCGGCGGCGAGGAAGCGCTCCATGCGCACGATGTGCAGCCCGCCCGCGGTGAGCGCGCCGAACGCGTCGGTCTCGGCGACCAATCCGTCGGCGAACGACTCCAGCGAGCGGTCGACCACCTGCTTGACCGCCGCCACCGACGCCGGCGGCATCGACGCGATGCGGGCGGCGAGGTCGCGGACGATCCCGTCGAGCTCCGCACGCGGGTGCACCGCGTCGAGCCAGCCGATGCGCACCGCCTCCTCGGCACCGACGTCGCGACCCGAGAGGATCAGCTCCAAGGCGCGTCCGCGGCCCAGCAGATGCGGAAGCCGCGCGGTCCCGCCGGCGCCGGGCAGGATCCCCATCGCCACCTCCGGCTGGCCCAGCACCGCGCGCTCGCTCCCGTAGCGGAGGTCGAGGGCGGCGAGGAACTCGGCGCCACCGCCGCGCGCCGCGCCGTCGACGATCCCGATCGACACCAGGCGGCTGCGGTGCAGGCGCTCGAACAGCGCGGCCGCCACGTTGGGCTCGACCGCCGGCTCGTGCGGGCCGGGAGGGATGGCCAGGATCCCGTGCACGTCGCCGTGCATGAGGAAGAAGTCGGGATCCGCGCTCGAGAACACGACCACGCGCGCGCCGTCGTCGCCCTCCAGCCGGTCGAGCAGCGCGAAGAGCGCGCCGATGAACGGGCCGTCGACGAGGTTGCTCGGGGGATGGTCGACGACCACCTCGGCGACACCCGCAGTCACCTCACACCGCAGCACGCCGTCGGACACGGTTCCTGGTCTATCAGGAGCGCCCGCACTCGACACTGGTTCGGTCGCGCGGGAAGGATGAGCGCCCGGAGTTCGAGGAGGGGTCGTGGCGAAGCGCAAGGGTGAAGAGCCGAGCAGCGTCGAGGCGTTCCTCGAACGGCACTCGCCCGGCTACCAGTACGGCTGGGTGCTGGCCCTCCTCGCGATGACGTTCATCATCATGGCCGCCGGTCCCCCCGACGGATGCACCCGGATCCTCACCGTGCTGCTCCAGGGCCTCACGCTCTGCGCCGCGCTCCTCGCGTCGCGGGTGGGGCTGCGGCTGTTCCGCATCGCCGCATCATCTCGCTCGGTGTCGTTGCTCGCCGCCATCGGCTCGGTCGTGATCGTCAACGGGCGCAACCCGAGCGGCGTGTTCTACCTGCTCAACGTGCTCCTGGTGGCCACCGTGCCGTGGGTCATCGCCCGGGCACTGTGGAAGCGGAAGGTCATCGACGTGCGCACCGTGCTCGGTGCGGTGTGCATCTACGTCTTGCTCGGGATGCTCTTCGCGTTCCTCTACGCCGCCATCAACGCCCTGTCCAGCGGTCCGTTCTTCGCGCAGACCTCGAACGCGACCACCCCCGACTTCCTCTACTTCAGCTACGTCACCCAGACCACGGTCGGCTACGGCGACTACACCGCGCAGCGGCGATCTCGGCCGCGCCCTCGCCGTGCTCGAGGCGGTGGGTGGTCAGCTCTACCTGGTGACGGTGATCGCGGTGCTCGTCAGTCGCCTGAGTGGCAACGCCTTCGCGGGCGGGACGCCCGCCCCCACGACGACGCCGGTGGCCGAGGAGACCGCTGCCGACAAGGAACCGGCCTGAACGGTCACCGGTGGCCGTCGTCGAGCCCGGGTTCGACAGCGGTGGGCGCGAGCAGGTCGCGCTGGTCGAGGTAGTAGAGCAAGCCGAGTGACGGCAGGATCACCAGCGCCGCGATGACGAACACGATGACCACCGACCACAGCGTGGGGTCGGGCGCGGCCGCAGCGGAGAGCGTCATGGACGTCGGCAGGATGTACGGGTACTGCGCGACGCCCCATCCCAAGACGACGGTGGCCACAGCTCCCATCGCGAGCAGCCGGGCGCCGGTCTGGCTGGACCGCAGCAGGAGCACCAGCGAACCGATGCCGCAGAGCGCGGAGAGGATCACCAACGGCAGCGCGCGCGACGTGAGGCCGTGGAACACGTACACGGCGTCGTCGTGGAGCACGAAGATCCCCGCCAGTGCGACCACCCCGGTGACGATCGCCGAGGCGACCGCGCGGCGGCGGAAGTACTCGACCATGCCGGGGTCACCGAGGCGCTTGGCGTCCCACACCATGTACACGGCCGCGAGGTACGCGCACACGGTGACCGCGAGCACACCGCCGAGGATCGAGGTGGGGTTGATCCAGCTCGACCACGGGTCACCGGCCTTGCCGCCCGCGGGGACCCGACCTGACGCGATGGCACCGGCGACCGCGCCCATGCAGAACGGCACGATCACCGACGACGTCGCGAACGCGGCACCGAAGTTGCGCTGACTCGACGTGCGCGTGACCTCCTTGCGGAACGCGAACGCGGAGCCGCGGAACACGATGCCGAGCGCCGCGATCGACAACGGGACGAAGAGCGTGAGCGTGATCGACGCGAACGCCTCCGAGAACGCGGTCCACAGCACCACGAGGCAGAAGATGAGCCAGACGTGGTTCGCTTCCCACACCGGCCCGATCGAGTGGGTGATCACCGACCGGGGGGTGCGACCACGTTCGGCGCCGCCGGCGGTGAGGTCCCAGAACCCGGCACCGAAGTCGGCGCCGCCGAACAACGCGTACGCGGTGACCCCCACCATCAGGATCAGCGCGACGACGTCGCTCACGGGACCGGCTCTTTGTCGACGGCGGCCTGCGGCGCGGCGAGGGCCGGCGCGAGTCGCGGACCGTACGGCCCGCCTTCATCGGCCTCGGCCTCCGCGTCGCCTTCGCGCCAGCGCCGGCTCATCTGGCGCAACACCAGGATCAACGTGACCGCGAGACCGACATAGACGAGCAGCACCGCGACGAACGTGACCCACACGCCGGTGTTCGCGGTGGCCGCGTCCTCGACCTTCATGTAGTTGCGCACGATCCAGGGTTGGCGACCGACCTCGGTGACCACCCAGCCCGCCTCGAGCGTGACCACTGCGAGCACGCCCGAGGCCGCCGCGATCCAGAGGAAGAGCTTGCTCTTCGGCATGCGCCGCTTGAACACCCACGACGCGAAGAACCACAGCGAGAGCAGGAACAGGAACGTGCCGAGCCCGACCATCACGTCCCACGCGAGGTGCACCACGTCGACCTGCGAGTTGGTCGGCCGTTCGTCCTTGGGGAAGCTGTCGAGACCCTGGATCTGCGTGGCGGTGCCGTCGGCGGGATCCGAGAGGATCGACGCCAGCCCCGGGATCGGGATCCCCCCTTCCACCTCCGTTCCCGCCTCGTTGAGGTGGCCGAACAGCGTCTCGGGGACGTCGGTCGACGTCTTCGGCACCATCTCGATCGCCGCGAACTTGACCGGCTCGTTGTTGAAGACCCACCGCGCCATCTCGTCGCCCACCAGCATCTGGAACGGCATCGCGATCGCGGCGACGGTGAACGGGATCAGGAACCCGAGCCGGTGGTAGCGATCACGGCGCCCGCGCAGCATCCCGAACGTGTACACCGACGCGACCAGGAAGCCGCCGACGAGATACGCCGCGATCAACATGTGCAACGACTGCAGCGGCATCGCCTTGTTGAAGATCACGCTCCACGGATCGACGTCGACGACCTTGCCCGCCGAGTTCAACGTGAAGCCCGACGGCTCGTTCATCCACGCGTTGGCCGCGACCACCGACACCGTGCCACCGATGCCCGCGATCACGATCGGCACGCCGGTCCAGAAGTGCGGCCACGGCTTCAGCCGCTTCCACCCGTAGATGTACACCGCGAGGAAGATCGCCTCGAGGAAGAAGAACAGCCCTTCGATGGCGAACGGGATGCCGAACGCGTCACCGAAACGCCCCATGAAACGAGGCCAGAGCAGGCCGAACTCGAACGACAGGACCGTGCCGGTCACCGCGCCCACCGCGAACGTGACCGCCATGTACTTCGACCAGCGCTGTGCGAGGACGAGCGCGTCGGCGTCGTTCTTCTTGATCGCGCGCCAGTTCGCGATCAGCGTGATGAAGCCCCACGCCACACCGAGCGGCACCAGGACGATGTGGAACGCCAGGGTGAACGCCATCTGCGACCGGGCCCACGGCACCGGGTTCACTGCCAGCACCCAGTTGAGCGCGCTGCTCACGACGACGCTCCCCTATTCGTCGAGTGCTTCCGCAGTCAGCTTCCCACAGCGGGCGCTCCAGGCGCTGTCCTTCAGGGCGTCGGCAACCGTCGCGTAGTCGCGTTCGTTCTGGTCGGCGTAGGCAGTGCTGAACTCGACCATCGCCTTGCTCGAACGCGTCATTGGTGCCCAGGTAGGCGGCGATGGCCACCCGATCCCCGGAACGGGCGTGACCCCGCGCCAGGGTCCATCCGCAGAGGCGCGGCGTAGATGTCGAGCGCCGACGGCGACATCCCCTCGATCTCGGCCGAGAACTTCCCGTCCCAGAGCTGACGCAGGTAGAAGTCCCGTTCGACGCCGTCGACTCCGGGCGTTCGGATCCACCCGAGGAGGATGTCGCTGGCCGCTTGGAGCAGGCGTTGCCCTTCGACGACGCGCTGCCCGTGGTTGGCGAAGCCGCTCCTGCCGGCATGGATCTCGAGGACGGACGCCTCGGCCTCCTTGACCTGGAGGAAGAGCGGGTCGGCGTCGTCGCGACCCGAACATGAGGGCGATCCAACACCGGGTCCCGACGCTCCCGACGCCGACGACCTTCCGGGCGAAGTCGACGAGCCGGTAGCTCTCCAGCAGGTGTCGGCGATCTGGTTGCAGCGTGCGCCGGTAGACCCTGATCCGGTCTTCGAGCCACGAGCGGAGGTCGTCGAGCTGCCCACCGGTGACGAGCTCGGAGATCGGCACGACGACGGGCGGATCGCGACTTGATGCGGTACTCGCCGTCGACTTGCTCGGTGAGCTTGGTGAACGCCTTCATGTTGTCTTTGCCCTGCGCCTTGGCGAGGTTCCGCTCGAACCGCTTGATCTCTGCGGGCGTGGCTCTCGACCGGTAGTCGGCAAAGGTCTTCTCGACGTCGAGTCGCGCGTACCAGACGTCGAGGTTCGTCATCTCCGAGAAGGTCGTCATCGCTTCCCGATAGGCGCGAGTGACGCGCGAGACGACGGCATGGGTCTCCTTCGTACGGTGAACGAGAGCGATCTCGCCGCGATCTCGAAGCTGGCGGCGAGGCGCTTGACGTCCCACTCGAACGGCCCCGGGTTCGTCTCATCGAAGTCGTTGATGTCGAAGGTGAGCGCGCGATCGGGTGCGGCGAAACCCCCGAAGTTCGACAGGTGCGCATCGCCGCACGCCTGCACCCGCAGGCCGGTGTTCGGCGAGGCGGCGAGGTCGGCCGCCATGATCACGGCCGCGCCGCGGTAGAACGTGAACGGCGAGGCGAGCATGCGCTCGTGGCGCAGCGGCACGAGGTCAGGGACCCGCGTGGTCTCCTGGGCGGTCAGGAGTGAGGTCGGGTCGGCGCGATCCGGTACCGGCGCCCATTCGGCGTGCGACGACCGGGGCACCTCCGCACGCGCCGCCCTCCCCGTACGTGCACGCTGCTCGACATCGAGGTGTACGACCGGGGCGAATGCGCTTGATCGGCCATGTACCCATCCTGACGCGTTCCCAGGTGGGGGGCCTCACCCGGACGGGTGAAGACACCCGACGCCCAGCGTCACTCGTCGAGCAGACCGAGGTCCCGGGCGGCGACGACCGCCGGACCCCGCGAGCTGACGTCGAGCTTGCGGTAGATGGAGATGGCCTGGGTCTTCACCGTGTTGCGGGACACGAAGAGCTCGTCGGCGATGGCCGCGAACGTGAGGTGGGTGGGGAGGTAGCGAGCACCCGCATCTCGGCCGGGGTCATGGGGGTGAGCGAGCACGCCGACGGGCACGTCGTCGGCGCCGATGGTCTGTTCGAGCGCGGTCAGCCGCGTGCGCAGCGACGTCGGCGTCGGGCACGAGCGGCAGGAACTCGATCGCCTCACGCGTCAACGTGCGCGCCAGTGCGACGTCGCCGAGCAGGAGGAAGGTGCGGGCGAGCGCGATCCGGGTCTCGATCGAGATCCAGGGTGCGACCGTCGACAACATCGACACGAGGAACAGTGCTTGCTTCGCGTCGATCCGGGCGGTGGCCGAGTCACCGGACCTCGCCGAGACCAACCCCGACATCGCGAGCGACACCGCTTGCGCGGGTTTTTCACGCAGGTCGTAGCGATCGAGCACCCCCTGCAGGCGGTCGACGTGATTGCGGGCGGTCTCCCAGTCGTCGTCGTCGATCGCCAGCGCCGCCAGCAGCGCGAGGTTGTGGGCCTGACTCGCCGGGAGCGCGACGGCGCCGATCGCCTCACCCTCGAGCAACCGGTCGCGGGCCTCGATGCGTCGGCCCTGTATCCGGAGCGCACCCCCTTCGATGTAGCGCGCGATCGAACGGAACGGGCTCGCGGTGCGGTCCAGGTCGTACGCCCGCGCCGCGTCCGCCCGCATCGCCTCGATGCCCGACGCGCCGACGAGCGCGCGGAGGAGCGCGGCCTGCTGGCCCACCGGATTGCCGTCGGGCAGTTGGCGGCCGTCGTCGAGCGCGCCGATGACCTCGGCCCAGTAACGCAGCGACGACATGTCGCCGGCCATCATGCACAACCACGCCCGCGACGCAGCCAGGCCGGGGCGCGAGCGCAGCTCTTCGGGTGTGTACTCCTCGAGCCAGCGCTCCACGGTCACGGTGTGACCGAAACCGGCGTAGAGCGGCGATCCCTTCCAGATCGCTGCTTCGAGACGATCGGCGTCGCCCGCGTGGCGCAGGTGATCGACGGCGCGGTCGAGGTCGCCGGCGGCCTCGTACCAGTCGGCCGCGCGCGCGTGCAGCTGTCCGACGCGCTCGGCATCGCGGTGTGTCAGTTCGGCGCGCAGCGTGTCGCGGAGCAGTTGGTGCATGCGGTAGCCGTCGCCGCGCCGGTTGAGCGGGATCAGGAGATCGACCGAAGCGGCCGCGGCGGCGAGCTCGTGGTCGCTGTCGTCGCGCTCGAGCACGGCATCGCAGACCGGCGCGCGGAGTTCCTCGAGCACGGAGGCGTGGAGCAGGAAGTCGCGCGTGTGCCGCGGCAGAACCGCGAGCAGCTCCTCCCGCACGTAGTCGACGACGATGCGGTCGTCGCCCGCGAACTCGGCCGCCGCCTCGAGCGGATCGTCGGCATCAGCGAGGACCAGGGTCGCGAGGTAGAGCCCGACCGGCCACCCCTCGGTGCGCGAGCAGAGCGCTTCGACAGCCGAAGGTGGGAGCGAGAGTCCGGCACCCGCGAACAGCTCGCCGGCTTCGCTCCGGTCCATGGCGAGGCGCTTCGGCGCCAGCTCGTGCACCCGCCGGTCGGCGCGCATCCGGCCGAGGGTGAGCGCGGTTTCCTGGCGCGACACCACCACGAGCTGCGACCCGGCGGGGATGCAGTCGGCCAGCGCCTGCACCAGCGCCCAGGACTGACGCCGTCGCAACCGGTGGGCGTCGTCGAGCACGAACACGAACGGTCGACCCCGCTCGGCGACGGTGCGCTCGAGCCGGGGCACGAGCACGGCCGAGAAGTCGAGGGTGACCGACCGCAGCTGCTGCTTCGCGTGCGGCTCGAGGGGCTCGAACTCGTCGAGCGCGTGGACGATGTCACCGAGCAGCACCGCGGGATCGTCGTGCTGGAGGGTGACGGTGAGCCACGCCACCGACCGCGGGTCGTCGGCCACCCACTGCTCCACGAGCGTGCTCTTGCCCGCACCCGCCCCACCCGTGACGACCACGACCGGCGTGTCGACCGTCTCCCGAAGTTCGGTGAGCAGGCGCGCCCGCTTCACGAGGTGCGCCCGCGGCTGGGCGCGGTCCACCGCAACCCCTGCCGCGTCGTCCTCGGTCTGGCGCATCCCCGCTGCCTCCACGATGCCGCCATTCAAGCCGCTACGTGGGTTGCGGCCCCACGGCGATCACCCGGAACGGATGAAGCACGCCGATGCCCCACAAAGGTAGGGTTCGGCCCGTGACGGCGCCGGCAGCGGGGGGCGAGCCCGACAGCGCACCGGCGCAAGGGACGCTCGTCCTCCTTGCGCTGATCCTCGTCGCCTCGGTCGCCAACCTCAACCTCTCGGTCGCCAACGTCGCGCTGCCCGACATCGGCAAGGCGTTCGACTCGTCGCAGACCACCCTCAACCTGATCGCGGTGGGCTACTCGTTCGGTCTGGCGGCGTCGGTGCTCTACCTCGGCGCGCTGGGCGACCGGTACGGCCGCAAGATGATGCTGATCGGTGGCGTGCTGCTGTCGATCCCGGCGTGTCTGCTCGCCGCGTACGCACCCACCGACGGCGTGCTCGCGGCCGCCCGCGTCCTCGGAGGGCTCTCGGCCGGCATGGCCTTCCCCACGACGCTCGCGCTCATCACCGCACTCTGGTCCGGGAAATCGCGGACCAAGTCGATCGCGGCCTGGTCCGCGATCGGCGGCGGCATCTCGGCCCTCGGCCCGCTGATCGCGGGCGCCCTCCTCGAGTACTTCTGGTGGGGCTCGGTGTTCCTCGTCACGCTGCCGCTCGCGGTCGTGGCGCTGGTCATGGCCCTGAAGTTCGTCCCCAGCCACGTGAACGAGGCGACCGACCCGGTCGACAACCTCGGGGGTGTGCTCTCCGCGCTGATGGTCGGCGCGCTGATCCTCGGCATCAACTTCGCCGCGGTTCCCGACGAGGGCACGCTCGCGATCGGCCTCGGTGTCATCGCCGCGGCGGCCGCCGGCGCGTTCGTGATCCGCCAACGCCGTGCGCGCAACCCGCTCTACGACCTCGACATCGCCGCGCGACGCATCTTCTGGGTCGCCGCGGTCGCCGGAATCATCGTGTTCGGCTCGCTCATGGCGGCGATGTTCATCGGTCAGCAGTTCCTCCAGAACGTGCTCGGCTACGACACGCTCGAGGCCGGGGCCGCCATCCTGCCCGCGGTGATCCTGATGGTCATCGTCGCGCCGCGCTCGGCCAAGCTCATCG
Organism: uncultured Actinomycetes bacterium; assembly: GCA_963697125.1. Lineage (GTDB taxonomy): Bacteria > Actinomycetota > Acidimicrobiia > IMCC26256 > DASPTH01 > DASUAS01. The sequence goes on from CAVOMW010000007.1 coordinate 106,517, forward strand.
AGGCCCGTGGTTCGAGGTTCACCCTGCTGTGTGGCTACGTCTGCTGCTTCCTCGGGTTCCTCACGATGCTCACGCTGTGGGACACCGGGAGCCCGTATTGGCAGGTCGGGCTCGCGTACGCCTTCGTCGGAGCCGGCGTGGGACTGGCGGGCACACCCGCGTCGCACTCGCTCACCGGTTCAGTGCCGGTGAGACGCGCGGGGATGGCATCGGCCACCGCCGACCTCCAGCGCGACCTCGGCGGGGCGATCATGCAGTCGCTCCTGGGTGCGCTGCTCACCGCCGGATACGCCGCCGCGTTCACGAAGCTCATCGCCGGATCGCCGAACAGCGTGAGCACGAACGTCCAGTCGGAACTCACCAAGTCGTTCTCCAGCGCGGCGAACACCGCCGCGCAGTATCCGCAGTACTCGAAGCAGATCATCGCCGCCGCGCAGACGTCGTTCCTCGACGGCGCCGATTGGGCCTACGCCGCCGGACTGATCGCGATCGTCCTCGGCGCGGCGCTCGTGTTCTTCATGTTCCCGAAGCACGACGGCGAGCTCGAGCTGCTCAACCGGTATCACATCGAGGACGCCGACGATGCCGTCGCCGCGTGATCGAAGTCGGCACGTGAGCTGGATCCGCGACACCGACGAGCGAGCACGGCGGCGGCCCGCCGACATCGCCCTGCTCGTCGTCAGCGCGCTCCTCGCGCTGATCGTCGGCTTCTGGGCGCAGACCCAGTCGTCGGTCAACGTCAACCTGTTCCGGACCCTGAACGGCCTGTCCGGGAACATGGTCGGGCTCGCCAAGGGTGTCTACGCGCTCGGTTCGATCTGGGCCGTGCTCGCGGTGACCGCGGTGCTCCTGATCCTGCGCCAGTTCCGGGTCGCGGTGTACGCCGTGATCGCCGGCGCCGGGGCGTGGGGGCTGTCACTCCTGCTGAACGACCTGCTGGGCACGCACACGATCAGCGGACTCAACGTCGCCGTGCGCATCGGCGACGGTCCCGGTGTACCCGGTCGCGAACGTGGCCGCGATCACCGCGCTCGCGTTCGGCATCGCACCGTTCATCGTGCGACCGCTGCGCCAGATCTTCGTCGTCGTGATCCTGCTCGTGTGCGCAGCGGCGATGTACCTCGGCGCCGGGTTCCCTGCCGACGTCCTCGGCGGACTCCTCGTGGGGTTCGGCGTCGCGGCGGCGGTCCGCGTGGTCTTCGGCGCACCCGGGGGACAACCATCGGTGGCGGAGGTGCGGGTCGCGCTCACCGACCTCGGCTACGACGTCGTGAACATCACGCCCGCAACCGAGCACATCCAGCGCGCCGCGGTGATGGACGTGGACCTCGCCACCGGCGAGCACGTACGAGTCGACGCGTTCGGGCGCGACCAGCGCGACGCCCGCATCGCGGCGAAGGTGTGGCACAAGGCGATGTACCACGATCCTGGCGTGCCCGTGTTCGGGAGCCGGGCGCAACAGGTCGAGCACATCGCGTACACGTTGATGCTCGCCGAGCGCGCGCTCGGTGCCTGCGGCGCGACTCGTGCGCACGGGAGTCGGCAGCGCCGATGCCGCGGTGCTCGTCACCATGCCGCCGCAAGGCACGCCGATCGGATCGCTCCCGGTCGAGCGCGTCACCGACACCGTGCTGCGCGACGCGTGGAAGCAACTCGACGCACTTCACCACGCCGGGATCGCGCACGGCAACATCGACGGCTTGCGCGTTGTCGTCGGCGACGACAGCACGGTCGCGTTCGACGACTTCAGCTCGTCGGACGCGAGCGACGAGCAGTACTGGGTGCACCGCGACGACGCCGCGCTGCTCGTGCTCACCGCGCAACTCGTCGGCAACGACCGTGCCATCGCCGCGATGGTCGCGACGCTGGGCGCCGAGCGCGCCGGCGCGGTCATCCCCGTCGTGCAGCCCGCCGCGCTCCCCGCCGGTCTGACCAAGGGCGTCAAGCACCAGGGCAAGCTCCTCAAGACACTGCGAGCCGACGTCACGACTGCGACCGGCGCCGAGGACGTCCCGCCGCTGAAGATCAAGCGCCTCAGCCTGCTCAACATCGGGATGCTGATCGGCGTCCTCTTCGCCGTCGGCATCGCCTTCCACAGCATGGAGGGGATCAACTGGGCATCGGTCAAGGGAGAGTTCGAGAACGCCACCTGGGCGTGGGCGTTCCTCGCGCTCCTCATGTATCCCCTGGTGCCGACGTCGTGGGCCACCGCACTCATGGGTTGCGTCAACAAGGACCTGCCGTTCGTCCCCACCGTGCTGACCCAGCTCGCGTGCTCGTTCCTCAACCTGATCACGCCCAACGGCATCGGCGGCACCGCGCTGCAGATCGACTACCTCCACAAGCAGGACGTCCCCGTGGCGTCGGCGGGCAGCGCGATGGTGCTGAGCACGGGGGTCGGCGGCGCGATCCAGATGATCCTGTTCCTCAGCGCCGCCGCGATCACCGCGACCGCGGTCGACACGGGCAGCAGCAGCGATTCGTCGAGCAGCAACACCTTGTTGATCATCGCCGTCGTCGCCGCCCTCATCGGCGTGGTGCTGTTCATCCCGAAGATCAAGAACAAGGTCGTCCCGGCCGTCAAACGCGCCGCGAGCGACATCTGGGCCGTGGTGCGCAACCCGAAGAAGGCGATGCAACTCATCGGCGGCGACACCGCCGGCAACCTGATCTACCCGCTCATCCTCGGCGTCTGCATGCTGGCGTTCAACCAGCACCTCGACTTCGCGCAGCTCATCGTCGTGCAGGTCGGTGCCGGCATGGTCGGCAACGTCGCACCCGTCCCCGGTGGGATCGGCGTCACGGAGGCCGCGCTCACCGCCGGTCTCACGTCGTTCGGCATCCCGCCCGCACCGGCGCTCGCCTCCGTGCTCCTGTTCCGCGGCATCACCTTCTTGATCCCGCCCATCTTCGGCTTCTTCACCCTGCGCTGGCTGCGGGCGAAGGGGTACGCGTAGGCCGCTCGGCGCCCCGACGCCCTCGTGAACTCCGTCCCCCTCCAGGTCCTCCTCTACGCGTTCGTCGCCGGCGCCAGCCCGGTGGCGCTGGGCGCGACGCTCGTCGTGCTCGGCAGCCGCGGCGGCCGGTGGAACGCGCTCTCGTTCGCACTGGGCGTGGTGATCGGTCAGGTGCTCCTCTGTGCGGTCGCATACGCGTTGGGGAGCGCCGCCATGCCGGTCGGGCACCACGCCCATGAGACTGCGCGCGCCCTGCTCGAGCTCGCGCTCGGTATCGCGTTGCTGATCGCAGGCGGCATCGTGTGGAGTCGACCGGATGAGGAGCGACCGACGAAGCCGGACTCGCGCGCCAAGGCCGTGCTCGAACGGCTCGCACACTTGAACCTGCTCGAGGTGTTCGGTGCCGGGGCGGTGCTCGCGCTCGGTCCGAAGCGTCTCGGGCTGACCGTCCTGGTGACCGCGACCATCGCGGGCGGCAACCTCGGTGCATTCGCGGCCACCAGCCTCACCGCGGTCTACGTCGTGATCGCGACGATCCTGGTGACGCTGCCGGTGGTGCTGGCCATCGTCTTCGGCGACCGCGGTGAACGGTGGATGCTCGACGTGGAGCACTGGCTCTCGGCCCACAAGCGACCGATGACGTTCTACCCGCTCACGATCCTCGGCGTCCTGGTGGTCGTCGACGCCCTGTTCGGACTCTTCTGATGAGCGGGCTGGTCAACTGGTTGGTGGATCTCCCGACCGTCGTGCTCTTCCTGCTCCTCGCGATCGTGGGGTTCGCGTTCACGATCGGGCTCTCGTGGCTCATCCGCCGCTTCATCGAAGACGACGTCCGCACGAAGTCGAGCACCAGCGTGACGACCGTGGTGGGCGTCATCGCCGGGCTCTACGCGGTGCTCGTGACCTTCGTCATCGTCAACGAATGGCAGACGTTCAACGACGCGCAGGCGCACGTGTCGGCGGAAGCGGCGGCGCTCACGGCGGCGTCGTTCGACGTCTCCGTGCTGCCCGAGCCGGCCCGCACCACGATCAGAGACGCGCTGGTCGCCTACGACCGCTCCGTCGTCTGCGGGGAGATCCCCTACCTCGCCGACCACCAGGGACCGAATCCGCCGACTCGAGAGGCACTGAGGAAGCTGTACGTCGCGGTCGCCGACGCGCCGTCCGCAGCTCGCGAGTCGAAGTTCTACGACAACCTCGTCGCTCAGACCGCGCTCGTCGCGCGCGCCCGACACGACCGGATCAACGCGGCGTCGTCGCCGCTTCCCGACCTGCTGCTCATCGTCATCCTCGTCACGAGCCTTGCCCTCATCGCGGTCGCGAGCGCGCTCGACACGCAGCATCGGCGCTGGCATCTCGTGCTCACCACCGCGCTCACGATCCTCGTCGCGCTCAACCTGACGCTGATCCTGACGCTCAGTCGACCGTTCGACGGCGCCGCCACGATCAGCGACTCGCCGTTGCGCGAGGGTGTGCCCAGCGCGCTGCTGCGGTGCGAGGACTAGAGCGTCGGGAGGCTGAGGAGCCGGAAGGTGGCCCAGACCAGGATCGCGGTGCCGAGACCCATGATGAGGATCCGCATCGGGAACCACGAGAAGCGCAGCGAGATGCCGGCGAAGAACAGCACGATCGCGAAGAACACGGTGACGAACACGTAGTCGTCGGCGTTCTCGGTGGCTTCCTTCCCCTGCTCGAAGCGCGCGTCACCGATCCGTTCCAACCGGTCCGCCTTCTCCATGTTCGCGAGCTTGTAGTTCGGTTCGCGCAACGGGCTCGGGATCGCGTTCGCGTTGTGCAGTGGATCCTGGGCCAACCACCGATCGAACGCCGGGCGGAACTCGTCGCGGAACCGCCGCTCGTACAGATCGGTGAGCTCGGTGTTGCCCTCGGTCTTCACCTCGAGCCAGCGGTTGAAGTTGAGGAGGTCCTGCGTGCGGTCCTGTGCCGCGAGCGTCGCCGCCTGGTTGGCGAGGCTGCGCGCGGTGCTGGCCTGCGTGTAGCGGCGAGCCTGCAGCCCGCTCCACTTCGCGGCCTGGTACCCGCTCCAGGCGATGCCCAGCGTCGCCAACGACAGCATGAGCGCGGCTGCGATCTCGAGCCACCGCTCTCGAGTGCTCGTGGTCGGGTGCACTTCGCCGAGCTCGTGCGGCGCGTGGACGTGGACGGGTTCAGGCATGGCCCGGAGATCATACGGACGGCACGCGTACGCTCGGCGCATGAGTGGTGCGTGCTGCGCTCCCGGTGACGAACGACACGGACGCACCCGCTGGGTTCGAACGTGGCGTCACGCTCGACGCGGTGCCCGCGGGTGGCGGCGCGCACCCGGGCACGCTGATCGACATCGCAGCGGCGACCTTCCGCATGGGTGACGACTCGGTGTGGGCCTATCCCGGCGACGGCGAGGCGCCCGTGCACGAGGTCGCCGTCGACGCGTTCCGCATCGATCGCTTCGCCGTGACCAACGATGCGTTCGCGCGCTTCGTCGATGCCACCGGCTGGACCACCGACGCCGAGCGCTTCGGATGGTCGTTCGTGTTCGCCGGGCTCCTCCCCGAGGGCTTCGCCGACACGCGCGGGGTCGTGGGCGCCGAGTGGTGGCGCCAGGTGTTCGACGCCGACTGGCGGCACCCGGAAGGTCCGCAGTCCGACGTCGACGAGCGCGGCGACCATCCCGTCGTCCACGTCTCGTGGGACGACGCCGCGGCGTACTGCCGCTGGACGGGGACGCGCCTGCCCACCGAAGCCGAGTGGGAGTGCGCGGCGCGCGGTGGACGGGTCGGCACCGCGTTCCCGTGGGGTGACGACCTCGAACCGGCGGGCGAGCACCGGATGAACGTGTTCCAGGGTTCGTTCCCCGACCGCAACACCGGAGCCGACGGCTTCCTCGGGACCGCGCCGGTCGACGCGTTCCCGCCCAACGACTTCGGACTGCACAACGTCACCGGCAACGTCTGGGAGTGGTGCGGCGACTGGTTCGGCGCCGACGCGTACGCACACCACGACGCGAGCAACCCGCGCGGGCCGGCCGATGGCGATCGGCGGGTGCAGCGCGGCGGCTCGTACCTGTGTCACCTGTCGTACTGCCGCCGTTACCGGGTGTCGGCGCGCTCCGGGAGCGAGCCCGCGAGCTCCACCGGCAACGCCGGCTTCCGCGTCGCCGCCGACCCGCACCACCACCTGCATTCCGGCGTCAGTTCGGCGGAATAGGGCCGCCCAACTGACGCCGGTTCGTCAGCGGGTGAGTGCCGCGGGTCGATCTCGACGCGGTGGGAGATGCCGATCATGTGGCCCTCGCCGGCGTAGGTGGTGAGCGTCGCGTCCGGGATCGCGGCCACGAGCTCGTCGGCCCACTTCGGCGGCACCAACGTGTCGGCGGTGCCCTGGTGCACGCTGGTGGGCACGCCGATCTCGTCGAGGGCGAAGCCCCACGGGCCCACGAACGCGCGGTACTCGTCGACCATGCCCGCACCGTCGCGCGCTCCCTCGCCCATCGCGACCCCGAGCCATTCGCCGTGGGCCTCGATCACTGCGGCGTCGCTCGGGGGTGAGTGCTTCGCTTCGAAGCGCGCCAGTCGCACCGGCGATCGACGGCCGAGGCGCGCCGTCATCGTGAACGCGGCGCGCGCCAGCGGCGCCGACTTCTGCGCCAGTCGGGCCAGGCGCCGGTCCATCGCGTTGAGCTCGGCGAAGCGACCGGGGTCGTCGAGCGGTGGGCACCCGGCAACGAGCGCGAGGCCGCTGACGCGGTCACGCAGGCGTGCCGCCACCGCGGCGGCGTACTGCCCGCCGAGCGACCACCCCGTGACCACGACCCGATCGATCGACAACGAGTCGAGCAGCTGACGCGCGTCGTCGACCCAGTCGACGGTGGAGTGGTCCGGCGCGCGGTCCGACCCGCCGACACCGGGTCGATCGGGTGAGAGCACCCGGATGCCGGCCGCGGCGAAGTCCGCGGAGCAGGGCTCGACGTCGAACCGGCACAGCAGACCGCCGTGGCAGCTGAGGACCGGCGTGCCGTCGGGCGCACCGAACTCCGACCAGCGCATGCGGCGTCCGTCGGCGAGCCGCAGCTCGCGGTCGGTCGCGGCGTCGTGGCGAAAGGCATCGCTCATCGGTCGGTCTCCACTTCTTCGAGTCGCAAGTCACCGTCGACGAGCAGGCGGAACCGCCCGCGGCCCGTCTTCTCGATGCGGACGGGCGCCTCGCGCTCGTCGAGGCGACGCTTCAGCAGGATGAGACGGCTCTCGAGGTTGTCGCGGAACTCGGGCAGCTCCAGCGACGGGTCGAGGCGCACCTCCTTGTTGGTGAAGTCGATGCGTCCTTCGCGCGCGTGGTGGCCGAGCAGCACCCACAGCACGCGGCCGGCGACGCCCTTGATGAGGTAGTCGCCGTCGAGGAACGTGCTGCCGTCGACCGCGAAGAACCGCACGCGCGTCGTCGCCGGACCCGGCGGTGTCGCCGCGGGGCGGGTGGCCACCTCACCGGTCGCGGCGTCGCCCGCGGCGCGCTCGTGCGCCCAGTCGATCTCGATGCGCCGACGCGACCATCGTCGCGACGACCGTGAGGAGTGCCTCGTCGTCGGGCCCGAAGCGTCCCGGCTTCGCACTCTCGATCGCGACGACGCCGACGAGCTGACCCAGCACCAGCGCCGGGACCGCGACCTGGCTCTCGGCGTTCTCCAACCCCGGCAGTGGGATCTCGAGCCCCGGCGCCTCTCCTCCACCCTGCTCGTAGGTGCGCCGGACGGTGCGCGCGTACGCGAGCATCCGCCCGAGGTTGCCGACGCGCATCGGCTCGGCCCGGTCGGCCACCATCCCGATGATCCCGTCGCCGACGCGCACCTCGGACCCGACACCCTCACTCGGGTAGCCGTGGCTCGCGATGGTGAACAGCTGCTCGCCGCGTTCGTCGAGGAGCAACAGCAAGGAGTGCTCGTAGCCGAAGAGCTCGGCCAGGCCGGCGAGCGTGGTGCCGACCAGCGTGTCGAGGTCGGGGCTCCGGGCCAGCCGCTCGCTCAGCCGAGCCAACCGGCGGACGGCGTCGCCGCCGGGGCGCAGCTCGCTGGTCACGCGTCCGCCAGGTCCACCGCGGCGAGCACCGGTTCCAACTCGACGACCCGGTAGATGTCGGCGCTGCGCAACTTGAAGATGCCCGCCATCCCGGTGAGCGCGGCGATGGCGTCGACGTCGCGCCGGAGGCGTTCGAACACCGGACCCCGCCGTTCGGTGCGCTCGTACGACGAGCATCATGCGAAACGACGCGTAGGTGGTGGGGTCGACGACGACGACACACGCATGCGGGTTCTCAGCCAGGTTCTTGGTGGTCTTCGAGAAGAACTGGTTGGAGAGCGCAACGCGCTCGTCGTCGATCATGTGGACCCGCGAGAGGTGGGTGACGTTGGGCACGCCGTCGGCCGATGCGGTCGCGATCTCCGCGGGGATGAGGCCCTCGAAGCACGCCGCGATCTCCGACAGCGCGATGCGCGGTGCTTCGTGGGTGCTCACGCCGGCTCCGGCGCCAGTTGCGTGCCGGCCGAGCGGCCCGGGGTCTGGTCGTACACCGATTCGACGGTCATGTGGCACACGTACACGTCGGCGGTGATGAACCGCGCCACGAGGTCCTCCGGGGTTCCGTCCGCCTCGGCGATCGCCCGCGCCGCGCCCGCGCAGTAGCGCTCGAACCGGATCCGGTCGGTCGCGGTGGCTTCGTCGACCTGCGTCGCCCGTCCCTTGACCTGCACCGACTCGAAGGTGGTGAAGTGCGTCGCCGTGAGCGCGATCGCGCCCCCCTGCTCGACGTTGCGACGCGTCACCGGCGCCTGGGTCGAGAGCAGCACGCGCAGGTGATGGTCGTCGAGCACCTCCACGCCCCACGCCCGGCTGGCGTCGGGCAGACGGCCGGCGTCGACGGTGCCCACGATCAACGAGCAGGGGGACTCCAGCAACTCGCGCGACTTCCGAACTGATCACGCACGGCCTCTCTCGGCGAGACGTCTTCGAAGTAGCGAATTCTTAGCGTTCACTCACGCGCCTTTTGGGAGCGGGCGCCCTCGCGCTCCCGGAAGATGGTCTCACGAACACGACGCCGTGGGCCGGAGGGGCACACGACCCGGAGTCCTGGGAGGGACCATGACCGCATTCGCCACCACCCCGCTCATCGTCGAGACCGCAGCACTGGAGACCGTGACCTTCGACATCTACCGCAACATCCACAAGGGCATCCGCAACGGCCTGTTCTCGGTCACGCTCGCTGCGGGACAGGTCGATGCGCACGACCAGGACGCAGTGCAGGCGCTCGCCGAGCGCTGGACCGACCTGGTCGGGGTGCTCGTCGCCCACGCCGAGCACGAGGACGGCTTCGTGCAGCCGGTGATCGAGCGGTTCGCCCCGACGTACGCCGCCGAGATCGCCGAAGCCCACCCCCGCCTCGAGGCGCAGATGGCCGAGCTCGAGGTGCTCGCGGACCGAGCCACCGACGCGTGCCCCGAGCAGGCGCGGCTCCTCACCCACCGCCTCTACCTGGGCCTGGCGTCGTTCACCTCCGAGTACCTCCAGCACCAGGAGTTCGAGGAGTTCGAGGTGATGGTGATGCTGTCGCAGCACCTCTCCTTCGACGAGCTCCTCGCCATCGACAACGCGATCGTCGCCAGCATCGAGCCGGACATGATGGCTCGGTCGGCGGCGCTGATGCTCCCGGCGATGAACATCGATGACCAGACCGAGCTCTACGAAGGTGCACGCGCCGGCGCGCCGGCGCCAGGTGTTCGAGGCGATGCTGATGCTCGCCCAGTCGGTGCTCGAGCCCGCTCGCTACGACACGCTGGCCCGACGTCTCGGGGTCTGATCGATCACTCCTCGGGTACCAACGCGGTCACGGCCGTGCGCATGCGCTCTGCGTACTGCGCACGGTCGAGACCGCGATCCAGCACGAGCATGCCGTACACCTCGTGGCTGAAGATCCCCCAGAAGAGGTCGAGCAGCACCTCGTCGATCTCGCGCTGGAGGATCACCTCGAGGCTGCGACGCGTGTCGAGGCGCCGGCCCTCGTCCCACTGTTCCCGCCACCCGTCGATCTCTGCGTCGCTGGCGGCCGCTTCCATGGCGGTGCGCCAGAGCTTGGCGACGCGCTCCTGGATGTCGGTGAGCATCTCGACTCCGGCCGCGATCCGCTGGTCGCGGTCACCGGTGGCGAGCGTGGCGAACACCTCCCGCTCGACGAGCGGCACGGGCTCCGCGTCGCCAACGACCGCGAAGTCGAGCACCGCGCGCAGCACGTGCTTCTTGGAACCGAACCCGGAGTAGACGGTCTCGACCGCGACACCGGCGCGCTGGGCGATCGCCGCCACCGTGGTGCCCGACCACCCCGATTCCTGGAACAGCTCGGCGGCCGCGGCGAGGACCTGGGCCTTGGTGTCGGCCGCCTGCCGGGCGCGGAGGTTCGACGAGTAGTTCCGCTTCGCGGGGCTCGGTGCAGGGGTCTTCTTCGCCATGGGTTGCATTGTAGAACATCATATGATTCAATCCAGTCTTATTCCAGTGAATATGCGACCCGAGCGAAGGAACTGCGATGAAGCCCGAGCTGCTGCCCACCACCCCCGAAGCGATCGCTCCCGACACCTGGCTGATCCCGACCCTCGCGGCCGACCCGGCCGGTGGGTTCCTCGGCGCCCACAGCGCGGTGATCCGGGGCGCGGAGCCCGTGATCATCGACACCAGCGTCCTCTTCGGCCGCGACCAGTGGCTGCAGAACGTCTTCTCGGTCGTCGAGCCCGAGGACGTCCGCTGGATCTTCCTGTCGCACGACGACCACGACCACATCGGCAACCTCGATCCCGTGCTCGACCTCTGCTCCAACGCCACCCTGGTCACCAACTACGCGATGACCGGCCGTTTGTTCGGCGACGTCGAGCTGCCGCTGGAGCGGATGCGGTGGGTCAACGTCGGCGAGTCGCTCGACGTGGGTGACCGCGAGCTCGTGGTGGTGCGGCCCCCGATGTTCGACTCCCCCGCGACCCGCGGCCTGTTCGACACGGCAACCGGCATGCTCTGGGCGACCGACAGCTTCGGCACCGCGTTCCCGGGCGCGGTGTACGACGCCGACGACATCCCCAGCGAGGTGTACGACCCGAGCTTCGAGCTGCTCAACCTCCTCAACACGCCGTGGATGGAGTGGGTCGACCAGGCGCGGTTCGACGCCCACGTGCACACCACCGAATCGCTGCCGATCACCGTGGTCGCGAGCGCGCACGGTCCGCTCCACCGCGGCGACCGCATCACCGACGCGTTCCGTCGCACACGCGAGCTGGTCGGACACGCGCCCGCCGAGCAGCCGGGCCAGGAGATCCTCGAGCTGTTGTGCGCGATGCTCGCGACCACCGCAGTCTGAGGAGCGACCGAGCATGGGCACGATCCCGCGACACGCCACCGTCGACGCGGTCGTCGACGCACCTCCCACCGCAGTGTGGGAGGTCGTCGGCGATCCGCGTCGCACCGGCGAGTGGAGCCACGAATGCCTCGAGGTCGCGTTCGTCGACGGTGCCACCGCGCCGGGCGTCGGCGTGCGCTTCCGCGGCCGGAACAAGGTCGGGAAGAACGGCTGGTCACGCACCTGCGAGATCGTCGCGTTCGAGCCCGGGCGGCGAGATCAGCTGGCGCACCATCCCGTCGAAGCCGCTGTACAACGACAGCACGATCTGGACGATCACGGTGGAGCCCGACGGGCGACCGCGGCACCCGAATCATGCAGCGCTACGAGGTGGTGAAGCTCGGACCGGTGATCGACCGGTTCATCTACCGTTCGTGACGGTCCACCGCGACCGCCGCGAGGCCCTCACCGCCGACCTCCGCCGGATCGGCGACGTGGCCCGCGGCCCAGAACGGCAAGCCGCCGGGTAGGTTCCCGCCCTCACAAATTGCAAGGGGATCTACGTGCTCGCTTCCGATCAGCACCACTGGCCTCACTCGTCCTGAGCGCCGTGGCCATGACCTCGGTCGCTGCCGCGGCCCCGGCGTCTGCCGCCGCAGGCGAAGAAACCGGCCACCATCACCGTGCTGGTGACCAACGACGACGGTGTGGCGGCGCCCGGGATCGACTCGTTGGTGGAAGCGCTCCGCACGGTCAAGAACACGAAGGTCGTGGTGGTCGCGCCCGCGACCAACAAGAGCGGCGCAGGTGGCACCACCACGCCGGGGACCGCTGGTCACGCAGCCGGCGAAGACCGCGAGCGGCTACGACCGCGACCGCGGTGCAGGGCTTTCCCGCCGACACGGTGACAGCCGCGCTCGACCAGTTGGGCGTGAAGCCGAACGTGGTGATGTCGGGCATCAACGCGGGGCAGAACCTCGGCGCCGGCACGGTGACCGCTCGGGCACGATCGGCGCCGCCTTGATGGCGGCGAAGCGCGGGATCCCCGCGGTGGCCTTCAGCCAGGGCGGCGGTGCCGACATGCAGTACGACAGCACCGGCAAGCTCGCGGTCGAGTGGCTGGCCAAGCACCGGGCCGCGCTGGCGAAGAAGCCGAAGGCACACGCCGACGACGATCGACAACTACAACGTGCCGAACTGCCCGTCGGGCAAGTCGCGCGGGGTGAAGATGGTGAAGACCGCACCCGACATCCAACGGGGCGATCGCCGGGGTCGACTGCACGGCCACTGGGCCCGACGCCGACCACCGACATCGAGGCGTTCAACCAGGGCTACAGCCCGGCGGTGACGCCGGCTGCGGCCGTCGGCTGATCGTCAGCGGGGGAGCACCAGCTCGGCCAGGAGCTCCATCGAGCGCATCCAGCTCGTCGAGTCGTTGCGCCACGGCGCGCTCACGACGTGCTGGATGCCGGCGGCCTCGAACTCGTCGTACTCGCGGCGGATCACGTCGGGCTCCATGCCCTGAGGGTCCCAGCCCGTGCGCAACGAGATGGTGAACGACTCCTCGGGATGGTCGCGGCGCACCCGCTCGACGACGCGCGCTGCGCCCTCGGGATCGAGGCCGATGGCGTGGAAGCCGTCGCCCCGCTCCGCCGCCCGCCGGTACGCGGGCTCGCTGCGCCCGCCCACCCAGATCGGGATCGCGTGCGCGGGCTTCGGCTGCACCTTCATCGCGTCGAGGTGCACGAACTCGCCGTGGAAGTCGACCGGGTCGGGTCCCCAGCACGCGCGCAGCACGTCGAGCATCTCGTCCATGCGCCGGCCGCGGTCGGCGAACGACTGCCCGAGCGCGGCGAACTCGGCCTCCGACCAACCCACGCCCGCGCCGATGGTGAGGCGGCCGCCCGAGAGCGCGTCGAGGCTCGCGAGTGAGTTCGCCAGCGCGAGCGGGTTGTGCTGCGGCACCACCAACACGCTCGTGCCCAGCCCGACGCGCTCGGTCGCGGCCGCCGCCCAGGCGAGCGTGAGCAGCGGGTCGTAGAGGTAGGGCGACGGGTAGTCCTGCGCGGCGGGGATGGCGACGTGGTCGCTCACCCACACGTCGGCGAAGCCGAGGTGCTCGGCGAGACGCGCCGCCTCGGTGATCGCATCCGGACTCGACGCCCGGCCGAACTGAGGGAGGTGGATGCCGACCTGCACGACGGCGACACTACGGCGTGTCAGGATCTCGCGTTCAGGTCGCCGAACACGGAGGGCAGGACATGAGATGAAGGTGCGATCTCGCGCGTTCGGCCGCGATATGTGCGATCGTCCGCGGTCGTCGTCGTGGCACTCGGCCGTGGGGAACACTTCCGGCGGCGCGCGACGTCGAGCGGCGAGGGCTCGGAGGAGACGAACGCCGCGGTGCTCTCGCCGCTCGCGTTCGCACCCCTCGCCCAACCCGACCCGGTGCTCGGCGCCGACGACAAGGTGCACCTCGCCTACGAGATGCAGGTGCTGAACCGAGCACGGCGTCCGTCACCCTCACGTCGATCGAGACGCTCGACCCCACGCAGGACGACGCGGTCCTGAGCACCATCGATGCCGACACGCTCCCGACCATGCTCCACATCGCCGGCGGCGTGGACGGGACCACGTTCCCACCGGGGGGTTCGGGCTACCTGTTCTTCGACGTGCAGCTCGACCCGACCGCGCCGATCCCGAAGTCACTCGAGCACCACTTCACGATGGACCGTCGCCAGCGGCGAGGGGAAGCACGTCGCAGATCGAGTACGACGGCGTGCCGGTCTCCGTGCACGACAAAGCGAAGGCGGTCGTGATCGAGCCGCCGCTGCGTGGCTCGGGTTGGGTCGCGGGCAACGGCTGCTGTCAGCCGATCAACGCCCATCGGGGCGCCACGCTCTCCATCAACGGCACCGCGCAGGCACCTGAGCGCTTCGCCATCGACTTCGTCCAGCTCGGCCCGAACAGTTCGTTGGCGCAGGGCGATGCCACGAAGAACGAGAGCTTCGGCTACTACGGCGACGACATCCACTCCGTCGCCCCGGGCAAGGTGATCGCACTGCAGGACGACCAGCCCGACGGAGCTGCCTGGCGTCGCTCCCGCCTGGGCAGACGGTGCAGACCGCGGGCGGCAACTATGTCGTGGTGAACATCGGCCACGGCCGGTACACGTTCTACGCGCACATGCAGCCCGGCAGCCTGAAGGTGAAGGTGGGCGACACGGTGAAGACCGGTCAGGTGCTCGGCCTGCTCGGCAACACCGGGAACACCGACGGCGCGCACCTGCACTTCCACATCATGGACGGCCCCTCGCCGCTGCTGTCCAACGGTCTCCCGTTCGTGTTCACCAAGTTCACCGGTGAGGGCGTCGTCACCGACGGCAACGCGCTGCAGAAGTTCGAGGTCACGCCGGTCGACACCACCGCGCTCACCGGCACGCACACCAAGGAGATGCCGATCAACCTCCAGGTGGTCGCCTTCGAGGGCTGACGGCGTGGGACTGATTCCCGACCACCTCTAGAGTGCGCCGCCATGGCGACGGAGATCGACCTCGACCAACGACACGGGCCGTTCGCCGGCACCCTCGACCCGTCGGTGATCGCGCAGTACGCGGCGGCGACCAACGACACGAACGCGTCGGTCCTCGCCGGCGACGCGGTGCCCGCGACGTTCCCGGTGATCCTGATCTTCGACGCGCAGTGGGCCGCCAACACGGCGGTGCCGAAGTCGGTGTACCAGAGCGGACGCAACGGGGTGCACGGCGAGCACGAGGTGCTGTTGCACCGTCCACTCGTGCCGGGCGAAGCCCTCGAGACGTTCGCCGAGCCGTTCGCGGTGCGCAACACCCGCGCCGGCGCACGCGTCGTCCTGCACATGGAGCAGTACGGCGCCGACGGCGCGCTCGCGGCCGAGCACTGGTGGACCATCTTCTTCCCCGGCTGCGACGAGCTCGCCGACGTGGGACCGGAGCCGCCCGACCACACGTTCCCCGAAGCGGCACACGGGCATCTCGTGGGTTCGGTCACGCAGCGGGTCGACGCCGACATCGCCACCCGGTACGCCGAGGTGTCGAACGACTGGTCGGCGCACCACTTCGACCTCGAGTCCGCGCAGAAGGCCGGCGTCGACTACGTGTTCGCGCACGGGCTCTGCACGATGGCGATGTGCACGCAGGCCGCGGTGGGGATGGTGGCCGACGGGGATCCGTCACGAGTTCGCCGCGTCGCGGTGCGGTTCGCGTCACCCACTCGTCTCGACGCCGACCTCACCGTCGACGTGTACGACGCGAGCGTGAGTGGAGAAGCCGGTGAAGGAGCCGGCGTCTACACGTTCGAGGCGACGTGCGCGGGCTCGGCCGTGGTCAAGCACGGACGCATCGAGCTCTTCAGCTGACGCGCTCGCCCGACATCGATTCGCGGGTCAACTCGTCTTCGTGGCCGTCGGCATGGCGGGCGAAGCGACCGCGGGTCGCGGCGCCGTGCACCGGGTCGTCCTGCGGCCACGGCCACCCGCCGAACCCGGTGGCCTGGTAGTCGGCGAACGCCTGTCGGATCTCGTCCTCGCGGTTCATGACGAACGGGCCGTACTGCGCAACCGGTTCGCCGATCGGTCGGCCCTGCAGCATCAGCACCTCGGCGCCGTCACTCCCGGCGACGATCGGCGCCTCGGCACCGGCGCGCACGACCACCCCGGTGGGCGCGGCGACGGTCGTGTCACCGATGCGTCACCTCGCCCGCGTAGACGTAGAGGACTCGTGCCGTGGTGTCGCCGCCGCGAGCTGCGGGCAGCGACCACGACGCACCACGGTTCGAGGTCGAGCTGCCAGATGGCGACGTCGGCGTCGGCGCGCGATGCCCACGAGTCGGGCGGTGGTGACGGCGGCGACGTGGTCGCCGAGCGCGCCCGCGATCACGGTGACGGTCGCGACCCGGCCCTCGTCGTCGCGCACGGTGACGACGGGGACGTCGCTCGCCCACAGCATCGAGAAGTACGGCTCGGCGAGCTTCGACTCGGCGGGGAGGTTCAGCCAGATCTGGAAGAGCTCGAGCGGGTTGGGTGCTCGTCGTCGAGGAGCGGGAACATCTCGGAGTGCACGATGCCGCGCCCGGCGGTGAGCCACTGGGTGTCGCCGCCGCCGAAGCGCGCCGCGGCGCCGAGCGAGTCGGAGTGGTCGATGACGCCGCGCCGCACGAAGGTGACGGTCTCGAAGCCCCGGTGCGGGTGCTGCGGGAAGCCCGGCACCTCGGTCCCGTGGTACATGCGCCAGCCGTCGATGCCGGCGAAGTCGGCGCCGATCTCCCGCCCCGCCAGCGATGCGTCGGGCCCGAATTGCCCGTTGCCCGCCGGGTAGGCGTCGTCGTGGTGCACGCAGAAGAGGAAGGGGTCGACCGTCGGCCAGGGGCTCCCGGTCAGCGGCACCGTCTCCAGCACGATCTTCTCAGGCACGATCTCGTCCATCTGCGGTGCAACCCGCGGAGCCCGGGCGGGATTCCCCGTTCGGCGGGCCGGTTGTACCGTCCCGGCCGTGAGCGATGCACCCACGAGCGACGCAGCCTGGCGACGGCACTCCCCCGCCGCCTTCGAGGCGTTCGACCGCATCGAGGCGCTCGCTGCCGGTGCGGTGGAACCCGTGGTGCTCGATCCGGTGCGGGTGGCCGTGGCCGCCGCGCTCGGGCACCCCGAGGAGTTCGACCGCACGCCGGTCACCGTCACCGCGAGCAACGACCCGCGCACCGGCGCGTGCGTCGCGTTCGCGGAGCAGTTCGTCGTCGACGTGTCGGGCACCACCGATGCGCAGCGCGGCGCACTCGGCGCCGCGATGGGCGCCGACACCTTCACCTTCGTGCAGGCCCTCTACGTGGTCGACGTGTTCCAACGCGGCCGCATCGCGCTCGAACGGATCTTCGCGACGCCCTACGGTCCGCTCGCCGCACCCGAGACCGGCGACCTCTGGGGCACGCTCGAGGAGTTCATGCGCATCGTCGCGCTCGACACCGCGCTCGACCCGGTGACCACCGAGCTCGTGCGCCTGCGCGCGCCGCGTGCACACGACTGCCGCATCTGCCAGTCGCGGCTCAGCCTGCGCGCGGTGGAGGCCGCCGGCGACGAGGCCCTCTTCACGAGCGACGCCGACGACGCGGCGCTTGACCGAACGCCAGCGCGCCGCGCTCGCGCTGGCCGACGCCGTGATCTGGCAACCCACGTCGATCGACGGTGAGCTCGTCACGCGCGTGCGCACCGAGCTGCGCGACGCCGAGATCGTCGAGATCGTCCTCGACCTCGTGCGCAACGCGGCCAACAAGATCGCGGTGTCACTCGGCGGCGACGAGGCCGTGGTGACCGACGGGATCGAGTACTACGACGTCGACGTCACCGGTGACGTGTTCGCCGACGTCGACCGCGACGCCGTGCGGGCCGCCACCACCTGACGCGACCCGGTCACCCCACCCGGGGCTGCAAGAATGCAGCCTTCATGGCTGGCGGGAGGGGTTTCGGTCGTTGGACGGTGCGGGCCCTCGCGCTCGTGGGCGTGCTGCTGATGACGCTCGGCGCGTTCGGCTGGTGGCTCTCCACCCGCGTCTTGGACGCCGAAGGCTTCGCCGATGTGGTGGCCAAGTCGTCGCAGCAGGTCGAGGTGCGCGACTACGTCGCCGACCAGGCCACCCTCCGGCTCGCGCGCACCTCGAACTTCGTGTCGGCAGCACGACCAGTGGTGTCCGACGCGGTCTCCGCCGCCATCGCCACGCCGCCGGTCGAGGAGGCGATTCGCGACTTCGCGCAACGCGCGCACGAGCAGGTGTTCCAGGCGCGGGGCGCGCGTCGGGTCGACGTCAACTCACAGGAGGCTGCGATCACCATCCGCAGCGCCCTGGAGACCATCAACCCGAGGTTGGCCAAGAAGCTCCCAGCCAACGTGCTCGACGCGACGACGACGATCTCACAGTCCGGCACCGTCGACTTCCTGTTCCGCACGTCGCGCTGGATCGAGGACCTCTACCTCCCCTGCGTGCTGATCGGTCTCGCGATCCTGTGCCTGGCGATGGTGCCGCACGCGAGCGAGTGAGAGCGATCCGCACCGTCGGAGTCACGCTCGCCGTGGCGGGCGGCCTCCTGCTGGGAATCAGCTTCGCCACACCGGCCTTCTCGTCGGTCGCGGCCACATCCGATCCGCTGCGCGGCGACGCGGTCGCCGCGTTCATCGCCGTGCTCGTCGGCCGGCTGATCGGCGCCGGCCAGCTGTTCTTCGTGTTCGGCCTCGCGCTCGCGCTGGCGCCCGGTCACGACGGCGGCGACCTTCCCCACCGCGTCGCCCTGGCACGGGCGTGGTTCGCGGAGAAGCGGGCCAGCGCCCGGTGGCGCTTCGCCGGCGGGGTGGCGCTGATGCTGCTCGCGCTGGCGGCGGTGACGATCCCCGGCTCGGTGTTCCACGCCGTGCTCGTGGTGGGTGCGGTCCTCGCGCTCTACGTGGGCATCGTGGTCTGCCTCCGCGCCGCGGGCCTGCTGGTCACCGACCACTCGATCCCCCGGCTCCACAAGCGCGAGGTGTTCGGCGCGTTCGCAGCCGTCGTCGCGGCGGGCACGCTCACTGCGGTCGCCGCCGTCGGGATCGTCGCCAACAACACGACCCAGCCCCGCGCCAACCCCAGCAACCAGGGGTGCAACGGCTACATCGAGCTGTGCCCGGAGCCGTTGAACCAGATCGTGTGGCCCGCGAGCCACAACGCGATGGCGTCCGCGGCGTACGACTTCCTGGGCGCCGAGCAGACCGAGACCATCCCCGAGCAGCTCAATGCCGGGATCCGGTTCCTGATGATCGACGCGTACTACGGCTACGACGACAACGGCCTGGTGCGCACGAACCTCGCAGGCGGGGCGAACCTCGCCCAGCTCCGCGACGAGCGCGGGGGCCAGGCGGTGCACGAGCTCAATCGGCTCGGCGCCCTCACCGGCGTGGCCGACACGTCGGGCAAGAAGCAGGACATGTACTTCTGCCACGACTTCTGCGAGCTCGGCGCCATCCCCTCGAAGCAGGTG
The DNA here is from genome assembly GCA_963697125.1 of uncultured Actinomycetes bacterium. GTDB lineage: Bacteria > Actinomycetota > Acidimicrobiia > IMCC26256 > DASPTH01 > DASUAS01. The sequence continues at coordinate 125,875 of CAVOMW010000007.1, forward strand.
TTCAACGACGTCGACACGTTCCTGTCGCGCAACCTCACCGACGTGGTGGTACTCGACGTCGAGGACTACGTCCAGCCCAAGGATCTCAAGCAGCGCGCTGATCGAGGGCGGCCTGTGGGACCGCGGTCTGGAAGCCGAGCCCGAAGCAGTACGGATGGCCGACGCTCGAGCAGATGGTGGAACCCCGCAACAACAAGGACAGCGAGAACCCGCAGCGCGTCATCGTGACCAGCGAGAAGCACGCCGGCGAGGCGTCCTGGCTGCTCGGCACCTACGACATCGCCGGGGAGACGACGTACGCCGTCCCCACGTCAGCCTCCAAATTCGACTGCAACCCGAAGCGGGGAGGGACCGACAAGTCGTTCTTGATCATGAACCACTGGTTGAAGTCCAATGGTCCACCCGATCCCGTGGCCGCCACCAACACGAATTCGCAGAAGGTGCTCACGCAGCGATTCCAGCAGTGCATCGCGAAGCGTCAACAGATCCCCAACACGGTCGCGGTGAACTTCACCTCGCAGGGCGACCTGTTCAAGACGGTCAACCTGTACAACGCCGCGATCGCACGACAATCGGGTGTGACCCCGATGGTGACGAAGGTGGTCAAACAGCTGCGCAACCGCGACGGGATCACCGACTCGGAGTTGCGCGAGCTCAACGCGCTCCACCGTTTGCCGAAGATCTCGGACAAGACCGCGCGGAAGCTGCTCGGCCCGCTGGCCGACCGCATTCCCACGCCGGTCGCGCTCCGCACGTTCGCGTCGCCGTGTCCGCCAGGCACGCACGCTGCAAGCAACGCCGAGATCAAGGCCGCGAACAAGGACGCGAAGCGCGCGGCCAAGGAAGGCACGACGACCACGTCGACCACCGCGACGCTCCCCGACGGGAGCCAACCCGCACCCACGACGCTGCCGCCTTCGGGCACCGTCCGCGACGGTTGCGCCGCCGACTGACCAGGTCAGCCGGTGGTGACCTCGGCGAACCGTCGTTCGAGGTAGCGGCGCTCGGTGGCGACCGTGCTGAGCTCGAGTGCACGGGTGTACGCGGCCGCAGACTCGTGGCGTCGTCCCAACCGCCGCAGCATGTCGGCGCGCGTCGCATGGAGGTACTGGTAGCCGTCGAGCCGGTCGGCCACGCCGTCGACGACCACGAGCCCGGCCTCGGGACCGTCCGCCATCGCGACCGCGACCGCGCGATTGAGCTCGACCACCGGTGAACCGGTCATGCGCACGAGCTCGCCGTAGAGGAGCGCGATCTCGTGCCAGTCGGTGTCGGCGGCGGTGGGCGCGGTGGCGTGACAGGACGCGATCGCAGCCTGCACCTGGTACGGACCGGGTCGTTCCCGGCGCAACGCGCGGTCGAGGTGCTCCTGCCCCTCGGCGATCATCGCCAGGTCCCACGTGGCGCGGTCCTGCTCCTCGAGCGGCACCAGCTCGCCGGCCGCGTCGACCCGTCCGGCGCGCCGGGCGTGGTGGAAGAGCATCAGCGCGAGCAGTGCGGCCGCTTCCGGTTCGTCGGGCATCAGCTCGGTGAGGGTGCGGGCGAGCCGGATCGCTTCCGTGGCGAGGTCGGTGCGCACGAGCACGGTGCCGCTGCTGGCGACGTAGCCCTCGTTGAACAGGAGGTAGAGCACGGCGAGGACCGCGTTGGTGCGTTCGGGCAGCAGGTGCGCGGGCGGGACGCGGTACGGGATGCCCGCATCCTGGATCTTGCGCTTGGCGCGTACCAGACGCTGCGCCATCGTCGGCTCCGGCACGAGGAACGCGCGCGCGATCTCCGCGGTCGTGAGACCGGCGAGCGTACGCAACGTCAGCGCCACCTGCGCCTCGACCGACAACGCCGGGTGACAGCAGGTGAAGATGAGGCGGAGCCGGTCGTCGGTGACGCCGCTGTCGTCGAGCGCGGCCGGCTCGTCATCCGATTCCAGCATCGCTGCCTCTCGCACCTTCTCCGCGCCGGTGTGCGCGCGCCGCAGCCGGTCGATCGCGCGGTTGCGGGCGGTTGTCGTCAACCACGCGCCGGGGTTGGCGGGCACTCCGTCACCGGGCCACCGCTCGAGGGCGCGGGCGAAGGCATCCTGCGTGCACTCCTCGGCGAGGTCCCAGTCGCCCGTGGTCCGGATGAGGGTGGCGACGACCCGTCCCCACTCCTCGCGGAACGCACGGGCAACTGCGGCCTCGACCTGGTCGACCAAGCCGACTACATCTCCCAGATCGGACGGACCTCGATCGAGCCGAAGGCGGCACCGGGGATCTTCGACGCCACCTCGATCGCCTCGTCGAGGTCCTTGCAGTCGACCAGGTAGAACCCGGCCATCTGCTCCTTCGTCTCCGCGAACGGACCGTCGGAGGTGAGCACCTCGCCGTCGCGCACGCGCACGGTGGTGGTCGCGGGCGTGGGGTGAAGCCGCTCGCCGCCCTGGAGCACGCCCCGTCCACCCATCTCCTCGCCGAAGGCCATGTAACCGGCCATCTGGGCCTGGCCTTCCGCCTCGGTCATCTCGTTCTGGCGCTTCTCTTCGTCCCAGATCAGCAGGGCGTAACGCATGGTGCCTCCTCGGCAGTCCGTCGGTGCTTCCGGTACCACGACGAACGGGCACCGTCGGGATCGACACCAGCCTCGCAGAAATTCTCGGCCCAGATTCCGGCCGGGTCTCTCTGCGGTCAGGCCGGCAGGGTCGCGTGGAGGGTCGACGTCCAGAACGACACCGTCAACGTGCCGTCGTCGTCACGAGGTTCGAGTCCGGTGACGGCACCACCGTCGAGCTCGGCCCGCAGCGCCGCCTCCGCGCCCTCGACGTCGGACTGCTCCGTGTACGCGATCGAGATCGGGAAGCGGGACTCGCTGGTGGCGGCGTAGGTGAGCTCGGCGGCGTCGGGGAGGAGCGCGACCAATTCGGCTTCGAGGAACCCGCGACCGTGCGACGGGTCGAGCCGGCGGTGCACGGCGTCGAACCGTTCGCGCGCGTCGGGCACGGGCACGATGAGGTCCTGCACCACGATGCGCCCGCCCGGCGCGACCACCCGCGCCATCTCGGCCATGGCGGCCGCGGGTTCCCCGACGTGGTGCAGCGATGCGAAGCAGTACGCGAGGTCGAAGGAGTCGGTGACGAACGGGAGCGCCTGCGCGTTCCCCTCCTGGAGCAGCACGTTGTCCACGCCCGCCGCCGAGAGTCGCGCCGCACCGAGCTCGAGCAGTCCGGCGGTGAGGTCGATGCCCACGACCTGGCGCACGCGCGGCGCCACGACCTCGGCCGCGTGCGCGGCACCGCAGCACAGGTCGAGCACGAGCATGCCGTCGTCGAGGGGCTCGAGTTGCTCGACCGTTCCGGCCGGTCGACGCACGAACGGCGAGTCGGGCCCGGAGAAGAGCCCGACCTGACGGGCGAACGAGGCGCGGACGAGGTCGTCGTGATCGCTCATCTCTTCCCGCTCTCGTCGCTGCGCTCCGGGGCGCTCGGCCCTCGCTTCGTTGTTCGCCGGGTGAAACAGGGGGCAGCCACTTCGCTCATGTCGACCACTGTTACAGTCCCGCGCCGTGGGGGTCGCCGCTGCACCGGCCAACGACGAGGCCGCACCGGTCGCAGCCATGCCCGTGGCCGTCATGCCCGTCGAGATGCGCGCCGGGTCGCCGGTGCACGCCGGTGCGTGGCCCGAGGATGCCGACGATCTGGTTGCGGGCTGGCACACCCACGACCTCCATCAATTGCCGTACGCGTTCGAAGGCGTCGCCGAGGTCGAGACCGGCGGTTCTCACCACCTCCTCCCACCGCAACAGGCCGCGTGGATCCCGGCCGGGCTCCCGCACCAGACCACGCTGCGGAAGGTCCGCACGGTCGCGGTGTTCTTCGAGCCGTCGATGGTGAGCGGTCACGACGACCGCGTGCGCGTGCTCTCGGCGGCGGCACCGGTGCGCGAGATGATCGTGTACGCGGCGAGATGGCGCATCGACCGGGAGGTGAGCGACCCCACCGTGGACGCGTTCTTCACCGCGTTGGCCCTGCTCACGGCGGAGTGGCTCGACACCGCGGAAGCGCCGCTGCGCCTTCCCACCAGCACCGTGCCGGTGGTGGCCGCGGTGATGCGCCACACCCAGCAGCACCTGGCGACAGTCGACGAGCGGCGCGGTCTGCGCGGCCGTCGGCATCTCGGAGCGCTCGCTCCGACGTGCGTTCCGGGCCGAGACCGGCTTCAGTTGGCGCGAGTACCGCACGACCGCCCGCGTGCTGCGGGCGATGACGATGCTCGCCGAGCACGACCGTTCGATGCTCGAGACCGCGATCGCCGTGGGCTTCGAGAGCCTCAGTGGGTTCGACCGCGCATTCCGGCGGCTGACCGGCGAACGACCCGCCGACTACCGCCGACGCATCCGCGACGCCGCCATGCGCGAGGTCCCGGACGTCACCTGACGCCGGTCAGGTGAACACACTCACGCCACCGGGACCGACGAGCAGTCCGACGACGATGAGCACGAGACCGGCCATCACCGCGCCGTGGAGCAGCGAGACGATGCCGGCGATCACGAGGATCACGGCGAGGAGCCAGAGCACGAAGACCATGATCACGTGATGCCCCCGCGGTGACGCGCGGAACGCGCGCGTCACCGCGGTGACACACGAACTAGGCGACGGCGTCGACGCGCTCGACGCGGCGCGAGCGCACGGTCGTCGGGACGAAGCCGCTCACGAAACCGAACACGCCGGCGACGGCGGCGACGTAGAACCCCACGTCGAGCGTGTCACTGAAGCTGACGCCGAGCGTGTTGGTGATCTCGTGCAACTGGTAGGCGTACACGCCGACGACGACCATCGTGAGCAGGCCCGCGAGGATGCGGAGGCCGGAGCCACCACGCATCAACGAGCCGATGCCGAGGACGACCGCGAGCGGGATGAGGTACACCAGCAGCGACGGATCGCCGGTGGCGTTGCGGTCCCAGAGGAACGCGGCGGGAATCGAGCTCGGGTGCACACCGCCCGACTGCCACGACATGAAGATCGACACGACGAGTGCGACCGTCGCGATCACGCCGACGACCATGCCCGGTCCGACGGTGAACGATCGGCGCGTTCGGCGCGTCTCGGCGGGTGCGTCGACGGGCGCGCCCTGCGGAACGGTGCGGGAGACTGCCATGGTGACCTCCTGGGTCGTGCCCTCGGGTGGTTGCCGTTCCTGGTGTGCCCCGATCGCGACGTCGCCAATCTCCGTCATGTCCCGGCGCGCGGTGTTCGTACCGTCGTGACCGCTACGCACGGACTGCTCGGTAGGATGCCGACTCGCGCCGTGGGCGGAACGCGGCACCATCCGGGAGGAACAGCACTGATGGCCGGTGAATGGGGCCCGCTCGAGGGACTGATCGGTGAATGGGAGTCGGACCAGGGCGGCCTCGACGCCGCGTTCTCGCACTCCAAGGGCGAGGTGCTGCAGACGCCGTACCTCGAGAAGCTGACCATGAAGCCGTTCGGCCCCGTCGACAACGGCAACCAGCACCTCTACGGCCTCGACTACAAGTCGGCCATGTGGCGCGGCTCGGAGGAGAACCCGTTCCACACCGAGGTCGGCTACTGGCTGTGGGACGGCGCGACGGGTGAGGTCATGCGGGGCTTCGTCGTGCCGCGCGGCATCACCGTCCTCGCCGGCGGCAGCGCGGCCGCAGACGCGACGTCGTTCACCCTCGCGGCGCGACCGGGCGACCCCAACTACTCGATCGGCGAGAACAAGTACCTGTCGGCGCACGCGTCGACCCTCAGCTACGACGTCACCATCACGATCAACGACGACGGCAGCTGGTCCTACGACGAGACGACGATGCTGAAGATGGACGAGTTCCCGGAGCCGTTCGCGCACACCGACCGCAACATCCTGCGCAAGGTCGGCTGAGACCTCCTCGATGAGGGACCGCCCGTGAGCGACGACGGGGCGGCGTCCGACGCGCTCGCGTTGGGCGCCGCGACGCTCGGTGAATCCGGCGCCCGGCGCATGCACCCGCGCGTGAAGCCGGCCTGGCCGGGCGCGCGCGTGGCCGGACCCGCGTATCCGGTGCGGTGCAGCCCGGGCGACAACCTCGGCATCCACGTCGCGGTGACGCGCGCACCGGCCGGGTCGATCCTCGTCGCCGACATGGGCGGCGAGCGCGACTTCGGCTACTGGGGCGAGGTGCTCACCACCGGTGCCGAGGCGCGCGGGATCGCGGGCCTCGTGATCGACGCCTGCGTGCGCGACTGCGACGCGCTCGCTACGCACGGGTTCCCCGTGTTCTCCACCGGCCTCGCGCTCACCGGTGCGTCGAAGGTGCAGCCGGGTGCGATCGACCGACCCGTCACCGTGGGCGACGTCGCGGTTGACCCGGGCGACTGGATCGTGGCCGACGTCGACGGTGTCGTCGTGTTGCCCGGCGCCGAGCTCGCCACCGTGCTCGCGGCGGGTGCCGCCCGCACCGCGAAGGAGGCGGCGCTGTTCGACGTGCTCCGCGCCGGTGGTAGCACCGTCGAGGAGTTCGGGCTCGACGTCAACCTGGTGGAAGGCGCGTAGCGCGGCGACCGCGTCAGTGCCCAGACCTCAATGGCTGGTGTAGTCGATCTCGCCCGCGCCGGCCACCGCCACCGCGAAGGCGAAGCAGTGGATGGGCGTGTGGTCGGAGACGGGCCGCAGGCTGTGCACCGCGTCGGGCGGGATGTGCACGAGGTCGCCCTGCGCGATCTCGACGCGTCTCATCGCCGATCGTCATGAGGCCCCGACCCGCGGTGACGTAATAGAACTCGTGGGTCGGGTGCGAGTGCGGATCGACGAACCCGCCCCCGGCCACCTCGAACTCGCTCACCAGCTCGAGGTGTCCCCCGGCGGTGATGTCCTGCATCTCACGCGGTGACACCAGCCACCAGACGGGTACCGTCCCGTTGTGCTCGACGACCGGTGCGACGTCTTCGATCGAGCGCACGTCCATGTCGCCCAGCGTAGAGGAACGCCATGAACGACGAGCCGAACGACGAGCCGAGTTCACGTCGGTCACGTCGCGCGCAGTCCGTGACCGGGTCGGCGTGGGCGCCGTTCGGTTGGCTACCCCGCCCCGACGTCGACCCCACCGACGGCGAGCACACGCTGCACTTCGCGTGGGACGACGCGCACCTCAACACCATCGAGCACACCACCGATGAGATCGAGGCGACCACACACGGGCCTCCGGTGCGCGGTGATGTACCGGCACGAGACCCACACGCAGGTGCTCACGCCACTCGACGCCGCGTCGGTCGTTGCGGTCGCGCCCGCCGACCGCACGTTCGCCGACCCGGGCGACCTCGACACCATCCGCGCCTTCGTGCTCGAACCGGGCGAGACCGTCGTGCTCCACCAGGGCACGTGGCACTGGGGACCGTTCCCGATCCGGGGCGCGACCTCGGTGCGACTCCTGAACGTGCAGGGGCGGCGCTACGCGGAGGACAACGCGAGCGCAGACCTCAGCGATTCGATGGTCGAGATCATCAGCCCGTAGCCGGGACCGTGCCCGGACCCCCGGTGCCGAGGCGGCCTTCGAGCGCGAGCGTCACCAGGTAGGCAACGACCACCCCGATGATGATCAGCGGGCTCACCCCGATGCCCGCGCTGACCGTGAGCGACGTGGCGATGATCACGGCGGACAGCGGCAACTTGAGGAACGACACCACCATCACCCCCATGCCGACCGCCACCGCGGGTGTGAGCGACATCCCCGGGAGGTGCGACGCGGCGATGCCGCCGGCCGCGCCGAGGAAGATCGCCGGGAACGTCGGGCCGCCGCGGAAGGTGCCGAGGCACGCACTCCACGCCAGGCCCTTGCACAGGAGCAGGAAGAGCAGCGCGCCAATCGTCCACGTACTCGCATTGTCGACGAGTCCCGAGAGCTGGTCCTGTCCGGAGAAGATGACCTCCTGGACGCCGTGGGTCGTCGTCGACGCGAACAACAACGCGAGCAGCCCAACCGCGAGTCCCGCAGCCGGGAGCCAGAGCCAGTGGTTCTTCTCCGCGAGCCCGATCCCCTTGAGTCCGAGCTGGCGGATCACGAAGGTCAGCAGGGCGCCGACGGCACCGAGGGCGAGCGACCATCCGATCTGACCCCACGTGGGATGGGCGAAGTGCGGGAGCTGGAGCGGCTGGAGCGAATACGCGCTCGTGCTGAGCGCGGTCCAGTTGGAGATGCCGATGAACACCAGCGAGCCGACGCCCGCCGCGATCAGACCCGGAACGAGGATGAGCGGCAGCGTGGCGCCACCGAGCCCGCTGGCTTCGATGACGAGCACCGCGGCGACGATCGGCGAACCGAAGATCACCGAGATCGCCGCGAAGCTGCCCGCCGCCGCGAGCACGAGCAACAGCTGCGGAGGTGCGTCACGCTTCGCGAGCTTGACCGCGAAGATCGCCAGGCCGCCGCCGATGGCGATGAGGGGCGCCTCCGGGCCGAGCACGAGACCGAGGCCGAGGGTGGCGAACGCAGCCAGGGCGACACCCGGCACCTCGTTCGGTTGCGTGCTCCCGACCTGCAGTCCGTGGGCGGGGACGTGCCCGCCCCGGCCGGGGAGCTTCACGATGGCGAACGCCACCGGGAGCCCGGCGAGCACGAGGATCGGGATCGGCCACCAGTCGGGGATGGTGGAGTAGCCGAGCGCGGAGGGCAGGTCGCTGTACAACCCGAGCTGCACCTGATGCACGAGCTCGAGGAACCCCCACGACGCCAGCGAGACGACGAGACCGATCACGGCCGCGAACACGAGCAACACCACGAAGCCTCGGCTGCGCAGCATCGCCTCCGGATCGAGTGGCGCCGGTGCGGGCACGGGCGCGTCAGGTGGCGGCGTCGGGTCGGTCATCAGGTGCCGCCTCTCGTGCGGGGTGCGCTCAGGACTCGCCGACGAGCGAGAACGAGTTGACGTACATGATCCGGAGCGCCGGGTGCATCGCCCACTCCTGGCACTCGGGCGTCTCCCACGCACCGATGCGCGCCTCCACCAGCGGGCGCATGCGCTTGAACGTGATCTCGGCCTCGGGGTCGTCGAACTCGTAGAAGTGCATGTAGCGCGGGTCGCCGCCGGTCGCGTTCTCGTACGGCGTGATCATCGTGAACCCGGGGATGCCGGCTTCGACGATGTAGTTGAGGTGCACGAAGTCGCCCCAGTCGCGCAACGCCTGCGCCTCGGCCGGCGTCGTCGGGCTGATGAGCACGAGCGAGAGCGAGACCGTGGGCTTCCCGGTGAGGCGGCCCTGGCCCGGCCGCGGTGTGCGCAGGAAGTGGTGGCCGGTCACGCCGTCCGGCGTTGCCGGCGCGACGAACGACGGCGCGCACTCGTACACGCCGAGCGTGTCGAACTCCGGCAGCTCACGCGGCAGGTCGGGACGATCGTGGTAGACGTTGCGCCACCACGTCGCCCGCTCGACGCCCGGGAGCGCGCACACCTCCGGCACGCGCGTCTCGCGCGTACTTCTCGGGGGTGAGCTCTGTCATCTCCAGGTACAGGACCGGGCTCTCACGGTCTTCCATGTCCCCCTCCTCGTCAGCCCTTCAGCGCCGAGCACACCGCAAGACCGTAGATCGTGCGCAGCGCCGGGAAGATCTTCGGGTTGCGCTCGGGAGTGATCTGCCCGTTGATCGACACCACCGCGGAGCGTGTGCCGTCGCTCGTCGCGGCGATGAACTGCGTGTAACCCGACGTGTTGCCGGTGTGCCCGTACACCGTGCCGCACGACGTCTGGTAGCGGAAGATGCCGAGGCCGGCGGAGTTGGTGCCAGGGCCGGTCGGCTCCGATTTGCCGGGCCGGAACGTGAACTGCAGCTTCTTCGTGGCCGCGTCGGTCTCCTTCCCCGACGTGTAGTCGCGCGCGAACATGTTCGCATCCTGCGGGGTGGAGACCACGCCCCCGGACGCCCACGACCATCCCGCCGCGACCAACTTGCTGACGTCTTCGTCGGCGTTCGGCGGATCGGGCTGGTAGCCGTGTGTGTAGGGCGTCGGCATCTCGACCCCGACTGGGAGGCTGGTGCCGGTGAGCCCGAACGGCGTGTACACCCGCGCCTCGAGCGACTGGTCGTACGGCGTGCCGTCGACCGCCGCGACCATGAGCCCGACCAGGATGTTGTCGGTGTTCGAGTACGCGTACTTGCTGCCCGACGGGAACTTCAGCGGGTCGTTCGCGACGTAGGTGGGCAGCTGTTCGGGGGGCTGCGGGGTCTCGAGCGTGGACCCGACCGCCTCCGCGAACGTGGGGGCTCTTGCTGAAGTCGGGGATGCCGCTCGTGTGCTGGAGCAGCTGCGCCAACGTGACCTTGGCCCACGTCGCCGACTGCTGAGGCAGGATCTCACCGACGGTGGATTCGAGGGTCAGCTTGCCGTCGGCGACCGCCGACAACGCCGCCGCGCCGCTGAACGCCTTGGCCACGCTGGCGAGTCGCATGGCGTCGGTGAGCCCGAACGGCGTTTTCGTCGCGAACATCGCCGTACCCGGCGGTGAACTGCACCGGGGCGGCATCGCGCTGCACGACGACCGAGATCCCGTTCGGTCCGTCGGGCCGCTTGACGAACACGTCGAGCGCCTTCTGCAGCGCAGAGTCGGCCTTCGACGTCGCTGCGCCGCTTGCCGGCACCACGAGCAGGAGGCTGACCACCGCGAGGCTGGTGACGAGCACGAGACGGAACGAGGAACGACGAGCGCTGCCCATCCGGAGACCCTATCGGCGCTGCGGTCGATCACGGCGTTGGCGTAGGGTCCGCTGACGTTCGCGACAAGGGAGCGCAAGGTGGACGTGGTCGTGGTCACCGGCGTCGGCGGGATGGGTGTCGCGTGCGCGCGACGGCTGCAAGGGGGCGCGCACCTCGTGCTCGCCGACTTCGACGAGGCGAAGCTCGACGCCGTCGTCGACGAGTTCACGCGCGACGGATTCACCGTCACCGGCCAGCGGGTCGACGTCTCCGACCGCGCGTCCGTCGACGCGCTCGTCGACGTCGTGCGCGGGCTCGGCCCGCTGCGCACGCTCGCGCACACCGCCGGGCTCTCCCCCACCCAGGCGACCGGCGAGCGTGTGCTCGAGGTCGACATGCTCGGCACCGACCACGTGCTCAACGCGTTCCTCGATGTCGTCGAACCAGGGACGGTCGCGGTGTGCATCGCGAGCATGGCCGGTTCGATGGCCGACCTCCCGCGCGAGTTGGAGCGCGCGGTCACAGTCGCGTCGACCGACGACCTGATGGCCGCGCTCGGCGACATCGACCTCAGTGACTTCGGCGCGACGTACAGCGTCGCCAAGCGCGTGAACCAACTGCGGGTCGAGCGCGCCGCGGTGGCGTGGGGTCCACGCGGAGGGCGTGTCGTGAGCATCAGCCCCGGCATCATCTCCACCCCGATGGGCCGCCAGGAGCTCACCGAGGGATCGAGCGAGCAGATGGAGGGCATGCTCGCGATCTCACCGGTGGCGCGCATCGGCACCGCCGAGGACATCGCCGCCGCGGTGCAGTGGCTGGCGAGTCCGGCGGCGTCGTTCGTCAGCGGCTGCGACCTCCGGGTCGACGGCGGTGTCGTCGCCGCCATCCACGGCATCCTGGCCGCGGGTTAGCGAGGAGCGACCAGTACGGAGCGAGCGGACGCGAGCGAGGGTGGAGGGCTATTCCCACTCGATCGTCGCCGGCGGCTTGCTCGAGATGTCGAGCACCACCCGGTTCACGTCCTCGACCTCATTGGTGATGCGGGTGGAGATCCGCTCGAGCACCTCGGTGGGGAGGCGCGCCCAGTCGGCGGTCATGGCGTCTTCGCTCGTGATCGGGCGCAGCACGATCGGGTGTGCGTACGTGCGGCCGTCGCCCTGCACGCCCACCGACCGGACGTCGGCCAGCAGCACCACCGGGAATTGCCACACGTCGCGCTCGAGCCCGGCGGCCTCGAGCTCTTCGCGGCGATGGCATCGGCCTCGCGCACCGTGTGCAGCCGTTCGGCGTCGACCGCGCCCACGATGCGGATCGCGAGTCCGGGCCCCGGGAACGGCTGACGCCACACCATCGACTCGGGTAGGCCGAGCTCGAGGCCCACCGCGCGCACTTCGTCCTTGAACAGCGCCTTCAGTGGTTCGATCAGTTCGAACTGCAGATCATCGGGCAGGCCCCCGACGTTGTGGTGGCTCTTGATGTTGGCGGTGCCGGTACCACCGCCCGACTCGACGACGTCGGGGTACAGGGTGCCCTGCACGAGGAACTCGACGCCGTCCCCTCCCTCCGAAAGGGCGCCCTCGGCCGCGATCACCTCGGCCGACACCTCCTCGAAGGTGCGGATGAACTCGGTGCCGATGATCTTGCGCTTGGCTTCGGGATCGATGACACCGGCGAGCTTGGTGAGGAACTTCTCCGACGCGTCGACGGTCACCAGACGGATGCCGGTGGCGGCCACGTAGTCGCGCTCCACCTGCTCGCGCTCACCCTTGCGCAACAGTCCGTGGTCGACGAACACGCACGTGAGCTGGTCACCCACGGCACGGTGCACCAGGGCGGCGGCGACCGCGGAGTCGACGCCACCCGACAGACCGCAGAGCACGTGATGGTCGCCGACGCGCTCGCGGATCTCGGTGATCGCGTCGTCGATGATGTTGGCGGTGGTCCACGTCGGCGGGATGCCGGCGCCCACGTGCAGGAACCGCTCGAGCATGGTCTGACCGTGCGCGGTGTGCAGCACCTCGGGGTGCCACTGCACGCCGAAGAGACGGCGGTCGGAGTGTTCGAACGCAGCGATCTCGGCGCCGTCGGTGCGGCCGGTCACCGCGAAGCCCGACGGTGCGACGACGACGGCGTCGCGGTGCGACATCCACACCGGCTGACGAACCGGCTGGCCCGAGAAGAGCACGGCGTCGGCGTCGATCGTGGCGGTGGTGCGACCGAACTCGGCGCCCTCGGTGCGCTTCACCGTGCCGCCGAGCGCCTCCGCCATCGCCTGGAAGCCGTAACAGATGCCGAACACCGGCACGCCGGCGTCGAAGAGCGCGGGATCGATCGACGGCGCTCCGTCGGCGTAGACACTGGCGGGACCGCCCGAGAGGATCACCGCTGCGGGCTCACGGGCGAGGAGCTCGGCCACGGGCATCTCGTGCGGCACGATCTCGCTGTAGACCTTCGCCTCACGCACGCGGCGGGCGATCAGCTGCGCGTATTGAGCGCCGAAGTCGACGACGAGGACGAGCGGGTCGCTCATCGGTCGATGGTACACGGCACCCTTTCGGCACCTCGGAGGCGGAGCCGAGCGGCTGTCGCTCCGGGGTCGGCGCGTACCCCACCGGGCGATGCGCTGCCGTACGCTGGAGGCTCCTGTCGGTGGACGACAACGAGGACACGATGCCCAATCCGGCGATGAACCAGAAGCGGTACGAGACCATCGAGAAGGAAGACGAAGCCGGCTGGGCCGCCCCGGTCGCGCTCGCCCACGCCGAGGCCACTGGCGCCGCGCCACCGCCCACGCGCGTCTCGCACATGACCGCCAACGGGGCGTTCGCGAAGACGTTCTTCCTGTTCCTGATCGTGGTCGCCGCCGGCGCGTTCGGGTGGTCGCAGGCGCCCGATCCGACGACCACCATCAGCAACGGCGTCGTGACGACGAACGTCAATTTCCCCGCCTGGACGTGGATCGCGCTGTTCGTCGGCTTCGGCCTGGCGATGGTGTGCATCTTCAAGCCGAAGGCGTCGCCGTTCCTCGCCCCGCTCTACGCGCTGGCCGAGGGCGTGTTCTTGGGCGTGATCTCGAAGGCGTTCGAGAGCCAGTGGGACGGCATCGTGTTCCAGGCGATCCTCGCCACCATCGCGGTGTTCTTCGCCACCCTCGCGCTCTACGTGTTCGGCGTGGTGAAGGTGACCCGCAAGTTCCAGATGGTCGTGATCGGCGCGACCGCGGGCGTCTTCGTGCTGTACTTCGGCACGTTCATCCTGTCGCTGTTCGGCGCCGACATCTCGTTCTGGAACTCGCCGAGCCCGCTGGGCATCGCGATCAGCGTGATCATCTGCGTGATCGCGTCGCTCAACCTGTTCCTCGACTACGAGTTCATCGCCCAGTCCGCCAAGGCGGGCGCACCCAAGTACATGGAGTGGTACGGCGCGTTCGGGCTCATGGTCACGCTGGTGTGGCTGTACCTGGAGATCCTGCGCCTGCTCGCCAAGCTCCGCAGCTGAGCTCAGCGCGCCCGGAGCGCGCCGGTCAGCGTCCGAAGTGCGCGATGAGGACGCCCCGTCCCAGGGTGTTGAAGAAGAGGTTGAAGCCGACGTACGCCGGCGAGGCCGACGAGTCGATCCCGAGCGTGGGGATGCCGACCGCGTGCACGGCGAACACGTAGCGGTGGTCGCCGTGACCCTCGGGTGGCGCCATACCGATGTACTCGAGCCCACCGGCATCGTTGCGGGCGTGGATCGCTCCCGCCGGGAGCCCGGCATGGTCACCACTTCCCGCGCCGCGTGGGAGCTCCGTCGTCGACGGCGGGAGATCGAACACGACCCAGTGCCAGAAGCCACTGCCGGTCGGTGCGTCGGGATCGAAGCACGTGACCGCCAGCGACTGCGTCCCGTCGGGCACGCCCGACCACGACAGATGGGGTGAGAGGTTGTCACCGCTCATCCCCATGCTGTCGGCGTGGTGGGTGTCGTCGATGCGCTGCCCGGCTTCGATGTCGTCGCTGAGGAGCTCGATGCCGTGAACCGGTGGGAAGTAGATGTACGGGATCGGCGGGCGGTCCGGATCCACGATCAGCCCTCGGACGGGTACGTGCTCGGTGCCTCGTCGAGGATCACGGTCTTGGTCTCGAGGAACGGCAGCAGCCCTTCCTTGCCGCCTTCGCGACCGATGCCGGACTGCTTGAACCCGCCGAACGCCATGCCGAAGTCGGTCTTGAAGCCGTTGTGGCCCACGGTGCCGGCACGGAGCTGTCCCGCCACTTGGCGAGCGCGGTCGACGTCGGGGGTGAACACCGAGGAGTTGAGGCCGTAGATGGTGTCGTTGGCGATGCGCACGGCGTCCTGCTCGTCGGCCGCGGGGATCACGCTCAGCACCGGGCCGAAGATCTCCTCCTGCGCGATGGTCGACGAGTTGTCGACGTTGCCGAACACCGTCGGCTCCACGAACCAGCCGCGCTCGAGGTGCTTCGGACGGCCACCGCCGGCGGCGAGCGTCGCGCCACCGTCGACGCCCTTCTGGATGTAGCCCTCGACGCGGTCGCGCTCGACGGCGCATGGCGAGCGGCCCCATCTGCGACGTCTCGTCGAACTGGTCGCCCACCTTCACCTGGGCGAAGCTCGCGGCCAGCGCCTCGACCATCTCGTCGTGGTTCTTCTGCGTGACGACGATGCGGGTGAGCGACGAGCACACCTGACCGGTCATGAGGCACTCGGCGCCCGCGATCGACGCGGCGACCGACGCGATGTCGGCGTCGTCGAGCACGACCGCGGCGGACTTGCCGCCCAGCTCGAGCGTGACGCGCGCGATGCGCTCACCGCAGAGCGACGCGATCTTGCGGCCCGCGGCGGTGGAGCCGGTGAACGTGATCTTGTCGACGCGCGGGTCGGTGACGAGCAGCTGCGACACCTCGCGGTCGGCGGTCACCACGTTGAGCACGCCGGCCGGGAGCCCGACGGCCTCCGCGGCCTCGGCGAACACATAGCCCTCGCCGGGTGCCTCGGGTGACATCTTGAGCACGACGGAGCAGCCCGCGAGCAGCGCAGGACCGATCTTGTGCGTGATCAGCTGCACCGGCGCGTTCCACGGGATGATCGCTCCGACCACTCCCACCGGCTCGCGCACGAGCAGGCCGAAGCCGGGGCCCGACGGCTGCGCCTGCTCCTCGAACGCGAAGGTGTCGGCGAGCGCGGCGTAGGTCTCGAGGCCGCTGGCCGCCATCATCCCCGAGTACTGCGCCATGCTGGCGAGCACGCCCGATTCGCGTGGCCACAGCTCGGCCAGCGCGTCGTTGCGCTCCATCAGCGCCGCGCTCGAGGGCGCGGAGGTAGCCGGCGCGCTCGGCGTGGGTCAGCTGAGGCCACGGTCCCTCGTCGAACGCGGTGCGGGCGGCCTCGACCGCGTGCGCCATGTCGGCGGCCTGCGCCTCGGCGATCGTGAACGCGAGCTCCTCGGTACCGGCGTCGATGACGTCGATGGTCGAGTCGGACGACGGCGCGACCCACGAGCCGCCGATGAAGAACGACTCGGGGTGGGCGAGGGGGACGGTGCTCGTGCGGGCCATGGCTGATCTCCTGGTGTGACAGTCGCGAACGCCACGACGCTAGTCCCCCGCTCAGCTCACTCCCCTGGTCCACTCCCTCTTCGCGTGAGGGCCTGTCACATCCGGGTCGCGACCGGCGACATCCTGGTGGACGCATCGGCTCGTGAATCGAGGATCCCGTGCACGACGACGACTGGCTGACTGCTCGCTTCGAGGAGAGCCGGCCGCGCCTCCACGCGCTCGCCTACCGCATGCTCGGTTCGCACGCCGAGGCCGACGACGCGGTGCAGGAGACCTGGCTGCGGCTGCAGCGCAACGACCCCGCCGCGATCGAGAACGTCGGCGGGTTGCTCACCACCGTCGTCGGTCGGGTGTGCCTCGACCGCCTCCGCGCCCGACGGGCCCGCCCCGAGGATCCGGTCGACGACCTCGCGGCCAACGGCGCGCCGGACACCGACCCCACCACCGACCCGGTCGACGAGGCACTCCTCGCCGAGTCGGTGGGCACCGCGCTGATGGTGGTGCTCGATCGGCTCGGTCCGGCGGAGCGAGTGGCCTTCGTGCTGCACGACGTGTTCGGCGTGCCGTTCGACGGCGTCGCCGAGATCCTCGGGCGCAGTCCCGACGTGTCGCGCCAGCTCGCGAGCCGGGCTCGTCGTCGACTGCAGGGCAGTACCCCGGATGGACGCCTCGACCTCGCACGTCAACGCGAACGTGGTCGACGCGTTCCTGCGCGCCGCGCGAGGCGGGGAGTTCGACGCGCTCATGCAGCTGCTCGATCCCGACGTGGTCCTGCTGCCCGACGCGGCCGCGATCTCGATGGGAGCCTTGCGCGAGACGTGCGGGGCCGAAGCCGTCGCTGCCGCGCTCTCCGGCGGCGCCCGCGCCGCGACGCGGGCCGTGGTCGACGGTGCCGCCGCGTGGCTGTGGGCACCCGGCGGTCACATCCGGGGCGTCGTGCAGTTCACGGTGCGCGACGACCGCATCGTGGCGATCGACGTCACGGGCGACGCCGACCGCATCGCCGCGCTCGAGATCGTCGTGCTCGACTGACGCGTGTCACATCTGCTCGTCGCGATCCGACATCGGTGCACACACACCGAGAAGGAGCACGCAATGGAGCAGTTCGCGATCTTGATCTACCAGGGCACGACTCCCCTGCCCGGCACGCCCGAGTGGGAGGCGTTGCCGCAGGACGAGCAGACGAAGGTCTACGCCGACTACGCCGCGCTCAACCAGACGCCCGGCGTGGCGCCCGGGCCTCCGCTCGGGCTGCCGGCCGACGCCCGCACCGTCGTCGTGAAGGACGGCACCGTCGACGTGCGCGAGGGCCCGCACCTCGGCACCGACGGCGCGGTCGGTGGGTTCCTGGTGCTCGAAGCCGACGACCTCGACGCCGCCATCGCGGTCGCGTCGCGCATCCCCGCCGCCCGCCTCGGCGGCGCCATCGAGGTGCGGCCCGCCGCGAAGTACTGGTAGCCCCGCCCTCCGTTTTGGCGCGGTGAACCCGCGCGATGTCGCGGGTCTGCCACGCCAAAACGTCAGGGGGCTACATGTTCTCCATGAACTCCACGGCCATCGCCGCGGTCTCGTACGCGCCGGTGACGCCGGAGCCGGTGAACCCCGCGTCGACGATCAGGATCTCGCCGCTCACGTGCGACGCCGCGTCGCTGCAGAGGAAGACGAGCGGGCCCGCCTGCTCGTCGGGACGCGACGCCTCGATGCCGGCGTCGCCCCGGTAGTCGGTGCCGAAGCCGAGCCACGTCTCCTCGTTGGCCCGGGCGAGCGGCGTGTCGGTGGGGCCGGGCAGGATCGCGTTGACCCGGATGCCCTGCTTCAGCAGCTCCAAGGCGTGGCCCTGCACGTAGACGTTGATCGACTGCTTGCTCCACGTGTAGCTGGCCTTGTCGGGGTTGGCCTCGATCCAGGCGACCGCAGAGTCCCAGTCCGGCGCATCGGCGAGGTACGCCTTCACCTCGTCGAGGTGCTTGCGCCAACCGAGGCCCGCGGTCGAGGAGATGAACCCGATCGCGCTCCCCGACCGAGGAAGCCCTGCTCGATGGCGCGATCGATGAGGTGCCGGTGGCCGATGAAGTTGATCTTCTCGATGCCGGCAGTGCCGTCGGCCACGCCCGCACACGCGAACAACGCGTCGATGGGGCCGCCGCACTCGTCGAGCGCGGCCTCGATGCTCGCCTTGTCGCGCAGATCGAGGCTGATCGCCTTCGCTCCGGCGAGCGTGACAGGAGCGAAGTCCATCACGACGACCTCGGCGCCGAGGTCCTGCACGAGCTCGGCGACCGCCGCGCCCATGCCCGTCGCGCCACCCACGACGAGCGCGCGCTTGCCGTCGTACCTGAATGCATCAGCCTTCATCACCGTGCTCCTGTCGTCGTTGCGATTCCCGAAACCTCTAGCACTCTTATCTCACGTAGTTCCGAAGCCGCTAACCGTCGGTGAGGTACCGCCAGTCGTAGTGCCGGTAGACGGGGTCGTCGTCGAGCAGCTCGCGCATGCGGCGAGCGGTCTCCTGCGTCTCGGGTCGCTCGTTGTTGCGCGGCGGCTTCGTCGGCGGCCGACACGTCGGGGTCGACGACGCCGAAGTCGGCGAGGATCAAGTACTCGTCGGGCGTCTCGCGATCGGCGAGGATCCGGATGCCCATGTACCCCATGATGTCGGCCTGGGCCTGGTCGCGGTCCCACTGCCGCAGGAGCTCGATGAGCTGCTCCATCTTCGCGGGGTCTGAGCACTTCACCGACATGGCCTGCGTGAAGTTCCGGTTCACCGGCTGCCTCCCCTGCGCTGCGCCATCACTCGTCGTTGCGTCTCCGACATGCCCTCGAACGAGTCCAGTGCCGCCGACCCCGCGGCGAGCGCGGCCTCCGACTTCGGCGGCACGCCGACGATCTCGCGGACCTCGTCGACCGGCAGCGTCGCGTGCGCGTGGTAGTCGAACTCGAACAGGTCCATGTCGCAGCGCTGCCAGATCACCTTGCCGCGGCGGATGCCGTCGGCGACGCGGACGTGCATGCCCGGCGCCTGGATCACCGGGTCGCGCACGTCGCGGTCGAAGAACCCCGAGCTCGTGATGTAGCCGGTCTCGAAGAGGCCGATCAGGGTCGCCAGCCAGGCGAACCCCTTGGGGTCGGGATCGGCGCGGCCGATGAGCGCGAACACCTCCACCTCGCCACGCAGGTTGGTGCCGTAGTCGGCGAGCACGTGCACGAAGTCGTGCTGCGCGAGGTACCGACCGGCGGGCCGCCGGGCGCGCCCGGCAGCCTCGAACCCGCGACTGTCGTACATGTCCCACACGTGGTAGCCGAGCGTGTCGTGCGGCAGCTCGGCGAACGCCAGCCACTTCGCCTCGAGCGCGGGGTCGACGTCCGCCGGCGCGATCGGCGACTGCCGCGGCGCGCGGTCGGACTCTCGCCGTCGGCGTTCTGGACGTGCTCGACGAAGCCGCTGCGCGCGAGGTCCATCCACGCGAGGCCGTACGCGCCCTGCGCGTAGCGACGCGCCACGCGCACGAAGTTGTCGTGCACCCCGAGCGCCTCGGCGTACTTCGCCACGCGGTGCGCGACGACGACCGGGATCGGTCGCAGGACCAGCTCGCCGAGCACCATGTGGTGGACGATGCGCTGGCGGTAGCCGATGGACGCGGCCGCGAGGACGTCGGCGAGATCGGCCGGTGCCAAGCGGGTCGAGCGAGCGGTAGTCGACGTCGAACCCGGTGAGCGCGGCCGCGATGGCCTGGAGCAGCTCGGCTTGCACGTCGGTGAGACCGGTCTCGGGGGCGACCGCCGTCGCGATGCCGCGCGCGACGAGGGTGACCTCTTCGATGTTGTCCTCGTCGATGTCGGTTGCGCCCCGACCGTCCATGCGCCGCCCCCGTGCTCGTTCGGGCCCGATGCTACGGCGTCAGGCCTTCACCGCCGTCGCCACCAACGCCGCGGTGCACCCCTTCAGATCGGCGGTGCCGAACCGCTCGGCGAGCGCACGCGCGAGCACCGTCGAGGGCGCGGCGGAGGCGATCCGGTCCACCCGCCTGGAGCTGGTCGCGCAGCGGCGTCCCGCCACAGAACGCGGCGGCGACGGCCTCCGGTGACGCGGCCCGGGCCTCGTGACCCACCCGCTCGACCGCGTCGGGCACGACGAGCCCTCCGGCCACGAGGTCGGCGACGATCACGTCGGCATCGTGGTACGAGTACGGCATCCGGTCCAGGAACCCGGGCGGGTCGTCGGGGAAGAGCTCGCGCATCGCGTCGGCGACGGTGGCGCCGAAGTCGTTCGCCTCGATGCGGTCCCACACCGCCAGCTCGAACCGACCCTGGGGACGCAGGACGCGTGCGGCCTCGGCGAATGCTTGGACCCGGGCCGGGAAGAACATGGCGCCGAACTGGCACACGACGACGTCGAACGACGCGTCGTCGTAGGGCAGTCCCTGCGCGTCGGCAACGTCCCACGTGACCGCGCGTGACGTGCCGTGCCGCTCGGCACGCTCGACCATGCCCGGCACGAGGTCGGTGGCGGTGATCGCCACCGACGGCGGCAGCGACGTCGGCCAGGACGCGCGTGTCCACACCGGTACCGCACGCGACCACGAGCACGTCGCCGCCGCGCACGCCACCGAGGCGAGTCGCGAGGTCGTCGGCGTAGCCCTGGAAGCAGAGCGGCACGAGCAGCTCGTCGTACACGTCGAAGACCGACGCGGTCTCGACGCCTCGAACGCGAGGGCTGACCGGTTCGGCGGCGTCCATGCACTCATCTTGTGCGACCGGGAACCCGCTGGCCAAACCGCTCGGGACGGCGTAGCGTTGCGTTCCATGGCGACGGCGG
The DNA here is from genome assembly GCA_963697125.1 of uncultured Actinomycetes bacterium. Lineage (GTDB taxonomy): Bacteria > Actinomycetota > Acidimicrobiia > IMCC26256 > DASPTH01 > DASUAS01. The sequence continues at coordinate 146,906 of CAVOMW010000007.1, forward strand.
TGGCGTCCCCGCTCGACCTCGATCCCGCGCATTCCCAGCAGGCCTACCAGCGGCGCTGGTCGATCCTCGCGGTCCTGTGCTTCTGCCTGCTCGTCGTCAGCATCGACAACACGATCCTCAACGTCGCGCTGCCCGACGCTGGTCGAGGAACTGCACGCCAGCGCCAGCCAGCTGCAGTGGATCGTCGACGCCTACACGCTGGTCTTCGCCAGCCTCCTGCTGACCGCGGGCACGATGGGCGACAAGTTCGGCCGGCGCGGCGCGCTCATCGTCGGCCTGCTCGTGTTCGGGACCGGCTCGGCGATCTCCGCCTTCGTCGGCTCCGCCTCCGCGCTCATCGTGATGCGGGGCGTGATGGGCCTGGGTGGTGCGTTCATCATGCCGTCGACGCTCTCGATCCTCACCAACGTCTTCCCGTCCGGTGAGCGGGCCCGCGCCATCGGGATCTGGGCCGGCGTGTCGGGGCTCGGCGTCGCGCTCGGTCCGACTCACCGGCGGCTTCCTGCTCGAGCACTTCTGGTGGGGCTCGGTGTTCCTGGTGAACGTGCCCGTCGTGATCGTCGCCGTCACCGCGACCTGGTTCATCGTCCCGCGCACCAAGGACCCGACCGATCCGCAGCTCGACATGGTCGGGACGGTCCTGTCGGCGGTCGGCTTGTTCGCCGCTGCTCTACGCCATCATCGAAGGTCCGTCGAAGGGCTGGACCGAGCTCCACCATCGTGGGGGCGTTCGCGGTCGGCATCGTGCTGCTCACCGGGTTCGTGTTGTGGGAGCTGCGCAGCCGGCACCCGATGCTCGACGTGCGCTTCTTCAAGAACCCGCGCTTCAGCGCCGCGTCGCTCGCGGTGACGTTCGTGTTCTTCGCCATGTTCGGCTCGCTGTTCTTCCTCAGCCAGTACATGCAGTTCGTGCTCGGCTACGACGCGCTGGAGACCGGCGTGGCCCTGATCCCGGTCGCCGCGGTGCTGATGATCGCGGCGCCCTCGAGCAGCATCCTGACGCGACACTTCGGCACCAAGTTCGTGGTCGCCGGAGGTCTCGCCGTCGTCGGCGCCGGCCTGCTCGTGCTGGGTCAGGCCAGCACCGACAGCGGCTATGGACTCGTCGCGACCGTGCTGGTCCTGCTGGGTCTCGGCATGGGCATCGCCATGGCGCCCGCCACCGACTCGATCATGGGCGAGCCTGCCGCCGGAGACGCGCCGGCGTCGGCTCGGCGGTCAACGACACGACCCGCGAGATCGGCGGCGCGCTCGGCGTCGCGATCCTCGGCAGCATCGCCGCGTCGAGCTACACGACGCGCGATGGCGGGTTCCGCCGCGCTGAAGGGACTGCCCACGCAGGCGGTCGACGCGGCGTCGAACTCGATCGGCGGCGCGGTGACGGTGGCGTCGAAGCTCGCAGGAACACCGCTCGCGTCGGCGGCCGAACCCCTGCTCGCGGCGGCCAAGGAGGCCTTCGTCGCGGCGATGGACCACTCGGTCACCATCGGCGCGGTCGCGGCCGGGATCGGCGCGCTGGTGGCGTTGGTGTTCCTTCCGCGCGGCCCCGCGTGGAAGACGAGGCGAAGGACGAATCTGGAACCCCTCGTCGTCTCGACCGCGCAGAACCTCAAGACCGCACCGAAGGGCGTCGTCGACGCCGCGCTCTCGGCGCTCGCCGAAGCCGGCTTCGCGAGCTTGAGCTTCTCGGGGGTGGCGACGCGTGCGGGCGTGAGCACCGCGACCATCGAACGGCTCTGGACGTCGAAGCTCGACATGGTGACCACCGTGGTCGAGCAGTTGCAGGCCGACGTCGCGATGCCGGACACCGGTTCGCTGCGGACCGACTGCGAGCAGTTCGTCGGTGACGTGATCCAGGTGATGGCAACGGCCGACGCGCAGCCGGTGATCGCGAACCTGGTCGGCGAGGCGGGCCGCGACCCCGAGCTCGCCGCCAAGCTGCGAGCGCGGCTGATCGCACCCCGGCGCGCCGAAGTGGTGCGCATGCTCGCGGTCGGACAGGCGCGGGGCGAGCTCCCGCCCGACGCCGACCTCGCGTTCCTCGCCGATCTGCTGGTCAGCCCGCTCTACTACCGGCTGCTGGTGTCGGGTGAACCCCTCGAACCGCGGCTTGCGCACGAGATCACCGACGCGGTGCTCGGGCCCGCGCCGGCGGGTCACGCGTGAACGCGGTCGAGATCGCGGGGTCGGCACTCGTGGTCGGCGCGGCCCGGTTCGGTACTGACGCTTTGCTCGCGCAGGGTGCCGTGGTCCGCTCGGCACGCGCGGACCTGGTGACGATCGGTGCCGGCTCCGCGGTGTTGGAGAACTCGGTGGTCGTGGGCGACGAGCGCGCCGCGACCGTCATCGGCCGGCGCACCGTGTTCGGCCACCGCTGCCTCGTGATCGGCGCGACGCTCGGCGACCTGTGCGAGATCGGCAACGCGTCGATCCTCATGCCCGGCGCGGTGCTGGGCGACCGCGTGTTCCTCGGCGAAGGCGCGCTCGGTGCCGTCGGGCATGACCCTGCCCGACGACGCCGTCGCGGTCGGACGTCCGGCCCGCATCGTGCGCCGGGCATCGGCCGACGACATCGCTCGGCTCACCGCGTTGCGGGGCGGCGATCTCTCGCTCCCCTCGCCCACGTTCACCAGCACGGTCAACGTCGTCGACGGCATCCGGGAGATGACCACCATGGGCCAGCTGTACGACTACCGCGGCATCGTCCCCACCGTCGCACCCAGCGCGGTGCTGTTCCCGTCGGCCGAGCTCACCGGCGACGTCGTCGTCGGCGAGCGCACGATCATCGGGGCCGGGGTGAAGATCATCGGCGACTCGCACGGGCCCGTGCGCATCGGTGCCGACGTGCAGATCCTCGAGAACACCGTGCTGCACCTGCTCCCCGACAACGACCTGGTGCTCGACGACGGCGTGGTCATCGGCCCCGGCGCCATGATCCACGGCTGTCGCATCGGCGCGGGCTCGGTGGTGGAGCCGGGCGCGATCGTGTGCGACCACAGCGTGCTCGGTGCCGGGTGCGTCGTGCGCGCCGGTGCCGTGGTGAAGCAGCGATCCGCGTTCGCCGCCGGCTCGGAGATCGACGGGTTCCCGGCCGTCGAGGTGGGACGGATCGACGGTGCGCCGTCGCGCCCGCCGTGGGCGTTCGCCTCGCTCGACGACCTGCCGACGCGCATCGCCTGAGCGTGTTCGGACGGGCCACCGCCTTGTACCGTTCGGTCCAATAACATCGCGGCGATGGACTTCTCGCTGACCGAGGCGGAGCAGGACCTCGCGGCGCTGTGCCGGGACTTCGCGCAGAAGGAGATCGCGGTCCGGGCGCCGAAGGCGTGGGACGACGCGGTCTGCCCCACCGACCTGCTGCGCGAGATGGGCGCGCTCGGGCTGCTCGGGATGTTGGTGCCCGAGGAGTGGGGCGGCATCGGCATGACGACGGTCGGGTTCGTGGCCGCGATGGAGCAGCTCGGTCTCGCCGACCAGTCGGTGGCGGCGGCGTGGCAGGCGCACGTGACCATCGGGTCGTTGCCGCTGCTGCTCTTCGGCAACGACGAGCAGCGTGAGCGCTGGCTGCGGCCGTTGGCCGAGGGTCGGGTGCTCGGCGCGTTCGGACTCACCGAACCCGACGCCGGCTCCGACGCGCGCGGCATCCAGACGCGGGCCGTGCGCCACGACGGCGGATGGTTGATCAACGGGCGCAAGACCTTCATCTCCAACGCGGGGACCGACATGTCGTTCGGGGTCACGCTGCTCGCGCGCACGGAAACCGGTGACGCCGACGCGAAGCCGTCGTACGCGACCTTCGTCGTCGAGAAGGACACGGCCGGCTTCACGATGGGGCCGAAGATGCGCGGCATCGGGTGGAAGGGCCTCGACACGCGCGAGCTGTGGTTCGACGACGTGTGGGTGGCCGACGAGCACCTCGTCGGCGATCCCGCCATGGGACTGAGCCAGTTCCTGCAGACGCTCGAGGTCGGCCGCATCTCGATCGCTGCGCTGTCGTTGAGCCTCACGCAGGCGGTGCTCGATCTGGCGATGGACTACGCGGGTCAGCGCGTGCAGTTCGGTCAACCCATCGCCAAGTTCCAGGCCACGCAGTTCAAGCTGGCCGACATCGCCACCGAGCTCGAGGCCGCGCGCTGGCTCACGTACCGCGCCGCGTCACTGCGCGACGCCGGCGAGCCCTTCCTCAAGGAAGCGGCGATGGCCAAGCTCAAGGCCAGCCGCCTCGCCACCTGGGCCGCGTCGGAGGCGGTGCAGATCCACGGTGGCCTCGGCTACATGCTCGAGTCGCCCGTGGCGCGCTTCTACTGCGACTCGAAGGTGCTCGAGATCGGCGAGGGCACCAACGAGATCCAGCACCTCGTCATCGCACGCGCCCTCGGCTGCTAGCGCGGCGCCGAGCTCACGCCGAGACCACCCGACGGATGGCGTCGGCGATCGTCGTCGGCGTCGGGCAGCCACGCATGCTCGAGGTCGGGCGCGTAGGGCGGCGGCGTGGCCGCGGCCCCGATGCGCTCGATCGGTGCGTCGAGGTTCCAGAACCCCTCGCTGCGCGACCGTCGCCGCGATCTCGGCGCCGATGCCGAACGGCACCACCGCTTCGTGCGCGATCAGCAAGCGGCTCGTGCGCGCCACCGACTCGAGGATGGTGGTGGTGTCGAGCGGCGCGACCGTGCGCAGGTCGATCACCTCGACCGAGATGCCCTCGGTGGCGACCAGCTCCGCCGCCGCGAGGGCGTCGTGCACCATGCGCGACACCGACACCAGCGTGAGGTCGCTCCCGGGGCGCACGATCGCGGCCCGTCCGATCGGGACCACGTGGTCGGCGGGCGGTTGCGGACCCTTCATCCCGTAGAGCAGACGGTTCTCGATGAACACCACCGGGTTGGGATCCTGGATGGCGGCGCGCAGCAGGCCGTAGGTGTCGGCCGGCGTCGAGGGCATGACCACGGTGAGGCCGGGGATGTGCGCGAGCAGCGCCTCCAGGCTCTGCGAGTGCTGGCTGCCCGACGAGCGGCCGGCGCCGAACTGCGTGCGCACGGTGAGCGCCATCTGCGCGGCGCCGCCGGTCATGAACGGGAGCTTGGCCGCCTGGTTCAGGAGCTGGTCGAGGCACACGCCGAGGAAGTCGAGGTACATCAGCTCGACCACCGGCCGCATGCCCGCCATCGCCGCGCCCACGCCCAGTCCCACGATCGCGCTCTCGGAGATCGGGGTGTCGCGCACGCGCTCGCCGAACTCGTCGTGCAGGCCGCGGGTGAGTCCGAACACGTTGCCGCCGGCGGCGACGTCGATGCCGGCCACGAACACGCCGCTCGTCGGACGCCAGCTCGGCCTGGAGCGCATCGTGCACCGCGTCCATGATGCGGAAGACGGGCACCCCCTCGCCCGGGGGGACCTCGGGCTCCTCGGGCGCGGGCGGGCCCGGACGACGAAGTCGTGCAGCGTCTCGACCGCAGGTGTCGGCAGCGCGGCGCGCCGCCGCGACCGCCGCATCGAGCTCGCGCGCGACCTCCTCGTGCATCGCGTCGAGGACGTCGTCGGCGACACCCGCGTCGCGCGAGGTGGCGCGCGCTGACGACGAGCGGGTCGCGCGCCTCCCACTCCTCCTTCTCGTCCGACGTGCGGTAGCGCTCGGGGTCGCCTTCGTAGTGGCCGTGCCACCGGTAGGTCGTCGCCTCGACGAGCACGGGACCGCCCCCGGCGCGCACACCGTCGACCACGTCGCGCATCGTGGTCGCGGTCGCGACGACGTCGTTGCCGTCGACCGCGACGTGGCCGATGCCGTAGCCCGCGGCGCGCTGGGCGAGCGTGGCCGCGTGTTGCGTCGGACGACGGGGAGAACTCCGCGTATCCGTTGTCCTCGCAGAAGAAGATCACCGGGAGCTGCCACACCGCGGCGAGGTTCACCGCTTCGTGGAACGTCCCGTGCGCGACCGCGCCGTCACCGAAGAACGCGACCGCGACGCTGCCGTCGTGGCGCAGCTCCGACGCCGTGGCGGCGCCCACCGCGATCGGCAGGCCCGCGCCGACGATGCCGTTGGCGCCGAAGATGCCGATCGTGGGGTCGGCGATGTGCATCGAGCCGCCGCGTCCGCGGTTGGTGCCGTCGTCCTTGGCCATGAGCTCGGCGAACATGCCCGGCGCGCCCAGGCCCTTGGCCAGGCAGTGCCCGTGGCCGCGGTGGGTCGACGTGATCACGTCGCGGGGATCGAGCGGCCAGCACGCGCCGACGGCCGACGCCTCCTGGCCGATCGACAGGTGCACGAACCCCGGCACCTCGCCGTCGCGGTAGAGCACCGACACCCGCTCCTCGAAGCCGCGGATCACCAGCATGCGCCGGTGGAGCTCGAGCAGATCGGCGGTGCTCAGCATGGGCCGTGTAGTGTACTGACCGGTACAAAATGCGTGCGGAGGCGGTCAGCGAGATGTCCAACCAGGTCGACCTCCCCGACTCGTACGCCCGCGCCGGCGACGTGGCCGGGAAGCGGGTCGTGATCACCGGGGCCAGCCGCGGCCTCGGCCGGCTCCTCGCCACCGCGTTCTCCCGCGGCGGGGCCCGGGTCGCGCTCGTCGCGCGCACCGAGGCCGACCTGAAGGCCGTGGCCGACGAGCTCCCGGGCCCGTCGCTCGTCATTCCCGGCGAGGTCACCGACGAGGACTGCAACGAGGCGGTCGCCGACGCCACCGTCGCGGAGTGGGGCGGGATCGACGCCTGGATCTGCAACGCGGGCATCTCGCCCGTCGTGGCCGGGCCCCGCAAGACGTCGGCGTCGGTGTGGCGAGCGATCCTCGACGTCAACCTCACCGGCGCGTTCCTCGGTGCACGCGCCGCGGCACGAGTGATGGGCGGGCCCGGTACCGGGAGCGGCCGGATCATCTTCACCGGTTCGGTGCTCGGCGAGCGCCCCCGCGAAGGCCTCGCCGCGTACAGCGCGTCGAAGGCCGGACTGGTCGGGCTGGCCAAGGCGCTCGCGCTCGATCTCGCGCCCGACGGCATCACCGTCAACGTGGTCGCACCGGGGTGGTTCGACTCGCCGCTGGTCGAGCCGTGGAAGCACGACCCCGCGCTCGGTGGCGGTGTGCTCGCGCACACCGCGCTCAAGCGATGGGGTGCGCCGGAAGACCTCGTCGGCGCCTACGAGTTCCTCGCGTCCGATGCGTCGTCGTTCGTCACCGGCACCGTGCTGACGGTCGACGGCGGGTACCTGCTCGTATGAGCGAACCCTCATGACCAGCCTGGCGAGGCGCGTCGTCGCCATCACGGGTGCCGGCGGCACGCTGGGCGCCGCGCTCTCGAGTCGGTTCGCGGGGGAGCCCGAGACCGACGTCGTCCTCAGCGACCTGAGCGACGACATGCTCGCCGCCAGCGTCGCCGGCCTCCCCGACGCGCGCGGCGAGGTCGACACGGTGCGCGCCGACGTCAGCGTGCTCACCGACGTCGAAGCCGTGGTCGCGCGTGCGGTCGAGCGCTTCGGCCATCTCGACGTGCTCATCAGCAACGCGGGCGTGCTCGCGCCCAACGGACGCATCCACAACCTCACCGCCGCCGACTGGGAGCGCTCGTTCCGGGTCAACGTCCTCGGCGCGGTCAACGGCATCACCGCCGCGGTCGGCGTGATGCGTCCGCAGCGGTCGGGATCGATCATCCTCACCGCCTCGGTCGCGGGCATGACCGCGTGGTCGCACGCGGCGCCGTACTGCGCCACCAAGGCGGCGGTCATCCAACTCGCCAAGGTCGCGGCGGTCGAATACGCCCGTGACGGCATCCGGGTGAACTGCGTGTGCCCGGGCACCTTCCTCTCCGGCATCCACGAGGGTCTCCCGCAGGAGGCGATCGACGCCATCGCGGTGAAGCACCCGCTCGGGCCTGGGCACGGCCGACGACCTGCTCGGCGCCTACTCGTACCTCGCCGGCGAGGGTGCGCGCTGGACCACCGGGTCGGCGATCGTGGTCGACGGCGGGTACGCCGCGCCGTAGTGAGCGAGACCGACCACCCCATGGCGCAGCCCGATCTGAGCTGGTGCAGCGTGCTCGAGCACCACGCCGAACGCACGCCCACCAAGGCGCTCGCGGTGCACGGCGACCGCGTCGTCACCTACGCGGACATGCGCGACTGGTCGGCGCGAGGTCGCAGGTGGGCTCGCGACGCGCGGTGTGGGCGCGGGTGACGTCGTCGCGCTGCTCTCGTACAACAACCTCGAGTTCCTGGCCACGATCTTCGCCGCCAACCACCTCGGTGCGGTCGCGATGCCGATCAACTGGCGGCTGGCTGCGCCCGAGCTGCGCTTCATCCTCGAGCACTCGGGTGCACGGGCACTGGTGTGCGGCTCCGAGCTGGTCGACCTCGCCGACGCCGCGCACCGCCGACCTCGACGGCGACTGGCGACGGCGACCTCGCGTGCATCCGCATCGGTGACGACGTCGTCGCCGGTTGGGAGCGGTTCTCCGACCTCCGCGCCGACGGCTCACCTCCGGCGCGCGTCGGAGCCGCGGCCGACGACCTCCACCGGCTCATGTACACGTCGGGCACGACGGGACGACCGAAGGGCGTGATGCTCACCCACGCCAATCTGGCGTGGAAGAACTTCGCGCACGTCACCGAGTTCGGCTTCACCGCCGACGACGTCGGTCTCGCGTGCGGCCCGCTGTACCACGTGGGCGCGCTCGACCTCGTCACCACCACGATGATCGCGGTGGGTGCCACCACCATCGTGCACACGACATTCGACCCCGAGCGCGTCGTCGACGAGATCGAGCGCTCGCGCGTCACGACCATCTGGGCCGCACCGGCGATGGTGCGCGCGGTGCTCGACGTCCCCGGCATCGACTCACGCGACCTCTCGTCGGTGCGCGTGATCATCGCGGGCGGCGAGAAGATGCCGATCCCCACCATCGAACGGATCCGCAGCACGTTCCCGTCGGCGTGGTTCGCCGATGCCTACGGGCTCACCGAGACGGTCTCCGGTGACACGTTCCTCGACCGCGACCACACGGTCAGCAAGCTGGGCAGCGTCGGCCGGCCGTGCCAGTACCTCGAGCTCGACATCTGGGACGACGACGGTGCTTCACTGCCGCCGGGCGAGCGCGGCGAGGTCGTGCTGCGCGGTCCCAAGGTGTTCGTGGGCTACTGGCGCGATCCCGACGCCACCGCGGCCGCGTTCGCGGGCGGCTGGTTCCACACCGGCGACATCGGCGTGCTCGACGACGACGGCTTCCTGTACCATCGTCGACCGGCTCAAGGACATGATCGTGTCCGGCGGCGAGAACATCGCCAGCTCCGAGGTGGAGCGGGTGCTCTACGAGCACGACGCGGTGGTCGAAGCCGCGGTGGTCGGGCGACCCGACGACCGCTGGGGCGAGGTGCCGGTGGCGTTCGTCGTCGATCGGCGACGGCGCGACGGTCACCGCCGACGACGTCCTCGAGCACTGTCGCGCGCAGCTGGCCAAGTTCAAGACCCCCAAGGACGTCGTGTTCATCGACGCCCTCCCCCGCAACCCCTCGGGCAAGGTCCTCAAGCGCGACCTCCGCGACCAGCCTCCTGACCCCACGAGCCTCCGTGCGGGTCAGGCGAGGTGGGCCATGAAGGCGTTCGACCAGGCCATGAGGTCGGCGGGGATGGTGTAGGTCGAGTCGTCGTTGATCTCGGCCCAGTGCGCGGCGACGTCGTCGACGGTGGGCGCGCCGGTCGTGTCGACGTAGCCCTCGGCCTGCGCGATGAAGATGCGCGCGAACCGTCCTGCGCCGGCGGAGTAGATCTCGCCGGTCACCGGACAGCTCTCGTGCGCGAGGAACGCGACCATCGGCGCGACCAGCTCGGGCGCCATCGTCGTCGCCATCGGTGACTCGTCGTCGGTGGCGCCCGCCATGCGCGTGAACGCGGCCGGCGCGACCAGGTTGCAGCGGATGCCGTGTTGCGGCGCCCGCGGTCGGCGAGGCTGCGCGTCAGCCCGACCACTGCGGCCTTGGCGGTCGCGTACCCCACGTTGTTGGGCAGGCCGAACATCCCCGACGACGTCGTGTTGACGATGCGGCCGTGGCCCTGCTCGACGAAATGCGGCCACGCCGCGCGCGCGGTGTGGAACGACCCGCCGACGTGCACCGCGAGGTGGCTGCTCGAGGTTGTCGGCGTCGGCCTCGGGAAAGCTCTTCCAGCGGATGATGCCCGGCGTTGTTGACGACCGCGTCGATGCGCCCGAACTGCTCGACTGCGGTCGCGATCAGCGCCTGCGGCGCCGTCCTCACGCGACACGTCGCTGGTGTCGGCGACCGCGACGCCCCCGGCGGCGACGATCTCGTCGACCACTTCCGCGGCGGGCCGGCGTCGGCGCCACCACCGGCCATCGACCCGCCCAGGTCGTTCACCACCACGCGGGCGCCGAGCTCGGCGAGCAGCCGGGCGTGAGCCCGGCCGATGCCCCGGCCGGCGCCCGTGACCACCGCGACGCGTCCCTCGAAGCTGAAGCTGTCCATCCCCGACCTCGTTCCAACCGGCGCAGTCTGCTTGTACCGACCAGTCACCCTACATTTGCCCCCTACATTTGGGGCGTGGCGCCCGTCCTGTACGAGACCGTCGACCGGATCGGCGTCATCACCCTCAATCGGCCCGAGGCGCGCAACGCGGTCGACCGCGAGCTCGCGCTCGCGCTGGAGACCGCGGTCGACCGGCTCGAGGAAGATCCCGACGTGCGTGTCGGCGTCCTCGCCGCCAACGTCGACGGCCAGGAGCGCCCGGTGTTCTGCGCCGGCGCCGATCTCAAGGTGATCCGCGAGACCGGCACCGCGGCGACGCTCGACACCGACCGCGGCGGGTTCGCCGGCTTCGTGTACCGCGAGCGCGAGAAGCCGATCGTGGTCGCGGTCGACGGCCTCGCCACCGCGGGCGGCATGGAGATCGTGCTCGCGGCCGACGTCGTGGTCGCGACCACGCGCTCGTCGTTCGGGCTCGCCGAGGTCCGCCACAACCTCATCGCGGCCGCGGGCGGACTGTTCCGACTCCCGCGCGCCATCGGCCGCGCGCCGGCGATGGACGCGATCCTCACCGGCGAACCGATCGACGCCGCGCGCGCGTACCAGCTGGGGCTCGTCAGCCGGCTGGTGGAGCCGGGCGCGGCGCTCGACACCGCGATGGACGTCGCGGCGCGATCACCGCCGCCGCACCGCTCGCGGTGCGCGCCAGTCGAGCCGTGGTGCGCGCCGCCGCGCTCGCCGACGACGAGACGTTGCGCGACGGTCTCGCGTGCGCTGCTCGACGAGCTGCTCGAGTCGGAGGACGCGGCCGAGGGACTGCGCGCGTTCGCCGAGAAGCGCCCACCCGAGTGGCAGGGCCGCTGATGTCACACATCGCCGAGTACCGTCGCGCCCGATGACCAGCGCCGCCACCGACGACTCCAAGCGCAGCGCGAAGTGGAAAGAACGGCGTGACACGATCATCGACACGTCGGCCACCGTCTTCGCCCGGAGCGGCTACCACGCCACCGGCATCGCCGAGCTCTGCGAGGTCAACGGGTTCGGGAAGGGCGCGTTCTACTACTACATCGGCTCGAAGGAAGAGCTCCTCGCCGCCATCCACGACCGCGTGATGGACGAGGTGCTGCTCGGCGCCGACCGCGTCGTCGCGGCGGGCGGCTCACCGTCGGAGCAGCTCGAGATGCTCGGCACCGAGCTCCTCGACGTGATCCATCGCTACCCCGACCACGTGTGGGTGTTCCTCCACGAGTTCCCCGCGCTCACCGACGAGCGCGCCGAGCAGTTCCGCACCCGCCGGCGCGAGTACGAACGGCACGTCGAGAACGTCCTGCGCGCCGGTGTCGAGACCGGCGAGTTCCGCGCCGTCGATCCGTGGCTCACTGCACGCGCCTGGCTCGGGATGCACAACTACACGTACCTGTGGCTCAAGGCCGGCGGGTCGGTCTCGGCACGCGACGTGGCGAAGCCCTTCGCCGACATCTTCCTCAAGGGCATCGCCACCGCATAGCGGCAAGCCGTCGCGTAGCCGCAAGCGGTCGAGCTAACGCGGCTGCACGAGCTGCGAGAGCGAACCCTGCGCGTACATCCCCTGGCTGTCGCTGTACGTCGCCACCGTCATGCTGCGACCCATCGAGTGGTCGACGTACGTCTCGCCGATGACCGCAACCCACTCGTCGGCCGGTGGGCGCAGCACGTGCGCGGTCACGTCGGGGTTGATCATGGTGACGTTCGCCATCGGGTTCTCGATGCCCATGACGTTGGCGCAGTCGAACGCGAAGGTGATGCCCGCGGTCGCCCGGTTCGCTTCTCCCGCGACGACCGGCGTGTCGAGCCTGGCCCAGTAGCCCGACCCCTTGCCGTCGCGCCTCGGCGCGCGCCACAGGTCGATGGCGTGCAGGAAGCCGGGGAGGTTCGAGTTGTTCGCGTCGCGCATGCTGCGCAGCTGGTCCCGCGGCGTCAGGAGCTCGTCGGCCGTCGGCGTGGTGGCGCTGCTCGGCGGGAGTCCGGGGACGTCGGAGTGGTCAGCCACCCGGAGCCGCAGTGCAGACGCCCACGCGTGGTCGACGTCGTCGACCACGATCCGCAGCTGCACGAGCTGGAGCTTCTTGCCCTCGCGAACCACCTCGGACACCACGTGGAGCCGGGGTCCGATCGGGAGGGGCCGGGCCAGGTCGGCGGTGAACCGCGCGACGACCATGGGCACGAGCGTCGGCACGTCGTCGAGGCAGTGCCCGAGCAGCGCGAGCACCGCGGCGCCGTTCATGTGCCGCCGGTCCCAGCCACCTTGCGTGAGCGTCGTGCCCACGAAGGCATCCCCGTCGCGCACGAACATCGCCTCGGCTTCCATCGGCGGCCATGATGCTCGACGGTGGCACGAAGCCACCGATTCGGTCAGGCGATTCGGTCAGACGATTCGGTCAGACCGTGACCGGTGCCTCGAAGCCCAGGAGGTCGCCGAGCGTGCCGCCGATCATCGCCGCCTTCTCGTCGTCGGGCACCCCGACGAACTGCTTGGCGATGAGCTCGCGGCTGCCTCGGAACGTGCCCTCCGCGTGCGGGTAGTCGTTGCCCCACACGAGGCTCGACACGCCGGTGATGTGACGACACGCAACCGCGACCGGATCGTCCTGGAACGACACGTGGAACTGGCGCTGCACGTATTCGCTCGGTGCGAGCGGGTAGGGCCACTTGTCGTTGAGTCGGAAGAGCTGCGCGACGTTGGGCTGGTCGGTGGGCGGGCGGGTGTCGTCCCAGATGCCCAACCACCAGTCGGCGTCCTGGCCGATGCCGGTGACCCAGCACTTGTCCATCGCACCCACCAGCGACGCCAGCCAATGCGCGTTGAACTCGATCAGTGAGAAGTGCAGGCTCGGGTAGCGCTCGGCGACACCACCGCCGATCAGCTCGCAGATCAGTTGCGACGGCACGATCGGGCTGTACACCGCCTGCGTGATCATGCGCTTCGACGCCGACTTCTCGGTCATCGGCTGGTTGACCTGCTTCGCCTGCTCCATGACGACGCGCAACGTCGTGGACGCGGGGTCGTCGACCTTCACTCCACCGGTCTGCGTGTGGAAGAACGGTTGCAATCCGGTGGCGACGAGCGCGTCCCACACCGGGTCGAGGTCGCGCGAGTAGTACGGGATCGGCGGCGTCGCCGGCAACAGCACCGCGCGGGAACCCAGCGCGGCGACGCGCTCGATCTCCGCGACCGCGTCGTCGACGCCGGTGATCGGGATCGGTGCAGTGGGCGCGATGCGATCGAGGTACGGCGTGAAGCGTTCGGCGATGTAGTCGTTGTAGACGCGCGCGTGCGCCATCGACAGCTCGTGGTCGTCGGAGTACAGACCGAACAGCGAGAGGTTGGGGTGCATCACCGCGGCGTCGACGCCGTCGAACGCGAGGTCGTCGAGGATGATCTCGGGGTCGCCTTCCGGGGTGCGGCCGCCGGTCTGGCGGTAGCGCGAGATCGTCCAGCCCTCGAACCCCGGCGTGTGCAGCCGACGGAAGACGGTCGCGCCGCCCTCGACCAACGGCTCGATCTCGAAGTCCTCTTCCCAGACCGCGCGGTCGCGGAGCTGCTGGGGGAGGCGCGTCTTGAACAGGTCGGTCGGCTCGAGGATGTGGCCGTCGGCCGAGACCACCAAGGGCTGCGCAGCAGTCGGAGTGCGCGGTGCCGTCATCTGGTGTCTCCCCCTGCGAGCAGTTCCGGTCACCGCTAGTGTACCGATCGGTACAGGAACCAGCAACGAGGGGGAACCGTGGCGAAACGGTGGACGCAGCGTCCGGAGGGCTCCACCTGGGGTGACTTCGGCGACGACGACGAACTCGGTCGCATCAACCTCCTCACCCAGGAGAAGGTCCTCGAGGGCATCCGCGAGGTCGAGCACGGGATCACGTTCTGCCTCAGCCTGCCGCTCGACTTCCCCGGCGGCACCGCGCTCAACCAGCGCCGGTATCCGCCCCGCCTCGCGCCGACCGAGGACATGGACGGCACCCCCGAGGTCTTCTACAACAAGCCGATGCGCGAGATGCGCGAGGGTGACGACACCTTCACCGACGTGTGGGCCGACGACCAGGTGACGCTCTGGCTGCAGTACTCCACGCAGTGGGACTCGCTCGCACACGTCGGCGGTGAGTTCGACGCCGATGGCGACGGGGTTGCCGAGGCCGTCTACTACAACGGCTACCGCGCCGGTGTCGACCTCGTCGGACCGAGCGCCGACGCGCGCGGCGACGGTGCGGGGCATGCGTGCTTCGCGCACCACCTCGGCCTCGAGCACATGGCGTTCCACGGTGTGCAGGGACGTGGCGTGCTCATCGATCTCGCGCACCACCTCGGCGACAAGGCGCAGGCGGTCAAGCTCCCGCAGCTCCAGGAGATCATGGCGGCCGACAACGTGGTGGTGGAACCCGGCGACATGTTGCTGCTCCACACCGGCTTCGCCACCCAGGTCCTCGCGTGGAACAAGGAGCCCGACCCGGTGAAGATCCACCGGATGTGTCCCGCGCTCGACCCGCGCGACGAATCACTGCTCGAGTGGATCGCCGACTCGCAGATCTCCGCGCTCGTCGCCGACAACTACGCGGTCGAGGCGATGCTCGGCGGTGGGCCGTTGGTCGACGGCAAGCGCACGCTGCTGCCGATCCACCAGCTCTGCCTGTTCAAGCTCGGTGTGCCGCTCGGCGAGATGTGGTACCTCCACGAGCTCGCGACCTGGTTGCGCGAGCACGACCGCAGCCGCTTCCTGCTCACCGCGCCGCCGCTGCGCCTGCCCGGCATCGTGGGCTCGCCGCTCACCCCGGTCGCGACGGTCTGAAGAAGCCGGACGAGATCTTCGACATGTCGTAGGCGCGGTAGTCGTCGGCCACGACCTCGGCGCTGATCTGGAACAGCTTGAAGCGGCCGCCGGTGTTGAGCAGGTAGCGCCGCGGCTTGCCGGGGATGTTCGAACCCACGTACTGACCGATGGTCCCGAACGTGGTGACCGCGGCGCCCTTGTCGACCATGCGGGTCCAGCGCTCCTCGGCCTGTTCGCTCACCTCGATCACGTCGAAGCCGTGCTCGCGCGCGTGGACCAAGGTGTCGGTGAGG
This sequence comes from uncultured Actinomycetes bacterium, assembly GCA_963697125.1. Lineage (GTDB taxonomy): Bacteria > Actinomycetota > Acidimicrobiia > IMCC26256 > DASPTH01 > DASUAS01. Next base: position 162,470 of record CAVOMW010000007.1, read on the forward strand.
ATGTCGACGAGGTCGCCGTTGTAGCGCGGGTTGTTGCCCGCCGCCGCGTGCGGACCACCGGGGAAGAAGAAGTTCGGGAAGCCGCGCGTCTGCAGTCCGAGGAACGTCGTCGGACCGTCGGCCCAGTGCTCGGTGAGCGCGAGCCCGTCGCGACCGACGATCCCCATGCGGCTGAGCGCGCCGGTGCCGAAGTCGAAGCCGGTCGCCCACACGATGACGTCGAACTCGCGCTCACCGTCGGTGGTCTCGATGCCGGCCTCGGTCACGCGCACGATGGGCGTGTCGCGCAGGTCGACCAGCGACACCTTCGGGTCGTTGAACGACTCGAAGTAGCCGCGCACGAACGGCGGGCGCTTGCCGCCGAAGCGGTGGTCCTTCGGGACGAGCTTGTCCGCGGTCGCGGGGTCATGCACGATGCCGCGGATCTTCTCGGCGATGAACTCGCACCACTCGTCGTTGACCGCGTCGTCGAACAACAGGTCGGCGTAGTTGCTCGTGAGCTTCATGAAGCCGGGGCTGTTCCACAGCTGCTCGAACAACTCGCGTCGCTCGGCGGCCGACGCGTTCGCGCCGAGCTGCTCGTTCACCGGGTGGGCGAACCCGCTCATCGACGTGTTCAGCGTCTCGCGCAGCGCTTCGAACCCGGCGCGCAGCTCCGACCTGTTCCTCGTCGGTGATCGGTCGGTTGTTGAGCGGCGTGCACCAGTTCGCGGTGCGCTGGAACACCGTGATCGACGCGACGTCGTCGAGGATGGTCGGCACCACCTGCACGCCGCTCGACGACGTGCCGACGACCGCGACCCGCTTCCCCGACGAAGTCGACCGGTGCAGCCGGCCACCGTCCCGTGTGGTGCTGCACGCCGCGGAAGTCGTCGCGCCCCGGGATGTCGGGCACGTACGGCACCGAGAGCACACCCGTCGCCGCGACCAGGTAGCGCGCCGAGTGCACGGCTTCCGCACCACTGCCGTCGGCGACGGTGACGATCCAGACGCCCGACGCGGCGTCCCACACCGCCGACACGACCGGCGCGTCGAACACGATGTCGCGGCGGAGGTCGAAGCGGTCGACGACGTGGTTGAGGTACCGCTCGATCTCGGGTTGGCCGGCGAAGTGCTCCTGCCACTCCCACTCGTCGAAGAGCTCCCGGGAGAAGAGGTAGCCGTAGGTGTAGCTCTCGGAGTCGAACCGCGCGCCGGGGTAGCGGTTCCAGAACCAGGTGCCGCCGACACCACTCCCGGCCTCGAGCAACCGCGCCGAGAAGCCCGTCTCGCGCGCCCGGTAGAGCTGGTAGAGCCCGGTGATGCCGGCGCCGACCACCAACACGTCGACGTCGGGAGACACGGTTTCCATGGGTTGGCGGGCCCCCGAGATTCTTGTACCGACCGGTTAGTCTGCGAACCCGGACACGGTACCCCGACGCAGACGGAGCGCGACATGCCGGTGCCCTTCGCCATGGAGCTGCCCGACCGGGTGCCCAAAGAGCGCTACTACGACCCCGAGTTCTTCGCGCTCGAGAACGAGCGGCTCTGGCCCCGCGTGTGGCAGATGGCGTGCCGGCTCGAGGAGATCCCCGAGCCGCGCGACTTCGTCGAGTACCAGTTCCTCGACCAGTCGGTCATCGTCCTGCGGAACGACGACATGGGTGTCGTCGCGTTCGAGAACACCTGCCGTCACCGCGGCGTGAAGCTGGTCGAGGGCGGCGGGATCTGTGCGGGTCGGTTCCGCTGCCCGTTCCACGGGTGGAGCTATGGCCTCGACGGCAAGAACCTCGCGGTCACGCAGCGGCGCACCTTCGCCGAGCACAACTTGGCGGAGTGCGACCTCGACCTCACGCCGGTGCGGTGCGAGACCTGGGGCGGCAGCGCGTGGATCAACTACGACGGCGATGCTCCGCCCGTGCGCGAGTCACTCGAGCCCGCGGCCACGAACCTCGACGCGTGGAAGCTGGAGTCGATGCGCGCCGAGAAGTGGTACGCCGCTCGCCTCCCGGTGAACTGGAAGCTCGGCATCGAGGCCTTCGTCGAGATGTACCACGTGGTGCAGACGCACCCGCAGCTCGTCATCCCGACGCGGTTCGGGATCCGTGAGGGCACGCCGTTCGACCCGCAGGCGTTCATCGACGCCGACATCCAGTACCTGCGCGCGATGAGCGACGGCATGGACGGCATGTGCCACGCCGACGACGTGCGCATCGCCGAGAGCCTGCGCGACACCGAGCTCCCCGCCGACGCCGCGCTCGCGATGAGCACGTGGAACCGCACGCTCAACGACGCGGTGCTCGCGTGGCACCGCGAGCAGGGTCACGACATGCCCGACCTCAATCAGCTCGACGAGCAGGGCATCAACCTGACGTTCTTCCACGGCTTCCCGCATTACTTCGTGCTGCCGATGTACAGCGGCGCGTCGGCGTACCGGTTCCGTCCGTTGGGACCGGAGGAGACGCTGATGGAGATCTGGTCGCTGGCGCGCTACGCGGAAGACGACGAGCGCACCCGGCCCACGCCACCCGAGGTCTGGGAGTGCGACGATCCGCGGTGGCCCGCGATCCCCGCGCAGGACTTCTCGAACCTCCCGCGCCAACAGCTCGGGCTCCACGCGCGGGGCTTCGAGTACATGCGCCTCTCGAGCGGGCTCGAAGGGCACATCTCCAACTTCCAGCGGACCATCGACGGCTACCTCGCCGACCGCGGCCACGAGCAGCTGCTGCCCGCCGTCCACACAGTCAACGTCTATCCGTTCGAACAACCGATCCGCGACCTCGGCTTCTGACGCCAGCGCCGGCCAGAGCACGCGCCGGGTGGTGTATCTAATATACGAAGCATGGACCCCATCAAGATCGGCTGGCTCGGCGCGTGCCTCGACGGCCCCGGCGGCAGCTTCGACAAGATCCACCGCATGGCCTTCGACGAGGCCGTCGAGTCCGGTCTCCTCGACCGCCCGTACGAGTTCGTCCTGCACGCGGAGAACGGGTTGCCCAACGGCTCGGCCCGCAACGCGACCGACGGGTTCAAGTACCTCGTCGACGAGGGCTGCATCGGTGTGGCCGGCGCGTACAGCTCCGACAACGCGATCACGGTGGCGCCGCTCGCCAACGAGCTGCAGGTGCCGCTGCTCAGTTGGGCGGGCACCGAGCGGCTGCAGGGCGACTACTGCTTCCGACTCGGCAACGGTGACGTCGGTGGCGACGCCGCGCTCGTGGTCGCGTGGCTGGCCAAGCAGGGTCACCAGCGCGTCGCGGTGCTGAGCGAGATCTCGCCGAACGGCGAGGAGTACTTCCGCTACTTCCGTCAGGAGTGTCGTCGGCGCGGCATCTCCATCGCCGCGGTGGAGACGGTGAGTCAGACCCCCGAGCACCTGGCCGACAACCTCGACCACCTGCGCCAGGTCAACCCCGATGCACTCGCGTACATGGGATACGGCATGCTCGCGGCGAAGGGGCTGCTCCGCGAGGCGCTCGACGAGCTCGCGTGGGACCCGCCGCGCATCATGGGCACCGCGTTCATGTTCTACCTGATGGGCTACGAGAAGTTCGAGGGTTGGGTCGGCATCGACCAGCTCGACCCGAGCAACCCGCTCGTCGACGGCTTCATCGCGCGATACCGCGCGCGCCACGACTCCGATCCGATGATGTGGCCGAACGCGATCCCGGTGCTCGGGTACGACACCGCACGCGTGTTGGTCGAGGGGCTGTTCCGGGCACCGATCTACTCGGGTCCCGGACTCAAGGAGGGCCTCGAGCGGATCCGGTTCATGCCCAGCAGCACCGGCGGCGTCCACACGCACATCGCGGCCTCGGCGTACGAGCACGGCATGTTCCGCGGCGACTGGCTGCTCTACGGCCGCGTGACCAACGGCAAGCTCGAGTTCGAAGGCCTGTTCGAACCCTGGGAGTAGCGCCCGCGCCCTCAGGCCGGGGTGAACTCGAGGTGGAGCTTGGTGAGGCCTCGCAGCACCCACGTGGGCTCGTAGTCGAAGTGGCGGTCACCCTCGGGGCCGTGGTGCGCTTCCGACAGCCGGATGTCGTGCATGCGCTCGAGGATGCGCTCGATGCCGATGCGTCCCTCGGCGCGCGCGAGCGGTGCACCGGGACACGAGTGGTGGCCGCGTCCGAACGCGACGTGGTCCATCGTGTTCGGCCGATCGGCGCGGAACTCGGCCGGGCACTCGAAGCGCCCGGGGTCGCGGTTCGCCGCGCCGTTGAGCAACATCACCGGCGTGCCGGCCTTCACCTCGACGTCGCCGATGGTCGTGGTGCGACGCGCCATGCGGAAGTCGGCCTTCACCGGGCTCTCGACCCGCAGCGTCTCCTCGACGAAGTTCGGGATGCGGTCGTGGTGCTCGCGCAGCTCGTCCTGCAGCTCGGGATGCAGCACGAGCTCCTTCAGTGCCGACGCGAGCAGGCGCGCGGTCGTCTCCTGGCCCGCCGCGAACAGGAACGTCGACGTGCGCACCACCGCCATGACGTCGGGCGTGCTGCCGTCCGGGATACGTCGCCGAGCGCGAGGTCGGTCAGCACGTCGTCGCGCGGATGCGCCCGGCGATCCTCGATGTACCCGGCGAACTCCTGGTCGAGCCAGCTCGAGCGCGTTGCCGTCCTGTCGGTCCTCCGCGCCCGCACCCACTTCGCCGACGGTGCCGAGCATGCCGAAGCCCTCGCGGAAGCGTCGGTGGTCGTCCTCGGGCACGCCGAGGAGGTCGGCGACCACGAGCATGGCGAACGGCTGGGAGAACTCGCCGATGAACTCGCAGCGACCGTTGGCGACGAACTCGTCGAGCTGCTGGTCGGCGAGGCGCCACATGAAGTCCTCGTTCTCACGCAGGCGCTTCGGCGTGATGAGCCGCATGAGCAGCGCGCGCTCACGCGTGTGGTCGGGCGGGTCCATCGTGACCATGTGCTCGGCCATGGGGAGCTGGTCGCGGTACTGGTCGATGATGGCGCCGACGTCGTCACCCTCGAGCGGCACCGGGAACGTCGCGAACGGCCCGATGACCGAGTTGCACGACGAGAACGTGGTCGGGTCGCGGTACACCTCGCTGGCCTCGTCGTAGCCGGTCACCGCGACGATGCCGAGGTGGGGCAACGGCAGCACCGGGCACTCGGCCCGCAGCGCCTCGAAGTAGGGGTACGGGTCCTCGACCAACGACTGGTCGAAGAAGAAGTCGATCGACTCGATGTTGTCCACGTCGTACGACCTCCGGAGGCATGTTGGGCGAGTGCCCAAACTAGTCACCCCGACCGCGGCGACATCACCCCCCTACAACACCTTGGTGCCGTACATCTCCCCGAGGGTGTCCTTGATCAGCTCGAGCCGCTCGCCGTCGGGGCCGCTGAAGTAGATCGACGACCCGCTCAGCTCGTTGGTCGCCACGCCGGCCGCCGCGAGGTTGTCCTGCAGGTGCTCCCACCGCTCGGGCGTCACCGAGATCGCGAGGTGGTGCGAGCCCACCGAGCACCTCCGCGTACGGACCGAGATCGAGCCCGGGGAAGTCGAAGAACGCGAGCAGGTTGCCGTGGCCGATGTCGAAGAAGAAGTGCGTCGAACCCTGGTAGTCGCGGTTCTCGAACAGCTCCGTCAGCGGGAACTCGAGCACGTCCTGGTAGAAGCGGATCGTCGCCTCCACGTCGCTCGACAGCAGCGCGAGGTGGTGCACGCCGCGCGCCGACGACTCCGGTCGCGTGTCGTGCGGCTGCAGGTACCGGTCCCGCAGCGCGGCCCACTCCTCGGTGCGGTCGACGTCGGCGCCGTGGCGCGCCATCACTTGCCCATCCACGGATCGTGCCACGGCCCGCAGTCACCGAGCAGGGCCGTGGTGTCCGGTCCCCAGCTGCCGGGCTTGTACGTCTTCACCTTGGGTGGCGCGTCGAGCAGGGGTTGCATGATGCGCCACTCCTCGTCGACCGTGTCCTGACGGGTGAAGCGCACGGTCTCACCCTTCATGGCCGCGAGCAGCAGCACCTCGTAGGGCGTGGCTCCTTCGCCACCCTGGTCGGCGAAGTCCATGTCGAGGTGGATCGGTCGCGCGGTGGTGGCGCCGGCTTGGCGCGCCTCCAACTCGAAGCGGATGCCGGTGTTCGGATCCAGGCGGATGACGATCTGGTCCGTGAGCGAGCGTGCGTCGCTCAGCCCGAACCCGAGCCGCGGGGGTTGCTTGAACACGAGGCGCATCTCGGTCTGGGTGACCGCGAGCCGCTTGCCGGTGCGGATGAAGAACGGCACGCCGTACCACCGCCAGTTCTCGATCTCGAGCCGCAGTGCGGCGAACGTCTCGGTGGTGGAGTCGGCGGCGACGCCGTCGATCTTCCGGTAGCCGGTGTACTGGCCGCGCACGTAGTGCTTCGGATCGGCAGGCAGGACGGCGCGGAACAGGGTGGTCTGCGCGTCCTTGAGCGTCTCGACGTCGCCGCCGGCGGGCGGCTCCATCGCCGTCGCCGCGACCACCTGCATGAGGTGGTTCACCACCACGTCGCGCAACGCACCGACCGGGTCGTAGAAGTGACCGCGATCCTCCACGCCGAAGTCCTCGGCCATCGTGATCTGCACCGACTCGACGTAGTTGCGGTTCCACACCGGCTCCAACAGCGTGTTGCCGAAGCGCAGGTAGAGGATCTCCTCGAGCCCCATCTTCCCGAGGTAGTGGTCGATGCGCAGGAGCTGGGACTCGTCGAGGTACTGGTGGATGTCGGCCGCGAGCGCGGTTGCCGACTGCGTGTCGTGGCCGAACGGCTTCTCCACCACGACGTGCGCGTTCTTGGTGAGCCCGGCCCCGGCGAGTCCCTTGATCACCATCGCGAACAGCGACGGCGGGACCTCGAGGTAGAACACCGGCTGCTGCTTGCCGTCGATGGCCTTCGCGACACGCTCGTAGGTGGCGTCGTCGGCGAAGTCACCGGACACGTACGACATGCGCTTGGCGAGGCGAGCGAAGACCTTCTCGTCGAGCTGCTCCCCCGTCGCGACGATCGACGTGCGCGCCCGGTCGACCAGCTGCTCGTGGGTCCAGTCGTCGACGGCCACCCCGACGATGGGGGCATCGAGGAGCTTGCGCTGCTCGAGGCGGTAGAGCGCCTGGAAGGTCATCACCTTGGCCAGGTCACCGGTGATCCCGAAGATCACGAACACATCGCAGGTCATGGAGCGGTTCCTCGCGTGGTCTTGAGCAGGTCGGAGACAGCGGGTTCGACGACGGTGCCGTCGAAGAAGTGCGGGTTGGTCGCGGTCCAGAGTCGCACGGGATTGGTGAACACGAAATCCCGGAGATCATCGTCGCTGATGAGGCCGTCCTCCAAGGGTTCGTGGACCTCTTCGAGGACCTCCTCCATCAACGGGACGTCCCAGTGGCCGATGTCGGACCCGAACGTCGCGTGCAGGCGGTGGCCGCCGGGATTTCGCGCCGCGTCGAACGCCGACGTGGTCACCGGGTCGTCACCTTCGCACCCGAAGTAGAAGCGGTCGACGAACAAGCGTTGCAGCTCGTCCTTCGACGCGACCGGCAACCGAGCGAAGCTGTCGCTGGGGTCTTCGGGGTTGACGTCCCAGCGCCGCGCGAGCTCGTCTCGCGTCGTTGCTCGCCACAACGATCCGCCGTACTGCCGGTAGAGGTCGAGGAAGAGACCGGCGTCGGCGAGACGGGGATCGCTGTCGCGCGCCAGACCGTCGAGGCTGCGCTTCTCCCAGTGCCCGGTGAGGTCGGCGAGCAACGATCGCGCCCACCCGACACCGCCCTCGAGGAAGAGGAACCGCAGTTCGGGGAATCGGTGGCTCACCCCGCCGAGGAACAGCGACTTGCACACTGCCGTCGCCGCGCTCGCGAAGTGACCCACGTGGTTGTAGACGGGGTTCGAGATCGAGTCGTGGAACGTGGAGCCCTCACCAGGACCGTGGAACGCCGGCACGACGCCGAGCTCACGGCACTTCGCCCACACCTGGTCGTAATCGTGCTCGCTGTCGATGCCGAACGTGTCGGCGCGCCACCCACCGGCTTCGAGCGGCCGCTTCACGTAGCTCGGCAGCATCACCACCTTGAAGCCGAGCGTGCGCACCGCGTGCTCGAGCTCCTCGACGGCCTCCTCCGGCGTCGCCATCGGGATGATGGCGACGGGCGTCATGCGATCGGGGTGTGCCATCCAGTGGTCGGCGTAGTAGTCGTTGAGACCCCGGCAACACGCGCGGCGCACGTCGTCGTCGAGGTATCCCTGCGGGTTGATGCCGATGGTCGGGAACAGCACGGTGAAGTCGATGCCGAGCTGGTCGAGCCGGCGGTACAGCAGGTCCGGAAACGACGCGGTGGCGAGGTCGAGGCCGTGGTTGCGCAGCGGCTCCCCCCAGAAGGGCGGCCGGTGCGTCCAGCGGGTCATCCGCTCGGCATCACTCAGGCCGTACCAGTCACGCGACAGGAACGTCGCTCGCTGCTCCTCGGTGAAACGTTGCGCGATGCCCGAACCGCCCGCCCGCGCGATGTACTCCATCGCCACCGCACGCACCTCGACGAGATGACCGTCGGAGTCGATGACCGGATGGTCGAGCTGCTCCCGGATCTCGGAAACAGTGGGGCTGGGCTCGAAGTCGTGCATCAGCGCGTGCGACGGGATCCGGCCGCGATCAGGGTTCGTCGATGAAGTCGAGCAGCGCGGGAGCTGCGAGCACCCACGGATCGAACAGACTCCCACGCCCTTCGTTGGTCGCCTCGACCGCGCGCTCCCATGCGTCCTCGGGCCACGGCGGCTCGATGAGGCGCGAGCCCTTGATCAGCGCGTGCACCTCGAACGACGTTCGCTTCGGGTGGTCGTAGTCGTCTTCGCCGCCGCGGATCACGAGCGTCGGCACCTTGATCGTGGCGAACTCCCAGTCGGGCACGCCGGGGATCGCCTCGTTGGGCTTGGGGACGAACGCGTCGAGCCAGCGCTCCATCGCCTGCTCGAACCCCTCGGTGCCGATCGCGAGCAAGCGGTCCCGGTTGCGCGGGTTCTGCCTGATCAATGCGGCCCAGCTGAACATGCTGTCGTCCATCTCGCAGACGCCCTCGATGCCCTTCGAGCGGACGACGCCGAGCTCGTTCAACACGTACGCGGTGGAGAGCAGCATGGTGCTGTAGGTCCCGCCGACGATCGACCACACCGCGAGCTTGCGCACGAGGTCGGGCCACATGATCGTGAAGCAGATCATGTCGCGGGCGCCGCCCGAGCCGCCGGTGGCGACGACCTGGTCGATGCCGAGCTCCTGCACGAGCAGCCCGAGCGTCTCGGCGCGCATGTGCGACTCCGAACGGCCGTACACCTGCACGTCGGAGCGACCGCAGTTGGGCCGGTCCCAGAGGAGGACGCGCTTGCCGCCGTCGGCCAGCGCGTTGGCCAACTCGTGGACGCCGCCGTAGTCCTTGCTGAAACGACCGCCCGGCGTGATGACGACGACCTCGCCGTCGTCGGGGCCCACGAACTCGTAGACGACGTTGCCGCCGTTGATCTCGATCTCACCCTCGGCCATGTCACTCCTCGTTCTGTGCGTGTGCGAGCAACTCGTCCTCGAACGCGAAGTCGAACTCGACGCGTTCGGCGATGCCCTCACGTGTGAACCACTCGTAGGTCTTCTCGACCGTCTCCCGGAACGTGCGGCGCGGGCGCCAACCGACGTCGCGCGCCAGCTTGTCGATGCCGAACACCACACTGTCGTCCCAGTGGTGGAGGTGCGGCGCGAGCTTCTGCACCAGGTTGGTGAGCTGGTAGCGCTGGCGGATCGCCATCTCCTGCATCCGCTGCTCGGCCTGTGTGGTGCGGATGTCGATGTGCGCGCCGGTGGGCCGGGCGAGGCCGAGCTCGAGTCGACCGCTCCACACGTCGTCGACCACATCCGCGGGCACGAACACCTTGCGGGCCTCGGCGCCCACGACTCCTGCGAACACATCGACGTAGCCCTCGTCGCTGAAGTACTGACCGCCGGTGAGGTTGTACCGCTGGCCGAACGTGACCGGTTGGCCCATCACGTCGCAGAGGGCCTCGGCCTGGTCGTCGACGTCGCCGATCTGGCTCAGCGCGGTGCCGCGCCCGAGGAGCAGCACCGGGCGCCCGCGCAGCAGGCGGACGAACATGCGCTGCTCACGATCGGGGACGATGTTGCGCGGCCCCATCACCATCGAGAGCGCGACCGTCGTCGCGGGGAAGCCCGACGACGCGAACGCTTCGAGCAACCGGTCCTCACACAGCAACTTGTGCAGGCCGTACTCGATCTGGTGCTCGCTGCGGTCGACGGCCGACTCCTCGGTGATCGGCAGCAGCGACGAGCGCGCGTAGATCACGGTGGAACTGACGAACACGTAGTGGCCGACGCGGCCGCGCAGGAGGTCGATCATCGTCTCGACGTCGGCGGGGTGGTACGCGCACATGTCGTGCACGCAGTCGTACTCGTCCCCCGCGAGCACGTCGGCCAGGCGCGCCCGATCGGTGCGATCCGCGGTCAGCCGACGAACACCGTCGGGGAACGGCGCGTCGGTACGGCCCCGGTTGACGACGGTGACGTCGTGGCCGCGCCGCACCAACTCCTGCACCAGCGCGAACCCGTTGAACTGCGACCCACCGACGACGAGGACCTTCATCGGCTGCCGGTGATCAGGCGTCGTGTGCGGCGGCGTCGGTTGGACGGTCGGTGTAGATGCCGCCGAGACCGTTGTGGATCTCGATCCACTCCGCGCCTTCGTCGCCGGCGCGCCACGAGTAGAGGGCGTCGGGTGAGAAGTACCCCATGCCGGGGCCGACTCGCTGGTTGCCGAAGAGCAACTCGCCCTTGAGCACGTAGTTCACCTGGTAGGTGCCGTGGCGGTGCGGCTTCACCTGCTCACCGGGCTTCGCACTCTCGTGGTACACGCACAGCTCATCCGTCTGCACCAGCACCTTGGTGACGAGGTCACGGCCGAGGAGCTCGTAGAAGTGCTCGGCTTCGGGCATGTCGCGCATCATCTCTTCGTTGCTGTGACCCTCGATCTCGGCCACGTCGAAGATGAACGGGCGCGGCGCCGGCGTGTTGACGGAAGCGGTGCTGTCGTCGGTCGTGGTCATCACGCACCCCCAGGGATCGGCAGTCGGGTCGGACTGTACGCGTGCTCCGAGTGGTTCACCAGTGCGTCGCGGCACCCTGCGGGACGCCGAACTGCTCGCGCACCTCGGTCAGTGGCAGGTGCGCGAGCGCGAGGTGGTCGATCTCCGAGAAGTCAGCGGTGCAGGCGGCACCCCGGTGCAGCCCGTCGGCGACGAGTGACGCGGCGCCGTCGCGCGCCAACACGCCGGTCTTGCCGACGAATGCTGCGCTCGTGGCCAGTGCGAGCTCGTACGCCGACATGCTCGAGAGCAGCAGCACCCAGTGCGCGTGGGTGTCGGCGAGGCCGAGGATCATGGCCGAGAGGGCGGTCTCCTCCTGACCCGTGGTGCCGTAGCCCGCGATCACGTGGTTCATGTCGTGGGCGACGAAGAAGGCGGGGATGAACGTGTCGTCGCCCGGGAGCGAGAGGCCCTGACGTCGGTAGAACTCGACGTACTCCCACCCGAGCGTTCCCTCGGGCAGGTCGTGCAGCGCGCGCGGAGGCGGTTGGCGAGCTCGGGATCGGGTTCGTCGATGGGATCGAGGTACCGGTCCACGAGCGAGGGCTCCGACCACTCGACCCGCACCTCGTCCTTGATGCGCGTGTAGTCGGCGAGGGCGCGGGCGGTGCCGTCGCGCACCAACGTGCGCGCGAGCTCGAGTCCCGCGCCGTCTTGTTCCATCGCGGTCGCGTAGCGGTCGACCAGCTCGACCTGCTCGGCGGTGAGGGGATGGCGGCACAGCTCCAGCAGCACCATGAACTCGCGGACCCGGGCGCGTTGTGCGACGTCCGGGATGGCCGCGGCCACGCCGTCAGGGTCCAGAGGAGCGAGTGACGCCAGATCGAGGCCGGGACGGTCCCAGTAGCCCGCGACGAACGCCTGCAGCACGCCGCGTTGCTCGGTTGTCCCGCCGTCGCCGACGTCGATCGCGCCGAGCAGCGCCCGGATCGCCGGTTCGACGTGGTCGTCATCGATGACTCGGGGCACGCCGGGACGCTAGCTCCCTCTCGGTCGCCTCAGTCGCAGTACCGTCGTTGCGCATGGCCAACCCCTTTGACGCCTACCGACTCGACGACCGCGTGGCGGTGGTCACCGGCGCCGCGAGCGGAATCGGCGCCTCTACGTGCGAGGTGCTCGCCGCCGCGGGCGCCACGATCGTGTGCGGCGACGTGAACGCCGACGGACTCGACACCACCCTGAAGCTGGTGAGCGACGTCGGTGGTCGGGCGATCGCGGTCACCACCGACGTCACCGTGCGGTCCGACGTCGAGCAACTCGTCGGCGCGGCCGTGAGCGAGTTCGGCCGCATCGACGCCATGTGCAACATCGCCGGCGCCATGTTCCCGGGTCTGATCGAAGACCTCGACGACGACACCATCGACCGCGGCATCGACCTCAACCTCAAGGGTGTGCTCTACGGCACGCAGTACGCGGTGCGCGCCATGAAGCCGTTCGGTCGCGGGTCGATCGTCAACGTGTCGTCGGCGGCGATCGACGAGCCGTACGCGGGCATTGGCGTCTATGCGTTCACCAAGGCCGCGGTAGCCATGCTCACCATGACCACCGCGCTCGAGGTCGGCGAGCACGGCATCCGCGTGAACGCGATCGCGCCGGGCGCCACGCTCACGCCGTTCACCACGTGGCGACTGCACAAGCCCGACGGCACGCTCGACCAGGAGGCCTACGACACGTTCGTCGAGCAGTCGAAGGAGCAGTCACCGCTCCACGCACTCGGCGAGCCGATCGACCAGGCGCTCCTGATCCACTACCTCGTGTCCGACGCGTCGCGCTTCGCCACCGGCAACATCTTCCGCGTCAACGGCGGCCAGACGATGGCGTGGTGACGCCCGTCTCCTGACGTTCGTCGGCGAAGTGAACGACGTCGACTAACTCTCGGTCGAAGGAGTGAACCGCCACAACGCGGCGTTCGCCCTCCGGCTCCCCGTGGCTTCGATCGACAAGAACTTGCTGGCCTCGCCGAGATACTTCCCGACCATGCCGTCGTAGTTGTCTTCCTGGGCGAGCTGACCGTGGGCTCGCGTGCACGACTCGGCTCGAGAGATGTCGGTCGTCGAGAACTCCTCGACGGACGTCTCCCGGAGCTCGTTCACCGTGCGGATGACCGCTTGGGTCTTGACCTCACTGCGTTTCACAGCCTCAGGCTATCGACGCCAGGGTCATCGCGACGCCGGATCGGCGATCACGCCCCGAACTGACGCCCGCCTGGTCGCATTTTGGCGGCACGAGACGGGGAGCCGGTGAGGATCAGCACGGCAGGAGGGCTCGCAGCGGCGCGACGTGTCAGCGAGCTCGCACGAATCCTTCGGAGCGCTCACCAGGTGGCATGCTTCGCCGAAGGACATTGCCCCGTGACGATTCTGCCGAGCATCGACGCGCTGAACGAGCTCCTCGACACCTACTACGACCCGGGATCGCTCGCTCGCGGACGCGCGTACGCCACCGAGGACCGCGTCCAGCTGCTCGGCGTCAACCCCGGGTTCATCACCGCCGTGTGTCGAGGATCCGGCCGCAACACCTACGTGGTGCGGATTCGGTACCGGGACCGCGGCGGCGACATCGAGCTCGACGACACGTGCAGCTGCCCGCTCGGCGGCGGATGCAAACACTGCGTGGCCACGCTCGTCGCCGCCCGTCACCGGGCCGGGCCGCCGGCGACGACGCCGTCCGCCGGCGAGTGGCGCCGCGCCCTGGCCGACCTCGCGACCGACGACCCCGGCGACGACGTGTCGGTGACCGGTGTCGCGCTGCAGGTCGTCCTGGGGCATCCTCCCCGCAACAGATTCGTCGTCGACACCGGTCCTCGGGTGACCATCCGCCCGTTGCGCCGAGGCAACTCGGGCAAGTGGATCAAGACCGGTGCGTCGTGGCGAGACGTCGACTCGCCCTACAGCCGCGAGCTCGCCGACGTGGATCCCCACCAACGCGCCGCGTTGCGTGCCCTCATGGCCAGCGGGCGGCTCGACCACTACTACGGATCGAGCCAGGCGGTGCCGCTCGGCACGTTCGGCCCCGACCTCTGGCATCACCTCGCCCGGGCGGTCGACATCGGTGTCGAGCTCGTCGGCGAGCGACCCGAGTACGTGGTCGAGCTGTCCCACACCCCGGCGAAGCCGTGCGTCGACCTCAGCGAGGACGAGACCGGCGCGGTGACGCTCACCACCGGATTCGTGCTCGACGACGAACCGCTGGCGTACGTCGACGGGCGCGTGGGGCTGGTCGGCCAACCGGCGCACGGACTGTGGCGCCTGCACGCGGGTGCGCTCCAGCTCGTGCCCTTCGGCGCGCCGCTGCACCCCACCATCGAACGCATGGTGACGAACGGCGCGCTCACCGTGCCCTCGCCGGACGTCGACGAGCTGCTCGACGTCTTCCAGCCCGCGCTGGCGCGTCACGCGGTGGTCCAGTCCTCCGACAGCAGCGTGACCATGACCACCAGTCGCTTCGACGGCATCACGATCCGCGTGGAGCGCACCGCGGTCGATGGCGCCGAGGCGCGCTGGTGGGCGCGCTACCGCCGTGGGGATCGCACCGTCGTGCACCCGCTCCTCGTCCGCAGCGGTAGCAGCCGCGACGTCGTCGCCGAGTCCGCCGCCGTCGCCGCGCTGGAGATCCCCGTCCATCTCCTCCCCGCGCTGGCCGACGCGCAGGGCACGCCACGCGACGTCCGAGTGTCGGGGAAGGACGCGATCACGTTGCTCACCGACGTCGTGCCGTGGTTCGAGGCGCACGGCGAGGTCGAGATCGAGGTCGCCGACACGCAGCCCACGTTGCGAGCCGCGCGCACCGACCCGCTGATCGAGCTCGCCGTCGTCGACGATCCCGACTCCGAGCCGTCGCGCGACGGCAACGACTGGTTCGACCTCGACGTCTCGGTCAGCGTCGACGGCGAGACCATCGACTTCCCCGAGCTGTTCGCCGCGCTCCACCGCGGCGACGACGTGCTGATCCTGCCGTCGGGGACGTGGATGCCACTCGACCTCCCGCAGCTCGCGAAGTTGCGAGACCTGATCGACGAAGCCCGCGGCCTCGCCGAGCCCACCGGCGACGGGGTGGCGAGGATCAACCGCTTCCAGTCGAGCTGGTGGCAGGAGCTCACGGAGCTCGGCGTCGTCGCCGAGCAGTCGCGTCGCTGGCTCGAACACATCGGCCGGCTCGGGTCGCTGACCGCGCCGGAGCCGGCGCCACCTCCCCCCGGCCTCGAAGCCGTGCTGCGCCACTACCAGCAGGACGGGCTCGACTGGTTGGTGTTCCTGCACCGCAACCGCCTGGGCGGGATCCTCGCCGACGACATGGGGTTGGGAAAGACGATCCAGACGCTCGCGCTGTGCCTGCACGTGCACGACCGCGACGCCGACGCGCGCTTCCTGGTCGTCGCGCCCACCAGCGTCGTCGAGAACTGGGCGCGGGAGGCGGCGCAGTTCGCTCCCGGCTTGCGAGTCACGACGATCCGGGAGACGGCCGCGCGGCGGGGCACGGCCCTCGACGACGAGATCGCGGCGGCCGACGTCGTCGTCACCTCGTACGCATTGTTCCGCATCGAGATCGACGACTACGCGCGACACGAGTGGGAGCTGCTCGTGCTCGACGAGGCGCAATTCGTGAAGAACCACCAGGGCAAGACGTACCACTGCGTCCGCCGCCTCGACGCGGCGACGAAGATCGCGGTCACCGGCACCCCGCTCGAGAACACGCTCATGGACCTGTGGTCGCTGCTCTCGATCACAGCGCCGGGCCTGTATCCCGACCCGAAGCGCTTCAGCGACACCTACCGAAAGCCGATCGAGAGCGGTACCGCACCCGGGCTGCTCGCCGTGCTCCAGCGTCGCATCGCGCCACTCATGCGGCGGCGCACGAAGGACGCGGTGCTCACCGAGCTTCCACCGAAGACCGAGCAGACGGTGGAGATCGAGATGAGCGCGCGCCACGCGCGCATCTACGCGACCCAACTCCAACGCCAGCGCCAGAAGGTCCTCGGCCTCGTCGGCGACGTGCAGCAGCACCGCTTCGAGATCCTGAAGTCGCTCACCATCCTCCGCCAACTCGCGCTCGACCCGGGGCTCGTCGACGACGAGCACGACGCGGTCGGTTCCGCCAAGCTCGACCGTCTGTTGGACGACCTCGCCCAGGTGATCGCCGAGGGCCACCGCGCGCTGGTCTTCAGCCAGTTCACGCGCTACCTGGCTCGCGTGCGCGCTCGGCTCGACGCGGCCGGGATCGCGTACTCCTACCTCGACGGGCGAACGCGCAAGCGCGACCTCGCCATCAGCCGCTTCAAGGACGGTGACGCGCCGGTCTTCGTCATCAGCCTCAAGGCGGGTGGCTTCGGCCTCAACCTCACCGAAGCCGACTACTGCTTCATCCTCGATCCGTGGTGGAACCCGGCCACGGAGACCCAGGCCGTCGACCGCACCCACCGCATCGGGCAACTGAACCCGGTCGTCGTGTATCGCTACGTCTCGTCGGGCACGATCGAAGAGAAGGTCATGGAGCTCAAGGCGCGCAAGGCGAAGCTGTTCGAGAGCGTGATGGACGCCGACGGCGCCGCGCTGGCCGGCGCGTTGACCGAGGACGACATCCGCGGCCTCCTCGATCTCGGCTGAACCCTCGCGAAGGTGATCCCGGCGAAGCGTCCGGTCGTCGTGTGCATCGTCCGCGGCCTCCCGTCGTCGGTGGTGCTGGCACGAGCCCGATCCCCAGGTTGACCGCCTTGGCGGCCTCGTCACCCACCGCCACACTGGGTCGATGAGGCGGGGCCTCCGTGTGGCGCGATACCGATTCCGGGCGACGTTCCGCGGTCGCCTCGGCGGCTACGTCGCTCTGGTCCTCCTCATCGGCATGCTCGGCGGATTGGCCCTGGCCGCGCTCGCCGGGGCCCGGCGCACCCAGTCGTCGTACCCGGCACTGCTCAGGGCGTCCAACAGCTCCGACCTGGGCTTGGCGGTCAGCGCGTTCGACCCGTCGACCGGCAGCTCCGGCTACAACGCCGAGCTCGTCGATCGGATCCGGCACCTCCCCCACGTGAAGCACGTGGAAGCGTGGGCGGCACTCAACGTGGTTCCGCTCCAGGCCAACGGCAAGCTCGATCCGCGCATGAACGTGCAGGCGGGTGGCGGCTCGGGGAGCGTCGACGGTCTGTACTTCGACCAGGACCGCGCGACTGCGATCGAGGGGCGGCTCGCGAACCCGAACCGGGCCGACGAGTTCGAGGTGAACGCGGCGGCGGCGAAGCAAGCCGGACTGCACGTCGGCGACGTGTTGCACCTCGGCGTGTACACCAACGAGCAGACGACGTCGCCGGCATTCGGCACGAACGCGCTCGCGCCGTACCGCCGGATCGCGGTGAAGCTCACGGGCATCGTCGCGTTCGACGAGGACGCGGTCCGCGATGACATCGACGCCACCGGTGATGTCACCGTCCAGTTCACGCCCGCGCTGACCCACGAGCTCGTCGGCTGTTGTGCACCGCTCGCCGGTGTGGCCATCCAGTTGGACCACGGCAGCCGCGACGTCCCGGCGGTCGAAGCCGAGATCCAGAAGATCGCGCCACCGGGTCAGGTCCCGCAGTTCACGGTGACGGCACTCGTCGCGCAGAAGGCCGAGCGAGCGATCAAGCCCGAGTCGATCGCGCTCGCGGTGTTCGGGGTCATCGTCGCACTGGCCACGTTGCTCATCGCCGGTCAGGTGATCGGCCGCCAGCTGCGACTCGACGCCGATGATCTCGAGGTCCTCCGCGCGCTCGGCGCCGGTCCGGCAACGACCACCGCGGACGGGCTCCCCGGCACCATCGGCGCGATCGTGGCGGGGGCCGTGGTCGCCTTCGGCACTGCCATCGTGCTGTCCCCGCTCGCGCCGCTCGGACCGGTGCGATCGATCGATCCGAACTCGGGCGTCGACGTCGACTGGGCGGTGCTCGGAATCGGCGCGCTCGTGATCGTCGCGCTGCTCAGCGCGGATCGCGTTCGGCATCGCGCATCGGCGCGCACCCCATCGCGCAGGGCGGCGTGGGCTGTCCGAACCGCGCGAGTCGCGAGTCGCGCACACGGCAGCACGAGCGAACCTGTCGCCGGCGGCGGTGACCGGCATCCGCTTCGCGCTCGGGACCGGCGCGGGCCGCGATCGGGTACCGGTGCGATCCGCGATCGTGAGCGCGGCGCTTGCGATCGTCGTCGTGGTCGCGACCGTGACCTTCGGTGCGAGCCTCGCCACGTTGGTGTCACGGCCGTCGCTCTACGGCTGGAACTGGACCTATGAGTTGACCGCGGGCGACGGCAACGGCGACATCCCCGCGCACCAGGTCGCGCGGCTGCTCGACCACGATCACTCGGTCGCCGCCTGGACCGGCGTGTACTTCGGATCGCTCGAGATGGACGGCCTGGCCGTGCCGGTCCTGGCGGGTACCCCGCACGCTCCGATCACGCCACCGATCCTCACCGGGCACGCGGTCGACGGGCCGAGCCAGGTGGTGTTGGGCGCGGACACCCTGGCGTCACTCCACAAGCACGTGGGTGACCTCGTGTCGGTGACCGACGGGCGATCGAAGGCGACGCAGCCTCCGGATCGTCGGAACGGCCACGATGCCCACGATCGGCGTGACCGGCAACCTGCACCCGACGATCGGCACCGGCGCGGTCCTGTCGGACCGGTTGCTGTCGTCGCAGGCGAAGAACCCGTTCTCGGACCCGGTGCCCGGCCCGAACGCGATCTTCGTCGACCTTCGTCGCGGTACGCCGCAGGGCGCGGCGGTGAAGGCGCTCGACCGGATCGCCAAGGCCACGAGCTCGGTCGCCGACTTCGGAGTGGACGTGGTCTCGGTGCAACGTCCGGCGGAGATCGTGAACTACCGGTCCATGGGCTCGACGCCTGCGTACCTCGGCGCCGCGCTCGGCGTCGGCGCGGTGGCGGGCCTCGCGCTCACCCTGATCGCATCGGTCCGACGCCGCCGCCACGACCTCGCACTGCTCAAGACGCTCGGCTTCACGCGGCGCCAGATGATGGCGGTGATCGCATGGCAGTCCAGTGTCGCCGTCGGCATCGGCGTGCTCATCGGTGTTCCACTCGGCGTCCTCGGTGGCCGGGCGTTGTGGGACCTCTTCGCCGATTCGATCCACGTGGTGCCCGATCCCTCGGTGCCGGTCCTCACCGTCGCGCTCATCGGAATCGGCGCGCTGGTCCTCGCCAACCTCGTCGCCGCCGTCCCGGCGCGCGAAGCGGCTCGGGTTCGCGCCGCCGTGCTGCTCCGCGCCGAGTAGGTGTCCGGTCCGACCCCGCTTCACCGGCTGAGAGCACCTACGCAGGCTTGCGAGGGGACACGGTCACTCCGTGGCGTGCGGCGCTGAGGGTGACTCCGGCTCCGTCGACCCGGGCGCAGTGAAGCGGGCGAGTCGGACAGTGAGCTCGGCCAGCTGGTCTCGCATCGCGGCAACCTCGTGCGTGAGGGCGTCACGTAGCAGACTGGACGATGTGAGCGCCGAGGCGACCTACGCCCGAGGGAAGAGCGGATCGGTCTCGTATCAGGTGCTGGGTGACTCGCCGACGACAGTGCTCGCGGTGAAGCCCGTGTTGTACCCACTCGATCTGATGTGGGACGACCCCGGGTTCCGCGCACCATCGAAGAGCTGCACTCCTTCAGTCGAACGATCTGGTTCGATCCTCGCGGCACGGGTGCATCGGACCCGAACGAACACGACGAGGGTCGCGTGGTCGAGAGCATGGTCGACGACATGATCACCGTGCTCGACGACCTGGACTGCGACCAGGTCACCGTCGTCGGCTTCATCGGACCGCCAGCACTGGTGTTCGCAGCTGCGCATCCGGAACGTGTACGGGCACTGGTGTTGATCAACCCGGTCGTGCGCCGAAGCGCGGACATGCCGGACCCCGATGCCGATCAACCTGGTGTTGACGTGCGACTTCGCGACATGACCGACCGGTGGGGCACCGGCTTCTCGCGTCAGCGTTCACGGCAAGCCCGAGCACGCTGGACCCCACGTTCGTCCGCTGGGGTGCGCGCTGCGAACGCCTCAACATGGCTCCGTCCGAGTGGTACTGGCGACTCCGCGCCAGCTTCGAACTCGACGTGAGCAGTGTCCTGCCGGTGATCCGGGTCCCCACGTTGGTGATCGCCGGTCGGGATCGCCCTGAGGGCCGGCACGTCGCTGACGAGATCACCGGAGCTCGCTACCAGGAGCTCGACACGAGCGACGTCTTCCCGATCGGCGAAGACCAGGCTGCCGTCCTCGACGCGGTCAGGAGCTTCGTTACCGGTGGCCTGCCGAGTCACGTCGCGGACCGGATGCTCGCGACCGTCATGTTCACGGACCTGGTCCGCTCCACCGAGACGCTCGCCGCCACCGGCGACCATCGTTGGCGTGAGCTCCTCGCGGCGCACGACCGGCTCGTACGCAGCGAGCCGCGCGCTTCGGTGGCGTCGAGGTCAAGCCCACCGGCGACGGATTCCTCGCCACCTTCGACGGGCCTGGTCGCAGCATCCGCTCCGCGGCCGCCATTCGTGATGCGTTGTCGTCACTCGGCCTGGAGGTGCGCATCGGGCTCCACACCGGCGAGATCGAGCGCCATGGCAGCGACATCATGGGCATCGCCGTCCACATCGCCCAGCGCATCCAGGCCGCCGCTCCACCAGGTGAGATCCTCGGTCTCTCGCACCGTCGTCGACCTCGTGGCCGGCTCCGGCCTGACCTTCGCCGACCGCGGCCAATACACACTGAAAGGTGTGCCCGGTGAATACGCACTCTTCGCGACCGAGGCTTGACGCGCGTTCGAAGAACCAGGCCGAAGGGCGGCGCGAACGCCCAGCGCCGTCGGCGTGCAAGGCGGGTTCCCTCGGGAACCCCGGGTGGAGGTGATGGTGTCGTAGTGCAGGACATTGCGGACGGGTGTCGCGAGACATAGAGGACAGTCCATGACGCTGCCTGGATGGCTTCGAAGGCTCGCCTGGTCATAACCGCGGTGGTCGTCGAGGGGCGTTCCCCTTCGGAGGTGGCCCGCTCCTATGGCGTCGCTCGTTCGTGGATCTACACACTTGTGGCCCGCTATCGCAACGAAGGCGAGGCCGCGTTCGAACCACGGTCGCGACGTCCGAAGACCGCACCGAACGCGCTCGACGACGCGTCGGTCGCGTTGATTCTCGAGCTACGCGACGAACTGACCGCCCAAGGTCTCGACGCGGGAGCGGAGACGATCCGCTGGCATCTCGAGCATCACCACAAGCTCAACGTCCACACCGCGACGATCTACCGGACCCTCCAACGACAAGGACTGATCACTCCCGAACCGAAGAAACGACCACGCTCGTCCTACATCCGTTTCGAAGCCGAACAACCGAACGAGTGTTGGCAGTCGGACTTCATGCACTATCCCCTCGCCGACGGGACCGACGCCGAGATCCTCTCCTGGCTCGACGACCACGCCCGCTACGCGCTCAGGATCACTGCCCACCAGCCGGTCACCGGCCGCATCGTCCTACACGAGTTCCGCGCCGCCATCACCGACCACGGGCCGCCCGCGGCAACGTTGACCGACAACGGCATGGTCTACACCGCCCGGTTCGCGGGAGGCCGCGGCGGCCGCAACGGTTTCGAGACCGAACTCCGCCGGCGCGGGATCCGCCAGAAGAACAGCCGCCCCAACCACCCCACCACCTGCGGCAAAGTCGAACGCTTCCAACAGACCCTTCGCCGCTGGCTCGATCAACAACCCGCGCCGAGCACACTCGACGAGCTCCAAACGCTCCTCGACACGTTCCGAACGATCTACAACGAGCACCGGCCCCACCGGGCCCTACCGCAACGCGCGACGCCGACCACGATCTACAACGCCCGACCCAAAGCCACCCCCACCGGCCGCGACGACCGTCACTACCGCGTCCGGCGCGACACCATCGACCCCTCCGGCGTCGTCACGCTCCGCGTCGACGGCCGGCTCCACCACATCGGCATCGGACGAACCCACGCCCGAACCCACGTGCTCCTCCTCGTCGACGACCTCCACGTCCGCGTCGTCGACGCCGCCACCGGAGAACTCCTCCGCGAACTCACCATCGACACCACCCGCGACTACCAACCCACCGGCGCACCCAAAGGACCCACCCGCCCCAACCAGAAACGCCCCGAACCCAACTGAGGGTTCAGAGCGTCCTCGATGTCTCGCGACATGACAGGTGGAGGTGATGGGACTTGAACCCACGACTTCTACGTTGCGAACGTAGCGCTCTACCGGGCTGAGCTACACCCCCATTGGGACCCGGGATCGTACCACCGCGCCTCTCGCGCTCTCCGGGTCAGACCAACTTCCGGAGCAACCGCACGAACGTCGTGCGCTCCGTCGGCGACAGGGGCTCGAGCAACGTGTCCTGCACGCCTTCGAGCGCGGTGTCGAGCCGCTCCAGCGTGCTGCTCCCCCGCCGGGTGATGGTCACGACGTTGCGGCGGCCGTCGCCGGGGTCGGGCTGGCGGCGAGCGAGCCCTTCGTCGACGAGCTCGTTCAGCGCCGCGACCACGTCACTCCGGTCGATGCCGGTGTGGCGCCCGAGATCGGCCTGACTGCTGGGCCCGTACTGATCCAGCGCGGCCAGCAGCCGGAAGTGGTACCCGCGGAGCCCCTCCGTGGCGAAGGCCGCGGCGAGGAGGTCCTGGGCGCGGAGGTTCGTCCGGCTCAGCAACCAGGTGGGGCGGCCGGCGACGCGTTCCAAGGGCATGACGCACAGTCTAGGAGAATCGTTGGCACTGCCAACGATCTTGCGTTATCATTGGTGCCACCAACGATTCTTCGAGGAGGAACCATGACCGCCACTCCGTTCGGACCCCAGCTCATCGGCGAGACCGAGAAGACCCTCAACGCGCTGCTGCTCCGTCACCTCGACGCGCTCGGGGCGGACGGTGGCCTCACCGAGCCGCAGTGGGTGACGCTCCGCGTCGCGAGCATGCTCGACGGGACCGTCGATCGCGTCGGCCTCGCCACCGCGGTCACCGACCGCGCCCACTTCCCCGACGCGCTGGCAGCACGTCGACGACCTCACCGCACGCGGACTGCTCGACGACGGTCATCTCACTGCTGACGGCCGCGACACTCTCACCCGCGTGCAGACGTCGCTCGCCGACGACACGAGCGTGCTCTTCGACGACCTCGCACCCGACGACGTCGCCGCCACGACGCGCGTGCTCAACGACGTCCTCGGTCGCGCCCACGTCCTCCTGGCGCGCTGAGTCAGAACCCGGGAGGACCGGGAGGCGACGCGCGGCCTTCGATCGCAGCCTGCAACCGGGCCGCGACGATCGCGGTGGTCACGTCACCGCGTGTCCGCTCGAGCACCGCGCGCAACGCGTCGGTGGAACGACGCAGACCGCCGGTGAGCGCGTCCGGATAGTCGACGGTGACGAGCATCCCGTAGACGTCGTCCATGAGCCCGAGCAGCCGTTCGGCTTCGGCACCCTCGTCGCGCCGGAGGCAGTCGAGCACCTGCCGTCGCAGCTCACTCGCGGCCTCCGCCATCCCGTTGAGGTAGGGCTGGACGTCGACACCGAGCTCGGCCGCGGTCGGCAGTGCGTTGCTCTCGACGAACGCCAGCGTGAGGTTCGCCTCGGCGAACTCCTTCTTGGCGTCGTTGAGGAACCCGGCGTGGCGCACGTCGGAGTGCGCTCCGAGTGCGCCCTCCGCCTCGGCCAGGTACGCCGCGGCCTCGGCGATCAGCGCCCGGGCTTCGCGGAACTCACGCCGGTGCACGGCGCGGATGGCCGACGCACACGACCGGATCGCACGGCGCGATGCGGAGAGGGTGATCTCCCGCGCCGCGTGCTTCTCCTCGAGGACGGCCCGCGCCGCCTCACCTGCTGCAGCGATCTGACCCGGGTGGTCCAAGGGTCACACCGCCGTGGCCGTCAGTTCGACGCGGTCTGCCGGAGGGGAACGAGCCGGGGGGCGTCGGCCGTGCTGGGGGTCGACGCGTACCGACCGTTCATGTACGGCGCCGGCTCGCGGTAGGCCGCACCGAGGTAGTGCACCTTCGACCGCTGGCCCTGGGCCCGCTGCTTGTACTGCAGCAGCAGGTAGACGTAGCCGGCGAGGGCGAGGTCGGCGACGATCTGCAGCGCGACGAACGCCATCGAGCGCGTCAGCACCGCGACGAAGAACGTGAAGGCGACCAGGCCGAGCAGCACGAACAGCACGTCTCGACGACGCTTCTGCTGCGCGGTCATGCCCGCGCCGCTGGTGTGGTTCGGCACGAAGATCGGGCTCGACGCGGTGGTGCGTCGCGGCCGCGTGCGGTGGCCGTTGGCCTGACCCAGCGAACGCAGCTTGTGGTGGAAGTCACCGACCGAGTCGGTGCGGTTCTGCGCGCCGCGAGCCCGGAGGATCGGCGGCACGAGCACCGCGACCCAGAGGATTCCAAGAACCAGGATGACCGCAATCGTCAAGGCAAACGCCCCCGTTGTGCCGCCCGTACAACGAATGTAACTGCCCGTTTCCCCGGCGTTGGGGATCCGGCAGTGTGTTCGACCGCCCGCTATTGCGGCCTCGGGCACCTTAGCGAAGGGACCGCGGAGCCGTCGAGGCGACCCGCGAAGCCCGTCAGGTCCCCGTCAGGGCCGGTGAAAGGGCAGGTGAGAGCGGGTCAGAGGTCGAGGTCGTCGAGGTCGGCGCCGGGCCGGCGGTAGGTGCCCGAGCGGCCACCGGTCTTCTCCCACAGGGCGAGCTCGCCGATGGTCATGCTCCGGTCGATCGACTTGCACATGTCGTAGATGGTGAGGGCGGCGATCGAGCACGCCGTCAGCGCCTCCATCTCGACGCCCGTGCGGTCGACGGTGTCGACCTGCGCCTCGATCTCGACGTGCTCGTCCTCGATGCGGAAGTTCACGTAGCACCGAGCCGACGAGCAGCGGGTGGCACAGCGGCAGGAGGTGCGGGGTCTGCTTGGCGGCCTGGATCCCGGCCACCCGGGCCACCGCGAGGACGTCGCCCTTGGTGATCGCACCCGAGGCGATCTTCGCCGCGGTGTCGGACTCCATGTGCACCCGGCACCGGGCCGATGGCCCGGCGGTGGGTGGCGTCCTTGGCGGTGACGTCGACCATGCGGGCACGGCCGAGCGGGTCGAGATGCGTGAACTCCGAGGCCGTCATGGACGGCAAGTCTAGGTGGCAGGTCGGCGCTGAAACGCCTGGTCAGACGGAGTGAGCGAGGGCGGAGTGCTAGCCGCCGATCTGGCTCATCGACCGGTCGGGCCGCACGAAGTCGACCTGGCCGATGCGGTGTCCGGCCCACTTGGTGCCGACCGCCCGCACGATCTCGTCGGCCAGGCGGTCGTCGAGGTCGTCGTCGCGGCGCGCCGCCGCGGAGGATCGCTCGCAGGTCGAACTCCTCGAGCGCGAACAGGCAGGTGCGCAACTTGCCCTCGGCCGTGATGCGGACGCGGTCGCACTGCTCGCAGAACGGCTCGGTGACGCTGGCGATCACACCGACGTCGCCGATGCCGTCGGCGTAGCGGAACCGCTCGGCCGGCTCGACGTGCTCGCTGTGGTGGGCCCCGGCGACGGGGAGGTGCTCGAGCGGGAACACCGCGTCGATCCGTTCGAGGATCTCGTGGGCGGGGACGACCTTGTCGAGGCTCCACTGGCCGTCGGCGTCGAGGGGCATGAACTCGATGAAGCGCACGCCGACGCCCTTCTCCCGGCCGAACGCGGCCAGGTCGACGACCTCGTCGTCGTTGATGCCGCGCATCACGACGCAGTTGACCTTCACCGGGTCGAGGCCGGCGTCGAGCGCGGCGTCGATGCCCGCGATCACCCGGTCGAGGTCGTCGCGGCGGGTGAGCGCGCGGAACACCTCCGGGCGCAGCGAGTCGAGCGACACGTTGATGCGGCGCAGGCCGGCGTCGGCGAGGTCGTGCGCCATCTCCGGGAGCTTCACGCCGTTGGTGGTCATGGCGAGGTCGACGCCGAGGGGGGCGAGCATCGCGATCAGCCGGGGCAGGTGGGCGCGGACAGTGGGCTCGCCGCCGGTGATGCGGACCGACTCGAAGCCGAAGCGCTCCACGCCCACCCGCGCGATCCGGGCCAGCTCCTCGTAGGTGAGCAGTTCCTCGCGACCGCAGCCACGGCATGCCCTCCTGCGGGCATGCAGTAGGTGCAGCGGAAGTTGCAGCGGTCGGTGATCGAGATGCGGAGATCGGTGACGCGGCGCCCGAAGGGATCGATCAGCGGCCGGGTTGCTGGCCTCGTTCCGGGCGTCTCCACCCCCCGAGGTTATGCGACCTCCGCCACATTCCGTCGTGGGTGGCTTGACGGATACCACTCTCTGTGGTTTATTAGCCACTGCTTGTAGCCGGGCTGGGAACCCAACAGGAGACACGTACAAGCAACCAGGGACACGAACAACACAGCCACCATCTACGGGGAGGCATCGATCCGCAGGCGCCGAATTGGTCGCTTGAGTCTGCGGGGAGCCAGAGCGAAACCGGCCC
Source organism: uncultured Actinomycetes bacterium (assembly GCA_963697125.1). Lineage (GTDB taxonomy): Bacteria > Actinomycetota > Acidimicrobiia > IMCC26256 > DASPTH01 > DASUAS01. Next base: position 189,033 of record CAVOMW010000007.1, read on the forward strand.
CATCCTGAACGAGAGTTGTTCGGGGGGCCGGTTGTTGTGTTCCCAAGAAGGGAACCCGAGATGGCAAGTCGTGACAGTGTGATCCATGGTCAGCGTTGGCGCCTCCTGGCGGCAACCGTGGCGCTCGGCGCCGCAGCGCTCGGACTCTCGAGCTGCGGTTTCCCCGCGACCACGGCCGCAACGGACGAAGCTCCGTCGAACACGGCAGTCGTGGAGTGCTCCAGCGGCACCGTCACCCAGGGCGACATCCAGATGTCGGCACTGGTCGTGACCAAGGTGCCCGCGGGTGAGCAGCCCGACGTCCCCGGGGGCTGCACCGTGCAGACGGGCTGAATCGTCCGGTCCGGCGAGCCGTGCGCACGTGGGGGCGGCGCGGCTCGTCTCGGGGCGGGCTGGGAGACGAGCACCCGGAAGGTTTCGCCTTCCGGGTGCTCGCTCTTTCACTCCAGCAACATCACCGTGACGGGGTCGCCGACGTCGACGCCTTCACCGTCGGGGAGCAGCGCGAATCCGTTGGCGGCCGCACTCGCCGCGAGCGCGTTGCTCTCCTGCGAGCGCACACCGGTGGCCACGTAGGCACCGTCGACCACGTCCACGACGACGCGGTCGAGGTGGAGCTTGCCGTCGGCCCGGCGCCGCAGCGGTGATGCGGCGGTGGCGAGCACCTCGCGGCGGAACGGCCGGTCGTGGCCCATCATCATCCGGAGCGCGGGGCGGGCGAACAGCTCGAAGCTGACGAAGGACGACACCGGGTTGCCGGGCAGGCCGAACACCGGCGTGCCCTGCAGCATGCCGATGCAGAGCGGCTTCGCCGGCTTGATCGCGACCTGGTACCAGTCGACGCGCGACCCGCCCGACGCGTCGTCGTTCGCGATGCGTTCGAGCGCGTCGCTCACGTAGTCGAAGTCGCCGACCGACACTCCTCCGCTCGTGATCACCGCGTCGCACTGCGCGACCGCGTCGGCGAGCGTGCGCGTCATCACGTCGGCGTCGTCGTCGCGCGGCACCCAGGTCGAGCGGTTCGGCACCGGCGTCGGCGAGCTGCGCGAGGAGCATGGGCCGGTTGGAGTCGCGGATCTTGCCCGGCTCGAGTGGCCCGGTCTCGACCAACTCGTCGCCGGTCGACAGCACCCCGACACGCGCACGCGTGGATGCGCGCGCACGCGACGCGCGCCGACGGTCGCGAGCACGCCGATGCGTGCGGCGGTGAGCACGGTGCCGGGTTCGAACACGACGTCGCCGGCTTCGAGGTCGCCGCCGGCGCGGCGCACGTGCAGACCCGGCTCGACCGCGAGGGTGATGAGCACACCTTGGTCACCGGCCGAATCCAGATCGCGTTCGGTGCGTTCGACCATCACGATCGCGTCGGCGCCGTCGGGCATGGGCGCGCCGGTCATGATGCGGATGGCCTCGCCGTCGCCGACCGCGACCGTGGGCGCGTGACCGGCCGCCAGCTCACCGACGACTCGCAACCGCACCGGTGCTCCTTCGGCCGCGCCTGCCGTGTCGGCCGCACGCACCGCGTAGCCGTCCATCGCGGTGTTCGGGAACGGCGGCACCGCCTCGGGCGCGGTGACCTGCTCCGCGAGCACCAGCCCGAGCGCGTCGCGCAGGTCGACCTCGACCGGCTCGAGTCGTGTCACCGCGCCGAAGATCGCGGCCTGCACCTCGGCCAGGGGAATCATGGGAGCGGAATCAGTGGCACGGGATCACGACAACTGGTCGCGCACCAGTGCGCGGAGGTAGTCGGCGAGCTCGGGACCGAGATCGGGCCGCGCCAGCGCGATCTCGATGTTGGCGCGGAGGAAGTCGAGCTTCTGACCGATGTCGTAGCGGCCGTGGGTGAACACGCGGCCGAACACCGACTCCGATCCGATGAGCAGCTCGATGGCGTCGGTCAGCTGCAGCTCACCGCCGACACCGGGGGTGATGCGCTCGAGCGCGTCGAAGATGCCGGGCGTGAACACGTAGCGACCGATGACCGCGAGGTTCGACTTCGCGTCTTCGGGGCTCGGCTTCTCCACGACGTCGAGCACGCGCCGCAGGCCGTCGCCGAGGTCTTCGGTCTCAGCGCAGCCGTACGCCGAGATCTCGTCGCGCGTCACCTCGAGCAACGCGAGGCACGACGCCTGCTCGCGTTCGTGGACGTCGATCATCGAGCGGAGCAGCGCACCGTCGTCGACCATGATGTCGTCGCCGAGGATCACCGCGAACGGCTCGTTCCCCACGTGTTCCCGAGCCACGCTCACCGCGTGGCCGAGCCCGAGCGGATCGCGCTGGCGGATGTAGTGGATGTCGGCGAGCTCGTTGATCTCCTGCACCTCGGCGAGCAGCTCGTGCTTCGCCGACTGCTCGAGCGAGTGCTCGAGCTCGAAGTTGCGGTCGAAGTGGTCCTCGATGGCGCGCTTGCCGCGTCCGGTGATGATGAGGATGTCGGACAGGCCTGCCGCGACCGCCTCTTCGACCACGTACTGGATCGACGGCTTGTCGACGACCGGCAGCATCTCCTTCGGCTGGCTCTTGGTGGCCGGGAGGAAGCGCGTGCCGAGACCAGCGGCGGGGATGACCGCCTTCTTCACCGTCTGTTGCCGAGGGTTGCCCACGCGCTCGACGCTACCCGTCAGCTCGCGGCGCGCTCGTCGCCGATGTCGGGCGGATCTTCGCGTTCTCGGCCGGGATCGAGGCTGTGCTCCTCGCCCTTGACCAACCGGCGCAGGTTGGAGAGGTGACGGGCGACGACGAGCAGGGCCATCACCGAGATCACGATGATGTCGCCCGCTTCGTGACCCGCGAGCGCGACCGCGATCGGGAACGCGATCGCAACCGTCACCGAGGCAACCGAGGCCTTGTGCGTGACGCGCGCGAGCACCACCCACAGCACCACCATCGCGAGCGTGATCAGCGGGAAGATCACGAGCATCACGCCCGCGGCGGTCGCGACGCCGCGGCCCCCCTTGAACTTCCGGGTGACCGGCAGCACGTGGCCGAGCACGGCGGCGACGCCGAGGACGTACGCGCCGCGGTGGCCGTCGACCGCGAGGCCGGCGAGCGCCGCCAGCGCGCCCTTGAGGACGTCCATGGCGAAGACGACCGCGCCGGCCTTCCACCCGAGGAGGCGGAAGGTGTTCGAAGCGCCCGGATTGCCCGATCCCTCGGCGGTGACGTCGACACCCTGGCGGCGCGCCACGAGGGTGGCGCTCGGGAACGTCCCGAGCAGATAGGCCACGGGCACCAGGAGTGCCACCTCGACGCCGGTGTTCATCGCCCGTCCATTCAACTGCGCCGAGGGGTGGGCCCGCACTCCCGGTGCGGGAAGAACTGACCGTGCGGTAGGGTTAGCAGTCGCGTCGAACGAGTGCTAACTCGGTCCCCGGTGACGTCCCCGGAGAGGTCCTGATGCCCACCTACGTCTACGAGTGCAACAAGTGCGGTGACGAGTTCGAGCTGTACCAGTCGTTCTCCGACGAGCCGTTGAAGAAGCATCCCGAGTGCGGCGGCAAGGTCACGAAGGTCTTCCAGCCCGTCGGGATCGTCCTCAAGGGCTCGGGGTTCTACAAGAACGACAGCCGCAGCGGCTCCAAGCGATCGAACGGGAGCTCCACCAAGTCGGAGTCCTCCGGCGACTCGTCGTCCACCTCGGACAGCTCGTCGTCCGACTCGTCGTCGAAGAAGACCGACACCAAATCCGACGCCAAGAAGTCCGAGACCTCCTCGTCGAGCTCGAAGAAGAAGTCCGACTCGTCGACGTCGACCGCCAAGTCGTCGTAGTCTCCGCTCCAGCGCACTTCCCCACCTTCCCCCTGATCCCGTCCCGCGGCTGCGCCGCGCCGGACGATCCCGGGAAGGACCCGTCATGCCCCGACGCTCTCCCCGCGCGCTCGCGCTCTGGGGTGCGGCGGCCGTGGTCGCGGTGGTGACGGCCGCCGTGGTGGCCGGCGACCTCGCCGCGCTCCACCGACGCGCCGCCGATCTCGGCCCGGAAGTCGATGCCGTCGTCGCGACGCGCGACCTGCCCGTCGGCCGCGTGGTGGTGAGCGGTGACCTCACGACCCGTTCCGTGCACCGCTCGCAACTGCCGTCCGACGTGCTCACCGACCGAGCCGCGCTCGTGGGACGCATCGTGGCCGTGCCGGTGCTCGACGGCGCGTACCTCCTGCGGCGCAGCGTCGCTCCGCGCCGCCGCACCGGGCTCGATGGCGTCGTCCCCGACGGGATGCGCGCGATGCGGGTGGTGGTCACCGACGCCCTCACGCCGCGGCCGGGTGCCGCGGTCGACGTGCTCGCGACCTTCGACCCGTCGAGCTCGGGCACCGACGGCGGCACGATCGTGGTCGCCGCGGGTGTGACCGTGCTCGGCACCGACCGCCGAGGGGGCACCGGCACCGGACGCGCCGGCGCCGCGGGCGTCACCCTGCTCGTCGACCCCGACCAGGCTTCGGCGCTGGCCGACGCCCAAGCCAACGGGGTGGTCACGCTCGCCCTGGTGCCGCCCGAGGAAGCCGCACACCCCTAGCATCGGCCGCTTGTCGGTGCTGCACGCGATCATCCTCGGGATCGTCCAAGGGCTGTCGGAGTTCCTCCCGATCTCGTCGAGCGGGCACCTGATCATCGTCCCCGAGCTGTTCGGTTGGACCGAGCTCACGTCGAACGACTCGCTGAACAAGACGTTCGACGTCGCACTGCACGTCGGCACGCTGGTCGCGGTGCTCGCCTACTTCCGGCACGAGGTGTGGTCCTACATCGTCGCCGCGTGGCACTCGCTGCGCACACGCTCGATCACCACGGTCGACGAACGAATCGCGTGGTTGTTGCTGATCACCGCCATCCCCGGTGCTGTGATCGGCGCGTTGTTCACCAGCGTGATCGAGGACAACCTCGGGGATCCGATCCTCATCGGGATCAACATGATCCTGTTCGCCCTCGTGCTGCAGTGGGCCGACGGTCTCGCGGGGCGCGGCCGACCGAGGAGTTCCACCGCCGCGACGCGGTGCTCATGGGCTTGGCGCAGGCACTCGCGCTGGCGCCGGGGGTCTCGCGCTCGGGGGCGACGATCTCGATGGGGCGGTGGTTGCGGTTCGACCACGCGTCGGCAGCGAAGATCTCGTTCCTGATGAGCATCCCGATCACCGGTGGTGCCGCGCTCTACAAGGGTGCCGAGATGTTCCGCGACGGCGGCATCCCGCCCGGGTTCGGCGGGGCGTTCTTCTGGGGGATCGTGGCGTCGATGGTGAGCGGCTTCCTCGCCATCTGGTTCCTGCTGCGCTACGTGCGCAGCCACTCGTTCCTGCCCTTCGTGATCTACCGCCTCGTCCTCGGCGTCACGGTGATCGTGATCTTCGCCACCGGCATCCGCTGACCCACCCAGATCCCCCGTTTTGGCGTGGCTCGCCCGCGATATGCGCGGGTCTGCCACGCCGAATCGCTGAGGCGTGATGCAACGCCGTTTCCAACGTCTGATGCCAGATGGAGGAGCACAAGGATCGAGCGATCGCTGAGCTCGCCAAGGAGTCGTGGGGTGTGTTCACGAGCGAACACGCGGCTGCGCTCGGATTCAACGATCACCACCGCGAGTTCCGAGTCCGCACGGGCCGATGGGATGTGATGCATCCCGCCGTCTACCGGATCGCTGGAAGCCCCGACACCTGGCACGGGAGGCTGCTGGCGGCGTGCTGGGCCACGACGGGGCTCGTCGCCGCATCCCACCGGTCGGCCGGGGCACTGTTCGACGTTCCTGGTGGTTCTCGCGGCTTTCTCGAGATCACGTGTCTTCGGTGGAAGCGCGGGTTCATCACTGGGCTGGTGGTGCACGAGACGAAGCTCCTGGAACCGGACGACATCACGACGCTCCACGGCATTCCGGTCACGACGATCGAGCAGACCCTGCTGGGACTTGCCGCCGTGCTGACTCCGCCTGCCGTCGAGATGGCGCTCGACCGTGCGCTGCACCGCAAGCTGACGACCCGTGCGCGCCTCGATGACTTCGTGCAGCGAAAGGGGGCACGCGGACGCAATGGCATCGGCGTACTCCGCGAACTGCTCGTTCAGCACGATCCGCTCGCCGGTGTCCCCGAGAGCGCCATGGAGACGAAGCTGAAGCAACTCCTCCGTCGACACGGCCTTCCGACTCCGGAGTTCCAGTACGAGATCCATCACGAAGGTCGGTTCGTCGCCCGTGTCGATGCCGCGTACCCGGAGCTCCGCATCGCGATCGAAATACGACAGCTACGAACACCACACGGGTAAGGAAGCCGTCGTGCGTGACACGACCGTCGGAACACTCCGGCGATCCTGGAATGGTCACCTTCACGGCCGGATCTGCACTGACGGCGGTCCTGCATCGAAGCGTTGTCGCCGCACGGTGCGGCAGCTCGACGATTCGGCGTGGCGACCCGCGCATATCGCGGGACAACCACGCCAAAACGTGGGGGTGGGGTCAGGCGCCGCTGACGGACATGTCGGAGACGAGCAGGGTCATGCCGGCGGCGCCACCGGGGAGCCAGGTGAGGTCGGCGCCGACCACGACGATGTCGTGGAGGATGCGCTGGAGCGTCGACGCGATGGTGACCTCGCGGACCGGCTCGGCCAGGACACCGTTGCGGATCACGAGGCCGACCGCGCCGACGGAGAAGTCGCCGCTCACCGGGTTGGTGCCGGAGTGGAGACCGCTCACGGATTGCACGTAGAGGCCGTGGTCGACCGACGCCAGGATCTCCTCCGCACCGAGCGCGCCCGGGACGAGGTGCAGCGCTCGTGCGCCCACGCCCGGGGGCGACTTGAACCCGCCGCGCACCGCGGAACCCGTCGTGCGCGCGCCACCACCGGCGCGCTTCGCGGTGTGCACGTTGTGCAGCACGGCGTCGAAGCGGCCGTTGGCGATGAGCTCGATGCGCCGCGTGGGCACGCCCTCGGCGTCGTGCGTCGCCGCCCCGAACGCCTCGGCGAGCGTCGGGTCGTCGACCAAGCGTGATCGCCGGGCCCGCCACCGCCTCGCCCTCGCGACCGACGAACAACGAGCGGCCCTTCACGATGGCCTCACCCGAGAGCGCGCCACCGAGGAGCGCGAGCAACGACCGGGTGACCATCGGGTCGAGCACCACCGGCAACCGCCCCGACGGGATCGGTTTCGCGCCGAGCAGCCGCACCGCGCGCTCGGCCGCGTCGCGCGCCGCCTCGTGCGCGTCGATCTCGCCGAAGCTCCGACCGGCCGAGAACCCACTGCCGGTCTGGGTGAGCGTGCCCTCGCCCGCCATCGCGAACGCGGAGCACGACGCGGTGGTACGCCGCGTCGACGCCTCGACGCCCAGCGAGTTCGCGACCGCGGCTTCGACCGCGGCGTCGCCGTAGCCGGCAGACTCGACGCCGCGCACGAGCGGATCGGCGGCCCGCACCGCGGCTTCGAGCTCGAGCGCGAGCGCAACCTTGTCGGCGGTCGGCGTCGACAGCACGTCGTCGCGCCACAGGTCGAGCGTGGCACCGGCAGAGGAACCGACGTCGTCCGGCGACGCGAGCACGTACGACTCGTCGGGTGAGCCGAACGCGGCGTTGTCGCGCGCCTCGGCGAGCGTCTCGGTGATGACGTCGTCATCGAGCGAGCCGGCCCACGCGTAGCCCTGGCGGGCGTCGACGATCACGCGCACGCCCACGCCGTCGATCTCGGCCACGGTCAGCGACTCGACGTCGCCGCCGAACACGCTGACGTCGACGTCGCGCGACCGCAGCGCGTACGCCTCGATCTGTTCACCCGGTCGGGCCTCGCCGGCGACGCGCCGCGCGACGCCCAGGAGGTCGACGTCACTCACCGGCGGTGCCACCCACCGTCAGTTCGGCGACTCGCAGCGTCGGCTGGCCCGACGAGACCGGCACGCCCTGCCCGTCCTTGCCGCAGGTGCCGGCCCAGGTGTCGAAGTCGGAACCCACCGCGTCGACCAGCCGCAACGTCTCGGGACCGTTGCCGATCAACTGCGCGGCCCGCACCGGTTCGGTGACCTCGCCGTGCTCGATCATGTACGCCTCGGTGATGCCGAACACGAAGTCGCCGGTCGCGGTGTCGACCTGACCGCCGCCGAGCGCGACGCAGTAGAGGCCGTGCTCGGTGTCGCGGATGATGTCGTCGGGCTCGTCGTCGCCCGCGAGCAGGAACGTGTTGGTCATGCGCACCATCGGCAGGTGCTGGTACGTCTCGCGTCGGCCGTTGCCGCTGCTCGCGCGCCCGTGCTTGCGCGCGCGCACGAGGTCCCACATGTAGTCGGTGAGGACGCCGTCCTCGATGAGCACGTTGCGCTGCGCCGGCGCGCCTTCGTCGTCGATCGCGTACGTGCCCCACTCGCGTGCGTACGTGCCGTCGTCGACCAGCGTGACGAGCGGCGACGCGACCAGGTCGCCGACGCGACCGCGGAACACCGACGCGTCCTTGTCGACGAGGTCGGCCTCGAGGCCGTGACCGCACGCCTCGTGGAACAGCACGCCGCCCGCGCCGCGCTTGAGCACGACGGGCAGACGCCCGCTCGGGGCGGGCCGCGCTCGGAGCATCACCAGCGCGCGTTCGGCCGCGATGCGCGCCACCTCTTCGGGGTCGATCTCGTCGAAGAGGTCGAACCCGAGGGTGCGCCCCGGCGCCTCGGTGCCGGTCTGCATCCCGGTGTCGCCGACCGCCACGCAACTCACCCCGAACCGGGTGCGGACGCGGTCGTCCTCGACCAGCAGGCCGTCGGAGTTGGCGATCAGCACCCGGCGCCGCGAGTCGGCGTAGGTGGCGCTCACCTGGCGGATGGAGTCGCCCACCGAGCGGGCGGCGTGGTCGGCCCGCTCCAACACCTCGGCCTTGCGGGCCTTGGCCACCGACTCCGGCAGCTCGCCCACCTCGTGCGTGGGCGACACGCTCCGGCGCTCGAGGGCGGCCACGTGGGCGGCGCCCTCGGTGCCCCTCGCGGCGGCGGCCGCGGCCTCGGCGGCCGCCTGCAGGCCGGCATCGCTCAGATCGGCGGTGTGGGCGAACCCGGTGGTCTCGCCGCGCACGACCCGGATCCCTGCGCCGCGCTCGCGGCCGGACACGAACTCCTCGACCTTGGCGTCGTCGAGACGCGCCGATGCGCTGCGACGATCCTCGGCGAACACCTCGGCGAAATCGCCGCCGTGGCGCAACGCGGTCTGCAGGGTGCGTTGGAGTACGGATTCCTCGATCAAGTCGCCTCCTACGGGGGTTGTCTATCGTAGGCCGATGTCGCTGCGCCCCGGTCTGTCCGCCGCCGTCGAGTTGGTCGTCACCGACGACGACACCGCGCTCGCGCTGAAGACCGGTGACGTGCCCGTGCTCGCGACGCCAGCGCGTCGTCACGTTGGCCGAGGAAGCGACGGTGAACGCGGTCGAAGGCGAGCTCGCCGAGGGCACCACGAGCGTCGGCTACCGCGTGCAGCTCGACCACCTCGCGCCGACCGCGGTCGGTGGTCACGTGCGCGCGGAGGCGACCCTCGAGGCGATCGAAGGTCGCCGACTCAACTTCCGTGTCTCGGTGAGCGACGGCCACGGCCTCGTCGCCGCCGGCCGCATCACCCGGGTCATCGTCGAACGCACGCGGTTCATGGAGAAGGCCGCCGGCGACTGACCGCCGGCTCTTCCCCCTCGCTCGCTCCCGCTCACTCCGTCCCTACAAGCGGTTCAGGAACTCCAGCATCGCGGCAATCCACGCGTCGGCGTTCTCGAACTGGGGCGAGTGACCGGCGTCGGGCACCACCACCAGGCGAGCGCCGGGCACCGTCGCCACGATGTCGTCCATCGGCTTCAGGAACATCACGTCCTGCTCGCCCACGATCCCGAGGCTCGGTACCGACAGCGACGCGAGCTCGGCGAGCTGGTCGGGCTGGGTGACGATCTCGTGCATGAGCGCCGTCCACATCACCGGCGACATCGCGTGCCACTTGTAGTCGCCGTACTCGGCGAACCCCGGTCGTTCGGCCAGCACCCGTTGGTGTGCCTCTGATCCGAGCACGTCGAGCTCGTCGGACAGCTGCTTCAGCGCGGTGAGCCCGCCCGTGCGCACCACCTCGGAGGCCGCTGCCACCAGTTCGGTGTCGGAGCCCGGTGGCGCGCCCGCGGAGGTGTCCATGAACACGACCGCGCGCGCCCGCCCGGGATGCGCGAGCAGGAAGCGGCGCATCGCCATCCCGCCCATGGAATGACCGAGGATGCGCAGGTCGTGCAGTTCGTGCGCATCGGCGACACACGCGGTGTCGGCGCCGAGGCGGTCGAGCGAGTAGTCGTGCTCGTCGTCGGGCTTGTCGCTCTCGCCGTGTCCGCGGTGGTCGAACGTCACCACGCGGTGCCGTTCCGACAACGCGTCGAGATGGTCCGCGAAATCCTCTTTGGCGCCGCCGATGCCGTGCAGGAGCAGCAGCCCGGGTGCCGCGGGATCACCCGCCGCGACGGTTGCGAGACCCACCCCGTCGTCGGTCGTCACCCGCATCGCGTCAATCTACGACCGGACGAAACGGCCGGTGAACGAACCCGTAACATGAGCCGCATGGCGGCTTCCGAGACTGCTGGTGCAGGCCGCGCCCGCCGCCCGTTCCGCGTGTCGGGTGCCGCCAAGCTGGGGTTCCGGATCGTCGTCAGCGCCGCGCTGCTCGCGCTGCTCGTCACCAAGATCCCGGCCGACGACGTCCAGCCCAAGGACACCCATACCGGCACGCTGCTGTTCCTCGCCTTCGGCCTCCTCTTCACCTTCGCCGGCTTCGTGCTCTCCGCCTGGCGGTGGCAGCGGGTGTTCGCGGTGTTCGACGTGCACGTGCCGATGCGCACGCTCCTCACGCACTACCTGGCGGGCCAATTCGTCGGCAACGTGCTGCCGTCCACCATCGGTGGCGACGTGCTGCGCGTCAGCCGAGCCGCGAAGACCACCGGCACCAGCGACATCGCGTTCGCGTCCGTGGTCATCGAGCGGCTCAGCGGATTCGTCGCGCTCCCGCTCCTGTCGTTCGTCGGCTTCGCGCTCGAACCGTCGTTGCTCGACATCGACCGCTCCTGGATCGCGGTGATGATCGCCGCCGCCACCCTCGCCGCCCTCGTGATCATCCTGTTCGTCGCCGGTAGTCCTCGCCTGGCCGGGCGCTTCGCCACGCACCAGAACTGGACCCGCTTCATCGGCGCCGTGCACGTCGGCGTCGTCCGCATGCGCCGCGAGCCACGGCGAACGCTGAGCGTGCTCGTCGCTGCGGTCACCTACCAGGCGTCGGTGCTGATCGCGGTGTACTCCGCGATCCACACGCTCGGCGTCTCGCTGCCCAACGGCGCGGTGCTGGCGTTCCTGCCTGCCGTCGCCGCCGCCCAGGCCCTCCCGATCTCGCTCGGAGGCCTCGGCATCCGCGAAGGTCTCCTGGTGCTCCTCCTCCACCCGCTCGGTGTTCCCACCGGCAAGGCCATCGCCATCGGTCTCCTCTGGTACGGCATGACGCTCGTGGTCAGCCTGCTCGGCGCACCCGCGTTCGCGGTCGGACAGCGCGCCCAGGCTCCCGACGACCCCGAATCCGTCGCTCCCCCTCCGGTCGACGCCGACCCCGGCCGATCGACGTCCGCTTCCATGCGGTCGCGGGCGTCGACGTCATGAGCGTCGTCGAACAGGAGGAACCCACCCCGCCGCCCAACGTCCCGCTCCACCGGCGGCTGCCGGGTGGGCGCACGTTGCGCGACGGCCGGCGCCTCTACTGGTGGGGCGAGATCATCGCCGTCCTCGCGTTCTACGGCATCTACACATTCATCCGCAACCTGCACCACGGGAACCCGCAAGAGGCGTACGACCACACGCTCGACATCATCCGTTGGCAGAAGTCGCTCGGCATCAACAACGAGCAGGCGGTCCAAGCGTGGGCGCTCGGCTCGCGCTTCTTCATCATCGCCGCCAACTACTTCTACGGCTCGCTCCACTTCATCGTCACCGGCGGGGTGATGATCTACCTCTACCGGAAGTGGAGCGACGACTACCCGCGCTGGCGCAACACCATCGGCATCGCCACCGGCCTCGCGCTCATCGGCTTCGCGTTCTTCCCGCTCATGCCGCCGCGGCTGCTCACCCCGGAGGCGTACGGGTTCATCCACCACAACTTCGGCTTCGAGGACACCCTGGCCAAGGACCCGGCGTTCTGGTCGTTCAACTCGGGCGCGGTGAGCAAGATCTCCAACCAGTTCGCCGCCATGCCGAGCGTGCACTGCGCGTGGGCGCTGTGGTGCGCGTGCGCGCTCGTGCCGCGCGTGAAGCACGTGTGGGCGAAGGTGCTCGCGGTGATCTACCCGATCACGACGGTGACGGTGATCGTGGTCACGGCCAACCACTACTACCTCGACGCCGCCGGCGGCTTCTTCGTGTTCGGCGTGGGCTACGTGACCACGCGCATCTTCACCCGCGCCGGCCGGGGTCCCGCGGTCGCCACGCCCGTCGCGCCGACCGATGCGCCGGTCAGTCCTGCGAGCGGTTCGCCAGGTGGCCCCTGACGAGGAAGCCGATCGCGAAACCGATCAGCGCAGAGATCAGGATCACGACGATCAGCGACGCCGACCAGGTGTTGAAGACGAAGTCGACACCCACCTCGTGGGTGTTGAGGAGCGCGAACAACACCAGGATCGCGGCCAGCAACCCGAGCAGGATCAGCTTGACGTTGACCTTGCGTCCGTCGTCGTGAGCCGGTTGTGCTTCCATCGGTTCCCTCACGGTCAAGTCCGCTTCGCGCGCGACCGTACCTGCTTCTTCGGTTGCTTCTTGGGCTTCTCGCGCGTCTCCATGTGCTTCTCGACCAGTCGGCGGACGCTGTCGCGCACCGCGAGGTCGGCGAGCGACATCTGCACGTCGCGCGCCGAGACCATCGCGAGCCGACGCGGGGCAGGCCCGCGATCCTGACCGTGCGCGCGTTGGTGAGCTCGGGCGGGATCGCGGTCTCGGGCAGGATCGACGCGTAGTCGCCCGCCACGACGAGGTCGGCGATGAGCCGGATGCCCTCGACCTCCACCGGCACGATGAGCGTGATCCCCGCTTCCTCGGCGGCGCGGTCGACCTCGATGCGCAACGGGTTGGGGTCGGGCGGCAGGACGAGCGGCAGCTGCGCGAACGCGGCGAGCGACACCGGCTCGCGCGGGAGGTCGACCTCGTGGCCGACGAGACCGATGAGGTCTTCTTCGAGCAACGACTCCACCTCGAGGCGACGATCGTTGACCGGTTCGGTGACGATGGCCTGCGCGAGCTCGCCGTCGACCAGCTCGGCGAAGAGCCGTTCCGACGCGCCCTCGTTCACGCGCAGCCGCACGCCGGGTGCCCGCTCACGCAGGTCGGCGACCAGCGCGGGCACGAGCCAGCGACTCGCGGTGCCGACCACGCCGAGGCGCGCGTATCCGGCGTCGAGACCCTGGAGCAGCGCGATGTCGGCGCGCATCGCTTCGAGCTCGCGCTCGACGCGACGCGCACGGTCGAGCACCAACAGGCCGAACTCGGTGGGCTCGGCGCCGCGCCGGCTGCGCACGAGCAGCGGCACCCCGAGCTCGGACTCGAGCTGGCGCACCTGGTCGGACACGTTCGACTGCACCGTCGCCAACGCGTCGGCGGCGGCGGTGAACGACCCTTCCTCGGCGATGGCGAGCAGCGTCTCGAGGTGGCGGAGCTCCATGGCGGCCCTCTCGTGAGTATCGGTCAAGCCGATGAATACCATCGAGTCTAACTGTTGGACAGATTCTGGTGGAGAGGCCATCATGGGTTCCGCAGGACGACTCGGGGAGCCGGTTCCCCCCACCGGCTCCCCGAATCTCCCGCATTCCGCGCACTCACGGGGGTTTTTCTGTGTCCATGACTGAAACTGTGTCGAGCCTCATCTTCACCGGCCCGCTCACCTGGACGGGGACCGCAGCGTGTCGAGGCCAGAACGACCTCTTCTTCGCCCCCGCCGGCGAGCGTCCCGAGACCCGCAACGTGCGCGAGGCCAAGGCCCGCGCCGTCTGCAACAACTGCGAGGTCCTCATGTCGTGCCGCCAGTGGGCGCGTGAGCACCGCGAGTACGGCTTCTGGGGTGGCGAATCCGAAGAGGAGCGCGCCGCCGCCGGGTACCGCGTCGACATGCCCGTCGGGCGTGTCGCCCGCTACCCCAAGGGCAACGGCACCCCGGTGCAGCCCCGCACTCCCCGCGTCGCCTGACGCCTCCGCCTCTCGCTCCGCCCTCCCTGAGGGGCCGACGTCAGTCGATGTTGGCGAGGCGCCGCGCGTAGGCGAGGGCGCGGCCGGGCTCGTAGGCCCGGAAGATCTGCATCTTCTCGGCCTCGATCGAGCCCTCGGCGTGCACCGCGAGCACCGCGTGGTAGCCGCCGAAGTCGCGGGCGGTGAGGTCGGTGATCATGTTCATCAGGCGCAGCCGCTCCTCGGCGGGCGCCTTGGCGGCGTAGAACTTCTCGAGCACCGCGCGCACCTCGGGGTTGGCCCAGTCGTCGCCGCCCGGACCGGTGACCAGCAGGCCGCCGGCGCAGTCCTGCACCAGCTCCAGCGCCTCGTGGTAGTGCGCGGCGAAGGTGTACTTGGCCAAGTTGGTGGTCAGCGGGTCGGGGTAGGCGATGCCGCGGTCGTCGATGGGCGCCCGGATCGCGGCCATCTCGGTGAGGGCCCGCACCGTCTCCGCGTAGGTGATCGAGCTGGGTGAGCTTGTCGCGGATGTGGCCGGCCTTGGCCACGCCGTTCATCTCGGCGATCAGCGCGGCGGTGCCGATCGAGCGCGTCGAGCAGCGGCAGCTTGTACGACACCGCGGTGAAGCGGTGGTACTCGACGAAGGAGTTCGACACCGCGCCGGCGCGCTCGGGCTCGCGGCAGAGGAACACGCGCTCCCAGGGCACGAACACGTCGTCGAACACGGTGAGCGTCTCGAGCATCTTGTGCTTCGACGAGATCGGGAACTCGAACGAGTCGTGGTCGCGCGCGCCGTAGGCCGAGACGTACAGCGAGAGGCCCGGGCGTGGCCACCGGCATGGCGAACGACGACCGCGTAGTCGGCGTCGTCGGGTCCCATCGCCCGCGTCGGCAGCACGATGATCTCGTGCGCGTTCGCGCTGATGCTCGTGTGGCACTTCGCGCCGCGCACGACGATGCCGTCGGCGCGCTCCTCGACGACGTGCACGTAGAGGTCGGGATCGGGCTGCTCGTGCGGCGCCAGGGACCGGTCGCCCTTCACGTCGGTCTGGGCGACGGCGACCGCGAGGTCGTCGTCGCGGCAGTGCTCGTAGAACGCCTGCGCCCGCTCGAGCGCCTCGCCCTCGAGCACGCGCAGGAGGCCGAACAGCGCGTCGGAGCCGATCTCCTTGATCAGCGTGACCATCGTGCCGCCGAGGCCGGTGACCGTCTCGATGAGCCGCGAGCGGTGCGAGCAGGTCGTCGGTCGAGCGCGGGATGCGGTAGTAGGCGCTGAACTCCTCGCCGGTGTCGGGGTCCTTGGCGACCGCGAGGTCGCGGTAGCTGCGGATCGTGGCCGATCTCGAAGTCGAGCGCGGCGTGGTCGACCGCGACGCGCAGGTCGGGTTCGGCCAGGATGTCGGGAATGCGCCGTCCCCGGTACCAGAGCACGCGGCCGTCGCGGAGCGACTCGCGGTACTCGTCGGCGGTCGACAGAGGCCCATCGAGGAACTGTAGACGGGCACCGATGAACGCTGGCCGTAAGCTGGCTCGATGACCGACGGCCTGGTCTGGGAGCGACATCCGAACCTCCGTCGACCGCTGCTCGTCGCCGCCTTCTCGGGCTGGAACGACGCCGGCGACGCCGCCACCGGCGCCGCCGACTGGCTCATCCGCCAGCGCGATCCGCTCCGGCATCGCGGGCATCGAACCCGACGAGCACCTCGACTACCAGTCGCACCGTCCGCAGATCGAGCTCGTCGACGGCGTCGCGCGATCGGTCACGTGGCCGGCGAACGACTGCTTCGCGGTCACGTTCGACGAACGCGACCTCGTCGTGCTGCGCGGCGTCGAACCGAACGTGCGGTGGCAGTCGTTCTGCCGCGCGGTCGTGTCGGTGGCCGAGGAGACCGGCTGCGAGATGGTCGTCACCCTCGGCGCGCTGCTCGGCGACGTCCCCCACACCCGTGGCGTGCGCGTCACCGGCACCGCCTCCGATCCCGAGCTGATCAACGGGCTCGAGCTCGCAGCGTTCGCAGTACGAGGGACCCACCGGCATCGTCGGCGTGCTGCACGACGCGTGCCGGGCGAGCGGCCTGCGCTCGGCATCGCTGTGGGCGCCCGTTCCGCACTACGTCGTCGTCGCCGCCCAACCCGCCCGCCACGCGCGCGCTGCTCGAGCGCTTCGGCGCAGCTCGCCGAGCTCGACCTCGACCTCCACGGCCTCGATCAGCTCGTCGACCTGTGGCGGGTGCAGGTCGACCACGCGATCCGCGACAACGACGAGGTGAGCAGCTACGTGCGCGAGCTCGAGGGTCGCGTCGACGCCGAAGACGCCGACGACCGCGGCATCGTGCTCGGTGGACATCCCGCGGGCGGTGGCTCCGTCCCCGACGCCGAGGAGCTCGCGGCCGAGGTCGAGCAGTTCCTGCGCGAGCAGGACGGCGGGTCCTGACGCCGCTCACCGCGTGGGTCTTCGGCGTCGCGCACCCACGGTGCCGGCGCGTGGGCGACGACCGTCGTGCGCGTCGTCACCGGCGTGCTGTTCGTGACGTTCTCGCTGGGCAAGTTCGTCGACCACGCGCAGGAGAGCGCCGACTTCGACCACTACGGCATCCCTGCGCCCGAGGTCGCCACCTACCTGGTCGGCACGCTCGAGCTCGTCGGCGGCGTCCTGCTCGTCGTCGGGCTGCTGCACCCGCCCCGCGGCCGCTGCGCTCGCCGCTCAACCTGGTCGGCGCGATCGCCACCGCCGGGCGCGTCGACGGCGGCACGTTCCACCTCGGCGTCGGCCCGGCGATGCTCGTGGCGATGCTGTTCCTCGTGTGGGCAGGCGCCGGGCAGCCTCGCGCTCGATCGCGACGCGTCGCGACCGCCGCTGTCGCGACGCGAGCCCTAACCCACGAGGTCGCGGGCGACGGCCTCCCAGAGCTGGGTCGACAGCGCCAGCGACTCCTGGTCGACCTTCTCGTCGTTGCCGTGGAACATCACCGCGAAGTCCTCGTAGGGCAGGCGCTGCGAGAACAGCCCGAAGCCGTAGCCGACCGCGCCGGCGCGGCGGTAGAAGCGGTTGTCGGTCCCGCCGACCATGAGCGACGGCACCAGCGCCGAGCCCTCGCACAGCGCGGCGCTCGTGCGCGGCCAGCGAGTCCCACAGCGGCGTGTCGATCGGCGACGACGTGGCGGGGTCGTCGTTCGACTCGATCTCGACCGCGTCGGCGAGGTCGCCGAGCGCCTCGCGCAGCAGCTCGGTCGCTTCCGCTCCCGATCTGACCTGGCAGCGTGCGGATGTCGACCTCGAGCTCGACCAGGTCGGGGATCACGTTGGTCTTCGTGCCGCCGTGCGCGACCGTCGGCGCGAACGTGGTGTGGGTGCACGCGTGCCAGTGGCGCGCGACGCCGACGGGCAGCTCGGCGAGCGCGTCGGCGAAGCCCTCTTCGCTCGAGCAACGCCTCGGTGAGCTCGGGCTCGTAGTGCAGTCCCTCGACGAACTGGTGCCACGACTCGTGGATCTGCGTCTGCGGCCGGAACTCGGCGATCCGGCGCACGACCTCGGCCGCGGTGACGAGCGCGTTGTCGGTGCGGAAGGGCTGCGACCCGTGACCCGGCGTGCCGTGCACCTTGATCTTGGTCCAGAAGGTGCCCTTCTCCCCCACCAGGACGGGGAGGCGCGGGCCCGCGGGCGTCGGGATCTGGAACCGCCCGGCCTCGGTGAGCACGTAGTCGGCGTACACCGCTTCGCGCTCGTGCTGCAGCAGCCAGTCGGCGCCCCACTTGCCGAGCGCCTCCTCGTCGGCAACGGCGAGGTAGATGAGCGTGCCCCGCGGACGGAACCCGCTGTCGGCGAGACGGCGGAAGGCAACCGCCTGCGATGCGGTGAGGTTGAGCATGTCGACCGCGCCCCGACCCCACACGAAGCCGTCGACCACTTCGGCACCGAACGGGTCGCGCGACCAGCCGTCGGGGTTGACGGGGACGACGTCGGTGTGCCCCATCAGCAGGAGCGCGGGCGCGTCGGGGTCGGAGCCCTCGATGCGCGAGACCAGGCTCTGACGGCCGGGCTGCGGCTCGAAGATCTCGTGGTCGCCGGCGCCGGCGAGATAGCCCGCGAGCAGGTCGACGCTGCGCGTCTCCTCTCCCGACGCGATCGTGCCGTCGTTCACGCACTGGTTGCGGATGAGCAACTGGAGGAGGTCGGTGACCTCGGCGGTCGGATCGTCGGTTCGGCTCACGCCTGCTCCATTGGTCGTTCGCTCACGCTCACTCCGTCCACGTTACGTCTCCTTCGCGGCGAGGTCTCCGAGCTCCGCGACCGCGTCCTCGATACCTCCGGCGAGCCGCTCGAGGTCGCGGCCCGACTGGCCGTCGCCGATGAGCCCGAAGTGCAGGTGGCCGCAGTACGAGAGGATCGCGACGTTGAGGGTGAGGTTCCGCGACAACGGGACGACCGGGTACACCTCGTACATCTCCGCCCCGAGGCAGTAGAGGGGCACCTGCGGACCCGGCACGTTGGTGACGATGAGGTTGCCGAGCGCGCTGCGCGTGCGCGACGCGCGCGGCGAGGCCGAGGAGCGTCGGCGCGGCGTACTCGGAGAGACCCAGCAGTGCCGCGGCGCCGACCGCTTGCCGCCGTTCCTTGAGGTCGGCGGTGGTCGCGCGCACGCGTCGAGGCGGACACGCGCGTCGGGCTCACCCACCGGCAACGGCACGAACATCGTGGAGATGCGATTGCCCAGCTGCATGCGCTGCCCGTCGTCGCGCACCGATACCGGGCAGAACGCCTTGAGGACCAGGTCGGGGTGCAGCTCGCCGCGCGCGTCGAGCACGCGTGCCACCGCGCTGCCGACGACCGCGAGCACGACGTCGTTCACCGTGCAGCCGAACGCGGCGCGGACGGCCCGGACGGTCTCGAGCGGCACGCGCACCGGTCTCGATGCGCCGCCCTTTCCCGACCGGCGCGTTCAGCGAAGAGGCGCGGCGCGAGCGATCTGCCCGTCGAGCAGTGAGCCGATCGAACGACCGAGCCCGGTGGCACGATCGACCACGTCGCGCGGCGCATCGGTCGCATGGCGGACCGTGCTCACGATCTCGGCCGGACTGCGTGATCCGCTCGCGCACGGTGTCGACGACGAGCCGGGTCGGATCGGGTGCGGGTGCCGGCGTTCCACCCGTCGGGGTCGAGCACGGTCGGCTCGGGCGTCGAAGTCGAGCAGGACGGTGGCGATGTCGACGCCCGAGATGCCGTCGGTGAGCGTGTGGTGCGACTTGTGGATCAGGCCGACGTGCTCGCCACGGTCGACGCCCTCCACGAACCAGAGCTCCCACAGCGGCCGGTTGCGGTCGAGCACCTGCGCCATGAGGCGCTCGGCGAGCTCGAGCAGCTGACGGCGGTTGCCCGGGCGCGGGCAGCGCGGTGAAGCGGCACGTGGTCGGCGATGTCGAAGCCGTCGTGGTCGACCCACACCGGCCGGCCCCGCGCCGAACGGCACCGACATCACCCGCTTGCGGAAGCGCGGGATGAGCTGGAGGCGCGACGCCGACCAGCGCGCGCACGTCGTCGAGACGGAACCGACCGTCGGCGTCGAAGAACGGTGCGCGCTCGAGCACCGCGACCGCGCCCACGTGCATGGGCGTCTCGGGACGCTCGAGGTGGAGGAAGCTCTCGTCGAGCGCGGTGAGGCGGTCGTAGTCGGGGTCGGCACCCATCGCTGCGCAGCGTATGGGGCAGCGTGTGGGCGAGCGCGAGCGTCTCGGTCAGACCGTCGGCAGCACGGGGCCGCGACACGAGGTCAACCGCAGTGGAGCGACGAGCTCCCGGGCGCGGTCGAGCAGCGTGGTGGCCTTGGCGCCGTACTCGACGGCCTCGTCGGTGTGCCCCACGCGCAGACGGACGCTCATCTGGTCGAGCTCGTCGGCACCCTGGTCGAGCAGCGCGATCCACTTCTGCACCGTGCCGGCGAGCCGATCGGAGGGACGGAGGTCGCGCAGGTCGTCGATGGTCCCACGCTGCACGACGACGATCCGCGCCATCGCACGCGAGGCGTCGTGATGTTCGGTCAGCGGCGGGATCTCGACCTGCGCCACGGCCCGGTTGCCCCGCCGGCACAACTTGCTCGCCTCGCGCGCGTAGGCGGGAGCAGCCAGGCGTTCGCGGCCGCCTCCACATCCCGCGAGTGCACCACTCGCGAGCACGATGACCATGCCGCAGCACACCGCGCCGTACAACGACTTCTTCCCCACCTCGCTCCCCTGCCTGCCCGGTCGAGCGGGGCAGGGTACCGCGACCCGGAGGGTTCGGTACTCTGCCGCGCATGACCCGTACCGCGACGTGCATCTGGCGCGTCGACGCCGCACTCGTGCTCGCGCTCGACGAGCACCTCGGCCCGCCGGTCGACAGCTATCTCAACGGCTCGCAGACGTGGATCACCGGTGACGGCCCCGGCGGCGTCGACCTCGAATGGCGGCTGCATCCCGTCGCCGGGTACCGGTTGCCCGCCGAGCTGTCGCACTACGACCTGTGGGAGCACGTGGTCGCCGCGTTGTCGGTGGGGGTCGACCCCGACTCGTTGTCCCTGGGGTCCGAAGCGCGCACACTGCGATCGCTGTGGGACGGTCTGGAGTGCTTCGCCGCCTACGGCGACGACGTGGAGCCGGCCCCGTTCGCCTCCGCGGCGACGACCGCGCTCGGGCGCGCGCCCGACGCCGCCGGGCTCGTCGACCACGAAGCGATCGGCACCGCGTGGGAGCAGGCCAAGCGCACCACGTCGCTGGTGGAGATGGTGTTCGCAGAGCTGAAGGGCGGATCCTTGTGACGACACGCGATCGTGACGACCTGGCCGCGGCCATCTACGCCACGTCACACATCACCGGCGAGTTCGTGCTCCGCTCCGGGGTCGATGAGCACCGAGTACTTCGACAAGTACCGGTTCGAGGCCGATCCCGTGCTCCTGCGCGACATCGCCGCCGCGCTCGTGCCGTTGGTCCCCGACGACACCGAGGTGCTCGCCGGGCCTCGAGCTCGGCGGCGTGCCGATCGCGACCATGCTGTCGCAGCTCACCGGGATCCCGGCCGCGTTCGTGCGCAAGGAAGCGAAGACCTACGGCACCTGCCAGCTCGCCGAGGGCGCGTCGATCGACGGCAGGCGGCTCACGGTGGTGGAGGACGTCGTGACGTCGGGCGGTCAGGTCGTGATCTCGTGCGGTGACCTGCGCGAGCGCGGGCGCGGTCGTCGAGCACGCGGTGTGCGTCATCGACCGCGAGTCGGGCGGCCCGCAGAAGCTGGCCGACCTCGGCGTCGAGCTGCGCCCCCTCTTCACGATGACCGAGCTCAAGGCCGCCGGCGAAGGCTGACCGTTCCGTCAGACCCCCGGTCATGACGCCTGCGGCGCAAACGCTAGTCCTCGTCGCCGCGCCAGGGAGGGGTGCGGGGCAGGTCGAAGTCGCAGGGGCGGATCTCGCCGTCGATGGCGGCGAACGCGAGCTCGACCCCAGCGCTCGATGCCCGCGAGCGGCCAGGGCAGGTTGTTGCGGGCGAAGAAGCCGACCGGCGCGCGTCTCGAGCGGATGGCCCTTGAGCTCGCCGCCGAGCATCCGGCAGTGGAACAGCGAGCGAGTAGAGCGGCAGGCGCGCGAAGCCGAGGCGCAGGCCGTCGAGCACCGCGATCAGCGAGACCGGCTCGACTTCGATGCCGGTCTCCTCGTAGACCTCCTTCACCGCGATCTCGCTCGGCGAGTACCCGACGTCGGCGTAGCCGACCGGGTAGAGCCACACGCCCGAGTCGGCGCGCTGGGTGAGCAGGATCTCGCCCTCCTCGTTGCCGACGATCGCCGCGACCGCGACCTTCGGGCGTGACGTAGCCCGCACGCCCTCGCCCGACGCTCGACAGCCACTCGTCGAACAGCGCCTCGGCCTCGGCCTCCTCGACCGCGGCGGCGCGGATGTCGGCCGCGACCTTCAGCACCTCCTCGAAGCGCTCCTGCTCGTAGAGGCTCTGCGTGAACCCGAGCCCGGTGCGGGCGACCGCCGACAACGTCTCGGCCCAGCGCAGGAGGTCGACGGCGGAGGGACTGAACGGCTCGCTCACGGCGTGGAGACTAACGCCGTCGCTCGCTCGACGCGCTGAGCCGCCCGTCGAGCGTGACGACCGCGGTGAGCCGGCTCAGCAGCGTCGCCCGCAGCGATCGACCGCGTGCCGCTGCGGCGAAGCTGGTCGCCCGTCGTCGTCGCGCAGGTAGAAGACGTCGACGACCCGGTCGCCGACCGTCGAGACGAGCGCCTGCGTGACGTCGAGGTCGAGGTCGGCGAACACCGCGCGCCACCCGGGCGAGCAGGCCGACGTCATCGGGCGCGTGCACCTCGACCACCGTCGCCGACGCCGACGCGTCGGGGTCGACGAGCACGCGCACATCGCGGTCGGCGTCGCGCTGTGGTCGCGGTCGGTACCGGCGGGCGCGGTCGCGCGAGCTGCTCGTCGACCGCGACCGCGCCCGCGAGCGCGTCGGCGATCGGTCGCGCGTCGCGGCGCGCCGTCCTTCGTCGGCACGAAGCGCCCGAAGTGGTCGCGGCCGCGTGAACACCTCGAGCGCCATGCCGTCGGCGATGCGAACAGGCCGCGGCCGTGTCGATGTCGAAGCCGACCAGCGCGAGCGCGCCGGCGACGGTGCGCGAGCAGCCCGGTGCGGTCGGGGGCGACGACCGTGCACCGCCAGCCGCCCGTCGTCGAGCGCGCGTCCACTCGATCGCGAGCTCGCCGCGGCAGCAGCTCGCGGTGGTCGCGCAGCTCGTCGGTCGTGAACGCGCGCGCGTACGCCTCGGGCATCGCGTCGAGGAACGCCCGCTCGTCGCGTCGCCGCAGCTGCGCGCCCAGCGCGTCGCGGCGATCGGGCGCCGCCGTCGACCGCGACGTCGGTGCGAGCGCCGTCGGCCTTGACGAACAGCTCGCGGACCAGGGCGGCCTTGCCGTGCTCCACGCCGCGGGGCCGGTCGCGCGCGAGTCGCCGATGGTGAGCAGCGTACAGCAGCGCGTTGCGGGCGCGACGTGCGGACCTCGGCGGCGAACCTGCTGATCGTCGGCTCGTCGCCGAGGTCGCGTCGGGTGGCGGTCTCGGCCAGCAGCAGGTGGTTGCGCACGAGCCACGCCAGGTCGTCGACGCCGGCGCTCGTCGATGCCGATGCGGCGCGGCGACCGCCGCGGGCCAGTCCTCGCCCACGACCGAGTGGTCGCCGGGCCGTGCCCTTCGCGATGTCGTGCAGCAGCGCGGCGAGCAGCAGCAGGTCGCGCCGCGCAGCGCGCGGCGCCATCGCGTCGAAGTCCCGTCGGCCGACTCGGCGGACGTCGGCGTCGAGCAGCGCCGCGCACTCGGCGACCGCTTCGAGCGAGTGCCGGTCGACGGTGAAGCGGTGGTACGCGTTGCGCTGCGGCCGGGCGCGCACCGAGCGCCCACTCGGGGAGCAGCCGGACGAGCAGCCCGACGTGGTCGAGGGTCTCGAACACCGGGATCGCGCCGCGTCCCGGCCGCGAGCAGGTCGATGAACGCGTCGCGCGCGTCGTCGTCCCACTCGATCGCGGCGAGCTCGGCGCAGTCGCGTCGAGCGCCGCGCGATCGAACGGCAGGCGCTGCTCGCGCCGCGTGCACCGCCGCCCGCAGCACGGTGACGGTGTCGAGCGTCGCGTCGGGGGCGAAGCGCGATCCGGCCGTCGCGCACACGATGCCGTCGCCCAGGTCGCGGCTCGTCGACCGCAGGCCGCTGGGACCCGTCCTCGGTCGCGAGCAGCCGCGACCAGAGGTCGCGCGTGATCCACACCACGGCCCGCGCCGGCCTCGCCGAGGCCCCGCACGAGCATCGTCGGCGTCCGCCGCATCGACGAGCGCGGCGACCGCGTCCTGGTCCTGGAGCGGCAGCTGGTCGGATCGGCCGCCCGTGACCCGGTGGAGCGCGACGCGGGCGTCGAGGATCACGCGGCGGGCGTCGCGCAGCCGGTCGGGGTCGTCGGGCTGCAGATAGCCGCGCGCGACGAGCCGCTCGACGCCGCCGTCCCACCCCTCGCCGTCGAGCAGGTCGGTCTCCGGTGCTCCGCCGGCCGGCAGCGCCCATGCCGCCCAGCCCGGCGCCTGCACGTCGCGGAGGCCACCGCCGCCGTTCTTCAGGTCGGGCTCGAGCATCTCGGCGATCGGCCCGGCCGATCGAGCCGCTCCGCCGCCGCGGCCGAGAGCGCGTCGAGCACCCGGTCGCGGCGGCGTGGCGCGAGGTCGCGCACGCGTCGCGGCGAGGTCGGCGGCGAGGTCGCGGTCGCCGGCGACGAGCGCGCAGGTCGAGCAAGGCGGTGAGCGCGTCGAGGTCGTCGTCGGCGACGGCCAACGCCTCCTTCACCGTGCGCACCGACTGGCCCAGCGTGAAGCCCGCGTCCCAGAGCGGGTACCAGAGCGCGCCGGCTTCGTCGGCGGTCGGCGTGCGCGCGCCGACCACCCGGGTGCAGCAGCATGACGTCGACGTCGGAGCCCGGAGCACAGCTCGCGGCGCGCGTACGAGCCGAGCGCGACGACCGCCCATCCGGACGCCGATCCGTCGACGTGTCGACCGATCGACGTCGCGTGCAGCACGGCGTCGAGCAGCTCGGCGAGCGCAGCTCCGAACTCGGCGCCGCGCCGGTCGTGATCGGCGACCAGCGCTGCGCCGCGGCCCGCAGCTCGTCGGTCAACGGGCGTCGCTCAGCATCCGCGGACGCTACAGCGCGTCGGGCCCCGACTCTCCGGTGCGGATCCGCCACACGTTCTCGACCGGCACGACCCACACCTTGCCGTCGCCGATCTTGCCGGTGGTCGCCGTGGCGAGCAGCTGCTGCACCACCCGGTCGACGTCGCCGTCGTCGACCAGGATCTCGATCCGCACCTTGGGCACGAAGTCGACGGTGTACTCGGCGCCCCGGTACACCTCGGTGTGCCCCCGTTGGCGGCCGAATCCCTGGACGTCGGAGACGGTGAGCCCCTGCACACCGAGCTCCTTGACCGCGTCCTTCACGTCGTCGACCTTGAACGGCTTGATGATCCCCACGATCAGCTTCATCTGCTGCTTCTCCTCGTTGCGCGACTGTCGTGTGCGGTGCCTACGGGTGCGGGGCACGTCCGGTCACACCCGTTCGTACGCGTACCCGATCTCGGAGTGCTGGGTGAGGTCGAGGCCGGTCTGCTCGTCCTCCTCCGACACGCGCAGCCCGCCCGGCACGACGAGGTGCAGCACCTTGAGGATCACGAACGTGAGGGCCGCCGACCACACAAGCGTCGCACCCACCGCGACCAGCTGATCGCCCATCAGTTCCCAGCCGCCGCCGGCGAACACGCCCTGGTGCACGACCGCAGGGTTGAACGCGCGGTCGGCGAACAACCCGAGCAGCAACGAGCCGACGAGGCCGCCGACGAGGTGCACGCCCACGACGTCGAGCGCGTCGTCGTAGCCGAACTTGAACTTCACACTCACGGCGAAGAAGCAGATGCCACCGGCGATGAAGCCGATGGCGATCGAGGCCATCGGACCGACGAAGCCGGCGCACGGCGTGATCGCCACGAGACCGGCGACCGCGCCCGACGCCGCGCCCAGCGTGGTCGCGTGCTTGGCGCGGATGCGCTCGAACACCAGCCAGCCGAGCATCGCGGCCGCGGCGGCGAGCGTCGTGTTCATGAACGCCTGGGCGGCGATGCCGTTGGCGGCGAGCGCGGAGCCCGCGTTGAAGCCGAACCAGCCGAACCACAGCAGCCCGGTGCCGAGCAGCGTGAGCGGCAGCGAGTGTGGCGGCGTCGGGTGACCCGGCCAGCCGCGCCGGCGCCCGAGCACGAGGATGGCCACCAGCGCGGCGATGCCGGCGTTGATGTGCACGACGGTGCCGCCGGCGAAGTCGAGCGCGCCGCGACGGAAGAGCCACCCGGCGGGTGAGAACACCCAGTGCGCGACGGGCGTGTACACCACGAGCGCCCAGAGCCCGACGAACCAGGCCCAGGCCGAGAAGCGCATGCGATCCGCGATCGCGCCGGTGATGAGCGCGGGCGTGATGATGGCGAACATCATCTGGAACGCCGAGAACGACAGCGGCGGGATGGGCACCGCGCCGAAGCCCGTCGCCGCGGTCGTGTTGGCACCGTCGAGGAACGCGAGGTCGAAGTTGCCGATCCACTTCCCGGTGCCGCTGAACGCGAGCGAGTAGACGCACACCGCCCAGAGCACGCTCGACGATGCCCGAGGCAGATGAAGTTCTGCATCAGCATGGCGAGCACGTTCTTCGCCCGCACCATGCCGCCGTAGAACAGCGCCAGCCCCGGTGTCATGAACATGACGAGCGCCGCGCTCGTCAGCACCCACGCGGTGTCGCCCGCGTTGATCCGCATGGACCCTCCCCCCGTATCCCCGTGTCGGCTGTGGGTCAGGGAGCATACAGAGAGGACAGATCCCGTACATTGTCTTGACACGAATATGTCAGCGTCAGGGGTCGACGCGCGCGCGCACCACCTTGGCCTTGGCCATGCCCCACGCCATCTGGAGTGGCGCGAGGTCGTCGTCGCCGAGATCGCCGAGGCCGTGCACGACGAGCCCGTAGGTGTCGTCGGGCCAGGCCCGTTCGGCGAACTCGTCCCGCTCCACCGGCGGGATGCCGGCGGCGGCGAGGACCGCGGTCGGCTCGCGGTAGGCGCGGCGGACGATCTCGAGCGGCGTCGATCGTTGCGCCTCCGCGATCGAGCGCGAACAACGACCGGAGCTCACCGACGATGCGGTCGGTCGCGGCGCGCCCGGCGTCGACCGCGTCACGTTCGGCCCGCTCGCGCGCGTCAGGCGATGTGCGACCCCACACGTCGAGGATGCGCGCCACCGACCGCTCGACCCAACCGGGGAGCTCGCGCTCGACGCCCGCCAGGATCGCGTCGCTCGCTTCCTGCAGCAGGGCGAGTCCGCGCTGCTCGTCGTTCGCGGCGCTCATCCCTCGATGACGTCGCCTTCCATCGTGTTGACCGTGCAACCGACCTCTTCGAGGTACGCGATCGAGGCGTCGAGCTGGTCCTGCGCGCCGGTGAGCTCGAGGATCACCCACCCCGAGTGTTGCTCGACGTTGGCGCGCCGGATGTTGGGCACGACGTCGAAGCGCTTCACCACTTCGTAGATCATGGGACGGTCGGCGAGCTCTTCGGGAAACGACACGAACAGGCGCACGTGCTCCGACATGTCGATCTCCTGGTCTAGAGCCCGACGCGCCGCAGCGCCTCGGCCGGTTCCAGCAACAACCCGGTGACGAACGGCCCGAAGTCCGCGTAGTCGGCAGAGACGGGATCGAACCGCATCTCGTAGACGATCTCCTTCAGCGCGGCCGGATCGTCGGCCAACAGCGTGACGCCCCACTCCCAGTCGTCGAGACCGGTGGATCCGGTGATCAGCTGCAACACCCGGCCCGCGTACGTGCGCCCGACGCGCGCGTGTCCGGCCATGAGCCGCTTCCGCTCCGCGAACGGCAGCGAGTACCAGTTGGCGGCCGTCGCGCGACGCTTCGACATCGGGTAGAAGCAGATCGTCTTCTTCAGCGGCAGCTGCGGGTGGATGCGCTGCTCGTGGTAGTGCGCCATGCGCTCGCGCCACGCGGCGAGCCTGGCCTCGGCCGCAGGACCGGCGAGCCCTTCCTCGGATTCGAGCCGCGCCCGCTCGTCGTCTTCCGAGCTCGTGTACTCGGAGAGCTCGGTGAGCGACACGTACGAGTCGACGAGCTCGAGCGGGGTGCCGGCGAGCTCGTGCTGGAACTGCTGGAGTCGCGCCAGGTCGGGACCCAGCGCCATCACTCCGAGGTCGGCCTTGTGACCGAGCACCGCGAAGAGCAGCGCCTGGTGGCCGTCGTCGACCAGCGACTGCACCGCGTCGACGATGCGCTTCCCCGCCTGCGGCTCGGCCTCGGCACGCGCACGGTCGACTCGGTAGAAGAGGTGGAGGACTCCCCACCCCACACTCGGCTCGACCGTTTCCACGCCGAATCACGGTACCGCCCGTCGTCGGACGATCAGAGCGCTGAGGGCGCCCAGGGAGGAGAAGTCGACGGTCTGGTCCTCGGGCGGTGCCTGCACGTCGACGGGCACACCGAAGTCGGTGATCTCCATCGTCATCTGGATCGCGCCGCCGTCGGAGCCGAACGCACTCCCGTCGATCGCGAACTGCATCTTCACGACCCGATCGTCGTCGTTGATCCACACGTCGGCCGGCACGGTGCCGAGCTTCGTCGAGCGCGTCGCGCGCCTTCGCCGACTGGTCGGGCAGCTCGGCCGCCACCTTGGCGTAGTCGATCGACGCCCGGTAGTGCGTGGCGTGCTCGCCGGCGACGGTGTCGTCGCCGATCTTCTCGACGTCGCCCGAGAGCCCCTGCAGGTACTCGAGGCCCTGTTGCGGACCGTTCTGCCCGGCCTGGTCGGCCAGGTCGCCGAGCGCGCCGCCGCTCTGCTGCTGCAGGTCGTCGAGCCCGATCTTCACCCACTGCTTGCCGCCCAGGTTGATCCCGAGCAGGTCGCCGAAGTTCATGTAGACGGTGTTGTCGACGATGCGCTCCTCGATGGTGCCCGCCGACGGGACCGTGAACGTGAACTGGCCCGTCTTGCCGTCGCCGGCGGCACACGCCCTCACCGTGGATCGTCTCGCTGTGGCCATCTGCGTCGACGGCCAGGTCCAGGACGAACCGGCTCGACGGCTCGGCCTGGGAGTTGCTCGACCGCCGCCTGCAGCGTCTTGATCGACACCGACGCGCCCGAGGCGTCGCTGCCGCCACCGCTCCCGCACGCCGCCGCAGTGACCGCCAGTGCCACGACGATCCCCGCCAGAGCTCCCCGCCGCTTCATGGTCCCTCCGACCCTCGAATGTCGCCCACCGTACCGCGCGAGTGGGGCGCCCCGGAAGGCGCCCCACTCCTATCGGTTGTTCCGAGCGCACCCTTGAAGGTCGCTCGCTGACGCTCGCTCGGGCTCAGAAGTCGCCCATGCCACCCATGTCGGGCATGCCACCCGGCATGCCGCCGCCGGCGCCCGCGGGCTCCGGCTTGTCGGCGATGACGGCCTCGGTGGTGAGGAACAGGGCCGCGATCGACGCCGCGTTCTGCAGCGCCGAGCGGGTCACCTTGGCGGCGTCGATGACGCCGGCCTTCACGAGGTCCTCGTACTCGCCGGTGGCGGCGTTGAGGCCGTTGGCACCCTTGAGGCTGCGGACCTTCTCCACGATGACGCCACCCTCGAGACCGGCGTTGAGCGCGATCTGCTTGAGCGGCTCCTCGAGCGCACGGGCGACCATCTTGGCGCCAGTGGCCTCGTCACCGTCGAGCGTGCCGGCCAGCGAGAGCACCTTCTCCTGCGCACGGAGCAGCGCCACGCCACCGCCGGGCACGACGCCCTCTTCCACGGCAGCCTTGGTCGTCTGCACCGCGTCCTCGATGCGGTGCTTCTTCTCCTTGAGCTCCACCTCGGTGGCCGCGCCGACCTTGATGATCGCCACACCGCCGGCCAGCTTGGCGAGACGCTCCTGGAGCTTCTCACGGTCGTAGTCGGAGTCGGTGTTGTCGATCTCGGAGCGGATCTGGCCGATCCGGCCGTTGACGTCGGCCTTCGAGCCGGCGCCCTCGACGATCGTGGTCTCGTCCTTGGTGACGACGACGCGACGGGCCCGACCGAGCAGCTCGATCCCGATGTTCTCCAGCTTCAGGCCGATCTCCTCGGAGACGACCTGGCCGCCGGTGAGGATCGCGATGTCCTGGAGCATGGCCTTGCGACGCTCGCCGAAGCCGGGGGCCTTGACCGCCACCGACTTGAACGTGCCGCGGATCTTGTTGACGACGAGCGTGGCGAGCGCCTCGCCCTCGACGTCCTCGGCGATGATCGCCAGCGGACGGCCTCGACTGCATGACCTTCTCGAGCACGGGAAGGAGGTCCTTCACGGCCGAGATCTTGCTGCTGACGAGCAGGATGTACGCGTCCTCGAGCACCGACTCCATGCGGTCGGTGTCGGTGACGAAGTACGGGGAGATGTAGCCCTTGTCGAAGCGCATGCCCTCGACGAGGTCGAGCTCCATGCCGAAGGTCTGGCTCTCCTCGACGGTGATGACGCCGTCGGTGCCGACCTTCTCGAGCGACTCGGCGATCATCGCGCCGACTTCCTTCGAAGCGGCCGAGATGGCTGCCACGTTGGCGATCTGCGCGTGGTCGGTCTTGACGCTCTTGCTGTCCTTCTTGATCGACTCGACGGCCGCCTCGACCGCCTTCTCGATGCCGACCTTCAGCACCATCGGGTTCGCACCGGCCGCGACGTTGCGCAGCCCTTCACGCACCATGGCCCACGCGAGCACGGTGGCGGTGGTGGTGCCGTCGCCGGCGACGTCGTCGGTCTTCTTGGCGACTTCCTTGACCAGCTCGGCGCCGACCTTCTCGTACGGGTCCTCGAGGTCGATCTCCTTGGCGATGGAGACGCCGTCGTTCGTGATCGTGGGCGCACCCCACTTCTTCTCGAGGACGACGTTGCGGCCCTTCGGCCCGAGCGTGACGCGCACGGCGTCGGCCAGCTTGTTCATGCCCGTCTCGAGCGAGCGGCGTGCGTTCTCCGCGTAAGCGATCTGCTTCGGCATTCTGGGGTACCCCCTGGGAGTGGGTCGTGTGGGTGGATCAGGAACCGGTCGTTGCCGCCCGTTGCCGCTCGTTCCACGAGCAGCGAGCGTTAGCACTCAGAGGCAACGAGTGCTAACCATGTTGGCACTCGCGACCCGCGAGTGCAAATTCTGGTCCGGGCGTAGTCTGCACACCATGACGACGGCGGTGCCGAGCACCCGGGACACGATCCTCGTGGTCGCCGGGCAGCGCTTCGCCGAACGGGGATTCTCCGGCACCAGCCTCGCCGACATCGCCGACGAGGTGGGCATCCGCCCGCCCAGCCTGTTCCACCACTTCCCGTCCAAGGTCGCGCTCTACCGGGCCGTCCTCCTCGACGCGTTCGACGACTGGTTCGCGCTCATGGACGACACCGCGGCGGTGGAGGCCACCGAGGGCTGGCCGCAGGTGGAGCGGGTCATCCGCACCGCGTTCCGCTTCTTCGTCGAGCGCCCCGACTTCG
Organism: uncultured Actinomycetes bacterium; assembly: GCA_963697125.1. Classification (GTDB taxonomy): domain Bacteria; phylum Actinomycetota; class Acidimicrobiia; order IMCC26256; family DASPTH01; genus DASUAS01. Next base: position 220,263 of record CAVOMW010000007.1, read on the forward strand.
TGCGCCTGGCTCGCTGGGAGGCGCTCGAGGGCGGATCGGTGCTGGTCGAGGAGCTCGCGATGGTGCTGCGGCCCCTGTTCGAGCGGGGCGCCCTCTTCCTCGAGGGCGAGATGGACGCGGGGCGCATCCGCCGCTGCGACGCCCGCCGCCTCGTGATCACCGCGTACGGCGCGGTCCTGTCCTACCTGTCCGACGCGCCGCTCGTGGGCTCGCTCCTCGGCGAGGACCCCACCAGCCCGGAGGCGCTCGAGGTCGAGCAGGAACACATCCTCGACCTGTTCCGCCACGCACTGGAGCCGCGCACCACGTCCACCTAAACCCGTCACTCTACCTATCACTCGGTAGGCTGGGAGCCCATGACCGACGTCGAGACCGTCCCGCAGATCGGCCCAGAGATCGGCCCAGAGATCGGCCCAGCAGCACTGGACCCGGGCCTCGCCGAGACGCTCGTGTCCGACCTCCTGTTCGCGCGGCGGCTGTCGGAGCGGATGTGGAACCTGCAACGCCAGGGCCGCCTCACGACCGTCGCCCCGCTGGCCGGTCAGGAAGCCGCGGTGGTGGGCGTCGTGCGGGGCCTCGACCTCACCACCGACTGGTTCGTCCCCTACTACCGCGACGCCACCGGTTACGGCGCGCTCGGCGACGAGTTCGTCGAACAGCTCCTCGTGTACTGGCGTGGACACCCCGATGGCGGCCGCGTCCCCGACGACGTGCGCTCGCTCCCGGTGCAGATCTCGCTGGCCACGCAGGTGCCGCACACGGCCGGCCTCGCGTGGGGACTCAAGCTGCGCGGCACACCGGGTGTCGTGTGCACCTTCGTCGGCGACGGCGCCACGTCGGAAGGCGACTTCTACGAGGCGATCAACCTCGCCGGCGTGCAGCGGGTGCCGCTGATCGTCGCGTGCATCAACAACGGATGGGCGATCTCCACACCGACCGGGTTGCAGACCGCGGCGGAGACGTTCGCGGCCAAGGGCGCAGCGGCGGGGATCCCGGGCGTACGTGTCGACGGCAACGACGTGGTCGCGGTCGTCGAGGCGACGCAAGCGGCGCGTCGCCGTGCGGCTGCGGGTGACGGCCCGACGCTGCTCGAGCTCGTCACGTACCGCATGGGCGCGCACACGAACTCCGACGATCCGACGCGCTACGTCCCCGAGGACGAGCTGGCGGCGTGGCGGGCGCGCGATCCCGTCGAGCGGTTCGTGACCGAGCTGCGACGAGCAGGCGCGTGGGATGACGAGCGGCACGACGCCGCGGTCGCCGCGGTCGAGGAACGACTCGAGCGCATCATCGAACGCGCGCTGGCACGCGAGGTCGATCCCGCCGCCGCGCTCGACCACGTGGTCGCGTCGCCGAGCGCGCGATCCCTCGCGCAGCGCGCCGCCATCGCGCGAGCGGAGCGGAGGCGCGAATCCGCGAGGACTCTCGTGGCGAGCATGACGATGCTCGCGGCCATCCGCGAGACGCTGCTCGACGAGATGGAGCGCGACGAGCGCGTCGTGCTGCTCGGCGAGGACATCGGGGTGAACGGTGGGGTGTTCCGCGCCACCGATGGCGCGCTCGACCGCTTCGGCCCGCAACGCGTGCTCGACACCCCGATCTCGGAGTCGACCATCGTCGGCGCGTCGGTCGGGCTGTCGATCGCGGGGCTGGTGCCGGTGGCCGAGATCCAGTTCGGCGGCTTCACCATGCAGGCGTACCACCAGCTCGTCGGGCAGCTCGCCCGGTTCCGCTACCGCAGCCGCGGTCGCTACCACTGCCCGGTCACCGTGCGCAGCGCGTACGGCGGGGGTGTCCGCACGCCGGAGCACCACAGCGACTCGGTCGAGGCACCGTACGCGCACGCGCCGGGCTTGAGCGTGGTGGTGCCGTCGAACGCGGCCGACGCCAAAGGGTTGCTGACGTCGGCGATCCGCAGCGACGACCCGGTCATCGTCTTCGAACCGATCCCCTGTTACCGCTCGTCGTGCGAGGTGCCCGACGGTGAGCACCTCGTGCCACTCGGCGTCGCACGCGAGGTGCGCGCGCCCGACGACGCGGTGATCATCACGTGGGGCGCGATGGTCGACGTCGCGGTCGCGGCGGCCGACGTCGTGCAGGAACGGCGTGGCGCGCACGTCGGCGTGATCGACCTGCGCACGCTCGCGCCGCTCGACGTCGACACCATCGTGCGCGCCGCGGAGCGATGTGGACGCGTGGTCGTCGTGCACGAGGCGCCGTTGACCGGCGGGTTCGGCGCCGAGGTGGTGGCGACGGTGCAGGAGGAGGCGTTCTACTCGTTGGAGGCGCCGATCCGGCAGCGTCGCGGGGGCCGACGTGGGCTCGGCGCCGCCGTTGGTCGAGGACTGGTGCCGCCCCGACGTGGCCCGCATCGTCGCTGCGCTCGACGCGTCCTTCGATGCCTGAGCGGCCGATGCCGCCGAGCGTCCTTCCCTATCTCCTGCCCGATCTCGGCGAGGGCATGACCGAGGCCGAGCTCGTGCAGTGGCGGGTCGCGGTGGGCGACCACGTGACGCGCGACCAGATCGTCGTCCACGTGCAGACCGACAAGGCCGAGGTGGAGCTGCCGGTCCCCGCGTCGGGCACCGTCGTGCGCCTCGGCGCCGAGGTCGGTGATCTGGTCCCGGTGGGCGCACCGTTGCTGGAGCTGATCCCCGACGAAGGCACCGCGCTCGGCGGCACCCCCGTCCGCGGCGGCCCGCCAACCGTTTCGGCGCCCCTACGTCTTCATAGTGACGGAGTAGGGGCGCCAAAACCTGAGACGGAGGCGGCGTTCCGTTCGTTGGCGGCGCCGCCGGTGCGGAAGCTGGCGAAGGAGCTCGGGGTCGAGCTCAGCCAGGTGACGGGGACCGGGCCTGGGGGGCGGGTCCTCGCGGCCGACGTGCGCGGCTCGGTCGGGGCCGCGGCCCTGCATCCCTCCGATCGGCGCGAGCCACTGCGCGGCGTCCGGCGCGCGATGGCCCGAAACCTCGCGGACACGTGGCGCGAGGTCCCGCACATCTCGCTGTTCGACGAGATCGACGCGCGCCCGTTGCTCGCCGCGCACACTGCGCTCCGCGAACATGACGACGGCGTCACGCTCACCGCGTGGTTGGTGCGCGCCGCGGTCGTCGCGATCGAGGCGTTCCCGATCCTGAACTCCTCACTCGACGCCGACCGCGACGAGCTCGTGCTCCACGGCGCCGTCCACATGGGCATCGCGGTCGCGAGCGACGACGGCCTGGTGGTGCCGGTGGTCCACGACGCGCACCGAGCGCGACCTCGTCGACATCGGCCGCGAGGTCGCGCGCGTCACCGAGGCGGGTCGCGCGGGTCACCTCTCACCGGAGATGCTGCGCGGCGCGACGTTCTCGGTCACCAACTTCGGCACCGAGGGCGGCCGCTTCGCCACGCCGATCGTCCGGCCGCCGCAGGTCGCGATCCTCGGCTTCGGGGCGGTGCGGGTACGTCCGGTGGTCGACGGTGACGCAGTGGTCGCGGCGCCCACGCTGCCGGTCTCGCTGTCGGCCGACCACCGCGTCGTCGACGGCCGCGACGCCACCGGGTTCCTCGAACACGTCCTCGCGACGCTGCGCGAACCCGCCCGGCTCGACGTGACCTGACCGTCGGAAATCGGGCATCCCGCCAGTAGTGTTTGCCCTTCGCAACGGAGGAGCCCACGTGGCCGAGTGGCACGACACCACCGAGGAGTACCTCGAAGCCATCCTCGAGATCGAGGAGGAGGGCACCATCCCGATCCGCGCTCGGCTCGTGGAACGGCTCGGTCTGTCGGCGCCCGCGGTCTCGGAGACGGTGAACCGCCTCGTCGACCACGGCTACGCGGAGCTCATGGACGACCGCAGCCTGCGCCTCACCGACGAAGGCCGCGAGATCGCCACGTCGATCGTGCGCCGCCACCGACTGGCCGAGCGCCTGCTCGTCGACATCATCGGGCTCGAGTGGGAGAAGGTCCACAAGGAGGCCGACCGCTGGGAGCACGCGATCTCCGCCGAAGTCGAGGAGAAGCTGGTGTTGCTCCTCGGCGACCCGGCCACGTGCCCCCACGGCAACCCGATCCCCGGCTCGTCGCACAAGGTCGAAGGCCCGGCGTCGGTCCCGCTCATCCAGATGCAGCCGGGCCCGGTCATCGTGCGCCGGATCAGCGAGAAGGTCGAGATCGACGACGACGCCATCGCGTTCCTCGCCGGCGCCGAGCTCATCCCCGGTTCGAACGCGGTCGTGGTCAGCACCAACACCGAGGGCGTGCAGGTCACCAGCGCCGCCGGCGAGCAGACCGTCCCCCGCAAGCTCGCCCACCTGATCTACGCCATCCCCGCCTGAACCCGACGTTCCGGCGTCAAGTTGCGGCATGACGCTCGCAACTGTCGACGCAGTTCGTGGGCTGCTGGGAGGCGTCAGCCGCCGGCGACGGCGGGGACGATGCTGACGGTGGCGCCGTCGTTCACGTCGGTGTTCGACGCCGTCGAGGAAGCGGATGTCCTCGTCGTCGACGAACACGTTCACGAAGCGGCGCAGCTCGCCCTGGTCGTCGAAGAGGCGCTCCCGGAACCCGGGGTGCGCGGCCTCGAGGCCGTCGAGCACGGACGCGAGCGTGCCGCCCTCGGCGGTGACCTCGGCGTTGCCGCCGGAGAGCTCGCGCAGTTGCGTGGGGATGCGGACGGTGACCGACATGCTCACTGCTCCAGTTCGTCGGTGCGGGAACGCCTCGTGGAAGGCGTCGAGGGTGGGCGGGATCACCGCGGTCGGGACCAACCGTGGGCGAGACCGCGTCGAGCGTCTTGAGTCCGTGGCCGGTGACGTAGACGACGACGCGCTCGTCCGGCCGCACGACGCCCTCGGCCGCGAGGCGCTTGCAGCGTCGCGATCGTCACACCGCCTGCGGTCTCGGCGAAGATCCCCTCGGTGCGCGCGAGCAGCTTCATCGCGTCGACGATCTCGTCGTCGGTGACCGCGGCGAGGCCACCACCGGTCTGGCGCACCGCGTCGAGCGCGAAGTAGCCGTCGGCGGGGTTGCCGATCGCCAGCGACTTGGCGATGGTGTCGGGCTTCACCGGCTTGATGGTGTCGGACGTCGTCGATCCACGCCGTCGCGACCGGCGAGCAGCCCTCGGCCTGCGCGCCGGACACGCGGATCTTCGGCTCCTCGTCGAGCAGCCCGACCTTGAACAGCTCGTCGAAGCCCTTGCGGATCTTGGTGAGCAGCGAGCCGCTGGCGATCGGCACCACGACGTGGTCGGGCGCTTCCCAGCCGAGCTGCTCGGCGGTCTCGAACGCGAGCGTCTTCGAACCCTCGGCGTAGTACGGTGCGCACGTTGACGTTCACGAACGCCCACGGGTACGTGCCGGCGAGCTCCGCGCACAGGCGGTTGACGTCGTCGTAGTTGCCGTCGATGGCGACGACGTTGCCGCCGTAGACCGCGGTGGTGACGATCTTGCCCTGCTCGAGGTTCGGCGGGGATGAACACGAAGCTGCGCAGCCCCGCGTGCGCGGCGTGCGCGGCGACCGAGTTGGCGAGGTTGCCGGTGGACGCGCACGCGGCCACCTTGAACCCGAACTCGAGCGCCTTCGACAACGCCACCGACGTGACGCGGTCCTTGAACGAGTTGGTGGGGTTCACCGTGTCGTTCTTGATCCACACCTCGCCGAGGCCGAGCTCGGCGGCGAGGCGATCGGCGCGCACCAGCGGCGTGAAGCCGGCACCGAGGTCGACCGCGGGGTTGCGGTCGGACCGGCAGCAGGTCGGCGTAGCGCCAGATCGACAGCGGGCCGGCCGCGATCTTCTCGCGGCTGACCGCGGCGCGGATGGCGTCGTAGTCGTACGCGACCTCGAGCGGGCCGAAGCACCACTCGCAGGTGAAGATCGGCGCGACGTCGTATTCGCGTCCGCACTCCCGACATCGCAGTCCGTGCACGTGGGCCATGAGGGTCTCCTCCGTTCGGCCGGTGTCTCCCGGCGACTCTCGACGCGCTCTCGAGCGCCTCGAGCGGAGGACCGCTCTCGGACTGCTCATCGTTCAGGCATTGGCACCTGGCACCCTCCCGACCCCAGTGGTCGGTCGTCGTGCTGGTTGCCGCGGCATCACAGGGCCTGTCCCTCAACCGCTCTCGATGAGCGCGTGTTCGGCGAAGAAGTTACCACGGACGGCCTCGGGCACCGACAGAGTTCGGCCCGCGTAGCCTGGTGCGTATGGCAGTCACCGGTCCCGACCTTGCCGCGCTGGTCGACGCCAAGCAGGCCTCCGGCACCACGATCTCGGTGTGCCTGCCGGCCCGCAACGAGGAGGCCACCGTCGGCCAGATCGTCGCCACCGTGCGGCGCAACCTGGTCGAGCACGCACCACTCGTCGACGAGGTGGTGGTGATGGACGACGGCTCCACCGACGCCACCGCCGAGGCCGCCAGCTGGGAGGGCGCCCGCGTGCTCGCGGTCGACGAGATCCTCCCCGACCTGCCCCGAGGCTCCGGCAAGGGCAACGCGCTGTGGATGTCGCTCTACGCGTGCGACGGCGACATCGTGTGCTGGCTCGACGCCGACGTGCGGAACTTCGGCCCGCACTTCGTGACGCGACTGGTCGCGCCGCTGCTCGCCGATCCCGCCGTCGGCTTCGTCAAGGGCTACTACCGGCGACCGCTGCACGGCGAGGCCACCGGCGGCGGGCGCGTCACCGAGCTCATGGCCCGGCCGGTCATCTCGTCGCTGTTCCCCCACCTCGCGGGGTTCGTGCAGCCGCTCGCGGGTGAGTACGCGGGCCGGCGCGCGCTGCTCGAGACGGTGCCGTTCGTCGAAGGCTGGGGCGTGGAGATCGGTCTGCTCATCGACCTGGTCGCCAACTTCGGCATCGAAGCGATCGCGCAGGTCGACCTCGACGTGCGCGAGCACCGCAACCGCCCGCTCGACGAGCTCGGCCCGCAGGCCATGGCGATCCTCGTCACCGGGTTGCGGCGTGCCGGCGTCCCGGTCGACAAGCGCCTCGCCGAGCTGGTGCGCTACGACGACGACCAGCAGGCCGAGCGCATCGCGGTGGAGATCCGCGAGCGCCCGCCCATGATCACCGTCCCCGCGTACCGCGCCCGCTTCGGTCGCGAGCTCTCCGCATGACCGACCTCGCCGCCGTCGATCTCTCTGGCGCCGATCTCGTTGCCTTCGTCGCGACCACCGACACCGCGCGCGCCCGCGCGTTCTACGAGGGCGTCCTCGGTCTCACCGTGCTCGACGACGACGGCTTTGCGTGCGTGGTCGACGCGCACGGCACGACCGTGCGCATCACCGCGGTGCCCGAAAGGGCGCCGGCGGCATACACCGTGCTCGGCTGGAAGGTCGACGACCTCGACGCGACCATCGACAGCCTCGTGACCCGCGGCGTCGACTTCCTTCGCTTCGACGGCATGGATCAGGACGACCGGGGCGCCTGGACAGCACCTGGCGGCGACCGCATCGCATGGTTCTCCGACCCGGACGGCAACACGCTGTCGTTGCAGGCGCCCGCCTGACCCACACCTCGATCAGGAGGCGGCCTCAGTGGCTCACGACGCGGCCTCGAGGACGGCGCGGCCGGCTTCGAGCGCGGCTTCCTCGACCAGCACCGCGGTGCGGGAGAACGTCTCCGCCGACTGCCACACGCGATCGGTGAGCGCGAGGACCTGCGCACCGGCGTGGACGGCCATCTCCTCGCGCGCCTCGTCGGTCACCTGACCCGCGATCACGGCGGTGTGCTGCACCCCGGCGTCGGCCGCCCACTCGAGCACGCCGCCGACGACCTTGCCCGTCGAAGCTGGTGGCGTCGAGGCGGCCCTCGCCGGTGACGACGAGGTCGACGCCGTCGAGCGCGTCGTCGAGCCCGACCGCGTTGGCGACGACATCGAAGCCGGGCTCGATCTCGGCCCCGATCGCGGCGAGGCCACCGGCGAGGCCACCGGCAGCACCCGCGCCCGAGAGCGCGCGCACGTCGACGCCGGTGCGCTGCTCGTACGTCTCGGCCAGGCTGGCGAGCCGGCGGGTGAGCAGCGAGACCTGCGCGTCGGTGGCACCCTTCTGCGGCCCGAAGACGCGCGCGGCGTCGAGGAACGGCGTCGTCACGTCGCACGCGACCGTCACCGGCACCGCGCCGAACGACCAGCCCAGGGCCTCGACCGCGGCGAGCCCGCCGTCGGTCGTCGCGCTGCCGCCGACGCCCACGATCACGCGACGAGCGCCCGCGCGGATGCGCCGCGGCGATGAGCTCACCGGTGCCGCGGGTCGACGCGCGCAGCGGGTCGTTGCGCCCGCGGCACGAGCGCGAGGCCGCTGGCGCGCGCCATCTCGACCACCGCGATGCCACCGGGCAGGAGCGCCCACTCGGCGTCGACCGGATCGCCCAGCGGACCGGTGACGGTTGCCTGACGACGCGAACCGCCGCGCGCCGCGAGCAGCGCGTCGAGGGTGCCCTCGCCGCCGTCGGCGAGTGGCATCTCGACGCGACGTCGTCGAAACCGGCGCGCTCGCAGTCCGGCCGCCATCGCCGCCGCTGCCTCGGCGGCCGCGTCAGCGTGCCCTGGAACTTGTCCGGGCACACGCAGGGCGGAAGGCATCACGTCGATAGATTGACCGAGATTCCCGTTCCCCGTCGCACACCGGAGTGTCCGTGCTCGAACGCGTCCCCCTGCTCGAGAAGCACCTCGACGACTACGCGGGCGTGGTCGGCGCGGACGTCGTCGACCAGATCCGCGAGCTGGCGGAACCGCTCCAGGGCGCGCGGGTGCTCCACGTCAACGCCACCGCGTACGGCGGCGGCGTCGCCGAGCTGCTCGCCACCCACGTGCCCCTGCTGCGCAGCATCGGCATCGACGCCGACTGGCAGGTGATGCACGGCAGCGACGAGTTCTTCGCCGTCACCAAGGCCGTGCACAACGGCTCCAGGGCGCCGACATCGAGTGGACCCCGCGCATGCAGCGCACCTACCTCGAGAAGGTGCTCGACAACGCGCTGCTGCTCGAGGGTCGACTACGACTTCGTCGTGATGCACGATCCGCAGCCGGCGGCGATGCTCGAGCTTCCTGCGCGACCGCCTCGGCGGCACGATGCGCGACACGAAGTGGATCTGGCGCTGCCACATCGACCTCACCGACGCCAACCCGAAGGTGTGGGAGTTCTTCCGCCCGTTCGTCGAGCAGTACGACGCGTCGGTGTGGACGATGCCCGAGTTCGTGCCCGCCTCGCTCGACATGGCGCACGTCGTGTCGGCGCCGCCGTGCATCGACCCGCTGTCGGTGAAGAACCTCGAGCTGGCCGATGCCGTTCTGCCAGGAGCTCACCCAGCAGTACGGCGTCGACGTGAACCGACCCGATCGTCGTGCCAGGTCAGCCGCTTCGACCCGTGGAAGGACCCGGTCGGGGTGATCGAGGCGTTCCGCATCGTGCGCGAGCGAGTTCCCGACGCGCAGCTCGTGCTCGCCGGCTCGATGGCCACCGACGACCCCGAGGGGTTCCAGTCTGGGAGCGACACCGAGGCCGCGCGCGCCGGCGACCGCGACATCCACCTCTTGTCGAACCTCCACCAGGTCGGCGTCGGTGCAGATCAACGCGTTCCAGCGCGTCGCCGACGTCGTGATGCAGAAGTCGTTGCGCGAGGGCTTCGGCCTCACCGTGAGCGAAGGCCTCTGGAAGGGCCGGCCGGTCGTCGGCGGACGCTGCCGGCGGCATCACGCTGCAGATCCGCGACGGCTTCGAACGGCTACCTCGTCGACTCGGTCGAAGAGTGCGCGCGAACGCACCATCGATCTGCTCGCCGATCCGGTGCGGCGCCGACGCGATGGGCGACCGGGCCGCGAGCACGTGCGCGAGCAACTTCCTCTCGACGCGCGAGCTCGAAGACTGGCTGCGACTCTGTTCGGGACTCGGCTAGCGCACAGTGATCGTCGTCATCGCACCGAGGGCCGTACCGGTTCTCGAGCGCGACGACGACGGGATCGTTCGCGCCGAAGCGCGGCGCGGGCGGCGTCGTCGAGCGCGCTGCTGCCGCTGGTGCAGCGCGACGACATCGGCGGACGCCACGTCGTGGGTCGCGGCGGCGATCGACGACGGCGATCGCGCCGCGGTCGCAGTCGGGCGCTGCGACGTGCCTCGAGCATCGACCTGCACCTGCTCGATCTCGATCCCGAGTTGCACCGCATGCACTACGACGTCGTCTCGAACGGCGTGCTGTGGTTCCTGCACCACGGTCTGTTCGACTCGCGTCCGCCGGCCCGCTTCGATCGGCACTTCCGCGAGGCGTGGGACGGCGTACGTCGCGGTGAACGCCGCGTTCGCCGACGCCGTCGTCGACAGCGCGCCGCCGACGGCGAGCATCGTGCTGGTGCACGACTACCAGCTCGCGCTCGTCCCGGGCATGGCTGCGCGGCGGTCCGGCCCGACCTGCGCATCGTCGCACTTCACCCACACGCCGTTCTGCGGTCCCGACGACGATCCGGGTGCTGCCCGACCGACATGGCCGAGGCGATCTGTGCGCGTCGATGGCGCGCGGTGCCGGCCGGGTTCCACACCGAGCGGTGGGCGCGCGCCTACCGGCATCGGCGCGCGAGGTGCTCGGCCGCGAGCGTCGATCGCGCCGTACGTTCGCCGCCAGCCTCGGACCCGATCCCGACGCCCTCGCCGAGCTCGCGGCGAGCGACGGCACGGCACGCGGCCGCCGCCGAGCTCGACGACGCTGGTCGGCGACCGCAAGCTGATCGCTGCGCAGCGACCGCATCGACCGTCGAAGAACATCGTGCGCGGCTTCCTCGCGTACGACCGCGCTCCTCGAGACCGCACGCCGAGTGCGCGCGAGCGCGTGGTGTTCGTCGCGCATGCTCAACCCGTCGCGCCAGAGCCTGGCCGAGTACCTCGCGTACGCGCAACGAGGTCGACCAGGCCGCGGCGCGGGTGAACGAGCGTTGGGCGACGCGCGACTGGCAGCCGGTCGTCGCTCGACACGCGCGACGACTTCGCGCGATCCATCGCCGGCGTTGCAGCGCTACGACGTGCTGCTCGTGAACCCGGTCAAGGACGGCCTCAACCTCGTCGCCAAGGAAGGGCCGCTGGTGAACCGGCGCGACGGGGTGCTGTGCCTCTCGCCCGAAGCCGGTGCGTACGAGGAGCTGCACGACGCGGTGGTCGCGGTGCACCCGTACGACATCGAACAGGGCGCACACGCGCTGCACCGCGCGCTCGACGATGCCGAGCGACGAGCGTGCCGCGCGCGCGAAGACCCTGTGCGAGCTGGCGGCGGCCCACACGCCGCGCACCTGGCTCGACGAGTTGCTCAGCCAGGCCCGGTAGTCGAGCCGGTCGTCGAGCCAGCGATCGCGTCGGCGAGCGCGTCGAGCAGTGCCGCCAATCCCACCGGCCCCTCGACCACGACGTCGGCGCGCGCGCACCTCCGGCGGGCTCTCGTCCGACGTGACCCCGATGCTCACCGCGTGCGCGAGCGCGCCGTCGGCGACCAGCGCGTGGAGGGCGGCGAACGCGGGGAGGTCACCGGCGTCGTCGCCCGCGAACGCAGCCGCGTGCAAGCCGAGTGAGAGCTCGGCGACGGTGGTGCCCTTGTCGACCGGGACCGGCGGACGCAGCTCCACCGCCATCCGGCCTCGCAGCGGTGCGTCGAGGCCCAGGCGGGGCGCGGCCTCGGCGGCCCACCGCGTGGCGGCGTCGCCCCGTTCCGGCTGGTCGCGCCAGTGGATCGTGACCGCCACCTGGCCCTTGCGCTCGACGTGCAGGCCCGGCAGCGCGGCCTCCGCCTCGTCGGCCGCCTGCACGATCGCGTCGAGGAACGGTCGAACGCGCTCGTCGAGCACCACGTCGCCCGCGACGATTCGTTCGAGGCCGTAGGTGCCCGCGTAGTCGAGGCCGTCGATCGCGGAGCGCGTCGCGCGAGGAACGCCGCCGGACGACCGCTCACGACCGCGACACGCGCGAGCAGCGGGACGAGTCGCGCCAGCGCCGCGCACGCCGCGGGCAGCGGCCGCGCCGACGCCGGGTCGAGCACGATCGGCGACAGCGAGCCGTCGAAGTCGACGAACAGCGCGGCCCGCGCCGGGCTCGTCGACGAACGGCTGGAGCACACGCGGGACGGCCACGCTGCCTCCTGGCGCCGGCTTACGCGGTGCCGATGACGACGATGCAGTCGGCGTCGGACGCGCCATCGGGCGGATCGGAGGGATACGGCTGCGCGGTCGCGCCGCCACCGACGCCGTACGACGCGAGCAGCTGTCCTTCACGCTCGAACCCGGCGACGCACTCGACCGCGATGCCCTGGCGCTTGTCGGCGAGGTTGGCGGGATCCTGCATGTCGTAGTGCTTTTCGCCGAGCGTGTCGGTGAGCGTCTGGGCGCGGCCCGGCACGCCCGACGCGTTGAAGACCTTCACCCGCACGTCCTTGTTGTCGCGCACGGGCGTCGTGGTGGTGGCGGTCCCGCCGGTCCCGGTGGTCGTGACACCCGGGACGGTGGTGACGGTGGCGTCGCTGGAGCCGCCGCCGGAGTCGTCGAGGATCTGCAGGCCGACGATCCCGAGGATCACGGCCAACCCGACGACGATCGCGGCGCGTGCCCCGCCCGAGGCGCCCGGGGCACCCCCGGAGCCTCCGCGGCGCGGAGCGGTCACCGTGAACCCGGGTCCGCCCGACGGCCCTCGAGACGCTCGCGACGGCGCCGGTCGCGCTCGCGGCGGACCCGCTTCACCGTCAGCGGGTCGTACTCATAGGCCTCGGGCACGTCGACCAGGTGCCGGAGGATCTCGTAGTAGCGGGTCGCAGAGACCCCGAGCTCGGTGCGGATGGCCGCCTCCTTCGGTCCGGGACGACTCCACCAGTCCCGTTCGAAGTCGAGGATCGCGCGCTCACGCACCGAGAGGACCATCAGGCCCGTGATCCTCGCGCTCCGAGCGGCTCCGGCTGCGGATATCCGGTGGCGTATCGCCGGGTATGTCCGGGAATGTCAGGTGATGACGCTGCGGATGACCTCGCCCGCCTCCATGGCCCGGAACGCGTCGTTCACCTCGTCGAGGTGGATGTGGCGCGACACCATCGACCCGATGTCGAGGCGGCCGGTCTCCACCAGCTGCACGAACCGGGGGAAGTCGCGCCGCACCTGGGCCGAGCCGTACATGCAGCCGAGGAGCGCCTTGTTGCCGGCGAAGAGCGACATGGCCGGGAACGTCACGGTGGCGTCGAAGCGGGCCATGCCCACCACCACCGCGGTGCCGCCGGCGCGGGCGATCTCGTAGGCCTGCAGGATCGTCTGCGGGAGCCCGATCACCTCGAAGGCGTAGTCGGTGCCGCGGCCGCTGGTGGCCGCGCGCACCTGCTCGACCACGTCACCGTCGGCAGGATCGATCAGGTCGGTGGCGCCGAACTGCTCCGCGGTCTTGCGCTTCATCTCCACCGGGTCGATGGCGAAGATGCGCGATGCGCCCGCGATGCGCGCGCCCTGGATGACCGACTGGCCGACGCCACCGCAACCGATGACGGTGACGGTCGCGCCCGGCTGCACCTGCGCGGTGTTCAGCGCGGCGCCGACGCCCGTGGTGATCCCGCAACCGATCAGCGCGAGCTGCTCCGACGGGAGGTCGGTCTCCACCTTCACCAGCATCGACTCGTCGACGGTCATCTCGTCGGCGAAGGTGCCGAGACCACTCGCGCCGATGACCGCGCTGCCGTCGGCCCGCGTCGCCTTCGGCACGAACATGTGCGCGCCCATGGTCTCGCACAGCTGCGACTGGTCGCGCAGGCAGAAGAAGCAGTTGCCACACGCGGGCGTGAACGACGAGATCACCCGGTCGCCGACGCGGACGCGCGAGACGTCGCTGCCGACCGCGAGCACGGTGCCCGCGCCCTCGTGGCCGAGGATCACCGGCGGCGGGAGCGGCACGCTGCCGTTGGCGAAGCTCAGGTCGGAGTGGCAGACGCCGCTGGCGTCGATGTGCACGAGGGCGTCGTGTGGGCCGATGGCCGGCGCGGTGACGTCTTCGATCACCAGCGGCTCGTTGTACGCGGTGAGGATGGCAGCTCGCATTGGTCCCCCTGGGTTCAGGTGTCGATCGTTCGCGAGCCGGGTGTCGGAATCGAACCGACGACATCTTCTTTACAAGAGAAGTGCTCTGCCAACTGAGCTAACCCGGCGTGCGGGAAAGGCTATCCCGCGCGACGCACGCGCGATCTCGGTGCATGCGACCGCGGCGGCCGCGCTCACGTTGAGCGACTCGATGTGTCCGTGCATCGGGATCGACGCGATCACGTCGCAGCGCGTGCGCGCGAGGCGCGAGAGCCCGCGACCTTCGGCACCGAGCACGAGCACGAGCGGCGCGTCGGCGACCGAGAGATCGAAGAGCAACTGGTCGCCGTCGGCGTCGAGACCCACGCACCACACGCCCACGCGCTTGGCCCGGTCGAGCGCGCCGGGGACGCCCGACACGAACGCCACCGGCAGATGCTCGAGCGCGCCCGCCGCCGCTTTCGCGACCGTCGGTGTGAGCCCGACGGCCCGGTGCGTCGCCAGCACGATGCCGGTCGCGCCCGCGGTCTCCGCGCTGCGCATCACCGCGCCGAGGTTCTGCGGATCGGTGACGCCGTCGAGCGCGACGAGGAACGCGGCCGGATCGGCGAGCAGGTCGTCGAGGTCGGCGGCCGGCACCGGGGCCGCGATCGCGATCACGCCCTGGGGCGCACCGGTGCGGGCCCGGCGCTCGATCTGGTCGGGCGGCACGGGCTTGATCCGCACGCCTGCCTCGCGGGCGAGCGTCTCGAGCTCGGTCAGCTCGGCGGCGTCGTCGTTGCCCGACGAGATCATGAGCTCGTGCACCTTGCGCCGGCCTGCGACCAGCAGCTCGCGCACCGCGCGTCGCCCCTCGATCTGCTGTCCGCGGTCGTCGCGGCTCGACCCCCGCTGCTCGTGGCTCGGCTCGCGTCGGGACTGCTCGAACTGGCGTCGTTGCCGTGGGGCCTGACCCCGCTTGTCGACGCCGGTTCGGCGTTTGGGTTTGGGAGGCTTGCCGCTCATCGGTGCCAGACGGTACCGGTGGGGGTGTCCTCGAGCTTGATGCCGCGTGCGGTGAGGTCGTCGCGGAGCGCGTCGGCGCGGGCGAAGTCGCGTGCCGCGCGGGCGGCGTCGCGCTCGCGCACGAGAGCGTCGATCTCCGCGTCGTCGGCCTCGTCGTCGGGCCCGCCACTGGCGATGTTGCCGCCGTCCTGGTCGGCGACCAGGCCGAGGACCTCGAGCATCTCGCGCACCGCCTCGACCACGGGTCCGGCCTCGGCCTCCCGGCCGTCGTCGATCATGCGATTCGCGTCGCGCGCAGCTTCGAACACCACCGCCAGCGCGTGCGCGGTGTCGAAGTCGTCGTCCATCGCACTGCGGAAGCGCTCGAGCACCGCGGGATCGGCCGCGCACGAGACACCGATGCCGACAGGCGTGGCCCGGCGGAACAGCGCGTCGAGACGCTCGATCGCGCGCGCCGCGGCGGTGAGCTCGGTCGCACCGAGGTCGGCGGCGCGGCGGTAGTGGGTCTGGAGCATGGCCAGCCGCAGCGCGCGCCAGTCGTGGTCGGTCAGCGCGTCCTCCACCGTGGTGAAGTTGCCGAGCGACTTCGACATCTTGTCGCCGCCGATCGTCACCATGCCGGTGTGGATCCAGTGGCGGGCGAACGGGTGCCCGGCGCCCTCGGCCTGCGCCCGTTCGTTCTCGTGGTGCGGGAACGCGAGGTCCTCGCCGCCGCCGTGGAGGTCGAAGCCCTCCCCCAGCAGGTCGAGCGACATGGCCGAGCACTCGATGTGCCAACCCGGGCGACCCGCACCCCAGGGCGAGTCCCACGCCGGCTCGCCGGGCCTCGCCGCCTTCCACAGCGCGAAGTCCATCGGGCTGCGCTTGGCCTCGTCGACGTCGACGCGCGCGCCGGCCGATTCCCGCAGCTCCTCGATCGTGCGGTGCGGCAGCGCGCCGTAGCCGGGGAACGTCTCGACTTCGAAGTACACGCCCTGCCCCGGCACTTCGTACGCGTGGCCGCGGTCGACCAATTCGCCGATGAGCGCGAGCATGCGGTCGATGTACTCGGTGGCGTGCGGGCGGTGGTCGGCGTCGCGCACGTTCAACCGGTGCATCCGGTCGAAGTACACGGCTTCGAACTCGGATGCGACCTCGGGTTCGGTGCGGCTCTCGCGCGCGGCGCGGGCGATGATCTTGTCCTCGACGTCGGTGACGTTGCTCACGAACGTGACGTCGAGCCCGGCCCATTCGAGGTAGCGCCGGATGGTGTCGAACGCGACCGCGGTGCGGGCATTGCCGATGTGCGGCGTGTCGTAGACGGTCGGACCGCACACGTACATCGACACCTTGCCCGGCTCGCGCGTCGTGAGCTCGACGGTGTCGCGCAGGATCGTGTCGCGGATGCGGACCATGGCGGATCGAGGGTAGTGCTCAGGTACCGGACGACTCGTCCGATTCCAGCAGCGCGACCGCCCAGCACTGCACGGCTTCGCGTCGCCCCACCGCGCCGACGCCCTCGCCCCGCTTGGGCGTGATCGACACGTGGGCCCCGCCCAGCGCGTCGCGCACCCCCGTGGTCATGGCGTCGAGGTGCGGAGCGAGCCGGGGCTCCTCCGCGTTCACCACGGCGTCGACGTTCACGACCGCCCACCCGGCGTCACGCACCCGCCCCACGACGT
Source organism: uncultured Actinomycetes bacterium (assembly GCA_963697125.1). GTDB lineage: Bacteria > Actinomycetota > Acidimicrobiia > IMCC26256 > DASPTH01 > DASUAS01. The sequence goes on from CAVOMW010000007.1 coordinate 236,934, forward strand.
CGCGGAGCAGTTCGAGCGACGACGCGTCGCGGTAGGTGTCGTCGGACGCCGGGAACAGCGCGCCCAGGTCGGGCAGCCCGGCGGGGCCGAGCAGCGCGTCGGCGACCGCGTGACACAGCGCGTCGGCGTCGGAGTGGCCGGCGAGTCCGCGACCGTCGATGGTGACACCGCCGAGCACCAGCGGCCGCGTCTCGTCGTCGGTGAACGGGTGGACGTCATACCCCAGCCCGACCGCGACACGGTCACCGCGCACGTCGCGGTCGACGGACTCGAGGAGGGCGGCGGCGATCATGAGGTCGGCCGGGCCGGTGACCTTCAGGTTGCGCGGGTCGCCCGGGACGACGACGACGCTGCCACCGAGCTCCTCGACCAGCGAAGCGTCGTCGGTGGCGTCGGCGCCACTCGCGTGCGCGCCGCGCAGGATGTCGGCGCGGAACGCCTGAGGGGTCTGCACGGCGACCAGCCCGACTCGGTCGACGGTGGACGTGACGCGCACGTCGTCGACCCGCTTCAGCGTGTCGGTGACCGCGAGCCCGGGACCGCCCCGTCGGCACCTTGGCGCACCGCGTCGACGACGGCGTCGAACAGCGCGGCGGTGGCGAGCGGGCGGGCGGCGTCGTGCACGACGACGATCTCGGCGCCGAGCGACACCGCGCCCAGACCGGCGCGCACCGATTCGGCGCGCGTCGCACCGCCGGTGACGAGCGCGTCGACATCGGCGCCTTGCCAGTCGGACGCGTCGGGGACGACCAGCACGACCGCGTCGCACGTGGCCGCGGCCGTGGCCACGGCGTGGTCGACCAGCCGCGCGCCACCGAGCTCGGCGAACTGCTTGGGGCCGCCGAAGCGCTCGCCCCAACCGGCGGCGACGATCACCGCCCACACGCGCGGAACCGCCATCGTGCGCGCTACTTCTTGGCGGCGGCCTTCTTGGCCGGTGCCTTCTTCGCGGGCGCGGCCGGCTTGTCCTCGCTCTTGAGCACCTCGTCGAGGCGGGCCTCGGCCGCTTCCTCGTCGACGTTGAGCGCGAAGGTGAGCTCGGACACGAGGATCTGGCGGGCCCGGGCCAGCATGCGCTTCTCGCCCGCCGACAGACCCTTGTCGGCCTCGCGGATCGAGAGGTTCCGGACCACTTCGGCGACCTGGTAGATGTCGCCGCTCTTCAGCTTCTCGACGTGGTTCTTGAACCGGCGCGACCAGTTGGTGGGCATCCGCGCCTCCTTCTTGCGAAGGACGGCGAACACCTCCTCGACCTCTTCGTCGTTGATGACCTCGCGCAGGCCGATCTCCTCGGCGTTGTCGGCCGGGACCATCAGGGTGAGGTCGCCGTAGGCCAGGCGCAGCACGAGGTAGTCGCGCTTCTCGCCGAAGGCTTCCTTCTTCTCACGACGCTCGATGGTCGCCGCACCGTGGTGGGGGTAGACGACCTTGTCGCCGACGTCGAACGTCATGTTGCTCCTTGCCGCTGGCGGGAGGCCGTGCAGAGATGGTCCGGAAGGCGGACCGGGGAAATCGACCGGGGAGCCAGGATACCAGAGGCCCCCTCGGCCCCCTCCCCGGGACCCCGCGACACTCACCCACCTGGCGTGTGTGCATGACTACGCTTCGCGGCACCATGGCGGAACGACGCATCCTCGAGACGACCCAGCTGCTGGGCGCACTCCCTCCTGACACCCTCGACGTCCTCCGCCAACAGGCGACCACCCGTACGGTCGCCCGCAACGAGGTGCTGTTCCGCCAGGACGACGGCGCCAGCGAGCTGTTCGGCATCGTCACCGGACGGGTCGCGATCCTGACCCGCTCCCCCGACGGGCGTGAGTCGCTGGTCGCGGTGCTCGACGAAGGCTCGCTGTTCGGCGAGCTCGGCCTGTTCGACGACGGTCCGCGCTCGGCCGACGCCCGTGCACTCGAAGAGACGCAGCTCATCGTGCTGGGGTACGAGGCCGTTCGCGCCGCGATCGACGCCCACCCGACCATCCTCTGGGTGATCGTGCGGCTCCTGGCCCGCCGGCTGCGCAACACCGACGAGTCGCTCGCCGACGCGGTGTTCCTCGACGTGCCCGCGCGCACGGCGAAGCGGCTGCTCGAGATCGCCGGCGACGCCGATCAGTTCCGCCTGCCGATGACGCAGGAAGACCTCGCCGGTCTCGTCGGCGCGAGCCGCGAGCGCGTCAACAAGGCGCTGTCGCTGTTCACCCGACTGGGCTGGATCGAGGTCGAGGGGCGCAACCGCTACCGCATCCTCGACCGCCAGGCCCTGCACGAACGGGCCACGCTCTAGCGGTCAGTCGGCCTGAGCCGTCACTGGGGCTGCAAGAACGCGAGCACCCGGCGCCACGCGTCGGCGGCGTCGTCGGCCCGGTGCGCGTCACGCTCCGGTGCGTGCACGAACCCGTGCTCGGCGTCGTCGTAGACGACCACCTGGCAGTCGGGCCGGTCGGCCCACGCCGCCCGCAGCGCCTCGATGTCGGCCGCCGGCGTGAACGGGTCGTTGCCGCCGAAGATCGCGAGCGTCGGGCACACGTCGGCGATGGTGTCGAGCGGCAGGCGCGTCTTCGGACCGACCCAGTCCTCGGGTGGGCGGATCATCCCGTAGAAGGCGACCGCGCGATCGAAGCGACCGGTCGCAGCCGCCTTCAGCACCTGCATGCCACCCATGCAGAAGCCGAGCACCGCGACCTCGCGCACGTCGTCGTGCACGACGAGGTAGTCGGCGGCGGCTTCGAGGTCACCCAGCTGCAGCTCGTCGTCGAGCTCCTTCACATGACCCATGCGCACGCTGGAGTCGCTGTCGCCGCGCACCTCGACCGGCGCGCGGGCGAAGGGCTCGGGCGAGCACACCGCGAAGCCGTGGGTGGCGAGCCGGCGTGAGAGATCGTCGAACAACGGCCGCACCCCCATGATGTCGGGGTGCAGGACCAGCCCGCTGTGGGGCATGCCGTCGGGGCGCGCGTGGATGGCGTCGACGGCGGCACCGTCGGGACCCTTCAGCGTGATGTGCTCGACGTCGACCTCGTGGGTGCCAGTGCTCAGCTCTGCCATCTAGACGTACCGCTCCAGGATCGAGGTCTCGGCGAGCCGGGACAGGCCTTCTTTGATCGCCTTCGCCCGCGCCTCGCCGACGCCCTCGACCTCGGTGAGGTCGGTGAGCCCCGCCCGCATGATCTTCTGCAGGTTGGAGAAGCGGTCGACGACGTGATCGGACACGAGCTCGGGCAGGCGCGGGATCTTGTGCAGCAGACGGAAGCCGCGCGGTTGCAGCGCGCCGTCGATGCCGATCTCGGGGTCGAGGTGCAGCACACCCGCCACGAGGTTGAGGTCGAGCAGCTCTTCGTCTTCGAGGTGCGCCAACAGGCGCATGACGCCCGCGAGCTCGAAGCCGCTGGACGACTGGTAGTAGTCCTTGGCCACCAGGCGACGGTCCTCCTCGACGCCGCCGACGAGCTCCTCGAGCTGCAACATCACGAGGCGGCCGTCGGCGCCGAGCTCGATGACGTAGCCCTCGATCTCCTCGGCGATGCGCCGCACCATCTCGGCGCGCTGCAGCACGGTGGCGACGTCGCGCACGGTGACGAGATCTTCGACCTCGAGCGCGGACAGCGATCCGCTCACCGAATCGAGTCGTGACTTGTACCGGCCCAGGATCTGCAACGCCTGGTCGGCACGTGCGAGCACGCGCGGGATCGGTTCGAGGTTGTGCTTCTCGCCGCGTCGGTGGATCGCGACCAGCGACATGTCCTCCGACACGGTGATGACCGGGACGTCGAGCTGACGGCCGACGCGCTCGGCGGTGCGGTGCCGGGTACCGGTCTCCGACGTCGGCACGTCGGGATCGGGGACGAGGTGCACGTTGGCGCGGGCCACCCGCGACGTGTCGGACGCCAGGATGATGGCGCCGTCCATCTTGGCCAGCTCCGAGAGGCGCTGGGGGGTGAACTCGGCGTCGAGCAGGAACCCGCCCGAACACACCGCCAGCACCTCGGGCCCGTCGCCCACGACGATCAGCGCGCCCATGCGCGCCTGCAGGATGCGGTCGAGACCCTCACGCAGCGGCGTACCGGGTGCGACCAGCCGCAGGGCGACCATCATGGCTTCTGATCGCGGGAGGGCGGGCACGGCGGGCTCTCTTCCTGGGATGGTCGTTCGCTGCTCGCCGCCGACAACACGGTGCTGGCTGGCCAGCTCACGCTCACGACTGTCTGGGTGCCGGCGAGTGGCCCAAAGATACCGCAGGGCCCACGCTGATCCCTTTGGCGCCGGGCTCCGGTGGTGCTCAGCCCGCCGGGATCAGCGCCTCGTCGATCGCGTCGCGCACGCTGGCCACCTCGACCACGTCGAGACCCTCGATCCGCCGCGACCGCACGCACGCCCTTCGGGATCACCGCGCGGTGGAACCCGAGGCGCGCCGCCTCGACCAGTCGCCGTTCGAGCTGCGGCACCGAGCGCACCTCGCCGCCCAGGCCGAGCTCGCCGATGGCGACGGTGTCGCGCGTGGTGACGTACGACAGCTGCGCACCGGCGACCGCGAGCGCGAGCGCGAGATCGAGCCCCCGCTCGGTGATGCGGAGACCGCCGGCGACGCTGGCGTACACGTCGGCGCCGGTCGAGCCGATGTCGGCGTGCTGTTCGAGCACCGCGAGCAGCATCGCCAGGCGACCCGACTCCATGCCCGCGGCCGATCGACGGGGCATCGGCGCCGCCGTCTTCATCGACAGGGCCTGCACCTCGACCAGGATCGGGCGCACACCTTCGAGCACCGCGGCCACCGCCGAGCCCGGCACACCGGGCCGACGGTCGACGAGGAAGCGGGCCGACGCGTCGGGCACGTCGACCAGCCCACGCTCGGTCATCTCGAACAAGCCGACCTCTTCGGTACCGCCGTAGCGGTGCTTCAGCGCGTGGAGGGCGCGGAGCGAGTGGCCGCGGTCGCCGTCGAACGACAGCACCGTGTCGACGACGTGCTCGAGGACGCGCGGCCCGGCGAGGGTGCCCTCCTTGGTGACGTGACCGACGAGCACCGTGGCGCGGCCGTGCTCCTTGGCGTGTTGCACGAGTCGGTACGCACCGTCGCGCACCTGCGTGACCGATCCCGGCGCGCCGGGCAGGTCGGGGTCGACGACGGTCTGGATCGAGTCGACCGCGAGCACCTGCGGCGCGGTGGTGTCGGCGTGGGCGAGCACGTGCGGGAGTGAGGTCTCGGCCACGACGAGCAGGTCGGGATGCACCGCGCCGACGCGCTCGGCCCGCAGCTTCACCTGCGCGCACGACTCCTCGGCGGTGACCAGCAGGCAGCGGGTGCCGCCGGCGGCGAGGCGCCCGAGGGCCTGCAGGAGGAGCGTGCTCTTGCCCATGCCCGGCTCGCCCGCGAGCAGGGTGACGGAGCCGGCGACGAACCCGCCCTGCAGCACGCGGTCGAGCTCACCGACGCCGGTGGGCATCGGCGCGGCGGTGCCGGCGTCGACGTCGCCGATGGGCACCGGTCCGTCGACCGCCACCCGGGCGGTGGCGTGCGTCGCCACGACGGGCGCGGCTTCGCCGAGGGTCCCCCACGAGTCGCACTCGGGACAGCGCCCCAGCCACCGGGGCGTCTCGCACCCGCACTCCGAACAGCGATGGACCGTCTTCGTCTTGGATGGCACCCGCGGACCATAAGCCCGAGGTGTGACACTCAAGCGGACCTCCGCACCCCCGAGCATCTCGGCAGTTCACCCCCACCTGCGTACGTGAACTCTGAGATGCTCGCCTGGTAGGACGTAGGTCCGGACGGTGCCGGAACTGGTGGTGGGGTTCGATCTCGACATGACGCTGGTCGACTCGCGGCCGGGGATCATGGCGACGCTGCGAGGTCCTCCAAGCCGAGACCGGCGCGCCGGTCGCCAGCGACGAGATGCTCGACGCCCTGCTCCGCAGCAACCTCGACCTCGTGTTCGGCGAGCGCTTCGAGCGCGACCTCGCCACCACGTGGTCCGACCGCTTCCGCGAGCTCTACGTGGTGCACGGCGTGCCCGGTACCCACCTCCTGCCCGGCGCGCGCGAGTCGGTCGCGGCGGTGCGCGAGCTCGACGGGCGCGCGGTCGTGATCACGGCGAAGTACGAGCCCAACGCGATCCGCTGTCTCGAACAGGTGGGGCTCGAGGTCGACGCGGTGTTCGGCTGGCGGTACGCCGACGCCAAGGGCGACACCCTGCGCGACGAGGGCGCCGCGGTCTACGTGGGCGACACGCCCAACGACGTGCGGGCCGCGGCACGCGCCGACGCCCACATGGTCGCGGTCACGACGGGTCCACACCCGGCGGCCGAGCTGCAGGCAGCTGGTGCGGCGACGGTGCTCGACTCGCTGGCGGACTTCCCCGCCTGGCTGACGCCGCCACGTCGAACGCGTACGCGCGACGGCGACGACGACCGGGCCACAGCAGCACCACGATCGCGAGCACCACGAGCACGATCGCGATCGTCACGAGGATCACGCGCGTCGTGTCGAGCACCGACGTCGACGCGTCGACGGCCTTCACCTGTCCCGGTGTGCCCTTCACCACGGTCGTGCCCCCGGGCAGCTCGACCTTCACGGTGAGCCCGAACGAGTCGCGCAGGTCGGCCAGCAACGACTGGTCGACCGCGCCGGCGTCGACGCTCTGCCCGAGCAACGACCCCACGACGTCCTTGTCCGACGTCAACCCGGTCTGGAGATCCTTGAGGTCGACGGTGCCCGTCGTCGAGTAGCTCGTCGAGAAGGTGCCCGAGTCACGGGTCACGGTGACGTCGCGCAGCGGACCCGCGGCGCCGTTGAGCTCCTGCACGATCGCGGTCGCCTGTTCGGGTGAGCTGAACGGCTTCGTGAACGTGATCTGCGCCGAGCCGTCGGCGGCGCGGGCCCACGGCTGCACCGTCCACCCCGCGTTGGTGAGGTCGCCGAGGCGCACGCGGTCCTCGAGCTTCCCACCGCCCGACTCCGCCGCCTTCACCGCGTCGGGATCGAGGACCGCGGTGACCGTGACCACACCACTGCCGTCGTCGTGCACGGTGACGGTGACGGTGGTGTCGACCTTGCACGCCGCCGCCAGCAGCATGACGGCCAACGCGACGAGGACCAGCCGAATCCGGCTGGTCCTCGAACGGTGCGTGGCCGCCGTGGCCCGGATTGGGAGCGAAGAAGAGATCGAGTCCCTACTCCGTGGAGCCGGAGCCGGCGAGCTCGACCGGCGGAGGCTCGATGCCCTCGATGGCCCGGAACACGATCTCGTCGTCGAGCGCGTCGACCACGATCGTCTCTCCGGCGTGGAATTCCTTCCACAGGATCTTCTCCGAGAGCGGATCCTCGATCATCCGCTGGATCGCCCGGCGCAGCGGCCGTGCTCCGAGCGACGGGTCGTAGCCCTTCGTCGCGAGCAGCAGCTTGGCGTCGGTGGTGAGCTCGAGGCTCAGGCCCTGGCTCTCCAGCTGCCCCACCACCCGCTTGATCAGCAGGTCGACGATCTCGGTGACCTCTTCCTTGGTCAGCTCGTTGAACACGATGATCTCGTCGATGCGGTTCAGGAACTCGGGCCGGAAGCTGCGCTTCAGGTCCTCGTGCACCTTCTCCTTCATCTTCTCGTACGTGACGGCCTCGTCGGTCTTGCCGAACCCGACCGCAGCCTTGCGGAGGTCGGCGGTGCCGAGGTTGGACGTCATGATGATCACGGTGTTCTTGAAGTCGACCGTGCGCCCCTGGGCGTCGGTGAGACGACCGTCCTCCAGGATCTGGAGGAGCGTGTTGAACACGTCGGGGTGCGCCTTCTCGATCTCGTCGAAGAGCACGACCGAGAACGGCTTGCGCCGCACGGCTTCGGTGAGCTGGCCGCCTTCGTCGTATCCGACGTAGCCGGGAGGCGAACCGACGAGCCGCGACACCGTGTGCTTCTCCATGTACTCCGACATGTCGAGCTGGATCAGCGCGGTCTCGTCACCGAAGAGGAACTCGGCGAGCGTCTTGGCGGTCTCGGTCTTCCCGACGCCCGAGGGGCCGAGGAAGATGAACGAGCCCGACGGGCGCTTCGGGTCCTTGAGGCCGGCACGCGTGCGCCGGATCGACTGCGACACCGCCTTGATCGCGGGCTCCTGGCCGACGATGCGCTTGTGCAGCTCGTCTTCCATGCGGAGCAGCTTGGCGGTCTCCTCCTCGGTGAGCTTGTAGACGGGGATGCCCGTCCACAGCGCCAGCACCTCGGCGATCGACTCCTCGGTGACCTCGTTGAACAGGTCGACGCCCTCGGCGCGCCACTCGGTCTCCTTGGCCTCCCGCTGTTCGAGGAGCGCCTTCTCGTCGTCGCGGAGCTTCGCGGCGCGCTCGAACTGCTGCGCCTCGATGGCCGCTTCCTTCTCCTTGCGCGTGGTCGCGATCTGGTCTTCGAGCTCGCGGTAGTCGGGCGGTGCCTGCATGCGACGGATGCGCAGGCGCGAGCCGGCTTCGTCGATGAGGTCGATCGCCTTGTCGGGAAGGTGACGGTCGGAGATGTAGCGGTCGGCGAGGTTGGCCGCGGCCACGAGCGCCTGGTCGGTGATGGTGACCCGGTGGTGCTGCTCGTAGCGGTCGCGCAGACCCTTCAGGATCTCGATGGTGTGCGCGACGGTGGGCTCCTCGACCTTGATCGGCTGGAAGCGCCGCTCGAGCGCGGCGTCCTTCTCGAGGTGCTTGCGGTACTCGTCGAGCGTGGTGGCGCCGATGGTCTGGAGCTCACCGCGGGCGAGCATCGGCTTCAGGATGCTGGCGGCGTCGATCGCGCCCTCGGCGGCACCCGCACCCACGAGCGTGTGCAGCTCGTCGATGAACAGGATGATGTCGCCGCGGGTGCGGATCTCCTTCAGCACCTTCTTGAGCCGCTCCTCGAAGTCGCCGCGGTAGCGGGAGCCCGCCACCAGCGCGCCGAGGTCGAGCGTGTAGAGCTGCTTGCCCTGGAGCGTCTCGGGCACCTCGCCGCCGACGATGTCGGTGGCCAGACCCTCGACGATGGCGGTCTTGCCGACGCCGGGCTCGCCGATCAGCACCGGGTTGTTCTTGGTGCGGCGCGACAGCACCTGCATGACGCGCTCGATCTCCTTCTCGCGCCCGATCACCGGGTCGAGCTTCTTGTCGCCGGCGAGCTGGGTGAGGTTGCGACCGAACTGGTCGAGCACGAGCGAGCCCGACCCTGCGCGGTCTCGGTGGCGGCGGCGCCGCCCTGGGGCGCGCCCTCCTTCGCACCGGCGTAGCCCGACAGGAGCTGGATGACCTGCTGGCGGACGCGCGACAGGTCGGCGCCCAACTTCACGAGCACCTGCGCGGCAACGCCCTCACCCTCGCGGATGAGCCCGAGGAGGATGTGCTCGGTGCCGATGTAGTTGTGGCCGAGCTGCAGGGCCTCGCGCAGCGAGAGCTCGAGGACCTTCTTGGCGCGGGGGGTGAAGGGGATGTGACCCGAGGGAGCGGTGCCGCCGTGACCGATGATCTCCTCGACCTGGGCGCGCACGGCCTCGAGCGAGATGCCGAGCGACTCGAGCGCCTTGGCGGCGACGCCCTCACCTTCGTGGATGAGACCGAGCAGGATGTGCTCGGTCCCGATGTAGTTGTGGTTGAGCAGGCGCGCCTCTTCTTGCGCCAGCACAACCACTCGGCGGGCTCGATCGGTGAAGCGTTCGAACACGGTGGGGATCCGCCTCTCGTCGGTGTCTCTCCACGCCCGTCCCTCGTGAGGATGGACGTGTTTTCAGTGTAATCGGCGCCGCTGGGGGCCCTCCTTCGCATCGGCACGGAGGGCACGGGCCGTGAGGGTGCAACCCCGTCCAGCTTGGAGATTGTTCCCGCCGCTGCCTACCGTGGTCACATGACGGGGCCGGGAGAACCGCTACGGCCGCCCGGACCCGAAGAGCTCGCCGTCGATCTGCCGGCGCTGCCGAACGACCTCGTCCGCGTCGACGCCGCGCTGCGGGAATCGGTCCAAACGCCCGATCCGTTCCTCGCCGAGGTCGCCACCCACCTCATCGGCGCCGGCGGCAAGCGCCTGCGCCCCACCCTCACCCTGGTCTCGGCGTACGCCAGCTCCACGGCGGCCAGCTCCGGTCCGGCGGAGGCCGTCGGGGCCGACCGACGACGCCCTCACCGGCTCGGTGGCGTGCGAGCTGGTGCACCTCGGCTCGCTCTACCACGACGACGTGATCGACGAGGCCGAGACCCGCCGCGGCGTGCCCAGCGTGAACGCGCGCTGGAGCAACATCGTCGCCATCCTCGCCGGCGACTTCCTGTTGGCGCGGGCGTCGTCGCTCGCGGCGTCGCTCGGTGCCGACGTCGCGTCGCTCCTCGCGGCGACCATCGGCGAGTTGTGTCGTGGTCAGGTGCTCGAGCTGCAACATCTCTTCGACGTCGACCGATCGGAAGAGGACTACGCGTCGGCCATCGAAGGCAAGACCGCCGCGTTGTTCGCGACGTCGTGTCGCATCGGCGGCATGGTGTCGGGCGTCGGTGACGCGACCCTCGACGCGCTCACGCGCTTCGGTCGTCACCTCGGCATGTGCTTCCAGATCGTCGACGACGTGCTCGACCTGTCGTCGACCGACGACGCGCTCGGCAAGCACGCGGGCCAGGACCTCCTCGAGGGGATCTACACGTTGCCCGTGATCTACATGGTGCGCGAGTCCGCCGAGCTGCACGACCTCCTCGGCGGTCCGCTCGACCCCGAGCAGCTCGACACCGCGCGCGCTCGCACTCGGTCCCCTCGCCGCGGGTTCCACCGCGGTGGAGGTCGCGCTCGGCGTCGCCCGCGATCACGCGGTCAAGGCACGCGACGCGCTCGACGGTGCCGACGGCCTCGACCCCGACGTGTGCCGCACCCTCGGTCGCCTCGTCGACGGGCTCGTGCACCGCGAACGGTAAGCGTTCGGCCAAGCGAGCGCGAACACGCGTCACAGTTCGTTGAAGTCCGGCTCGGTTCGGCGTACCTTCTGGGCTTCGTCCCCCCGAGCAGGAGGCAGTGCCATGGGACTCTTCGACAAGGCCAAGCAGGCCAAGCAGAGCGCGGCCGACGCGATGGCGCAGGCCGGCGCGATGCAGCAGCAGGCCGGCGTGCCCATGGGCGCCGACATGCCCGGCATGGGCGGCCAGGACATGGCCGCGATGGCGGCCTACTCCGCCAAGGTCAACAAGCTCGCGCAGTCGGGCCTCGAGGCCCCCGGTGTGATCCACACGATCACCGCCACCGGCACCCCCGACATCAGCGGCGCCACCATGCACGCGATCGCGGTCACGTACCGCCCCGAGGGCGCCGACCCGATCGAGGCCACCATCGAGCAGAGCCTCCTCCCGTTCCAGCTCGAGAGCATGGCCGAGGGCAAGCCCTGCACCGTGAAGTACGACCCCGACATGCCGACGTCGGCTGTCCTGCAGAGCTGGTAGGAGCGAGACGATGGGCATCTTCAAGGACGGTTTCGGCGCGATCAAGGGCGCCAAGGAGCTCGGTGACTACCACGGCGGCATGCCGTCGATGAAGAGCTCCTTCAAGGACATCAAGGCCCTCACCGACGACCAGGGCCAGGGCGAGATCCTGAAGCACGGCGTGCCCACCAAGGCGGTGGTGAACGGCTTCCCGATGCAGGTCGACAAGTTCTCGATGGGCATCCAGCTCGACGTCTACCCGCCCGAGGGCGGTGACCCCTACAAGGTCGACTACACGTTCCCGTCGGCGCGCATGAAGGCGCCGCTGTCGATGGGGATGGAGGTGCCGGTCAAGGTCATGGCCGACGATCCGATGGCCGTCGCCGTGCAGTGGGACGCGTTGAAGGGCTCCATCGCCGCATCGGGCGGCGACATGGCCGTCGCCATGCAGGGGATCCAGAACACCTACGCCGGCACCGCCGACGCCGCGGGCCGCCAATACCTCGCCGACAAGGCCGATGCCGACGCGGAAGCGGCGGCCAAGGTGGCGGCGAACGACCCGGCCGAGCGGTTGAAGAAGCTGAGCCAGCTCAAGGACGCCGGGCTCGTCAGCGACGAGGAGTTCGAGACCAAGAAGGCCGAGATCCTCTCCGACCTCTGATCCCAGGAGCCCGTCCGCGAGTCAGCTCGGTGCGTTGGCCGCGGCCCACGTACCCATGCTCTGCACGGTGCGCTCGGCGGCTTGGCCGAGCACCGTCACGCGCGTCGCGCCGTCCGCGGCGCGGAACGTGAACGTCAGCCGGTAGAGCGTCTTGCCGAACCCGAACGTCGTCACCTTGGTGAAGGTGGTGGTGACGTTGGCCTCGTACACCAGCGACTCGTACGACTCGTCGACGTGCTTGTAGTCCTCGAGGAACGGCGGCGGGGTGGCGCGCCACGCAGCGACGTGCGACGCGGGCTCACCCGCCAACAGGAACGACGCGTTCACCTCATCAGCCATGGCCAGGACTCTTGCACAAGCACGTCGCTACTGCGCAGGCCGCCACATCGTCGTGACCCGCGGACCGCCGCCGGGCAGCACAAAGTCACCGACGTTCTCGAACCCGACCGACTCGTAGCGTCGTTCGTTCGCCTCGTTCGACGACTCGAGGTAGGCGGGCATCTGCGCGGTGTCGATGCGCGCCAGGTTGTCCGCCAGCAACCCCATGCCGAGGCCTTGGCCGCGCTGCGCCGCGTGCGTGCCGAAGAGGCTGAGGTAGAAGTACGGCTCGTGGCGCGGACGTGCCGCCTCGAAGGTCGGCGAAGACCTCCGCCACGAGCGCGCTCCGGGGTCCGAGGAGGTCGTCAAGCAGCGGCGCGAGGCGCGACGTGTGAGGCTCGACGAGCTCCGGCGATCCCGGCGGGATCCAGAAGCGCGACCGAGCGCGAACTCCGGCGTGGCCCACACCCACCGGTGGTCGACGCTCCCGGCGACGAACAGCCCCGACAGCGCGGCGAGCTGCGCACGTCGGCGCTCGGGGTCGGCGAACGCCCGAGCTCGCACACCGGGTCGTCGACGAAGGCCACCCGCGAGCGTGTCGGCGGCCGCGATCGACCTCGTTCGGTTCGACGAGCTCGCGAGTCGGCTCACGTCAGTTGTTGCGTTCGTGGATGATGCGCAAGCCCTGGAGCGTGAGCCAGGGCTCGTAGTGCTGGATCGTCTCGGAGTGCGGCATGATCAGCTCGGCGAGGCCGCCGGTGGCGACCACCGACGACGGCCCGAGCTCGCCCTCGAAGCGGTGCACGATCGCGTCGACCTGACCGCTGTAGCCGTAGACCGCGCCCGACTGGATCGCCTCGATCGTCGACTTGCCGATCACGTTCTTCGGCGCGACGAGCTCGACGCTGCGCAGGGCGGCGGCGCGCTCGAACAGCGCGTCGAGCGAGATCTCGATGCCGGGGAAGATCGCGCCGCCGAGGTACTCCCCCTTCGCGCTCACCGCGTCGACGGTGTTCGCGGTGCCGAAGTCGACGACGATGGTGGGCCCACCGAACAGGTCGTACGCACCGACCGCGTTCGCGATGCGATCGGCACCCACGTTCTTGGGCTCGTCGTAGAGGATCGGCATGCCGGTGCGGACCCCGGGCTCCACGACCATCGCCTCGTAGCCGAAGTAGCGCTCGGTCATTTCGCGCAGTGCCGCGGTGACGCGCGGGACGCCGGACGCGATGGCGACACCCGACACGTGCGCGTCGAACGAGAAGCCGTGGAAGCCGAGGAACTGCTGGAACATCGAGCGCGAGCTCGTCCGACGTGCGGTCGGCGGCGGTGGCGATGCGCCAGTGGTCGACGAGCTCGTGGTCGTTGAACAGCCCGATCACGGTCTGGGTGTTGCCGCAGTCGATGGCGAGCAGCATGTCAGCGCTCCTTCTGCCCAAGATCGGTCTGCCCAGGATCGGGTCGCAGATCGAACGCCAGGTCGAGCGCCGGGGCCGACTGCGTGATGACGCTGGCGGAGATGAGATCTGCCCCGGCGTCGGCGTAGCTCCGCACGGTGTCGAGGGTGACACCACCCGAGACCTCCACCAGGAAGCCGCCGGGAGCGGTCGAGCGTACGAGCGACACGCACGCGCGTACGGCGTCGGGGGTCATGTTGTCGAGCAGCACCATGGTGGCGCCCGCCGCGATCGCCTCCTGCACCTGCTCGGCGCGGTCGCACTCGACCTCGACCGTGCGTCCGGGCCAGCGCGCGTGCGCGCGGTGGACGGCTTCCGTGATCCCGAGACCGGCGAGGTGGTTGTCCTTGACCAGCACGAACTCCGAGAGCGTGCCCCGGTGGTTCACGCCCCCGCCGGCCCGCACCGCTGCCTTCTCGACCGCGCGCAGACCCGGCAGCGTCTTGCGGGTGTCCCAGATCCGCGCCACCGGGCCGGCGGCGTCGACGAACCGGCGGGTGAGCGAGGCGACGCCCGACAGGTGGCAGAGGAAGTTGAGTGCGCTGCGTTCGCCGGTGAGCACCGACCGCAGCGGGCCCGACACCTCGCCGACCTTGGTGCCGGGGGTGACGGCGTCGCCGTCGTCGAGGAGCCACTGCACCCGCACCGCGGGATCGACCTGCGCGAACACCTCGTCGGCGCACGCGGTGCCCGCGAGCACGCCGTCGGCGCGCGCCATCACGTCGACCGACGCGCGCGCGTCGGCGGGAACGAGCACAGCGGTGAGGTCTCCGAGGGGCCCGATGTCCTCGGCCAACGCGCTCGCCACCAGCGCGCGCGACGACGTGCACCGGTGCGTCGAACTCCCCCGCGCTCATGTCGGCACGCTCACACCGGCTCGCTCGCGGCGAGGGGCACGAAGCCGGGCGTCGGATCCTCCGCGAACACGAGGTGACCGAGGAACTCGCTCGAGGTCTCCGGGTAGTCGGCGCGGGTGTGCGTGCCGCGCGACTCGCGTCGTGTGGTCGCCGCCCGGACGAGCGCGGTGCTGACGGTGAGGAGGTTGGCGGACTCGATGTCGGTGGCGGTCATCGTCGCGAGGCGCGTCGCGGCGCGCTCGAGGCTCTCGGCACTGCGGACGACGCCCGCACCGCGCGTCATCACCCGCTGCAGCTCGTCGCGGATCGACGGCCCGGTCGCGATCGCCATCGGGATCGGCTCACCGGCCGGCTCGCGTGCAGCGATGCCGCGCAGCACACCGGTGGGCTCGGCACCGTCGCGGCCGTCGCGGATGGCCTCCACCGCCCGCGCCGAGAACACGAGCCCCTCGAGCAGCGAGTTCGACGCCAGCCGGTTGGCGCCGTGGACGCCGGTGCACGCGGCCTCGCCGCACGCCCAGAGCCCCGGCAACGTCGTCGCGCCGTCGAGGTCGGTGCAGACGCCGCCGGAGAGGTAGTGCGCCGCCGGCGCCACCGGCAGCCAGTCGTGGGTGGGGTCGAGTCCGACCGTGCGGCACGCCGACCAGATGGTCGGGAAGCGGACGGAGAAGTCGTCGATGGCGGTGGCGTCGAGCCAGAGGTGGTCGAGGTCGCGCTCGATGAGGCGACGGCTGATCGCCTTGGCGACCACGTCACGGGGCGCGAGGTCGCCCAGCGGGTGCTCGTCGGCCATGAACGCCATGCCGCGCTCGTCGCGCAGGATCGCGCCCTCACCGCGCAGCGCCTCGGAGAGGAGGGGCCGAGGCATCGACGGGTGGTGCAGCGCGGTGGGGTGGAACTGCATGAACTCGAGGTCGGCGACCGCGGCGCCCGCGCGGCATGGCCATGGCGATGCCGTCGCCGGTGGAGAGGGCGGGGTTGGTGGTGACGGCGAAGCACTGCCCGGCGCCGCCCGTGGCGACGAGCACGTGGCGGGCCCGCACCGTCGCGGGACCGTCGGGCGCGATCCCGTGGACGCCGACGACGCGACCGTGCTCGAGCAGGAGCTCCGAGGCCAGCCACCCCTCGCGGATGTCGGCGCCCGATCCCTGCACCGCGGCGACCAGCGCACGCTCGACCTCGGCGCCGGTGGCGTCACCGCCCGCGTGCACGACGCGAGCGACGGAGTGGCCGCCCTCACGCGTGCGGGCGAAGTCGTCGCGGCCGTCGGCCTGGTCGAAGTGCGCACCGAGGGCGACGAGCTCGCGGACCCGTGTCGGTCCCTCGTTGGCGAGCACCCTCACTGCGTCGATGTCGCAGAGCCCCGCGCCCGCGACCAGCGTGTCGGATCCGTGGAGCTCGGGCGAGTCGTCGTCGGGGTCGAGCGCGGCGGCGACGCCGCCCTGGGCGTAGGCCGTCGCCGACCATCCGAGCTCACCCTTGGTCAGGACGGTGACCGACATGCCCTCACGCCGGGCGCGCACCGCGGCGGACAGCCCCGCGACACCGCTGCCGAGCACGAGGAGATCGACGGTGCCATCGGGCACGAGCGGTTCGGTCATGGAAGAGGTACGACTCGACGCGTCGGCGCCGAGTTACGGCGCGACCTCGCGGATCGAGTGCATGGTCGGCTGGTTGTGCTCGTCGACGTGGACCACGCGCGGCTCGTGGTTCGCGAGCTCCTCTTCGTCGTACTGCGCGTAGGTGATGACGATCACCTTGTCGCCCGGGTGCACGAGGCGGGCAGCGGCACCGTTGAGGATCACGTCGCCGGGGCCGCCGGGGATGACGTAGGTCTCGAACCGGGCCCCGTTGTCGATGTCGAGCACGTGCACCTGCTCGTGCTCGCGGATGTCGGCGAGCTCCATGAGGCGCGTGTCGAGGGTGATCGATCCGATGTAGTTGAGGTCGGCCCCGGTGATCGTGGCGCGGTGGATCTTCGACTTCATCATGATCCGATGCATCAGTGGTCTGCCTCCTCCATTGGTCGGCGGCGATTCGCCGGACCGACCACGATGATGTGAGCCGGTTCGCTCACGCCGACTCGATCTGCATTCCGGACGATGCGGTGAGCACGCCGAGGTCGGGGGTGGGTACGCCCGCCGCGAACGTGATCGTGACGTTGTCGATCAGGCGAGCCTTGCCCACGAACGCAGCCAGTGCAACCAGCGTGTCGGTGGTGAGCTCGTCGACCGGTTCGAGCGTCGCGGCGTCCACGACCTCGACGTAGTCGAGCCGAACCGGCGGCGCCTGGCCGACGGTGTCGACGATCAGCTGACGCACGGCCGCGGCGTCGCGCTGCCCGCGGACGACCGCTTCTGACGCCAGGTAGAGCGACCCCGAGAGGATGGTGGCGGCCTGACGGGCCTCGGCGTCGAGGTACACGTTGCGGCTCGAGCAGCGCGAGCCCGTCGGTCTCGCGCACGAGCGGGCAGCCGACCACGTCGACCGGGAGGTCGAGGTCGGTGGCCATGCGCCGGATGACCGCGAGCTGTTGGGCGTCCTTGCGGCCGAAGTAGGCCCGCGACGGGCCGATGATCGAGAACAGCTTGGCGACGACGGTGGTGACACCGTCGAAGTGACCGGGCCGCGTCGCCCCGCAGAGTCGCTCGGTGAGCCCGTCGACGTGCACCGTGGTGCGCGCCCCGGCGGGGTACATCTCGTCGACCGTCGGGAGGAAGAGCACGTCGACGCCCTCGGCCTCGGCCGCCGCGGTGTCGCCGTCGAGGTCGCGCGGGTAGGCGGCGAGGTCCTCGTTGGGGCCGAACTGCGTGGGGTTCACGAACAGGCTGACCACGACGAGGTCGTTGTCGGCGCGGGCGGCGCGCATCAGCGAGCGGTGCCCTTCGTGGAAGAAGCCCATCGTCGGGACGAAACCGACGCGACGGTCGTCGGCCCGGGCGGCGTCGCACACGGCGCGCACGTCGGCGATGGTGGTGACGGTGATCACGGCAGGTTGCTTCCGTCCATGTCGTCCCGATCGAACCCGTGTGCTTCGATGACGGCGCGCAGCGCGGAGTCGTCGCGACCGCTGAGGCGGAGTGCTTCGAGCGCGAGGGCGCGGTACGCAGGCTGCTCGTCGGCCGGCAGCGAGTGGAGATGACGCACCACGGTGTCGACGTCACCGCGCGCGACCGGCCCGGTGAGCGCGTCGGCCGCGCCGAGCGCTTCGACGTTGTCGACGCTCGCCGCGCACCAACGGGAGCAGTGCCTCGGGCGGCAGTCCTGCCGCCTCGGCGACGCGCACGGCCTGTCCGAGCAACGCGACCAGGTGGTTGGACGCGAGGGTCGCGGCCGCGTGGTACCGCGCGCGCTCACCCGCGGCGACGCGGAACGGGCGCATGCCCAACGAGAGCGCGAGACGCTCGAGCGCAGGCGGGCCGTCGACCGCGCACCACGAACCGGGCAGGCGTTCGAGGCCGAGCTCGACCGACGGGAGCGACTGCAACGGGTGCAGCGCACCGACCTGGACGTCGGGTCGTTCTCCCTGCAGCTTGTCGAGCTCCTCGACCGGGCAGGCGCCCGAGAGGTGCACGACGAGCGCACCCGGACGCAACCCGGCGGCGAACGCGAGGGCGGTGTCGGCGATGGCGGCGTCGGGCGTGGCGACGACCACGAGGTCGGCGTCACGGCCGGCGTCGGCCACGTCGACCACACGCGCGCCGAGGCGTTCGGCGGCCGCGACGGTCGAGGGCGCGTCGACCGAGCGCCCCGCGACGGCCACCGGTGTCCACCCACGCGCCGCCAGGGCGACGGCCACGGTGGTTCCCGCGCGCCCCGGACCGACCAGGGCGAGCGCTCCCGAGGGGAGCTGCGTTCGGCTGTGTTGCACCACGGAGTCCTCGCGTGTGTCGGTCTGGCCGCTTCGTTCCAGCCCCGGTACGGGTGCCGGTCTACTCGGGCGAGACCAATGCTAGACCCGTCGACCGCACCGCGTCACTGTCGGCCGGGATGCGCGACCGCCAGGTGGGATCCAGATCGGCGAGGGGCACCACCACGAACGCCCGCTCAACCATCCGCGGATGCGGGACCACGAGGTCGGGATCATCGATCTGTTCGTCCCCCACGAGCAGCACGTCGACGTCGAGCGTGCGCGGACCCCAGCGCACCGTGCGCACCCGCTCGGCTTCGGTCTCGACCGCGTGGGCGACATCGAGCAGTTCGTGGGCGGTGAGCGTGGTGTCGACCGCGACCACGGCGTTGAGGTAGTCGGGCTGCTCGGGTCCGCCGACCGGTGCGGTCTCGTACACCGGCGACACGCCCACGACGGTCACACCGTCGGCCGCGGCGAGCTCGTCGACCGCGAGCTGCAGGTACGCCAGACGCTCGCCGAGGTTCGAACCGATGCCGAGGTAGGCGCGCGTCACTGCTCGATGCGCACCGCGACGAACTCGACCATCGCGCGCACCGGCGGGTGCAGCTTGCGCACCGTGACCGCGACACCGGTGACCCGTTCGTCGACCCGGCACACCTCGGCGATGCGCGTGGCCAGTCGTTCGAGCAGGAAGTAGCGCTCCGACGTGACCACCCGGCTCACCGCTTCCGCGACCGCCGAGTAGTCGACGGTGTCGTCGAGCGCGTCGCTCTCGCCCGCCGACGTGAGGTCGACGGTCAGCTCGACGTCGACCTCGAAGGGCTGCGGCCGGGTCTGCTCCTCGGGCAGCACGCCGTGGATGCCGAGCTCGCGCAGCCCCTTGATGACGATGGTTCCCATGGTCAGCTCCGGGAGACGATGCCCTCGTCCACGGTGACGGCGACGATCTCGCGCGCCACCGAGCCGAGCTGGCGGCCGGTGATCTTCTCGATGACGACCGTGGCGTGCGGACCCTCGGTGACGAGCCCCGCGTAGAGCAGGTACCCGGCGAGGACCCCGAGCAGGCGGTCGCCGAACTCCTCGTGGTGGATGAGCACCTGCTCCTGCGGGTTGCCCAGCCACGACGCGAGGGTGGCGTAGAGGCGCGGCAGCGTGTCGGGCCACTCGTCGTGACGACCGATCGGCACGTGCGCGTGGGGGATGCCCGCCTCGTCGTAGGCGTGGAGGTTGTGGGGCGAGTCGAGCATCGAGAGGATGTGCGTGAAGCCGTGCCCGATGAGCCAGATCAGCTCTTCCTGGCGGCGAACCTTGCGGTGATTCCTCGCGAAGCCACCCGGTCGTTCCGACGCCGCCAACCGGTCCTTGATGATCCAGCAGAACGCACGCGGCTCGAGCCCCTGGGCCCACCGTCCCTTCACGCCACCGCCTCCGCGTCGATCGAGTCCATGACCGCGAGCAGGCCGAGCGCGTCGGCCGCGGCGCCGGCGTCGTGCACGCGCACGATCCGCGCTCCCTGATCGACGGCCCACACCACGGTGGCGAGCGTGCCGTCGTCGCGAGCCACCAGGTCAGTGCCGAGGTCACTGCCGAGGTCACTGGCGAGCACCGCGCGATGAACGACTTGCGCGACGGTCCGACGAGCACCGGCACGTCGAGGCGCGCGACCAATTCGCCGAGTCGAGCGAGCAGCTCGATGTTGTGCGCGGCGGTCTTGCCGAATCCGAGGCCGGGGTCGGCGCAGAGCGACGCGGGGTGGATGCCCGCGGCGCGCGCCGCGGCGAGTCGGTCGAGCAGGAAGTCGCCCACGTCGACGACGACGTCGTCGTAGTGCGGATCGGCCTGCATGGTGCGGGGCTCGCCCTGCATGTGCATCACGACGAGCCCGGCGCCGGCGGCGGCGACCACGCCGAACATCTCGGGGTCGGCGGCGGCGGCGACGTCGTTCACGACGGTCGCACCGGCGTCGAGCGCGGCCGCGGCCACCGCGGCCTTGCTGGTGTCGATGCTCACCGGCACACCCGATTCGGCGGCGAGGCGACCGACGACGGGCAGCACCCGTCGGAGCTCCTCCTGCTCGTCGACCGGGTCGGCGCCGGGTCGGGTGGACTCGCCGCCGACGTCGAGGAGATCGGCGCCCGCTGCCACCAGTTCGAGCCCGTGGGCGACGGCGGCGTCGGCTTCGAGGAAGCGCCCGCCGTCGGAGAACGAGTCGGGCGTGACGTTGACGATGCCCATCACGGCGGGGCGTTCCCCGCAGACCTCCGACCAGGCGAACATTCGGGCAGGATATCGGGGCCGGGTCCCGGTCGCGACCGTCCCGTACGCGAGGTTTGCGGCTTACAGGCGGTTTCCGGGGTAGGTGATGAGGCTCATGGCCTCGGCCCGGGTGGCGGCGTTGCTCTTGAAGAGGCCGCGCACCGCGGAGGTGATCGTGAGCGATCCGGGCTTCTTCACCCCGCGCATCGACATGCAGAAGTGCTCCGCTTCGATCATCACCAGCACGCCGATCGGGTCGAGCGTGTCGACCAGCGCGTCGGCGATCTGGGTGGTGAGGCGCTCCTGCACCTGCGGCCGCTTGGCGAAGCCGTCGACCAACCGGGCGATCTTCGACAGGCCGGTGATCCGGCCGTCCTTGCCGGGGATGTAGGCCACGTGCGCGCGCCCCGCGAACGGAACGAGATGGTGCTCGCACACGCTGGTCACCGCGATGTCGCGCACCATCACCATCTCGTCGTGGTTGGCCTCGAACGTGACGGTGAGGTGGTGTGAGGGATCCTCGTGGATCCCGGCGAAGATCTCCTCGTACATGTGCGCGATGCGCGTCGGCGTACGGACGAGTCCGTCACGATCCGGGTCTTCGCCGATGGCCTCGAGGATCTCGCGCACCGCGCGCTCGATCTTCTCGGTGTCGATCGGTGAAGCGTCGCTGGCGGCGGGCACCGACTGCAGCGGAGTGGGGTCGGTCACGTGGGCCCTCCCGAGCGACGGGTCGTGTCGGACTGGGTGGCCGCGGCGGCGTTGTTGCGACTGGCCGCGGCTTGCGCGCCCGCCGGGCGCCGGGTGGCGCGCTCGGGGCCAGCGGCGGTGGAATCCCACATCCGTACGTCGGCGAAGAGCTCCTGCACCCGCTCCGCTTCGAGCGTCTCGTGCAGGATCAGCTCGGCGGCGAGTTGGTCGAGGATCTCGCGGTTGTCGACGAGCACCCGCTCCGCCGCCACGTGCGCGCTGTCGATCAGGAAGCGCACCTCGGCGTCGATCGACGCCGCGACCTCTTCGGAGTAGTCGGGGGTGCTGGTGAAGTCGCGCCCGAGGAACACCTCGCCCTGCGGGTGACCGAAGCGCATCGGACCGAGGGTGTCGCTCATCCCGAACTCGGTGACCATCTGTCGCGCGATGGTGGTGGCGCGGTCGATGTCGTTCTGCGCGCCGGTGGTGGGTTCGGTGAAGATCAGCTCCTCGGCGGTGCGGCCACCCAGCAGCATCGCCAGCTCGTCGACCAGCTCGCTGCGCGTGACGAGGAACTTGTCCTCGGTGGGCAGCGTGAGCGTGTACCCGAGCGCGCGACCACGCGGGATGATCGAGATCTTGTGCACCGGGTCGGTGTTGGGCAGCGCGTGCGCGACGAGCGCGTGGCCACCCTCGTGGTAGGCGATGACGCGCTTCTCGCGCTCGGAGATGAGCCGGCTGCGCCGCTCGGGTCCGGCCATCACGCGGTCGATCGCCTCTTCGAGCTGGGGCAGGCCGATCAGCTCGAGGTGGTAGCGCGCCGACAACAGCGCGGCCTCGTTCATCAGGTTGGCGAGGTCGGCGCCGGTGAACCCGGGCGTGCGGCGGGCGATGACGTCGAGGTCGACGCCGGGCGCGAGCGGCTTCTCCTTGCCGTGCACCGCGAGGATCGCCTTGCGGCCCTCGAGGTCGGGACGGTCGACGACGATCTGACGGTCGAAGCGACCCGGACGCAGGAGCGCGGGGTCGAGGATGTCGGGACGGTTGGTGGACGCGAGCAGGATCACGCCCTGCTTCTGGTCGAAGCCGTCCATCTCCACGAGCAGCTGGTTGAGCGTCTGCTCGCGCTCGTCGTGCCCGCCACCGAGGCCGGCACCACGGTGACGACCGACCGCGTCGATCTCGTCGACGAACACGATCGCGGGTGCCGCGGCCTTGGCCTGCTCGAAGAGGTCGCGCACGCGCGACGCGCCGACGCCCACGAACATCTCGACGAAGTCGGAACCGCTGATCGAGAAGAACGGCACGCCCGCCTCGCCCGCGACCGCCTTGGCGAGCAGGGTCTTGCCCGTGCCCGGCGGACCGTAGAGCAGCACGCCCTTGGGGATCTTCGCGCCCATCTGCTGGAAGCGCGCGGGCGACTCGAGGAACTCCTTGATCTCCTCGAGCTCCTCGACCGCTTCGTCGAGACCGGCGACGTCGGCGAAGGTGACCTTCGGTTGGTCCTTGGTGAGCGTCTTGGTCTTCGCCTTGCCGAAGCCCATCACGCGACCGCCGCCGCCCTGCACCTGCCCGAGCACCCACATGAGCACGAGCGCGAGCAACACGAACGGCAACAGTCCGTAGAGCAGGCTCAACCACGCGCTCTGGCTCTGGTGATCGGTGTCGAACTTGTCGACGCCGGCGTCGACGACGTCCTGGGTGAGGCGCGCGGTGTACTGCGCGGGGAAGTTGACGGTGTACTCGGTGCCGTTCTTCAGCTTGCCGGTGACCGTGTGGTCCTTGTCCTGCACCGTGGCGGTCGCGACCTTGCCGTTGGAGAGCTCACGGGTGTAGCGGTCGAGCGAGATCTGCTCGGGACCGTCGCCCTTGGTGAGGGCGCGGAAACCGAAGAAGGCCGCCACGACCACGGCAGCGACCACGAGGATCATCAGGCTGCGACGCTGCTTGGGCACGGGCACTCCGAAAGGAAGACGGCAGCCGGAACAATCTACCTGCTCGTCGGGAGGGCTTTTCCGGGCCGTTCGCGCAGCCCGCGAAGGATCCTCAGACCGCCTCGGGCCCCGCGTACTCGGCGATGTAGGGCAGGTTGCGGTAGCGCTCGCCGACGTCGAGGCCATATCCCACGACGAAGGTCGGCGGGATGGTGAAGCCGACGTACTTGAGATCGAGCTCGACGCGCTGCAGGCCTTCCTTCACGAGCAACGCACACACCTCCATCGACGCGGGACCGCGTGCGGCGAGGTTCTTGCGCAGGTACGCCAGCGTGAGGCCGGAGTCGACGATGTCCTCGACGATGAGCACGTGACGATCGGTGAGATCGAGATCGAGGTCCTTGAGGATGCGCACGACACCACTCGAGCGAGTCGCCGATCCGTACGACGACACCGCCATGAAGTCGAACTCGACGGGAAGGTCGATCGCGCGCGACAGGTCGCTCATGAACACGAACGCGCCCTTGAGCACTCCGACGAGCAGTGGCGGGCGCCCTTCGTAGTCGGCGGTGATCTCCTTGCCGAGCTCGCGGATGCGCGTCTGCAGCTCGTCTTCGTCGACGACCATGCCGCCGATCGCGCTCGAGGTCCACGAGGGGTGAAGCTAGCCGACGGTCAGGACGAGCAGTCCGGCCGATCGGCGCACCGCGCGCCCACCGCCGAGCTCGGTCGCGCGCACCTCGCCGCTCGCCACCGCGAGCACCCGGTCGATCTCGGCGAGCGACGGCGGTGGCGCGCCCAGCCACTGGCGCAGGGCCCGGCGGGCCAACGGCAGGGGCAGCGCGGACAGCGACGCCGCGCGCGCCTCGCGGTCATCACCTTCACCACCGGGCCACGCGCGCGCGGCCAGCTCGTCGAGGAATTCTGAATCTGAACGCAGGATTTCGGCCTGCCGCGCGAGCACCGGGACGAGGTCGCGCTCGGCGAGCGCGGAGAGGTACGGCAGCACGTCGTGGCGGATGGCGACGCGACGGAACGCGCGGTCGTCGTTCATCGGGTCGTCCAACACCGGCAGTTCGAGCGCGGCGCACAACGCGCGGGTGTCGGCGCGCCGCGCGTCGAGGAGCGGGCGCACCACGGTGCCGCGACGTGCGGCCATGCCTGCGAGGCCGGACGACGCCGCGCCGCGCAAGACGTTGAGCAGCACCGTCTCGGCCTGGTCGTCGGCGGTGTGCCCGACGAGCACCACCGCAGCACCGATCTCGACGCGTGCCGCGTCCAGTGCCGCGTAGCGCGCGTCGCGCGCACGCGCTTCGAGATTGGACCCGTCATCGACGTCGACGCGCGCCGCACGGAACCCCGCGCCCAACGACGACGCGAGCGCATGCACGCACGCGCCTTCAGCGGCGCTCTCGGGACGCAGTCCGTGGTCGACGTGCACCGCGACCGGCGCGAGTGCGGCGTCGACCGCGAGCGCGAGCAATGCGACCGAGTCGGCTCCGCCGGAACACGCGACCACCACCGGCGCCGCGAGCCCGCGCGTCGCGTCGGCGAACCGGGCGCGCCAGGGTTCGAGCGGATCCACCGCGTCAGCGGTGGCCGGGTCCATTAGGAAGGCGTCATCAGGAAGGCGTCATGTCGCGTGGTCGACCCGGGCGAGCCAGTCGAGCGGCCGCGTCAACTCGTCGACCGTGGGCAGGTACTCGGGGCCCCGCCACGCGGCGTCGATCCCCCGTGGGCCCGCCTCCCGCTCGACCGCGGCGACGAACGCCTCCCCCACCTCGTACTGGCGCATCTTGGACTCGAGGCCCACCAGCTTCTGCAGGAACGCGGCCATGCCCGTGCTCTGGCGGCGGGCTTGCAGGACGCGCGCCATGCGGGCCTGCCCGGCGACGTGTTCGCGGCCGAGTTGGTTCATGACCGCGTTGCCGTGGCCTTCGAGCAGCGACATGAGTGCCTGCACGTTGGCCAGCGCGCCGCGCTGCTCCTCGCTCGCGAGCAGCGCGACGAGGCCGCCGTCGTCGAGCGGGTTGCGGCCGCCGCGGAACTCGTCGGCGGCGCGGGCGAGCGCCTGCACGAGCCGCTTCGGATCGGGATCGATCGACGACAACGCACCTTCGACCAGCGAGAGGTAGTACGGCTTCATCCACGGCACGCCGGTGAACTGCGCCCGGTGGGTGACCTCGTGGATCGCGATCCAGAGCCGGAAGTCGCGCGGCCGGAACGCGAAGCGCTTCTCCAACGTGAGGACGTTGCCGCCCACGTAGTAGACGGCGTCGGCCGCGGCTTCGTCGTCGAGCACGAGCAGGTCGTACTGCCCGAGCACGCGCTGCGAGAGGTAGCCGAGGAGCACGCCGGTCTCGGTGCCCGCGACCCGGCGGCCGATCGGGGCCACCCGACTCGACGCCATGCGCTCGCCGACACGTGCGGTGAGCGGCGCGAGCAGGCTCTGCATCGACGACACGTTGGCCGACACCCAGGCCGGCCGGTCGACCACCTGGGCCCGCGCCGGACCGGGGGGTTGCAGCCCGGTGTGGGCCGTGACCAGGGCCTCGGCCTCGGCGGTGACTTCCTCGAAGTCGTCGCGCAGCGAACCGGCGAGGTAGCTGGCGGCCAGCGGCTCGCGACCGCTGAAGCGGCGCGCCACCTTCTCGGCCAGCGCCCAGTCGATCGGGTCGTGGACAGGACCGGCCGACGGCGCTTCGGCCACCGCGACCGCGGGGACGTGCGTCACCGGCGGTGGCCCTGGGTCACGAGGACTCGCGCCCCCGGTGCTTGGGGCGGACGCACTTGACGTAGTACATGACCGCGGTGCGGAGCAGCCACAGCGCCATGCTCGCCGCCAGGATGAAGCCGATCCAGTAGAACCACTTGAACTTCTCGTTGGCGAGCACTGGCGAACTTGAGAAGGCTGGTGCCGCCGCGGCGGGCGCGGCGAGAGCGACCAACACGACCATCGACATGGTCATGACGTAGGCGGCGCGGGCACGGACCGAGTTCACGAGCGACTCCTGCAGGACGGAACGACGCGACCCTACCTGCCAACGGGTGTCCCAGCGCTACACGGCGCTCTAAACGCTGCCCGACTCGTCGGGGGAGGTCGTGTCGGGGGGCAGCGACACGCCCAACGCCTCGGCGATGCGCTGCTTGAGCTCCGGCGGCACGTCGTCGCGACACTTCGTGGAGATCACCTGCCGCAACTCGATCTCGAAGTCGAAGCCCTGGGCGCACGGCGGGCACTTGCCGAGGTGACGACGGATCGTCCATCGGCGCCAGACGGTGAGCTCGCCGTCGAGGTATCCGTAGACCCGGTAGATCGCCTTGTCGCAGTCCATGGTGGTGCTGTATCCCCCCGCGGTACCAGCGGCTTCGGGCTCCGGCGCCGGGCCCGGCGTGGGAGCCGGTGGCGTCGGGATCAGGCCACGTTCGCGACCGAACTCCCACAACCGCTCCTGGAGCTGCTTTCTTCCTCGATGCAGCCGACTCATGACCGTGCCAATGGGCACATCCATGATCTCGGCGATCTCCTTGTAGGAGAAACCCTCGACATCGGCGAGCAGCACGGCCATCCGGAACTGCTCGGGGAGCGCCTCGAGCGCCGCCTTCACCATCTCGTCGGGGATGCTCTCCAGCACTTCGGTCTCGGGCGTGCGGTCGGCGGCCACCGACTCGAGCCCGCCGAGGCGGCGGTACAGGAAGAAGTCCTCGCTGTCGTCGAGGTCGACCTCGTCGGGGCGGCGCTTCTTGGCCCGGTAGGAGTTGATGAAGGTGTTGGTGAGGATCTTGTAGAGCCAGGCCTTGAGGTTGGTGCCCTCTTTGAAGCCACCGAACCCGCGGTAGGCGCGCAGGTACGTCTCCTGCACCAGATCCTCGGCGTCGGAGGGGTTCCGAGTCATGCGCAGCGCTGCGGAGTACAGCGCCGACATGTACGGCATCGCGAGTTCGGCGAACTCGGCCTGATCGGCCATGCGGCCAGGCTACCCACCCCGCCCGCAGCTGGATCATTGGGGTGGTGGGTATCGAGTCGTGGTCATCCCGCGGCGAGCAACTCGTCGATGTGCGCGGGTCGTTCGGGGTGCGCGAAGAAGAATCCCTGTGCGAGGTCGAAGCCGACGCGGCGGGCGCGCGCCGCCATGGCCTCGTCCTCCACCGCCAGCGCGACGACCACGACGTTGCACGCGTGGGCGGCGTCGATCACCGCCTGCAGACGCTCGTCCGTCTCGAGTCGCCGCACGTAGTTGGGGGCGAGCTTGACCGCGTCGAGGGGGAACGATCGGAGCGTGGCGAAGAACTCGATCGCCCAGTCGCGCAGCGAGTCGGGCGCGACGTCGGTCGCAGCGGCTGCCGCGCCGAGGTCGTCGATGATCACGTCGACGCCGAGGTTGTGCAGCATCGTGAGGCGGTCGCGCGTCGCCGATCGCTTCGCCAGCAGGTGGTGCTCCCCGACCTCGAACGCGAGCGCGCGCGGCGCCGGAACCTCGTTGTCGTGGAGCAGGTGCTCGATGCGGTTCGGAAGGTCGCGTCGTGCGAGGTGGTCGTCGAAGAGGTTCACGGCCACGGTGATCGGACGATTCGGGAACGCGTGCCGCCATGCGCCCGAACGGCGCGCGGCCTCGATCACCACCGACCAGCCGATGCGCACCAGCAGCGAGCTGTCGTCCTCGTCGACGAGGAACTCGCCGGGCGCGAGCAGGCCGCGACCTGGATGGTCCCAGCGCAGCAGCGCTTCGACCTGCACGGGCTCACCCGACGCGAGGTCGATGACCGGTTGGTAGAGGCGGATCAATTCGCCGCAGTCGAGCGCACGTTGCAACTCCGACTCGGCGACGACCGTTTGGACGCGGTTCATGGCAGCACCCTCCGACCGGGCTGCCCTCCCGGTGCCAGAGGAATCGGCCGTGCACCGGGTTTGCTTGAGCGCCCGCGTGCGGGTGCCCTCAACCGCAGGTCAGGCGGATGGCTCCTGCTGCTGGTCGAGGTCGGCGAGGCGACGGGCCACGGTGGCGAGCAGCTGCTGCGAGAGCTCGGGCACCTCCGCGAGCAAGCCCGCGAACTCGCGCTGGCCGATGACCTCGATCGCAACCGGGGTCTTGGCCACGACGGTTGCGGTGCGGGGCCGGCGGTCGAGCAACGCGATCTCGCCCACGTAGCTGCCGGCGCCGCGTTCGGCGACGACCTTGCCGCCCTGACGGACCTCGATCTCGCCGTCGAGGACGATGATGAACTCGTGGCCGGGCTTGCCCTCCTCGGTGAGGACGGTGCCCGCCGGCTCTTCGAGGTAGGTCGCCAGCTGCGAGATCAGCTTCAGTTCCTTCTTCGACAAGGTCGAGAACAGCGGCACCTTGGCGAGTTGGTCCTCGATACGTTCGTGGCGATCCATGACGGTCCCTCCTCGTAGCGGGCAGCAGTCTGCCCCAAAACGCGTCAGCGCGCCCGGGATCGGTCAGGGACGGAGCGAGCGGACGCGAGCGACGGGGTCAGGACGCGTCGATCTCGGCGGCCATCCCGCTCGGGAGGTGCAGGACGCACACGTAGGTGTACTTGCCCGCCGCCGGCACCGAGTACGTGTAGCTCCGGGCCGCGAGCGGTGCGCCGCCCTTCGTCTTCGGCGGCAACCACCCGGTGTTGAGGTACGTGTCCTGGGCCAGCGCCTGGGGCGACGGACCCGGTTGTGGTTGCACGACGTTGTCGGCGGTCGGGATGGTCGGTACGAGCGGGCCGCCGAAGCTGGCGGTGTGCGGCGCGGCCGAGTTGTTCACGAACGTGACCTGGTCACCGGACTTCACGTTGCGGGGCGTGGGCGCGAACGCGAGCACGTCGGTGTGCGGCGTCGACGCGCCCATGTCGACGGTGTAGGTGCTGCTGCCGTCGGAGTTCTTGGTGGTCTTGGGCTTCGTCTTGAGGAGCTTCGCCTTCGCCGCCTCGCCCTCCTTCAGGTACTGGGCCTTCTCCTGGTTGCCGGTCTTCGTGATCTTCTGCTGCGAGTCCTGGGTGTCACCGGTGACGGTGATCGTGCCGGACCATGTTCGGGTGCAGGACGCAGTAGTACGTGTAGGTGCCGGTCTTGGCGAACGACATCGAGAACTTCGCCACCTCCGTGGCCGCGCCCAGCGGGAGCACACCCGAGTTCACGAGCGTCGTGCCGTCGTAGGGCGCGGTCGCGGGTGTGGGGCCGAAGAGCGACGGGTCGGTCTCGGTGCTCGGCGGCACCGTGGTGCCCGGCGGCACGAACGTGATCGAGTGCGGCTCGGGACCGGCGATGCTCCACGTGACCGTGGTGCCGGTGGCGACCTTGACCTTCTGGGGGAGGTACTCGAGCACCGCGATGTTCGGGTCCTTGGGGTCGTTGACCCCCGCGACGAGCGACACCGACGTGGGCGCAGCGACCGCGCCGGGTGTCGCGGCCTGGACCGGCGCCGACAAGGCGACCAGTGCGACGACCGAGAGGGCGACGACGAGCGATGCGCGCGGACGCAGCGAGCCGGACTTCACGAGAGCAGACCTCCGAGGATGTGAAGCTCGGGAACCTACCGCAGCGCGCGACGGCCCTCGTTCATACGTCGGCGTCGGTGACGAGCACCGCGTGCAGCGACGCGAGCGTGTCGTCGGAGAGGCCCGCGTCACTCGCCCAGCCCTGCGCGTCGCCGTGGGTCTCGCGCACCGCGGCGAGGAAGGTCTCCATCGACGCCGCTTCCGCGCGACCGACGCGCTCGAGGAGCGGCGTGACCGGTTCGGGGAAGTCGCCCGACGCGCGGATGCGCTCCATCACGAGCGCCATGCGGTCGTCGGTGAGCGTGTAGTCGTGCACGATCACGTCGTCGGGCACGCCGACCAGCGACAGCACGAGTGCCGCGACCATGCCGGTGCGGTCCTTGCCCGCCGTGCAGTGGAACACCGCCGGGAGGTTGTCGCGAGACGCGAGGTGCTCGATCACCTCGGCCAGGGTCTCGGTGCGCTCGACGAGGCTGTTGACGTAGTGACGGCCGAGGTCGCCTTCGGCGAGTGCGGGCGGCAGCACGTTCCCGGCGGCTGCATCCCCGTGACTCAACGGTGCGTGGACCCACTGCATGTCGGTGTCCTCGAGCGGGCCACGCCCGGTGCGATCGAGCTCGACCGACGAACGCAGGTCGATGACCGACCGCATCCCGAGCTCGGTGAGCCGATCGACGTCGCTCGGCACCAGGTGGTGGAGCGCGTCACTGCGGAACATCACGCCGGAACGGGTCATCCCGCCGTCGTCGGTCGGGAGCCCACCGAGGTCACGGAAGTTGAAGGCCCCGTCGAGCGGGACGAAGCGGTGCTCGTGTGTCGTCACCGCTTCACCGTATGCAACCGGAGGTGACCGGCGGGTGGCGAAGGGGTGACCGGTGCGGAAACCTCAGTTGATGGCGGTGAGGTTCGGCGCCACCGCGATGCGGTGGCCGTCGATGCAGATGCAGTCACGACCCGCGTCCTTGGCCGCGAACAGCGCCCGATCCGCCCGGAGGAGCAGGTCCTCGAAGTCGGCGGCCACGTTCGACTCGGCGATGCCGTAGCTCGCGGTGAACGACGGCACGTCACCGCGGCGCGTGGTGCGCGCCAGCGACTTCCGCATCCGCTCCATGATCTCGACCGCTTCGGCGAGGTCGACCCCCGGGAGCAGGACGGTGAACTCCTCACCGCCGTAGCGGCAGACCAGGTCCTCGGCCCGCACCGACTCGCGCAAGGTCTCGGCGAAGACGCGCAACGCGCGGTCGCCGGTCTCGTGGCCGTGGGTGTCGTTCAGGCCCTTGAAGTGATCGAGGTCGGCCATGACGAGCGCGTAGTCGACGCCGTTCGAGTTCAGGATGCGGGCGCGGTTCTCGAAGCTGCGGCGGTTCATGAGGCCGGTGAGACCGTCGGTCATCGCCTGGAGCTGGGTCTCGGCCATGATGCGCAGCATCCCGAGGCGGTTCCCCGACAGGTTGGCGAGCACCTGGAGCGCGCCGGCGTTCGCGTCGTCGAGCGGCTGGTCGATCGGGCTGGTGGCGTGCACGACGCCGACAGTGCGACCCATGATCGACACCGGCACGCACACCGCGGCGAAGTCGTCGCCACCGCGACCGCGGAGCATCGGGCAGCCGTCGAGCGCGTCGCTGTCGGGGAAGATCTGGGTCTGCGCGCGGCGCGCCGCGACGCACTGGTCAGGTGACGCGACCGGACAGCCGCGCGCCGCGCCGGCGGCGCCGCCGTCGGGAACGACGGACACGACGCGGTCGAGATGCGCGTGGCTGTTGTCGGCGAGCAGCAACTCGACCGACGAGTCGGGCACCGCGAGGTGCAGCCCGCGCCGGATGGTGTCGAAGGCCGCACTCTCGTCCTCGGACATCTCGAGCGCGCGCGCGAGCTTGGCCTCGAAGTCGCGACGACGGGCGTCGCTCTCCATGAGGCGCTCCTGCACGGCCGACTCGAGCGCGATGCCCATGCCGCGCCGTTGGGTCACGAGGTAGAGCACGTAGAGGAGCGGCCCACCGACGGCAACCGTCGCCAGACCCACGGCGAATGCGGTTTCGACGATGCTGCCGTTGTCGACGACCGCCGCCGCGATCGCGCCGGCGGTGAACCCGCTCACGACGAGGAGCGCGGTGAGGGCCCCGAGCAGTCCCCGGATCCCACGGCGCACGGCGATCCGCGCCGCGGCCAGGTCGTCTTCGGTCACCGCGTGCTGCGTGAGCTCGGCCATTCCTCGGTTGCCCCTGCCAGTTCCGAGAGGCCCCCGCCGGTCCTCTCCGAACAATTGGTGTCGGCCGGGATCGTCCCCGCCTTGACCCGGGGCCTCTCAGCCAGTGATCAGGCCAGCGAGAGGGCGAGCAGCGGGTCGATCGGGACGCCGTGGAGGCGCACCTCGAAGTGGAGGTGCGGGCCGGTCGACATGCCGGTGGAGCCCACGAGGCCGATGACCTGCCCGGCGTCGACGTGCTCCCCGACCGAGACGAGCACCTGGCTCTGGTGAGCGTAGAGCGTGGCGATCGAGGTGCCGTGGTCGATGACGACGCAGTTGCCGTAGCCACCGCAGTCGCCCGCGGTGACCACGACGCCTGCGGCCGACGCGTGGATCGGGGTGCCCGACGGTGGCGGCGAGGTCCATGCCCGGGATGGAACCCGGCACCACCGCCGAGGGGATCGTTGCGCAGACCGAACGGTGATGCGAGGTCGGCGCCGGGAATCGGCGCGCCGAGGCCGCCGACGACGATCGGATCGGGTTGGCCCGCTTGCTCGGCGAGCAGCGTCGCGGTGATGCCATCGGGACGCGCGCGCACCGCGTCGGAACCGAGCTCGTCCTCGATCGCCGTCTGGGCTGCGGCACGATCCGACAGCGCGTCGGTCACCGACTTCGTCTGCGCGGTGAAGCGCGCGTCGAGATCGGCGACCGCGGCTTCGGCACTTTCACGCGCCTTCTTCGCGTTCTTGCGATCGGTCTCGAAGCGCCGACGCACGGCTCGGAACGTGTCGAGCCGCCGGTTGATCGTGGCGCTGCGCGCCCGTCGATGCCGCGGTGGTGAGCAGCGCGTCGTCGGCGGAGAGACCGGCTTCGGCGAGACCGACGATCTCGCGCGTCACCGCGGCGGACTCGACGAACCGGGCCTGGTTGAGCACGTCCTTCGCCGCCTGCAACTGGCGGGCGAGGTCGTCGTGTGCGAAGCGACGAAGCGCGTACGCGTCGGTGGCACGCTGCACCCGATCGACGAGCGCACGCTGACCCGCCGACAGCGACGCGAACTCGGGCCGCGCCTGCAGCGCTTCACCGGCGTCGAGCTTCGGGGTTGCCCCTGGTTCGGTCGTCGTGGTCGTCGACGGTTCGGTCGTGGTCGTGTCGGGTGCGGTCGTCGTCGGTTCGCCCGGGATCGTCGTCTCGGGTGTCGTGTCCGGCGGCAGCGTCGTGTCCGGCGGCAGCGTCGTGTCCGGCGGCAGCGTGGTCTCGGGCGGCAGCGTGGTGTCGGGTGCGGGTTCGGTGGTGGTCGGCGGATCGGTGTCGTCGGCGAGGGCGGGCAGACCGGCCACCGCGACGAGCAGCACGCTCAGCAGCGCGAGGACGCCGACGAGGGCCAGCGCACGACGCGACCGACCGCGTCGCTTGCTCGCCCCCTCGAAACCGCGACCGTCCACCACTTCTCCCCATCGCCCGACGGGTCAGTATCCCAGGTCAGGGGCAGAGTGGGTAGCGCATCGGCGGCATTTTCGAACTGTGGCATGTTCATGGCATGTTCATGGCATACTCATGCCATGCCCCGAACCCGAGTGAGCACGACTGTCGACGGCGACCTCCTCGCCCGGGCCCGGGCGGCCTGTCGAGACCTCAACGACGCGGCGTTGCTGGACCAGGCGCTCGAGGCGCTCCTGGCCCGCCGGCGTGCCGCCGAGCTCGACGCGAGCTATGCCGCGTACGACGCGCTGCCGCTCGACACCGCCGACGAGTGGGGTGATCTGGCGTCCTTCCGCGACGCAGCTGCCGCGTCGTGAACCTGCCGGCCCGGGGTGAGGTGCGCCGAGGAGAAGTGTGGTGGTGCGAACTCCCCGAGATCGGGCGTCGACCCGTCGTGGTCCTGTCGCGGGATGCGGCGCTCCCACGACTGCGGCGCGCGCTGGTCGCACCATGCACCACGACGGTCCGCGGCCTGGCCAGCGAGGTCGTGCTCGATCCCGCTGACGATCCCGTGCCGCGAATGTCGGTCGCCAACCTCGACTCGGTGGAGAGCGTGTCGCTCGGTGTTCTGGTGGAACGCCTCGGACGGCTGAGCGACGAGCGCATGCGTCAACTCTGCGACGCGCTCGAGGTCGCGGTCGGTTGCGACTGACGTCTGACGCTCAGCTCGGGGCGCTTGAATAATGGCTGCGGCATCGGGGTCGGTGTCGACCAGGGCTCGGGACGACATAATGAGGCTGCCGTGAAGATACGGTCGATGGTTCATCCAATGCACGTGCGGGACGCTGCGGAGTGGCGAAGCGTGCCGTGAGGGGCCAGTCGTGGATCATGGCCGCGGCGAGCGTCATCTGGATGAGCTCGGCGTAGCTCTCGTAATCGAGGTCATTGGTGTGATGCCTCGTCGAGCAGGACTCGGGCCCGCTCGGGATCTTGGCGCGAGAGTGCCTGGGCCAGGGCGACTGTGCTCATCGAGACGATCTGCGGCACGCCGAGCGCGCGCCACTTCGACGGCTTCGGTCACGACGGGGACGGCGTCGTCGAATCGCTCGCCGTAACACAGTGCCGACGCGGCTCCGACGAGACTCGACGCCGCGTAGTTGAGCTGTTCCGCACGCCGATGGCGCTCCGCACCTTCGAGGAACGCCACTACGGCATCGTCCAACGCGCCGGTCGAGAGCCGATGAGCCCCGCGAGCTGGCACCGCATCGCGCCGAGGTCGAGTGGTGTAGATGCGTGGCGCGGTCACGGCACGTTCGGCAGCGAGCGCAGCGTCGCCGTACTCGTGGGCGCGGCTCGCCTCTCCCGCGCGTCGGCCGCGAACGCGGCGGCCATGAGCACGAGCGGGAAGCCGGGGTGCTGCTCGACCCCGGCGAGGGCCAGGACGGGGCGGCGGAAGCGATCAGCACATAGCCGGTCTGGATCGGGATCATGCTGGTGGATTCGAACAAGCTGACGGCGAGATCGACTCGTGGGCGTCGACTGCGTGAGCGAACGCAGCGACGATGTTCTCGCCGTCGGCAGCCATGCGGGCACCCCACCCGATCTGTTCCGGTCCCCACGCATGTCGCGTAGCAGCGAAGTGCGTACTCGGCGTAGTGGCCGGCGTGACGCTGGCGCAAAGCCTCTGTCTCGTCGTGCTCGGCGAGACGTTCCTCGCCGTACTCGCGGATGGTCTCCAGGAGCCGGTACCGGGTGTCGAGACCACCGCGTTCGGCGACCACCAACGACCGGGCCACCAACTCGCCCAAGCAACGCGAACACCGCCGGGTCTCGATCGGCGCACCGGCGCACACCGCCTCAGCCGCCTCCCGGGTGCATCCCCCGGCGAACACCGACATGCGGGCCAACAGCCACTGCTGCGCCTCGTCGAGCAGGTCGTAGGACCAGTCGATCGTCGCCCGCAACGTCTGCTGACGCTTCACCGCGCCGCGTCGACCACCCGCCAACACCTCGAACCGGTGGTCCAACGCGGATGGCCAGCTCGGCCGGGCTCATCAGGCTCACCCGCGCGGCGGCCAACTCGATC
Organism: uncultured Actinomycetes bacterium; assembly: GCA_963697125.1. Classification (GTDB taxonomy): domain Bacteria; phylum Actinomycetota; class Acidimicrobiia; order IMCC26256; family DASPTH01; genus DASUAS01. Next base: position 272,528 of record CAVOMW010000007.1, read on the forward strand.
GCCAACGGCACGCCGTCGAGCCGCCGACACACCCGCACCACCGACGCCGCGTTGTCGAGCATCGAGCGCGAAGTCTGCGTCGGCGGCCTGCGCACGATCGAGGAACAGCTGCACCGCCTCTGACGCGCGCGACCGACGTCGAGCTCGGCGTCGGCGGCAGGTGACGGCAGCGACGGCACCGCGAGGATGCGCTCGCCGTCGATCGCCAGCCCCTCCCGGCTCGTCGCCAGCACCACCACGCGCGGACACGTAGCGCGACGACCTCGTCGACCAGGTCAGCCACCGGTTCGAGCACGTGCTCGCAGTTGTCGAGCACCAACAGCAACTGCTTCGTGCCGAGGAAGTCGATGAGCGCCTCGGACGAGCGTCTGGCCCGCCCGCGCGGTCACCCCGAACGCTGCCGCGACCGCGTCGACCACCGCGTCGGGATCGCGTACCGGCGCTAGCTCGACCAGCCACGCACCCTCACGGAACCTGGGCAATACCTCGGCCGCGACCTGCAGCGCCAGACGGGTTTTGCCGACACCACCCACGCCGGTCAGGGTCACGACTCGCGCCTCGCCCAGCGCGGCGACGGTGCTGTTCGATCTCACGCTCGCGGCCGATGAACGAGCTCACCTGCAACGGCAGATTCCCGGGAACGCGTCCACCGACGCCAACGTGGCGAACTCGCCGACCAACCCCGGTGCAGCACACCTGGAAGATACGCTCGGCCCGGGTGAGATCGCGCAGCCGGTGCTCACCGAGATCGACGAACGTCGACGCCCTCGGCCAGCGACGTCGCGCGCGAGATCCGTCGTCGCCTGCGAGCACACGCACCTGTCCGCCGTGCGCGACCCCCATCAGCCGCGCCGCCCGATTCAACGACGAACCGAAGTAGTCGCCTTCGCGCAACGCGCCACCCCGGTGTGCAGACCCATCCGCACGAGTAATGGCCTCGGCAGCGGCCACGCCTCGGCGTCGAGCGCACGCTGTGCGGCGATTGCTGCGGCCACCCCGGCATCCGCGGCCGAGAACGCGGCCATGCAGCCATCACCTGTCGTCTTCACCACATACCCACCGTGGGCAGCAATCGCGTCGCGCAGCATCTCGTCGTGACGTGCCGAACGCGTCGCGCATCGTGTCGGGATGTTCCTCCCAGAGGCGCGTCGAACCCTCGATGTCGGTGAACAGGAAGGTGACCGTCCCCGACGGCAACTCCAAGACACGCGCCCCTTCCACGTGACCGTGTCGAGATGCCAGTCAATCAGACATTTCGCCGCTCGTGCACCGGTGCTCAGTCGAGGCCGAGGGCACAACCAGTGCTCGATCAAGCTGCTGCATGCCGGCGGGGCCCAGGCGACCCCGGCGACGAGTCAGCACATCCTTCGGGAGTGTGAAGAGGTTGTCGCAGTTGACCGCCGAATCGTGATCCAACCCTCGTCGCGACCGACTTCGACTTCAGCGACGTGACCGTGGAACGTGCTCGTCACCAGGGCGCACACGAGCGCGTTGAGTACCGGAATCGCAGAGTCACGCGTCACCACGACGACGGGATGCGTGCCGACGCCCGGGATGGCGGCATCCCACAGCTCGCCGCGGGAGATGAGCGATCGCTGACGGCGAGGCACGCGGCCACCGAGAACGACGCGAGATCTGCCACGAGCTCGTCATGGACGGCGTCGGACTGGCCGTACCGCTGACGGTAGGACTCCGCAATCGCGTCCTCGCCATGGCTGCGCAGCCACTCGTGCACCACGGCCACGATGATCGCGGCGCGGGTGGGTCCGATACCCGCCTCGACCGCTCGGTCGAGCGCGTCGACGACCTCGGGATCGAACCGTGCCGGACTGGTGTACTGATCCCAAGAGTTTACCCACACGGTACGTTCCGTACACACGCATCTGGATCAGCGTCGTCAGGGGTCGGGCGTGCCGAGGCGCTTCAGCGGATGGAACGGCGGGTGGTTCTGATGAGCACGCCCCATGTCGCGAGTAGGAACACGACTGCGAATGCGGCGAGGATGAGGTAGTAGGTGCCGGTCGAGGCCGTGCCTGCATCGCCGTACGACGCGAGGAGCGGAGGCCCGAGTCGGGAGCGCACCTCCTGCGAGTATCGCGCGCGCGCCGAGGTCGTGGCCGATGGCCTCGAAGGCCCAGCGCGAAGGGATCACGGTGCTGAAGGCGGCGCCGACGCCGGCCATGAGGTTCACCGGGAGGATGGCACCGGAGAACAACACCGCGGGGAAGCACAGCATCGGGAGGGCGAGCGTCGCTTGCGACACGTTGCCGACCGCGGCGGAGGTGAGCAGACCGAGTCCGAGCGCCGCGACCGAACAGAGCAGGAGGCCGAAGCCCGATCGAGGCGTACGTCGACAGCGGACGGCAGGGAGGCGGTCGAGGAGGCGGAGCACACCGAGCATCGCCACGACCACGAGGGCGAGGAACGGCAGGAGGACGGTCACTTTCGAGGCGACGTAGGCGTCGAGGCGCAGGCCGACGAGTCGTTCCCGGCGCAGGATGGTCCGCTCGGTGCAAATCTGGAGCAGACCGTAGGTGAGTCCGAAGAAGAAGGCGCCGAAGACGACCCAGAATCCGATCATCACCATCGAGCTGGGGCTCGGGTGTCGGGGGTCGAAAGCGCCGGGCCGGAACAGGATCGCGAACATCGCGACGATGAGCGCGGGTGAACCGACCAGGATCGCGAGGGTCAAGCGGTTGCGTACCAAGGTCTCGAACGTTCGGCTGGTGAGGACGCGCCACTGCGTGAGCCCGCTCGCCACGGGCCGATTGACCACGTCTCCCGGATCGGTTGCCGTGGCGCCGCGACGGTCGGACGGACGCGCGCGGGGTGCGATGGTGTCGGCAGCGTCGCGGATCGGCGAGGCGACGGTAGAGCTCGGTGACGGAGTCGACCGCGAACTGCGCGAGCGCGTCGTCGAGGGTGCCGACGAAGCCCGCGCGCCCGCCGCGCATCATGAACACGATGCGATCGCATTGCGCGAGGTCCTCGACCGAGTGGGTGGTGAACACGACCGTCGCGGAACGGTCGGCGAGTTGACGGAGGCGCTCGACGATCTCCGCGCTCGTCACCGGGTCGAGGCCCGATGTCGGCTCGTCGAGGAAGAACACCTGCGGATCGGTGAGGAGCTCGACCGCGATGCTGGCGCGCTTGCGCTGCCCGCCACTCAAGCGAGGCGACCCGGACGTCGCCGGACTCGGCCAGGCCGACCGCGGCGAGCGCATCAGTGACTGCGTCGGCGATCTCCGTCGCGCTGGTTGACGACGGGAAGCGCAGCCGTGCCGCGTAGCCGAGCATCCGTTCGAGCGGGAGATCGGCGTGGATGATGTCGTCTTGGGGGACGTAGCCGAGCACGCTGCGGAAGGTTCCCGGATTGGCGTAGAGGTCGACTCCGTCGAAGCGCACCGACCCCGACGGTGGGCGCGACGATGCCGGCGACCGCCTCCAGCAGCGTCGTCTTGCCCGCGCCGCTCGGACCGACGATCGCGACCAGCTCGCCCGGCTCGAGCGTGAACGACACCGCGTCGAGCACGGTCAGCTCGCTGCCTTTGCGCAGCTTCACTCGCTGCGACAGGTCGTCGACCTCGATACGGACACCCCGCGACTCGGCGCGACGCTTCAGTGTGGCGGCCTGCCTTCTGCTTCGGTTCCCAGTACGGCTCGCACCAGCCTTACCTCCGTCGTTCGACGGTCACGGCGACGACCTCGACTCGCTCAGGTCGGCACCTCGACGGATCCGACCAGAAGATAGCACGATCGGTCGTACTACTAGATCAGAGTACGACCGATCGTGCTATCTTGTCAAGATGGTGGCGAAGCAGAAGCGACGCCGACGGCGAGCGAACCCGGACGCGATCGTGCGCGAGGCGGTGACGCTGGCGACGGTCGACGGGCTGGAAGGCCTCTCGATCGGCAACCTCGCCGGCGCGCTCGACATGAGCAAGAGCGGCGTCTACGCCCACTTCGGCTCGAAGCAAGAGCTCCAGCTCGCGACCGTCGACGAAGCCGCGCAGATCTTCCGGCGCGAGGTCATCGAACCGGCGCTCGCCGCCACGCCCGGGACTCGCGCAGCTCGTCACCGTGTGCGACGCGTTCTTCGACCACCTCGAGCGGCGCACGTTCCCCGGCGGCTGCTTCTTCGCCGGCGCGGTCTTGGAGATGGGCACTCGTCCAGGCCCGGTGAAGGAGAGAGATCGCGGCGTTCCAGCTCGAGTTCACCGACGCTGCATCCGCCAGTTCGCGGTGACGGCGCATCGAACGACAAGAACTTCCCGCCGACGAGGACCCCGACGCGCTGACATTCGAGCTGAACGGCATCATCCTCGCCGCCAACGCCAACTACGTACTGCGTGAGGATCCTGCTGCGCTCGACCTCGCCAGGACCGTGGTCCGCCGCCGTCTCGGCATCACTTCGAGCGGCGCCGACGGGAGCTCGCTCACCCCGGCCCCTCCGCCTGCACGATCGAGAAACCGTGCTCAGCGATGAGGCGGTCGAGGGTGGCGGCGATGAACGCGACCGTGTCGTCGTAGCCGAACCCCTCGAAGCGCTGTTTCGCCGCCGCGACCTCCTCGGGGTGGGTCTCGGCGAGCAGGAAGGTCCGCGTCTCTGCCGTCGCCTCATTCACGCTCGCTCACACCGACCCCATCGACCACGCGATCGAGCCTCGGTCTCAGCCCTGCGCCAACGCAGAACGAAGGGCGCCGACCGGTGTCGCCTCGGGGTAGATAGCGTCGAACTCGGCTCGCAGCGTCGGATCGTCGACTCGATCGAGGTCGAACGAAGCGACGAGCTCTTGTCGACGAGGTGGTCGTTGAAAATATCGGCGACATCCTGCATCGACAGCATGTTCGCAACGCGCCCGGCGCGCTTGCCAACGTCGCGTAGACGTCGGCCTTCCACAGCACGCTCACACGGAGCGTCTCGAGCGGCACGCGGAACACCACCTCTCCGTGGTCGGTGACCGTCCAGTCGGCCGTCTCGTCCCCGCGGCGAGCTCGGCGCGGGGCGTGACCCGAACGGTCCCCCGCTCGAAGGGGCCGATCGGACCGACCTGGTGGAACATCCCGTGGTTGTCGCCGATCAGCGCGGTGTTGGCCATCGCGCCCACATGCTGCTCGGGCGGACTGTCGGGTCCGTGGGGCCAGTAGAAGAGGGCGCCACCCTCGACGTCGTTCATCCACCAGATCGCGGTCGCCTGCATGATCTCGTAGTGGTCGAACAGGCCGGACCACAACATGGCGCGGAGCAGCCACATGGGCGTGTTGGTGCGATCGCGTCCGTGAAACCGCGGGTTGTCCGTGTGTGCCGGGCCACCGTCGGCGATCGAGGTCATCAGGTTCACGTAGACGCTCTTCGGCTCGACCACCTCGGCGTCGTAGAACTGCTTCGCAGCCTCGATGTAGGCCGGATGCCGAAGGAACAGGTCGGAACCCTCAGCCGCGAACGTGTCGTGCACCCAGTCCTTCTGAAACCACATCGGTCTTGTGCGCGCGTGCGGGTCGGCGCCCGGGTTGTACCAACCCCCGAGCGGGTTGTACGGAGCCTGCGACTCCAAGAGGCTGACCACCGCCGCGAGATCACCGATGACGTCGTGCAACAAGACCGGCGGCTTCGAGTACCGGATCCCCATCGTTCCCCCATGAGGTTCGCCAGAGCATGACACGTTGCCCGGGGTAGTCACTGGTACGCCGCGAGGCCTTCCTCGATGCACGAGCGGGCGTAGTCCGTGGCCTGGAGTGGCGTCATCGCTGCCCCCCGGGCACGGAGGGATCCACCTGAGCGGCGTCGAGCTGAGCGTGGATGACCTCGGTGGCGCGCGCCCGGGTCACCGCCATGGCCCCGAACTTGGCCAGGTCCGGGCTCAGCCCCTCGACCACGCCGTACAGCGTGCAACTCACTTCGGGCGCACGAGCGGAGATCGCACCGGCCAAGGCCTCGGTCAAGACCGCCTGGTTCAAGCGCATGGCAATGAACTGCCGAAAGGCACGATCGCAGAGCCGCAGCGTGAGGAGCTCGTCGGCGAGGTTGGCACCGACGATGGCCCCGAGCATGTGGCCAACGTCGCCCGCCGGGAGGTCGGGGTACCGCTCCCACACCGCCTCGGCCTCGACGAGATGCTGCCGCGCGGCCTCCGGATCGTCGTCGAGCACCGCGAGCGCGAGCGCGGCAAGCGCGCCAGGAAGCGCGACGACGTTGCCGTTGGCGCGCGCGACGTCGAGCGCCTCCCGCGCGTTGGCGACGGCGGACTCGCGCTGGCCCAGCGTCGCCTGCTGCGCGGCGAGTCCCGTGAGATGAACACTCACTTCGTAGGGCGCGGTATTCCGACGAGCCCAGTCGACCATTCGCTGCTCCACCGCACTGGCGGTTTCGATGTCGCGGACCACGGTCGCCATGAGCATGCGCGTCTGCATGATGTGCAGCGTCGTGACGTCATCGGGATCGCCGCAGAGCTGCTCCGCCTCGGCGAGGTGCGCTTCCGCCCGATCGAAGTCACCGCAGTTGCACGCCGACCAACCGGCCACCGCAGCCATGAGCGACAGCCGATCGGAGTCGGACCGGCGCACGACGGTCAACGCCTCCTCGGCCCTGTCGAAGACCGTCCCGACGGCGAAGAAGATGCTGAGCGGGCTCGACGCGGCTGCACACACCATGGTGACGACGTCGTCCGACCGCTCACGTTCGAGGGCCCAGGCGAAGGCGACGCGCACGTTCTCGGTCTCACGCTCGACCCGTCGAATCGTCACCAGCTGTTCCGGGCTCTGGAGCACGAGCGCGGCACGCTCCAGGAAGACGGAGAAGTACTCGGCGTGGCGATCTCGCGTCTCGACGATGTCATCGGGGTCCATGCGCTGCTCGGCGTACTGGCGGATGGTCTCGAGAAGTCCGTACGCGGGATCGGGACCGTCGGTGTACGACACGACGAGCGACCGAGCGACGAGGCTCGAGACGAGATCGAGCACGTCGTCGACCTCGACGTCACCGCCGCCGCACACCGCTTCGGTCGCCTCGAGCGTGCACGTGCCCGCGAACACCGAGAGACGCCCGAGCACCAGCTGCTCTGAAGCGGAGAGCATGTCGTACGACCAGTCGATCGCGGCGCGCAGTGTCGCGTGGCGCTCGATCGCGCCCCGTTCTCCACCGGCGAGCAGGCGGAACCGCTGGTCGAGGCGAGCCGCGATCTGCGCCGGCGAGAGCGCGGTGATCCGCGCCGCCGCGAGCTCGATCGCGAGCGGGATGCCGTCGAGCCGGGCGCAGATCTCGGCGACTGCGTCGAGGTCTGCCGGCACGGGCTCGAAGCTCGCTTTGGCGTCGTGGGCGCGCTGCACGAACAGCTCGATTCCGGCCTCGCGTTCGAGCGACGGCACCGCAACGATGCGCTCGCCGCGAAGCGCCAAGCCCTCACGACTCGTCGCCAGGATGCGGAGGCGCTCGCACAGGGGCAGGAGCGCTTTCACGACACGCGCGACACCGTCGAGGAGGTGCTCGCAGTTGTCGAGCACCACGAGGATCTCTTTCGAAGCGAGGAACTCCGTGAGGGCGTCGATGGGATCGAGCTCGGGACGGTTCGGGGCGCGCAACGTCGCCGAGACCACCGTCGCCACCGTGTCGGGATCGCGCACTCGGGCGAGCTCCACGACCCATGCGCCGTCGCGGAAGGCGGGCGCAGCCTGCGCCGCGACCTCCAAGGCCATGCGGGTCTTGCCGATGCCCCCGACGCCGGTGAGGGTGACCATGCGAGCGTCGCCGAGCAGGTCGACGGCGTCAGCCACGTCCTCGTGCCGACCGACGAAGGAGCTCACGGTGGCGGGGAGGTTGCCGGTGAAGGCGGCTGCTGTCGTGAGCGGCGGGAATTCGCGGGCCAGGCCCGGACCCCCGAGTTGGTACACCGCGATCGGCTGCGACACGCCGCGAACGCGGTGCTCACCCAACGGCACGAGCTCGAGCCCGTCGTCCATCGAATCGGCGACGATGCCGTGGCTCGCCCCCGACACGACGATCTGGCCTCCGTGCGCGAGACCCATCGACCGCGCCGCGCGGTTGGCTGCCGGCCCGTAGTAGTCGCCGTCTCGCTCGTGCGCCTCCCCCGTGTGCACTCCCATCCGCACGCGGACGCGCACGCCGTCTGGCCACGACGTCGACTCGAGCGTCGACTGGGCGCACGCGGAAGCACGCAGGCAGTCGTGCGCGGTCGCGAACACGCAGTGGAAGCCGTCGCCGGTGGTCTTGACGACGTATCCGTCGTGCTCGACGATCGCAGCGCGGACGATCTCGTCGTGGCGAGCGAGCGCGCGACGCATCGCGTCGTCGTGCTCCTCCCAGAGGCGCGTCGAATCCTCGATGTCGGTGAAGAGGAACGTGACCGTCCCCGACGGCAGTTCGACCACGATGGGTCAGTCAATCAGACATTCCGGGCGAACGTCACCGGCTCGTCGGCAACGCGACACGACCCGGCATCGGTGCCGGGTCGTGCGACGGATGGAGCCGGAGAAGGGACTTGAACCCTTGGCCTGCTCATTACGAGTGAGCTGCTCTGCCGTCTGAGCTACTCCGGCGCGGCGGCGAGTGTATCGGCTGGCCCTCAGCCGCCCCGAAGGCGTTCTGGTCAGCCGCCGGCCGGAGGGAGGTGCAGGAAGAGGCGTTCGACGAGCAGCGTCTCGTTGGGGTTGAACTCCGCGATCGGCCTGGCGGGCGTCGCGGCAGGCGTCGAGCGCGAGGGAGGCGGCGCGCGCGTTCACCGCCAGCGACGTCGCGATCCGTGTTGAGCCGTTCGTCCGCCGAGCCCGCCAGCGCGTCGCGGTAGACGGTCTCCAGCGCGGTGATGCCTTCGACGAGCGCATCGATGCGCGCCCGGCGATGCGCACGCTTGTGCCGCTCTTCGAGCCGTCGGAGTTGTGCGCGTCTCGTGCGCTCGGGGTAGCCCGCGGCCTCGAGCTCGGCGCCGAGCTGCTCGGTCTCCTCGGCCTGCGCCTCTTCGAGGCCGGAGAGCGCGGTCTGCAACGCGTCCTGGACCAGCTCGGCCTGCTGTGCGACCGCGCCACCGGTGCCGTCGAGCGATGCCGCGGCCGTGACGAACGCGTCGCGTACCGGGCCGATCCGCCCGTTCGAGCGCGCGGGCACGATCGATGCGACCACCCGCGAGTCGCGCCAGGAGATCGGCGCGTTCGGCCGGGATGCCGTCGGCGACAAGTGCGGCGGCCACCGCATCGGCACCGAGGTACGCGAAGTCGACGCGCTGGCAACGCGATCGGATGGTGGGCAGCAGCTGGTCCGCGCCGGACGTGACGAGGATGATCACCGCGCGCGGCGGCGGTTCTTCGAGCGTCTTGAGCAGCTTGTTGGCCGCGGCCTCGTTGAGTCGGAGGCGCTCGGCGTCGAAGAGCATCACGACCTTGCGTTCGCCCTCGATCGGACTGCGCGACACCTCCTCGACGACGGCCTGCGCGTCTTCGATGCGGATCTGCGTGGCCGGCGGGTCGATCTCGACCACATCGGGGTGCACGCCGCGCAGCACGAGGTCCCAGGAACGCTCGCCATCCTCAATGCTGCTGGTGTCGGTGGTGATGAGCGCGGCGGCGAAGCAGCGAGCCGCTTCCTCGACGCCCGAGCCACGAGGACCCACGAGCAGGTAGGCGTGCACCGGCCGGCTGGCGGCGCGCTGCAGCTGCACCACCGCGCGGTCCTGCCCGGGGATGCGGGCCCAGTGATCGGTTGCCACCATGGCCGTCATCCTGCCAGCAACGGTGCGACGGCGTCGCGGACGAGTGCGGCAACGGTGTCGACGCCGTCGTCGGCATCGACCACGATCCAGCCCCGCTGGGGTGCGAGGTCTCGATACGCGGCGCGTACCGACGCGTGGAACGCGCTCCCCTCTCGCTCGAGCCGATCGCTCTCGTCGGCACGGCTCTCGTGGTTGCGCCGCGTGTCGGCGACCGCATCGGACACGTCGAGCAGCACGACGACGTCGGGCGCGAGCCCGGCCGTGGCGACCGCGCTGAGCTGTTCGACGACGTCGACACCGAGGCCGCGCACGACGCCCTTGGTAGACGAGCGACGACGGTACGTAGCGATCGCACACGACCCAGTCACCGCGCGCGAGTGCAGGCTCGATCTCAGTGGCGACGTGTTGCGCGCGGTCGGCCGCCATGAGCAGCGCCTCGGCGACGGGCGCGACGGGCGCAGGGCCGTGGAGCAGGACGTCGCGCAGCACCGCACCGACTGCACCCGCGCCGGGCTCGAACGTCTCGATCACGGTGACGCCCTGAGTGCGCAACCAGTCGGCGAGCAGCCGAGCCTGCGTGCTCTTGCCGCTGCCGTCGCCGCCCTCGAGCACGACGAACCGGCCGCGTGTGCTCGGACGCATCACGGCGCAGCTCCGGCGTCAGGCTCTTCCTCGTCGTTCGCGTCTTCGTCCGTGTCTTGGGCGTCGTCCGCGTCGTCGGTGTCGTCGGCTTCCGTGTCGGGCTCCGCGACGGGCGACGGCTCGATCAGGCCGAGCGGCACGAACTCGAGCGGTCCCTCCTCGGACACCGTCTCCTCGCCGGCGGCGGCCGCGACCCGTTCGGCCTTGCGGATCGAGTGCCACGCGAAGAACCCGGCGACGAACGTGATGATCCCGCCGCCCCACAGCGCGATGCGCACGCCGGGCAACGCGTACGAGTAGGGACCGATCGACACCGTTTGGTCGCTCCCCGAGGATTGCCTGGGTCACCCAGTCCCAGAAGTCGGCCCACAACGGCGAGATGGTCAGCGAGATCAGCAGGCAGAGCCGTACGACGGTGTACAGCGTCGCGAACGTCCGCCCGCGCAGTTCGTCGGGCACGCTCTCCTGCAGCACGGTGAAGCCGGTGACGTAGGTGGTGCCCGCGCACGCGCCGACGCACCCGATCATCAGCGCCGCGGGAGCCGAGCGCGGAGAACGACGCCGCCAACACGAGGAACCCTCCGGTGCCGATCACGGCGAAGCAGAAGACCGTGATGCGCGGCAGCCGCCCTTGCAGCCACAGGAGCGTGATCACACCGAACGCGGCGCCGAAGCCCAGCGCGGTCATCAGCACGCCGAACGCGGCGGCGCCGCCGTCGAGCACCTCTTTCGCGAAGCTCGGACCGAGCGGGATCATCGCGCCCGCGCCGATGAGGCCGACGCCGAGGCCGAGCATGACCCCGCGGATCATCGCGTGCTGGCCGACGAACCGCAGTCCTTCCTTGATCTCGCGGAAGGTCTCGGTCCAGTCGATGCGCTTGGCGCCGGAGCGCTTCTCGCGACGCGGAATCGGCAACCGGTAGACGATGATCGCCGACGCGAGGAACGTCATCGCGTCGACGATGAGTGCGAGCGCTTCCTGGTCGACCTTGAACGACGAGATGATGCCGAAGTCGCCGATGACGGTGGCGACGCCGGCGAGGAGCGAGAAGATGATCGCCGCGATCGGGAACGTGCCGTAGCTCGCGGCGAGTGAGAGCGAGTTCGCCGACGACAGGTACTCCTCGTCGACGATGTTCGGCACCGTGGCCGCCTGCGCCGGACCCCAGAGGAGCGTGAGGATCTCGAGCCCCAGCGAGATCAGCAGCAACCCACCGAGGTTGTCGACGAACGGGAGGAGCACGAGGAGGCTCGCCCGACCGATGTCGCACAGCACCATCACCTTGCGGCGGTCGAAGCGGTCGATGATGACGCCGCCGACGGTGCCGAGCAGGAAGCCGGGCAGCACGCGGGTCGTCATGACCAAGCTGACCGCGGCACCCGAGTTGTCGGACACGCGCGCGGCGATGGCGAGGATCGCGATGAGGCCGATCCAGTCGCCGAGGCTCGAGACGACCTGCGCGGTCCAGAGCCGGAAGAAGGTCTTGCTGCCGAAGACCCGCCACGGCGCGTCGGGCATCGGCGGCTCCGACGCATCGGAAGGGATGAACGGCGCCTCGCGCTGAGGCTGCTCGTCGGTCATCCGCGCCTACGACCCGGGAGCGGGGCCCGGAGCGGGCGGCGTGGTCGCCTTCCTCGTCGCCCGCTTGGCGGGCGCCTTCGTTGCCGTCGTCTTCTTCGCGGTCGACTTCTTGGCGGTGGACTTCTTCGCCGGGGACTTCTTGGCGGTCGACTTCTTCGCCGTCGCCTTCTTCGTTGTGGGGCCCGCGCGGCGCGTTCGGCGAGCAGGTCGACCGCTTCGGTCATCGTGACCGCTTCGGGCTGGATGCCGCGCGGCACGGTGGCGTTGGTGGTGCCGTCGGTGATGTACGGACCGAACCGACCGTCGAGCACGCGCACCGGCGCGCCGCTCTCGGGGTGCGGACCGAGGTCGGCGATCGGGGGCTTCGCCACGCGACCGCGTCGCTGCTTGGGCTGGGCGAAGATCGCCTGCGCTTCCGGCAGCGTCACCGAGAAGAGCTGGTCTTCGGAGTCGATGCTGCGGCTGTCGGTGCCCTTCTTGATGTAGGGCCCGTAGCGCCCGTTCTGGGCCGTGATCTCCTCGCCGTCGGTGTCGACGCCGACGACGCGCGGAAGCGAGAGCAGTTGCAGCGCCTCCTCGAGCGTGACCGTGTCGGGTTCCATCGACGCGAACAGCGAGGCGCGCGGGCGGCTTGTCCTTCGAGCCCGGCTCCTGCTCGCCGAGCTGCACGAACGGACCGAAGCGGCCGTTGAGCACGAGCACCGTGAGACCCGTCGTGGGATCGGCGCCGAGGTCGCGGGGACCACCACCGCCCTTGGCCAGCAGCTCCTCGGCCTTCGCGGGCGTGAGCTCGTCGGGCGCGAGGTCGACGGGGATCGGTGCCTTCTCGTCGCCGCGCTCGATGCGCGCGCCGTTGGGCCAGACCCGGACCGTGAGCTCGTTGCCCTGCGGGTCGGCGCCGATGTGCACCGCGTTGACTTCGGCCATGTCGATCTGCGCGAGCCGTTCGTCGGAGACGAGCTCGCGGAATCCGGCCTGGCCGTTGCCGAAGTAGAACGCGTCGAGCCACTTCTCGGCTTCGCCCTCGCCGCGCGCGACGGCGTCGAGCGCTTCTTCCATCGTCGCGGTGAAGTCGTAGTCGATGAGGTGCGCGAAGTGACGCTCGAGCAGCTGCACCTTCGCGAACGCCTTCCACGTGGGGACGAGCGCGGTGCCCTTCTTGAACACGTAGTCGCGGGCGAGGATCGTCTCGATCACCGACACGTAGGTGGACGGCCGACCGATGCCGCGTTCCTCGAGCTCCTTCACGAGCGATGCTTCGGTGAAGCGCGCCGGCGGCTGCGTGGTGTGTCCGGACGGACGCAACTCCGCGCAACGCACCGACTGCTGCTCTTCGAGCGGCGGCAGCAACGTCTCGCGGTCTTCGAGCTCGGCCTCGGGGTCGTCGGCGCCTTCGACGTAGGCGCGGAGGTACCCGGCGAACTCGATGGTGCGACCGCTCGCCTGGAACACCACTTCCTCACCCGCGCTCGACGTCGCGCCGAGACGGAGGGTGACGCGGCGGATGCGGGCGTCGGCCATCTGCGACGCGACCGTGCGCTTCCAGATGAGGTCGTAGAGGCGTCGCTCGTCGCTCGAACGCAGCTCGCCGTCGGCGTCGTCGGGCGTGCGCATCTGGTCACCCGCGGGGCGGATGGCCTCGTGCGCCTCCTGGGCGTTCTTCACCTTGCTGCGGTATTCACGCGGCTGGTCGGGGAGGAAGTCGTCGCCGTAGAGGCTGGTGATCTGCCGGCGCGCCGCACTCACCGCCTGCTCCGACAACGTGGTGCTGTCGGTGCGCATGTAGGTGATGAGGCCGCGCTCGTAGAGGCCCTGGGCGATGCTCATCGTGCGGCCGGCGCTGAAGCCGAGCTTGCGGCCCGCCTCCTGCTGGAGCGTCGACGTGATGAACGGCGCCTTCGGCTTCTCGGTGAAGGTGCGCGTCTCGACCGAGGCGACCGTGAAGGCGGCGTCGTCGAGCCGGCTCGCCAGCGCGACCGCGCCGGCTTCGTCGAGGAGCGCGACGTTCGCGTCGGCGGCGAGCTGGCCGGTGTCGGCGTCGAAGTCACGACCCAACGCGAGGCGACGGCCGTCGAGCTGCACGAGCGTCGCGGGGAACGACTGGCCGTCCGCAGTGGCGTTCGCGTTCGCGTCGAACGTGCCTTCGATGTCCCAGTAGGTGCCGTTGCGGAACGCCATGCGCGCGCGTTCGCGGTCGACGACGAGTCGCGTGGCGACACTCTGCACGCGTCCCACCGACGTGCCGCGTCCGATGCGACGGAACGCGACGTTCGACACCTCGTAGCCGACGAGGCGGTCGAGGATGCGACGACCTTCCTGCGCCTCGACCAGCTTCATGTCGAGGTCGCGCCAGTTGTCGATGGCGTCGGCGATCGCCTCGTTGGTGATCTCGTGGAACACCATCCGCTTGACCGGCACCTTCGGCTTCAGCACCTCGAGCAGGTGCCACGAGATCGCCTCGCCCTCGCGATCCTCGTCGGTCGCGAGGTAGAGCTCACTCGCGTCCTTGAGCGCGGCCTTGAGGTCGGCGACGACGTGCTTCTTGTTGTCGGGGACGACGTAGACGGGACGGAAGTGATCGTCGACGTCGATGCCGAGCCGTCGGACCTGGGGCTTGGTGACGCTCTTCGGTGCCTGCTTCGCACCCTGCGGGAGGTCGCGGATGTGCCCGACGCTGGGCATCACCGTGTAGAGATCGCGACCGAGGAAGCCGGCGATGGTCTCGGCTTTCGCTTTCGACTCGACGATCACGAGCGGTTTTGCCACGGGAGGGTCCTACGGATCTTTGGTGGGGGTGGCCGTCCAGTGTGGTCGGCGAGGGGGGACGGTAGGCGTATCGGCGCCGGAGAGTGGTGTGGCGAGCCGCCGCTGTCAACTCCGGGTCGTTCCCGGGGGCGGCGGGTGGGCCGTCTATCCTGCGCGGTCGTGCACCTGCTCTCGACCATTCTCGCGCTCAGTCTGGATCCGAAGACGATCCTCAGCGACCTGAGCCCGTACGGCGAGATCGGGTTGATGCTCATCATCTTCGCCGAGACCGGCCTGCTCGTCGGCTTCTTCCTACCCGGCGACTCGCTCCTGTTCACCGCCGGGATCCTCGCCAACCAGGGCAAGCTGAACCTCGCCGCCATCCTGCTCGGGTGCTTCGCCGCCGCCGTCATCGGCGATCAGGTGGGCTTCACCATCGGCCAGAAGACCGGTCCACGCCTGTTGCGCCGCCCGGATTCGAGGCTGTTCAAACGCGAGTACATCGATCGCACCGAGGACTTCTTCGACCAACACGGAGCGAAGACGATCGTGCTGGCGCGCTTCGTGCCCGTGGTGCGCACGTTCGCCCCGGTCGTCGCCGGCATCGGCAAGATGTCCCGCCGGACGTTCCTCAGCTTCAACGTCATCGGCGCGTTCATCTGGGTGTTCGGGGTGACGCTGGCCGGGTACGCGCTCGCGGACGCCATCGGCGACTCGATCGACAAGTACCTCTACCCGCTGATCGCGGCGATCATCGTCATCTCGCTGATCCCGCCGTTCCTCGAGTGGCGCAAGGCGAAGAAGCAGAAGCCCGTCCACTTCACCCAGGCCCAAGCCGAAGCCGAAGCCGCCGCCCTCCACGAAATCGTCGAAGAAGACTGACCCCGCCTCACAACGAGGTTGCGTCACTTGAGGGCGTCAGAGGCCCCTGAAGTGACGCAACGTGTGGGTGAGTGACGCTCGGCCTCCACGCTCGTCATCTCGGGGGTGACCGGTGTACGCGACGACGCGCTCGCAGAGCTCGCGGCTCACCAACACGGCGTCTTCACGATCCAACACCTCATCGCGCTCGAGTTCTCACACGACGCCTGCAAGGCGCGGCTCGGCAGCGGCCGTTGGGTACTTCTCTACGACAACGTGTACCGCATGGGCGGCGCCCCGCAGACGTGGCGGGGTGACCTGCTCGCGGCGTGCTGGGCAGCCGGACCAACTGCGTTGGCCTCGTATCCTGGCGGCCGGCGCGCTTCGACAGTTCCCATCGGGGCGAGAGACTGGTCGAGATCACGTGCGACCGATGGCGCCGCACACGCCACGGAGGTCTCGTGGTCCACGAGAGCCTGCTCGTCGACGACGAGGATCGCGATGTGGTCGACGGCATCCCGTGCACATCGACTGCCCGGACCCTCTTCGACCTCGCACGCAAGCTGAGCCCGACGATGCTGGATGCCAACATCGATTCGGCCCTCCGGCGCGATCTCGTCTCCCTCGACGAGTTGCGACGCACCAGCACACGTCTGGCGACGAAGGGACGTCCCGGCGGCCGCAAGTTCCGCGCCGCCGTCGAGCGCACGGACCGGAACGACCGCGCTGCCCGAGAGCGTCCCCGAGCGTCTGCTCGCGGACATGCTCGTCCGTCAGGGACTTCCAGCGCCCGTGCATCAGTTCGTGGTGCGCACCGACGACGGAGCGTTCGTCGCTCGCGTCGATCTGGCGTACCCGGACTGGATGATCGTGATCGAGTACGACAGCGTCGAACACCACACCGGAACTGCTGCGCACATCCGCGACAGCGCGCGACGCGACGCGATCGGCGACCAGGACTACACCGTCCTCACGGCCACCGTCGCCGATCTCCGGGATCGCGGAGAGCGGCTGGCAGGACTGATCCGTCGCCGCCGAGCGCCGCGCCTGACTCCGACGCGCGAGGTTGCGTCACTCGAGGGCGTCATACCCCCCTGAAGTGACGCAACCTCGTTGGTCTCGGGGCTATTCGCCGGCGGAGGCGCCTTCGGCGACGACCGTGCTCGGCCATGGCCTCGGCGACGATCTCGGACTCCTCGCCGAAGCCGCCGCTCTTGCGCTTCGAGAAGAGCACCGCGCCGATCAGCACGACCAGGCAGACGCCGGCGATGACGAAGCGGACGTCGTCGTTGCGCAGGCTGATGATCGCCGGCAGCATCAGCAGCGACACCAGGTTCATCACCTTGATGAGCGGGTTCAGCGCCGGGCCGGCGGTGTCCTTGAACGGGTCGCCGACGGTGTCGCCGATGACGGCCGCCTTGTGGGCCTCGGAGCCCTTGCCGCCCTCGTTGCCGTCCTCGATGTACTTCTTGGCGTTGTCCCACGCACCACCGGCGTTGCACAGGTAGTTGGCCATCAGCTGGCCGGTGAGGATCACGGCGGCGAGGAACGCGCCGAGGGCGTAGAAGTTGATGCCGAAGCCGATGATCACCGGCGTGAGCACGGCGAGCAGCGCCGGGGTGGCGAGCTCCCGCAGCGACGCCGCGGTGCAGATGTCGATGACCGGGCCGTAGTCGGGCTTCTTGGTGCCGGCCATGATCTCGCCGTCGGCGAACTGGCTGCGCACCTCCTGCACCACGACGCCGGCGGTGCGGCCGACGGCGCGGATGGCGAGCGCCGAGAACAGGAACGCCACCGAGCCGCCGACGAGGAGGCCGATGAAGATCTTCGGGTCGGCGACGTTGATCTGGGTGAGCGAGGTTGTTGAACAGCTCGTTGCCGAGTCAGGCCCTTGAGCGGGTCGAGCTCGCCGCCGATCGTCTCGATGTACGAGGCGAACAGCGCGACCGACGGCGATGACCGCGGAGCCGATGGCGAAGCCCTTGGTGACGGCCTTGGTGGTGTTGCCCACCGCGTCGAGGCTCACCATGATGCGCTCGGGCTCGCCCTCGAACTCGCCCGACATCTCGGCGATGCCCGCGGCGTTGTCGGCGACCGGGCCGAAGGTGTCCTCGGAGACGATGACGCCGGTGGTGGCGAGCATGCCCATGCCGGTGAGGGCGACCAGGTAGAAGGTGAACTGGATGTTGCCGTCGCCCAGCCAGATGCCGACGCCGAGGGCGAGGCGATGGAGATGATGGCGTAGACGCTCGACTCGAGGCCGGAGCTCGATGCCGGACAGCACCACGGTGGCGGGGCCGGTGCGGGTCGCCTCGGCGATCTCGCGGACCGGCGCGGTCTCGGTCGACGTGAAGTACTCGGTGAGCCGGCTGAGCGACCTGGGCGAGCACGAGGCCGATGACGACGGCGCCGAAGCACTTCCAGCCGGCGTTGAAGCGTGCTCGTCGTTGCCGACGTAGCCGAAGGCGACGACGCGCGGTGCCGACGACCGTGAGCAGCCCGGCGGTGAGGAAGCCCGCGGTTGATCGGCGCCATGGCCGACTTGTCCTTGTCGGTGGCCCGGACCGCGAACACGCCGACGATCGACGCCAGCACGCCGATGGCGCGGCAGCCGAGCGGGAAGATCGAGCCGAGCGCCCACTGCCGGGTTGACGGCCAGATCGAGTGGAACGCGGCCACGCCGAGGATGATCGAGGCGACGAGCGTGACCTCGTAGCTCTCGAAGAGGTCGGCGGCCATGCCGGCGCAGTCGCCGACGTTGTCGCCCACGTTGTCGGCGATGGTGGCCGGGTTGCGGGGGTCGTCCTCGGGGATGCCCGCCTCGACCTTGCCCACGAGGTCGGCGCCGACGTCGGCGGCCTTGGTGAAGATGCCGCCGCCGACTCGGAGGAACAGCGCGAGCAGCGAGCCACCGAAGCCGAAGCCGATGAGGATCGCCGACGCGGTGTTCTGGAAGATCATGATGATCACGCGTGGCGCCGAGCAGGCCGAGGCCGACGGTGAACATGCCGGCGACGCCGCCGGTGCGGAACGCGACCTTGAGCGCGGCGGGCAGCGAACCCGAGCTGGCCGCGGCCGCGGTGCGCACGTTGCCGCGCACCGCGAGGCTCATGCCGATGAACCCGGTGAGGCCCGACAGCAGGCAGCCGGCGATGAACGCCAGCGTGCGGAACGATGCCCGACTGGCCGAACGTGAGGCCCGACGACGCGTTCGGCGACGCCAGCAGCGGCTTCGTGACCTCGGTCGACGTGACGAACACGACGATCGCCAGCGGGATGAGGATCACCGCGATCGTCTTGAACTGCCGCTTCAGGTAGGCCATCGCGCCTTCCTGGATCGCCTTGGCGATCTCGATCATCTTCGGCGTGCCCTCGTCGGCGGCGAGGACGCCGCGCATGAGGTAGAAGCCGACGACGAGCGCGAGCAGCGCGGTCACGGCGGAGAAGATGAGCCAGAACCAGGCTTCGCCGTTGAGCGTGAAGACCTGGTAGCCGCCTTCGGCAGCCAAGCTGATCATGGAATGCAGACCTCGGGATGGGGTGTGGGAGTGGATCGGGACGCGGGCGCGCGGTCAGACGACCGCCGCGGAGGAAGCTAGGGAAAAGTAGGGGCGTGGACTCGGTCGAGTCCAATCTTTCGCCAAGGTTTCCGCCCAAGGTGTCGCAGGCGGGTCGGTCGTCACTCCAGGTGGTACGGGAGCGAGGTGACGACCGTTCCCTTGCGGAACAGCAGCCGCCCCTTGAGCAGCAACGCCGTCTGGTTGTGGAGGATGTTGCCCCACCAGTGCCGCACGACGAACTCCGGGAGGAGCACGGTGATGACGTCGTTCTCCCAGCGGGCGTCGAGCTCGTCGACGTAGCGGAGGATCGGACGGGTCAGCTCCCGGTAGGGCGAGTAGACGATCTCGAGCGGGATCGTCGATGCCGAACTCCTGCCATTGCCGCTCGAGCTTCTCCTGTTCCTCCTCGTCGGAGACGACCGACACCGCGATCAGGTGGTTGGGTGAGAGCGACTGCGCGTACGCCAATCCCTCGAGCACCCCGCGGTGCACGCCGCCGACGAGCACGACCACGGTGTGGTTCATGCGGCGCGGCTTGTAGTCGGGCGTGACGCGCAGGCCTTCGGCGACCGTCGTGTAGTGACGGTGGATCGCCTTGAAGCCGAAGACGATCACGCGGGATCAGGACGAGCGGGACCCACGCGCCGCTCGGTGAACTTCGTGCGTCGCGACGATCAGCAACACGATGGAGGTCGCGGCCGAGCCCACCGCGTTGATCACGATGTTCCGCTTGTAGCCCGGTTCTCACGTTCCTTCTGGTGGTGGCGCACCATGCCCGCCTGCGACAGCGTGAACGACAGGAACACGCCCACCGCGTACAGCGGGATCAGCGCGTTGGTCTTGCCGCCGAACGCGATGATCAGCGCGCCGGCCGTGGTGGCGAGCACGAGCACGCCGTTCGAGAACACCAGCCGGTCGCCGCGGTTGGCGAGCTGTCTCGGCAGATAGCCGTCGGCGGCGATGATCGACGACAGCCGCGGGAAGTCGGCGTACGCGGTGTTGGCCGCGAGCGTGAGGATCGCCGCGGTGGCGAACTGCAGCACGACGTAGAGCACGGTGCCGCTGCCGAACACCGCGGTGCCGAGCTGCGACATCACCGTGGTGTGCTCGCTCGGGTACGGGCCGAGGTGGTGGGCGAGGATCTGCACGCCCATGAACAGCGTGCCGAGGATGATCGCCCATCCAGACCA
The DNA here is from genome assembly GCA_963697125.1 of uncultured Actinomycetes bacterium. Taxonomy (GTDB): domain Bacteria; phylum Actinomycetota; class Acidimicrobiia; order IMCC26256; family DASPTH01; genus DASUAS01. The sequence goes on from CAVOMW010000007.1 coordinate 292,827, forward strand.
GCGTGGCGGCCGCGTTCTTCGACTCCGGACGCCGGAACGCCGGGACGCCGTTCGAGATCGCCTCGACGCCGGTGAGCGCGACGGCACCCGACGAGAAGCCCTTCAGCAGGATGAAGATCCCGAGCGTGCCACCGAAGATGTTGTTGCCCGCCGCCTTGAACGGCGATCGGGTTGATGCGGTGGATGTCGTCGAGCACGAAGCTGCGGAACAGCCCGTAGCTCACGAGCGCGCCGAGGATCGCGATGTAGATGTAGGTGGGCACCGCGAAGATGCGCCCGGACTCCTTGATGCCGCGCAGGTTCGCCAGGCTGATGCCGACGATCAGGACCAGCCCGAGCGCGACGCGATGCTTCGCGAGGTCCTGGAACGTCGGGGATCGACACGATGGCCGCGACGCCGGCCGAGATCGACACCGCGACGGTGAGGATGTAGTCGACGAGCAGCGACGCGCCCGCGACGAGCGACGGGTTCTCGCCGAGGTTCTCGCGGCTGACGACGTAGCTGCCGCCGCCGCTCGGGTAGGCGAAGATCGTCTGGCGATACGACGTGATGACGATCGTCAGCAGGATCGCGACCGCGATCCCGATCGGGATGAGCGTGTTCAGCCCGAGGGCGAGACTCGAGCCGCCGACCGCGACGACGAAGAGGATCTCCTCGGTCGCGTACGCGGTCGACGAGATGGCGTCGGACGAGAACACCGCGAGCGCGATGGTCTTCGGGATGCGCTGGTGCTCCATCTCGGTCGTCGCCAGCGGACGACCGACCAGTACACGTTTGACGAATGCCACGTCGCAGATTCTCCGAGCCCCAGGGAACGACCGGCCGTGGACAGCTTGCCATCAGGAACGTGTCGAAAACCGATTCGACGATCCTCGTCATCCAGCGTTCACCGATTGCGCGCTCCCGGGACCTGCTCGATAGCCTGCCCCGGTCCCGAAGTTGGAGGGAGACCCGGTGCACGTCGTCGTCGTCGGATGCGGGCGGGTGGGCAGCGAGCTCGCCCTGAGCCTCGAACGCAATGGCCACTCGGTGGCGGTGATCGACAAGAACGCCGACGCCTTCCGCAAGCGCCTGCCCGAGGACTTCGGCGGGCAGAAGGTCGTGGGCTTCGGGTTCGACCGCGACCACCTGATCGAGGCCGGCATCGAGCGGGCCGACGCGGTCGCCGCCGTGACCAGCGGCGACAACTCCAACATCCTCACCGCCCGCATCGCCCGCGAGAACTTCTCGATCGAACGGGTGGTGGCCCGGATCTACGACCCCCGGCGTGCGCTCATCTACCAGCGCCTCGGGATCTCGACCGTCGCGACCGTGTCCTGGACCACCGACCAGGTGATGCGCCGCCTGCTGCCGGCCGAGGAGCAGCCGCACGAGTGGCTCGACCCGAGCGGCAAGGTGTGTCTCCTCGACTACCCGATCCCGCCGAAGTGGGCGGGCAAGAAGCTCGATCCGCTGAGCGAGCCGGGCGTGTTCTGGCTGGTGGCCATCACCCGCCTCGGTGCCGCGCAGGTGAGCACGCCGGGCGCGATCGGCCAGGACGGCGACATCCTGCACTTCGCCGCCGACGTGTCGGCCCTCGACACGCTGCGCCATCGCCTCGAGCACGGAGAGGAACACCACTGATGCGGGTTGCCATCGCGGGTGCAGGAAACGTCGGGCTGTTCATCGCCAACGACCTCCGGGCCGCCGACCACGACGTGATGATCATCGAGCAGCTCCCCGCGGTCGTGAAGCGGGCGCAGCAGCCCGGCGACGGCATCGACTGGCACATCGCCGACTGCTGCGAGGTCAACTCGCTGCGCGCCGCGGGTCTCGACTCGTGCGACGTGGTCGTCGCCGCGACCGGTGACGACGAGGACAACCTGGTGCTGTCGCTGCTCGCCAAGCAGGAGTTCGCGGTGCCGCGCGTGATCGCCCGGGTGAACCACCCGAAGAACGAGTGGCTCTTCAACGAGAACTGGGGTGTCGACCTCTCGGTGTCGACCCCGCACCTCATCACCGCCCTCGTCGAAGAGGCGGTCACGGTCGGTCGCCTGGTGCGCATCCTGCAGTTCGAAGGCGGTCAGGCTCGCCTGGTGGAGGTCACCCTCGCCGACAACTCGCCGGTCATCGACCGGGCCCTGAAGGACATCGACGTGCCCCGCAACGCCACCGTCGTCGCCATCGTGCGCGACGAGCACGTGGTGATGCCGCGGGGCGACTCGGTGTTCGAGGCGGGCGACGAGGTGCTGGCGATGGTCACCCCGGAGTCGGAGGACGAGGTGCGCCGCATCCTCACCGGCGCCGAGCCGCGTAGCTGCCTCTAGCTCAGCAGCTCGTAGATCGGGTTGAACAGCAGGTAGCGCTTGCCGTCGCGCGCGCTGACGCCCTCGAACGCGACCTTGCGTCCCGGGGAGAGCCCGGCGATCTTGCGCCGGCCGAGGAAGACGCCGACGATCGACCCGCGGCCGTCGCTCACCGTCACCTCGAGCGCGGGCGCACCCGCGCGGGGCACGATCCGCACCGAGCGCACCTCACCGCCGACCTTCACGCGGGTGCGCGGCTCGATCGTGTCCATCGCCGCCAATTGGCGGGCGTCGCAGAACGCGGTGAGCTGCTCGCGGTCGATCTCCTCGACCGGCTTCGTGAATCGCTCGACCATCTTCTTCAGCGCCATGGGGACACAATGATACGAGGCCGGTTCGGTGCCCGAGCCAGCGAGGGCCGGTCTCCTACCCTGAGGCGGCGATGGAGCCCGACACCCCCACCCGTACGAGCGCGCGTCGTCGCGCACGCGCCGCGCCGGACGTTGCTCGCCGTCGTCGCGGTGCTCGTCGTCGCGCTCGGCGCCGGGCTCGCGCTCGCGAGCTGCTCCGGCGGCGGCGACGACAAGGCCGCGACGACGACCACGAAGGCCCCGGCCGCGAAGACGAACGTCGACATCACCCTCGGCGACGTCTCCGCCGACAGCGCCGGTGCGCCGGTGACGATCGCCGCCGACCAGTCGCAGCACGTGCTCGACGCGCTCACCACCTACCTGAAGGGCGCGACCGTGCAGCCGTTGCGCACGGCGAAGCCGGCCACCGCCGACTTCGGCGCCATCTTCGACGCCAACACGCTCGCGTCGGCGACCGACCACCGACCGCGGCGTCCTGCTCGACGAAGGGCTGCCGAAGGTGACCGGCGACCTCACCGTCGACCGCGCAGCCGGTGACCCTGGTCGGGCTCGGCGACCAGTCCGGCAACCTCACGCTGATCACCGCGGCGCTCGTCGTCGACACCACCGGTGTCACCGCAGGTGAAGGGCGCACCGCTGCACATCGTCCGCAAGGCCGACTTCATCCTGCAGCCCGACGGGTCGGGCGCGTGGAAGATCACCGCGTACGACGTGGCCGTGGCCCGCGACGGCGCCGGCCTCTCCCCCACCACCACCTCGGGCGCCGCGACGACGACCGGAGCCGCGAAGTGACCGCCCGCACCGCCACGTCGCGCACGTCTCGCCGCCGGGCCCTGACGCTCCTCGTCGTCGGTCCGCTCCTGTGCGGGTTGCTCGCTCGCCGGCGGGATCACCGCGGCCTGGCTGGTGTTCGGCGAGCCCGTTCCCGCCGAGGGCGCGGTGTGGTTCCAGGTGACCAAGCTCGGCGCCGCACGCAACGACGGCGGCCCGCAGCAACCGTTCTTCGCGCTCGTGCTCGGCACCGGCGCGCGGTCCGACGATCCGTCGCAGTCACCCGACGACCCCGGCCTCGCCGACGCCGTGCACGTGATCGGCGTGAACCCGGCGCTGAAGTCGGCGACCATCCTCGACATCCCGCGCGACACCGAGGGCCCGGGCGGGAACAAGATCAACTCGTACATCGTCAACAACCCCGGTGGCAACGACCTGCGCGCCGAGGCCGACGCGGTCTCGTCGATCGTCGGACGTGCCGATCACGTGGGTGATCCGCGCCAACTTCCCGCACTTCCAGCAGATGGTCGACGAGATCGGCGGCATCGACATCAACATCCCGGCGCCGATGGACGACGACTTCTCCGGCGCGCACTTCGCCGCGGGCCCGCGCACCTCAACGGTGAGCAGGCGCTCGCAGTTCTCGCGCGACCGGCACTCGTTCAGCAACGGCGACCTCACCCGCACGAGCAACCAGGGCCTGCTCATCGTGTCGGCGCTGCAGACCATCCAGGCCAAGCACCCGAGCGCGGGCGACACCGTGCGGCTGCTCGCCACCCTCGGGCGCCACACCAAGCTCGACGGCGTGGGCATCAACGACCTGTTCCACATGGGATCGCTGTCGCTGACGTTCGATCCCGCCAACGTGAAGAACGTCGTCCTGCCCGTGGGAGCCGGCAGCGGCAGCAACCTGGTCAAGTCCGGTGACGCCGACGGCCTGCTCGCCGACTTCGCCGACGACGGGGTGTTGCAGAGCCATTGAGCAGCCGTTGAGTGCCGTCACGAGCGCCGCGGCCGGCCGGCGGGCCGACGCCTGTGACACCCTCGACGACCTCGCGCACGAGCACTTCGACCGCGTCGTCGCCGACACCTCGCTCCCGGCACGCGCCGCCCGGCCCGCGATCACGCCGCCCGAGCTCACCGCACGCGTGCACCGAACGCCTGCAGGCGCGCGGCGTCGACACGCTCTGGTCACACCAGGCCGCCGCGGTCGACGCGCTGCGCGCCGGACGCAACGTCGTCGTCGCCACCGGCACCGCGTCGGGCAAGTCGCTCTGTTACCAGCTGCCGATCGTCGACTCGGTCGTCGCCGGCGGTCGCGACACCACGCTGCTGGTGTTCCCCACCAAGGCACTCGCGCAAGACCAGCTCCGCACGCTTCCGCGAGTGGTTGGTGCCCGACCTCGTCGCCGCGACCTACGACGGCGACACCCCCACCGACGAACGGGCGTGGATCCGCGCGCACGCCAACGTCGTGCTCACCAACCCCGAGATGCTGCACATGGGCATCCTCCCCACGCACGATCGGTGGGCCACGTTCCTGCTGCGCCTGCGCTACGTCGTCGTCGACGAGCTGCACACGCTTGCGGGGCGTGTTCGGCAGTCACGTCGCGCACGTGCTCCGGCGCCTGCGCCGGCTCTGCGAGCACTACGGATCGTCGCCCACGTTCTGCTTCACCAGCGCCACCATCGGCAACCCGGCCGAGCTCGCGTCGCGCCTCTGCGGGCTGCCGGTGGAAGCGATCGACGGCGACGGCTCGCCGCAGGCCGAGCGACGGTTCGCGGTGTGGCAACGACCGCTCGTCGACGTGCACTCGGGCACGCGTGCGTCGGCGAACGTCGGAGACCGCGATGGTGCTCTCGCGGTTCGTCGCCGACGGCCACCAGACGCTCGCGTTCACGCGGAGCCGCAAGGGCGCCGAGCTCGTCGCCACCCACGCACGTGGCGCGCTGGCGCACGACGGCATCCCGCGCCGCGGTCGCCGCATACCGCGCCGGCTACCTCGCCACCGAACGGCGAGAGCTCGAAGCGCAGCTCACGAGCGGCGAGCTCGGCGGCGTGGTCGCCACCAGCGCGCTCGAGCTCGGCATCGACATCGGTGGGCTCGACGCGGTCGTGCTCAACGGCTTCCCCGGCACGCTGGCCTCGATGCGCCAACAGGTCGGTCGTGCGGGCCGCACGACGCGGCGGGCCGCGGCGGTGCTGATCGCGGGCGACGACCAGCTCGACCAGTGGTACGCGCGCCATCCGGCGGAGCTGCTCGACCGCCCGGCCGAAGCGGTGGTGGTGAACCCCGACAACCCGTTCGTGGCGCGAGCCCAGATCGCGTGCGCGGCGCACGAGCTTCCCCTCACGCACTCCGACGACCACTACTTCGGTGACGCGCTCGACGACGCGGTGCGCGATCTCGTGATGGACGACGAGCTCAAGCCGCGCGGCGGCGCGATGTACTGGGCCGGGCGCGAGCCGCCCGCCGCACGCGTGGGGCTGCGGACGGGTTCGTCGGTCGAGTGCCAGCTCGTCGACGCCGACGGTCGCCTGGTGGGGACGGTCGACGCCGTCTCGTGCGCTGCACGTCGCGCACACCGGCGCCATCTACCTGCACCAGGGCCGTCAGTACCGCGTGCGCGACCTCGACGTCGAGCACCAGGTGGCCGTGCTCGATCCCGCCGACGACGCCGACGAGCACACCCAGCCTCGCGAGGAGACCGACATCTCGATCGTCGCCACCGAGGCATCGGCGCCGTCGGGGGCCGGCATCGCCCACCTGGGCGCGGTGACGGTGCAACACCACCTGGTGGCGTACCAACGGAAGCGGACCTCGACCAACCAGGTGTTCGAGGTCGTGCCCCTCGACTTCCCGCCGCGCGAGCTCACGACGCGCGCCTGCTGGTACACCGTGCCGCTCGAGACGTTGCTCACCGCCGGCCTCGAACCGTCGCGCATCATCGGCGCGGTCCACGCGGCCGAGCACGCGCTCATCGGCCTCCTCCCGCTGTTCGCGATCTGCGACCGCTGGGACGTCGGCGGTGTGTCGATGGCGCTGCACCCACAGACCGGCGACCCCACGATCTTCGTGTACGACGGCTACCCGGGCGGTGCGGGCATCGCCGAGCTCGCGTTCGCAGAGTTGACGCGGCACGTACGCGCCGCGCACGAGCTGGTGGCCGGATGCCCGTGCGACGACGGGTGCCCGTCGTGCGTGCAGTCGCCGAAGTGCGGGAACTGGAACGAGTACCTCGACAAGGACGCCGCGATCGTGCTGCTCGAGACGCTCGGCGCGGCCGCGTCAGCTCCGACATTCCCGGACATCGACCTCACGTCCCTCTAGATTCCGCCGCATGACGCGTCGCAAGTGGATCGCGCTGGTGGTGCTCGTCGCCATCGGCATCGGGTTGCTGGTCGCCGTGGTGGCGATCCCCTGGGGCGACGACGCACCCGCGGAGAAGGCCACGCCCGTGTACCACCAGGGCGACTCGATCGACGTCGCGGTCGGCGAGGAGTTCGTGGTCGCGCTGCCCGCGACGCCGAGCACGGGCTACACGTGGACCGCGGCCGGCAACCCCGACGTCACCTTCGTGTCGACTCGCCAGGTCGCGGGCGGATCGCAGCCCGGCGCCGAAGGCACCCAGGAGATGACCTTCACCGGCCGACAGGCGGGCGAGTCGCAGCTCGTGTTCACGTACGCGCGCTCGTTCGAGAAGACAGAGCCACCGGCCAAGACCGCGAAGCTTCCGCTGACGGTCACGAAGTAGCCCTCAGCAGTCGGGCAGGTCGACCACGCACTCCGGTCGGACCTCCGCCTTGGCCCGACCTCGGGCGGGACCGAACATCCCGAGCGGAGGCGGCAGGTCGACCTCCACCACCACGGCCGCGCTGACCCCGGCGCAGGCGCAGGAGACCAGCCGGGCGTCGTTGCTCGCGGCGGTCCGCTCGGCGGCCGACCGGGCCGCCGCGGCACCGCCACCGAGCGCGAGCCGGTCGGCCGCGGCGAGCGCGGCGGCGTCGGCCGCCGATTCCGCCCGGGCGCGACCGACCAGTGCGCCTCCCAACCGCGCGGCACCGGTCGCGAGCAGGAGCCCGAACACCAGCACCGCGAGCATCAGGACGCTCACCGCACCGCGACTCGCGACGGCCGCGTTCCGGTGGTCACTTCTCGACCCGCATGACCGACGTGGCGTGCAGGTCGGGATCGGGGAACAGCAGGCCGACCAGCGGGAGGTCGGTGACCGACGTGTAGTGGACGGTCACGCTGATCTCCCCGCCGAGCTTCGGCCGACCACCCACCTCCACGTCGGCGCCCGGCAACGTGCGGTGCGCGGCGCGTACCGCACGGCCGGGATCGGGATCGACGCTCGCGGCACGCGCCGCCTCACGCGCCGCGTGCACCACGCCGAGCTGGTCGCGCACCACCAGCCCGACCTGCACCACTGCGAGCAGCGCCAACACGACGAGCGGCAGCACGAAGGCGAACTCGACCGTCGCCTGGCCACGTTCGCGCTCGCGCGCGCCGCCGCGGTGGCGCCGGGTTCCCCCGCGCCGAGCGCGGGGGAACCAGCGACGCCCGTTCACGACGGGAGGATCTTCTCGATCACGGAGTCGAACAGCTGCGAGATCGCGTGGCTGCCCGTGGCCCAGGTGATCAGGAGCGTCGCGATGGCGACCGCTCCGAGGATCACGAGCGCGTACTCCGCCGTCGACTGACCCGTCTCGCCCGCCGCGAGCGCCGACCACCGCGCCCGCATCCGCGCCAGGAACCGAGCTGACATTGCACAACCTCCTCGTGGAACCGATCGGGGGAAGATGCGGGGAAGGACGGACGTGGGAGACGGGTCACAGTCGGCCGAGGCCGGCGGCGAGACCGGGCACGACGGTGAGGAGCACGAAGGCCGGGAGCACGAGGAACACCGAGCGGGAACAGCAACCGCACCGGGATGCGCCGCGCGTGGGCCTCGGCCGCCCGCCGGAGCGCGGTGCGATCCTCCTCGGCGAGACGCGCCAGCACCGGCCCGACCGGCACGCCGAGACGGTCGGTGGCGAGGAGCGCGTCGGCCAGCGGGCGCAGGCGCGGCCGTGGCGCGGGCGACCGCTTCGAGCGCGTGCTCGAAGTCGAGACCGAGCGCGCAACTGCGCATGACCTCGTCGAACGCGACCGCCACCGATGCCGGCGACCACTGCGCCGCGACCTCCACCGCGAGGTACGGCGTGCACCCCGCGCCGACCGCGACGCCGAGCAGGTCGACGGCGACGGGCAGGTCGCGTGCGAGCGCGGCGTCGGCACCGCGCTGGCCCCGATGCGAGCGGAGTGAGCGCACGACCCGGAGGACCACACCGTCGGAGTGCTCGCGCCACCGCGCCGCGAGTCGCGACCACCGCACGGGCCGTACCGGCTGCGACCGGGCGAGCCGAGCGGCTACCAGCGAGGTGGCGCGCGCCGCGACCTGGACGCGCCCGGCGCGGCGAGCGAGCGGCGCCGCCACCGCGATGCCCCACGCCGCGCCGAGCACCCACGGGAGCATCGTCGTGGCCCTCACCCGGCCGACCGCAGGATGCGCCGGATCCAGAGACCAGCCAGCGCCTCCAGGCCCAGCCCGACCACGAGGCAGACGCGCCCGACCCCGGTGGCGACCAGCGCGGTGACCGCGCCCGGGTCGACCATGGCCGAGAACGCCAGGTAGCCGAGGGGCGCGGCGCCCACGACCACCGCCGACAGGCGGGCCTGGGCCGAGAGCGAACGGGCCTCGGCCACCGCGTCGAGCCGGTGACGCAACGACGAGGCGAGCCCGTCGATGGCATCGGCGGCGCGCCCGCCCATCGTCGTGGCCACGGCCAGCGCGCCGGCCGCCGCGCGCACCCCCGGTGCGTCGTGGTCGGCGGGCCATCCGGCGAGTGCGTCGGCGAGCGGGAGCCCGAGCTGCGTGCGCACGTGCACACGCCGGAGGTCGGCTGCGACCGCCCCGCGTGCGTCGGCGAGGCGGTCGACCGCGGCCGCCACCGTGCCCCCACCGCGCAGTTCCGCCGCGACCTGCTCGAGCGCGGCGGGAAGGCCGGCGACGAACGCGCGCTCGCGACGGGAACGGGCGAACACCAAGCGCGACCGGACCCGCCACCCCGACCGCGAGCACCGCCGGCAGCGCGAGGAGCGGTGCCACCGCGCCCGCGAGCAATGCCACCGCGGCGCGCCGCGATGCCCCAGTATCCGACGGCCTCCTCGGGAGTCCACGCCAGGTCGGCGTCGCGCAGCGCGTCGCACCAACCGGGACCGCAGCCGTTCGGGGACGCGCCACCGCGATCGCGGACCGAGTGATCGCACCCGGTCCGCGACCGCGGCGCGGCGACCCGCGGCGATCAACCACGCGCACGTGAGTGGCCCCACGACCACGAGCACGAGGGTCAGCACTTCGGGTCACACCTCTCCGTCGACAGCTCCGCGTGCAGCACGCGCGCCGCGTCGTGGCGCCGCGCCGGGCGGGTGACGCGCCGCGATCGGCACGAGGCGACGATCGCGACGTACGAACAACGGCCGAGCTCCGTCGCGGTGACGGCCGTCGACCTCGGCGATCGCATCGACCCGCCGTTCGCCGCCGTGGCCGCGGGCGACGAAGACCACCGCGTCGATGCTCGCCGCCACCTGCGCGCGCACGGCCTCGAGCGGCAGACCGCTGTCGGCGAGCAGCACGAGGGTCTCGAGGCGGGCCAACGCGTCGATCGGGCCGTTGGCGTGGATGGTGGACATCGATCCGTCGTGCCCGGTGTTCAGCGCCTGGAGCATGTCGAGCGCCTCGCCCGCCCGCACCTCGCCGACGACGAGCCGATCGGGCCGCATCCGGAGCGCGGCGCGCACCAACGCCCGCACCGTGACCCCGCCGGCACCCTCGGCGTTCGGCGGTCGGGCCTCCAACCGCACGACGTGCGGCTGCGCGAGGCGCAGCTCGGCCGTCTCCTCGATGGTCACGATGCGGTCGGTCGTGCGGGATCGACTGCGACAGTGCGTTGAGCAACGTGGTCTTGCCCGCGCTCGTCGCTCCCGCCACGAGGAGGTTCCACCCCGCGGCGACGGCCCAGCGCACGAACCGCGCCGCGATGCCGTCGACCCCGAACTCCTCGAGCGAGACGGCGCGCGCACCGAAGCGACGGATGGTGACGCACGGACCGTCGACCGCCAGGGGCGGGATCACCGCGTGCAGGCGCGAGCCGTCGGCGAGGCGGGCGTCGACCATCGGTGACGAGCGATCGAGGCGCAACCCCAGCGGCGCGACGACGCGCTCGACGAGGTGGACGATCGCCGCCGCGTCGAGGTCGAGCGTGACCGGTTCGAGCCGGCCGGCGCGTTCCACGTAGGCGCGGCCGGGGCCGTTGATCATGACCTCGGTGACGGTGGGATCGGCGAGCAACGGCTCGAGCGGTCCGAGGCCGGTGACCTCGTGGGTGAGCTGTTCGAGCAGCGCGTCGAAGCGCGGCGCGGCGAGGAGTGGCTGTTCCTCGCGGAGGAGATCGCCCAGCGTGCGGCGCAGCGTGTCGGCGTCGGTCGACCCGTCGTCGACGCCCTGCGTGACGAGCCGCGCGTGGACGCGCTGCTTGAGCAGGCCGTCGTCGGTTGGCACCGACGCGAAGCGCGGCGACGCTCATGCGGCCTCACCGTGGCGGCCGGCTCGCACGCCGAGTCGCCGGACGACATCGGACGCGGCTCGGGCCAGCGGCTCGGGCAGGCGCGCCGGCAGCACGCCGGCGTCGACCGCCCGCGCGATCGGTCTCCTTGACCGGGACCCGGGCGAGGACCGGCAGATCGAGCACCTCACCGATCTCGCTCGCACCGAGGGATCGACCGGGTTCGTCGAGCAGCACGACGCCGGCGGTGTGCTCGAGCGGCGGCGCGTGCACGGCACGACGCAGCGCGAGGTAGCAGCCGCGCAGCACGACGACGGAGACGTCGGCGACCTCGACCACCGCCCGCGGCGCCGGCTCACGTGCGGTGCCGCAGTCGACCAGCACCGGCGACGAGCCCTGCGTCAGCGCGACCGCGAGGGCCGCGCCGCTCTCGGGTGCCGGGAGCGTGGTGGGCACGCGCGGTCCGCGGCCGCGCGGCAGGAGTGCGACACCCGGCGCGACCTCGACGAGCAGGCGGTCGAGCGCTTCGGTGGGTGCTTCGGCGCCGGCGTCGAGCCAGTCGGCGAGTCCGACGTCGGGATCGGCACCGAGACCGAACACGGCGGGCAGGTCGCCGGCGAGATCGGCGACGCGCACCCCGGTGGCGTGGCCGGCATCGCGCGCCTGGCGGGCGAGGACCAGCGCGCACGCGGCGGTGAGCACGGACGTACCGGATCCGCCCGTGGCGGACCAGAGGGCGATGAGCATCGAGGGCGACCTTCCTCGCGGGGCGCGGACGCGCCGAGCAGCAGGAGGAAGTGCCCGGGGAAGATGGGCAACGTACGACGCGCCCTTTCGCCCGTCAAGGGCCAACTTCACGCCGTTCCGACTCGTAGGATCTCGCGGTCGCCGTGTCGCCGCCGCCCCCCACCTCCGCCGCGCCTGTCGCCCCCGTCGCACTCGGGGCCGTCCTCCGCGACTCGGTGCGGTTCTGGCGCATCCACTTCTGGTACCTGACCGCGATCGCCGCACTGCTCTGGTTGCCGCTCGCGATCCTGGAGCTCACGGGCGTCGCTCACGGGATCGCGATCGACACCGATCGCTTCCGCCTGGGTGACGTCGCGATCAACGTCTTCATCGTGCTGGTGTTCGAGCTGCTCGTCGCCGAGCTGCTCGCGGCCGCGTCGGAGAAGATCGTCGCCAGCGACCTGCACGGAAGTGAGCTGCCGAGGCCGCGGGAGTTCCTGCGCACGGTGCCGTGGCTCTCACTCGTGACGGCGATGATCGTCTACGAGATCGGCGTGGGGCTCGGGCTCCTCTTCTTCGTCATCCCCGGGTTCGTGGTCGCGACGTGGGGCGTCGTCACGGGTCCGGTCGTCGTGGCGGAGGGCACCCGAGCACTGAAAGCGCCGATGCGGAGCCGTCAGCTCGTGCGCGGATCGTTCCGGCCGGTCGCGATCTTCGTGTTCCTCGCGTTCGTCGTCAGCGAGGCGATCTCGACCGCGTCCGGCGCGCTGCTCGACCTGCTCCCCCAGACGTGGGCCGAACCGACCGGCGAGTACGTCGTGCACGTCCTCACGTCGCCGCTCTTCGGCATGGCGACGGCCGTCCTCTACTACGCGCTGGTCGAGCGGGAACGAGCAGCGCAGCGGGCCCGGACGCGAGACGAGCCCGCCGAAGCGGGCCCGTCGCGTTCATAGTGCTGTTGCGTAGTGGTGTTGCGACCTCAGGCTTCGCGGACCTTCTTGGCCACCGCGATCCCGATCGCAGCCAGGATGAGGATGATGAGCAGCTTCTTCATGGTGTCCCCTTGGTCGACGCTACGGGCGCGGAGATTGCGAGCATCGTAGGCGGCGGGCGACCCGGGAGCAATCGGCTCAAGCCGGGACGACCTCGACCGGGATGCCGTTCACCGCATGGTTGTTCGAGAGCGTGTCGTAGAAGTGCATGGGGGCGAGCAGGTTGTTGTTGACACCGGCGTGCTCCCGGGCGACGGCCATGCGGGTGCCCGGACGGTCGTGACCCCACCCGTGGGGCAGCGACACCACGCCGGGCATCATCTCGTCGCTCACCTCCACGGGCACCTCGACGCTGCCCGCCTCCGACGTCACGCGGGCGCGACCGCCGTCGACCAGCCCGACGCCGTGGGCGTCGTCGGGGTGCACGAGCAACGTGCACCGGTCCTTGCCCTTCACGAGCACCTTGACGTTGTGCATCCACGAGTTCTTCGAGCGGAGGTGCCGGCGGCTCACGAGGCGGAAGCCATCATCTGCGGTCTCGGCGATGCGATCCGCATGCAGGCGAGGGAGGTCCCCGACGATGTACTCGGGCGCGAGGTCGATGAGCCCGTCGGGTGTGCACACCATCTCGTCGACCCGCGACACCATCGGGCCCCGGTCGATGCCGTGCGGCTGCGCCTTGATCTGCTCGAGCGTGAGACCGTCGGGCACCTCGCCGTACCGATCGCCCCACGGGCCGGTACGCACCTGCAGGTCGATGATCCGCTCCGCGCCACCACCGTCGTACTGCGGGAGGATGTCGGCGGCGTCGAGCTTCTGCGATCGGCACAGCGCGGTGAACCACGCGTCGTCGAGCGTCTCGAAGTCGAAGTCCTCGTTCTTCCCGCCGGTGCACAACCACCCGAGCCGGGCGACGATGCGGCCCTCGTCGGGCCGGTCGGGCTGACGGCGGGAAGACCGGGTCGCTCCAGTTCGCGCCGCTGCGCGCCGCCCAACCCCACAACACCTCGTCGAAGTGCGGCGTCTCGAGCGGCGACGGTCCGGGCAGGATCACGTCGGCGAAGCGCGTCGTCTCGTTGAGGTAGTTGTCGACGCTGATCATGCACTCGAGCTCGGGCAGCGCCGCCTCGAGCCGCGCCGAGTCGGGCACGCTGATCACCGGGTTGCCGGCCACGGTGAAGAGCATCTTGATCTGCCCCTCACCCGGGGTCGCGATCTCCTCGGCCATGAACGCGGCCGGGATCTGTCCGAGCACCTCGGGCACGCCGGAGACGCGCGACGCCCACTTGCCGAAGCCGCGTGGACCGTCCTTCGCGGTCGATGCCATCCACGCCATCGGCCACGCGACCGGCTTGCCCCACATGAGTCCACCGGGACGGTCGAACTTGCCGACGACGATGTTGACCACGTCGACCAACCACGACGCCAACGTGCCGAACTCCTGGTTGCAGAGCCCAATGCGTCCGTACAGCGCACCGGTGGGCGCGGCCGCGAACTCGCGTGCGAGACGGCGGATGGTGTCGGCCGGCACGCGACAGAACGGCTTCGACCGACTCGGGTGTGAACGCCGCGGCACACGTCGCGGACGATGTCGAGGCCCTTCACCTTCTCCTCGAGCTCGCCGAGCGTCGTCAGGCCTTCGGCGAACAGCACGTTGCACATCGCGAGGAGGAACGCGGCATCGGTGCCGGGGAGGATCGGCACCCACTCGTCGGCGTGGTCGGCGGTGCCGGTGCGCCGCGGGTCGATGACGACGACCTTGCCTCCGCGCCGCGGATGCCGTCGAGCTCACCGAGCACGTCGGGGCACGCGAGGAGCGAACCGCCCGACGCCTGCGGGTTGCCGCCCATGCAGATGAGGTAGTCGGTGCGCTGGATGTCGGGCGCCGGGATCTTCCACATGTTCCCGTACATCAGGATGCACGAGACGTTCTTGGGCCACTGGTCGATGGTGCCCGACGAGTAGATGTGCGACATGCCCGACTGGCCGATGAACAACGGCATGTAGCGACCGAGCGTGAAGCTGTGGCCGACCGGGTTGCCGATGAACGCGGTCGCCGCGGTGATGCCGTGGCGGTCGAGCACGCCGTGGATGAGCTCCTCGCAACGCGCGAACGCCTCGTCCCACGACACCTCACGCCACGTGTCGCCGTCGCGGACCATCGGCTGGCGCAGACGGTCGGGATCGTCGTGCAGATGTCCGAGCGTCGTGCCCTTCGGGCACAGGTAGCCCTTCGACCACACGTCGTCGCGATCGCCCCGGATCAGCTTGACGTGCTGGTCCTCGACGTCGACCTGCAGCCCGCACATGCACTCACACAGCGGACACGTGACGAAATGTCGTTGCATCAGTCAACTGTTTCACACGCCCACGCACTGGGCCCACCGACTCGGCCCACCGACGGGTAGAACGACGGCGTGCGCAAACCGCTGCTCGGCGTGTTGTTCGTCACCACGGTCCTCTGCGGGACTGCGGCCGTGCCGGCCACGGCGCAGCAGTCCGGGACCCCGACGGTCGGCTCCACGATCCGGACTCCTCGTGCCGCAGTGACCCTCCACGAATACCGCCAGGTCGTGACCAGCCGTCGTCCGACCGAGACGGCCCCGCCGGGGAGCGCGGTCATCGCGATCAAGTCGAGATCTGCAACACCAGTTCGGCTGCGTTGGCCGTTCGGCGAGGCCAGTTCTTCGTCGCGACGCCCCAGCGACCCCTCGTCTTCCCGGCTCCGACACCCAACGCACCCCATCCGCAGCTCGTGTCGACACGACTGCCCCGCGGCCGTTGCCTCCGCCGATGGGTCAGCTACGTCGTGCCCACGGGCACCCGAGCCACGTCCGCGATCTTCCAAGCCGGAGCGATGTTCACCCCGACGCTCCACACCTGGACGATCCCAACGGCGTGACCGTCCGAGACGGCGCCGAAGCGCCGCTGGGGGGTGCGGCGCTTCGGTCGAGTCGGGGCTGGGGGTGGGGGCGCGCCGCCGACTCACCGTGATCTACGGAGCTCGTCGCCGATCGGATTGCAGCGGGCCGAGTCGATCGGCCGGAGGCACGAGTTTCGGAACGCCAGGCGTCTCAGACCGCGAGAGTTTGGAGCGGAGCTAGACGGCGAGGAGGTCGCGGGCGCCGGTGTCGGCCGACGGGTGGCGCAGCTTCGACATCGCCCGGGCCTCGATCTGACGGATCCGCTCCCGGGTGAGGTTGAAGTGCTCCCCCACCTCTTCGAGCGTCCGCGGCTCGCCGCGGTCGAGGCCGAAGCGCAGCGCCAGGATCTGACGCTCGCGCTCGTCGAGCGGGGCCAGCAGCTTCTCGATCTCGTCGGGCAGCAGCGCGGTGGCGGCCACCTCGAACGGCGACTCGGCCGAGCGGTCCTCGACGATGTCGCCGAGCTCGGCGTCGCCGTCTTCCCGGAGGGGCTCCGAGAGCGAGAGGGGTTCGGCCGCGAAGCGAAGCGCCTCGGTGACCTTGTCCTCGGGCATCTCGACCTCGATCGAGAGCTCCGAGAGCGTCGCCGGACGGCCGAGCTTGAGCTCGAGGCGCGACCGGGCCTTCTGCAACCGGGCGAGGGTGTCGCCGGCGTGCACGGGCAGGCGGATGGTGCGGCCGGTGTTGGCGATGCCGCGGGTGATCGCCTGGCGGATCCACCAGGTGGCGTAGGTGGAGAACTTGAAGCCCTTGCGCCAGTCGAACTTCTCGACCGCGTGCATCAGGCCGAGGTTGCCCTCCTGGATGAGGTCGAGCAGCGGCAGGCCGGACGCCTGGTACTTCTTCGCGATCGACACCACGAGCCGCAGGTTCGACTGCACGAACGTGCGCTGCGCGTCGTCGCCGAGCCGGGCGGTGCGCCGCAGCTCGCGCTTCTTGGTGGGCGTGAGTGCCTTCCCGCCGCCGAGCAGTTCCTCACGTGACGCGTTGCCCTGCTCGATCTGCTGCGCGAGCCGGACCTCGTCGTCCTTGGTGAGCAGCGGGTACTGGCCGATGTCGGTCAGATAGAGCCGGACGAGATCTTCTTCGTCGCGCTCGACACGCTCCTTCGCCACCCAGTGACCCCTTGGCTCGTCGGCACCAGACCCGGAGATCCGGTGGCGGGCTGGACCACGCACGGGGGGGTGCGTGCATGCAGTCCACGGATGTTGCTGCTGTTGCCCGTTCACGATACCGGCCGCGTCAAGCGGACCCAAGGGCCGGAACGGAGCTGAGCGGAGCGAAGCGAGGGTGAAAGCCGGCTTCGAGTCAACCCCGGGCGAAGAGGTCGTGGCCTTCCTGGGCGTCGAAGTCGAGGTCGTGGAGCACGAGGTCGAGCACCCGCATGATCGGGCGCTCGGCGATGGGCGTGGACTCACTCGACCAGCCCCGATAGGCGGCGACGACGAGCGGCAGCACGTCGTCGTAGACGGCTTTCGGTTCGGTGACGGCGACCAGCGCCGCTTCGGCGCCGGTGAGCGACTCGTCGACCACCACCGAACCCTCCGGGCGATCGTGCAGGACGGGGACGAGGCCGTCCCAGAGCTCGGCGTGCCAGGCGAAGTGGCGGGCGTGGCGGGCGAGGAGGAGCTTGGCGCCGGCGGGCGCGATGCGGGGCACCCAGGCCCCCAGCACGCCGGCGAGCTGCAGCTCGAGCGCCCTCGCGTCTCGATGCGGTCTGCCCACTCGACGATCCCCACCTGCGTCGTCACACCGCTCACGACGTCAGCCTGTCACGCGCCGACTCGTCGGGCGGCACCGAGCGGCGCGGCCAGAACTCCGACACCGCGATCCCCGCCATGATCGCGACCGCACCGGCCAACCGACCGGCGCCGAGCCGTTCGCCGTTCACGTAGCCGGCGATGCCGGCGAACACCGGCTCGGAGAGGAGGATCAGCGCGGCGCGGGTCGCGGGGATCCGCTGCTGGCCCCAGAGCTGCAGCGGCAGCGCGACCGCGGAGCAGGCGATGCCGGTGAACACGACCGCGAACACCGCCAACGTGCTCAACGAACCGACGCCCTCGTGCGCCGCCGGTGCGACCGAGAGCAGCGCGACCATGCCGATCTGCATGGACCCGAACTGCAACGGGCGCAGCACGTGCGTGTACGCGCCGATGTAGACGATGTGCCACGCGAACAGCACCGCGCACGCGAGGGTGAACACCTCGCCGCGACCGAGGTGCACGTCCGCGCCGGTGAGCAGGTACAGACCGAACGTCGCGACGACGATGCCGACGATCACCGGCGGACGCGGCAACCGTCGACTGATCGCCGACTCGATGATCGGCGTGATGATCACGTACAGCCCGGTGAGGAACGCCGACGTGGACGGTGACGTGTACTGCAACCCGATGGTCTGCGTCGCGTAGCCACCGAACAGGATCACGCCGGCGATCAGTCCGGCGCGCACCAGCATCCGCCGCTCCGGACCTCGCGTGCGCAGCGCCGGGATCGTGACCGGCGCCAGCAGCAACGTGGCGATGCCGAACCGACCGAGCAGGTACGCGAACGGCGTGATGTCGTCGAGCGCGTCGTGCACCAGCGGGAACGTCACCCCGTACAGCAGCGCGGCACCGACCAGTGCCGCCTCCGCGACGTAGCGTCGCTTCACTGGTCGACGGGCGACGAGCTAGCCGGGCCAGCGGTTGGTGATCGGCAGACGACGATCCTTGCCGAACGCCTTCGGCGACACCCGCACCCCGGGCGGCGCCTGCCGCCGCTTGTACTCGTTGCGGTCGACGAGGTGCGCGATGCGCCGCACGGTGTCGGCGTCGTAGCCGGCGGCCTCGAGCTCGCGCGATCGAGAGGTCGCCCTCGACGTAGCCCTCGACGATCGGGTCGAGCTCGGCGTAGTCGGGCAGCGAGTCGGAGTCGAGCTGGTCCGGGCCGCAGCTCGGCGCTCGGCGGCTTCTCGATCACCGCGTCGGGGATCAGCGCAGCGGCCTGCACGCGTCGTTGCGGTCGCGCGCGAGCGCGTACACGAGCATCTTCGGCACGTCCTTGATCACCGCGAACGCGCCGGTCATGTCGGCGCCGTAGAGCGTCGCGTAGCCGGTCGCCATCTCGCTCTTGTTGCTCGCCGTGAGCACGAAGCCCCCGAGCTTGTTGCTCAGCGCCATGAGGATCGTGCCGCGGATGCGGGCCTGGAGGTTCTCCTCGGCGAGACCCGGGTGCGCGTCCGCCGAACGGCTCGGCGCAGCATGTCGAGGAACGCGGTCGTGCGCCTGCTCGATGGGGACGGTCAGCGTGCGGATGCCGAGGTTGGCGGCGAGCTCGAGCGCGTCGGTGACACTGCCCTCGCTGGAGAACCGCGACGGCATGAGCACACCGGTCACGTGGTCGGGCCCGAGCGCGTCGGCCGCGATCGTCGCCACCAGCGACGAGTCGATCCCACCCGAGATCGGCGACGAACACGTCGTGCACGCCGTTCTTGCGCACGTAGTCGCGCGGTGCCGAGCACCAGCGCCTCGTACACCTCGTGGACCGGCTCGAGCAGCGGCTCGATGCGCGCGGCGTCGACGCGGCTCGCCGAGGCGGGCCTCGCTCACCACGACCTCGTCGAGCCGCGGCGCGCGCGCCCGACCACGGGGGTCGAGCAGGCGGCGACGGAACGCCGGGCGCACGTCGAGGTCGACGACGAGCAGGTCCTCCGCGAACTGCCGCGCGCGCGCGACGAGGTGGCCGCCTTCGTCGAACACCATCGACGCGCCGTCGAAGACCAGCTCGTCCTGGCCGCCGACGAGGTTCGCGTACACGACGGGCACCGCGGCGTCGGCGGCGCGCGTGCGCGAGCATCGTCTCGCGCTCGCGCAGACGGCCCGCGTAGTACGGCGAGGCGTTGAGGTTCACGATCGAGCTCGGCGCCGCCCGCGGCCTGCGTGAGGATCGGGCCGGTCGGGCTCCAGGCGTCCTCGCAGATCGTGACGGCGACGCGCACGCCGGCCACGACGAACAGCGGGCCGTCGACCGGCGACGGCGTGAAGTAGCGCTGCTCGTCGAACACCGCGTAGTTCGGGAGCAGGTGCTTGCGGTACACGCCCTGCACGCGTCCGTTCGCGCACACCGCCGCCGCGTTGAGCGAGGTCGCGTCTGCGCCTCGGGGAAGCCGACGACCATCGCGGCCATGCGGCCGGTGCGCGCCGCGAACCTCTCCAGCGACCTCGCGCGCCTGCGCGACGAACGACGGGCGCAGCAGGAGGTCTTCGGGGGGGTAGCCGGTGAGCGACAGCTCGGGGAACGCGACGAGGTCACAGCCCGCGGCGTCGGCCCGGTCGTAGGCGTCGAGCATGCGATCGACGTTGCCGTCGAGATCACCGACGACGAGATCGAGCTGCGCGGCGGCGAGCACGGAGCCGGGGCATCGGCTCAGGATACGCGACACTGCCTGCATGACCGGCGGGACCGACGCGCGCGGCCAGCCCCGACCTCGGCAGTCGCGATCGAGCGATCGGCCGATGCCCGCACGGCCCGCATGCTCGTGGAACGGGCGGTGGAGGCGCATCCCGACGCTCGTCGCCGAGCTCGCCGAGCGAGCCGCTCATGCGCGACGGGCTCGTCGCACTCGCGTGCGCGTCACGCGTCGCTGGCGTCGGCTGATCGTCGCCGACGCGCGGCTGCTCGACCCGCTCCGCGACCCGACGCGTTCGACCGGGAGCGCGACGCGCGACGACTTACCGTGCGCTCTGGCAGGCGTTCGACGCCGCACGATCGCCCGCGGGCTTGCGGCGATGGAAGCGCGCGCGAGCTGCTGCGCATCGCGGCGCGCGACCTCCTCGGGATCGCCGACATGCCGGCGGTCGGGCCGGGAGCTGGCCGACGCTGGCCGCGGGTCTGCGTCGAGGCCGCGCTCGAGCTGCGTCGGACCGACGGTGACCGTGGCCATCATCGGCATGGGCAAGCTCGGCGGGCGCGAGCTCAACTACGCGAGCGACATCGACGTGCTGTTCGTGCACGAGGGCGACGCCAGGAGCCGCCGAGCGCGCCGCGCGGCGCGGTGCTCGTCCACCATGGCGACGCCGAGCGCAGGACGGCATCGTCTTCCGCACCGACGCCAACCTCCGGCCCGAGGGCCGGTCAGGGCCCGCTGACCCGGACGCTCGCCAGCTACACCGCCTACTACGACGAGTGGGCGCGCACGTGGGAGTTCCAGGCGCTGGTGAAGGCCCGACCGGTCGCCGGTGACCGCGAGCTCGGCGAGCGGTTCATGGCCGTCGCCACGCCCGTACGGGTGTGGCCCGAGAAGCTCGACCCCGACGCGATCCGCGAGATCCGGGCCATGAAGGAGCGCGCCGAGGAGATCACCCAGCGCAAGGGCATCGGCGACCGCGAGCTCAAGCGTGGGCGCGGCGGCATCCGCGACATCGAGTTCGCGGTGCAGCTGCTGCAGCTCGTGCACGGTCGTGACGACGGCACCGTGCGCTCGCCCACCACCCTCGACGCGCTGCACGAGCTCGCCGACGGCGGCTACGTCGAGCGACGCCGACGCCGACCGACTCGATCGCGCCTACCAGTTCCTCCGCACCGTCGAGCACCGCCTGCAGCTCTACGACGAACAGCAGACCCACCTGATCCCGTCCGACGCACAGGCGCGGGTGCGGCTCGCACGGGTGCTCGGCTACCGCGACGGCCCGGAACGCACCGCGCTCGAACGCGTTCGAGACCGAGCACCGCCAGCACCAGCGCGCGGTGCGCAGCATCCACGAACGGCTCTTCTTCGCGCCGCTGCTCGAGACCCTCGCGGGCACCGGTCCGCTGTCGCCCGAGGCGGCGGAGGAACGGCTGGCCGCGTTCGGGTTCACCGACGTCGAGCGCACGCGTGCCGCGGTCCGCGAGCTCGCCGCCGGTCTGACCCGCCGCTCGCGGGTGATGCGCGAGCTCCTCCCGGTGATCCTCGGCTGGCTGTCGGAGACCCCCGATCCCGACCTCGGGCTGCTCCAGCTCCGGCGCCTGGCCGAGGGGCCCGCCCGGTCGGCCTCGCTCGCGGTCACCTTCCGCGACCATCCGGGCGCCGCCGAGCGCGCCTGCCACCTGCTCGGATCGAGCCGGGTCGTCGGCGACGCGCATGCGCCGCCATCCGGAGTTCGTCGACGTGCTCGACGACGACGACGCCCTCGGCGCCGAGGCGACCCGCGCCGAGCTGGTCGCCGACGCGTTCGACACCCTCGAGTGGCGCGGCGACCAGGAGCAACGGCGTGAGGGGCTCCGCCGGTTCAAGCGCCGCGAGCTCTTGCGCATCGCGACGCGCGACCTCCTCGGCTACGCGCGACTCGAGGCCACCGAGCGCGAGCTCACCGGGCTCGCCGAGGCGTGCCTCGAAGCGGCGCTGAAGTCGCTCCGGCCCACGTTGCCGTTCGCGGTGATCGGCATGGGCCGCCTCGGCGGCGGCGAGCTGTCGTACGCGTCCGACATCGACGTGATGTTCGTGTACGACGGCGACAGCGCCGAGGCCTTCCGACGACGCCGAACAGGTCGCCGCACAGCTCGTGCAGGAGATCGGCGCCACCACCGCCGAGGGTCAGACGTTCCGCATCGACGCGCGTCTGCGACCGGAGGGCAACCAGGGGCCGTTGGCCCGATCGATCGGCGGCTTCCGCCGGTACTACGCGCAGTGGGGGCTCACGTGGGAACGCCAGGCGCTCACCAAGGCGCGCTTCGTGGCCGGCGACGCCGAGCTCGGCGCGCGCTTCGCAACGGTCGCCGCCGAGTTCGCCTACGGGCAACCCATGGGTGACGATGACGTGCGCGAGATCCGTCGCATGAAGGCGCGCATCGAGCGCGAGCGGATCCCGCCCGGTGAAGATCCGCAGTTCCATCTCAAGCTCGGGCGCGGTTCGCTCTCCGACGTAGAGTTCACCGTGCAGCTGCTCCAGCTCGTCCACGGGGCCGAACACCCCGACGTACGCGTGCCCGGCACGATCGACGCGCTCGAGCGCCTCCGCGCGCACGACCTGCTCGACGCCGACGACACCGACGTGCTCGAAGAGGCCTACCGCTTCTGCGAACGCGCCCGCAACGCGCAATATCTGCAGAGCGCCCACCCTTCTGACGCGCTCCCCTCCGACAAGGCCGACCTCGAACGGCTCGCGCTGCTGCTCGGGTACGTGCACCGTCCGCACAGCGTGTTGCGCGACGACTACCGCCGCGTGACGCGGCGCGCTCGTCGCGTCGTCGAACGCGTCTTCTACGACGCCTGATGACCGTTGCCACGCTGAAGCGCTGGGCGCTTCCCGGCGCCATCGCGCTCGCACTGCTCCCGCTGGTCGTGTCGGCGATCGCGATGATCCTCCGCGTCGGCGGCGACTACCACCCGTCGGCCGACCAGGCGCTCATCGAGCTGCAGATCCGCGACATCGGGCACCACACGGTGCTGCTCGGTCCCTACTCCCGCTTCGGCTGGTTCCATCCGGGCCCGCTCCTCTACTACCTCCTCTGGCTGCCGTACCGCGTGACCGGCAGCGCCGCGGTGAGCCTGGTGCTCGCCGCGCTCACCCTGAACGCGGCCGTGGTGGTGGCGATCGCCTTCGTCGCCCGCAAGCGGGGCGGTCTCCCGCTCGTCGTGCTCACCCTCTTCTTCACCGGGCTGCTCATGGCGGCGTTGGGAGCGCAGGTGTTCCGCGACGTGTGGAACCCCGACATCACCCTCCTCGCGTTCGTGCTGCTCGTGCTGCTCGCGTGGTCGTTGAGCTGCGGAGACGCCTGGGCGTTGCCGGCGAGCGTCGCGGTCGGCTCGTTCCTCGTCCAGTCCCACGTCAGCTACGGCCTGGTCACGGCCACGGTGGTGTCCGCCGGCGTGGTGGGTGCGGCGATCACCGAGTGGCGCCGCCGACCCCCCGAACACGGGCGCGATGGTCAAGAACGCGACGGACGACGACGCGACCAAGTGCACGCGTGGCTGTGGGCACTCGTCGTGACCGCGGCGGTGACCGCGGTGCTGTGGTTGCCGGTGATCATCCAGCAGCTCACGCAGACGCCGGGCAACCTCTCGACGCTCTACCACTTCTTCCGCGACCACCACCGCGAGCACAGCTACGGCGACGCGTGGCACGTGCTCGCGTCGCAACTGAGCGCGTGGCCCGACTGGATCCACGGGTCCGTCGCGCAGAACATCTACAGCGGCGCGCTCGACCTCAGCGGGAAGGCTCCGATCCCGGTGTCGTTGGTCGTGCTGGTCGGCGCCGGCGTCCTCACCTGGCGCCGGGCCAAAGACGCGCTGCGCTTCGACGCGCTGCTCGTGCTCGCGGTGGTCGCGGCCATCGCGTCCGTGAGTCGCATCGTCGGCGACATCTTCCCGTATCTCGTCACGTGGACGTGGGCGGTGGGCATGCTCACGTGGCTCGCGATCGCGTGGTCGGTGGCTCGGTGGTGGCAGTCACGCGACGCCACCGACCCGCGCGTCGGAAGGATCGCGCTCGGCGTCGCCGCGATCGGGCTCGTCGTCGTGTGCACGGTCAACGTGGTCGACGCCGCGGGCGCCGGCAACCCCGATCCGCACGGATCACGCACCGTGGCCGCGTTGACCCCGCTCGTCCGCGCCGCGCTCCCCGCGGGTGGCGGCCTGGTAGAGATCGAGTCGGGGTCCACGCCGGGCTCGGTCTGGACCGGGGCGGGCATCGCCGACGCGCTCGAGCGTGACGGCATCGACACGGTCGTCTCCCAACGCCTCGGGTTCGCGTACGGCGCCGACCGCGTCGTCGACCACGACGACCGCGTGCGACTGGTGGTCCTCCCCGCGGAGCCCGACGACGTGAAGACGATGCGGCGACGCGACTGCTTCGAGGAGGCCGGCCGCAGCGGACTGGTGACGCTCTTCCTCGGCGACCCGGAGTGCCTCGGCCTCAATCGAGGATGAAGTCGACTTCCCAGTCGCCGGTGTCGGCGAACTCGGGCTGCTCGCGCTTGCGGAGGATGCAGTCCTCGAGCACCAGCGTGTCCATCTCGGTGCGCATGAAGCACCGGTAGGCGTCCTCCGGGGTGCACACGATCGGCTCGCCGCGCACGTTGAACGACGTGTTGATCACGACGGGGCACCCGGTGAGGCGGTCGAACGCCTCGATGATGGCGTGGAACTCCGGACTCGTGTCGCGCGCGACGGTCTGGAGTCGCGCCGAGTAGTCGACGTGCGTGACCGCGGGGATCGTGGACCGCACCTCGTTGACCCACGTGCGCAGGTCGGCGCCGCGCTCGTGGTCGTGGGGGTCGTCGACCCGCAGCTCGGGACGCACGTCGGCGACGAGCAGCATGTACGGCGACTCGATGCCGGGCTCGATGTCGAAGTACTTGCTCGCCTGGTCGTCGAGCACCGCGGGCGCGAACGGTCGGAACGATTCGCGGTACTTGATCTTGAGGTTCATGATCGACTGCATGGCGGCCGAGCGCGGATCGCCGACGATCGAACGGTGGCCGAGCGCGCGGGGCCCGAACTCCATCCGCCCCTGCAGGAGCCCCACGACGTCGCCGTCGGCGATCGCACCGGCGATGCGCTCGGCCCGCGCCGCGCCGGTGAGGCGCTCGTAGCGGGTAGCCGCACTCGTCGAGCCACGCCGCCACTTCGTCGCCGCCGAACCGGGGACCCAGGTACGCGCCCTGCATCCGATCGTGCACGCCGTCGGCTTCGCGAGGGTTGTCGAGGATCTGGTGCCAGCCGTACAGCGCCGCGCCGATGGCGCCGCCCGCGTCGCCGGCCGCGGGCTGGATCCAGAGGTTCTCGAACGGCCCCTCGCGCAGCAGGACACCATTGGCGACGCAGTTGAGCGCGACGCCACCCGCGAGACACGCGTTGCGTTCTCCGGTGGTTTCCGCGGCCGCGCGCGCCATCGAGAGCACGATGTCTTCGGTGACGACTTGGATCGACGCCGCAAGGTCGAGCTCGCGTTGGGTGATCTCCGATTCGGGCGTACGCGCCGGTCCGCCGAACAGGTCGGCGAAGCGGCGGTTCGTCATCGTGAGCCCGGAGAGGTAGTTGAAGTACTTCATCTCCATGCGGAACGAGCCGTCGGGCCGCAGGTCGAGCAGGTGCTCACGGATGGTGTCGGCGTAGATCGGCTTCCCGTACGGCGCGAGCCCCATGAGCTTGTACTCGCCCGAGTTCACCCGGAAGCCGCAGAAGTAGGTGAACGCGGAGTAGAGGAGGCCGAGCGAGTTGGGGAAGTTGAGCTGGCGCTGCAGCTCGATGTGGTTGCCGCGACCCACCCCGACGCTGCTGGTGGCCCACTCCCCCACGCCGTCGAAGGTGAGGATCGCCGCGCGCTCGAACGGCGACGGGAAGAACGCGCTCGCCGCGTGGCTCTCGTGGTGCTCGGTGAACCAGAGGTCCTTGGGCATCGGTGTCCCGATGCGCTTCAACCCGCGCTCGATCTCGTAGGGGATCCAGAGCTTCTCACGCGTGAACGCCGGCATCGCCGACGAGAACGAGCGGATGCCCTTGGGGCCGACGCGCAGGTACGTCTTGAGCAGACGGACGAACGTGGTGATCGGCTTGTCGTAGTACACGACCGCGTCGACGCCTTCGGAGCCGACGTCGCCGCGTTGCATGCAGTACGCGATCGCGCGCTCAGGGAACGCGGCGTCGTGCTTCTTGCGAGTGAAGCGCTCCTCCTGGGCCGCGGCCACGAGCTCGCCGTCGACGACGAGCGCGGCGGCCGAGTCGTGGTAGAACGCGCTGATCCCGAGGATCTTCACCGGCTCGCCGCCGCGTCGGCCCGGGCGCGCAGCTGCGGCAGCAGGTGCGAGTAGAGCGCAGCCGCGGCCAGGCGCGCGCCCTCCTCGTTGGTGTGCACGAAGTCCCACATGACCGGCGTCGTCGCCGAGTCGAGCGCGTCGCCGAGGTCGATGTACGGGGTGCTCTTCAGGAGCTCGCGTGCCTGCGCGGTCGCGGGGTCCCAGCGCGCCGGTTCGTAGGTGTCGAGGCCGCGGTACTTCTGCTCGTCGGGGAGCAACTTCTTGGTGAATGCGTCGGGCTGGTAGAAGAACGACGCGTCGGCACCGACCGAGCCTGCGACCGCCGTCGCCAGTGTGGCCGCGCGCGACTGGATCGAGATCGCGTTCCGCGCCGCCTCCGTGATCTGGGCGGGCGTCTGCGCCGGCAGCGACTGGTCGACACCCTTCGCGAATTGCACGTTCGGCTTGTCGGAGCCCACGATCAGATCGTGCAACGCGTCGTACACGTGGCGCGACGCGCTCTGGTCCCAGTACGCGTCGACCACGTCGCCCCAAGAAGTGCCGGAATCAGACGACGTGCTCCCCGCGGTCTGCGTCGTTGCGTCGACGCCGTTGGCCCCCGCGTTGGTCGCCTGGTTGCGCGTGCGGTCGTACACGTTGGTGGGCTCGGGGCTCAGGTCGAGGTTCATCTGCCAGGCGAGGTCGTTGAACCCGTCGTAGAACACCACGAGGTCGGGCTTCTGTCCCGACGCCACCAGTTGCTGGAACAGCTCGAGCTCCTGCCACATGGCGACACCCGGACGGCCGTAGTTGCGCACCTCGAGCGGGATGCCGTCGGCCTCGGCGAAGCGCGAGAACTCCGACGGGATGGTGTGGTCGTCGCGCTGGCCGTCGCCGAAGAGGGCCGACGCGCCGAAGAACCACACCGACACCTTCTTCCCGGGTGCCTGCGACTGATAACTGGTGCGCACGCCATCAACCAGGTTGGTGTAGGTCGACGTCTTGTTGGTGAACCGGTAGCCCAGGAACGGGTCGACCACGCTCGGGATGTCCGACTGCTCGGCGAGCGCCTCGGCGGCCCACGGACTGTCGCGCAGCGCAGGTTGGCTGGGCGGGTCGAAGGCGTCGTCGGCGACCGCGGCGGTGCCGTGCGTCTCGCTGCTCACCTCGTCGTAGACCCAACCGGCGCCGAGGTCGGCGAGCAGGATGAGCGCCACGACGCCGACGACGGTCGCGATTCGCAACACCGGACGGCGCGGCGCACGGGTGGCCCCGACCGGCGCGAAGAGCGTGCGCTCGTCGGCGAACTGGCGCTTGGGCAGCGAGCGCCCGGAGTGTCCGAGCCAGAACGACGACGCATCGCGTCGGACGCCGGGCGCGAGCGCGTCGTAGCGGAACACCCACATGAAGAACGCGACCGGTGTGAACACGAAGAGGTTCACGACGGTGAGGAGCACGAGCCCGATGAGCCGACCGACCCAGTAGCCGAAGCGAGCCATGAGGTGTTCGATGCGCGCCGACAGCGGCGGGCTCACGATGCCGACGGTCGTGAGCACCACGACCGCGATCCCGACGAAGACGGCGGCGACGGTCAACCCGATCCACCAGAGGAACGCGGCGAACGCCAACGGGAGCAGCAGACGCGTCACGAGGCGCCACCACCGGCCGTGGGGCGCGGCGCGCGGCGTCTCGGGGATCTCGAGCCAGGTCGTCGGGGTCACGTCAGAAGAGGAGATGCAGAGGAGCCACGCAGGGATGTGCGCGACCGCGGATCGGCGGAACGGAATCGACCATCAGAAGAGGGTGTAGAGGGTGTAGGGGGCGGCGGCCTGCCCCACCACGATGGCGAGTGCCACCACGGCCAGGAGGAGCACCAGCGGCACCACCCACCACGCCCGGTTCACCACTGAGTAGGCGACGAATTCGCCCCCGAGGCGCGCCGCGTAGCGCAACCGGCCCATCGGTGCGATGTTAGGCGGCAGGGGTTCCGCACGACCCGCGGCAGCAGCCCCGACACAGGCGGTACGGTCCGACGCATGACCGACCTGGGACCGTTCGTCCTGCAGGGCGCGGCGGCCGTGGTCACGGGTGGTGGCAGCGGCATCGGACAGCGCGGTGGCCACTGAACTCGCTCGGCGCGGTGCGCACGTGCTCGTGACCGACGTCGCCGACGCGCGCGCGGAGACCGTGGCCACGGAGATCACCTCCGACGGGGGCCGCGCGGTCTGGCAGCACCTCGACGTCACCCAGCGCGACGACTTCGTCGCCGCTCGTTCCCGGTGTCTCGACGAGTTCGGTCGGGTCGACGTCGTGGTGAACAACGTGGCCACGATGCTCTCCGGCCGTCCTGAGCAGATCCCGGCGGAGGAGTGGTCGCGCCTGCTCGACGTGAACGTGCTCGGCATCGTGCGCAGCAACGAGGTGTTCCTCCCGATGCTCATCGAGCAGGGTCATGGGCACGTCGTGAACACCGCGTCGACGAACGGCATCATCGTGTACTCGTACGACCGCACGCCGTACGCCGCGAGCAAAGCCGCGGTGATGATGCTCTCCGAGCAGCTGTTCGTCTACCTGCGTCCGTACGGAGTCGGCGTGTCCTGCCTCGCGCCCGCGGGGGTGATGACGAACATCGTCGAGCACATGCGTCCGGTCGGCGAGCAGCTCCCCTTGCGTGCTCCTGATTTCCCGATCGTCACCGCCGACGTCGCCGGCACTCGTGTCGCCGACGCGGTCGAGTCACGCGCGTTCCTGGTGCTGACCGCCGACGAGGTGCGCGACGAGCTGCGCCGCGCCGGCGACGATCTCGACGCGTACCTGCTGGAGCGCGAGGCGTCGTTGCACGACGAGGCCGATGGCTGACCTGGATCTCGACGCCCGGCTCGACGAGCTGTTCGCATCGGAGCCCAAGGACTTCACCGCGACGCGCGACGCGCTCGTCCGCGACCTCAAAGCCGCCGACCGCGCCGAGGAAGCCGCGGAGGTGAAGGCGCTGCGCAAGCCGACGGTTGCCGTGGCGGCGGTGAACCGGGTGGCGCGCACCCACGCCGACCAGGTCGCCGCGCTGGTCGAGATCGGCGCCGAGCTGGCCGCGCTGCAGGCCGACGCCCGCCCGGACCGCGACGAGCTGCGCGACCTCACGCGTCAACGACGCACCCTGCTCCAGCAGCTCACCGAGCACGCCGCCGCCACGACGGAGCGGCCCGACGGAGCACGCTCGTCGATCACCGCGACGCTCGACACCGCGTCGCTTGACGACGCGCTGCGCGCCGAACTGCTGCGCGGCCGCCTCACCCAGGAGCTCGCCCCCGCGACGCGCTTCGTGCTCGGCGACGACGCCCCGTCGGCACCGCGCCCGGCAACGCGCGCGACGAAGCGGACTGCGCCGCCACGCGACGAGCTCGCGGCGCGACGTGCACGCGCCGAGCTCGAGGCGGCGCAGGAACGCGTCGACGACGCCGAGGAGTCGCCCGCGAGCACGCCGAGGCCGCCACCGAAGCGACCGAGCGCCTCGACGCCGCGCACCGTCACATCGCCGACCTCGAGGCCGCCCTGGCCGACGCCCGCGCCGAACTCGCCGAGCTCAAGCGCGCCGAGCGCGACGCGCAACGTGCCGAGAGTCGCGCGGCGCACCGAACGCGACCGCGCCACGTCGGCGCTCCACGCCGCCGAACGCGCGGTCGACGGCTCGGCCGAGAGGTGACGATCAGGGGATCGTGATCGTGACCTTGCCGATGTGGTGCTGCTCCTGTTGCACGTGCTTCGCCGATTCGAGATCGGTCCAGTCGAACGTGTGGCTCACGTGTGGCCGCAACTCGGTCGCGGTGACCGCCCGGATGAGCTCGGCGAGCATGGCCACGCTGCCGACCGAGACTCCGAAGAGACGGATCTGGCGCACCATGGCGTCCGACACCGGGAACTGGGCCATGCCGAACCCGGAGAGCACACCGACGATCGCAACGTGACCGTCGCTGCGCGTCGCCTTGACTGAATGCGCCAGCGTCTCGGCTCCGCCGAGATCGACGACGAGATCGGCACCGTCGCCATCGGTGAGCTCACGCACGGTTCGTTCCCAGTCCGGCGAGGTCCGGTAGTTCACGAGGTGATCGGCGCCGAGCGCGCGACCGATCTCGAGCTTCTCGTCGGACGACGACGTCAGGATCACCGTCGCGCCCCGGGCCTTGGCCAGTTGCACCACGAAGCACGACACCCCGCCCGTGCCCTGGGTGACCACCACGTCACCGGCGCGCACACCGGCGGTGTCGACTGCGTTCCATGCAGTGGTGCCCGCGCACACGAGCGTCGACGCCTCCGCATCGTCGAGGTGCTCGGGCGCGACCACGAGCGCGTCGGCCGGGAACAGCATGTGCTGCTGCAGCCAACCGTCGGTGGTGTCTCCGGGCGTCGCGCGCCCGTTGGCGCGGGTGAGTCGACCCGACCGCCAATCGGGGTGGAATGCCCCGACGACCCGATCCCCCACCGCCAGGTTGCCCACGCCGTCACCCACCGCGACGACCTCGCCCGCGCCGTCGGTCATCGGCACCCGCGGCCACGGCCCGTCGATGAGGCCCATGAGGTTCACAAGGTCGTGGTAGTTGAGGTTCGACCCGCGCACGCGGACGACCGCTTCGCCGGGAGCGGGCTCCGGCATGGGCCGATCGGTGGGTACCGGCGCCTCGCCCGGACCCGCCATGACCATCGCGACGTTCGACACGAGGGCTGCGCTCGACTACTGCGCGCGCACGAGGCGACCCGGGCGGGCGCCGGTGTCGCGGTCGTCGCGCCGCGTGACCACACCGTTGACGATCGTCGCCTTGTAGCCGGACGCGTCCTGCAGGATGCGCCGACCGCCGGCGGGGAGGTCGTCGACCGAACGCGGCGCGTGCAGGGTGAGGTGGTCGAGGTCGATCACGTTCACGTCGGCCTTCTTGCCGACCTCGAGCGTGCCCCGGTCATCGAGACCGACCGCGGCTGCCGTGCCGGCGGCCTGCTTCTGGATCACGGTCTCGAGCGGGAGACGCGTCGCCGCGGCGTGCGGTCGCGCACCCAGTGCGTGAGCAGGTACGTCGGCGCCGACGGCGTCGCAGATCATCTTCACGTGCGCACCACCGTCGGAGAGCCCGATGACGTGTTCGGGATCGGCGATCATCTCGGCAAGAGGGTCTTCGCTGCCCTGCGCGTAGTTCGTGAACGCGCCGAGCAGGAGCTCACCGGCCGCGAGGTGGTCGTAGAACACCTCGAACGGATCGCGACCGGTCGCGGCGGCGATGCCTGCGATCGAACGCTCCGGGAGAGGCTCGTAGTCGGGCGGGTCGCCGAGCGGGAAGACGCTGCCCCACAGGAAGGAGGCGTTGTCGGCGAGCGACTCGTACTGCCGGTGCGGATCGGGCGGCAGGTCTCCTCGGCGAGGATCGTCGCCTTCACCTCGGGCTTGCGCAGCTCCACGAGCAGGTCGTCGAGGGCGAGCGTGTCCTCGAGCCGGCGGTACGTCGGACGGCGCATGAGCGCGGTGGTAGCTCGCGGCGCCGATGAGCATCCCGCCGGGGCGCGCCGCGACCTGGGCGTTGACGTGCGCGCCGTTCGCGTTGACCTTCTCCACCAGCTCGAGCTGGCGACGCCACAGGTCGGGATCGAGGCGGGACTGCACGAGCGAGGAACGACAGCGGGACGCCCGGTGGCCTCCGACACCGTCGCCGATGAGCTCGATCTCGCTGAGGATCAGGTCGGCGTCGCCCTCGGTCTCGCCCTGGGGCACGACCTCGAAGAGACCGCCGCCGGCGTCGACGACGGCCTGCGCGAGCCCGATGAGCTCGTCGGCCGACGCGAACGTGCCCGGCACCAGCTCGCCGTCGAGGTCCTTGTGGTTCAGCGAGCGTGACGACGAGAAGCCAACCGCGCCGGCCTGGATCGCCTCGCGCACGTGACGCGCCATCTCCGCGATGTCGTCGGCGGTCGCGTCCTCGTTGGCGACGCCGCGCTCACCCATCACGTACACGCGCAGCGGCACGTGCGGCAGGAATGCAGCGACGTCCATCGAGAACTCGAGGCTGGTCGAGCGCGTCGAGGTACTCGGGGAACGTCTCCCAGTCCCACTGGATGCCCTCGTGCAGCGCGGTGCCGGGGATGTCTTCGACGCCTTCCATGATCTCGACCAGCCGCGCCTGCCCACCCGGACGCACCGGCGCGAAGCCGACGCCGCAGTTGCCGACGACGACGGTCGTGACGCCGTGGCTGGCCGAGGGGTCGAGGACCGGGTCCCAGGTGGCCTGACCGTCGTAGTGCGTGTGGATGTCGACGAACCCCGGCGTGACGATGCACCCGGTCGCGTCGATGACCTCGGTCGCGTCGCCGTCGACGTGCTCGCCGACCCCGACGATGACGCCGTCCTGGATCGCGACGTCGCCGACGAAACCGGGGCGTCCGGTCCCGTCGACGATCGTCCCGCCAGTGATCTTCAGATCGAACATCCCCCGAGCGTACCGATGCTCAGCGCGCTCGGGGCTCGGACCAGGATCAGCGACCGAGGTCGAGCACCATCTGGTAGGTGCCACTCGCAGCTGGCGATCCGGGCGTGCTGCCGCCCTGGAATCGCACGAGGCCGCGCGCGCCGGCCAGGGCACCAGTGCCACCGATCACGATCCCCGTCACCGTCGTACTGCCGTCACCGGCGACCTCCATGTGCTCGAGGATGGTGAGCGTCCCCGAGCCCCTTCCGGCCAAGGTCGCGGTGAACGTCTCGGCGCCGTTGCCTCGAGACACACCCGTCGCCACGTTGGCGAGCAGGGTGAACGAGTAGTCGCTCACGCCGGAGAGCGAGCCGGCCACAGTCGTGTTGCCGTGCAGCTTCACGATGTACAGGGATTCCCATGGCGTCGGCGTCGCACTGTCGATCGTGACGCCCGGATCGGTCCACGTCCCTTCGCCCACGACGTGGGAGTCGCGACCTTGCGGCGTCGCGGACGCGACGGGCGCGCCGAGCGCGAGCAGGAGTGCGGCGCTGGCGAGCGCGGTGCATGCAGTTCGGGTGAGCTTGTTCATGGTCGACGACCTCCTCGACGGGTACAGGTCGAGGGATCGTGGACCGGGCCGGTCGCAGCCAGGTCTCGTACCGACGTGACCGTGCGGTGACCACGCCTTGAACGCGGTCGCGGCCGGATCTAGATGTCGTAGTAGAGGTCGACCTGCTGCGTCATCCGCGGGTGAGAGCGTTGCGCAGTTCACGCGTCCGCTGACCTGCACCTTTTGATTGGCAGCAGTTCGCGAGGCTCAGCAGCGGAATCGGCATCGCGCAAGTCGCCGTACAGCTTGGCCCGATTCGGCCGATACATCTCGCTACGAGTTCTGTTGCTGTGGAGGGCGGACAGGATGAAACGAGTTCTGGTGGGATTGGCCGCGTCGCTTTGCGCAGCGCTGGCGTTGGCTACGCCGGCATATGCGGCAGACATCTCCGTCAAGAGTGCGGCGAAGAAGTGCCACCTCAGGGCGCACGTCGCAGACGGCGGCAAGACGATTGCCCTCGACACCGAAGGCGAAGAAGACGTCAGCGGCGACACGATCGAAGACGTTGCGTGTGTTCTGCTCGTCCTCAAGGCGCCGAGCTACGTCGTTTCAGAGATCGACAACACACGCGCGCTCGATGGAATGCAGCGCGACCACTGGCGCAACTTCAAGGCGTCATGGACATACCACCCTGACGACGGCTTGAGCATCGTCATTCACGAGTAACGAGCCGCTGCTCCCCCAACGAAGGTCGCAGGAACCTCATGGACAGCGGAACCAACCCGGCCGGTCTCACCGCTCGCTCCCTACAGCCCGAATCCGGTTCGACGACGCCGGAGACGAACGCTCGCAGGAAGTTGCGTTGGCTTCGCTGTGCTTGCTGCTGTTGCAGTGTTTCCGGCGGCGACGGTTGCGGCAGCGACGACCGGCAAGACCGTAGCCACGACGGCCGAGCTGCCCGACGGTGCAAGTCTCGCGGACGCGGTGATCTCCGCTCGCGTGGCGGCTGGCGCCACATGCCGGAAGCACAAGTCTGCAACGTCTGCCGCGGGTCGTGGTGACCGCCGGAACGGCACACGCCTCGATGGTCTTCACCTGCTCGAAGGTGAAGCGCGTCCAGGCCACGACCACGACGACCTCGACGACAACAACGACGACGACGACTTCGACTACCACGACCACAGCACCACCGACTACGACGATTCCGCCGCCGCCCGTCAACGCTCCATGCATGACGATGGACGAGTTCAATCAGATTCAGACCGGCATGAGTCACGACCAGGTCGCAGGAATCGTCGGCGGACCTGGAACCCTCTCGGTGTCTTCGGACATCGCCGGATATCACGATGAGATCTGGATGTGGTCCGGTTGCAGCGGGCTGGGAGCGAACACCAACGCGGAGTTCCAGAACGACGCGCTCCAGACCAAGGCCCAGTTCGGCTTGCGCTAAGGCACACGATCGGAGCCTGAGGCTCACCAACCGCCTTGGGCCGGCTAGATGTCGTAGTAGAGGTAGAACTCCCACGGGTGGGGGCGCAGCCGCAGGGCGTCGACCTCGTTCTCGCGCTTGTAGTCGACCCACGTCTCGATGACGTCGGGCGTGAACACGCCGCCGGCGAGCAGGTACTCGTGGTCGGCCTCGAGCGCGGTGAGCACCTCGTCGAGTGAGCCCGGCACCTGCGGCACCTTGGCCAGCTCCTCGGGCGGCAGGTCGTAGAGGTCGCGGTCGAGCGGCGCGGGCGGCTCGATGCGGTTCTGGATGCCGTCGAGCCCGGCCATGAGCAGCGCCGAGAACGCGAGGTACGGGTTGCACGACGGGTCGGGGCAGCGGAACTCGATGCGCTTCGCCTTCGGGCTCTTCGAGTAGAGCGGGATGCGCACCGCGGCCGACCGGTTGCGCTGCGAGTACACGAGGTTGACCGGCGCCTCGTAGCCCGGCACGAGTCGCTTGTACGAGTTCACCGTGGGGTTGGTGAACGCGAGCAGCGACGGCGCGTGCTGCAGCAGACCACCGATGTACCAGCGTGCGAGGTCGGACAGACCCGCGTAGCCCTTCTCGTCGAAGAACAGCGGCTCGCCGCCCTTCCAGAGCGACTGGTGCACGTGCATGCCCGACCCGTTGTCCTGGAACAGCGGCTTGGGCATGAAGGTGACCGTCTTGCCCGCGGCGCGCGCCACGTTCTTCACGACGTACTTGTAGAGCATCAGCTTGTCGGCCATCGACGACAGCGTGTCGAAGCGCATGTCGATCTCGGCCTGACCCGCGGTGCCCACCTCGTGGTGCTGCACCTCGACCGGGATGCCGACCTTCTCCAGCGTCATCAGCATCTCCGACCGGAGATCCTGGTACTGGTCCATCGGCGCGACGGGGAAGTACCCCTCCTTGTACCGGACCTTGTACCCGAGGTTCGGTGAGCCGTCGAGCTCCTCGGGACGTCCGGAGTTCCACACGCCCTCGATCGAGTCGAGGAAGTAGTAGCCCGAGTACTGGTTCTGGTCGAAGCGCGCCGAGTCGAAGATGTAGAACTCGGCCTCGGGACCGAAGTACGCGGTGTCGGCGATGCCGGTGCCGCGGAGGTAGTCCTCGGCCTTCTTCGCGATGTAGCGCGGGTCGCGGCTGTAGGCCTCGCCGGTGACGGGGTCCTGCACGAAGCAGTTGATGTTGAGCGTCTTGTGCTGGGTGAACGGGTCGATCACCGCGGTGTCGGGGTCGGGGATCAGGAGCATGTCCGACTCCTGGATCTCCTGGAACCCACGGATCGACGAGCCGTCGAACCCCAAGCCGTCCTCGAAGACGTCTTCGCTCAGCTCGTGCGCGGGGATCGAGAAGTGCTGCATCAACCCCGGCAGGTCGCAGAACCGGATGTCGACGATGTCGACCTCTTCGTCGGCAAGCATCTTGAGCACGTCACTGGGAGTCGCCACGACTCACCACCTTTCTTCGTGAACGCCTTCGTGCGAATGCCAGTGCGAAACGACGAAAGCCCGGTACACGGACGAGGAGATCCTGTCCGCGTACCGGGCCTCTGTCGAGTGCCTGCCCGAGTCGTTCGCTACGCCAGCGCGCTGCAGACCGTCTCGGTGATCATCCGGGTCACGAGGTACGGGTCCATGTTCGCGTTCGGACGCCGGTCCTCGATGTAGCCCTTCTTGTCGATCTCGACCTGCCACGGGATGCGCACCGACGCACCCCGGTCGGAGACGCCGTAGCTGAACTCGTGCCACGGCGCGGTCTCGTGCGCGCCGGTGAGCCGGTGCTCGATGTCGGCGCCGTACGCGGCCACGTGCTCGTCGGCCTTGGTGCCGAGCGCCTCGCAGGCGGCGATGATCGGGTCGTAGCCCTCGCGCATCGCGTTGGTCGAGAAGTTGGTGTGCGCGCCGGCGCCGTTCCAGTCACCCTTCACGGGCTTCGGGTCGAGCGTGGCGGACACGCCGAACTCCTCGGCGATCCGGTAGAGCAGCCAGCGTGCGACCCAGAGCTGGTCCGACACGTCGAGCGGGCCGAGCGGGCCCACCTGGAACTCCCACTGGCCGGGCATGACCTCGGCGTTGATGCCGGAGATGCCGATGCCGGCCTCGAGGCATCCCTCGAGGTGGGCTTCGACGACGTCACGACCGAAGACCTCGTCGGCGCCGACGCCGCAGTAGTAGAAGGCCTGCGGCGCGGGGAACCCGTTGGGCGGGAAGCCGAGCGGGCGACCGTCCTTGAAGAAGGTGTACTCCTGCTCGATGCCGAACAGGGGCGCCTGGTCCTCGTACTTCTCCGCCACCGGACGGAGCTGGGCCCGCAGGTTGGTGACGTGCGGCGTCATGTCGGGGAGCAGCACCTCGCACATGACGAGGACATCGTCGCCACCGCGGATCGGGTCGGCGAAGGAAGCGACCGGCTGCAGCACGCAGTCGGAGTTGCTGCCCGGCGCCTGGTTCGTGCTCGAACCGTCGAAGCCCCAGATCGGCAGTTCCTTGCCGTCTTCGAGGACCTTCGTCTTCGACCGGAGACGCGCACTGGGCTCAGTGCCGTCGATCCAGATGTACTCCGCCTTGTAGCTCACGCTCGTCTCCTGATCGTGGTCTGCTCCGGCGCCAGCGGTGCCCGGAAGCCCTACGTCTCGCTGTGGAAGTGGCCAGCCTGTTCCGCCGTGGTTTCCCGGCCATTGCCCAGACATGAACGCTCTGTTTCTGGCCGTTCCCGGCCTCGGGCATCGTACGGCGGCCTTCCTAGACTGCTCGCATGCAGCAGCAGCTCGACTACGTCCTGCGGACGGTCGAAGAGCGCGGTGTCCGGTTCGTCCGCCTCTGGTTCACCGATGTCCTCGGCACCCTGAAGAGCTTCGCGATCACCCCGGCCGAGTTGGAGACGGCGCTCGAGGAGGGCATGACCTTCGACGGGTCGGCCATCCAGGGCTACAGCCGGGTCCAGGAGTCGGACATGCTCGCCCTCCCCGACCCGAGCACGTTCGAGATCGTGCCGTGGCGCGGCGAGGACGCCCCCGTCGCCCGCATGTTCTGCGACATCAAGCACCTGTCGGAGGAGCCGTTCGAGGGCGACCCGCGCTACGTCCTGAAGCGGAACCTCGAGCGCGCCCGCGACAAGGGCTTCACCTTCTACACCGCGCCGGAGATGGAGTTCTTCATCTTCCAGTCGGCCGACACCCCTCCGGTGCCGATCGACAACGCCGGGCTTCTTCGACCTCACCCAGCAGGACATGGTGAGCGACCTGCGCCGCCAGACCATCGTCACCCTCGAGGCGATGGGCATCCCCGTGGAGTACAGCTTCCACGAGCTCGGCCCGAGCCAGCACGAGATCGACCTGCGCTACACCGACGCGCTCACCATGGCCGACAACGTCATGACCTTCCGCCAGGTCGTGAAGCAGGTCGCCAACGAGCTCGGCGTGTACGCCACGTTCATGCCCAAGCCCATCGAAGGCGCGTTCGGTTCGGGGATGCACACCCAGGTGTCGCTGTTCGAGGGCGACGTCAACGTGTTCCACGACCCGGGCGACGAGTTCGGACTCTCGAAGGTCGGGAAGCACTTCATCGCCGGCCTCCTCCACCACGCGCGCGAGATCACCGCGGTCACCAACCAGACGGTCAACTCCTACAAGCGGCTGGTCGCGGGCTACGAGGCCCCGGTGCACGTGTGCTGGGCGCGCAACAACGAGTCGGCGCTCGTGCGGCTGCCGGCGCCGAAGAAGGGCAAGGAGAGCTCGACCCGCATCGAGTTCCGCTCCCCCGACCCGGCCTGCAACCCGTACCTCGCGTTCTCGCTGATGCTCGCCGCCGGCCTCAAGGGCGTCGAGGAGGGCTACGACCTCCCGCCCGAGGCCACCAACAACATCTACGAGATGACGCCGGAGGAGCGCGCCGCGGAGGGGATCGGCTCGCTGCCCCAGAGTCTCGCCGAGGCAGTCACCGTCATGGAAGACTCCGAGCTCGTCGCCGAGGCACTGGGGGAGCACGTGTTCGACTACTTCATCCGCAACAAGCGGTCGGAGTGGGTGGACTACAAGTCGCACGTCACCCCCTGGGAGCTGGACCGGTACCTGGGATCCCTGTGATGGCACCCGAACCACTGCTGGTCTTCCCGGACCCGCCTCCCCCGCTGCTCGCGCAGACCCTCGACCTCGCGGGATACCCGTGGAAGGCCGTCGCGAACGTGTCGGTCGCCACGCAGTCCGAGCCGAGCGACGGCTGGGCAGGCGCGGTCGTGTGCGCCGACGAGGATCCCGAGGGCGCGTTCGGCATCTGCCGCGCGCTGCGCAAGCGCGACAGCACGCTCGAGCCGGTGCTGCTCCTCGTGTCGGGAGCCCAGCTCTCCGAGCTCGAGATGCGCGAAGACCTCTTCGACGACTTCTGCCTCGCGCCGTTCCACCAGAAGGAGCTCGAGGCGCGGCTGCGCCACCTCTTCTGGCGCACCGGTCGCGGTTCGCGGCCCGAGATCGTCGAGTACGGCGATCTCGTGCTCAACCTCGAGACGTACCAGGCCGCGCTCAGCAGCCGGCCGCTCGACCTCACGTACATGGAGTACGAGCTCCTCAAGTTCTTCGCCACGCACTCGAGCAAGGTGTTCACGCGCGAGCAGCTGCTGTCACGCGTGTGGGGCTACGAGTACTACGGCGGCGCGCGCACGGTCGACGTGCACGTGCGTCGTCTGCGCGCCAAGCTCGGCGAGGAACACGCGAGCCTGATCCAGACGGTGCGCTCGGTGGGCTACCGCTTCGGCTCGCCGCGCTGGTCACCCGGCGAATAGCGACACCGCTTCCCTCCAGAGGGATGGCGCTTTCACTCTGAGGAAACACTCCCGATATCGGGGTTTCCTACGTTCGACTCGAGCCACGCCGGACTTCGAGGAGAACACCGATGAGCGGAAGCACAGCCCGTCTGCAGGCGATCGACGCGGTCAAGGGCTATCAGCCACCCGCGGGGGTCTTCGAGAAGGCCGAGGCACCGGGTGAGGTGTTCGGTCAGAACGTGTTCACCAAGTCGGTGATGCAGAGCCGGCTCCCCAAGCCGGTGTTCAAGTCGTTGATGTCGACGATCGAGCACGCCGAAGCCGCTCGACCCCGCGGTCGCCGACGTCGTCGCCGCCGCCATGAAGGACTGGGCGATGGAGAAGGGCGCGACGCACTACGCGCACGTCTTCTATCCGCTCACCGGCCTCACCGCCGAGAAGCACGACAGCTTCCTCGAGCCCGGCGGCGACGGCGCGTGCGATCGCCGAGTTCGCGGGCAAGACGCTCATGCAGGGTGAGCCCGACGCGTCGAGCTTCCCGAACGGCGGCCTGCGGGCGACGTTCGAGGCGCGCGGCTACACGGGCTGGGACGTGACGAGCCCGGCGTACATCCTCGAGAACCCGAACGGGAACACGCTGTGCATCCCGACGGTGTTCGTGTCGTTGACGGGTGAGGCGCTCGACCACAAGACGCCGCTCCTGCGCTCGCAGCAGGCGATGGCCAAGCAGGCCGAGCGGATCCTGCGCCTGTTCGGTCACGACGACCCCGACGCGGTCGTGTCGTTCGCGGGCGCGGAGCAGGAGTACTTCCTGATCGACCGGAGCTTCTTCTTCTCCCGCCCCGACCTGCTCAACGCGGGCCGCACGCTGTTCGGCGCGAAGCCGCCGAAGGGCCAGGAGTTCGACGACCACTACTTCGGCGCGATCCCCGAGCGCGTGCTCGCGTTCATGCTCGACGCCGAGCGCGAGCTGTTCAAGCTCGGCATCCCGGCGAAGACGCGACACAACGAGGTGGCGCCCGGGCAGTTCGAGATCGCGCCGGTGTTCGAGCGGTCGAACGTCGCCGACCGACCACCAGCAGCTGCTGATGGTGACGCTCAAGCGCGTCGCGCGAGAAGCACGGCATGGAGTGCCTGTTCCACGAGAAGCCGTTCGCCGGCATCAACGGCTCGGGCAAGCACGTGAACTTCTCGCTCGGCAACGCGCTCCGAGGGCAACCTCCTGCTCCCCGGCGACACGCCGCACGACAACGCGCAGTTCCTCGTGTTCTGCGCGGCGGTGATCCGCGCCGTGCACAAGCACGGCGGCGCTGCTGCGCGCGTCGGTCGCGTCGGCGACCAACGACCACCGTCTCGGCGCGAACGAAGCGCCGCCCGCGATCATCTCGATCTTCCTCGGCGAGCAGCTCACCGACGTGTTCGACCAGATCGCGAAGGGTGGCGCGACGAGCTCGAAGGAGAAGGGCGCGCTGACGATCGGCGTCGACACGCTGCCGGTGCTCCCGACCGACCCCGGCGACCGCAACCGCACGAGCCCGTTCGCGTTCACCGGCAACCGCTTCGAGTTCCGCGCGCCGGGCGCGTCGCAGTCGATCGCCGGCGCCGATGGTCGACGATCAACACGATCCTCGCCGAGTCACTCGACTACCTCGCGACCGAGCTGGAGTCCGCAGATCGCAGACGGGGCCGAGCTCAACGCCGCGGTGCAGAAGGTGCTCGAGGACGTCATGACCAACCACGGCAGCGTCGTCTTCAACGGCGACGGCTACACCGAGGACTGGCACGATCGAAGCCGAGGCGCGGGGACTCCCGAACCTCAAGCACCACGCTCGACGCGCTGCCGGCCCTCATCACCGACGAGGCGATGGAGCTCTTCGGGAAGTACGGCGTGTTCACCACCGCGTGAGATGCACAGCCGCTTCGAGATCGCGCTCGAGCAGTACGCGATGAGCATCAGCGTCGAGGCGCGGTCTCACCCTCGAGATCGCCACGACGATCGTGCTCCCCGCCGCGCTGCGCTACCAGACCGAGTTGGCGGCCAACCTCGCCGACGCTGAGCGCGGTCGGCATCGACGGCGACCGGTCGACGCTCGAAGAGGTGTCGTCGGCGAATCGCGTCATTGCGATCGGGCATCGCCCTGTTGCGGTCGGAGCTCGCGCAGGAAGGACTCGACTCCACCGAGAAGGAAGCCGAGCACGCGGGCCGCACGCTGTTGGGGACGATGGAAGCGGTGCGCGGGTCGGCCGACGAGCTCGAGGGCATCGTGGCCGACGACCTGTGGCCGCTGGCGACCTACCAGGAGATGCTGTTCATCCTCTGAGCCGGTGCCCGGAGGGCAGCACCGCTACGCGGCTTCCGCCTCGGCTTCGTCGCAGGCGTTCTCCGACAGCAGGAAGCCCATGAGGGCGCTCCAGATCGCTCCGCCCAGCATGACTGCTACGGGCAGCACCAGGATCATGAGCACGACCATCACGACGCCGCCACCGACCATGGCGAGACAGTAGCGCGCGCCGAATCGGACAATGCTTGCAAACCCCCCGCAGCGGGCGCACGATCGTACGGTCGATCGACGACTGGGGGACTCGTGGATGACGCGAAGTGGGAGCGGTCGCGCGCGCTCGGCGGGCATCGTGTTCGTGGTCCTGCTCCTCGTGGCCGGGTTGATCCCGGGCAGCCCACCGAAGACCGACGACTCGGCGACGAAGATCGCGCAAGTTCGTCGACCGACAAGAGCGACGAGATCCGCTGGGCGGGTTACATCGGCGCGCTGGCCGGGGTCGACGTTCTTCTGGTTGCTCGGCGCGGCGTCTGGCGAGTGCTGCGCCGGGCCGAGGGAGGGGAACCGATGGCTCACCGTCGGCGCGGTCCGCGGTGCGCGTGCTTCGGTGGCGGCGCGCTGAACGCGGTTCGGTGCTCGGCGTCCTCGCGGATCACGGCGTCTCGGACCCCGGCGATGGGCGCAACCGCGACGAGGTTCGTCTACATCTGTTCGAACAACCTCGGCACGTCGGCACGTGATCGGGCATTGCGCTGTTCGTCGGCGCGGTCTCGGCCGTGATCCTCGCAGACCGGCTTCGTTCCCAAGGCACTCGGGATGGTTCGGCGCGGTCATCGCCGCTGGTCGCTGCTCGTCGGGCGGTGGTGGTATCGCGTCGACGCGCGACGTGTTCTTCGTGCTTGTCGTTGAGGGCGTTCATCGGGTTCTCGCTGTGGACCTCGTCGTGAGCGTGATGATGTCCGCGGCGCCGGGTCGGGCGACTCCGTACCGGTGTCAGCGACGTAGCGCAGCCGCGGCGCGCGTCGTCGCGCGCAGGGAACGACTCGGGACGCACGCCCTCGACGTCGCTCACCGCGTTCCACGTCGCGGCCGCGACCGCCGCGAACACCGCGTCGGACGCATGGGCACGACGGGCGCGCCGGGATCGTCGACGATCTCGACGTCGATCGGCGGCGTGTCCTTGGCGTGCAGACGATGCCGAACGAGCGGATCGTGAGGTCGTGCACCTCGCCGGTCTCGGGATCGACGGCGAGGCCCTCGGTGAGCACCCAGCCGAGCGCCATGTGCGCGGCACCGATGCAGTAGGAACGCAGCACGACCTCGTCGAGCGGGTCACCTGCCGCGACACGCACGTGCACACGGCTCGATCGCGCCCGATGTCGTCGACGGTGCACGCGTGCGCCGGCCAGCGCGCCACTCCTCGGCCATGACACACGGAGTCGAGGAGCACCGACGCGGCCCGGCCGTGCGCGCACGAGCACGCCGCGGTCGGCGCCGGCGGCGTGGAGCGCACCCTCGAGCAGCACGGCGCGCTCGGCGAGGCCGACGGCGCGGAACGTCGGACGCGGTCGGCGGACCGGGCGCGGCCACGCTCGTCCACTCGACCGTCTTCCTCGATCGCGTACGGCCACGCGATCGGCGCGGGTGAACGGTCGCGGTGTCGCCGACGACCGTGCCCTCGAACGTGCACGACCGTCGCCGTCGAACGAACGCCGTCGCCGCGATCGGCGGGCGCTTGGGGCCGAGCCGGACGACGTCCTCGCGCGCGTACACGACACGCACGGCGCGTCCAGTGCGGTCGGCGAGCTCGCGCGCCACTGCGCCGACCGGCGACGCGGCCTTGCCGCCGAACGCGCCGCCGTTGGCGAGCGGCGTCGCGGGATCGCCGCCGGGCGCGCACCACGACGCGTCGGGCTCGAGGTATGCGGGCTCGACCCACGAGGTCGCGAGACGCACACCACCAGCGACCGGCGCGGGCAGCGCGAGCGGCGGCTCTGGATCAACGGTGGTGCGCCGACCCTGCACCTTGCCCGCGAGCGCCCTCGCCTCCAGCAAGGAGTCGGCGACCACCCACGACGACCCGGCGACCTCGACCGACTCCGCGGTCGATCCGGGAGGCAGCGGGACGGCGACCAGCGCGTCGCGTGGCGCGCCGTCGTCGGCGAAGCCGCCATCGCCCAGAGGCACGAGCGGCCCGACGAGCTGCGACACGCCACCCTCGAGCTCGGCCCGCGCGCGCCGCGGCGCTCGGGTCACGCGCGGTTCCGGGCGCGTTCGCGAGCCTCGACCGCCTCGTAGACCGTCTGCCACCCGGTGCACCGGCACAGGTGCGCGGCGAGCGCGCGGTCGAGGTCGACGCGCCGGGTCTTGCCCTTCGCCTGCGCCGCCGCGAGCCGCACCAGGATCCCCGGGGTGCAGAAGCCGCATTGCGAACCACCGGTGGCGACGAACCGCGCCGCGAGGTCGTCGCGCACCGAGGCATCGAGACCCTCGACCGTCACCACCGCGCGGCCGGCGACGCGGGTCATCGGCGTGACGCACGCGACGCGTGGTTCGCCGTCGACCAGCACCGTGCAACAGCCGCACTGGCCCTGCGGCGCGCATCCGTCCTTCGGCGACACGACCCCGATGCGCTCACGGAGCACCGAGAGCAGCGACTCGCCGGGCTCGATGTCGAACTCGAACTGTTCACCGTTGCACGAGAACTGCACCCGATGCCCAGTTCCGGTCACGGGCAGGCAGGATAGGGGGATGTCTT
Source organism: uncultured Actinomycetes bacterium (assembly GCA_963697125.1). Lineage (GTDB taxonomy): Bacteria > Actinomycetota > Acidimicrobiia > IMCC26256 > DASPTH01 > DASUAS01. The sequence continues at coordinate 337,469 of CAVOMW010000007.1, forward strand.
CCGCACCCCTCCCCCCGGGCGCCCGTTCGCCCGGTGGCTGGTCTCGCCGCGCGTTCCTCGGTGGTGCGCTCGGCGCCGCCGGTGGACTCGTCGTCGCCGGTTCGTTCCCGCGGGTTCGGCTGCCGCCGCCGACGACCCCTACTTCACGCTCCTGCTCAGCAGCGACCTCGCGGCGTCGCCGAATCCGCAGCGCGTGGTGTTCGCGCTCGGCAAGGGCAAGAACTTCGCCAGCGGTCCGTCGGTGATCGTGCGCTTCCGCAAGAAGGGCACGAAGACGTGGGCACAACCGCAGAAGACCGCGTTCGACCGTGCGGGGCTCCCCAAGGGCCGCGGCGTCTACCTGGCGCCGACCGGTGCTCGACAGCGCCGGCCTCTGGCAGGTGCAGGCGCGCACGCAAGGCCAGAATGTCACCTTCGAGATCCCCGTGAACCCGTCGCCCGTCGCCATCGTTCCCGGTCAGGCTGCGCCGCGCGACCCGTCACCCACGGCGACCGACACCCTGGGTGTCGATCCGATCTGCACGCGCGACCCGATGTGCTCGCTGCACACGCAGTCGTTGTCGACGGTGATCGGCGCCGGCAAGCCGGTCGCGGCGTTGTTCGCGACGCCGGCGCGGTGTTCGTCGCAGTACTGCGCGCCGGTGCTCGACGAGTTCCTCTCCACCGTCAAGGGCTACGGCGACCAGCTCGTGCCGGTGCACATCGAGATCTACGCCAAGCCCACGGGCACCGCGCTCGTCCCCACGGTGGAAGCGTGGCAGCTCCCCAGCGATCCGTGGCTGTTCGGGATCTCCGGTGACGGCACCGTGCAGTCACGCATCGACGGCGCGTTCGGCGGCACCGAGATGAAGGCGCTGCTCGACTCCCTCGTCGCGCCGAAGTAGCCCCCGAACGCGTTTCGGCGCCGCTACCGCGTCACTGTGACGGAGTAGGGGCGCCGAAAGTTGATGAGGGCGAGCTGACTAGCTGAAGCTCTGGCCGCAGCCGCAGCTGCGCTGCGCGTTGGGGTTGTTGATCGCGAACCCCGCGCCCTGGAGCCCGTCCTTGAAGTCGAGCTCGGCGCCGCCGAGGTGCGGGGCGCTGGCCGGGTCGATGACCACGGTGACGCCGCCCTGCTCCACCTTCAGGTCGTCAGCGGCGATGTCGCTGTCGAAGAACATCTCGTAGCTGAAGCCCGAGCACCCACCGGGACGCACCGCGACCCGCAACACGAGGTCGGGGTTGCCCTCGGCCGTGATGAGGCTCTTGACCTTGTCACTGGCCGCATCGGTCAGCGTGAAGACGGTGCTGGCATCCTGAACGGAGAACATCGGACCTCACAGAGGGTTCGAAGGAGTGATTGACAGTTTAACCGAACGAGCTAGACGGACGTCGCGCCGAGCCCCACGGTGACGTGGCACGGCTCGGCGTCGTACAACGTCGCGAACTCGTCGACTGTTCCCCCGCCCACCGCATCGATCACGCCCTCGCACAGTCCCCGATGCAGGTTGCACACCAGCTCGGGGTAGGCCTCGGCCAGTTCGCGGAACGGACAGTGGAGGAATTCGATGCGGGCCGGACGGCCGTCGGAGCCGTCGGCCTCGAGCGCGGGTTCGAAGCCCAGCTTGGTGAGCTCGGCCTCGAGCGCACCCAGGCAGCTGCGGGCGCGGGTGCGGGTCCCCGCCTCGGTGCCCCAGACCCGACCGGTGGCGGCGGCGTCGTCGGCATCGGCGCCGATCCGCTCGGCCATCGCTGCGAGCAGGCCGGCGAGCAGGGCGTGGGCGGGCGGGTCGAATCCGAGGCCGGGAGCGCCGGCGCTCAGGAAGTAGAGGTGCTGGGGCCGGCCGACCGTGCCGCGGTGGACCGCCTCGACGTCGACCAGGCCGACCTCGCGCAGCCGCTCCAGGTGCAGGCGCACGGTGTTGGCGTGGATGCCCAGGCGTTCCGCGAGCTCCGACGCCGAGAGCGCGGCCGTGGAGCGGGCGAGCTCCTCGTACATCGCGTAGCGGGTCTCGTCGCCGAGCGCCTTGAGCACCGCCAGCTGATGCTCGGATTCACGCCGGTTCACGTACTTGACGGTACCCGGCACCGGGCATATTTTCAAGATGTAGCCTGTATTTATAGGTATGGACGTCCCCATGGAGACCCGAACGCCTGACCCCGACGACCCGGGCGCACCGGTTCACCAGCCGCTGCCCGGTCCCGCACCCACGCCCGACGACGTCCGGCACATGCTGGCCGGGGTCATCGACCCCGAGCTGCACGCCTCGATCGTCGACCTGGGCATGGTCGACGACGTCCGGGTGGGCGCCGACGGCGACGTCGTGGTGACCGTGGCGCTGACCACCGCCGGGTGCCCGTTGCGGGTCCAGATCCGCCAGGACGTCGAGTCGAAGGTGCGCGGCCTCCCGGGCGTGAGCTCGGTGAAGGTCGAGTACGGCGAGATGACCAAGGAGCAGAAGACGCTCGCGATGCAGCGGGCGCGGTTCAACGCGCGCGAGGAGGCGGCCCCCACCGAGGTGTCGCCGACCACGCGGGTGCTCGCGGTGGCGAGCGGCAAGGGCGGCGTGGGCAAGTCGTCGGTCACCGTGAACCTCGCGGTCGCGCTCGCCGCACGCGGGCTCACCGTCGGCGTGCTCGATGCCGACATCTGGGGCTTCAGCGTCCCCCGCATGCTCGGCGTCGAAGGCCGCCTCGGCGGGACCGACGGCAAGATCGAGCCCAACGTCCTGCCCGCGCGTCGGTCGACGGGCGTGCTGAAGGTCGTGTCGATGGGCCTGCTCGTCGACGACGAGAGCACCGCGCTCATGTGGCGCGGCCTCATCCTCACCAAGGCGCTCGAGCAGTTCCTCACCGACGTGCGCTGGGGCGATCTCGACTACCTGCTCATCGACATGCCGCCGGGAACCGGCGACGTGCAGATGGGGCTGGCCCGCATGCTCCCCCAGGCCGAGATGCTGGTGGTGACCACGCCGGCGCGCGCCGCGCAGAAGGTGGCGACCCGCGTGGCCGACATGGCGCGGCGCTCGTACATGAAGGTGGTCGGCGTCGTCGAGAACATGAGCGAGTTCGTCGCGCCCGACGGCTCGCGCCACGCGGTGTTCGGCGAGGGCGGCGGGCCCGCGCTCGCCGCCGAGATCGGCGTGCCCCTGGTGGCGCGCATCCCGATCGAGCCCGCGGTGTCGAGCGGCGGCGACGTCGGCCGGCCGGTCGCGCTCGACGCGCCCGACAGCCCGGCGGGTCGCGCCTTCGCCGAGCTCGCGGCGCGCATCACCGACGACCTCCTGCCGCCGATCGAGATGGCCGGCTGCACCGCCCGCCTGCTCGACCTGGTCGCGAGGTCGAAGCGTCCTAGTCCCCGACGCGAACGAGCCCGGGCCGGAGCCCGGGCTCGTCGCTCACATCAGTCGGCTGATCGTGCTCAGCTGATGGTGAAGGTGCCCTGCAGGCCCTTCGTGTAGTCGTCGTTCGGTGCGTCACCGTCGGTGCTCACGTAGCCGTAGTTGCCGGCCGGAAGCGACCACTCGACGTAGCCGATCCCACCGGGAGCGACCTCCTGCACACCGCCGACGAGCACGCCGGGAGCCTCACCGTCGGCCTTGCCCGTGTTGAACAACCCGTCGAAGTACGTCTTCGCCTCATCGAGGGTCTTGCCCTCGTTCAGCTTCACCAACTGGAAGCTGTGCACCGTGGTGCCGCTGTTGGTGACCTTGACCGTGAGGGTCTTCGGTGCGTCGCCCGGCGGCACCGTGATGCTGGTGTCGGTGAGCGTCACCTCGGCCACGCCGTCGGTCGGCGGCTTGAGGTTCGACTTCCCCGCCACCGTGAAGACCTTGTACATGCCGTGTGCGGCGTGCGGCGAGCCGTCCGGCGCGGTCACGAAGCACACGATCCCGTAGGTGCCGGCGCTGAGGTTGGTCAGCGCGGTGGTCTTCTGTCCGGGGCCGACCAGTGCCGGCAGGCCGCTGACACTCGGGTCGCCGCCCGGGGCTGCGATCTTCTTGAACGCCGCGTCGTCCTGCGCGATGAGCGCCTTCTTGAACGCGGCTGGTGTGGTGCCCTTCTTCAGCTTGAAGCCCACCATCATGTGGTTCTCCACGCCCGCGTTGTCGAAGTTCACCTGGGTCCAGCCCGCCTTGGGGCTGCCCTTCAGCACGTAGGTGTACTCACCGGCCTTGACCGTGAGCGTGTTGGAGCCCGCCGCTGCTGCTGCGCTCGTCGAGACCGCCAACGTCGCGGGGACGACGACGAGTGCCGCCAGAGCGGCCCAGAGTCGAGCGACGCGCGAGCGTCGCGTGTGTGTACGCACGAAAGGTTCTCTCCTTGTGTTGTCTGCCAGAGTCGTTGCCTGCAGTTGATGCTGCTCCTGCGCGCCTCCAGAGAACAGCTTGCAGGCACCACCCTCGGAGGGCGTGTTCCCACACCCCGTGAGGGGGCTGGCGAGTATGGTCGCCAGAATCGCGATCTGGTACGCGGCTAGGCCAGCGACCAGGCGGATCGCACCGACGTGCCGGTCACCTTGCCCTCGGACTTCAGCTTGAGCAGGTGCGCGTGGAGCTGCCACTGGGCGGCTTCGACCAGCTTCGGGTGCAGCTCGCGGTCGGCGTAGAGCGTGGTGACCATGTCGGGGATCTTGCTCGGCCCGTCGCGCTTCAGCAGGGCCAGCACCTGACGCTCCCGCTCGTGGCGGTGCGCCACGTACTCCTGGATCCGCGGGCGGGCGTCCTCGATCACGTCGCCGTGGCCGGGCGCGAGGCGCGACAGGCGCAGCTTCTCCATGCGCCCCAGCGACGCCAGGTACTCGGTCATGTCGCCCCCTCGCTGCGGGCTCACCACCGAGAACATGCCGTCGAGCACGGTGTCGCCGGTGAAGAGCACCCGCTCCTCCTCGAGCAGGAAGCAGAGGTGGTTGGGGGCGTGGCCGGGCGTGTGGAGGACCGAGAGCCCGAACTCGGTGCCCTCGATGGTGTCGCCGTCGCCGATCGTGCGGTCGATGGTGACGGTGGCGTCCTTGTCGAGGCGCTTGCCGTAGGCCAGGACCTCGGCGCCGGTGGCCTTCGCCAGCCGGCGCGGTCCCGGGCGCGTGGTCGGGGTGCGTGTGGGTGAGCAGCACCCAGCGCACACGCTCCTTCATCGACGCGCCGACGATGGCGTCGATGTGGCGCTTGTCGTCGGGGCCGGGATCGATCACCGCGACCTCGTCGATGCCGACGAGGTACGTGTTGGTGCCCGGGCCGGTGAAGGGCCCCGGGTTGGGCGCCACGATGCGGCGCACCAGGGGCGAGAGGGCGCTCGGTACCCCGGGTACGAGGTCGGGCATGTCAGCCGGACTTCGCCGTCACTCGCACCGTCACCGGCACAGTGTAGATGTGGTGACCGAGCCGGGACGTGGCCTGTCGTGCGGCCGTCGCCGCCGGCGCGGCGCGATCAGCTGTAGCTGGCCTCGAGCAGCTGGCGGCGTTCGTGCTCGTTCAACCCGCCCCAGATGCCGTGTGCCTCGCCGAAGTGGACCGCATGATCGAGGCACTCGCGCTGCACCGGGCACTCGCGGCAGATGGCCTTGGCCCGCGCCTCGCGCACCTCGCGGTCCTCGCGCCGTTCCGTGTTGGACGGCGGGAAGAACAGGGCCGTCTCCGGGCCCCGGCATGCCGCACGCGTCCGCCACGTGTCGAGTGTGTTGACGACCACGGACTCTCCTCCCCCTATCCAGAGTGTCTCGCGGCGCGGAAACTACTCGGACGGGTTGCGGCGTGACAAGAGCGAGTGGCTCATTCCTCCGATTTGGGCCGCCGGTTGCGGGCTCGCTCCCGGTAGTCCTGGGCTCCACCCTCGGGGGGCTCGACCTCGAGGACCAGCCCCTCGACCGACGCCACCTTCACCGGCTCGCCCGCCTGGATGGGGGTGGCGCGGTTGGTGCGGGCCCGCCAGCGGGCGCCGCGGATCAGCACGACGCCGTCGGGATCGACGGCCACCTCGGCCACGCCCGTCCTCGCCGATCATCCCCTCGCGCCCGACCGTCGGGGTCGAGAACCGTGACCGGATCATCGCGGTCATGCCCCCGATCATGAACAGCAGCATCCCGCCGATCACCACCAGGAACACCCACCATGGCGGACGCAGCTCCGCGGCAGCCGCCGTAGAGGAACCACGAGCCGGTGACCAGACACACGGTGGCGATGAACGTCCACACGCCCGAGTCCGCCGGCCTGCGCGTCGATCGCGAACCCGAACATCGACACGAAGAGGAGTCCGAGCGCCCACCAGTGCACCGGCAGATGCGAGAAGCCCACGAACGCGCCGATGAGGCACAGCGCGCCGACGAGGCCGGCGAGGCCGATCGACGCGGTGAAGAACTCGAACACGAGCAGCGCGAGGCCGACGACGATCAGGAAGTACGCGATCGACGGGCTGATCAGCCGGTGCAGCAACTGAGCCACCGAGGTCCGAGCCGGTTGAACACGCACCTCTTGGTTGGGCTGGCGACGACGGTCCCTGCCCGTCCCGATCACCTTGGCGGTCGAGAGTGTGACCTTGCCCGAGGCGGTGGTGACCGTCTTGCCGTCGAGCTGCACGATGAGCTCGCCGAGCGTCGGGCGCACGCCGTTGGTCGCCCCGACCGCGGACGCCTCGGTCGAGCCGAGCCGGTCCGTCGCGAGCCGGCGCGCGCCGTCGGGATCGCGGTGGTTCCGGCGCGCGAGGGTGGCGAGGCGGTCGGCGACCCCCGCGCTCGTGCTCGCGCCCGGGTCGTCGAGCTGCACCGGGTTGACCGGGTCCTGCGCCGGACCCCGGTGAGATGTAGGCGAGGTGCGCGGCCTGCAAGAGGATGGTGGCCGCGCCCTTGGCGTCGGCGCCCGACGGTCCGACCCACACCGCGACCGGCACCCGTGACCGCTCGATCGCGCGCACGACCTCTTCGATGTCGGCGTCGATCCCGCCCGTTCGACTTGACCTGCAGGATGAGGAGCGTCGAACGACGCGCGTTCGCCTCCTTGATCGCGTCGAGGATCAGCGACTCGTTGGGCGGGTCGAGGTAGCCCTCGACCTGCACGACGTCGATGCCGCGCTTGCCGACGGGCGGCGTGGCCGCGCCGGCGAGCGCGTCGAGCGCGAGCACGGACACCGCGATGACGATCGCGAGCAGTGCGACGATGCGCCGCGAGCCGTGTGACGTGACGCGTCGCGCGGCATCCGGCGTTCGAGGGGACTCCCGTAGCATCGGTGGCCATGGACCTCGAGCGCTTCTGCTCGGCCTCCCGGGTCGTGATCGTGGCGGGCAAGGGCGGGGTCGGGAAGACGACGGTAACGGCCGCGCTGGCCACCGCAGCGGCCCGGACGGGCATGAGCGTGCTGATCGTCGAGGTCGAGGGCAAATCGGGGCTCGCCGCGTGCTTCGGGCGGCCGCCGCTGACCTACGAGGAAGCGGAGCTCCGACCGCGGGTGCGGGCCCGGACCCTCACCCCCGACGACGCCCTGCTCGAGTACCTCGAGGACCACGGTATGCGACGGATCTCGAAGCGTCTCACTCGGTCGGGCGCCCTCGACGTGGTCGCGACCGCGGTCCCGGGGATGAAGGACATCCTCGTGCTGGGCAAGGTGAAGCAGCTCGAGCGGGCCCGCGCCGCCGACCTGATCGTGCTCGACGCGCCGGCGGCCGGGCACGCGGTCTCCTTCCTGCTGTCGGCCCGCGGGCTGCTCGACGCGGTGCAGGTCGGGCCGATCCGGAAGCAGGCGGCCGACGTGGTGGAGCTGCTGTCCGACCCGACGCGCTGCCAGGTGATGCTCGTGACCGTGCCCGAGGAGACGCCGGTCAACGAGCTGGTCGACACCGCCTTCGCGGTCGAGGACCGCGCCGGTGTGGCGCTGGGCCCGGTCGTGGTGAACCAGTGCGTGCCCGCCGGTCGACGCTCGACGGCGACGTGCGCGGCCGACGCCGCTCGGGCCGGCGTCGCGCTCGACCCGTCGGACGCGCGACGCGCTCGATGGCGGCCGCGACGTTCCGCGCGCGACCTCGTGCCGTCGGCAGGACGAGCAGTGCGCGCGCCTCGCCGAGCAGCTGCCGCTGCCCGCAGATCCGGCTGCCCTTCTTCTTCACCGCCGACATCGGCCCCGCCGAGATCGAGCTGCTCGCCGACGAGTTCGTGCTCGGCGTCGGTGCGATCGACTCGCCGACGGGCCCGTCGTGAGCCGACGTGACCGGCGACCGCGCCGAGCTCGTCGAACAGCGCCACGTCGTCGTGTGCTGCGGCACCGGCGGCGTCGGCAAGACGACGACCGCGGCGACGCTCGCGATCGAGGGCGCGCGCCGCGGTCGCAACGCGGTGGTCGTGACCATCGATCCCGGCCAAGCGGCTCGCGAACACGCTCGGGCTCGAGCACCTGTCGAACACGGCGCACGAGATCGCGCGCGAGCGCTGGGATCCCGACGGCGACGCCGTCCCTGGCGGGCGGCTCCACGCGCTCGATGCTCGACACCGAGACCACGTTCGACCAGCTCGTGCAGACCGTACGCGCGCAACGACGAGCAGGCGACCGGCATCCTCGCCAACCGCTTCTACCGCAACATCGCCGGCGCGCTCTCGGGCACGCAGGAGTACATGGCGATGGAGAAGCTCTACGAGCTGCACGACCGCGGCGGCTTCGACCTCATCGTCGTCGACACACCGCCGACCCGGCACGCGCTCGACTTCCTCGACGCGCCGCGTCGCCTCACCCGCCTGCTCGACAACCGCATCTTCCGCATGCTGATGGTGCCGACGCGCGGCGTCGTGCGCGTCGGCGGCGTCGCCGCGCAGGCGTTCCTGCGGACCATCTCGCGCGTCGTCGGCACCGAGGTCGTCGACGACGTCGTCGCGTTCTTCCGCGCGTTCGAAGGCATGGAGGAAGGGTTCCGCGACCGCGCCGCGCAGGTGACGCAGCTGCTCGCCGCCGACGACACCGCGTTCGTGCTCGTCACGTCACCGCGACGCGACGCGGTCGAGGAGGCCGAGTACTTCGCGGGCCGCGCTCGCCGACGGCGACTTCGCGGTCGACGCGCTCGTCGTCAACCGCGTGCACGAGCGCTACTCCGACGTCGATCCCGAGGCGCTCGCGCGACCGCGCCCGTGAGCTCGCCGGGCGCCGCGAGCGAGGCGTCGAACCGCCTCGCCGCGCAGTACGCCAACCTCGCCGACTTCGAGGAGGTCGCGGTCCGTGAGCGCGCGCGAGCTCGCCGGCCTCGAGGATCGGATCGGCGACGCGTCGGTGGTCCACGTCCCCGAGCTCGGCCACGACGTCCACGACTTCGCCGCCCTGCGCGCGGTCGGGAGCCACCTCATGGGTGCCGACTAGCGTTCCCGCCGTGAGCACGATCCTCGTCGCCGCCGATGCCAAGTGGGTCCGTGACCTGGTGAAGTCCGCGTGCACCGCGCCGGGCCAGCAGGTCATCGAGGTGACCCGGGGCCAGGACGTGCGCGACATCGTCGGCGACGGAGCAGCCCGACCTCGTCGTCCTCGACATGCAGATCGGCAACATGGGCGGCATCGCGGTCGCGATCGACCTGCGCCTCGAGGGCTCGGCCGGGCGCATCCCCGACACGTCGATCCTGCTGCTCCTCGACCGCGAGGCCGACCGGTTCCTCGCCAAGCGGGCCGACGCCGACGCCGAGCTGGTCAAGCCGGTCGACCCGGGCACCCTGCGCCGCACCGTCGACGGGCTCCTCGCTCGTGAGGTCGAAACGACCGTCGAGGGCTAGGACTTCGTCTCCCCTTCGGGATGTAGCGCAGCTTGGTTAGCGCGCAGCGTTCGGGACGCTGAGGTCCCGGGTTCAAATCCCGGCATCCCGACCATCGAAGGTGCAGGTCAGCGCGGGCTCGCGGGCCGCTGCTCGCGTTCAGGCCGAGACGATCCGATCGGTCCGTGTGCGATCTGGGCGCGGCAGGGCTTGCTCCAAAGGTGCGTCCTTCCGCCACGCGAGCGACCGGCGCAGCAGCGCCGCACCCGCCCGCGGCCGTAGTGGCAAGTTCGCATCTCGTCGCCCCGCTGGCAGCATCCCGATCCAGGGGGAAGTCGGTCCGCCACCTCGCTTCGCTGCACCCCCCGGAAGGGACGTGCAGGCCCCGCCGCGCCCGCCCGATCATCGCATGGTTCAAGCACCCACGAAAGGTGTATTTGGGCGACGACCAAGCGACCGCTCCCCGCGACGGTGCCCCAGGACTGCGAGCACCCCGGGGCACCGTCGGTCGCGGGTTCCTCTCAGGGCGTTTTCCCATGCCCCCATGGGTTCCACCCTCCGCGAGAAGTCCGGCTCCGGCGCTCGCCTACGGGCAGATTGCAGTCGAGGCACCGGGCCGGACGGCCGATCAGTATGTTGGGCGCGCGACCGACAATTTGGTCAGGTCGCCCTCAGTCGCCTGCGGACAAGCCGCGGACGGAGGCCTTCCATCCATTCACCCCCCGTTCACCGTTCGTTTCCTCGGCGCCGTGATAGATCGACCGACGGTGCGCTGCGACGGGGAACGATGACCGAGGTCGACGAACGGCGACCGACCCGGTCGCTCCTCGGACGTCATCGGCAACTCGCGGCGGTGATCGCGGCCGAGGGGCTGTCGGGCGCGGGCGACGCGATCTTCTGGGTCGGGCTGCTCGTGTGGCTGCTCGACCAACCCAACGGCACGAGCCTGGTCGCGCTCGCAGCCATCGCGCGCCTCGGTCCACGCGTGGTGTTCGGCGCCGCCGGTGGCGTGTTCGCCGACCGCTACGACCGACGCAAGCTGGTCGTGGCGCTCGACCTCGCACGCGGCGCGTTGATGGTGGCGCTGGCATTGCTCACGTCCACCGGTTCTCCCGGCGCGGTGCTGGCGATCGTGGTCGTCAGCTACGTGCTCGCGGCGCCCTACCGCCCGGCGTTGACCGCCGGCATCCCCCTGATCGTCGGCGAGCGCGACGCGACCGCGGCCAACGCGCTCGACGGCGCGGTGCGCCAGATCTCCACCTTCCTCGGGCCGCTGCTCGGCACCGCGGTGTTGTGGCTCGCCGGCGCGCCCGCGGCGTTCGCCACCAACGCGGTGACGTTCGGTCTCTCGGCGCTGCTCCTCGTCACGGGTCAGCCTCCTGGGTGGCCCGCCTCCTGCGGTCCACCACCCGGGTCGTCCGCGGGAGCGCTGGTGGGGATCGTTCCGGGCGGGCATCCACTCCGTCACCCACCAGGCCGGCCTCGCGCTGATGACGTGGCTGGTGTTCGCGTTCAGCGTCGGCGCGCGGCTTCGAGCTCGTGCTCCTCGTGTTGGTGGCGCAGAACACGCTCGGGCTCGGATCAGAGGGGGTCGGCGTGCTCAGCGCCGCCATCGGTGTCGGTGCGCTGGCGGTCGTGCCCGTCGTCGGCCGCGTCGCGACCGTGCGCCGCCCGGCGTTCACCGTGATCGCGTCGCTGCTGCTGTCGTCGATCCCACTCGCGCTCCTCGCCGTCATCGACGAACCGGCCGTCGCGTGCGCGGTGCTGGTGGCGGTCGGCGTGGGGGTCGTGGTGTTCGAGGTTCTGTCGATCACGCTCATGCAGCGTCTCAGCCGCATCGACCTCCTCGGGCGCGTGTTCGGCATCGAGAACATGGCGGTGAACGCGGGCAAGCTCGCGGGAGCCACACTCGCTCCGCTGCTGGTGACGGCGCTGTCGTTGTCGGACGCGCTCGTCGCCGCCGCGCTCATCGTGTCGGTCTCCGCGATCGCCGCCGCGCCGGGCCTGCGGCAGGTGGCGCGAACGACGCTGGCCCGTCGCCGGGAGCTCGAGCCGCTCGTCCTCGCGCTGGCGCGACTCGATCTCTTCGACGGCGCATCGCAACCTGCGCTCGAGCGCGTCGCGGCCAGCGTGCTCCCGACGGACGGTGCCGGCCGGGACCATGGTCCTGCGCCAGGGCGACGCACCCGACAACCTCTACGTGATCCGCACCGGCACGTTCGACGTGATCAAGGACGGTGTGCTCGTCGCGACGATCACCGGCGACGACTGGTTCGGTGAGATCGGTCTGTTGCGCCAGACACCCCGCACCGCCGCGGTCGTCGCGACGAGCGACGCCGACGTGTGGGAGATTCCCGGCGGCGAGTTCCTCGCCACGATCAGCGAGTCGGCGCTCCCGCCGGCGGCGCTGCTCGACGGCATGACCGCACGTCTCGCGCAGCTCGACGAGATCGATCCGGCCAAGGACGTCCACTGGCACTGGCAAGCAGAGGACGACGACCGCCGTCCCTAGCCGCCCTCGTGACCTTCCCTGGTCTCACCACCCTCGTGGTTCGACTGGCCCTTGTCGATCTTCACCTGGGTCGCGTGCCACACCGCCTTCGAACCGGAGTGCCCGATCCGATAGACCCAGTACACCGACACCGCGGCGAACACGATGCTCAACGCGGAGAGCACGATGGCGGCGATCTGCAACGCGTCACGCCCCTCAGGGCGCTCGGCTCGGCGGCGCACCGCCCGGTCGATGAGCATCACCCCGAGCAGGGCGAGGAACAGGAAGAGCAGCCATGGGCGGATGTTCTCGCCGATGCGCGTGTGCTCCCGTACGAGCGCCGTCTCGTGCACGTAATTCCTGAGTGACTTCCCGGACGTGATCGCGAGCTGGGTCGCGATGCCGGCGACGACGAGGATCCCGCACACCCACCAACCGATCGCGCTCCGCAACCGGGGCCAGAGCATGAGCACCGCACCGAGGGCGCCGAGCGGGATCAGCACGACCGGGATGTGCACGAGAAAGATGTGCGCGGGGAGGCCGAACAGCGAGTCGAGTGCGAGCATGCGGGCGAACGTACGTGCAACCCGCGCGCGCTCGCAGGGTCGCGCGACCCTTCTTCGGGAGTTCTTGGGAATCTCTTACCGGATTCTCACGAACAACCCAGCGCGGCCTGCAACTTGGTGAGGTTGGTGTCCATCACACTCACGTAGTCGTCGCCGCGGTGGAGCTCCCGATCGGTGAGTCCTTCGAGCGGGTTCAACGTCTCGGTGTGCACCCCGGCCTCGCGCGCGAGCGTCGTCGCGATGCGCGGTGACACCAGCTCCTCGGTGAAGACGGTGGTGACGCCCAGTCGCTTCACCAGGTCGGTGAGCTGACCGATGCGCTGGGCGTCGGGTTCGGCGTCGGGTGACAGTCCGGCCACACCCTCCTGACGGAGGCCGTAGCGACGAGCCAGATGCCCGAACGCTTCGTGCGCGGTCACGATCACGTCGCGCTTGCAGTGCGCGAGTTCCGCGCGGAACCGCGTGTTCAAGGCATCGAGCTCGCCGAGCACGCGTTCGGCGTTGCGCGAGTAGAGCGCGCGGCCCTTCGGATCGGCCTTCGTGAGCTCGCGTCGGACGGTGCGCACGATCGCCGCCATGCGCACCGGATCGAGCCACACGTGCGGATCCTTCGTCCCGCGAGGCAGCAGCTGCACGGTCGGGCCGTCGCGCTGCTCAGCCGCCTGCTCGACCGCGGGTTGGAAGCCTTGTCCGAGATCGAACACCACCTTGGCGTCGAGCACCTCGTCGATCTGGTCGGGATTGAGCTCGAGGTCGTGCGGTTCGGCGCCCGCGGGCGTGAGGTTGGTGACCGCGACCCGGTTGCCGCCCACCTGCTGCGCCGCCCACGCGATCGGATAGAAGCTCGCCACGACCGACGAGCGCGACGCCGCGCCCGCAGGCACCGCGGAGACGAGGAGCGCCAGCGACATCGCGAACGATCGCGAGCCCGGCGTGCTGCGCTCTGAGAACCATTCTCAGAACACTAGCGGACGATCAGTCGGCCACCTCGAGCGCGGCGCGCACCGCGGCCATGCGATCCGGCATGATCCGCCACCACACCCAGCGCCCACGCTTCTCGCCGCTCAGCAGTCCTGCCTCGGCCAGCACCTTGGTGTGGTGCGAGATCGTCGGCTGGGCCTTGCCCAACGGGTCCTGCAGGTCGCACGAACAGATCTCGCCGGCCTGGGCGACCAGGCTCAGCAGGCGCAGGCGCACCGGGTCGGACAGCGCAGCGAAGACCTTCGCCAGATCCTCGGCGTCGGCCTCGGCCAGCGGTTCGGCGAGCACCGACGGGCAACAGACGTCGACCGTCTCGGTGAGCGCCACGCGTCCACTGCTCATCGTCGCCTCCAACCCGAGTCGCCCGGCACAGATTGACTCTCATCGATTGATCTGTCACCATCGATGTATCGACCACTCTAGATGTGTCCGGAGGGAACCATGAGCAGGGTCCAGCTCGCGATCAACGTGTCACGGCTCGACGACGCCATCGCCTTCTACTCGAAGCTGTTCGCCACCGAGCCGGCCAAGGTGAAGCCGGGCTACGCGAACTTCGCCATCGCCGAACCGCCGCTCAAGCTCGTGCTCATCGAGGGACACGGCGAGCCGGGCACCCTGAACCACCTCGGGGTGGAGGTGGCCTCGACCGACGAGGTCGGTGCCGCGCAGGCGCGTCTCGCCGCCACCGGTCTCGCCACCGCCACCGAGGACGAAGTGACCTGTTGCTTCGCGGTGCAGGACAAGGTGTGGGTCGACGGACCCGACCACGAGCCGTGGGAGATCTACACGGTGCTCGCCGACGCCGACACCGACACGATCAGCACTCGCCGGCGACGCGGCCTGTTGTGGACCGTGATCTGGCGCGCCGCGCGACCGCGGAGTTCGTCGGCAGCGCGCTGCTCGTCGCGATCGTCGTCGGCTCCGGCATCGCCGCCCATCGCCTGTCCCCCGGCGACATCGGGCTCCAACTCCTCGAGAACGCCGTCGCCACCGGCGCGGGCCTGGTCGCGCTGATCCTCGCGTTCGGCGCGATCTCCGGCGCGCACTTCAACCCGGTGGTGACGATGGCCGACCGCATCCTCGGCGGGACGACGTCGCGCGACGCGGGCGTGTACGTCGTGGTGCAGGTCGCCGGCGCGTGCGTCGGCGCGATGGTCGCGAACGTGATGTTCGATCTCCCCGCCGTCGACGTGTCGACGCACACCCGCACGTCCGGCGCGCTGTGGCTGGGCGAGGCGGTCGCTGCGTTCGGGCTCGTCCTCGTGATCCTCGGTGTCGTCCGCGCCGGTCGGGCCAACGCGGCGGCGTTCGCGGTCGGTGGCTACATCGTCGCCGCGTACTGGTTCACGTCGTCGACGAGCTTCGCCAACCCGGCGGTCACCATCGGTCGCATGCTCAGCGACACCTTCGCCGGCATCGCTCCGAGCAGCGTGCCGATGTTCATCGTCATGCAGGTGCTCGGCGCGCTCGCCGCGGTCGCGCTCGGTCTCTTCCTCTTCCCCGGGATCCCGGCGAGCGATCTCGTCCTCCCCCACGACTCGCAGGAGCCCGACGTGAGCAGTCCCGACCGAACGTCCTGGTGTCCTCTTCCTCTGCGTGCACAACGCCGGCCGCTCGCAGATGGCGTTGGGCTGGTTCCGCCACCTCGCCGGTGAGCGCGCCCGAGCGTGGTCGGCAGGCTCCGAACCGGCCGCGAGCGTCAACCCCTCGGCGATCGCGGTGATGGCCGAGGTCGGCATCGACATCGCGGGGCAGCAGCCGCAGCGATGGACCGACGACCTGCTGCAGCAGACCGACGTCGTCGTGACCATGGGCTGCGGCGACGCGTGCCCCGTGGTGCCCGGCGTGCGCTACGAGGACTGGCCGCTCGACGATCCCGCGGGACAGTCGGTCGACTCGGTGCGGCCCATCCGCGACGAGATCGAGCGGCGCGTCCGCGACCTGCTTCGCGACTCGAAGCGACAGGTCGAGGTGACCGAAAGCTGACCGCGGCGCGTGTGCGAAGCTGCACGCATGGCTGACGACGTCTTCTCGGTGGACCCAGGACCGTTCGCCGACGTCCCCGAACGCATCACCACCGACTACCTGCTCTACGGACTCCAGCAGCAGATGACGCAGCTCACCGGACAGGCCGATGTGAAGGGCAGCATCATCATCACCGCCTCGGCCATCGTCATCAGCGTGAGCGTCACGCAATTCAACGTCGACGAGCTGCGATGGAGCCTGGTGACGCTGGTGGCGTTCGTGCTGCTCGCGCTGCTCGCTTCGGTGATGGCGGTGTTCCCGAAGTTCAAGGTCCACCCCGAGCCCGGCGACCAGCTGCCACCCGGGTTCAGCCCGTTCTTCTTCGGCCACTTCTCACAGATCAGCAAGCAGCGGCACGTGGAGTTGATGGCCGACGTGCTCCGAAACGGCAACACCACGTACCGCGTGATGGTGGAGGACATCTACGACCAGGGCTACTACATGCTGAAGAACAAGTACCGGTACCTACGCTTCAGCTACGCCTGCTTCCTCATCGGTTTCGTCCTGCGCCGCGATCGAACTGACCATCACCGTCATCCTCGATTAGGGGTGCGAGCATCGTCGGATGCCCGACGACGTCGCACGACCTCGGTTCTTCAGCCGCGAGGGCTACGCGGAACGCTTCGCCCGCGGCGACAGCTACGGCCTCCTGCTCGCGCTCCTGATCGCCCTGTACCTCCTGATCGCGGGCGAGGAGCACCGGAACCTCTGGGGCCGGTTCATCATCAGCATGGTGCTCGGAGGCGTGCTGCTCCTGGCCTTCCACACCTCGCACGTGCGTTCGCGCGCGTTCACGGTGGGCATCGTCCTCGTCGTCGTCGTCGACGTCGCCAACTTCCTGCAAGCGGCGTTCGGACGCCAGGGTGGCGACGGCTCGACGTTCATCATGTTCGTGCTCGTGTTGCTGGCCCCGATCGCGATCGTCCATCGCATCCTCCGTCACGAGACGGTCGGGCTCGAGACGATCCTCGGATCGATCTGCGTGTACGTGCTGATCGCCATCGCGTTCGCCGGCATCTACGGCGCGGTCAACGAGGCCGAGCCCACCGGCTTCTTCGCCCAGAAGATCGAGCCGAACAACGTCGACTTCCTCTACTTCTCGTTCGTCACCATCACCACGGTCGGGTACGGCGACCTCACCGCGGGCACCAGCACCGGGCGCGTGCTCGTCACGTTCGAAGCGGTCGTCGGGCAGATCTTCCTCGTCACCCTGGTGGCGCGCCTCGTGAGCCTCTACGGCAACAAGCAACGCCCCGCCCGCGACGGTCCCGCCGAGCTGGGCGACCCCAGCTCGAACTAGCCGATCGAGTCGTCAGACGTCGAGCAGGAGCTCGGCGATCTGGATGCCGTTGAGCGCGGCGCCCTTGCGGAGGTTGTCGCCGGTGGCCCAGAGGTCGAGCGTGTTCTCCTGCGACGGGTCCTCGCGCAGCCGCCCGACGAGCACCGGGTCGATGCCCGCCGCCTCCATCGGCGTCGGTGCGCCGTCGCCGCCGTCGACCAGCTGGACGCCGGGCGCGTCGCGGAGCAGCTCCACCGCGTCGGCCTTGGTCAGCGGCCGCTCGAACTGCACGTTCACCGACACGCCGTGGCCGACGTACACGGGCACGCGCACGCAGGTGCACGACACGCGGATGTCGGGCGCGTGGAGGATCTTGCGCGTCTCGCGCACCATCTTCCACTCCTCCGACGTGTAGCCCGCCTCGCGCGACCGACCCTGCCTTCGGGATCACGTTGCCGGCGATGGGGCGGTCCCAGACCTCGCCCCGTGCAGAAGGTCGGCGAGCGGCTCACGGCCCGACACGAGGTACTGGTCGGCGCTGACCGGCGCCCTTCGTCCACTGCTCGTCGAGCTCGTGGATGCCCGGCTGCCCGCGCCCGAGACCGACTGGTAGCTCGACACCACCATCCGGCGGATGCCCGCGGCGCGGTGCAGCGGCGCCAGCGCGACCAGCGGCACGGTGGTGGTGCAGTTCGGTGACGACACGATGCCGCGCGGCATGTCGTCGACGTCGTCGGGGTTGACTTCGGCGATCACGAGCGGGCACGTCGGGCTCCATGCGGAACGCGGCCGACTTGTCGACGACGCGCGCGCCGGCGTCGACGGCGCGCGGCGCCCACTCGAGCGCGAGCGGGTCGTCGACGTCGATGACGACGAGATCGAGGCCGTCGAAGCACCCGTCGCCGAGGACCTGGCACGATCACGTCGCCGTCCTCGAACGGCAGCGTCCGGCCCTCCGAGCGCGCCGACGCGTACGCGCGCAGCTCGCCGACGGGGAACGTGCGCTCGTCGAGCAGCCGCAGCATCGCGGTGCCGACGAGGCCCGTCGCGCCGACGACACCGACTCGCGACGTCGGCCGAGGTGGACTGCAGTGCTCGACGGGGTCGCTTCGAGCTCGAACGAGGCGTGCAGCGCACGCACCGCGCGCTCGACGTCGTCCTCGTGCACGACGCACGAGATGCGGATCGTCGACGTGGAGATCATCTCGATGTTGACGCCCTCGGCGGCGAGCGTCTCGAACATCTGCGCCGCGACACCCGGGTTGGTCTTCATCCCCGCGCCGACGAGCGACACGCGGCCGATGGCGTCGTCGAAGTTCGCACCCGCCGGCGTCGATCTCGACGACGACCTTGTCGACGACTCCATCGTGCGGGTGAGCTCGTCGCTGCGGCACGGTGAACGAGATGTCGGTGTGGCCGTCGGTCGACACGTTCTGCTCGATCATGTCGACGTTGACGTTCTCGTCGGCGAGCGCGCGGAACACCGTCGCGGCGATGCCGGGGCGGTCGGGCACCCGGAAGATCGTGACCTTCGCCTCCGAGACGTCGTGGGTGACGCCCGAGATGATCGGCTGCTCCATGCCGTGCTCCTCGTCGTGCACCCAGGTGCCGGGCTCCCACGTGAAGCTGGAACGCACGTGCACGGGCACC
Source organism: uncultured Actinomycetes bacterium (assembly GCA_963697125.1). Lineage (GTDB taxonomy): Bacteria > Actinomycetota > Acidimicrobiia > IMCC26256 > DASPTH01 > DASUAS01. Next base: position 356,150 of record CAVOMW010000007.1, read on the forward strand.
TGGTAGTTGCGGGCGAACTCGACCGAGCGCAGCGCGAGCACGCGCCCGCCGGTGGCCGACATCTCGAGCATCTCGTCGTACGACAGCCGCGTCGAGGCGGCGGGCGTCGGGCACGATGCGCGGGTCGGCGGTGTAGACGCCGGAGACGTCGGTGTAGATCTCGCACACGTCGGCTTCGAGCGCGGCGGCGAGCGCGACCGCGGTGGTGTCGGAGCCGCCGCGGCCGAGCGTGGTGATGGCGCTGCTCGGTGGACACGCCCTGGAAGCCGGCGACGACGGCGACGTTGCCGCCGTCGAGCGCCTCGCGGAGGCGGTCGCCCTTGATCTCGAGGATCTTGGCCTTGCGGTGCGCGGTGTCGGTGACGATGCCGGCCTGCGAGCCGGTGAACGACACCGCCGCCTCGCCCAGGTCGATGATCGCCATGCAGAGCAGCGCGATCGAGATGCGCTCGCCGGACGTGAGGAGCATGTCCATCTCGCGGGCCGGTGGGGTCGCTCGACGACCTCGTGGGCCAGGCGCTCGAGGTCGTCGGTCGTCTTGCCCATGGCCGAGACGACGACCACGACCTCGTTGCCGGCGCGTCGGGTGCGGACGATGTGCTCCGCGACGGCGCGGATGCGTTCGGGGTCGGCGACGGAGGTGCCGCCGAACTTCTGCACGAGCAAGCTCACGACCGAACATCGTACCGAGGCAGGGTCCCGAACCTCGGGCGAGAAAGCCCACGATCCGGTGCCGGAGGTGCCGTCGGTAGACTCCCCCGCCGTGCCCAAGGCCACCAAACGAGAACGTCAGCGCCAGAACAAGGAGGCCCGTCGGGCCGCCATGCAGGAGGCGGAGAAGCGCACCAAGCGCAACCGCACCATCCGCAACCTGGTGCTCCTCCTGATCCCGCTGGCCATCATCTTCGTCGTGCTGCAGCTCACCAAGAGCGACGACAGCAAGAGCACGAAGAACGAACCGAAGACGTCGCACCCACAGCTCTCGCGCGCCCGCGAAGATGACGATCGACCCGACGGCCAACCTACACGGCCACCCGATGGACACGTCGCTGAGGGACGATCGTGCTCGCACGCTCGACGCCAAGCGGTACCCCAAGTCGGTCAACAACTTCGTGTACCTCGCGAAGAAGAGGCTTCTACGACGGCACTGACGTTCCACCGAATCGTCACGGACTTCGTCGACCAGGGCGGCGACCCGAAGGGAGACGGCACCGGCGGGCCCGGCTACACGCGTCGCCGGCGAGGTGCCGACGACGACTCCGGCCTACCGTGGGCGCGGTGGCGTTCGCGAAGGGGAGCAGCGAGCCCACGGGCACGGCCGGCTCGCAGTTCTTCCTCGTGACCGGCTACGTCGAACGCCGACCTGGCCGAGGCCGACTACAGCCGGGATCGGCACCATGTGCGACAGGCCTGAACGTGGCGCAGAAGATCGGCCAGCTCTACCCGGCGAGTCGGTGACGGTGCGCCCACCAAGAAGGTGACGATCAAGAAGATCACGATCGCCGACGGCATCGTCGGCACGACGACCACGACGACCGCAGCGCCCTGACCCCGGCGGGCACCCCGACCTTGACGATCAGGTCAGGTTGCCCTAACCTGGGTGGCGTGTACGTGTGCCATTGCCGGGCGGTCACCGACCACACCATCGACGGTGAGGTCGAGCGCGGCGCCTCCACGATCGAAGAGCTCGCCGACCGCTGCGGCGCCGGCGCGGAGTGCGGCGGCTGCTGGCCCGCGCTCGAAGCGCTCCTCGAGCGTCGGCGTTCCCGGGAATTGGTGAGCGCGCCTCAGTAGTCTCGTTCCATGCAACGCGACGCTGCCATCACCGAACTGCTCAACGAGGTCCTGACCGCCGAGCTGACGTCGGTGAACCAGTACTTCGTCGACTACAAGATGCTCGACAACTGGGGCTACGAGCCGCTCGCGAAGCACTACCGCGAAGAGTCCATCGACGAGATGAAGGACGCCGACGAGCTCATCGGTCGGATCCTGTTCCTCGAGGGCGTGCCCAACCTGCAGCGGCTCGGCACCGTGCGCGTCGGCGAGACCGTGCCCGAGAAGCTCCAGCTCGCGCTCGACCTCGAGTACGAGTCGATCGAGCGGCTCAACCTCGGCATCGCCAAGTGCCTGGAGCTCGGCGACAACGGCACCCGCGAGCTGCTCGAGCAGATCCTCGAAGGCGAGGAAGAGCACGCCGACTGGCTCGAGACGCAGCTCGGCCTCATCGGGCAGCTCGGCGAGACCAACTACCTCTCGCAGCAGCTCCGCGACTAGTCCCGCGCTGGGCGGTTCAGTCCGGCAGACCGACCGGCGTGTCGCCGGCCGCGTACGTCGTGGTGCCGCCGTCGGTGCCGTAGAGCGTGACCGTGCCCGCGCCGGCGACCGACCAGCCGTCGGGCCCCTTCACGAGCGCGGTCTCCTCGTCGACGCCGGCGAGCACCGCGTTGCGCGGCAGCAGGTCGATCGAGCGCTCGCGCAGATGGGCGGCCGCGGTGCCGTGGTACGGGAACACCGCGAGGTTCTTCACCACGCCGAGGCCGACCGTGTACGCACCGCCGCGCGGATCGACCATCGGATCGCACAGCAACGTCGCACCCGCGCCGGACGCGGCGAGGACCCCACCACCGTGGTACGCCGCGAGCAGCGCTTCGAACAGCGCCGAGTCCTTGAGCACCGACCGCAGGTGCAGCGGCGAGCCGTCGGCCACGTACACGAACTTCGCGGCGCGCGCGACCTTGGCGTTGGCGGGGTCCTCGGCCTCGGTGCGGTGGAGCACCGGCAGCGTGCGGACCTTCACGCCCAGCGCTTCGAAGTAGGCCGCGGCGCGGTCCCCCACCCGTTCGGGGTGCTCGTAGGCAGCTGCGGTGGGCAGGACCAGCACCTCGTCGGCACCGCTGCGGGCCAGGAGGTCGGCGTCGAGCTCGCGGCCGCCGGAACGCCACTCCCCGCCGCCCACCAGGGCGAGCAGACCGGTGGCGCGGCGGGCTCCCATCGGCCGGGACACTAGCCCGAGGCCTGGGCCCGACCGGCCGACGCCAGCCGTGACGAGGCCGGTCACGCCCCGCAAGTTACCGGCTGGTAACCTGGCAAGTTCCACGACGGGGGGAGACGTTTCGATGGCGATCAAGCGCGTCGGTGTGGTCGGTTCCGGGATCATGGGCGCGGGCGTGGCCGAAGTGGCCGCGGCGGCCGGCTTCGAAGTGGTGCTGCGCAGCCGCACCCAGGCGGGCGCCGACGCGATGCTCGCCGGCCTCGACGCGTCGCTGGCTCGCCAGGTGAAGAAGGGTCGCGTCGACGACGACACCGCCGCCGAGGTGCGCAGTCGGGTCAGCGCGGTCACCGCGCTCGACGAGCTCGCAGCGTGCGACCTCGTGCTCGAGTCGATCGTCGAGGACCTCGCGACCAAGCAGGAGCTGTTCCGCGAGCTCGACCGCGTGTGCACACCGTCGGCGATCCTCGCCACCAACACGTCGACGTTGCCCGTGGTCGAGATGGCGATGGTCACCGAGCGACCCGAGCGCGTCTGCGGCATCCACTTCTTCAACCCGGCCCGGCGATGTCGCTGGTCGAGCTGGTGCCCGCGATCACGACGTCCGACGCCACGCTCGCCGAGGCACGCGCGTTCGTCGAAGCGTGCGGCAAGACCGTGGTCACGGTGAAGGACCAGGCCGGGTTCGTCGTGAACGCGCTGCTGTTCCCCTACCTCAACAACGCGGTACGCCTCTTCGATGGCGGCGTCGCGTCGCGCGACGACATCGACGCGGCCATGAAGGGCGGCTGCAACTTCCCGATGGGACCGCTCGAGCTGCTCGACCTCGTGGGCCTCGACACCAGCCTCGCCATCCTCGACGCGCTCTACGCCGAGTTCCACGATCCCAACTTCGCCCCCGCACCGTTGCTCCGCCGGATGGTGGCCGCGCAACGACTGGGACGGAAGTCGGGCGCCGGCTTCTACGAGTACGCGCGCTGAGCATCTCGGCGCGCATCTCGGTGCGCGTTTCGAGACGACCCCCTCATGGGGGAGAATGTGACCGTGGCGGACCGACCCTGGTTGATGCGGACGTACTCGGGCCATTCGTCCGCGCGCGCGTCCAACGAGCTCTACCGGTCGAACCTCGCCAAGGGTCAGACCGGCCTGTCGGTGGCCTTCGACCTGCCCACGCAGACCGGGTACGACGCCGACCACCCGCTCGCCCGGGGCGAGGTGGGAAAGGTCGGCGTCCCCGTCCCGCATCTGGGCGCCATGCGCACGCTGTTCGACGGCATCCCGCTCGACGCGATGAACACGTCGATGACGATCAACGCCACCGCCATGTGGCTCTTCGGCATGTACCTCGCGCTGGCCGAGGAGCGCGGCATCGATGCGTCGCTGCTCGCGGGCACCACGCAGAACGACATCGTGAAGGAGTACCTCTCGCGGGGCACCTACATCTTCGGGCCCGACGCGTCGCGTCGGCTCACGGTCGACCTCGTGTGCCACTGCGTGCAGCACGTGCCCAAGTGGAACCCCATCAACGTCTGCTCCTATCACCTGCAGGAAGCGGGCGCGACTCCCGTCGAGGAGGTCGCGTACGCGCTGGCGACGGCCATCGACGTGCTCGACGCCGTGCGCGCGTCGGGCCAGGTCGACGACGACGAGTTCCCCGAGGTCGTCGGCCGGATCTCGTTCTTCGTGAACGCGGGGATCCGCTTCGTCGAGGAGATGTGCAAGCTGCGCGCGTTCGGCGCGCTGTGGGACCGCATCACCGCCGAGCGCTACGGCGTGACCGACGAGAAGCTGCGCCGGTTCCGCTACGGCGTGCAGGTGAACTCGCTCGGGCTCACCGAGGCGCAGCCCGAGAACAACGTGCAACGCATCGTGCTCGAGACGCTCGGCGTCACCCTCTCCAAGGGCGCCCGGGCGCGCGCGGTGCAGCTGCCGGCGTGGAACGAGGCGCTCGGTCTCCCGCGACCGTGGGACCAGCAGTGGTCGTTGCGCATCCAGCAGGTGCTGGCCTACGAGACCGATCTGCTCGAGTACGACGACCTGTTCGCCGGTTCACACGTGGTCGAGCAGAAGACCACCGAGATCGCCGAGGCCGCCGACGCCGAGCTCCAGTGGGTGCTCGAGGGCGGCGGCGCCTTCGCCATGATCGACGCGATGAAGCAACGCCTCGTGCAGAGCAACGCCGAGCGGGTGCGACGCATCGAAGCGGGCGACATCACCGTCGTCGGCGTGAACGCCTACACCGAGACCGCGCCGTCGCCACTCGTCGACTCGCTCGACGGTGAGGCCAGCATCCTGGTGGTCGACCCGTCGGTCGAGCGCGCCGAGATCGAGCAGCTGGTCGCGTGGCGGGAGGCTCGCGATGCGGACGACGTCGCGCGCGCACTCGACACCGTGCGGGAGGTCGCCCAGGGCACCGACAACCTGACCCCGGCCACGGTCGCGCTCGCCGCGCGCCGGTGGCACCGTGGGCGAGTGGGCCGGTGCGCTGCGCGAGGTGTTCGGCGAGTACCGCGCCCCCACCGGCGTCGGTGGCGTGCACGCGGCCGCCGGTGACGCGATGGTGCGAGCGCGAGCCCGGGTGCACGCGCGCGCCGAGGAGCTCGGCCACCCGATCCGCATCCTCGTGGGCAAGCCCGGACTCGACGGCCACTCCAACGGCGCCGAGCAGATCGCGGTGGCCGCGCGCGACGCGGGCATGGAGGTCGTCTACCAGGGCATCCGGCTCACTCCCGAGCAGATCGCGGCCGCCGCGCGCGACGAGGACGTCGACCTGGTCGGCTTGTCGGTGCTGTCGGGTTCGCACCTCACGCTCGTGCCCGAAACGGTCGCGCTGCTGCGCGCCAACGGCGTCGACGCGCCGGTCGTCGTGGGCGGGATCATCCCCGAGGCCGACCAACCCGGACTGCTCGCCGCGGGCGTGGCGCGCGTCTACACGCCGAAGGACTTCCGGGTCAGCGAGATCGTCGCCGAGCTGGCCGAGTTGGTCACCCCCAGAAGATGAGCTCGGTGCCCGAGGCGGGAGCGGGCTACCGCGGGGTGGTCGTGTGCGCCGCGCTCGCGGTGGTGGCGGTGCTCATCGGCGTGACCGCGGTGATCGCCGACGAGGCGGTGCTCGGCCTCGCCGCCGCGGTGGTCGGTGTGGCCGCGGCCGGGGTGGGCGCGCTGCTCGACGTGCGCCGCAGCCGCGCCGAGGACTCCTTGTGGGAGGCACGCGCCCAGGCTCGACGGCTGCGCCGGCAGCTCGATTCCCTGCAGGCCGCGGTCACCGAGGAGCAGAACCTCGCGTCCACCCGCACCGGTCCCGACGACCTGCCCCCGGGCACCGACACCGACGAGTGGGAGATCGACCCGGTCTCCGGCCTGCTGCGCCAGCGCCACCTCCCGGTGCTGCTCCAGCAGGTGGTGGCGGCCGCGCGGCGCAAGGTGCAGCCGGTGTCGGTCGTGTTCTGGGAGCTCGACGGTCTCGACGGCGCCGACCGCGGCGCGAGCGAGCAGGCGCTGACCGCGCTCGGCGCGGTCGCGTGGCGCACGTTGCGCGAGAGCGACGCGGTGTTCCGACTCGGCGACGTCGTCGCGGTGGCCGTGCTCGTCGACACCGCCGAGCCCGGCGCGCGCATGGTCGCCGACCGCGTGCGGGAGGCGTTGCGCGCCAGCCCGGTGGGCGATGCGCTCACGGTGTCCGCCGGGATCGCCTGCTACCCGACTCACGCGCTCGACGCCGCCGAGCTCGTCGCCCGGGCCGGACGCGCGCTCGAGGTCGCGCGCAGCGAGGGTCACGAACGCGACCACGTCGCGATCGCGGAACAGCCCGCGTGAACCCTGGTCGTTGTGGGGCGCGTCAGCGGTCGTAGAGCGCGGCGATCTCGCGCGGTACTTCTGCGCGATGCCACGTCGCTTGAGCTTCATGGTCGGCGTGAGCTCTTCGGTGTCGGGGAGCCATTCGTCGGGCAGCACCGTGTACTCGCGGATCGCCTCGGTGTGGGAGAAGCGCTCGTTGGCGACGGCGACCTCGCGCTCGATCTCGGCCAGCACGACGGGGTCGGTCGCCAGCTCGGCCAGCGTGGTACCACTCGCACCGTGGCTCGCCGCCCACGCGGGCACGACGTCGGGGTCGAGCACGAGCAACGCCGCCATGTAGGGCTCGCCGTCGCCGACCGCGCACGCCTGGCCGATCAACGGTTGGGCCTTGAGCGCGGCCTCGAGGTTGGCCGGCGACACGTTCTTGCCGCCGGCGGTGATGATGAGCTCCTTCTTGCGGTCGACGATGCGGAGGTAGCCCTCGTCGTCGAGCACGCCGATGTCGCCGGTGTGGAGCCAGCCGTCGGCGTCGAGCGTCTCGGCGGTGCGTTCGGGGTCGTTCAGGTAGCCGCGGAAGACGTTGCCGCCCCGTCCGATCACCTCACCGTCGTCGGCCAGGCGCACCTCCATGCCCGGGATCGCCCGGCCCACCGTGCCCGGCTTCACCCGCACCGCGTCCCAGGTCATGGGGCCGGTCGACTCCGACATGCCGTAGAGCTCCGACAACGGCACGCCCGCGCTGCGGAAGAACTGCAGCACCTCGACCGGGATCGGCGCGGCCGACGTGACCGCGACCCGCAGGTCGTCGAGCCCGAGGAGTTGGCGCGCCGGCCGTAGCGATTCGGCGTCGACCTTCTCGTACTCGGCCGCGAGCTCGACCGACAGCGCCTCACCGCGAGCGCGGTGCTCGGCGACGCGCGCGCCGATCTCCAGCGCCTGCGCGAACACCTCGGCGCGACCCGGATCGGCGGCGAGCACCGCCTGCACCGTGCTGTGGATCTTCTCGAACGTGCGCGGCACCCCGAAGAGGATCTGCGGACGGGTCTCCGCCAGCGCGGCACCGAGGAGTCGGATGTCGGCGCAGGTGGTGACCTCGTACGCGAACGCGATCCCCGCGTAGTGCGTGGTGATGCGTTCGGCGATGTGCGCCATCGGCAGGTACGACACGATGCGCGAGCGGTCGGGCGCGAACCCGAGCGCCTCGCGGAGGCTGTCGACGGTCCAGCAGATGTTGTGGTGGTCGAGCATCACGCCCTTCGGCGGACCGGTGGTGCCCGACGTGTAGATGATCGTCGCGAGATCGTGCGGCTCCGCGACCGCGGCGGCGGCCTCGAGCCCGACCGGTGCCGCGGAGAGCAGCTCGCCCCACGATTCGACCCCCGGTGAGTCGACGTCCTCGACCGCGACGAGATGGCGCAGCGCGGGCAGGTCGCCGCGGACCTCGAGCACGCGCTCGAGGAACTGCGCGTCCTCGACGAGGGCCACCGAGGCCCCCGCGTGGCCGGCCAGGTACGCGATCTGGTCCGGCGACGACGAGTTGTAGATCGAGATGGGCGTGGCGCCGAGCAGCAGCGCGGCGATGTCGGCCACGTGGAACTCCGGGCGGTTGCCCATGAGCATCACGACCCGGTCGCCGGGTCCCACACCGAGGGCCCGCAGTCCGGCCGCGGCCCGGCAGGCCTGGTCGGCGTACTCGTCGAAGGTGACGAGGCGGACGTCGTCACCCACCTTGTGGCGCAGGGCCACGTCGGCGCCACGATCGGTCACCGTGCGCAGGAACCGGCCTGGGATCGTGTCGGGTGCTGCCACGGGCGTCACGTTATCCACAACTGGAGGTGGAGAACTGGGGATCGGGAGTGGAAAACTTCGCCGAAGTGGGGAAGAATGGCTGCAGTTCGTCCCGAGGAGATCGTTGGGGCACCGCCACTGGCGGGCTTCTCTACGCCGACTCTCCTGGGGACGAACTCGCGCCCGGACTCAACGCCCAGACTCAACACGGAGCCCCCTTCCGCCGATAGAAGGCCATGCTCCGCGCACGCGCAGTGGTCGCGGGTGTGCTGGTCAGCGTGTTCCTCGTCCCGGCAAGTGCCGCCGTCGCCCAGGAGTCGTCGACCACCACCTCGTCGACGACGTCCACCACCGCTCCCCCGTCGAGCACCTCCACGAGCACCTCCACGACCAGCGGGCCGCCGACGTCGACCGTCCCGAAGCCGGATCCGGACGCCTTCGCCGCCCTCGCCAACCAGGTGAGCCAGAACCAGCAGATGCTCACCCAGCTGAACGCGCAGGTCGATCAGGCGACGCAGCGTCTGGCCGCGCTCGGCAGCGAGATCGACGCCAACCAGCAGAAGCTCGACGCAACCCGCGCCGAGCTGGAGCGGATGCGTCAGATCGTGCGCAGCCGCGCCGCGTACATCTACCGGCACGCTGACTCACCCGGCACCGCGGTCGCCGACATCCAGCACGTGCAGGACATCAGCGCGGGCAAGAAGTACGCGGAGTCGGCGACGCAGACCGACAACGGCAAGGTCGACGGTCTGCAGAAGGTGTCGGACCAGCTCGACGCGCAGCGCAACGCAACTCGAGCAGTCGCTCGCTTCGCAGCAGCAGGAGAAGGACCGGCTCGAGAACGCGAAGCAGGCGCTCGAAGCACTGACCGCGCACCAGAAGAAGTTGCTCGACGAGGCCGGCGCGATCCCGGTGATGGGCGACGCCGAGCTCACGCCCGACGAGGTCACCGCGTGGTTCGACGCTCGCAACGTGAAGTACCGACTGTCGGGCGGGATCTCGATCGGTGATCTCGTGAAGTTCTACTTCGACGAGGGCAAGGCCGAGCACGTGCGCCCGGAGCTCGCGTTCGCGCAGGCGATCATCGAGACCGGGTCGTTCGGGAACGCGCTCGACAACAACTACGCGGGCATCGGCGCCTGCGACAGCTGCCAGGGCGAGCCCGGCTTCCCGAGTCCCCAAGAGGGGGTGCGGGGCCAGATCCAGCTGCTGCGCAACTACGCCGATCCCACGTCGCGGGCGGCCAACCTCGCCAATCCGCCGTCACCGACGATCTACGGCCACGATCCCGGTCGCCGCCGCCCAGGGGTACGACACGTTCTTCGCCAAGGGCAAGGTCCCGACCTGGAACGTGATGGGCAACGGCAACTGGGCGACCGACCCGGGCTACGCGCAGAAGGTGCTGACGGTCTACTTCCAGATGGTGAGCTTCGCCGCCAAGCACAGCTGACGTCGTTCAGCGCTTCCGTCGGCGCCAGGGCGCGGTCGCGCACCTCGAGCGAGGCTCGGAAGCGGACGGCGGGGTGTGACGCTGTTCGAGTCCTGAGGGTGCTGGCGACCGAGGGCGCGAGCGCCTCCAACGCATACGGGAGCGCGTCGATCCCGTGCTGGTTCAGCGAGTACAGGCGACGGCGAGGCCGGCCTTCCGCGGTGGCGAGGTCCTGGTCTTCCCACCGCCGGTCGACGAGGCCGAGCGCGGTGAGGCGGCGGAGCGAGCGGTAGACGGTGATCTTCTCGACGCGCAGGCGATTCGCAAGCTGGAGCCCGTAGAACTCGGTCGCTCCCTCACGTTGGACCCGCAACCCTTCGATCAGGACCTTGGCATCGAGCTCGAACAGGAACCCACGGCGGGATCTGGCCATGTCTCTCCAACTTCGTCGCGCCATCACCCCCTAGGAACCAATGAGACGAAGGCGCGGCCCGTTCGTCACGCCTCGCGTCATCTGCTCCTAGGAACCGATGGGCCGACGAAATTTTTCGTGTGCCCCATGCGGCCACCTCGGGTGCGGGCGGGGCGGGAAGCGCGGACGTCAGAAGGTCTGGGTGAAGCAGCGATCGTCGATCGAGCCGAGCACCAGGTCGCGGTAGATGCCCTGGATCATGTGGCGCGCCCGCTCGGACCAGTCGCGCGCGGCGGGCGCGGCGACGCGGCGCACCACCTGCGTGTAGCCGCCTTCGTAGACGCGGTATTCGGCCCACGCACCCGGGTAGTCCTTGGCGCACGCGACCTCGACGCACGGGACGTCGCGCCCGGCCGCCTCGCGCACGACACGGTTCGAGTGGGTGTGCCCGGCGAGGTACCCGACGATGTTCTCGCGGCGGGCGAACACCTCGAGCAGCGCGGCGTGGTCGTCGGCGGTGAGCCCGTAGTCGGGGTCGTGGTTGAACGCGGGGTGATGCGCGAACACGAGCACCGGATCCGGAGTGTCGGCGGCGAGGTCGTCGAGCCAGCCGCGTTGCGAGGCGTCGAGCGCACCGCCCACCCAGCCGGGGACGACCGTGTCGAGCACGGCCACCGTCACGCCGTCGCGCGACGATCGCGTACGGCGCGTCCTGGCGCGCCATCCCGGCGTCGCGCATCGCGTCGTGGTTGCCGCGCACGTGGTGCATGCGCGCGCCGAGCCGGCCGTAGCACGCGAGGAACGCGTCGTACTCCTCCGCCTTGCCGGTGTCGGTGAGATCACCCTTCACCACGACGACGTCGGGGTCGAGCACGAGCATCTCGTCGACGATCGCGCCGTTCATCATCTCGGGATACGGCGGCTCGCCCGGCGCGCTCGACAGCACGGGGCCGATGGCGTCGGTGGCGGGATCGCCGGTCTTGCCGCACTCGGTCTCGCCGAAGTGGACGTCGTTGGCGGTGGCGATGGTGGCGAGGAGTCGACCTCGCGGTTGCACGAGGGTGCGGACCTGCCGCGGGCAACCACCGACCGTCTGGCGCCGCGCCCTCGACCTCGACCTCGTAGTCGGTGTCGGGCTCGAGCCCGGTCACGCGCGCGTCGTGGAACGGCCCCTCGGTGGTGACTTCGTGCCCGCCCACCCGGGTGGTGACGCGCTCGCCGGGTGACGACGTGAACGTCACCACGACCTCGTCGGGACCCACGCTCATCAGCTCGGCGTGGGCGACGGTCATGCGATTCCTCGAACTTCAGGCCCGGCTACGGCGTCCGATGCGACCGGAGAGTCGCCACGGTCCGCGCTGCAGGCCGGCGCGGTGCGAGCGCAACCGCGCCGCGTGCACCCACTCGTGCAGCGTGTCGTCGCGCTCGTCCTCGACCGGTACCGGTTGCGTCGCGGCGATGGCGGCGAGGATCGCCGCGATCTCCTCGGGGGTCGCCTCGGGCGAGATCGACCGCAGCACCGGCTGGCTCGACGTCTCGGCCACTAGAGGGGCACGTTCCCGTGCTTGCGCGACGGCATGACCTCGCGCTTGGTGCGCAACATCGCCAGCGAGCGGCTCAACACCTTGCGGGTCTCGCGCGGGTCGATGACGTCGTCGACGTAGCCGCGCTCGGCGGCGACGTACGGGTTGGCGAAGCGCTCCTCGTACTCGGCGATGAGCTCGGCGCGCTTGGCCTCGACGTCGTCGGCGGTCGAGATCTCCTTGCGGTGGATCAGGTTCACCGCACCCGGCGCGCCCATCACCGCGACCTCGGCCGACGGCCACGCGAACGCGAGGTCGGCGCCGATCCCCTTGGAGTTCATCACCACGTACGCGCCGCCGTAGGCCTTGCGGGTGATGAGCTGGATGCGGGGCACGGTGGCCTCGCAGAACGCGTAGAGCAGCTTGGCGCCGTGGCGGATGATGCCGCCGTACTCCTGGTCGGTGCCGGGCAGGAACCCAGGCACGTCGACGAACGCGATCAGCGGCACGTTGAACGCGTCGCAGGTGCGCACGAAGCGCGCCGCCTTCTCCGACGCGTCGATGTCGAGCGTGCCCGCGAGGTTGGCGGGCTGGTTGCCGACGATCCCGACGGCGTGGCCGTCGATCCGCGCGAACCCGCACACGATGTTGCCGGCCCACAGCGCGTTCACCTCGAGGAACTCGCCGTCGTCGACGACCTCGGCGATGACCTTCTTCATGTCGTACGGCTTGTTGGGCGCGTCGGGGATGAGGTCGACGATGCCGTCGCACGAGCGGTCGGCCGGGTCGTCGGTCTCGTAGTAGGGCGGGTCCTCGAGGTTGTTGGCCGGCAGGTACGACAACAGGTACCGCACCTGCGCCAGCGCGGTGGGCTCGTCGTCGTACACGAACGCCGCGACACCCGACTTCGACGCGTGCGTGAGCGCGCCACCGAGCTCCTCTTGCGTGACGTCCTCGCCGGTGACGGTCTTCACGACGTCGGGGCCGGTGATGAACATGTGCGACGTGCCCTTGACCATCACCACGAAGTCGGTGAGGGCGGGCGAGTACACCGCGCCGCCGGCGCACGGCCCGAGGATCACGCTGATCTGCGGGATCACGCCGGACGCCTTCACGTTGCGCGAGAAGATGCCGCCGTACGCGTCGAGCGAGACGACGCCCTCCTGGATGCGCGCGCCGGCACCGTCGTTGAGGCCGATCATCGGCGCGCCCACCGACTCGGCGAGGTCCATCACCTTGTGGATCTTCTCGGCGAACACCTCACCCAGCGCGCCACCGAAGACGGTGAAGTCCTGGCTGAAGAGGAACACCTTGCGGCCGTCGACGGTGCCCCAGCCGGTGACCACGCCGTCGGTGAGCGGGCGGGTGTCCTCGATGCCGAACCCGTGGGCGCGGTGGCGCGCCAGCATGTCGAGCTCGACGAAGGAGTCGGGATCGAGCAGGAGGTCGATGCGTTCGCGGGCGGTGAGCTTGCCCCGATCGTGCTGCCGCGCGACCGCGGCGTCCGACCCGGCGTGGAGGGCTTGCTCCCGCAGGGTGGCGAGGTGCTCGAGCCGCTCCTCGATCGGGTGGACGGGAACGGGAACTGACGGATCCTCGACGGCCATAGGCGGTCGAGACTATTCCTCGACCAGCTCCACCAGCGTGCCGAACGCCCCCTTGGGGTGCACGAACGCCACCGTGGTGCCCCGGCTCCCGGGCCGCGGCGCCTCGTCGATCAGGCGGCCGCCTTCGGCCCGCACCCGCTCCAGCGCGGCGGCGCAGTCGTCGACCCGGTAGCCCACGTGGTGGATGCCCTCACCCTTGGTGGCGAGGTACTTGGCCACCGTCGAGTCGTCGCGGGTCGGGGTGAGCAACTGCACGTACGACTCGGCCACCTTCAGCAGCGCCTCTTCGACGCCGTCGCGCTCCACCACCTCGCGGTGCTCGACCTCGACGCCGTAGGCGTTGCGGTAGTACTCGATCGCGGCCTCGAGGTCGTTGACGGCGATGGCGACGTGGTCGATCTCGGTGAGCATGCAACCACCTTATGAGCGGCGACCGCCCACTTCCTTCCTCCGGAAGCGGGTGATCTGGTCCAGGTGTTGCTCGCGCAGTTCCGGGTCGGTGACGCCGAGGCCCTCGTCGGGCGCGAGCACCAGCACCCCCAGCTTGCCCTCGTGCTGGTTGTGGTGCACCTGCAGGACGGCGTCGGCGACCTGCTCGAACGGGAACGTGGCCGAGAGCACCGGGTGGATGCGGCCCTCCGCGATCAGGCGGTTGGCCTCCCACGCTTCGCGGTAGTTGGCGAAGTGGCAGCCCTTGAGCGTCTTCTGGTTCATCCAGAGGTAGCGGTTGTCGTACTCGATCATGAACCCGGTCGTGGCCGCGCAGGTGACGATGGTGCCGCCGCGCGTGCACACGAACACCGACGCGCCCATCGTCGATCGACCGGGGTGCTCGAACACGATGTCGGGATCGCGGCCGGCCAGTTCGCGGATGCGCTTGCCGAACCGTCGCCACTCCGCCGGATCCTGGGTCTGCTCGTCCTTCCAGAACTGGAAGCCCTCCGCGGCGCGGTCGATGACGTGCTCGACGCCCATCGATCGCACCAGATCAGCGCGCTCGGGGCTCGACACGACGGCCACCGGCGTACCGCCACCGTTGAGCACGTACTGGCACGCGTACGCGCCGATCCCACCGCTCGCGCCCCAGATGAGGACGGTCTGACCCTGCGTCATCCGCGCGCCGTTCGGGCTCACCAGCATGCGGTAGCTGGTGGAGTTGGTCAGCGCGTTGACTGCAGCCTCTTCCCACGTGAGGTGCGCGGGCTTGGGCATCAGCTGGTTGGCCTTCACCAGCGTGAGCTCGCCGAGACCGCCGTAGTTGGTCTCGTAGCCCCAGATGCGCTGGTTGGTGGCGAGCATCGAGTCGTCGTGCGCGCTCGGGTCCTGGTCGTCGACGTGGTTGCAGTGGACGGTGACCGCGTCGCCCGGCTTCCACGTGCGCACCGCCGAGCCCACCCGGAGCACCACGCCCGCGGCGTCGCTGCCCACGACGTGGAACGGCTGGTCGTGGCGCGCGCCCCACACGCTCTCGCGCCCGAGGCGCTGGAGGAACCCGAACGTGGGGACGGGCTCGAAGATCGACGTCCACACCGTGTTGAAGTTCACCGACGACGCCATCACCGCGACGACGGCCTCGTCGGGCGCGAGCTCCGGCAGCGGCACCTCGTCGAGGTGCAGCGACTTCCGGGGGTCCTTGTCCTCGGAGGCCACCCCCGCGAACATCTCCTGCTCGTCGGCGCGCACGACCGCGCCTCGGTAGGACCCGGGCAGCGGGAGCGCCGCGAGGTCGTCGGCGGGCGCGCCGGCGAGGATCGCGTCGCGGATCGCGCTCGATCTCCGGCCCCGGATCCCCCACGGGGCGCGAAGCTACCATTGGGTAACTTGTCGCCTGCACCTGCTGCAGTTCCTCTCGGGGGTTCGCCATGCCCGGCTCCGTGATCGTCTCGTCCGCACGCACCCCGATCGGACGGCTCTCGGGCGCGTTGTCGGCGCTGACCGCCGCCGACCTCGGCGGGCACGCGATCCGCGCTGCGCTCGCCCGCGCCGGCGTGAGCCCGGAACTCGTCGACTACGTGTACGTCGGACAGGTGATCCAGGCCGGCTCCGGCCAGATGCCGGCCCGGCAGGCCGCGGTGAAGGCGGGCATCCCGCTCGACGTCCCCTCGATCGGGCTCAACAAGGCGTGCCTGTCGGGCATCGACGCGATCTACCTCGCCGACCTCATGATCCAGGCCGGTGACGCCGACGTGGTGGTGGCGAGCGGCATGGAGTCGATGACCCGCGCGCCGTACCTCCTGAAGGACGCGCGGGCCGGCTACCGCATGGGCGACGGGAAGCTGCTCGACTCGATGCTCGCCGACGGCCTGGTCTGCGGTCTCGAGGACATCCACATGGGTGAGAGCACCGAGCGCGCCACGCAGGCGCACGGCGGGATCACGCGTGAGGCGATGGACGACCTCGCGGCGAAGAGCCACGAGCGCGCCGCCAACGCGGCGAAGGAAGGCCGCTTCACCGAGATCGAGCCGATCGAGATCCCCCAGCGCAAGGGCGACCCGATCGTGGTCGAAGCCGACGAAGGCATCCGGCCCGGCACCACCATCGCGTCACTCGCCGGCTTGCGTCCCGCGTTCGACGGCGACGGCAGCATCACCGCCGGCAACGCGTCGCAGATCTCCGACGGCGGTGCGGCCGTCGTCGTGATGTCGAAGGCCAAGGCCGAGGAGCTCGGGATCGAGCCGCTGGCCGAGCTGCTCGCGTTCGGCAACGTCGCCGGTCCCGACACGTCGCTGCTCCACCAGCCGTCGGGCGCGATCAAGCAGGCGCTCGGCAAGCTCGGTGAAGAGGTGAGCGCGCTCGACCTCATCGAGATCAACGAGGCGTTCGCCGCGGTGGGGGTGGCCTCGATGCAGGACCTCGGCGTCACCGACGAGATCGTGAACGTGAACGGCGGCGCCATCGCCCTCGGTCACCCCATCGGGATGTCGGGCGCACGCGTCGTGCTCACCCTCGTGGACGAGCTGCGGCGCCGAGGTGGTGGCCTCGGCGCCGCGTCACTCTGTGGTGGCGGCGGCCAGGGTGAGGCCGCCATCTTCAGGACTCTCTGATCGAGATCCTGAGGGTCAGGCGGCGTACTTCTCGGACGGCCCGTACCGGTTGGGACCCGGCTGGCCGTCGGTGGCGAAGAAGACGATCAGCACGATGATCCCGACGAGAGGGATCAAGCCGATCAACAACCACCAGCCGCTCTTGTCGGTGTCGTGCAACCGGCGGATGCCGACGGCGATGCCGGGCAGCAACACGGCAAGTCCGTAGATCACCACCAGGACGACGAAGATGCTCGCCGCCGCCTGAGAGGAGGTTCAGCACGATGCTGATGATGAAGTTGGCCAGCGAAGTACCACCAGAACTCGGCCCGGCGCGACCGTCCGTCCCACTTGGTGTAGCGCTCGAGGACGACGAGCTTCCAGTAGCTGACGAGCGGATTCGGGAGCGCCGGCAGCGGTGTGCCGCCTCCTCCTCCGTAGTTCGCCGGAGGCGGCGGGGGCGGGACATCGGTCATTCGTGCTCCTCATTCGTAGAGTCGGTTCATCGCGCCCTGCACCTTGAAGACCCAGATGAAGAATCCGACGAGCGGGATCAGGTTCCAGAAGCCGGTCACGCCGCGCACTGGCTTCTCGCGACCCATCTTCTCGTACATGTTGCCGATCTCCGAGGGGATCAGGAACCAGTTGACGATGCCGATGACGATGCCGATCACCAGGCCGATCACGCCACCGACGCCGTCGCCGCTGAACTCCTTGTTCTCCTTGAAGATCTTGTAGGTCCAGACCAGCAGGTAGATGCCGAGCGTGATGATCGAGAAGATCGCCACCGCGATCGGCTCACGCACCTTGCCCTTCGGACCCCAGCCCGGGTCGGTGCGGGCGTGGACGGCGGTGGTGGCGGTGTCGGTGTCGCGTCGGTCATCGTGGGCTCCTCCCCTGCCGGCGGTGCCGGAGTCGACGGGACAGGCTCGCACGATTCCCGACGGCGTGCAGGGATGCTCCGACGCCCTCAGAACTAGGCGTCGACCTCGCGACGGCCCTCGAGCGCACGGCCCAGGGTCACCTCGTCGGCGTACTCGAGGTCGCCGCCGACGGGCAGGCCGCTCGCGATGCGGGTCGTGCGCACACCGAGGGGCTTCAGCAGGCGGGCCAGGTACATGGCGGTGGCCTCACCCTCGATGTTGGGGTTGGTGGCGAGGATCACCTCGGTGACGCCCTCGGCGTCGACCCGGGCGAGCATCTCCTTCACCCGCAGCTGCTCGGGACCGATGCCCTCGATGGGCGAGATCGCGCCCTGGAGCACGTGGTACCGACCGGCGAACTCGTGGGTGCGCTCGACCGCGACGATGTCGCGCGGTTCCTCCACCACGCAGAGCTTGGTGGCGTCGCGCCGGTCGTCGAGGCAGTAGCCGCAGAGCTCGCCCTCCGCGATGTTGAAGCAGCGACGGCACCAGCTGACCCGTTCCTTCGCCTCCGTGATCGCGCGCGCGAGGCGGTTGGCGTCTTCGGGCGCGGCCTTCAGCAGGTAGAACGCGATCCGCTGCGCCGACTTGGGCCCGACGCCAGGCAGGCGACCGAGCTCGTCGATGAGCGCCTGGACCGGCGCCGCGTACGGGCTGGTCACGCGTCAGCCGAGCAGGCCACCGAGGGACCCGAGATCGAGGCCGCCGGTGACTCCGCCCAGGCTCTCCTGCTGCATCTCGTGCGACCGCCGGAGACCGTCGGTCACCGCGGCGAGCACGAGGTCTTCGAGCATCTCGACGTCGTCGGGGTCGACGACCTCGGGCGCGATCTGCACCGACTGCACGTCGCCGGTGCCGGTGACGACCACCTTCACCATGCCGCCGCCGGCCGAGCCCTCGACCGTCGCCTCGGCCAGCGCGTCCTGCGCCGCGGCCATGTCGGCCTGCATCTTCTGCATCTGCTTCATCATCTGGTTCATCTGGCCCCCGCCACCACCGGGCATCGGAGGTCGGCCACCCTGGCCCTTCGCCATCGTGTTCCTCATCTCTCTTGCGGGGTTCAGTCGCGGGGGACTTCCTCGACGACGGTGGCGCCGAGGCTCTGCGTGATGAGCGTCACCGAATCTACCGCCGGGGCCCCGCTGCTCTCGTCGACCAGGTCGGCAAGATCGATCTCGTCGTCGGGCGGCGGTTCGTCGTCGGGCGGCGCGCTCGTTGCCGCGGGGTCGGCGTCGAAGCCGTCGTGCGGCACCGGCTTGAATTGCATCTGGCGTCCGAGGAGCCGTGACAGCGCGGCGCGGATGTTGTCGGCTTCCTTCTTGAAGCGCGGCACTGCGACGTCGTACTGCGCGCGCGGCACCCCGAAGGTGATGACACCGCCTTCGACCGAGAGCGGCTGGGCTGCGCTCACCGCCGCGCGCGTGGCCGGGGGCAACCCGGTCTGGATCTCCGCCCACGCGACGATGACGTCGTCGATGTCGACCTCACCCACGGGTGCGGCTGCGGGTGCGGAGTCCGCCGGTGCGGGCGCGGGCTCGGCCGGCGTGAGCTCGGCGGGCGCGGGTGGCGTCGCCGTCTCGCGGTCGCGGCGGAGCTCGGCGAACGAACGGCCGCGACCCGACGCGCGCTCGGCGCGAGCCGGCGCGCCCGACGGCGCCGCGGTTCCCGCCGGAGTTGCCGGCGCGGCGACCACTCCCCCACGTTCGAGCCGGTCGATGCGTTCGGCCAACGCCTGCAACGGCGTGCCCGCTTCACGGCGGGCCAGGCGCACCAACGCGATCTCCACCACCAGGCGCGGGTCGGCGGCGTCGGTGCCGCGCATGTCGACCACCGCCTGACCGAGCGTCTCGAGCATGCGCACCAACATCGGCGCACCCACCTGGTCGGCGAGCTCGCCGAGCGCGGCGAGCGAGTCCTCCGGTACATCGACCCGCACGCGCCCGCGCGCGGACGTCAGCAGGAACGCGTCGCGCACCGTCGCCAGGAGATCTTCGGTGAGCCGGCGCGGTTCGTGCCCGGCGTCGAGCTGCTCGCCCAACGCGACCAGCGCGCCGGCAACGTCTTCGTCGGCCACCGCCCGCAGGACCGCGAGCCGGCCGTCGAACGAGCTCCCGCCGAACAGCGCGCCGATGCTCTCGACGTCGATCGCACCGTGGGCGATGGCCTGGTCGAGGAAGGACAGCGAGTCGCGCATCGACCCTGCGCCGGCGCGGGCGATGACGGCCAGCGCGTCGGCATCGGCGTCGATCCCCTCCTTCGCACACACGTCGGCGAGGTGCGCGGCGATCTCGTCGACCGTGTACAGCGTGAACTCGAAGTGCTGGGTGCGCGAGCGGATGGTGGGCGCGACCTTCAGCGGATCGGTGGTGGCGAGCACGAACACGACGTGCTCGGGCGCTTCCTCGAGCGTCTTCAGCAGCGCGGCTTCCGCGCTCCCGCTGAGCATGTGCACCTCGTCGAGGATGTACACCTTCTTCGCGCCGCCGGCGCTGAGGTAGGCGACACGCTCGAGCAGGTCACGCATCTCGTCGACCTTGCTGCGCGACGCGGCGTCGACCTCGATGACGTCGAGGGAGCTGCCCTCGGCGATGGCCACGCAGCTCTCGCACGTGCCGCACGGATCGCCGTCGTCGCCCCGATTGGTGCAGTTCAGGGCCTTCGCGAGCAACCGGGCGGTGGTGGTCTTCCCCGTGCCTCGGGGCCCGGAGAAGAGGTAGGCATGACCGACCCGACCGTCGCGCACCGAGTTCTGCAGCGCGGTGCGCACGTGCTCCTGTCCGACGAGCTCGGAGAACCGCTGCGGGCGGTACTTGCGGTAGAGCGACTGGTACGCCACGAAGCGACTGTAGGACACCGACCCTGCATGAACACTTGGGGCCAAACCCGGCGGGTTCCGCGCACCCGCCGCGTAGCGTGAGAGTCCCCCGGCTCTGTGAGGTCCGCAATGCTGCAACGCCTCGCGCGTTTCTCGTATCGCCGCCGTCGTTGGGTCCTCGGTGGTTGGATCGTCCTGCTGGTCGCCACGTTCGCGCTCGCGAGCAGCCTCAACGGGGCGTTCAAGACCGAGTTCAAGCTGCCCGGCACCGAGAGCCAGCAGGCATTCGACCTGCTCGAGAAGTCGAGCTTCCGCAACCGGCAGGTGCAGGCGCAGATCGTCTTCGCCGCCGAGCAGGGCGTCGACGACCGCCGCCGTGCAGCAGGCCATGGAGGGTCTGTTCGCCGAGGTCGAACAGAAGATCCCCAACGTCGAGGTGCAGAGCCCGTACGCGGCCGACGGCGCGCGGCAGATCTCGCGCGAACGGGAAGATCGCGTACGCGCAGGTCAACTTCGCCGACCGTTCGGGTGAGGAGTTCACCGCCGACGGCAAGGAGATCAAGCAGCTCGCGGCCGACGTCGACGTGCCCGGACTCCGCCTCGAGTTCGGCGGCGACATCTTCGCCAACGCCGAGATCGGTGGCGCGAGCGAGGCGATCGGTCTGCTCGCGGCGATGATCATCCTGCTGCTCGCGTTCGGTTCGGTGCTCGCGATGGGACTGCCGATCGGCACCGCGCTGTTCGGCATCGGGACGGGCGTCGCGATCGTGCTGAGCGTCCGCACGCTCGTCGACATGCCCGACTTCACCACCGCCGCGGTCGCGATGGTCGGTCTCGGCGTCGGCATCGACTACGCGCTGTTCATCGTCACGCGATACCGCGAGGATCTCTCCGCGGGTCTCGATGCCCGAGCGCAGCGGTCGTGCACGCGCTCGACACCGCCGGGCGTGCGGTGCTCTTCGCCGGCACCACCGTGGTGATCTCGGTGCTCGGCCTGCTGCTGATGAAGACGTCGGTGATGCGCGGCGTCGCGATCGGCATCTCGATCGGCGTGCTCACCACCATGTTGGCGTCGGTCACGCTGCTGCCGGCGCTGCTCGGCTTCGTCGGTCGCAACATCGACAAGTTCGGCCTCCCCCACCGGAAGCGGCCGGAAGGCGAGATCCGGGAGTCGGGATGGACCGGTGGAGCCACGTCATCCAGCGCCACCCGTGGCCCGCCGCCATCCTCGGCCTCGTCTTCCTCCTCGTGCTCGCGATCCCGCTGCTGTCGATGCGCCTCGGCTTCACCGACGCCGGCAACCGGCCCGAGAGCGACACCACGCGCCAGGCCTACGACCTGGTCGCCGAGGGCTTCGGCGCCGGCTTCAACGGTCCGCTGCTGCTCGCCGCGGAGACGCCGAACGGTCAGGCCGACGTCGACGCGCTGAACGAGCTCACCGACGAAGCTCAACCAGACGAAGGGCGTCGCGTTCGCGACGCCGCCGCAGGCGAACCCCGAGGGCACGGTCGCGGTGCTGCAGGTGTTCCCCACCACCGACCCGCAGGCCGAGGCCACCGCGAACCTCGTCGACCCACCTGCGCGACGACGTCATCCCGTCGGTCGTGGGTGACCGGGTCGACGTGAAGGTCGGCGGACTCACCGCCGCCGCCGACGACTTCGCCGCCTACACCGCCGAGCGTCTGCCGATCTTCATGGGCGCGGTGCTGATCCTGTCGTTCCTGCTGCTGATGCTCGTGTTCCGCAGCCTGCTCGTGCCGTTGAAGGCCGTCATCATGAACCTGCTGTCGATCGCCGCCGCCTACGGCGTGGTCGTCGCGGTGTTCCAGTGGGGCTGGGGCGCGAGCCTCATCGGCGTCGGCCGTGAAGCACCGATCGAAGCCTGGGCACCCGTCTTCATCTTCGCCATCGTCTTCGGCCTGTCGATGGACTACGAGGTGTTCCTGCTCTCGCGCATCCGCGAGGAGTACGACCGCACCGGCAACAACGCCACCGCCGTCGCCGACGGCCTGGCGCTCACTGCACGGGTGATCACCGCCGCGGCCCTGATCATGTTCTTCGTGTTCGGCAGCTTCGTGCTCGGTCCCGAGGTCGCGCTGAAGCTCATGGGCCTCGGGCTCGCGGTCGCGGTGCTCATCGACGCGACGGTGGTGCGCATGGTGCTCGTGCCGGCGACGATGGAGCTGCTCGGCGACTGGAACTGGTGGTTGCCGAAGTGGCTCGACCGCATCCTGCCGCGCGTGCACGTGGAGGGCGGCTCGCTCGAGGACGAGCTCGCCGAGCTCGAACGCGAGGCTCAGCCCGCGGGCGCGAGCTCGCGGTAGCGACGCACGGCGACGACCGACCAGATCAGCTCGACGACGCCGAAGGGCCACGCGCCCGACAGGAAGCCGTAGAGGCTCGAGAGCACGCAACCCAGCGCGAACAGCAGCACGTACTGCCGACCGCGGCCCTCGAGCGCGTACATCACCATCATGAAGGTCACGGCACAGACGCCGTAGATCGTCACCGCCATGCACCCAGTGTGGCCGGGCCGGCAACGGCCGGACTTCCGGCAACCCTCCGGTGTTGCTACGCGGTGACGTCGCGAGGGCTGGCCGCCGGTGCGACTGCCGCAGCCGGGCGATGCCGCGTTCCGCGCGTGGCGTCGCGTCGGAACAGCATCGCCAGCAGACGACCCTCGAGATCGCTCAGCTCGTCGAACTCGATGCCGACGCGCACGTGGCCCGCGCTCGAGTCCGCGAGGTGGCGGACGTGACCCGAGAATCGCAGGGGGTCGGGTTCGGGATCCGCCCGGTCGACCAGCTCCAGCTCCACGTCGGCCATCGGGAGCGCGTCGGTGGCGAGCATGAAGGCCTGGAACCCCGCACCGGTCGCGGACACGTCGACCAGCTCGCAGTCCCGCCAGGCCGCCGCACCCGCGAAGCGGTAGCGGCCCTGCCAGTGCGCGGCCCGGTGGCGGGGCCGACGGCGTCGTTCCTTACCCATGGAAGAAGGACCGGCATTGCGCGCCGATGACTTGAGCGATTTCTCGGGAAGTGGGTCAGTCGCTCCGGGCGCTGAGCTTCGCCACCGCGGCCTGGGCCTCGGCGTCCTCGGCCCAGCTCCAGCCCGGCGGCACCGCCTGGTAGCGCGCCGACTCCTCGGCCAGGACCGTGCGTCGCACGCGCACGTTCTGACGGATGGCCCACTGCGGCTGCTCGAGCAACTGGCGCGCGAGCTCCTCGGCGGCCAGGAGGTGGGCGCGCTCCTCGACCAGGCGCGTGACGATGCCGGCCTCCGACGCTTCCACCGCGGTGAACCGGCGGCCGGTCATCGTCACGTCGATCGCGAACGCGGGCGCGCCGAGACGAGGGATGAAGTGCGCGGTCGGCAGGCCGAGCTTGATCTCGGTGAACTCGAACACGGTGTCGGTGGCGGCAACGAGGTGGTCGCAGTAGAGCGCGGTGCCCAACGCGTGACCGAGGCAGTAGCCGTGCACCGCCGCGATGACCGGCTTCCAACTCGTGCTCTGCGTGAACGCGGACTGCTCGTTGGTGCGGCCGCGGGTGGATCCTTCGTCCATCGACCGCTGCAGGCGATCGTTGACGTCGCCACCGCTCGAGAACGACTTGCCCTGACCGAACAGGATCGCGACGTCGGCGTCGTCGTCACCGTCGAGACGGTGCAGCGCGTCGATGAGGCTGGCGATGTCCTCGTCGCGCAGCGCGTTGTGCTTCTCCGGTCGGTTGAACGAGATGAACGCGATGCGGTCACGCACTTCGTAGAGCACGGTCATGCGCGCATCATCGCCCGAAGCAGGGTGACGCCACCAATGCGTGGGTCTCCGAGGGTCGCTGACGGTCAACCCGTGGTGTCGGGCTCGAGGAGCTGCAGGTCGATCTCGATCTTGATCACGTCGCCGAGCGCGACGGAGCTGACACCGGGCGGCAGCGCGATGTCGATGTCGAAGTCCTTGCGCTTGATCTGCGTCGTCGCCTCGAAGCCTGCGTGACGCGGACCACCGGGGAAGGTCTCGACGCCGCCGAGCTCGACCGCCAGCGTGATCGGCTGGGTGATCTCGCCGATCGTGAGGTCGCCGTCGACGGCGTAGTGGCCACCCACGTCGGTGACGCGCGTCGAGCGGAACTCGAGCGTCGGACGGCGCGTCACGTCGAGGATGTCGGCGCTGAGGACGTGTGCGTCGCGGTCGGCGTTGCCGGTGTCGATGGACGCGACGTCGATGTTCGCGTTGATGGACGTGTCGTCGAGCGTCGCACCGATCACGACGTCGACGTCGAAGGTGTTGAAGCGACCGCGCACCTTCGACACGCCGAGGTGTCGGACGGTGAAGCTCACGGACGAGTGGGCGAGGTCGACCGGCCAGTGGCCGGCGACGAGGGGCAGGGTTGACGTTGAGGTCTGGCTGGTCGTGGTCATGATCCGATCGTGCGCTCCTCGTCGCCCGGTAGGGAGGCCGGGTCGATCCTGGGCCCGTTGATCCTGGGAGTGCGGGGGCCAGGATCAGATCCGATCGATGCGGCACACTGGAGTGGTGAGCGAACCGTCGGACCTGGGTGCCTACCTCCGCGCGCGTCGCGAATCGCTGCGACCGGGCGACGTCGGTCTGGTCGACAACGGCCGGCGCCGCACCCCTGGTCTGCGACGTGAAGAGGTCGCCGCGCTCGCCGGCGTGAGCATCGACTACCTCACACGGCTGGAACAGGGCCGCGACAGCAACCCGTCGGCATCGGTGTTGGTCGCGCTGGCGAGTGCGCTCCGACTGAGCGACGGCGAGCGCACGCACATGGCCAAGCTGGCCGCGCTCGGGCAGTCGCGCGAGATGTGCCCGGAAGCGACGCCGCTCGCCGACGACATCTCGCCCGGTGTCCGCCATCTGCTCGACGATCTCGACTCGACACCCGCGTTCGTCGTCGGCGGGATCGGCGACGTCGTCGCGTGGAACGCGGCGTGGGAACGGCTGGTCGCTCCGCTCGGCATGCTCGACGACGCGCGCGTCAACCTGGCGCGCTACGTGTTCACGCACACGGACGCGCGCAACGTCTACACCGACTGGGACGCCGCGGCTGACGAGCAGGTCGCGCGCCTGCGCGCCGCGGAGCCACGGTGGCGCGAGGAACCCCCGTTCGCGGCGCTGCTCGAGGAGCTGCTCGCGATCGACGCGTTCGCATCGCGCTGGTCAACCCATCCCGTCGCTGAGAAGCGACGCGGCGAGAAGCAGCTGCAGCACCCGGAAGTCGGCGACCTCCGCGTCGCCTACGAGGTGATGCTGCTCGCCGACGACGAACAACAGCTCGTCACCTGGCGCGCCGCCGACGACGTGAGCGCCGAACGACTCACCGCGTTGCTGCGCGACACCCAGCCCGTGAGTCCCGCGCAGCTCTCGGTGGTCGTCAACCGCTGATTCGCGTCTACGGCGTGCGGCCGATGAACGCGAGGAGCTTGGTCTGGGCGTCGGCGTCGTCGGGGACCGCGACGCGTGGTCCGTACTGACCGCTCTCGCGCAGCATCTCGTCCATGGGCAGCATGCCCTCGAACATGACCGCGCACCTGTCGGCGTCGAGCGTCTCGTCCTGGCCGGTGGCGCGCGCGAGATCCCAGCGGTGCATGAACACGTCGGCGGTGTAGATCATGTCGACGACCTGCTCGAGTGGCATGCGACCCATGTGCGGGAAGTCGTGCTCGCGCTGCGCGGTCGCAGGGTCGTCGAGGAGCGCCTGCACCGCGTCGGTCTGGTTGCGCCACGCGCCGACGGGGTCGTCGGCGACCGACGGGCCCGCGGGCAGTGTGATGTCCACGCCGTCGAGGAACGCAGGGAACCACTCGACGAGGTGGCCGACGACGTCGCGCCGCGACCCAGCCGTCGACCGGCGCGGGGTTGTCCCACACGTCGGACGCGACACCCTCGACGGTGACGGTGAACTCGCCGGCAACGCGCCGGTGCTCGTCGGCCGGGCCGGTCATCGGAGCCCCGCGATCAGCGCGTCGAGCTTGGCGTACCCCTGGTCGACACCGGTCTCCATGCCGCTGGCCAGCCACTGATCGCGTCCTTCGAAGCTGTCGACGAGCGACTGCGCGTGGAGGCGCGTCCGCCCGTCGCCGAGCTCCTCGAACCACAGCGTCTCGAGCGCGACGTCGTCGGGCTGGCCGTCGAAGGTGAAGGTCTGCACGATGCGGTCCTCACCGACGTCGTGGAAGCAACCGTGGAAGCCGAACTCGACACCGTCGCGACGGGCGACGTACCGCCAGCGGCCGCCCGTGGTCGCGTCCCAGTCGAGGATCTCGGTCGCCATCCCGTCGGGCCCGACCCAACGGGCGAACAGCTCGGGATCGGTGTGGGCCCGCATGAGCTCCGCCGCGGTGGCGTCGAAGTCGCGGGTCATGCGGATGATCGGCAGGGCGGGGTCGGCCTCGATCGAGACCCGGTAGCGGTTGCCGGTGGTGGTCATGACGCTGCTCCTTCTTGGAGATGGTTGGGCTGTCGGTGGTCGGTCGCGCGTTCCTCGCCCCGCATCTCGGCGAGGACGTCGTCGAGGCGGTCGTAGCGTTCCTGGGCCTGCTCGCGGTAGCGCTCGATCCACTTCGTCATGAGATCGAAGACCTCCGCCTCGAGATGGCACGGCCGCCGCTGCGCGTCCCTGGTCTGGCTCACCAGGCCGGCATCGGTCAGCACCTTGACGTGCTTGGACACCGCTTGGACGGAGACGTCGTAGGGGTCGGCCAGCTCCCCGACCGTCGCGTCGCCCACCGCGAGACGGGCGACCATGTCGCGCCGGGTCGGGTCGGCGAGGGCGCTGAAGATGCGGGAGAGCTGGTCGTCGGCCACGGACGACTCCTTGTTCAACCAGTCGGTTGACAACAAGGTACGCCGGCAACCCGTCGTTGTCAACCCTCTGGTTGAGAACAAGCCTCAAGTCGTCGAGCCTCTGCACCGGTGCCCGCCACCCCGGTCGGGTTGCCCCCGAAACTGACGGGCTGAGCAACTGACGCGACTCCGCGACGGGCGAGCGCCGATCTTCATGTTGTCCTCATCTGAAGCTGGTCGGGCCCGGCTCATGCTGTGGTCAAGACGGCGGTGTGTCGTCACTGACCAGGAGGCAACTGATGGAGATCCTCATCATCAACTTCTCGCTCCGGCACGACCGAGGCCGAGTACCGGAAGATGTGCGACGAGGTCGCACCGGCGTTCGCGGCGGTGCCGGGGCTCGTGTCCAAGGTCTGGTTGGCGGATTGCGCGAACGGTGTGTACGGCGGCGTCTACACCTTCGAGAACGGCGCCGCGTTGGACACGTACCTGGCCTCGGATCTGTTGGCGCAGGTGGCCGCGAACCCCGCATTCGTGGACGTCACCGTCCGCCGTTTCGAGGTGCTGTCCGGGCCGACTGCGATCACGCACGGCCTGGCTGCCGCGGCCGCGTAAGTCCATACTGGCCACGATGGACTGCCGGTCGGCGGGTTCCACGATCGTCGTCGGACGCGACGACGAGTTGTCCGTGCTCCTCCGGGTCCTCGAGGAGCACGGACCTCGGGTGTGCTTCGTCTACGGCCTCGCCGGCATCGGGAAGTCGTCACTGCTCGCGAGGTTCGGCGAGGAATGTGAACGCCTCGGGGTCGACGTCGTGACGGTCGACTGCCGGTCGATCGAGCCGACTGAGCAGGGGTTCCTGGGTGGTCTCGCTGCGGCAGTCGACCCGACGATGACCATCACGTCGACCGGCGACCTTGCCGGGCTCGTGAACGGGCGTCGCACGGTGGTGCTGATCGACACCTACGAGCTGTTCCGGATTGCCGATCCATGGCTGCGTCACGAGTTGTTGCCGGCGCTCGGGCCTGATGTGCGCGTGGTGGTCGCGGGCGCGAGCCGCCCATGCTCGAGTGGGCGGTCGAGCGCGGTCAGCTCGGAGGGCTCGAGGTGCTCCCCTTGGGCCGACTCGACGACGACAGCGTGCAGAAGATCGTGCGCAGCGCGGGGTTCGAGGACGGCCCGGCGGCGACCGAGATCGCGCGCGTGAGCCGAGGGCACCCGTTGGCGTTGCGGCTCGCATTGGAGGCGCGCCTCGCGGGCGGCGAGATGCCGGAAGCCGACTCCATGTCGCAGGTCATCGATGCGCTGGCCGAGCGCGTTCCGCGCCGGCCTCGACGAGGAAGCTCGCCGCGCGTTGGATGCCGCTGCCGTCCCCGGCGGATCACCCGGGGCGTGCTCGCCGCGATGTTGGGCGAGCGGGAGGTGGACGACGCGCTCGACACGCTGGGCCGGCTGGCCTTCGTGGAGGCCACATCGGAGGGGCTGCGTCTGCACGACGCGGTGCAGAGCGCGATCGTCGAACGGCTCCGAGCCGTGGACCCCGAACGCTTCCGCCGCTACCGATCCGCGGCCTGGCACTACCTGCAGACCGAGACCAGAGGTGTCGCGCGCCACGAACTCCACCGCTCGACCGCCGATCTGCTCTTCCTCATCGAAAACCCCTTCGTTCGTGAGGCGATGTTCCCCACCACCGTGCACGCCTACAGCGTCGAGCCTGCCCGCATCGAAGACGCTGGCGAGCTCCGTTCGCTGTGGCATCGACACGACACACCGGAAGCGGCTGCCGCGCTCGATCTCTGGTTGGAGCGCGCGCACGACAGCGGTGCGAGTGATCCGCGACCGGTCGGCAGCGCTCGTGGGTTGCTCGGTCATCGCCGAGTGGTGCGACGTGCCGCATTCGCTCGAACACGACGACCCGGTCATGGGCGCGTGGGCCCGACACGCCGCACTGCATCCGTTGCCGAACGGGCAGCGAACCCTGGTCCACCGTCGCACCCTCGCCCGCGAAACCGGTGAGGGGCCGAGCGGCGCCCAAGCCGCCGCGTGGCTCGACGTCAAGCGGCACTACTTCCAGATGCGTCCCCAGCTCGGTCGGATCTACAACGGGATCGCCGATCCCACTCCGTTCGCCGACACGCTCGCGGTGCTGGGATTCCAGTTCTTGGAACCCGTCTCCATCGGCGACAGCTCCTTTGCCCTTGCCGCGCTGGACTTCGGGCCCGACGTCCGTCGACGGTTGGCTGTCGCGCATCGCTGCCGCCGAGCTCGGAATCGCCGAACGCGGGTTCCTCGATCCCGAGGATCGCACCGTCGATCTCGGCGAGCAACGGGTTCAGCTCTCGCCCCTCGAGTTCGGCGTGCTCGAGACGCTCTCCGAACATCCCGGTCGTGCGGTGACCCGCGCCGAGCTCATCGATCGGGTCTGGGGCACCACCTATGTCGGGGGAAGCAACGTCGTGGA
Organism: uncultured Actinomycetes bacterium; assembly: GCA_963697125.1. Lineage (GTDB taxonomy): Bacteria > Actinomycetota > Acidimicrobiia > IMCC26256 > DASPTH01 > DASUAS01. The sequence goes on from CAVOMW010000007.1 coordinate 385,723, forward strand.
TGCCGTCATACGCAGCCTCCGACAGAAGCTCGGTCCGGCCGCGAACCGCGTCGAAACCCGCGAGGCGTCGGGTACCGCCTGAGGTAGCGGCGGCGGTGCATGACGTGGTGATTCTGGCGACGGCCGAGCGGAACGTGTGGGACGTCTTTCGAACCCGCTACCCGAGTTGCTCGACGACGTGAGCGAGGTACTCCTCCGCCTCGACCAGGCCTCAGAGCGCGTCTTCGGATCGGTCTGATTGACTTTGCCGCGCCGCGTGTCCGGACCGAAGCGAGGGGTGCGCGAGATGAAGGACACAAAGCCCTTCCGAACCGCGACTGTTCTCGGGGGCGGCGTGATCGGCACCTGTCGTGGGCCGCGCTGTTCCTCGCGCACGGGCCTCCGCGTGACGATCTCCGATCCGATCCCCGACGCGGAGAACCGCGTCCGCACGGGGTTGCGTGAGATCGCCGCCGAGCTCGAGGCGCTCTGGCTTCCCAGTCGCAGCGCTGGACCCGCGTTCGCCGGCGCTCCGGTTCGAGGCGGACGCCGCCGCTGCCGTGCACGACGCCGATGTCGTGCAGGAGAACGCGCCCGAGCAACTCGACGTGAAGCAGCAGCTCTGGCAGACGGTCGAGCGTGCCGCTCCCGCGCACGCTCTGCTCGCGTCATCCTCTTCGAGCCTTCCCGCCTCGGAGATGGCCAAGGCGATGCAGACGCCAGGTCGCCTGATCGTCGCCCACCCGTTCAACCCGCCGCACCTTGTACCCCTCGTCGAGGTGGTCCCGTCGCCGGGCACCGGATGCTGCCGTCGTCGACCTGGCAGTCTCGTTCTACACAGCCATGGGCAAGCGCCCGCAGGTGCTGGCAACGGGAGATCCCGGGCTTCGTGGCCAACCGGCTCCAGGTGGCGCTTCTCCGCGAAGCCGTGTACCTCGTCTCGCAGGGGATCGTGAGCGAGCAGGCGCTCGATGACGTGGTCACGTCCTCGATCGGGATGCGCTGGGCGGTGGCCGGCCCGTTCCAGACGTTCCACCTCGCCGGCGGCCCCGGCGGCCTCCCCGACTTCTTCGCCCACCTCGGTCCCACGGTGCAGGCGCTCTGGTCGCAGCTCGGCACGCCCTCCCTCGATGAAACGACGACTGATCTGTTGTCCGAGCAGGCGCTGAACTTCGACGGGAGCGTGGCCGCACTCCGCGGCGTGCGCGACGACGCCCTGATCCGGCTGATGCGAGCGTCGACGAATCGTCGGCATGAGCGACCGGACGAGCCGACCGGACAGCGATGTACGTCGTCGCCAGGCCCTGACGCGGTTGTTGTGATTGTGGCAACGGGCCGAGCGGAACTTGTGGGACGTCTTTCGAACCCCTCAGCTGAGTTCTGTTGCCTTCCTGAGAGAGCTCTCGCTTCGGTCTTGACCTGGGCCAGAGCCGCCCTACGGCCCGGTGAGCCGAGCGGTTCGCAACGCGGATCGCCGAACCTTGCCAGCGTCGTCGCGGAGTGGCTCGTCGACGCGCTCGAAGCTGCGCGGAAGCTTGTAGGGGGCGAGTCGCTCGCGAAGATGCGCGAGCAGCACGTCGTCGGAGGTCGGCTCGGTCAGCTGGACGAGCGCGTGGGGGACGTTCCCGAGGTCGTCATGCGGGAGCCCGATCACCAGCTGGAGCGCACGGCCGGGTACTCGTCGAGGGCCGCCTCGACCTCCGCCGGATAGACGTTGGCTCCGCCGACGAGGATCATGTCGGCATCGCGATCGGTGAGATAGACGAATCCTTCGTCATCGAGGTATCCGAGATCGCCGAGCGACTCCCACCCGTCGGGTGCGGTCTTGGCGGTGGCACCGACATAGCGGTACGGCGCGGGCAGGTCCTGCTCCCCCGCCGCATCCAGATCTCGCCGACCTCGCAGCGGCAGCCACCGGCGACCATCGCTGTCCCGGACCTCCATCTCGCCGAGGACCGGACGCCCGACTGAGCCACGGTGCTCGAGCCACTCCCGACCGGTGATGACGGTCATCGCCTGCGACTCGGTCCCGGCGTAGAGCTCGAAGACCGGCATCCGGGCCGAGCCAGTCGATCCACACCTGCTTGAGCCACGGGGGACACGGCGCGGCCATGTGGAAGACGGTCTCGAGCGACGACAGATCTCGACCGAGGCGTTCGTCCCGGGAAGCCGCCAGATGCGCAGCATCATCGTGGGCACCAGGTACAGCGCCTGCACGCGATGCCGTTCCACCAGCTGCAACGTCTCACTCGCGTCGAACCGCGGCATCACGACCATGTGGTTGCCTCGCAGCAGGCCCAGGATGGCCACGACGAACGGGGCGTTGTGGTACATCGGTCCGGTCACGAGCACGCAGCCGTTGGCCGGGAAGCGCCAGAGCTCGGCGAAGCCCATGACGTTCTCGACCAGCGCCGGCTGGACCGCCATGATCAACTTCGGCCGTCCGGTGCTGCCACCACTGGTCAGGATCTTCCAGACCGGCGACACCGACAGGATCGACTGCCTGCGACTGCTCGGAGGGAGATCGTCGGGAAGCGCTTCCAGGCTCGGTCGGCCGCCGGCCTCTGCCGCGTTGACACCCACGACGAGAGCGGGATCGGCGAGCTCGATGATGGCGGCGCGTTCGCGCGGACGGGAGTCGATGCGAGATCGGCTGTGGCACCGCCGCCGAGCAGCCAGGTCGCGAGCATGCTCTCGACGAACCCCGACGAGTTGGAGAGGCCGATGGTGACCGTCGACCCGACCGTGACGCCCAGCTCGGCGAAATGCCCCGCGAGCCGGTCGGTCCGATCGCTCGAGCTCCGCCCTCGTCAGGCGTCTGGTCCTCGGAACGTGAGCGCCGGCTCGTGCCGGATCCGCGGCTGCCAACCGCCGCAGGTGCTCACCGAACGACGTCTCGCCGACGGCAGCGCCCTCCCCGCCTCCCCTCGCACGGCTCGCGTGCAGAGCCCAGGACGGAGCAGCGACGCTAGCCCGCACGGCGGCGCGCCCACACGGCCCTTCTCGACGGCGCGCAGAACGCACGCCCCGAACGCCAACCGAGCCGTCCGGGTGTCGGCACAGGTCGAGCGAACGCGCGCGGCGCGACGAGGCTCAGCGTCGATCGGACAGGCGAGGCAGCGCTTGCCCCGCGAGACGTTGTAAATATGGCAACGACCGGCGGAGGGAGTGGGATTCGAACCCACGGTGAGTTGCCCCACACACGCTTTCCAAGCGTGCCGATTCGGCCGCTCTCGCACCCCTCCAGGGGGCACGATGGTACCCGCGGCCGAGTAGCCTCCCGGGTGGACCGTGCTAGGCGGGGAGCTCGTGGTGCCCTGTACCCCAAACCCACGTCAGGGGGGCTGAATTCCCGCTCGAGGCATGGGCCGCCTAGAGGTACGACTCGCACGAGGCGTTGAGGGTCGGGTCCTGCGCAACGAGATCCTGTGAACCGAGTCAGGTCCGGAAGGAAGCAGCTCTCAGCGGGCCCTCTCGTGTGCCGCAGGGGTGCCTGACCCGAGTCGAAGGCGAGCACGACCTCCTGGCGCCCTTGTCGACAGCGGGTGCACGGTCCACCTTCGATGCCCCTCCGGTGCGCGCGCACGTCGTGCGCGGGCTCGCGCTCGTACTGAGAGGGCGCTGTGAACCGTGGCTCGCGATGCGCCCGGGGTCGGCGTAGCTTCACGTCCCGGAGGGCCCGGAAATTCGAGGCCGAGCAATGGCAACGGGGACGGAGCGCGCCGAGGATGCGCGTCTGCCGGAAGCAACCACCGAGAGCCGGGGCAGGGGGCGCGAGTTGCGCCGGCCGCGGGTCGTCGTCGCGGCGCTCGTCGTCGTCGCGCTGGTCGTCGGGGGCGTGGTGTGGCTGCTGACCCGCTCGAGCGGGAGCAGCAACGCCGCCACCACCACCCAACAGCTCGTCACCGTGAGCCGGGGGCCCATCGGGAGCAGCGTGACCGCCGAGGGCACCATCGCCGCCGAACAGACCGACGACCTCGACTTCGGCGCATCGGGCACGGTCACTGCGGTCAATGTCAAGGCCGGCGACAAGGTGACTGCCGGACAGACGCTGGCGACCGTCAACTCGGCGTCGCTCGCGTCCTCGCTGAGTAGCGCGCAGGCGAACCTGACGACGGCCCAGGCCAAGCTGGCCGACGACGAGGCCAGCGGCGCGTCGACCGATCAGATCAGCGCCGACCAGACCAGCGTCACCTCGGCGACCGACAGCGAGACGAACGCGCAACAGGCGCTCGCCGGGACGTCGCTGGTCGCCACGTTCGACGGCACCGTCGCTCAGGTGAACGTCTCGCTGGGTGAGCAGCTGACGTCGGGTGGCAGCGGCGGGACGAGCCAGACCGGGACCGCGACCGGTTCGGGGCAGTCGTCGTCGTCGCTGGGCACGAGCAGCGGATCCGGCGGGTTGGGCGGCGGTGGTGGCAGCGGAGGTGGCGGCGGGAGCAGTTCGAGCTCGTCGTCGTCGTCCTCGTCGTCACCCGCGATCCAGGTGATCAGCCAAGGTCAGTACTCCGTCTCGCTGTCGGTTGGTACCAGCGACATCGCGCGCGTCGCCGTCGGCCAGCCCGCGACCGTGACGGTCACCACGTCGAGCGCCGGCGGTGGACGAGGCGGATTCTTCGGCGGTGGCGGGGGCATCCGCAACGCGACGGGCGGCGGCGCGGGCGGTCAGGGCGCGACCGGAGCAACCGGGAGTGCCGCCTCCGGCTCCACCGCGGGTCCGTCGGCGACCGGAAGCGTGAGCTCGGTGAGCGCCGTCGCGTCGGCCAGCTCGGGCGTCGCCACCTACCCGGTCGTCGTCACCTTCGATGCCGACAGCAATTCGTTCTACCCGGGCGCGACCGTGACCGGCGCGATCACGACACAAGCGAAGAACGACGTGATCTCGGTGCCCACGCGCGCGATCTCGACGCAGAACGGAAGGTCGGTGGTCACCGTCGCGACCAACGGCACCCTCGGCGGCCCGACCGCGACCCGAGTCGTGACCACCGGCATCACCGCGGGTGGCGAGACCGAGATCACGTCGGGACTCAAGGCCGGTGAGCACGTTGTCATCACGCTTCCGTCGTTCTTCGGCGGGGCAGGTGGAGGGACCGGTGGCCGCACCTTCGGGGGTGGCGGCACCGGCGGCTTCGGCGGCGCGGGCCGGCGGCTTCGGCGGCGCCGCCACGAATGGGAGTGCAGGCCGGTGACGACGAAGCCCGTGATGCAGCTCGATGACGTCGCCAAGGTGTACGCGCTCGGTGACGTCGAGGTGCACGCGCTGCGCGGCGTGTCGCTCACCATCGACGAGGGCGAGCTGGTCGCGATCATCGGGCCGTCGGGCTCGGGCAAGTCGACGCTCATGCACATCCTGGGCTGCCTCGATGTTCCGACGAGCGGCCGCTACCGCATCGGCGGGCACGACGTGTCGTCGTTCGACGAGAACCTGCTCGCCGACGTGCGCAACCTGTTCCTCGGGTTCGTGTTCCAACAGTTCAACCTGCTCGCCTACCTGCCGGCGTGGCGGAACGTCGAGCTGCCACTGGTCTACGGCGGTGTGGCGCCCGTCGAGCGACGGGCACGCGCGGTGGCCGCACTCGAGCGCGTCGGGCTCGCCGACCGCGCCGACCACCGCCCGGGCGAGATGTCCGGAGGCCAGCAGCAGCGGGTCGCGATCGCACGCGCGCTCGTGTCCGAACCCGCGGTGATCCTCGCCGACGAGCCCACCGGCAACCTCGACTCGACCTCCACGGCCGACGTCCTTGCGCTGCTCCAGGACCTCAACGCCGAAGGGCGGACGATCGTCCTCATCACCCACGAGCGCGACATCGCCGATCAGGCTGGCCGCATCGTCGAGCTGCGCGACGGCCTGCTGGTCACCGAACCGTCCGAGCTCGAGGTCGCGACGTGACCTGGCGCGACACGCTGCTGACCGCGACCGAGGCCGTCCGCACGCACCGCCTGCGGTCCGCGCTGACCATGCTGGGGATCCTCATCGGCATCACCGCGGTCGTGCTCACGGTCGGCATCGGCGACGGAGCGCGGGCCCAGGTCCAGGACCAGATCAACCAACTCGGCACCAACATCCTCGTCGTCTCACCCGGCAGCTCGACCTCCACCAGCGGTACCCGGGCCGGCTTCGGCTCCGCGTCGACGCTCACGCAGCAGGACGCCCGCGCGCTCGCGAGCACGCACGTGGCTCCTGACATCCAGACGGTGGCGCCGGTCTCGACCTCCTCGGCGTCGCTGGTGGTCAACACGACGAACTGGACCACGACACTGACCGGGACGACCCCGGCGTGGTCGACCGTGCGCTCCCGCTCCGTGTCGTCGGGGCGGTTCATCGACGCCGCCGACGTGCAGCAGGCGAACTCGGTGATCGTGCTCGGTCCCGACACCGCGACGCAGCTCTTCGGCGCGGTGGCCAACCCGATCGGTCAGACCGTCGCGGACAACGGCGTGACCCTCGAGGTGATCGGTGTGCTCACGCCGCTCAGCTCCTCCGACCAGACGTCGAACAACGACCTGGCCATCGTGCCGCTCTCGACCTACACGCAGAAGCTCGTCGGTGGCGTCAACCGCAACTCGGTGAGCTCGATCTACGTGAAGGCCAGATCGTCCGGAGTCCTCTCGTCCGCGTACCAGGAGACCGATGCGCTCCTGCTGAACACCCACAAGATCACGAACGCGGCCAGCGCCGACTTCAACATCGCGACGCAGCAGTCGATCCTGGCCGCGTCGACGTCGGTGAACGACACCCTCACCGTGATGCTGGCCGGGATCGCGGTCATCGCACTGCTCGTCGGCGGCATCGGGGTCATGAACATCATGTTGGTCTCGGTCACCGAGCGCTACCGGGAGATCGGCGTGCGCAAGGCCATCGGAGCGAGGCCGGGACTGATCCGCCGGCAGTTCCTCGTCGAGGCCTCGGTGCTCGGCCTCGCCGGCGGCATCCTGGGAGTGGCGTTGGGCCTCCTCGGCGCGGTGCTCATCCCCGCGTTCAGCAGCTCGCAGGTGACCATCTCGATTCCCGCGGCCCTCGGAGCGATCGCGGTGGCGATCGGCATCGGGGTGGTGTTCGGCGTCTACCCCGCGTCGCGGCGCGGCACGCCTCGCGCCGATCGACGCGTTGAGGAGCGAGTGATGGACGCGGAACGTGGATCGAACCTGAGCGCGGATCGGCGGCTCGCGGCGCTCTTCCCCGACGAGGTGACGCCCACGGTGAGCCGGCCGCGACGTCGCCTCGTGGCCGTCACCGGAGGGGTGGCCGTCGTCGCGCTCCTCGTCGGGCTTCTGCTCGCCACCGGCGCGTTCGGGTCGTCGGGCTCCTCGTACACGACCGCGGTCGCCGGGCCGACCATGGTCGACGCCCGCCAGAACGGCGTCGCGACGATCGAACCGGTCTCGCAGGCGACGGTCGCGTTCCCGGTGAGCGGCAAGGTCGCGTCCGTCAACGTCGCGCTCGGGCAGGCGGTCCAGGCCGGCGGCACGCTCGCGTCGCTCGACACGACCGCACTGATGACGACGTTGCACACGAAGCAGGCGGCGCTGGCGCAGGCCCAACTCACGCTGTCGAAGGCGCTGTCGGGCCAGAGCATCAGCCTCGGCTCGTCGGGTGGCGGCGGGAGCTCGGGTGCGAACAGCTCCGGCGGCGCGACCTCCGCGGCCACCGCCGCGGCCCGCACCGGCACCGGGCCCGCCATCGTGCTGACCGCGGCGCCGGTCGATCCGCAGCTCACGGCGGACGAACAGGCCGTGGTCGCCGCGCAGCAACAGGTCGACAGCGCGCTCGCCGACGCCGCGACAGCACTCGCGGACGAGAACACCGCGTGCGCGCCGCTCGCGTCGAACCCGTCACCGACACCCACCGAGATCTCGGCGTGCCAGCAGGCCATCACCACGGTCGCGACCGCGCAGGCCGCGGTGTCGAACGCGCAGAAGGCGCTCGCGACGGCATCGAGCACGCTCGACACGTACCTGGCCCAGAAGGCGTCGACGCCACCTCCCACCACGCCGCCCACCACCACTCCAGCACCGAGCAGTGTCCCCTCGTCGCGGTCGGGCAGCGGCGGCTCGACCGGCGCGTCCACCGGGAGCGCCGGCAGTGGCAGCGGCGGTGCGGGTGGCAGCACCGCGAGCCGCTCCGGGAGCACCGGAGGATCGGCGCCCAGCGCGGCGGACCTGGTGGCAGCCCAGCAGGACGTGGACGCGGCGAGCGCCGCGGTGACCGCCGCGCAGCAGGGCGTCGACCAGGCCACGGTCACCACCCCGGTCACCGGCACCGTGGTCGCAGTGAACATGAAGGTCGGTGACCAGGTCAGCGCGGCATCGTCGACCGAGAACATCGTCGTACAGGGCAGCGGCGGTTACCAGGTCACGACCACGGTCAACGTCGACGACATCCCGCATGTCGCGATCGGTCAGGACGCCACTGTCGTGCCCGACGGGACCCACGAACAGCTCACCGCCAAGGTCGTCGCCATCTCGGTCGCGCCCGCCTCCGCGACGACGACCACCACGCTCTATCGCGTCACGGTCGGCCTGACCGATCCGACGGCGAAGTTGCAGAACGGCGCGACCGGCACCGTGTCGATCGTGACGAAGCAGGCGCACGCGGCGATCGCGGTGCCGACCTCGGCGGTGACGACCGTCGGCACCCGACACTTCGTGCACCTGGTGTCGGGCGGGACCACGACCCTGACCCCGGTGCAGGTCGGCGTGCTCGGGAGCGAGTGGACCCAGATCACCCGCGGGCTGCGCGCCGGTCAGGTGGTCGAGCTCGCGGACCACGGCGCGCCGCTGCCCGGGTCCGCCACCTCGTCGAGCAACGGCACGCAGACGACCACACCGTTCGGCCGGTTCGGCGGTCTGGGTGGCGCCGGTGGCCGTCTCGGCGGCGGGTTCGGTGGTGGGTTCGGTGGTGGTGGTCGAGGTGACTGACGCGCGGTTGCGGAGTACGGACGAGAACCAGAACAGGAGAACGACGATGTTCCAGAACCAGGCGAGATGGGTCCAGCGCGCGCTCGGCGCGGCCGCAGTCGGTGGTGCGCTGACGCTCGTGCTCGCCGGAGGGCCGGCGGGTGCGCAGACCGCGAACGCCAACGGCCGCCAATTCGTCAACGGCTCCGTCACGAGCGTGCACGGCACGTCGGTGCAAGTGAGCGACCAGACCCAGAACAGCGAGTCGACGGTGACGTTGTCGCCGACGACGCAGATCAGCAAGCGCGAGAGTGCGACCGCGAGCGCCATCACGACCGGCACGTGCGTCCGGGTCATCGGCACCGGCAGCGCGACCAAGGGCATCACGGCGCGGACCGTTGCCGTGAGCCCGGCGACGAGCAACGGATGCGACGGGCTCGGGGACGGGCGGGCTCGGCGGACAGGGCGGCCCGGCGGACAGGGCGGCCCCGGCGGGGCCGGCGCCCAGGGACGGCCGGGCGGGTTCCGCGCCGGCGGCGGTCAGCGGCCGAACGGGAACGCCAACCGCCGGTTCCCCGGCGGCGGCAACTTCGCCAACTTCGCGATCGCCAACGGACCGGTGCAGTCGGTGTCGGGCGACACCCTGGTGGTGAAGTCGACGACGTTCGCGCGCCCGACGAGCGCGACCACCAAGGCGAAGGCCAAAGCGAAGTCGGCGAAGGCGAAGTCGGCCAAGACGAGCACGAGCCAGCCCAAGGCCACGACCAGCGACGTCAAGGTGACGCTCGCCTCGTCGACCGCGATCACGCAGACCGTCGCCGGCACCGCCGATGATGTCGTCGCGGGCTCCTGCGTCACGGCCACGGGCACGACCGCGGGCGCCGGCATCACCGCCGACCGCGTGAACGTCACGGCGCCCGTGAACGGAACGTGCACCGGCGGCTTCGGAGGCCGCTTCGGCGGTGGGTCTGGCGGTGGTGCGGGCAACGGCCAGGTCTGACCGCCGCACCCGTCAGGGTCAGACGGGGGCGCCGAGTGGAGCGGTCGGCGTGAAGCGCACCGGCATGGCCTCGGGGCCGACGATGAAGTTGCTCGCCCGGTAGGGCAGCGGCTCCTCGTTCGTCGGCTCGAGGTCGGGCAGCCGGCGGAACAGCACGTCGAACATCACGTTGAGCTCGAGGCGGGCCAGCGCCTGCCCCAGGCAGTAGTGCGGGCCGAAGCCGAACGCGATGTGGTGGTTCGGGTCGCGGCGCACGTCGAAGGTGAACGGGTCGGGGAACTCGTCGGCGTCGCGGTTGGCCGACGGGTACATCAGGATGACCTGGTCACCGGCGTGGAGCGTCTCGCCGCGCATCTCGACATCGTCGACGACCGTGCGCGCCATGTTCTTGATCGGCGAGATCCAGCGCAGCATCTCCTCGGTGCCCGTCTGCATCGCCGACGGGTCCTCGCGCATGATCTTCCACTGGTCGGGGTGGTCGAACAGCGCCAGCTGCCCGCCGGTGATGACGTGGCGCGTCGTCTCGTCGCCGCCGATGAGGATGAGCAGCGTCTCCTGCACGATCGACTCGTCGTCGAGTCGCTCACCTTCCACTTCGGAGTGGCACAGCAGCGAGATGAGGTCGGACTGCTGCGGCTTCGAGCGCCGGTCCTTGATCACCTCGAGCTGCAGCTCCCGGAATCCGAGACTCGCCTCCAGCGACGCGGTCTGGACCTCGACGCTCGGCTCTGCGGTCGTCGCGCGGATCAGGTCGTCGGACCACCGCAGCAGGTCGTCGTACGCGCTGGGCTCGAAGCCGAGCATGTCGGCGATGAGCAACAGCGGGAGCGGCGCGGCGACGTCCCACACGAAGTCGCACTCGCCGCGCTCGCACACGCGATCGACGATCTCGTTGCAGATGGCGCGGATGCGCGCCTCGTGCTCGGCGACGCGCTTGGGCGTGAACCCGTGGTACACGAGGGATCGCCGGCGCTGGTGGAGCGGGTTGTCCATGCTGATCATCATCGGCAACGGCATGCCGTGCGGCCGCGGCGCCTTGTAGCTCGAGAACCCCTTGGCGTCCTTCTCGATCGCCAGCACGTCGTCGTACTTGGTGATCGCCCACACGTCGCTCTTGGGGTCGTAGAACACGGGCGCGTGCTCCCGCATCCACGTCCAGTCGTCGTGCGGTTCGGTGGAGTACCAGTGCCCGTCGAGCAGGTCGATGTCGTCACGTACGGGGTGGTTCGGCATGCCCGGCAGTATGCACCGACAGGAACTGCTTCGCAGCCCGGGTGGAGCTCCGCAGGGGTTGCGTAAGCTGGGGCCAGAGCACGCAGCGCAAGGGGGAAGCCATCATGAGCCAGGTCGACTTCGAGTACTTCGACTGCGACAACCACTACTACGAGGCGATCGACGCCTTCACCCGCCACACCGAGAAGGGCATGGCGAGCCGCACGATGCAGTGGGCCGAGATCAACGGCCGGCAGCGGCTGCTGGTGGGCGGGAAGGTCAACCGCTTCATCCCCAATCCCACGTGGGACCCGATCTCGAAGCCGGGCGCGCTCGACGAGTACTTCCGCGGTCGCAACCCGAAGGGCGAAGGCATCCGCGAGCTGTTCGGCGATCTCGATCCGCTGAGCGAGCACCCCGAGTACCTCGACCGCGACGCCCGCCTGAAGCTGATGGACGAGCAGGGCATGGGCGGAGCGATCTTCCTGCCCACGCTCGGCGTCGGCATGGAGCAGGCGCTGCTCGACGACCCGCCCGCGCTGCTCGCCGCGTTCCGCGCGTTCAACCGCTGGCTCGACGAGGACTGGGGCTTCGCCTACCAGGACCGCATCTTCGGCGCGCCGATGCTCACGATGGTCGACCCCGACGAAGCGGTGAAGAACGTCGAGTGGAGCCTCGAGCGCGACGCGCGGTTCTTCGTCCTCGTGCCCGGCCCCGTGATCACCGCGTCGGGCCCGGTCTCCCCCGCCGACCCGGTGTTCGACCCGATGTGGGGACTGCTCAACGAGGCCGGCGCGGTCGTCACCGCGCACGGCGGCAACGCCTACTACTCGCGCTACCTCTCCGACTGGGGCGAGGGCACCGAGATGGAGGCGTTCCGGCAGAACCCGTTCCGCGCCATCGTGTCGTGGAGCGCGGTGCAGGACTGGTTCGCCAACCTGCTCGCGCACGGGCTGTTCCAGCGCTTCCCGAACCTGCGCATGGCGTCGATCGAGACCGGTTCCGACTGGGTGTTCCACCTCTTCGACAAGTTGAAGAAGTCGTACTCGCAGACGCCCTACGCGTACCCGGAGGACCCCGCGAGACGTTCCGTCGTCACGTGTCGGTGTCGCCCTACTACGAGGACGACCTCGCCGGACTGCGTGACATCGTCGGCGCCGACCACATGCTGATGGGATCCGACTACCCGCACGCAGAAGGCCTCGCCGATCCGAGCACCTACATCAAGGACCTCGAGAACTTCGGCTTCAGCCCCGAGGAGTCGAAGCTGGTGATGCGTGACAACGGGTACGCGCTGGCGCAGCGTCGACCTGCGTGACCACGCTCGTCTGGCCGTCGGAGGCCATCTCCAAGACAGCCCTCGACACGCTCATCAGCCCCGGCGGCCCGTTCGAGTTGCGCGAGGAAGAGGTGCTCGGCGCGCGCATGCTCGCGTTCGCCAACCGGCCGCGTTCGATCATCCAACTGCTGCACAGCGCCGCGGAGCGGATGGGTGACAAGCCCTACGTGATCTTCCCCGAGCGCGAGTACACGTTCGCGGCGATCCTCCAGCCGATCGCCGCGGTCGCGGCGGCGCTGCGCGACCAGTACGGCGTGGGGCCGGGCGACCGCGTCGCCATCGTCGCACCCAACACGGTCGAGTACGCGCTGACGTTCTGGGCGACGGTCGCACTCGGCGCGGTGACCGTGGGCCTCAACGGCTGGTGGACGGGCGAGGAGATCGCGTACGCCGTCGAGCTCACCGAGCCCAAGGTGCTGCTCGGCGATCGCCGCCGGCTCGACCGCCTCGAAGGCGTCGAGCTGCCCGCCGACCTCCCGGTGCTCTCGTTCGAGGACGACTTCGCCGCGCTGGAGTCGTACGCGCCCGACGCGCCCTTCCCCGACGTCGCGCTCGACGAGGACGATCCGTTCGTCATCCTCTTCACCAGCGGCACGACCGGACGCCCCAAGGGCGTGATGCTGACGCACCGGAACAACATCCACTTCCTGCTCGCGTCGATGTTGAACGGCGCGGCGGCGGCGATGACCGACGCCGAGCGGGGCGTCCCCATGCCGCCGATGACCGGTCCGGGAGTGATCATCTCGGCCGCGCCGATGTTCCACATCGCCGGCCTCAACTGCCAGCTCGTCGCCGCGACGATGATGGGCCAGACGATCGTCTACGCGCCGCCGGGCCGGTGGGAGGAGACGACCCACCTGGAGCTCAGCCAGAAGCACGGGGCAACCACCTGGGCGCTGGTCCCGACGCAGCTCTGGCGGATCCTCGACCACCCCGACCTCGAGCAGTACGACACGTCGTCGGTGCGCAACGTGGGCGGCGGCAGCGCGGTGTGGCCGCCGGAGCTGTTGCGCACCGCGCAGGAGCGCATCCCCACCGCGCGGCGGCACCGCGCTGGGTTACGGCAGCACCGAGACCGTCGGCCTCGGCACCACGTTGCGCCCGGGTGCCGAGCTCGCGCACACCGAGAGCATCGGCCTGCCGTCGGCGACGATGCAGGTGCAGGTGCGCGACTCCGAGACCGACGAGGTGCTCCCGGAAGGCGAGGTGGGCGAGATCTGCCTCCGCGGCGGATCGGTGTTCCTCGGCTACTGGCGCAACCCGGAGGCCACGAAGCGGGCCCTCGACGACGACCGCTGGTATCGCACCGGCGACGTCGGTGTGATCCGCGACGGCTACGTGCACCTCGAAGGACGCCGCAACGACCTCATCATCCGCGGCGGCGAGAACATCTCACCGGTGGAGATCGAGAACCGGTTGTTCGAGCACCCGGAGATCGCGGAGGTCGCCATCGTCGGCGTCGAGCACCCGAAGCTCGGTCAGGAGGTGGCCGCGTTCGTCGTGCCGCACACACCGGGGGCGCTCACCGAGACCGACGTGCAGGAGTGGGTTGCCGCCACCCTCGCCGGGTTCAAGGTGCCGAGCACGGTCGAGTTCCGCGACGAGCTCCCGCACAACGCGAGTGGGAAGGTGCTCAAGCACCTGCTCCAGTCGCCGGAGAAGGCGAGTGACTTCGTCGAAGAGTGAGCACGAGTACGACGCGGTCATGGGCGTCGCGCTCGAAGAGGCGCGCGCCGCGCTCGCGCACGACGACGTGCCGGTCGGCGCGCTGATCGTGCGTCGCCACGACGGTGAGGTGCTCGCGCAACGACACAACGAACGCGAGCTCACGGGCGACCCCACCGCGCACGCCGAGCTCCTCGCGATCGTCGAAGCCGCGCGCGGACGCGACGGCTGGCGCCTCGACGACTGCGCGCTCGTGGTGACGCTCGAGCCGTGCCCGATGTGCGCGGGCGCTGCGCTCCAGGCCCGCATCCCCCTGGTCGTGTTCGGTGCCGCCGACCCCAAGGCGGGCGCGCTCGGGAGCCTGTACCACCTGGGCGCCGACCCGCGACTGCACCACGGCATCGACGTCGTCGACGGCGTGCGCGCCGACGAGTCGGCAACCCTGCTCAAGGAGTTCTTCGCGAGTCGTCGGTGAGTGCGCGGGTTCGCCTCCTCGCGCTGGGCGGCATCATCGGGCCGCTGACCTTCGTCGGATGCTGGGCGATCGCCGGTGCGGTCACGCGCGGATACTCGGCGATCGACGACGCGATCAGTGATCTCGCCGCAGTGGGCGCGACGACTCGCGTCGCGATGACGGTGGGCTTCGTGGTGTTCGGTGTGGGCCTCGTCGCGTTCGGGCTCGCGCTGCGACGCGCGCTTGCCGGCGGCGCGTGGATCGCGGCGATCACCACCGGGGCGTGCACGATCGCCGTTGCCGCGACGCCGCTCGGCGGATGGTCGGGCGATTCCGTGCACGCGGCGTTCGCCGGGCTGGGCTACGCGTCGATCGTCCTGCTCCCCGCGCTCGCCGCGTCCGAGTTCGCGGCGCGCGGTCGGACGGGTTGGTCACGGGCCGCCTGGCTCACCGCGTTGGCGGCCGCAGCCTGCCTCGTCGCCAGCACGTTCGCACCCGGGCACGGCGCGTGGCAGCGCCTCGGGTTGGGCATCGGCGACGTCTGGATCGTCAGCACCGCGGTCGCGCTCGCGACCGTGTCGGGCCCGTTCGGCCTCGGAAGCGCTCGCGGTCGCCATCTACACTGACCGGGCTCGGAGGGATGCGAGAGCGGCCGAATCGGATGGTCTCGAAAACCATTGTGGCGGCGCGGGCAGCACCGCCTTGCGAGTGGCCGGCGACGACGACCTCGCCGAGGGTTCCGACACCGGGAAGGTGTGCGGCGGCGCGGATGCTGTCGAGCACGGCGTGGGCTTCGGCAAGTCCGACGGGTCCGGTCGCGGGACCGGGGGTGCCGAGGCCCTCGTAGTCGGTGGCGACGAGTACCGCGCCCAGCTCGACCTGCTGTCCGCCGTACGGGGGAGATTGTCTCGACGAACGCAGTCGTCGTACCGCGGTTCTTGAGGGACGCGAACGCGTGCCGACGATGGCCACCTCGGCAACGCATGGCCTGACAAGAGCCCGCCCTCACCCGAGTGGCCCATCACTGGTCTGCCAGCACCGCCGACGCACCTTGACAACACAGAGGAGCATCGCGCACTGCACCGTTGAGAGTTACTGGTGGACGGTTCCCGCGGATGTCAACTGAGGCAGCGTTCGAATTGGCTCCAGGAACGAGCGGCGCGGACCGTCCCGTAGGTCGCTGCGATCACTGCGCTGACCATGACGGCCATGGTGAGGGCTAGGCGTGGCTCGAAGGCTGAGCCGGCCGAGCCGGGTGCGGTGCCATGGAGGAACCAGGGTGCGTGGGTCGCGATCGCGGTCCACCAGATCGCAGTGGCTGTGGTCATGGCAACCATCGCGGCTGTCAGGGCGCCGGCGAGGAGGGTTTCGATCGCGAGGACGGCGCGGGTGAGCACGAGCCGGCGGGCGACGACGACGGCCGTGATAGTCCAGAGTCCCAGCGTCGCAACGATAAGGATGGCCCAGAGAAGGAACGCGAGCGTGTATGGCCAATCACTACCGTTTCGCTGGGCGGACGACAGTGAATGCGCCCACGTGATCAGACCAACGGACGCCATGAGCGCGGTGGCTGTGACCGCGGTGGCTCGGCGGACGTAGCGGCTGATGGTGGGCCACCCGCCCGTACGCAAGAATTTCGTGAGAGCAGGGAGGGCGACGACCGCTCCTACCCCGACGAGGATGGCCGCGAGTACGGCAACCTTCTGCACGACGTCGAACGCGCCCCAGGGCAATGCGCGGGATCCGGCGGACACTTGCGAGTCGAAATGCTCTGACAACTTCGCGAAGCCGGCTCCGGCCACGACGTACATCGACCAAGCGCACAGGACGAGGAGAAACCCGCCCCTGACCCGTTCACCTGGAGAAGACTCTTCCCCGAAGAGGCCGAAGTCACGGGCCCGTTCGCGAATTCCAGAACCGGCGATGGCCGCCCGGGCGGCGAGCGTCAGTCTCCGGTCGCTCGAGCAGTCCTCGAGCAACGCGACGAACTCGTCGCCGTAGCGGTCACGCCACGCTGGTGGATACCAACGCAGCAGCCTCGAGGGATCGCTCCGCCCCCTCACGAGAACACAACCTTCGATCCGAGCCGCGATGCACCCGTCTCAGCGATGCGGCGCATGTCGCGGAGCGCCTGAGCAAGGGACTCGGATCCAGCCTTGGTGATCCGGTACGGCCTCCGACGATCCTCGGTCGTGAGCGGCGCGATGAGGCCTTGCTCCTCGAGTCGTGTGATCGCGCCGTAGAGCGTGCCCGGGCCCAACGTCACACCGGCGAACTCCTGGATGTCCTTCGCGAGCGTGTGACCGTGCTTGGGTCCACCCGCCAAGCTCGTGAGAATCAGTACTGACGGATCGCTCGACTGCCGCAGCCCCTTCATCGCCGGAATATACTACGTAGTGCGTAGCAACGCAAGACGTAGTACGAACGGAGTCGGGCAAGAGCGAAGCCCGTGCCGCGGAACCCTCACCAATCTGGAGAGACACATCTGCAACTCACGCCCTCCGGGCGGAGTGGCTCGTCACCGGACACCACACCAGCCGGGCCGGCACCGAACGCGAACACCGCACATACCGATGGGTCCTGACGCCTGAACCCCGATGAGTGACGCGGCGACGCGAGCACGAACTCGGTGGCCCCGGGCCTAGGAGTGTGTATAGTCAGGCGTATGCCGAGGATGCAGGTCTACCTCCCCGATTCGCTCTACGCCGCGGTCAAGGAGCGGGGCCTCCCCGCCTCCGAGCTGCTGCAGGAAGCCATCCAGGCTGAGCTTCGCCGCCAGGAGCTCAACGAGGCCGCCGACAGCTACCTCTCCGAACTCATCGCCGAGGTCGGCGAACCATCGGCCCGCGAGCACGCTCGCGCCGACGCGATCGCCCGCCGCATCCGCCACCGCGCCGCGGTGAGCGAAGCGAGCTGATGCTCGTCCTCGACTCCGGTGGGCTCAGCCGCCTGAGCGAGCGCACCCGGCGCGCCGCCGCGCTGATCACCGCACTGCGAGACCAGGGCCTGTGGCCACCCGTCGTCCCCACCGTGGTGCTCGCGGAGTCGACGGCCGGTCGCTCCCGAACCGACGCCAACGTGAACCGGCTCGTGCGCAGCTGTGACGTCGACCCGACCGTGACCGAAGCGACGGCAGACGAGCAGGCGAGCTCCGAGCGCGGGCGCGACGTGGCTCAGCAGTCGACGCCATCGTGGTCGCAGCTGGCCGAGCCCGGGGGGACGGTCATGACCTCGGACCGGGGCGATCTCGGGGCACTCGCCACATACGCGGACGACGTCGAGATCGAAGTCGTGTAGGCGGGATCGCAGGAGTCAGTGCGAAACGGTGTGGTCGGTGGTGAGTCGAGTGGTGTGCTCGCCGGATGTGCTCACCGCTGCATTCCAACGAAGAAATCCCGCCCGGCTCCGCCCGCGTTCTTGGCATGGGTTTTGGCATGGAACATGGGTGGATCTGGTGCGAACCGGCTCACCCGGAAGACCGCGTGTACCCGCTGACCTGCGCAAACGCATCGGGTTTCACCCGATGGACGACGGATCTCGCTCTCGAAAACCATTGTGGCGCAAGTCACCCTGGGTTCAAATCCCAGTCCCTCCGCCACCTGAGCGGCGAGGGCCCGGACAGTGCGTCCAGGCCCTCGCCTTCTCAGTCGTCGATGCGAACGCCCGACGCGCTCGTCGTCGCGAGCGTGTCGGCGAGTTGGCCCGCGAAGGTGCGAGCTGCGTCGAGCTGGGTGTCCTGCAGGTTCGTCGGTGGAATGCTCACACCCGCGTACTTCTCGCGGTACTCCCCCGAGCCGAGGTAGCTGATCAACGAGAGCAGTGAGCGCACCTGGCCGCCCTGGTAGCGGAAGTGGATGCCCTCGATCCAGGTGCCGCCGCGCTTGGTTCCCTGCCGGCGCACGTTCTCGAGATTGTGCTTCCAGTAGCGACGGCACGGAACCGCGCCGGTGAACCTCGTCCCGCTCAGCACCTTGCCCGCGGCGTCCGATTCGAGGAACGCCTTGATCGGCACGTTGGTCGACAGCCACCACGTGGGCGAGCCGATGACGACCAGGTCGTACTCACCCGCGGTCACGACGTCGGGGATGTTGATCTTGCCCGGCTTGCGGAAGTACTCGGCCGGGATCATGCCGAGGACCTCACGGAACGGGCGCGGCATGGGGAACGTCTCGAACCGCTTCGCGTAGCGCGGATCGAGGAACTCGATCTTGGCGAGTTCGGTGTCGCAGCCGCGGTCCTCGAGCACCTGGGCCATCGCGTCGACGATCTTCTTCGTCTGCTGCGTGTACGTGAAGTACACGAAGAGCACGCGAGGCATGGCGCCCGCCGCCATCGTCAGATCCTGCGTCGACCGATGCCGCGCCCGGGTGTGACCGCGGCGGCGACCACGGCGGTCTTCGCGACCGGTGACGGACCGGGTGAGACCGCCTTCGCGACCACCGCAGTCTTCGCGACCGGATGACCGATCACACCGACTCTTCCGACACGTGCTGGTCTGATCGGCATCTCAGGCTCCTACGGTTTCGGAGGCCTCGTCGGCCTCGATGGAAGCGATGATCGCTTGGATGGGGATCCGTCCGTTGGCGATCAGCTGTCCGCCGGAACGTCGCGCCGCGGACGCGAACGGCGCCGCCCACAGGTTCTCCCAGATGAGGACGCCGGCAGTGCTGCCGGGATCCATTGCCGCGGCGAGGTGCTCGACGTCGTCTTCGGCCAACAGCTCCGCCAGCTCGGCCTCGAGCGCCTCGAGCTCGCCGAGCTCCTCCACGTCGGAGAGCTCCATCGCCTCGACGACACCGTCGTCGGACTTCGTGAGGATCAGCACGTCGATCACGCGGATGATCCCGCGGTCGACCAGCGAGAGGAGCTCGGCAACCATCTCGCCCGTGAAGTTGCTCGCGCCGGCGGGGAATTCGACGACGATGTAGTCGACGGGACCCAGCTCATCGAGTTGTGTGTCGCTCATGATGCTCCGTTCGGTTGTGACTGCTCGCCGGTCAAGCGAGTGCCTTGGCTTTGAGTTGCTCGAACTCGGCGTCGGTGATGGCGCCCTGGTTCTTGAGGTCACCCAGCCGCGCGAGTTCGTCCGCGACGCTCGGTGACGCTCCGACCGCGTTCTGCACGTACGCCCGCTGCGCGTCGGCCTGCGCCTGCGCGGCTTCCTGCGCGTGCTCGCTCATCTTGTGACCGCGCGCGATGAGGTAGACGAACACGCCGAAGTACGGCACGACGATCACGAAGATCACCCACAGCGCCTTGGCGAACCCGCCGAGGTCGTGGCTGCGGAAGATGTCGCTGAACACGACGATCAGCAGCCAGATCCAGATGAAGAACAGGAAGAAATACAGCATCGACAGGAAGACCTGTCCGGTTCCGAACTCTGCGAGCGGCACTCGTGCTCCTTGTCGGGCGCAGGATCACGCCGTGGCTCAGTGATGCATCGAGCCTGCCGCGCGGTGCGTCAGCTGACTCAACCTGAACCTACGACGGGTGCGCAACGATGCGAATCACCCGATTGGGGTGAGAGCACGAATCACGTGGCTCCGGGCTCTAGCTGCTGCCCTTCGCGAACGACGCCGCCGCGCTGCTGTCGAACTCGAACGCGACGAACGGATCGCTGCCCGTCACCCACGCGTCGTGGCCCGGCTCGATGACGTAGGCGTCGCCCGCCGAGATGTCTTGCTCGGTGCCGTCCTCGTGCAGGACGTGGATGGCTGCCACCGATCACCGTGCCCACGTGGTGGGTCTGGCAGCTCTCACCCCCGACGACGGGCTTGATGCACTCCGACCACTTCCACCCCGGCTGCGCGGTCATCTTCGCCGCCTTGATCCCGCCGCCGAGATCGACGATCTCGAGTCGGGTCTTGTCGGGCGTGCGCACCTCGTCCGCCGCCGCGAACCCCTTCTTGACGACTCCGGCCATGTCGTGACCTCCGTGATCGTCTGCCCGTGTCCCCTCTCCGGCGCCCTCTCGGGCCTCGGATGACAATCCTCCCAGTGCGTGACGGTCGGGCGCAACGGGTACAGCCCGGTCATGACCGACGCCGTGCGCATCTCACCGTCCGCGCCACCCTCGGCGGCTGCGGTCGCCCCGAGTGCGGCGCGCCCGTGGTGGCGCACTCCACCGGTCGACCGGCGCGGGCTCGTGCTCTGGGTGCTCACCTTCGTGGTGATGACGGCCGTCGTGGCAGGGGTCGGTCTCCTCGTGGTGCACGAGCTCGGCAGTGTCCGCTCGTTCGACGACCGCGTCGCGTGGTGGTTCGAGCGACACCGCACCGACGCGTGGGACCACGTGACCTGGGTCGGCAGCTTCATCGCCGACGCCAACGTGAAGATCCCCGCCACCGCGATCCTGTGCGGTCTGTTCCTCTGGCGTTGGCGGCGGTGGACCGAACCCGCGCTGCTCGCGGGCGCGCTCGTCCTGGAGGTCGGCATCTTCACGATCTCGAGCTTCATCGTGGACCGACCGCGCCCGCCGATCCCGCACCTCGACCCGATTCCGCCGACGGGCGCGTTCCCGTCCGGCCACAGCGCGGCGGCGGTCGCGTTCTACGGGGCGATCGCGATCATCGTGTGCTGGCACACCCGCAACCGGATCGCGCGCACGGTCGCGATCGGTGCGGCGTTCGTCGTGCCGCTCGTCGTCGCCACCTCACGCATGTACCGAGGCATGCACCACCTGAGTGACGTGGTGGTCGGTCTCGTGATCGGTCTCGTCGCGCTCGGGGTGACCTGGCGCGTCACCCGTTCCGGTCCCGCATCACGGCTGGAGCCGGATCGCCACGCGCGTCACGCCGGAGCGGACGCGCCGGTCAGCTCTTCGACACCATCGCCGGCCACGAGCTGACCGTCCTCCATCTCGAAGGTCATGTCGGTGCTCTGCGCGATGCGCAGGTCGTGGGTGACCGCGAGGATGGTCGTGTCCTCGGAACGGGCGAGGCCGCGCAGCAGGCTCACGATCACGCGACCGGTCTTGGAGTCGAGGTTGCCGGTCGGCTCGTCGGCGAGGATCAGCTTGGGCCGGTTGGCCAGCGCACGGGCGATGGCGACGCGCTGCTGCTCGCCACCCGACAACTTCGCGGGCCGACGTTGCTGCTTGCCGCCCTTGAGCCCGACCTGGTCGAGGAGCGCCTCGGCGCGCTCGCGTCGCTCACCGCGCGAGACGCCGGCGAACTCCATCGGCAGCATCACGTTCTGCAACGCGTTGAGGTTCGGGATCAGGTTGTAGCTCTGGAACACGAAGCCGATCTGGTTGCGGCGGTAGCGGATGAGCTCGTGGTCGCTCCCCTTGCTGATGACCGCGCCGTCGACCTCGATGGTCCCGCTGGTCGGCTTGTCGAGCGCGCCGAGCAGCGAGAGCAACGTGCTCTTGCCGCTGCCGCTGCGCCCGACGACGGCCGCGAACACACCGGTCGGCACGGTGAAGCTCACGCCGTCGACGGCCTTCACCTCGGTGTCGCCGGAACCGAACGTCTTCGAGAGATCGGTGACCTGCAGCATGACTACTCCGTCCTCATCACTTCGGCGGGGCGGATCTTGGCGATCAGCCACGAGGGGAATGCGGTGCCGATGACGGCGATCAGCACGGCGGCGAGCAGGCCGTACAGCAGGATGCTGAAGCCCACGTGCGCCTGCACGTTCGACAGCACGTCACCGAACTGGGTGAAGCCCCGGGTGAGTCCGCCGCCCACGCGGATCGGACCACCACCGGCGCCGCCGGGCGGACCGCCGACCGGGGCCGGAGAACGACGGGCCGCTCGCCGAGTTGGAACTGCTCGACACCAGCGCGTCGAGCACCGGGTTGCTCAGGATGACACCGGCGACCACGCCGATCACCGCGGCCATCCCGGTGAGCGTGAGCGCTTCGCTCACGAACTGCCACGAGATCTTGGCGTTCGACGAGCCGATGGCCTTGAGCACACCGATCTCCCGGCGCCGCTCCCGCACGATCATCAGCATGCTCAGGAAGATGATCACCGAGCCGGCGACCAGCGCACCGACGAGGCTGTAGGTGGCGATGGTCTTCACGTTGTCGAGCGACGACAGCGTGTCGGCCGAGGCGCTCGCGTCGCTCACCACGTCGGCGGCGCTGCCGAGCTTCTTCTCGAGCGCACTCACGGTGGCGTCGAGGTGGTCGACGCTGTCGACGGTGACGATGGCCGACGTGACGTCGCCGGTCTGCGACGACAACTTCTGCAGCGCGGGCAGCGGCATGATCACGCCCGCGTTCGTGAACGTGTTGCCGGTGTCGTAGATGCCCTTCACGGTGATGGTCTGGTCGTACGCCGTGAACGTGGAGCCGACCGACAGGTTGTTCTTCGTCGCGAGCGCCTTGCCGACCAGCGCCACGTAGTCGCTCGACGTGCCGTCGATGTTCTCGCCGGCGGTGAGCTTGAACGAGTTCACGTCCGACACCTGCGTGCTGCCGGGCGCTGTCGTACCGGTGACGGTCACCGGGAGCGAGAAGTTCGTGGGGAAGTTGCCGCCGCCGACGGTGGCGCCGCCCTCGGTGTTGCCGTTGCTGCGGTTGCCGAGCGTGCCGGGGTCGATCGCCGACTGCAGGCTCGTGCTCCCCGACGCGTCGGTGGACCCGTCGGGGCGGGTCGGCGCGGTCTGGCCCTCGGTGATCCAGCGATCCTCCAGAGTCGAGGCCACCGACTTCACGTGCGCGGTGTTCTGGATCTTCGTGATCTCGGCGGCGGTGAGCGGTTCACCTCCCCCTTGGAAGCCACGGGCCCCGGCCGGCGACACCGTCAGCGTGTTGCCCACGCTCGACTTCACGTCGTCGATGCGGGCGTCGACAGCCTTCAGGGACAACAGCATCACGAGCGCCAGCGCGATCGTCAGTGCGAGGATCGCGGTGATCGAGATGCTGCGGATGGTGTTTCGGAACGCGTTCTTCACGCCCCTCGTCGTCGTGCTCATCGGGCCAGGGTGCCGAACCCATCAGTGACGACACTGCGGGAACCCTGGGAGTTTCGGCAGAGCCGGGAGTAGAAACGTCGACGTGAGCGGAGCCCGGAGTCCGATCGGCACGTACCTGGCGACGGTGCCGCAACCTCAGCGAGACACCCTCACCGCGTTGCACGCGACCTTGCGGGAACTGCTGCCCGACGCGGTGGAGTGCATCAGCTACCGAATGCCGTGCTTCAAGGTGGACGGAGCAGCGGTCGCGGGCTTCGACGGTTTCAAGGAGCATTGCTCCTACTTCCCGCACAGCGGCAACGTCGTGTCTCAGATCAGCGGAATCCCCGCGTGGTGCACCGCGGCCTCGAAGGGCACGTTGCAGTTTCCCGTCGACCGACCACTCCCGAAGGCGCTGGTGCGAAAACTGGTCCGGGCGCGCCTCCGCGAGATCGCGGCGAAGAACGCGGCGAAGAACGGGCCCCGGCGCCGGACGTAGCCGGCGTCAGTCGAAGAGGGTCTCGCCGACGAAGCCGGTGGCCCCGACGCCCGGCGGGCACGCGAAGGTGCCGGTGGAGTCGTGGCGGATGTACTCGTTGAGCGCGTCGGTGGCGAGGTGCTGCTGCACCGGGATGAAGCCGGTGCGCGGATCGCGCTGGTAGGCGATGAAGAAGAGGCCGGCGTCGAGCTGGTTCGTCACCGGGTCGATGCCGTCGGTGAACGAGAAGCCCGCGGCGCAGCAGCCGGATGCCCTTGTTCTCGGACGGCGCGGCGAGACGGATGTGCGCATCGACCGGGATCACCGGCTCGCCGTCCTTCTTGGCCGTGAGGATCACGGTGTCGTGCTCCTTCGTGCTCCCGAGCGGCGCGCCTTCCTGCTTGTTGCGCCCGATGGTCAGCTCCTGGTCGGACGAGCGTGGAGCGGTCCCAGATCTCGAGCATCATCCGGATGCGACGCGTCACGAGGTAGCTGCCGTTGCGCATCCACGCGGGGTCGTCCTTCGGACCCACCCACACGTGGTCGTCGAGCGCACCGGTGTCCTCGACGACGATGTTGTTGGTGCCGTCCTTGAACCCCATGAGGTTGCGGGGCGTGGTCTGCTTGCTGTCGGTCACCGACGTGCGCCCGAAGCCCTGTTGCGACCAGCGCAGGGCCACGACACCTCGCCCGATCCGCGCCAGGTCGCGAATGGCGTGGAACGCGACCGTGGGATCGTTGGCGCACGCCTGGATGGCGAGGTCACCTTCGCTGATGTCCGGACGGATCTCGTCGCGCGCGAACAGCGGCATCGGGCGCGAGCGCGGCCGGTTTGCGTGCCGCGATGCGGAACGGGTCGCCCGGCGCGGTCGAACAGCGACGCGCCGAAGCCGAACGTGAGCGTGAGTGACTTCCGGGCCGAGGCCGACGGCCTCGCCGGTGTCGTCGGGCGGCGCGTCCTGGTTGTCGTTGTCGGTCCCGATCATCTCGCCCTTGACCATGCGGCGAGACGCGCGGGTCCAGTCCTCGAGCATCTGCACGAGGTCGTCGCGGTCGTCGGTGACCACGTCGAACGACGCGAACAGCAGCCGGTCCTGCACCGGCGTGACGATCCCGGCCTGGTGCGCACCCTCGAACGGCACCGCCGACGTCGAGCCGCGGAGCGGACGCGGCCGCCGCGGCGGAGCGCTCCGTCGGCCACGAGCGGCGCCGATGGCGACGGTGGCGGCGAGCGTTCCTGCGGCCCCTGCCGTGCCGAGGAACGCCCGCCGACTCACCGAGGTTCGGGCTCACGACTGCGTCACGACCCGACGACCTGCTTCGAGACCTTCGAGAGCGGCTCGGCCAGCGCGTCGATCACCTGCGAGAGCGCCTTGGTGTCGGCCTGCGTGAGGTCGGTGTACGCCACGTAGGTCGTGGTGCCGGTCTTGTACGGCTGCAGCGCCGCGTACGACGGCCGCGAACTTGGCGTCGAGCTCGGTCACGAGCTGCGGGCTCTTCTTCTGGAGGATCGGCTTCACCGCGTCGTACGCGGCCTCGGCGCCCTGCACGTTGGCCTCGAAGTCGACGAGGTCGGTGCGCGAGTAGCGCTCCTCCTCACCGGTGATCTTCGACTTCGACACCTCGTTGAGCAGCTCGACCGCGCCGTTCGCGATGCCCGGCGGGCTGGAGCTCGACGTCCTTCACGAGGTTCTGGAGCGTCTGCGACGTTCTCGTTGAGGTCCTTGGTGTAGTCGGACAGGCCCTCGGTGGTGCCGTCGATCCAGAGCTTCTGCTCGATGTAGTGGTACCCACCCCAGTCCTTCTTCGGGACGTCACCCTCGCGAGCGTCGATCTTGGGGTCGAGGTCACCGAACGTCTCGGCCACCGGCTCGATGCGCTCGTACGGCGATCGCGGGCCGGCGGGTAGACGCCTTCGCCGCTCGATGTCGCCGGCGTCGACCGCGTCGGTGAACGCCTTGGTCGTCGGTCACGAGCTCTGCGGTCTGCGCCTCGAGGTACTGGCGGTACTGGTCGACCGCGGCCTGGCCGTCGGCCGCAGAGCTTCGTGTCCGCGGTGCCCTTCACGACGAGCTTGCCCTTGTCGCGCGAGCCGCCCGGGCAGGAGGTCGTGTAGTTCCCGGACTTCAGCGTGAGCGAGAACTCCTTGTTGAGCCCGGGCGCGACGTTCTCGACCTCGCCGAGGATGCGGTCGCCCGAGAGGATCTCGAACTCGCTCACGTCGCCCGAGCCCGAGTTGGTGACCTTGAAGTTGTTCGGCCCCGCTTTGACGGTGAGCTTCGCCGGGCAGCCGTCGTCGTTGATCTCGACCTTCACTTCGGACGGTCTTGGCGCTCGCGGTGCCGGCCAGGCCGACGGCGAGGACGGCGCCGCTCAGGGCTGCACCGAGCAGCGCGCGACCAGTGGTTCGGAACATCGGTACGGATCCTCCCGGGGAAGTGACGGGTCAGACGGTGTTGACGGTCGGGCTGACCGACGTGGCAGTCGCCTCCGCACGCGCCTTGGGACGCGGCTGGGGCCGGCAGACGTAGATGGTCATCGGGATGGCGTAGATCGCGAACGCGAGCAGCTCACCCCACGTGGGTTCGGGCTGGATGCCGAACATGCCGGTGATCAGTGCCGATTGCACCGAACCCGGACGGATGAGCCAGGTGAGATCGACCGCGCGGTCGAGCATGATGTTCCACCACCCGGCCTCGTGCGCGGTGTGCACCGCGAACGAGAGCAGTCCGGCGCCGACGAGCACGAGCACGACACCGGTGACGCGGAAGAACTTCGAGAGGTTGATCTTCACGCCGCCGCGGTAGAGGAGGTAGCCGAGCACAACCGCCACCGCCACGCCGAGCAACGCGCCGGTCCCGGTGAGCCCGGGCCGATCGGACTGCTGGAACGCCGCCAGCATGAACACCGCGGTTTCGAGCCCTTCGCGCAACACGGCGAGGAACGCCATCACGATGAGGCCGAGGGCCGAGCCCGACACGAGTGCGAGCGAGGCGCGTTCCTGCAGATCGCCCTTCAGGTCGGCGGAGTGCCGGCGCATCCAGACGACCATCCAGGTGATCATCCCGACCGCGACGAGGGCGATGATCGTCTCGAGCTGCTCCTGCTCCTTTTGCGGGAGGTTCTCCTCGGCCACGTGCAGGGCCCAGGCCGCGCCGCCGCACAGCAACAACGCGACCAGCACGCCGAGCCACATCCACCGCAGTTGGTCGCGTCGGCCCTGCTGACTGAGGAACGCGGCGATGATCCCGACGATCAGCGCAGCTTCGAGGCCCTCCCGCAGGCCGATGACGAAGGTGGGAAGCACGAGCGTAAGGTTAGGGACCCCTTAGCCGTCGTGCAAGTCAACCTTCCCTGAGCCCCAGGCTGTCGTAGATCTCACGGGTCGCGGTGGAGCGGTTCATCGTGTAGAAGTGCAGGCCGGGCGCCCCGCCCTCCAGCAGCTTCGAGCAGAGGTTGGTGGCCTCGGCGATCCCCGCCGCCCGGACCGCGGCCGGGTCGTCACCGGCGGCTTCGAGCTTGGCCAGGAGCCATGCCGGGAACTCGGATCCCTGGAGCTCGGACATGCGCTTCACGCTGGCGATGCTCGTGACCGGCATGATCCCGGGGATCACGGGCTTGTCGACGCCGAGGGCCCGCAGGCTCTCCACCAGGTCGAAGTAGTGGTCGGCGTCGAAGAAGAACTGGGTGATGGCGAAGTCGGCCTCGGAGAGCTTCTCGGCCGTGCGGCGGCGGTCCTCCGCCACCGACGGCGATCGCGGGTGCGGCTCCGGGTGCGCGGCGACGCCGATGCAGAAGTCGCCGGCCTCGCGGACCAGGCGCACGAGCTCGATCGCGTACTTGAGCTCCCCCTCGGGGAGGTCGAGGTCCTTCGGCGGATCACCGCCGAGGGCGAGGATGTTGTCGATCCCCGCCTCGCGGTAGCGCTCGACGATCCCCTCCAACTCGGCGCGCGTGTGGCACGCGCACGTGAGGTGTGCCATCGGCACCATCGAGGTGTCGTTGAGGATCTGCACGACGAGGTCGTGGGTGCGCTCGCGCGTGGTGCCGCCGGCGCCGTACGTGACCGACACGTACGACGGGCCGAGGGGTTCGAGGTCGACGAGCGTCTGCGCGAGCGTCTCCTCCATCTGTTCGGTGCGCGGTGGCCCGAACTCGAAGGAGTAGCTGCGTCCCCGTTGCAGGATCTCGCTGATCTTCAAGCGCCGACAGGTTACCGGGACGGGCTCGGGCGGAACCCGCGAAATCGCCGCAGTCGTAGCGAGTTGGTCACGACGAACACGCTCGAGAACCCCATGGCCGCGGCGGCGATCACCGGGCTCAAGAGCCCGACGGCGGCGAGCGGGATGGCGGCCACGTTGTAGGCGAATGCCCAGAACAGGTTGCCCTTGATGGTCGACAGCGTTCGCCGCGACAGCGCGATGGCGTCGGCGGCGGCGCGCAGGTCGCCCGACACGAGCGTGAGGTCGCTGGCCTCGATGGCGACGTCGGTCCCGGTGCCGATGGCGATGCCGAGGTCGGACTGCGCCAGCGCGGGGCGTCGTTCACGCCGTCGCCCACGACCGCGACGTGCTTGCCCTGTTCCTGGAGCGCACGCACGACGTCGACCTTCTCGCCCGGGAGCACGCCGGCGACGACCCGGTCGATGCCGACCTCCGCCGCGACGGCGTCGGCGGTCTCCTGACGGTCGCCGGTGACCATCACCGTCGTGATGCCGAGCTCGTGCAGCGCGGCGATCGCGTCGCGCGACGTGGGCTTGACCGTGTCGGTGACGACGAACGCGCCGCGCGCCTCGCCGTCCCAACCCGCGTAGACGACGGTGCGGGTGTCGTCCGCCGCCAGCGCGAGCGCGTCGGCCCCGACCCGCCAGACCGTCGGCCACGAACGCGGCTCGACCGACGCGCACCACGACGCCGTCGACCGTCGCTTCGACACCCTGGCCGGCGTGGTTCACGAATCCGGCCGGCGTCGCGAGCCGCGCGCCTCGGGCACGCGCACCGTCGGCGACCGCACGCGCGATCGGATGCTCCGACGCATCCTCCACCGAACCGGCGCGCTGCAAGAACTCGTCGACGTCGACCCCCGGCGCGACCACGACCTCGGCCAGAGCCATGCGACCCTCGGTGATGGTGCCGGTCTTGTCGAGCACCGCGGCGTCGACCACCTGCGTCGCCTCCAGCACCTCACCACCCTTGATCACGATGCCGAGCTGGGCGCCCCGAGCGGTGCCCACCATGATCGCGGTGGGCGTGGCGAGACCGAGCGCGCACGGGCAGGCGATGATCAGCACCGCGACCGCGGCGGTGAAGGCGTCGGCGGCGGGGTTGCCCAGCGCGAGCCACGTGAGGAACGTCACGACCGCGATCACGAGCACGACGGGGACGAAGACCGCGGAGATGCGGTCGGCCAGGCGCTGCACCGGAGCCTTCGAGCCCTGCGCCTCCTCGACGAGGCGCGCGATCTGCGCCAGCGCGGTGTCGTTGCCGACTCGGGTGGCCTCGACCACGAGGCGGCCGCTGGTGTTGACGGTTGCGCCGAACACCGCGTCGCCGGTCGCGACGTCGATCGGCACCGGCTCGCCGGTGAGCATCGACACGTCGACGGCCGACGCGCCCTCGACGACGGTGCCGTCGGTGGCGATCCGCTCGCCCGGACGCACGACGAAGCGGTCGCCGACGCGCAGCGCCGCCACCGGGATCTCGTCGCCGTTCTCGAGGCGCGCCGTCTTCGCGCCGAGCTCGAGGAGCGCGCGCAAGGCCTGGCTCGAGCGCCCGCGCGCACGGGCCTCGAAGAACTTCCCCAGGAGGAGCAACGCCACGATCGCGCTGGCGGTCTCGAAGTAGACCTGCGGAGCGTCGCCGGCGCCGCCGAACAAGGCACCGAGCGACATGCCGCCGGACATGCCCCCGGATTTGGAGGTGTCGGCGGCGCCGAGGAACACCAGCGCGACCACCGACCACAGGTACGCGGCGATGGTGCCGAGCGAGACCAGCGTGTCCATGGTCGTCGCACCGTGGCGCAGGTTCACGAGCGTCGCGCGGTGGAAGGGCCACGCCGACCACAGGATGATCGGGGTGGAGAGCGCGAAGGCGACCCACTCCCAGCCGGCGAACTGCAGCCCCGGCACCATCGAGATCGCGACGACCGGGACGCCGAGCACCACCGCGACCACGAGGCGCGGCGTCAGGTCACGAAGCTCCTCGGCCTCGGGATCGTCGGGTTCGACCTCGGGCACCGAGTAGCCGAGGTCGGCGACGGCCGCCGAGAACGACGCGGGACCGGTGACCGCGGGGTCGTAGGTGACGGTCGCCCGGTTGGTGGCGAAGTTGACCGCGGCGGTGTCGACACCGGGCAGCTGACCCAGGCTCGACTCGATGCGGGCCGCACACGATGCGCACGACATGCCCGCCACCGGCAGGTCGCAGCGTTCGAGCTCGTGCGTGAGCTTGTTCGTGCCGACCGTCATGTGTGGTAGCATACCCCCCTAGGGTATCACCAGCAAGAGGAGACACCATGGCCGTGCGGGGCTACAGCCTCGAGAAGGACGACTACGGCAAACGACTGCGCCGCATCGAAGGCCAGGTGCGCGGCCTGCAGCGGATGATCGACGACGACGAGTACTGCATCGACGTGCTCACGCAGATCGTCTCGGTCACGAAGGCGTTGCAGAGCGTGGGTCTCGGTCTGCTCGACGAACACGTGCGGCACTGCGTGCGCGACGCCGCCGCCGCGGATCCGGCGGCGGGTGACGCCAAGATCGACGAAGCGGTCCAGGCGGTCGAGCGGCTCCTCCGCGTCTGAGCGCAGCGGCGCGCCCTCGACCGTGCCCTCGACCGTGCCCTCGTAGGTGCGACGCTGGGCGCGCAGGGTGTCGAGTTGGCGGCGCGAGAGCGTCCACACCACGAACGCGGCGAGCACCGCCGCGATCGCGGTGGCGATGACGCCGACCAGGGCGATGATGTTGCTGTTCTCGATGTCGTCGAGCGAACCGTTGCCGTGCAGCCCCGAGTTGTTGGCGGCGAACCGGAGCAGCGAGATCACCCACACCGCCCACCACACTCCCACCAGCCACGAGCCCTTGGCGCTGCGCCACCGGGGGTCGCCGCGAGGCACCGAGGGCGTGGCACCGCGCCACAGGTCCTGCATGATCAGGACCGGGATCGCCAGGTTGGCGAGGGGGATGAACCAGCCGCCGATCGACCAGCCCGGACCGAAGCGGGCGCCGGGTCGGTCGAGGGCCTCGTTGTTCTTCGCGGCCCGGAACTGCCAGATGATGAACAGCACGACGATCACGAGTTGGGTGAGCGAGTAGAACGCCGACGCCCCGTTGACGAAGTCGTCGGCGTCGTTGGCCCGGTTGAGGATGTCGCCGAAGTCGCCGGCCTTGAAGTCCTGGACCACCGAGATGCGGTTCGCCAGCGCCGCGCTCAACACGACCGCCGCGCAGATCATCACGCCGAACAGCGCGACCAGCGCCACCGCGAGCGCGCGCTGGTCGCGCCAGCGAGCCGGGACCGCGGCGACGACCGGCGGAGGGGGCGGCGGCAGCGGGACTCCAGGAGCAGGAGGAGGCGGCGGCGGTGGCGGCGGCGGCTGCGTCACCCGCGGATCGTACGGCATGGGGACGGTCGAGCCGCCTGTGCCAGACTCGGCACCATGCCGCCCGAGAAGCTGAGCTGGAAGCACCTCTACTCCGAGGTCGTCACGTCAGGGTTGTGCACCGGGTGCGCCGGGTGCGTCATCGCCTGTCCCCACGACGTGCTCGGCTACCGCGACACCGAAGGCGTGTACAAGCCGTTCCAGCTCGAAGAGGGCTGGGGACCCGCCAACTGCAGCCACGGCGAGAAGAGCTGCACGTCGTGCACCCGTGCGTGCCCTCGCTTCCGCGCGTGGGAGCCCGAGGTCGACGAGTTCATGTTCGGCCGGGCCCGTACCAACGAGGAGGCGTCGGGCATCTACAAGGACATCGTCCTCGCCCGCGCCACCGACCCGGTGCTCGCCGAGGTCGGCCAGGACGGCGGCCTCGTCTCCGCGCTGCTCATCTACGCGCTCGAGCACGACATGATCGACGCCGCACTGGTGAGCTACCTCGAGGGTGACGGCACGTCGTGGAAGGCGATCCCGGGCGTGGCGCGCACGCGCGAAGACGTCATCGCGTCAGCGGGCAGCCGCTACACGTACTCCGCCAACACCATGGCCTACCCCGACGCGATCGAGAGCGGCGCCGAGCGCATCGCCCTCGTCGGCATGAGCTGTCAGTCGTCGGTGCCGCCGGTCATGAAGCAGCGCAAGGCGGGCAAGGTCGCACGACGGCTCGCGCTCAACATCGGCCTGCTGTGTTCCAAGACGTTCGACGACGCCATCTTCGAGGAGCTCTTCGAGGCCAAGTACGGCCTGAAGAAGGCGGAGATGAAGAAGATGAACATCAAGGGCGTCTTCCAGATCTGGATGAAGAACGGCGACTACCACGAGATCCCGCTCAAGGAGTGCCACGCCTGGACGCGCGAGGGCTGCAAGATGTGCCCCGACTTCGCGGCCGAGCACGCCGACATCTCCACCGGCGGCATCGGCGCGTTCAACGACTGGACGCTCACCATCGTGCGCACCGACGTCGGCCGTGAGCTGATGGACGGCCTCGTGCGCGACGGTTGGATCGAGACCCGTCCCGGCGACGACGACCCGGGCGCGATCGCGCTGATGCACAAGCTCTCGGCCAAGTCGCGGAAGCGCTGGCCCGAGTTCGCGATCGACGCGCCCCGCCTGCTGCCGACGCCCGCCGTCAGTTAGACGGGCTCGGCGGGCTAGACGGTCGCGTAGGCGGTCGAGCTCGGCCGACGACCTCGCCGGGAGAGCAGGACGAGCGCGCCACCGACGAGCAGCAGGGCGAACCCGGCCAGCGCGGTCGGGGCCGTACCACCACCGGCGCCGGTGAACGCGAGCGCACGCGTCTGCGAGATGCCCTCCACCCTGACCTCGCCGCCCGCGACCTCGGCGGCCCCGTCGAACTCGATCGGGGTCGACGCGCGCTCGACCACGTAGTCGGCTCGGTTGGCGGCCAACAACACGCACGACCCGGCGGCGCTGCAGTCGATCGTGCCCTGGACGGTCTCGACCTTCGTGTGCATGGTGACCGTCCGGGTGAACGTGCCGTCGGCGTCGGCGGAGAACGGGGTGAAGATGCCTCCATCGCCGGAGTCGCACGACTCGCTACCGGGTTTCGCGGCGTTGCTGCACTGCGCGAGCCCGAGCACCGCGTTCGGAGTGAACCCGGCGCCGTGGACGACGACCTGCTGGCCGTCGTCGAAGGGCCCGGCGGGCGTCATCGTGAGGGTGGGTGGCGCCGCCACCGTGGTGGGATCGACTCCGAGGGGAACGTCGGAGAGCACGAGCGGGTCGTCGATCGACTGCACCCGCATGACGCACGTCCCCACCGCGTCGGAGCAGTTCGTCGGGGCGTCGGCGACGATGACGACCCCGCCGTCCGACGGCGTGATGACGCGGTGCACGCGGATCGACGTGTCGACGACGCCGTTGCCGTCGGCCTGGAGCACGTTGAGCGGACCGAAGGTCCCACTGCAGGAGTATCCGTAGGACGGCGCACCCGCGACGCACTGCGAGACGAGGACGCGCTCACCCGCGGTGAACCCTGAGCTGTGCACGTGCACGAGCCCACGGTCGGGGATGTCGAACTGCGGTGACACGGTCGTGTCGGGAACGGGGATCGGCACCGACGGGTCGAAGTCGATCGCCTGCGCGCCGCGGTCCTGGCCGTCGAAGGAGAACGCGATGATCGAGCAGTAGCCCGGGGACTCCGCGCAGTCCTCGACCTCGGGGGGATAGCTGCTCCCGAAGTCGAGCACGCCGCGCCTGACCGCGAACTGCTGCGTGAATCCACCGGTCGAGTCGGTCTGCACCCCCGAGCCACCGCCGGAACAGAACGGCTGATAGTTGGAGTCGGTGAGGCACTCGGTGAGCGCGACGAACGACGACGGCGCGAAGTTCGCGCCAGTGACGGTGACCGACTGGCCCTGCACGAGGTCGGTGTGGGGCGTGACCGTGATGGTCGGGGGCAGAGGAGGCGGCACGCTGTCGTCGAAGTCGAGCGCGCTCTTCGCCACGAGCGTGGTGGGTCCGAACGACGTGCTCACCAACGAGCACCGGGCGGGCGCGCTGGCGCAGTCGACGTCGCCGCTCTCGAGGTGCAACACGCGGCGCACGATGATCGGGGTGGTGAAGGTGCCGGTGCCGCTCGTGGCCGCGAAGCCGGTGCTCTGCGTGCAGTCGGCATGGCGACGATGGCGTCGCTCGTGCACTGCACGATCTGCACGCCGCTGCTCGGGCTGAACCCGGTACCCGACAACGTCACCGACTGGAAGTTGAGGAGGTCGGTGTCGGGTGTGACGGTGGTCTGTGCCGTGGGCAACGGACCGTTGGGATCGAAGTCGAGGAAGACGTGGGCCTCGAAGTCGTAGTCGGCGATCGAGACGGCGCGCAGTTGACACGTGTCGGGCGCGTCAGCACAGTCGATCGCGCCGAACGGCGGCGTGGCGACGACGCGGTGCACCTGGACGAGTGAGGCGAAGCCGCCGGACGCATTGGCGGCGAGGTACTGCAGCACCTGGCAGGTCTGGATGGTCGGTTGCGAGCACTGCGCGAT
The DNA here is from genome assembly GCA_963697125.1 of uncultured Actinomycetes bacterium. Lineage (GTDB taxonomy): Bacteria > Actinomycetota > Acidimicrobiia > IMCC26256 > DASPTH01 > DASUAS01. The sequence goes on from CAVOMW010000007.1 coordinate 420,309, forward strand.
CGCAACCTGGCTGCTCGGCACGAAGCCACCGCCGAAGAGCGCGACCGAGTCGCCCTCGTGCAGGTTGGTGAGCGGACCCGCGATGAGCGTGGGCGGAGGCGGCAACGGTGCGTTCGGGTCGAAGGTGAGCGGCGCGCCCGCGTGCTCCGCGTGGTCGCTGAGCTTCCCGACGCCGATGTTGCATGTTCCCGGCGCGGTCGCGCAGTCGACGTCGCCATTTGCGGTGTGCAGGATGCGGTGCACCACGAACGGCGCGGTGAACGCACCCGACGAGTCGGTGTTGGCGGTGCCGGTGTGGTTGACATCGCAGTCGTTGCCGTCACCCGAACCGTTGTTCTTGCACTCGGCCCATCCCACACCGGTGCTCGGTGTGAAGCCGGTGCCGGAGATGGTGACGGCCTGGAGGTTGACCAGATCGGTCGACGGCGTGACCGTCACCGCGGGGTTGACCAGCGCGGTGGGCGCGTCGACCGCGGCCGGCGCGGGGGTGGACACGTCGGGCGCGGTCGTGTCCGGCGTCGTCGATGTCGGCACGGTGGTGTCGGGCACGGTGGTGTCGGGCACGGTCGTGTCCGGTGCGGGCGTCGACGGATCGACCGTCGGTGGGCGGGAGCGGTCGGCCGGCGCCGTGGTGGACGGTGTCGACGGCGGCGGCGCGTCGTCCGCGAATGCCGGGACCGTGCCCCCGACGAAGAGCGCGACGACGAGCATCGCCAACCCTGCCCCGAAACTCCGACGTCGCATCGTTGCCCTCTGTCCCCACTCAACTCCGCGCGTGGCAGAACGCTACGGGACGAATCGACCTCTCCGCAACGTTCGACGCTCGACGGAGGGCCGGGGTTTACGATGCGGTCCTTCGATGGCCCGCCGCCGCCACATCCGCATCCCGGTGCTCGGCAAGGCCGCGCCGCCCATCGGGAGCGACTTCGTGTCGTTGGAGGCGGCGAGCGGGATCGTGCTGCTGTTGGCCGCCGCCGCCGCGCTCGGTGTGGGTGAACACCGACACTGCGGGCTACACGAGCTGGTGGCACCACGAGCTCACCATCGGACCCGGCGACCTGGCCATCACCGAGTCGCTGGTGCACTGGGTGAACGACACGTTGATGACGGTGTTCTTCTTCGTCGTCGGACTCGAGATCAAACGGGAGCTCGTCACCGGCGAGTTGCGCGACCGCCAACGGGCAGCGCTGCCTGCGGTCGCCGCGCTCGGTGGGATGGTGGTCCCCGCCCTGCTGTTCGTGGCCGTCAATGTGGGCGGCAACGGCCTCGACGGCTGGGCGATCCCGATGGCCACCGACATCGCGTTCGCGGTCGGTGTGCTCGCGCTGCTCGGTCCGCGCGTGCCGTCGAGCCTGAAGCTGTTCCTGCTTGCACTCGCGATCGTGGACGACATCGGTGCCATCGTCGTGATCGCGCTCTTCTATTCGCGCGGTCTCGACCCGTGGTGGCTGCTCGGCGCGCTCGCGACGGTTCTTCTCGTCGTCGCGATGTCACGTCTGGGTGTCGACTATCCGATCGCGTACGTGGTGCCGGGGATCGTGCTGTGGTGGTGCCTGCACGAAGCCGGGGTCGAGCCGACCCTCGCCGGAGTCGCGCTCGGGTTGCTCACGCCGGCGCGGCCGCGGCGCGGCGTCCCGGTGCTCGAACGGCTGGAGGACGGGTTGCATCCGCTGTCGAGCTTCGTGATCGTGCCGATCTTCGCGCTCGCGAACGCGGGCGTGGTGCTGAGCGGTGACGCGATCGACCACGCGCTCTCGAGCCGGGTGGCGATCGGCATCGTCGTCGGCCTGGTGGTGGGCAAGTTCGTCGGCATCTTCGGCGCGTCGACACTCGCGGTGCGCGCCGGCATCGGTGCGCTGCCGCGCGGCGTGCACCTCCGCCACGTCGCGGGCGTGGCCGTGCTCGGCGGGATGGGATTCACGGTGTCGTTGTTCATCACCGACCTCGCGTTCCGGGGTGAGATGATCGACGACGCCAAGATCGGAGTGCTCGCGGCGACCGTCACCGCCGCGGTGCTGGGCACGATCGTGCTCCGGGTGTTGTTGCGTGGTCCGACGATCGACGAGGAGCCGGCATGAACGAGCAGACGGCATGAGGATCGTGGCGATCACGGCCGACCTGATGGACCGATCCCGCATCAGCGGCGCGGTCGACGGCGTCGAGTTCGCGCGCGACGCCGATGGATGCGCGGGCGCCGACGTCGTGGTGATCGACCTGGCGCGCGCCGCCGCGCTGGTCGGCCCCGTCCGCGCCGCCGTCCCCGACGCCCGCATCGTGGCGTTCGGTCCGCACGTCGACGCGGGTGTGCTCGAGCAGGCGGTCGTCGACGGCGCCGACGTCGTCCTCCCCCGCTCGAAGTTCTTCCAAGACCCGGCGGCGGCGCTCACGTCCTGATTCTGCGCCTCTGATGGTCGACTCCGCTCCGCCCATCGCCGCAACCGCGCGGTCGCAAGCAGGCTCCGCTTCCTCTCTGCCTCTGATGGTCGACTCCGCTCCGCCCATCGCCGCAACCCGCGCGGTCGCAAGCAGGCTCCGCTTCGTCTCTGCGAGACTGCCGCGATGCCCGACTACCCGATTGACACGACCGTCACCGACCACCTCCTCTCGACGACGCGCGCGGTGCGCAAGCGCCTCGACCTCGAGCGTCCGGTGGAGCGCGAGGTCCTGCTCGAGTGCCTGCGCCTCGCGGTGCAGTCGCCCACCGGGAGCAACTCGCAGAACTGGCACTGGGTGGTGGTGACCGACGCCGAGAAGCGGGCGCGGCTCAAGGAGCTCTACGACGGCATGGCCCGTCCCTACCTCGAGTCACAGGCCGAAGCCGCCGAGGACCCGCAGACCCGACGGGTGTACCAGTCGGCCGTGTACCTGCTCGACATCCTCGACCAGGTGCCGGTGCACGTGATCCCGTGTGTCGAGGGCCGGCTCGAGAACCCCGAACCGTTCGCGGCGGCGAGCTTCTACGGCTCGATCCTCCCCGCGGTGTGGAGCTTCATGCTCGCGGCGCGGTCGCGGGGACTCGGCACCGTGTGGACCACGCTGCACCTCGCCAACGAGGCGGAGACGGCCGAGCTGCTCGGCATCCCCGACGGCATGACCCAGGTCGCGCTGATCCCCGTCGCCTACTACACCGGCGACGACTTCAAGCCCGCGGCACGACCGCCGGTCGAGGGCATCACCTACTGGGACACCTGGGGCGGCACGACCTGACGGTCGATCCGCTCCGCTGCATCTTCTCTGGGTCGATTCCGCTCCGCTGCATCTCTACCGGCGAGTAACCCGAAGCGGCGCGCACGAGTCGAACGACTGATGCCCTCTGTCGTCTCGCGCCTCCAGACCGCCGCGCAGGGATCCGGGACGATCACCTTCGTCGGCTCCGCCGCAGGTGATGCCGGCCCCGCCGACCGGGTCGAGTGGGCCCGTCTCCACGAAGATGCCCGGGGCATGGCCGCGGCCCTGCAGGCGCGCGGCGTGCGGCCGGGCACGCACGTGGGCCTGCTGGGCCCGACGTCGCGTGGGCTCGTCACCGCCATCCAGGCGATCTACCTGGCCGGCGGCACGCTGGTCTCGCTCCCCCTCCCGATGCGGTTGGGGTCGATCGAGGAGTTCGTCGAGCAGACCCGTCGACGCATCGCCAGCGCCGACGCCGCACTCGTGGTGGTCGACGGTGACCTCGCACCGTTCCTCGAACCGCCGCCTCGAGCACGCCGAGGTGGTCCTGCTCGACGAGCTCGCGGTCGAAGGCGCGCAGGTCGGTGCCGCGGCGTGGCAACGGCCGCCCGACGATCCCGACCGGCTGGTCATCCTGCAGTTCACGAGCGGGTCCACCGCCGCGCCCAAGGGCGTGATGCTCCCCGACCGCTGCGTGGGGGCGAACATCGACGCCATCATCGCCGGCGCGCAGCTCACGCACGCCGACCGCGCCGTGTCGTGGCTGCCGCTGTACCACGACATGGGTCTCATCGGCCTGCTGATGGCCCCGATGCTGCACGGCTTCGAGCTCGTGCTCGGCGCGCCGCAGGACTTCCTCGCTCGTCCTGCGTGCTGGCTCGAGTGGATCTCGGAGTATCAGGGCACCATCACCGCGGGCCCCAACTTCTCGTATGCGCTCGCGGCCCGCGCGCTGCGGCGTGCCGAAGCGCTCGACCTGTCGAGCTGGCGCCTCGCGCTCAACGGCGCGGAGACCGTCGATCCGAGCGCGGTCGAATCGTTCTGCACCGCGGCCGCGCCCTTCGGGTTCGACGCCCGCGCCGCGTATCCGGTGTTCGGCATGGCCGAGGCCACGCTTGCGGTGACGTTCCCCGCGGTCGGGCGAAGGCATGACCGTCGACGCGGTCGACCGCCACGCGCTCGAGCACGACCGGCACGCGGTGGCGCCCGCGGCCGACGCCTCAGCCGAGTCGGTGCGCCGTCTCGCCAAGTTGGGCCGACCGCTCGACGGCTTCGAGCTGCGCATCGTCGATCCCGCGACCGGCGCGGTCGCGCGCCGAGCGGGAGGTGGGCGAGCTGGAGCTGCGAAGCCCGTCGATCACGCCCGGCTACTACCGCAACGCCGAAGCCACTGCCGCGACGTTCGACGACGACTGGCTCCGCACCGGGGACCTCGCCTACCTGGTCGGCGGAGAGCTCGTCGTGTGCGGTCGCCAGAAGGACGTGATCATCGTCGGTGGCCGCAACGTGTTCCCCGAGGACGTCGAGCGCGCCGCGGCGTCGGTCGAGGGTGTGCGCGCCGGCAACGTCATCGCGTTCGGCAGCGACCGCAAGCGCGGCCGCGAATCGATCGTGGTCGTGGCCGAGACGAAGACCGACGACCTGCACGAGGTGCACGACTCGGTCGTCACGAAGGTGCGCGACGCGGTGGGCGTCCCACCGGTCGAGGTGGTGCTCGTCAGGCCGGGCTCGCTGCCCAAGACCTCGTCCGGGAAGCTGCAGCGGTCGCTGTGCCGCGACCGCTACCACGAGAACCAACTCGAACCGGTGTGACGCGTCGCGGTGCCGGTCAGTTGTTGGACGGCTCGTCGACCAGCATCTCCTCGAACGGCGCGCGGTACGAGATCACCGCTTGGCGCAGGTCCTCGGTCGACGTGCGACCTTCCACCGTGCGCACCGCGATGCCGTGCGCGGTGCGGTAGTTCTCGACGACGTCGGGGTGATCCACCGACACGAGCTCACTGCGGGTGTCGAAGTCGTCGACGGGATACCCACGCTCACGCATGAGGTCGGTGATGAGTCGGTCGGCGTCGGCCACCGCCACCTGGGGGCGGTCGACGAAGCCGCTCTGCATCTCCTGCCACTGCTTGGTGTAGCGCTGCCGGGAGGCGTCGCTCAGCGGCCGAGGTCGAGCTCGTCGTGGCGCTCCGCTCACGGAGCTCACCCTCGGCCGCGGCGCCGGTTGGCGTCGTCGAGGTGCGCGCCGCACGGCGAGACGGCGTCGATGGATTTCCAGCTCCGCGCCCGTGTCGTGGCAACCGCTGGCGGTCGGCAGCTCGCCCGGGCCCGCCGCGGGGAACCGGACCGGGCACAATGGAGGTTCTCCATGCCGATGGACCTCTCCTCCCTCGCGCCCGGGGCGACCGATCCCGAACTCCTGCCCGCCGAAACGCCCAGCGTGTCGGCGCGCACGGACCGGCGCGCCCTGGTCCGTCTCTTCCTGGTGCTGCTCGCGCTCACCTTCGTGCTGCGCCTGCCCGCGTTCTTCGTGCCGGTGTTCAACTCCGACGAGACGTTCCTCGCCACCCAGGCGCACGTGCATCGAACGACGGCGGCCAGCTGTACGAGGACGCGATCGACCGCAAGCCGCCGCTCGTGCCCTACATCTACGCGGCCACGTTCGCGTTCTTCGACACCACCGCGCTGTGGTCGGTGCGCGTGGTCGCGATGCTCGCGGTGGCACTCACCGCGCTGCTGCTCGCGATCGAGGCCCGGCGCCGCTACGGCACCGCGCGGGATGGATCGCCGGGGTCCTGTTCGTGTGCGCGATGGTCGCGTTCGCGCCGCAGGACGGCCAGGCCGCGAACTTCGAGGTGTTCATGCTGCCGTCGATGACGGCGGCGGTCCTGTTCGCGCGCCGCGGGCGCGGCGTCCTCGCGGGCGTCGCGATGGTCGCGGCCGCGACGCTGGCGAAGCAGACCGGCGCGGCGACGCTGCTGCCGGTCGTCTTCCTGCTCGCGCGCGAGCGCGGCAAGCGCGGCGTCGGCGAGGTCGCGCTCGGGTTCACCGTCCCGACCGCGCTGGTCGCGCTCGCCGTCGGGCCCGCGCAGCTCCTGTACTGGGCCGTGCTCGGGCAACGGCTCGTACGTCGGCGTGAAGCCGCGTCGGCGACGGTCGTGCTGACCATGTTCGCTCGTCATGACGCGGCATGGGTCCTGTGCAACCTCCCGCTGCTCTGGAAGATCCCGCAGCGCGTGGCAGCGACCGCGAGCTCGTCGCGCTCGACGGGCAGACGCGACACCGACCTGTGGCTCTGGGTGCTCTCGGCGGCGGTGTCGGTCGGCGGTCGGGCTCCGCTTCTTCGGCCACTACTACCTGCAGCTCGTCCCGCCGGTCGCGCTGCTGGCCGCCGGCGCGCTGCGCGCGGCAGCCGCGTGCTGGGCGCCAGCGCCACGGTCGCGTTCGCGATGGTCGGTGCGGCGTCGTGTTCTCGGCCGCCGGCTACTTCATGTACCCGTTCGGCGGGAGCCGAAGTACGAGTCGGTGCAGCGCTACCTCGCCGCCAACGCGCAACCCCGACGACCCGATCTCGTGTGGGGCAGCGTCCCCGAGATCTACTGGGCGTCGGGCCGGCGCCCGGCGACCCGCTTCCTCACGACGAACACGTTCCTCACCGGCAACCACCCCGGCCGCCCGCCAGACGACGGCGACACCGGCGCCGACATCGACCCGCAGACGTGGGCCTACTTCTACGAGGACTTCACCGCGCACCCGCCGCGGTACTTCCTCGACACCTCACCGGCGAAGGTCCGCGGCGCGCGAGTACTACCCGATCTCGGAGTTCCCGCGCGCTCGAGCACGATCGTCGACACGCAGTACCGCTACGTGCGCACCATCGACGGCATCGACGTCTACGAGCGCAAGTAGCGACCCAGAGCGCTACCCCCTCGTCACACCAGGGGCCAGGGCGTGCGGTGCAGTCGCCGGGTAGGGCAGGCCCTGCTCGAGCAGCACCTCGGGCGCGGTAGTCGACGGCCTCGAGCTCGACGTCGGTGAGCAGCGGCGCGAGCCGGTCGTGCAGCGGACCCGTCGTGCAGCTCGGCGACCACGCGGCACACGTCGTCGGCGGCCTCGGCCGGGAGCCGCTCCCCCGCGAAGTCCCAGATCACGGTGCGGAGCTTCCACGCGGGGTGGAAGCGTGAGCCCGTGGTCGATGCCGACGATCACGTCGTTGACCTCGTCGTGCAGGCAGTGGCCACCCTTGCGGTCGGTGTTGTTGGCGAGCACGTCGAACACCGCGAACTCGCGGAAGCGGTCCTCGTGGCCGTCGAGCAGGGTGAAGTAGTGCTCGTCGGGATCGTGCTCGACGAACCGCTGCACCGCGCCCTCGCCGAGCGGGCCGTCGCGCAGGATCGTGACCGGCACGATGTCCCAGCCGAGCGCGTCGCGACAGCTCGTACGCCGCGACCTCGCGGTGGCACAGCGTGCCCTCGGGGAAGTCCCACAGCGGCCGTTCGCCGCGCCGGGGCTTGTAGATCGCCGGCATCTCGACGCCGTCGACGCTGCGCCTCGACGAGGAACGTCGCGTTCGACGAGTAGCGCATGCGGCCGACGACCTCGAGCTCGGCGGCTCGAGCGCGGCGGCGAGCTCGCGTCGGGCGTCAGTTCCAGCGAGGACACCGGTGCCCGGCCGGGTCCATCGGCTGGTCGCACAGCGGGCACGGCGGACGGCCGCCGGCCACGGCCTCGGCGCCGCGCGCCGCCATGGCGCGCACCTGCGCACGCGTCGCGTAGATGCGCGCCACGTAGCCGACCTCGTCCTCGGCGTCGCTCGGCGTCGGCGTCGCGCTCGTCGTCGTCGTCGTCGTCGTCCTCGTCGGCCGCGCGCTCGCGCAGCTCGATGAGCACGAGCTCGCGCTCGGCGTCGAAGCCGAGGCCGATGAGCCGGGCGCGGAACAGCGGCACGGTCGGCTCGCGGAGCTGCGCTCTGCGGCGTCGGGCACCGATCGAACGGGCATCTCGGGGTAAGTCGTCGGCGATGCGGTCGAGGAACGCGACCGCCTCGCGTGGCGAGCAGCGCGACCTGCTCCTTCTCGACCAGCACGGTGAGCTGGGCGCGCTCGGTGCGGGCCTGGATGTAGAAGGCGCGCTGCACCGGGCTCCCCGACCGCGCCGGTGCCGAGCCGTCGACGTCGTCGAGCTCGATGATCTCGGCTCATCACGCGCTCCGGCTCCTCGATTCCGTCGGCGTCGCTCTGCGCTCCGCGCTCGCTGCGCCTGCTTCGTCGGCTCCTTCGGCTGCGGCGGGCATCAGCTCGTCGAGCGAGCCGGTGTCGTTGCACTTCACCATCGCCGCGCCGTGGCGCGACAGCTCGAACACCGTGACCGACGCGGGCGACACGACGATGCGCTGGAACAGGTCGAGGTGCATGCCGGTGAAGTGCGCGATCGCGGCCTTGATCGGGTCGGCGTGCGACACCACCACGACCAGCTCGCCGGGGTGGCGCGCGACGACCTCCTCGAGCGCGACGACCATGCGGGTCTGCATCTCGGCGAGCGACTCGCCGCTCGGGAACCGGGCGCGCGACGGCGCGCGCTGCACCGTGCGCCAGAGGTCGGTCTTGGCCAGGTCGGCGATCTTGCCGCCGGTCCACTCGCCGTAGTCGGCCTCGATGCACGCCCGGGCAGCGCCTGGACCTCGAGCCCGTGGTGCTGCGGCGACCGCCGCGGCCGTCTGCATGGTGCGCTCGATCGGGCTCGCGTAGACGACCGCGATCGGGAGCGTCGGCGAGGCGCTCGCCGAGCGCCGTCGGCCTGCTCGCGGCCCTTGTCGGAGAGATCGATGCCGGGCGTGCGCCCGGAGAGCATCGGGCCGGTCTGCGCGGTGACGGCGTGGCGGGCGAGCACGAGCTTCGTGGCCGGCGGTCGGCTTCGGCGGCTCGGCTGCTGCGTCGCCTCGGGTCGCTCGGCCACGTGCGCCGTCGTCGGCACGGCGACGGCGGAGCGTCGTCGTCGGCGCCGACGGTCTCGGTCATGTGCCGATCGTACCGGGGAGCCGACCGGCCCTCGCAGCGCTCCTCACTCCGTCGACCCGAGGCCGGATCTCGTATTCTCGCCGCGCGGCTCCCCGAGACCGTGCTCGATCCCGAGCCTGCCCGACGCCGCTCGCCGCGCTCGCCGACGCGCTCGCCGCGCTCCGACGCCGCGAGCGGCCGCGACGCGCGTGCGTCGCGCGGTCGTCGCGACGCTGGCCCCGCTTCCTCGACGGCTGGGCGCGGCTCGGCGCAGCTCGCCCGCGACGACGTCGAGGCCTACGCGTGCTTCCGGGTCGGGTACCACCGTGGGCTCGACCGGCTCCGGCAGTCGGGCTGGCGGGGCTCCGGCTACGTGCGCTGGGGCCACGAGACCAACCGCGGCTTCCTGCGCGCGCTCGACGGCCTGCGGCCGCGCCGCCGGCGCGATCGGCGAGGCCGACGAGGAGGCCCGCTGCGCCGAGTTCCTCCTCCAGCTCGAGCCCGGCTGGGACCGCATCGACGCCGGGCCCGGCAGGTCGCGGGCATGTCAGGCACGTCGACGGGGGCGCGCATGAAGCGCGCGCTCGTCACCGGGATCACCGGCCAGGACGGCCGCTTCCTCGCGCCAGTTCCTCGCGGCAAGGGCTACCAGGTGTTCGGCCTCATCCGGGGCCAGAACAACCCGAAGGGCCGAGATGGTCGCTGCGACGAGACGCCGTCGCTCGAGCTGGTCGACGGCGACCTGCGCGACCTGTCGTCGCTGATCGCGGTCGGTCGAGCAGGTGCAGCCCGACGAGGTCTACAACCTCGGCGCGATCAGCTTCGTGCCCGCTGTCGTGGAAGCAGCCCGAGCTCACCTCGGAGATCACCGGCCTCGGCGTGCTGCGCATGCTCGAGGCGGTGCGCATCGTCGGCGGCACCGACCACAACCCGATCCGCTTCTACCAGGCGTCGTCGTCGGAGATGTTCGGCAAGGTGCGCGAGACGCCGCAGAACGAGCTCACGCCGTTCCACCCCCGCTCGCCGTACGGCGTGGCGAAGGTGTTCGGCCACCACATGACCGTCAACTACCGCGAGTCGTACGGGATGCACGCGTCGTCGGGGATCCTCTTCAACCACGAGTCGGAGAAGCGCGGGCTCGAGTTCGTCACCCGCAAGATCACGAACTCGCTCGCGCGCATCAAGCTCGGGCTGCAGGACTCCATCACGCTCGGCAACCTCGACTCCGCGCGCGACTGGGGCTACGCCGGCGACTACGTCGAGGCGATGTGGCTGATGCTGCAGCAGGACGAGCCCGACGACTACGTGATCGCGACCGGCGAGACGCACACGATCCGCGAGTTCCTCGACGATCGCGTTCACGTCACGCGGGCTACGACGACTGGTCGACGTTACGTGCATGCAGGACCCGCGCTTCGAGCGGCCCGCCGAGGTCGACCTGCTCATGGGCGACGCGACCAAGGCGCGCGACGTGCTCGGCTGGGAGCCCAAGGTCGACTTCCAGGGGCTCGTCACGCTGATGTACGACTCCGACCTCGCGGAGGAGAGCGCCAGCGGCGGAGACCGGGAGATGACCGACGCCGATCCGCGGCTGCCGACTCGCCGCTCGTCGGCGTGATCATGGGGAGCGACTCCGACCTGCCCGTGATGCAGGGCGCGGTCGACGTGCTCACCGAGTTCGGCGTCGCGCACGAGGTGCGCGTGGTCTCGGCCCACCGCACGCCCGACGTGATGTACGAGTACGCGCGCACCGCCGCCGACCGCGGGCTGCGCGTGATCATCGCCGGCGCCGGCGGCGCCGCGCACCTGCCGGGCATGACCGCGTCGATGACGCCGCTGCCGGTGATCGGCGTGCCCGTGCCGCTGCAGCACCTCGACGGCCTCGACTCGCTGCTGTCGATCGTGCAGATGCCCGACGGCATCCCCGTGGCGACCGTCGGCGTGGGCAAGGCGCGCAACGCGGGCCTGCTCGCGGTGCGCATCCTCGGCGCGCACGACGACGCGCTGCGCACGCAAGCTCGACGACCACCGCGCCGCGCTCGACGCGACGGTGCGCGAGAAGGACGCAGCTCTCTTCAGAGGACGGGCTCCAGAGGTAGCCTGCTCCTCAGGGGTTGAAGACGGGCTTGCGCTTCTCGTTGAACGCAGCCACGCCCTCGATCCCCTCGGACGTGCCCGACGCGGCCGAGATCGCCTCGGCCTCGCGGGCCAGGTGCGTCTCGAGCGTGTCCTCGAGCGACGTGTGCAGGAGCCGCTTCGCCGCGGCCAGCGCGAGCGGCGGACCCGCGGCCACCTTGGTCGCGAGCTTGGCGGCGGTGTCCTGGAGCTCGTCGTCCGGCACGACCTGCGTGATCAGCCCCCAGTCGAGCGCCTCGGCCGCGCTCAGCACCCGGTTGGTGAACGTGAGGTCCAGCGCGCGGCGCAGCCCGACCAGTCGGGGCAGGAACCAGCTCGACGAGCCGTCGGGAGTGAGCCCCACGCCGGTGTAGGCCATCACGAACTTCGCCGACTCCGCGGCCACGACGAGATCGGAGGCGCCGACGAAGCCCATGCCGGCCCCGGCCGCACTCCCCTGCACCGCGGCCACGACCGGCGCGTCGCCCCGCACCAGGTTGGTGATCGCGACGTGGAGCGGACCCAAGGTCTCGCGCAGGTACGTGGGGAGGTCGTCGCGGCCGGCGAAGCCCTTGACGTCGCCCCCCCCGCAGAACATCTTGCCGGCACCGGTGAGCAACACGACCCGCGCCGCGGGGTCGGCCGCGATCGCCAACGTCGCGTCCATGAGGTCCTGCGCCAGCTCCAGGTTGATCCCGTTGGCGGCGTCGGGGCGGTTCAGCGTGAGGTGGGCGACACCGTCGCGCACCTCGAGGTCGATGGTCTCGTAGGCAGCCATGCGCCGCAGACTACGCACCGTCCCCTGCACGAGCATCTCGAAGTTGACCGTCACATGCGCACGCGAACTTCGAGATGCTCGGGGTCGGAAACCGAAAACCTCGCCGAAGGGAGGATGTGGCATCCGGGCGGGCTGCCCGCTTGCGCCGCCACGGGAAACCGAAAACCCGCCCGGAGGGGCATCCGGGCGGGCCTTCTCGGACTCCTGGGCCGGCGGAAGGGGCGTTCGCCGACTCGGGGTGTGTGTCGCCGAGGACCGCGGTGACCCTGTGCGGTGGGGATCGCGCCTCGTGCTGGATCAGAACCTACGCCACCCGGCGTCAGCTGGGCCCCATCACCACACCAAGGTTCGGTAAAGGCTACGGGTGTTGCGCGCTCGTCAGCTGCTGATCGACGCCAGCACGTCGAGCTTGGCCGCCCGCCGGGCCGGCCACACGGCCGCGAGGACGCCGAACAGGGCGGCGAGGATCACGATGAGCAGGAGCTGCGCGGGCGCGACCGAGAACTTGTCGATGCCCTGGTCGGACAACGCCTTCACCATCGCCCACGCGAACACCACGCCGATCACCAGACCGAGCAGCGTGCCGAGCAGGGCGATGATCACCGACTCCCAGCGCACGCTCGACCGCAGCTGGCGACGGGTCATGCCCACCGCGCGCAACAAGCCGAGCTCGTGACGGCGTTCGATGATCGACAGGCCCAGCGTGTTGGCGATGCCGAACAGCGCGATGACGATGGCGAAGAACAGCAGCACGTAGACCAGGTTGAGGAACTGGTTGATCTGCGCGGCCTGCGTGGCCTTGTACTCGTCGCGCGTCTCGACCTTCGGCCCCGGGTACTGGTGCATCACCTTCTTGACCGCGGCGGTGTTCGCGGGGGTGACGCCACCCTTCGTGCTCACGTACACCTGGAAGTCGAGCTGGTCGGTGAAGTTCTTCTCGTACGCGTCGATGGTGATCACGTAGTTCGTGAAGCCCGACTGCGTGTAGATCGACTCGACCGTGAACTGCTGCGTGCCGGTCTGCGCGAACGTGATCGGGACCTTCTGGCCCAGCTTCCAGCCGTTGTCGCTGGCGGTGCTGTCGAGCACGGCGATGCCGTTCGCGCTCGAGCTCGCTGATCTTGCCCGCCTTGGGCTCGAGGTCGAACAGCGAGTCGATCTTGGCGGGATCGGCGGCGATGACCTGGGTGACCGAGCCGTCGATCTTGGCCTGGCCGCTGCGGATGCCCGACGCCGACGTGACCTGGGGCAGCGCCGCCAGCGAACGCTGCGCCTCGAGCGGGATCGAGCCCTGCCCGAACCCGGGTGACGTGATGACGTAGTCGGCCTTCATCGACCGGTCGATCGCCGCGTTCACCGACGTGCGGGCCGACGCCGCGAACACGGTGATGAGCCCGACCAGCGCCACGCCGATCATGAGCGCGGCGGCGGTGGCCGACGTGCGCTTCGGGTTGCGCATCGCGTTCTCGCGCGCGATCACGCCGGTGACGCCCTTGAACTTCTGGATCGGGATGCCGAGCGCGCCGCTGATCGGCGCCGCGATCATCGGTCCGAGGACGGCGACGCCGAGGAACACGACCCCCATGCCGAGCCCGACGTAGAGCAGTCCGCTGTCGCCGAAGAGCCCCAGCAACAGGAACGCCAACCCGATCAGCGTGATCACGATGCCGAACACCGCGCGGCGCGGCGACGTGCTCGAGTTGTCGATGGACGAGTCGCGCATGGCCGCGATCGGTGGGATCCGAGCCGCCCGCAACGCGGGTGCGATCGCCGCGACCACGGTGACGATCATGCCGAGCACGTACGACCAGATGAAGGCGGTCGCCGGGATGACGATGCTGCTCGCGGGGATGTCGAGGCCCAACGCGCCGAGGAGTGCCTTCAAGCCCACCGCGAGGCCGATGCCCGCGACGAACCCGATGGTCGAGGCGACGAGGCCGACCATCACCGCTTCGAACAGCACCGAGCCGAGGACCTGGCGCTGGCCCGCACCGATGGCGCGCAGCAGCGCGAGCTCGCGGCTGCGCTGCGCGACGACGATCGAGAACGTGTTGAAGATGATGAACGAACCGACGAGCAGCGCGACCACCGCGAAGATCAGCAGGAACGTGTTGAAGAACGAGAGGTTGTCCTTCAGGTTGCTCTGGCTCTCGGCGGTGATGTCCTTCCCGCTGATCACCTCGATCTTCGAGGTGCCGGGTTCGGACTTCGAGCGCGGTGCGGATGTTGCCGACGACCTCGTCCTGCGAGACGCCCGGACTGGCCTTCACGTCGATCGCCTGGAACTGACCGGGCGTGCCCAGCACGCGCGTCGCGGTGGCCGGCGCGAACGCGGTGATGGTGGCGCCGAGCAGGCTGTTCGTGCTGCCGAACTTCACGATGCCGGTGAGCGTGTAGTCGTTGCGCCCGGCCTTGGTGATGACCGGCACCGTGGAGCCCACCTTGTAGCCGGCGTCGTCGGCGCTCCCCTTGTCGATGACGATCTCGTCGGGTCCCCGGGGACCCCGGCCCTCCACGACGTGGATCGTGCTCAGGTCACGGTCGTGGATGAAGCTGAAACCGAGCGTCGGCGCGCCCTGGCCGTTGCTGCCGAGCGCGTCGCCCTTCTTGTCGACGATGACCGCCAGTCCCTGCACCGTCCCGTCGGCCGCGGCCACGCCGTCGGCGCCGCGCACCGTCGGGAGCAGGTCGGCCCCGACCGTGCCCCGGCCCTCGTTGCCGAAGCCCTGACCGCTGAACTCCTCTTTGGCCCGCACGACCGCGTCGGTGTGCTGGTAGATGTCGTCGAAGAGCCCGTTGAACGTGTTGGAGATGGTCGCGGTGAGCACGAACGTGCCCGACACGAACGCGACCCCCAGCATCACCGCGACGCCGGTGAGCAGGAAGCGAACCTTCTTGGCCCAGATCCCCTTGAGCGTGACCTTCCACATGTGGCTAGGCGCCCAGGCTCTTCATCTTGTCGAGCACGGAATCGGCATTGGGTGAGAACAATTCGTCGACGATCGCGCCGTCGGCGAGGAACACCACCCGGTCGGCGTAGCCCGCGGCGATGGGGTCGTGGGTGACCATGACGATGGTCTGGCCGAGCTCGTCGACGGCCTTGCGCATGAAGGTCAGGATCTCCGCGCCCGAACGCGAGTCGAGGTTGCCGGTGGGCTCGTCGGCGAAGATGATCGACGGCTTGCTGAGCAGGGCGCGGCCGACGGCGACGCGCTGCTGTTGACCACCCGACAGCTCGGCGGGCCGGTGCGTGAGTCGGTCCTTCAGGCGGACGGTCTCGACGATGGTGTCGAGCCACGCGGGATCGGGCTTGTTGCCGGCGAGCGACATCGGCAGGGTCATGTTCTCGAGCGCGTTGAGCGTCGGGATCAGGTTGTAGGCCTGGAAGATGAACCCGAGCTTGTCGCGACGGATGAGCGTGAGCTCCTTCTCGTTGGCCCGGCTGATCTCGACGTCGCCGAGGAAGATCTGGCCCGACGTGAGGCGGTCGAGGCCGGCCATGCAGTGCAGCAGCGTCGACTTGCCCGAGCCCGACGGGCCCATGATCGCGGTGAGCCGGCTGGTCTGGAACTCCACGTTGATGGCGTTCAGGGCCCGGACCTCGGCCTCGCCGGAGCCGTAGATCTTCGAGGCGTCGATCGGCTGCGGGCGGCCACGTCGGTCGAGGGCGGCGTGAGGGTCTCCGTCATCAGGGGGCTCTCTCCGTGGGGGGCCGGACCGGTAGACCTTAGGACACACCCTCCGGTGCGACGGGCGTTGCTGTCGCGCCCGGGTCGGGATCACCGGGACGGCGTTGCTCGGGCTCGTGACGGCCGAGCCACACGAACCATCCGATGCCGAAGAGGAACACGGCGATCGACACCCAGGCGTTCAGGCGCATGCCCGCGATCTCGTGCGCGGGATCGATGCGCATGTTCTCGAAGAAGAACCGGGCGAACGTGTAGAGCACGACGTAGAGCGCGAACGTCTGTCCCAGTTTGAGGCGGGCGCGGTGTTCGACGAGCAGCAGGATGCCGGCGATGGCGAGACAGGCGAGCGACTCGTAGAGGAACGTGGGCTGGAACGTCGCGTACTGGGTGTATCCGAGCGGTCGGTGCTGCGGCGCGATCTCGAGCGCCCAAGGAAGCGTGGTCGGCTTCCCGAACAGCTCCTGGTTGAAGTAGTTGCCCCACCGGCCGATCGCCTGCGCGAGCACGATGCCGACCGACATGCAGTCCATGACCACGAGCGTCGGGAGCTTGCGCCGGTACGTGATGACGACCACCGCGATCGCGCCGCCGATGACCGCGCCCCAGATGCCGAGACCACCCCGCCAGATCTGGAACGCGCGCCACGGGTCGTCCTCGAAGAGCTGGTAGTCGGTGATCACGTGGTACAGGCGAGCACCGATCACGCCCCAGATCACGACCCAGAAGGCGATGTCGTAGATGCCGTCGCGCGGGTAGCCCCGCCGGCGCCACCGGTGCTCGGCGACGTACACGCCGACCAGCACGCCGATCGCGAGGATGATGCCGTACATGTGGAAGGGCCCGAGCTTCCCGTTCGACGGGCTGGGGATCGAGCCGAGCAGCATCGGCCGATCATCGTAGGACGACGTTCCCCGTTCCCCGATGACGCTCGGTCCCGTCGTGCTTCAAGGAATTCGCACCTGGATGCCGATACCACCGCATGCGCCGCGGTCTGCTCCTCCTCGTGACCAGCGTGGCGGGGACGGCGGTGGGGCAGTCGCGCTGGCCGCGTGCCTTCCCGCCACGCCCGCCCCGGCCGCCCACGACCACCACCAAGGCGGCGCCGACGACCACCACGACCACCCGGCCCGCGAGCGGCAGTTGGGCCCAGAACGGGTCGCTCGGGACGTGCAAGGTGTTCCCCGCCGACAACGCGTGGAACCGCGACGTGTCCACGTTGCCCGCCGACACCAACTCGGCCAACTACCTCGCCGCCATCGCCGGCCTCGGCGGCAACCAGAAGCTGCACGCCGACTTCGGTGGTGCCGGTGCGTACGGCATCCCGTACATCACCGTGCCCGGCAACCAGACGAAGCTGCCGATCGAATTCACCGACTACGGCGACGAGAGCGACCCCGGGCCCTACCCGATCCCGACCAACGCGCCGGTCGAGGACGGCAGCGACGCACACGTCCTCGCGGTCGACCGCGATCACTGCAAGCTCTACGAGCTGTTCGCCGCCAGCCCGGGTACCGGCCGCTGGTCGGCGGCGTCGGGTGCGGTGTTCGACCTCACGTCGAACGCGCTGCGTCCCGAGGGATGGACGTCGGCCGACGCCGCCGGACTGCCGATCTTCCCCGGCCTGGTGCGCTACGACGAGGTGGCGAGCGGCCACATCGACCACGCGCTGCGCTTCACCGTGTCGCGCAGCCAGCGCGCGTACCTGCACCCGGCCACGCACTGGGCATCGTCGTCGACCGACGCGAACCTGCCGCCGATGGGACTGCGCTTCCGGCTGAAAGCGAGCTTCGACGTGTCGGGCTACACCGGGCAGTCGCGCGTCGTGCTCAACGCGCTCAAGAAGTACGGGATGATCGTCGCCGACAACGGCAGCAACTGGTTCATCAGCGGCGCCGTCGACACGCGCTGGAACGACACCGACCTGAACCAGCTCAAGACCGTCCCCGGCAGCGCGTTCGAGGTCGTGAACACGGGTGAGTCACTGCACAAGTAGCCCCGTAGAGTCCGGCCGTAGAGTCGAGATGTGCCCTTCCCCACGCGACCCGAACCCGAGCCGGTCGGGCCCGGGCAGGAGTCGGCGTGGGCGTACCCCCGGCCGCCGTTGCTCGAGCCGACGACGGCACACCTCGTCGTGGTGCTCGGCGGCGTGACCATCGCCGACACCACGCGTGCGTACCGCGTGCTCGAGACGAGCCACCCGCCGAACTACTACTTCCCTCCCGACGACGTCGCCGCCGACGCGCTGGTGCCGGCCGAAGGGCGGGTCGTTCTGCGAGTGGAAGGGCCGCGCGCACTACTTCACCGTACGCGGCGGTGCGCGCGTCGAGGACGGAGGCCGCGTGGGCCTACGCCACGCCGAGCGAGGCGTTCGCGCAGTTGCGCGACCACGTCGCGTTCTACGCGTCGCGGATGGACGCGTGCTTCGTCGACGACGAGCTCGTGGTCCCGCAGCCGGGTGGCTTCTACGGCGGCTGGATCACGTCGACCGTCGTCGGACCGTTCAAGGGCGGCCCCGGCTCCCGCGGCTGGTAGCGCCGAACCAGCGAACATCTCGGAGTTCGCGTCCGCATGCGTACGCCGAACTTTGAGATGCTCGGCGTTGGGGGTCGGGGCACGAGCTACTTGACCAGACGCGACATGCGGCGGTCGGCCAGCACCTTGTCGCCGGTCTGGCAGTGCGGGCAGTACGCCACCTCGTGCGACTCGTAGCTCACGCGCCGGAGGGTCTCGCCGCAGCGCGGGCACGGTGACCCGTAGCGCGCGTGCACCTCGAAGTGCTCGCCCAGCTTGGGTTGCGACAACCCGCCGGTGCGGGCCCGCTCACGCTCGAGGCCGTCGGCCATGACGCCGCGCACCGCGTCGAGGAGCCGCGCCCGCTGGTCGTCGTCCAACGACTTCAACGACGCGTACGGCGACAGCTCGGCGCGCCACAACGCGTCGTCGGCGTAGCCGCGCCCGACGCCCGACACCGTGCGCTGGTCGCGCAGCAGCGTGTGCACGCGGCGGCCGTCGACGCCCCGGAGGATGATCTCGGCGAACTCCTCGGAGTCGGGTTCGGGTCCGAGGCGCTCGAGCGGACCGTCGTCGCCGGGGGCGAGCACCCACCACGCCGCCTTGCGCTCGTGTCCGTACTCGCGCACGAGCACCGCGGGCGCGTCGGCGAAGCGCAGACGCACCACCGAGCCCTTGGCCCGCGTCTTCTTGGGCGGGTCCTCGAGGTCGAGGCGGCCGGCCTGCGAGAGGTGGAGCAGGATGCGCCCCGACTCGCCGAAGTCGAGGAGCGAGGTACTTGGCCCGGCGGTCGACTCGCTCCACCGGCCGCCCGATCAGGGTCTCGGGTGCGGGCACGACCGTCTTCAGCGCGGAGAACCCGAGCGGCTCGACGCCCTCGAGCACCTTGCCGGTGAGGGCGTCGCCGAGGCGCTCGGCCAGCGCCTGCATCTGCGGCAGCTCCGGCACGTCAGGTCCTTCCCGACCACGGCGGGCGCCGACGCTTCCGTTCGCGCTGGCGCTGCAGCTTCTTTCGCACCTCGTCGCGGCGGGCCTGCAGGTCGCGGTAGGTGAGCGAATCGGTGTCGGAGTCGACGAGGAACGCGGCCTTCATCGCGTCGGGATCGGGTGCGGCCTGGCTGGCATCGATGCCGACCTCGCGCAGGATGCGTTCGCCGTGCGTCTCGGCGAAGTACGTGTAGATCGTCATCATCTGCTGGAGCATGTCGAGGTCGGGGGCGAGGATCGCGGTGGCGCTGTTGAGGAACATGGTGTTCTTCACGAACAGCATGAGCTCCTTGGGGACGCGCGCGCCGTAGGCCAGCAGCTTCTTGGTGACTTCGCGCATCTCGCCCATCAGCGCCTCGGCCGACATCTGCGTGGGGTCCTTCACCGGACCGTCGAGATCGAGGTCGTGCGCGCAGCGCGTCGAGGTCGACGTCGGGCGGGAACGCGCCGAGGTCGCGCAGCGCGACGAGTTGACCGCGTTGGTCTCCCGTCGTGCCGAACATGAGCAGGCGCATGAACGCGACCCGCTGCGTCTCGGACAGACGACCGGTCATGCCGAAGTCGAAGAGCGCGGTGCGGCCGTCGGGTTGCACGACGAGGTTGCCTCCGTGGAGGTCGCCGTGGAAGACGCCGTAGATCATCGCGCCCTCGAGCGACGCAATGAGTCCCGCCTGCAGGAGCGCGTGCGTGTCGATGCCCGCCGCGTGCATCGACTCGACGTCGTCGAACGCGAAGCCGTCGAGCCGCTCCATCACCAGCACCCGCCGGCTGACGAGCGTGGGGTGCGGCCGAGGCACGATGATCCCGCGCTGCTCGGTCTCCGCGAGGACGCGGGCGATGTCGAGCATGTTCTGCGCTTCGAGTCGGAAGTCGAGCTCCTCGATGACCGTCTCCGCGAACAGCTCGACCAGCGCCGGCGGATTCGCCAGCGCCGCCACCGGGATGCGGCCCACCAGGCGGGGCGCGAGCCAGGAGAGCGCGGCGATGTCGTCGCGGAAGCGCTGCGCGACCTGCGGCCGCTGCACCTTGACCACGACCTCTTCGCCGGTGCGCAGCCGGGCCGCGTGCACCTGGGCGATCGAGGCCGCGGCGATCGGCGTCTCGTCGAACGACTCGAACAGCTCCTCGAGCGAACCGCCGAGGTCGATCTCCACCACTGCCCGCACGTCGGCGAACGGCTCGGGCGGCACCTGATCGCGCAGCAGCTTGAACTCGTTGACCAGCTCGTCGGGGAAGAGGCCCTCGCCGCCGGAGATGATCTGGCCGAGCTTCACGTAGCTCGAACCGAGCCGTTCGAAGGCCAGCCGCAGCCGACGGGAGATCCCGGCACGCGACGACGGCCGGCGCCACTCGAAGACCAGCCACCCGCCGAGCGCGTTCCCGATCTCGATCAGGGTGCGGCTGAGCCGGCCGAGGGGCGGGAGCCGGCCCGACGCGAGGAGCCGGGGCACCTCGCGGCGCGTGCCGCGCCGGATGCGTTCGATGTCCCACTGCCACGGGATGGCGTCGAGATCGAGCACCCACGGGCCGCGGTCGCTGAACGCGCCCCACATGGTGTCGGGGGACAGCGGCTCGACGGGCTCGGCGGGAAAGGGGAGGGCGGGATCGACGGGCTCGACGGGGAGGGTCATCGCCAGGAGAACGCTATCGGCACCCCTCGTGCTTCCCTCCAGCGGACGGAGTGAGCGGGGAGCGGAGCGAGGAGGTGGCAGGCGGGAGCGAGCGACGGCGAAAGGGCGGAGGGAGCCCGGCCGAGCGATGCTCGGCCGGGCCCGTCGTGACCGCCGGGCGGCCGCAGCCACCCGCGCCAGGTCAGTGCTCTTCGTCAGCAACCGCCGCCCCACGGTGCTGTGCCCTGCTGCGCGTAGAGCGCCTGGGCCATGGCGTCCTGATCGGCTGGCGAGGCCTGCGCCGGGTCCACCCCGACGAGGTCCCCACGACCGCTGGACGCCGCGATCGAGTTCCAGGTCCCGGGCATGAACTGGTAGGCGCCCGCAGCGCCGGAGCCGCCGCTGTTGTAGACGCCGTAGTTGCCACCGCTCTCGCGGTTGCGCACACAGCTCAGGAAGTCACCCGGGTAGGTGTTGGAGTACACGGCCGAGCTCACCGGTTGGGGAGCCGCTTGGGCCGCGGCCTGGGCCGCCTCTGCTGCCTGCAGCGAGAGGATGTAGTCATGAACGACCTGCACGGCCAGGGAGTGCAGGTAGTCGTGGATTGCGATGGCTTGCAGGTAGTTGTGCAAGTCGGTCACCGCCTTCTCGTAACCAGCATCGGTCACGGAGAGGGTGGCGGTACTGTCGGTAGCGGCGATCGGCCGCTCCGCATGGAGTCTGTCGAGTCGAGGACCACGTGAGTGCTCGGCATCGGACGGGGACGCGACGGCAACGCTTGCCGCGATCGCCACGATCACGAGCGGGACTGCGATGAGCAGGATCCGCTTGCGCATGTGGTGCTCCTTTCTTCGGGTCGGGCCTGTCCCGCGCGCGGAGAGGCAGAGTGCTGATTGGGAGTGGAAAGCTCCTACCGCCGGGTACTACACGGGTGGAACTTCCCGGGGGAACGCTAGTGGAGGGGTCTCGCGGTCTGGGCATCAGGGCCCGGACGAAGGCTACGCTAACGGTAGCAACCGTCCGAACAGGAAACTAGTCCCTGATTCGGGCGAACCACCGTCCACCGGTGCCGTCGACGGTCACCGAGACCCCGAACGCGGACGACACCGGGGCCGACCGGAGCACGTCGCCCACGGGGCCGGCCGCGACCACCTGTCCCTTGCGCAGCAACAGGGCGTGGGTGATGCCGGGCGGGATCTCCTCGAGGTGGTGGGTGACCATCACCAGTGGCCGCAGCGGGTCCCGGGCGAGATCGCCCAGCACCTCCACCATCGCCTCACGCCCGCCGAGATCCAGCCCCGCACACGGCTCGTCGAAGAGCAACAGGTCGGGATCGGTCATGAGGACACGCGCCACGAGCACCCGCTTGCGCTCCCCTTCCGAGAGCGTCGCCAGCTCCTGACCGGAGTGGCCACCACAACCCACGAGGTCGAGCAGCTCGTCGGCGCGCGCGTGCTGGTGGTCGTCGTACGTCGACCACCACGTCTCCAGCGCGGCGTCGACCCCGGTGAGCACGGCGTCGTGCGCGCTGAGCGACGGTCGGAGCTGTTGGAGCATCGCACTGCTCGCCAGCCCGACGCGGCGACGTGCCCGACGGACGTCGACCGCGCCGTACCGATCACCCAGCACCGTCACCGTGCCGCGCGACGGCCCGCGCGCGAAGGAGAGGAGACGCAGGATCGACGTCTTGCCCGACCCGTTCGGGCCCAGCACGACCCAGCGCTCGTCGCTCTGCGCGGTCCAGTCGAGGTCGTGGAGCACCACGGTGCCCTGCTCGACGAGGTGCACGCCCGCGAGCTCGAACGCGGGCGGGGTCGTCACCCCTGGATCATGCCCGCTGGGCGACGGGCCGGGTTGGAGCGAGGCCGGGGCCGCGGAGTCAAGGCCCGGAGGCAGGCGCGACAGGGCGTGTGGGGTACCGTCGAGGTGGTGGCTGACGTCGACGCGGTCGTGATCGGGGCGGGGCCCAACGGCCTCGTGGCCGCCAACATGCTCGCCGACGCCGGCTGGCGCGTGCTCGTCCTCGAGGCGCAGCCCGAACCCGGCGGCGCCGTCCGCAGCGCCGAGCTCACCCATCCCGGATTCGTGCACGACCTGTGCAGTGCCTTCTACCCGCTCGGGTTGGCGTCGCCGGTCATGCGCGCGCTCGACCTCCCGGCCCACGGACTGCGGTGGCGCCACGCGCCCATCGTGCTCGCGCACCCCACGACCGACGGCCGGTGCGCGGCGCTCTCGACCGACGTCGAGGTGACCGCGGCGTCGCTCGACGACTACGCCCCGGGCGACGGTGACGCGTGGCGGGAGTTCGACGCCGGCTTCCGCGCCGTCAGCGGCCCGCTGCTCGACGCCATGACGTCGCCCATCCCACCGGTGAAGGGCGCCACTCGCCTCGCGGCCAAGCTGGGCCCGCGGGGCCTGCTCGAGTTCACCCGGCTCGCGCTCCTCTCGGTGCGGCGCATGAGCCAGGAGCAGTTCGCGGGCGAAGGCGCGGCGGTGTTGCTCACCGGCAACACGATGCACGCCGACCTCGGGCCCGACGTGCCGCCCGGCGGCTTCCTCGGCTGGATGCTCACCGGACTCGGGCCAGGAGTTCGGCTTCCCGGTGCCCGAGGGCGGCGCGGGCCAGCTCACCGCCGCGCTGGTCAACCGGCTCACGGCGCGCGGCGGCATCGTGCGCTGCAACGCGCCGGTCGTCCGCATCGACGTCCGCGACCGGCGGGCGGTCGCGGTCGTGCTGGCCGACGGTGAGACCATCGGCGCGCCGCGCGGGGTGCTGGCCGACGTCGGTGCTCCCGCGCTCGTACCGCGACCTCGTGGGCGAGGAGCACCTGCCGGCGCAGGTGGTCGCCGACCTCGAGCGGTTCCAGTACGACCCGGCGACGTTCAAGGTCGACTGGGCGCTGTCGGGCCCGATCCCGTGGCGGAACGAAGCCGCGACCGGCGCCGGGACCGTTCACGTGTGCGACGGCATGGACGGCTTCACCCAGGTCGCGGCCGACCTCGCCCAGGACCGCATCCCGGCTCGCCCGTTCGTGCTCGTCGGCCAGATGAACAAGGCCGACCCGACCCGTTCGCCGGCCGGCACCGAGACGGTGTGGGCCTACACCCACGTTCCCCTGAAGGTGCGGGGCGACGCCGGCGGCGACCTCACCGGGAAGTGGGACGCCGCCGAGGTGGAGACGTTCGCCGACCGCGTCGAGGCCGAGATCGAAGGTCACGCGCCGGGCTTCCGCGCGCTGGTCACCGGTCGTCACGTGCTCAGCCCACCGGCGTTGGAGGCGGGCAACGCCAACCTCGCCGGCGGCGCGCTCGGCGGCGGCACCACCGCGCTGTCGCAACAGGCGGTGTTCCGGCCGGTCCCGGGCCTCGGCCGGGCCGAGACCCCCGTGCGCGGCCTGTTCCTCGCGTCGGCGTCGGCGCACCCCGGTGGTGGCGTGCACGGCGCGTGCGGCTCCAACGCGGCCCGCGCCGCCCTCGCGGCCCACCGGATCCGCGCGCTGACCGGCCGCGCACCTCGCTGAGGCGGGCAAAAGGTAGCGATTCGTTTCACATCTGAAACAGATCGCTACCTTTTGCGAGCGGACCGAGTCTCAGATGGCGGCGAGGTCTCGCAGGGCGCGGCGGACGACGGCCAGGGCCGCGAGATCGGCGGCTTCGGCCTGCTCCACGTCGTGCACGAGGTCGCGGTAGCGACCGACCGCGGGGCCGTGCGCGGCCAGCCACGCGTCGACGCGCGCCTCCGGCGCCCCGGCCGCGTCGGTCTCGGTGATCACCGCGGCGGTGAGCGCGTGCTGCGACTCGTAGAAGTCGTCGCGGAGCGCGGCACGCGCCTCGGTCTGCCACCGGTCGGCGCGCGGCAACGCGGCGATGCGCTCGCGCAGGCGATCGAGACCGAGCCGATCGTCGAGCAGGAACTGGATCCGCGCGACGGTGGTGGCCTCGAGGTCGTGTTCGAGCGCGAGGGCGACCGCCGGCAGCGCCACCAGCGCGGCGTCGCTCGCCGCCACCCGACGAGCGAGGTCGGGGGCGACGCCCGCCTCGACGAAGCGGACCGCGGTCGTCTCGGCGGCGTGGGCCACCGATCCCACCAGCAGCTCGGGGAGCGCCGCGGTGACGGCCCGCACCCCGGGTCGGAAGCGCTCGACGGTGGGCCCGAGCGGCAGTGAGTCCACGTGGCGCACCAACCAGCGCGCCGATCGCTCCACCAGACGACGTACGAGGAGGAACATCTCGTCCTGCACCGCCGCGGAAACCGCGAGATCGAGGGCGTCGACCGCGGCCCACGTGTCGGCGGCGTCGAGCACGTCGCGCGCGATGACGTGCGCGCGCGCCAGTGCGGGGAGCGAGAGGCCGGTCTCGTCGCACAAGCGAGAGAGGAAGCTGATCCCGGCGCGGTTCACGACCGCGTTGGCGACGACGGTGGCCACGATCTCGCGGCGCAGCGGATGCGACGACGAGCGCGTCGTCGAAGCCGGTGCGCAACGACGGCGGGAAGTACGCGACGAAGTCGGTCTGCAGGTAGGGGTCGTCGGGCACGTCGGACGCGACGAGCGCGCGCTGCAGTTCGAGCTTGGTGTACGCCAGCAGCACCGCGAGCTCGGGGGACGTGAGCCCGAGTCCCGCGGCGTGCCGCTCCTGCAGCACCTTGGCGCTCGGCAGCGCTTCCAGCGCGCGGTCGAGCCCGGCGGTCTGTTCGAGCCGTTCCATCTGCCGCGCGTGCACCCCGACGAGATCGGGCGCCTCGACCGCGGCGACTTCCAGTGCGTTCGCCTGGGCTTCGTTGTCGGACAGCACGAGCTCGGCCACCGCGTCGGTCATGTCGGCGAGGAGCGCGTCGCGCCGGTCGGCGGCGAGCGCGCCGGTGGCGATCGCGCGCTGCAGGAGGATCTTGATGTTCACCTCGTGGTCGGAGGTGTCGACGCCGGCCGAGTTGTCGATGGCGTCGGTGTTGATGCGCCCACCCGCGAGCGCGTACTCCACCCGGGCGCGCTGGGTGAACCCGAGGTTGCCGCCCTCACCGACGACCCGGCACCGCAGCTCGGTGGCGTCGATGCGCACCGTGTCGTTGGTGCGGTCACCGGCGTCGGCGTTCGTCTCGGTGGACGCCTTCACGAAGGTGCCGATCCCCCCGTTCCAGAGGAGGTCGACCGGCGCCCGGAGGATCGCGCTCACCACCTCGTCGGGCGTGAGCGCACCACCACGGTCGACAGCACGGTCGGGGTCGCCGATGCCGAGCACGCGGCGGGCGGCGTCCGACAGGTCGACCGACTTGGCCGCGCGCGGGTACACGCCGCCACCCGGCGAGAGCACCGCGGGGTCGTAGTCGGCCCACGAGGAGGTCGGCAGCTCGAACAGCCGCCGCCGCTCCGCGAACGACGCCGACGGATCGGGATCGGGGTCGATGAACACGTGACGGTGGTCGAACGCGGCGACGAGTTGCACGTGCGGCGATCGGAGCAACCCGTTGCCGAACACGTCACCGGACATGTCACCGATGCCGACGACCGTCAGGCGCGCGGTGTCGGCGTCGATGTCGATGGCACGGAAGTGCGCCGCCACCGAGAGCCACGCGCCGCGCGACGTGATGCCCATCTCCTTGTGGTCGAACCCGGCGGAGCCGCCCGAGGCGAAGGCGTCGCCGAGCCAGTAGCCGTACTCGGCGGCGAGCGCGTTGGCGAGGTCGGAGAACGCGCCCGTCCCCTTGTCGGCGGCGACCACGAGGTACGAGTCGTCTCCGTCGCGACGCACGACGTCGGGCGGCGGCACCACCTGCGCTCGTCCGCTCGCGTCGGTGACCCGGTTGTCGGTGAGCTCGAGCAGGCCGCGGATGAAGGTCTGGTAGGCCGACTTCGAGTCGCCGCGCTTGACGTAGAACCCGCCCTTCGCGCCGACGGGCACGATGACCGCGTTCTTCACCGTCTGCGCCTTCATCAGCCCGAGCACCTCGGTGCGGAAGTCCTCGCGGCGGTCGGACCAGCGGATGCCACCGTGGGCGATGTCGCCCGCGCGCAGGTGCACCCCTTCGACGGCCGGCGACGCGACCCAGATCTCGTGCTGCGGCTTGGGGCGGGGCAGGAAGTCGAGGAGGGTCGGATCGAACTTGCACGCGAGGTGCGGCTCACCCCGGTAGGCGTTGGTGCGGACGGTCGCGCCCACGACCTGCCACAGCGCGCGCAGGATGCGATCGGCGTCGAGGCTCGCGACCGAGTCGATGGCGCGAGCCGAGCTCGTCGTCGAGGCTCGCTTCGAGCGCGTCGCCAGCTGGATCGTCACGCACGAGCGCGGGATCGAGCCGGGCGTGGAAGGACGCCACGATCAGCCGCACCACGTCGGCGTTGTCGTGCAGCGTGTCGGCGAGGTAGGCGTCGGTGAAGCGCACCCCGGCCTGGCGCAGGTACTGACAGAGGGCGCGCACGATCACGACGTCGCGCACCTCGAGCCCCGCGTGCAGCACCAGCCGGTTCAGCCCGTCGTTCTCGACCGTGCCCGCCCACACCCCGAGGAACACGTCGGCGACGCGCGTCTGCGTCGCCGGATCGGCGAGCGGATCGCCCGCCGCGGCCACCACGCCGAACGAGTAGATGCCACGCGGGCCATCGGGCGCCGCGATCTCGTACGGGTGCTCGTCGACGACCGTGACCCCGAGGTGCTCGAGCAGCGGCATGACGTCGGAGAGCACCAGCGGTCCACCCGCGCGGTAGAGCTTGATGTGCGCGACCTCGTCGCCGTTCGGCGGCTCGAGCCGCAGCTGGAGGTCGCCGGCGGGATCGAGGTGCTCGAGCACGTCGACGTCGCGCAGTGCATCGATGGCCGTGACCTCGTCCTGGTACGCCGGCGGGAACGCGTGACGCCAGGCGCGGTAGCGCGCGACGCCCTGCTCCTCGCCTCGTGCGTCGACGAACGCGTCGTGCAGGTCGTCACCCCACTCACGCGCGAGCGCAGCCAACTGGCCCTCGATCGCCAGCGCGTCGACACCGGGCGCGCCGCTCTGCGTGTCGACGACGACATGGAGGCGGGCCATGAGCTCCTCGGTGACGAGCACGGTGAAGTCGGCGGTGTCACCGCGGTACGCGGTGCACAGCGCGTCGACCACCTGGCGGCGCACCGGCGTCGTGTAGCGATCGCGCGGGAGGTACACGAGGCACGACACGAAGCACCCGACGCGATCGCGGCTCACGAACAGCCGCACCCGTCGCCGCAACCCCATCGCGGTGATCGCCAGCGCCAGGTCCGCGAGCTCGTCGGCGCCGAGGCGGAAGAGCTCGTCGCGCGGGTACGTCGCGAGCACGTGGGTCAGCGCCCGACCGTCGTGGCTGTCGGGTGCGAATCCGGAGCCGGCCAGCACCTCCGCCACCTTCTGGCGCACGACCGGGATGTGCTCGACGCTGTCGCTGAACACGTTGGCGGTGTAGAGGCCGAGCAGACGCAGCTCGCCGCCGGTCGTGCCGTCGGCGTGGAGGACGCGCACGGTCACCGAGTCGAGGGGCACATCACGGTGCACGGTGGAACGCGTCCGCGCCCGCGTGAGCGTGAGGAGCCCGGTGGGCGAAGGATCGGCGTCGTCGAGGTCGAACAGCGCCCGTCGGCGGGCGACGCCGAGGTCGGAGCCGGGAATCGCGGCACCGCTCGCGTCGACCCGGAGCGCGCCCACGAACGTGTAGTGGTCGTCGGCCAGCCAGTCGAGGTACTCGGCGACCTCAGCGGTCTCCTCGCGGCTGACCCCGTCGGGTGGACTCGTGCGCAGCGCGTCGGCGAAGTCGATCACCGTCGAGCGCAGCGCGTCCCAGTCGGCCACCGCCGCGAACACGTCGTCGACGACGCCCTCGATCACGTCGCGCAACGCGTCGAGGATCTCGAGGTCGGTCTCGCGGTCGATCTCGAGGTGGAGGTGGGAGGTGACGCCGACGCCGATGACGCCGAGGAGCGGGTGGAACAAGAGGTGGATGTCGTAGCCGCCCCGCGCCAGCGCCGAGCTCACGCTGTCGACGAGGAACGGCGCGTCGTCGCTGACCACCTCGACGACCGTGTGCGGCGACTCCCAGCCGTCGACGGCGCGACTCGGATTGGAGACCTTCACGATGCGCCCGCCCGGGCTGCGGGCCCGCCCGAGCGCGAGCAGACCGGCGACGGCTCCGTCGGCGTCGGCCGCGGTCAGGACCTCGCGGTCGTGGGGCTCGCGCGCCGCGAGGTACTCGTCGACCAGTCCTTCGACATCGTCGTGGTGCACGCCGACACGTTAGGGAGCCTGACGGGGGTGGTCCGCCACTCGGGCCCCGCCGCGCGGCATGCTCTCGACCCGCCCGACCGCGATTCTTCCCCCGACCGAGAGCAGCGCCCGTGGACGTCGTCGACCTCACCCCCGAGACCGATGGAGTGCATGCGCTGCCACCGGGAGGAGCCGATGCGCTTCTACGGGTTGTGCACGGAGTGCCGGGCCGAGCTGCGCACCAAGTTCGACCGGGGCGCCCGCGACATCGAAGTGGCCGAGTACGAGCCGAAGATGAACGTGACCCCGAACGCGGTCGCCCTCAAGGACGACTGAAGATCACCGCTCGGCGACCGGGCGAGGACGGAGCGAGCGGACGCGAGCGAGGGTGGAAAGTCAGACCCCGTAGCCCCCGTCGACGTCGAGGTACTGGCCGGTGACGTAGCCGGCCCGCGGCGAGGCGAGGAAGCACACCGCCTCGGCGAGGTCGACCGCAGTGCCGAACGTGCGCATCGGGATGTTGGCCCGGGCCGCTTCGAGGGCGGCGTCGTCGAGATCACCCGATTCGCGGAGATGCACCGCCATGCCGTCGGTGAGCATGCCCGGCCCCACGCAGTTGGCCCGCACACCGAAGCGGCCCTCCTCCACGGCCAGCGCGCGCACCAGCGCCTCGATGGTGCCCTTGGGCCCGACCGAGAGCGCGTCGCGGCGGGATGGCGGCGCGCGCCGGCACTGGTGACGGCGACGATGCTCCCGCGCGCGGCACGCAGGTGCGGCAGCGCCGGGTGCACGACGTCGTAGAAGCCCATGACCTCCTGCTCGAGGTGCTCGCGGAACGCGGCCGGCTCCACCCGGCTGACGTGGACCTGGCGCACGAGCGGGCCCGATGCGTGCACCAGCGTGTGCACGCCCCCGAACTGCGCCGCCACCCCGTCGACCGCGGCGGCGGTGGCCACCGCGTCGAGCAGGTCGACGCGGAGTGGTCGCGGCGCGTCGGCCGAAGGACTCGACGTCGGCCGCGACCGAGCGCGCGGCGTCCTCGTTGCTGCGGTAGAAGACGGCGACGTCGCTCCCCCGCTCGGCGAGCAGCCGGCACACCGCCGCGCCGAGGCCGCCACTCCCCCCGGTGACGACGGCGACGCCCGGGCGTCCCTCGAAGTCCTTCATCGCGTTGGTGTTCATCGACGTTGGTGTTCACTCGTACACCGCGTCGTCGCGATCGCGACGGCCGCGGCGGCCGTCACGTTCGGGCGGGACGATCAGCTGCTGCTCGGCGGGGACGACGTGCGTCCACTCGCGCACCGCGACCCGGCGCGCGATGCGCCACTCGCCGTCGCGCCGCGCGAAGCGGTCGACGTAACGGAAGCCGGTGGTGAAGTTGCGCCGCGCGTCGTCGGGCGGGTCCCCCCAGTGGTACGCGACGCCGTACGTCTCGCTGCGAGCGTCGTCACCATCGAGCTCGACGAGTTGGTTGGCCACGACGTGCATCGTGCCCGTGAACCGCGTGAGGACGCCAGCCACCCAGTCGACGTACTCGTCGCGCGTCCCCGTGAAGGTGCCGTGCTCGTCGGTGGCGTCGGGGTGGTAGCAGTCGCGCACGAGCCTCGAGGTCGAGCCGGTCGATGCCGCGGCAGTAGCGCAGCACGACGTCGATGATCGCCTGCCGGTCGACGAGCTCCTGGACCTGGAGTCAGTGCGATCAGGGCGGTCAGGCACGAACGGACACCGGGACGAGCGTCGGGCCCTGCACGTTCCCCGAGTGGAGGAACTCGATCGCGTCTTCGTCGACGGTGTACCGCGGGTACCGGGCCAGGAACTCCTGCAAGGCGATGCGCGCCTCCAGCCGCGCCACCGCGGCGCCGAGGCACACGTGCGCGCCCGTGCCCGAACGCGAGGATGCGCGGGTTGGTGCGCGTGACGTCGAACTCGTCGGGCCGGTCGAACTCACGCGGGTCGCGGTTCCCCGCACCGAGCAGGAGCACCACCTTGGCGCCGGCCGGCATCCGGGTGTCGTAGCAGGTCGACCGGGCGGGTGGTCGTGCGGGCCATGTACTGCGTCGGGCTGGTGAAGCGCAGCAGCTCCTCCACCGCGCCCTCCATCCGCTCCGGCTCGGCGATCAGCGCGTCGCGCTGCTCGGGGTGACTGGCGAAGAGCCGCACGCCGTTGGCGATCAGCTTCGACGTGGTCTCGTGCCCACCCGTGATCAGGAGCAGGCAGAAGCCGATGACCTGCTGGTCGGTGAGCGGTGCCCCGTCGATCTCCGCCTCCACCAGCGTCGTGAGGATGTCCTCGGCCGGGCGTTCCCGGCGCGCCGCCGCCAGCTCGTGGGCCAGCACCGCGATCTGCATCGCCCCCTCGGCCGCCGCCGGTGGCGG
The DNA here is from genome assembly GCA_963697125.1 of uncultured Actinomycetes bacterium. Classification (GTDB taxonomy): domain Bacteria; phylum Actinomycetota; class Acidimicrobiia; order IMCC26256; family DASPTH01; genus DASUAS01. The sequence goes on from CAVOMW010000007.1 coordinate 451,742, forward strand.
CACCGCGTTCCCCGGCTCCCGGGTGAGCAGGTCGTCGGTCCACTGCCGGGCGTCGTCGTGGCGGTCGGCGGGGATGCCCAGCATGGTGCCGACGACGGTCGTCGGGAGCAGCGCGGTGAACTCGCGCACCACGTCGAACTCGTCGCGACCGTCGAGTCGGTCGAGGAGCGCGTTCGTCCACTCGCGGACGCGCGGCTCCAGTTCGGCGATGCGGCGCGGCGTGAAGCGGCGCGCGATCAGCTTGCGCATCTGCGTGTGCTCGGGTGGGTCGAGCTCGATCATCGACTTGATCGCGGCGTCGGTGTGCTCGATCGCGACGCCGCCGGTCGACGTGTACGTGCCCGGGTCGTGCAACCCGCTCAACACGTCGTCGAAGCGCGAGAGCGCCCAGAAGTCCATGCGCTCGTTGTGGTACAGCGGCGCGTCGTCGCGCAACCACTGGTAGGTGGGGTACGGGTCGCGGTGGAAGCCGTAGTCGAACGGGTCGAACTCCACTGCGCCCCCTCGTCGTCTCCGACGGATCAGACCCGCTTGGCTGCGATCTGCGCGAGATCGGTGAGCTGGGTCTTGTCGTCGTAGAAGTGGATGGGCAACGGGTCGGTGATGGTGAACCCGCCCTGCACGCCGACCAGCACGTCGCCCTGCAGGATGTTCACGACGTGCAACTTCTCCGCGTAGAGCGAGTTCGCGCACGCCGTCGATCGGCACGTACGTCGACGAGATCTTCTTCAGCCCCGTGTACGCGGCCTTGGCGCCGGTGGTCATGACGTGCACGATCACGGTGCCGTTGGGACGGTCACCGTCGGCACCCACGGGGAACTCGCACTGGGCGCTCACCGGGGTGCTCAGGCCCTTCTTGCCACTGCCGACCGTGCCGCCGAACGCCTGTTGGATCTCCGACTTCTTGAGCACCTTGCACGGGTTGGTGGTCGCCGCGCCCGCCGGCGCGGCATCGACGACGACGCCGGCAGCTCCGAAGGCGACGGTGCATGCGAGCAGCGCGCCCATCACGGTCGTCTTCACGGCCGCAACGCTAACCGCCCACGCGCGGGAGCCGGACCCACGAGGGGCCCGGCTCCGCACTGCGCACCCACCAGGAGGTGAGGGCGTTCTTGGTGCCTCGTCGTTACTCCGACGTCGGCAGGTGGAGGTCCGATGGAGGTGCGGTGGAGGTGCTGCTGATGCCCGGAGCGACACCCTCCATGACCGACGGGATCGGCGAGTACCCCATGTAGGCGTATTCGGGGTGGTACGCCGGTGCTCCGTGGTCGTGGATGTCGATGCCCTCGAGCTCGCCCTCCTCGGAGATCCGCAGCATGCCGATCGCCTTGATCGAGTACATGAGGACGAACCCGGCGGCGAGCGTCGCCGCGGTGATGAACACGCTGCCCTTGACCTGGGCGATCAACTGGCTGGCGTTCCCGCCGTAGAAGATGCCCTTCACCAGGTCGCCGTCACCACCGACGTAGTTGCCGACCGCGAAGAGCCCGAGGCTCAGGGTCCCCCAGATGCCGCAGACGCCGTGGACCACGAACGCTCCACAGGGGTCGTCGACCCGGATCCACTCGGTGAAGTCGACGGCGAGCACCACGATCCCTCCGGCGATCGCACCGATGATGATCGCTCCGGTCGGAGACACCCAGTAGCACGGACAGGTGATGGCGACGAGGCCGGCGAGCAGGCCGTTGATCGAGATGCCGACGTCCCACTTCTTGGCCCTGGGCCAGACCCAGGCGACACCGACGAGCGCTCCGGCACAGGCGGCGAGCGTCGTGTTGGTGGCGATGCGGCCGATGCCCTCGGAGTCCATCGCCGACAGCGTGCTGCCGGGGTTGAACCCGTACCAACCGAACCAGAGGATGACGCCACCCAGCGCGGCGAGGGTCATGTTGTGACCCGGTGGCAGACCACCACCGTCACGCTTGAACTTGCGCCCGAGCCGCGGCCCGAGGGCGATCGCCCCGGTGAGGGCGAGCACGCCGCCGACGGTGTGGACCACGGTCGAGCCGGCGAAGTCACGGAACGGGGTGTCGGCCAGGTCCTTCGCGACCTGCCCGGCGTGGCCGAGCCAACCGCCCGGACCCCAGACCCAGTGACCGAAGATCGGGTAGATGAAGCCGCTGACGACGACGCTGTAGAGCAGGTCACCGGCGAAGCGGGTGCGACCGACCATCGCGCCCGAGACGATGGTGCTGGCCGTGTCGGCGAACGCGAACTGGAACAGGAAGAAGGCCAGGAACGCCACTCCGGTGTCGAAGAACGCACTCGGCATGAACACGCCGCCGTACGTGTACGTGTGCGGGATGCCCTGCAGGAAGAAGTAGTGGTACCCGATCCACCCGTTGCCGGGTCCGAACATGAACGCGAACCCGAACACGTAGAAGAGGATGCCGCACAGGGCGGTGTCCACGATGCACTCGATCATGACGTTGGAGACCTCACGGGTTCTCGCGAACCCGCCCTCCAGCATCATGAAGCCGGCTTGCATGAAGAACACCAGGAACGCGGTCACACAGACCCAGGCTGTGTTGAGGCCGTTGATGGTGCCCTGCAGCTGAGCCTTCAGGCCCGCCGCGGCGTCGTGCACCGGCATCGCGCTCGGCGGCCTGGGTGCTGAACACGTACGCGAACGCGTACATCAGGCCCACGACCGCTGCGACACCGATCAACTTGCCGCCGAAGCGTGCGTAGAAGATCTTCCGCCGGAGCGGATCCTTGATGTTGGTGCGCAGTGTTGTGATCATGCTGGCCAGGATTCGGCCACGCGATTGCTGAATGTTTCCCCTCGCGTTACCGCAACTGGTCATCAGCATGACCGGAATCTGACACCGAGGGCGTCAGAGCCCCGAGGAGCGCGTCCTCGAGTCCGGTCACGATGTCCGGATCGGTCAGTTTCGCCCCGTCGGGCGTGGTGACGTAGAAGGTGTCGACCACCTCGTGGCCGAGGGTCGACACGTACGCCTGCTCCACCCGCACCTGGCGACCCGCGATCGCGTCGGTGATGCGGGCCAGCACGCCGATGCCGTCGGCGGCCCGCACCTCCACCAGCGTGGCCGCGCCGGTGGCGTCGTTGTCGACGAACACGCGCGGGTCGGCCGGTCGCGCGGCCGTCGGCCGGGTGAACGTCCCGTAACGCGGCGCTGCGCGCCGTCGAGGAGCTCGCGGATCGGCGCGGGGTCGACGAGCGCGGCGCGCAGGTCGGTGGCGATCCGGTCCCAGTCGGGTTCGCGGCCGCGCTCGGGTTCGAGCTCGAACTCGCCGACGGCGACGCCGTCGACGGTGAAGGTGCAGCGCGCGCCGCACGCTCTCCGCGTGCACACCGAGGACGGCCACCTCGATGGCGAGCAGTCCGAGCGCGTCGGGTGCGACCAGCGTGACGCCGCCCGGGCGGGGATCGACGGTGAGCGTCCCGTCGAAGGTGTCGAGGTGCGGATCACGCGCGGTCGTGGGCGCCGCCGCCACCGCCTCTCCGGCGCGGCGGCGCAGCTCGACGCGCGCGCGTTCGACCAGACCTCGCACCAGGCCCGCCTTCCACTCGCTCCATGCCGTCGGACCGGTGGCGACGGAATCGGCGACGGTCAACGCGGCCAGCAGGTCGAGCGTGTCCTCGGTGCCGGCGGCGTCGGCGACCACGGCGATGGTGGCCGGGTCGTCCAGGTCGCGCCCGGTGGCGAAGCTCGGGAGCAGGAGGTGGTGGCGCACGAGGTCGACGAGCACCGCGACGTCGTCGGGGTCGAAGCCCATCCGGGTGGCGACCGTCTCCGCGAGCACCACCCCGTTGTCGGTGTGGTCGCCCGGGACCGCCCTTGCCGAGGTCGTGCAGGAGCGCGCCCACGAGCAACAGGTCGGGCCGGCGGACCGATCGCACGAGATCGTCGGCGCGCGCCACCGCCTCGAGGAGGTGGCGGTCGACGGTGAAGCGGTGGAACGCGTTGCGCTGCGGTTTGCAGCGCACGCGGTCCCACTCAGGGAGGTAGTGCACGAAGAGGCCGCGCTCGTCGAGCAGCTCGACCAGCGGCACCATGGCGTCACCGCCACCGAGGAGCGCCACGAACACGTCGCGCGTGTCGTCGCTCCACGGCTCGGGCACAGCCCGGACGCGGGAGTCGAGCTCGGCGTCGAAGCGCCGGAGCGTCGGTCGCGCGATCGGCGCACCCAGGTAGGCCGCATCGGCGGCCACCCGCAGGACGAGCGCGGGGTCGGTGGCCGGTGAGGCGTCGGCGAGCAACGCCACCTCGCCGTCGCGCAGCACCACCGCCGGCGACAGCGGCACGTCACGACCCGGCGGCCGAGCGACCACGCGGGCCCTGCAGCCACGCGCGCACGCGCAGCGCCACGCGTCGTCCGACTGCGTCGCGACGGTGCGGGCGGCGGTGCTGACCCGCAGCATGAGGTCATCGGCGTCACCGAGGCCGAGCTGCTCCGCCACCCGGTCCTGGTGCTCGAGCAGGAGACGATCGGTCTGACCGGCGACGCGCTGCGAGCACGACGCGCACGTCGAACAGCGCGGCGATCGCGTCCTCGAACCGTTCGTCGGTCGTCACGACCGTCGTGACCTTCGCCAACGAACGCACGATGGCGACGTCGCGACTGCCGCCGCGCCCTTCCTTCAGGTCGGGTTCGAGCGCGTGCGCGACGTCGCCCGCGCCGCGGTGGCGCTCCTGGACCAGCACGTCGAGCGCGGGGAGGCGCTTCTTCGCCCGGTCGCGCCACTCGCTCTCGATGCGCTCGATCAGCTTGTCGCCGATCGGGTGATCGCCGGCGACGACGCGCGCGTCGAGCAGACCGAGCGCGGCCTTCAGGTCGTCGTCGGCGATCGTGCGCGCCTGGTTGGGGGTGCGGACGCTGTGGTCGAGCTTGAAGCCCGCGTCCCAGATCGGGTACCAGAGCCGGTCGGCGAGCGCGCCGAGGTCGCGACCCCGCCGGCCGTCGTGGATCAGGACGAGGTCGAGGTCGCTCTCGGGGCACAGCTCGCGCCGGCCGAGGGCACCGACTGCGAGCAGCGCGACGCCGGGCTCGTCACCGAGGAGGCCGACGAGCCATTCGTCGACCACATCCGAGGCCGCCGCCCCGAAGGCGAGACCGCCCAGGGTGGGGTCGGCGACGAGCCCGCTCCACGCGGGCGGCGCGTCAGACCGCTTCTTCACCGACCTCGCCGGTTCGGATCCGCACGGCGAGATCGACCGGCTGGATCCACAGCTTGCCGTCACCGATCTTCCCGGTGCGGGCGTGGTCGACGATGGTGTTCGCCACCTGCTCGGCCTTGCTGTCGGCCGCGAGGACCTCGATGCGGACCTTGGGCAGGAAGTCGACCTTGTACTCGCCGCCGCGGTACACCTCGGAGTGGCCCCGCTGCTGGCCGTGGCCCCGGACCTCGGTGAGGGTCATGCCCGACACCTCGATGGCGTCGAGGGCGCTGGTCACTGACTCGACCTGGTGCGGCTTGATGATCGCGACCACGAGCTTCATGGCTTCTCTCTCTCCCTGTTCGAGGGTCCGCCAGGGCTCTTCCCCCGGGGGATCATGCCCCGGACGGTAAGGAAAGAAGGTCTCTCCCGCGCTTCTTTCGTATGTCGGGAATGTGAACTGGACCACGGCCTGGCGCAGATCCCACCGGATCCGGGGGGTTCCTCGCCGCCGAGTCGGCGTCTCCTGTCGCGTCCCTGTCGGTCGATTGTCAGGAACCGTTCAGAGCTGTGTCACCTGTCCTTGACCTTGCCCCCATCAGGTCGAAACGTCGTCCCCGTAGGTTCTTCGTCAGTCGTCCGTCAGCTACTCGTCAGCGACGACTCGCACACGCGGTGCACAACGGGGTGCACGACCCATTCGGCGGGACACCACGGGAGCACACGAATCACATGACGTTCGACACCGACGGCCAGGAGTTGGTCGACGCACGCGAGGTCGCCGCCCGTCTCGGGCTGAAGAGCGCTCGCACCGTCCTCGACCTGCGGGTGCACCGCCTGGGCTTCCCGGCCCCCGTGGGCCGTCAGGGCCGCGCCCTCCTCTGGTCGTGGGCCCAGGTCGAGATGTGGGACGCCCACGCCGAGTCGATGCGACCGGCGGCGTCGGGTCGGGCCTGATCACGTGGCCTCACGTCGGGCCGTCACGTGGGGACGTCGACCCGGTAGAGCTCGGCGGCGTTCTCCCAGAGGATCCGGCGGCGCTGCTCGTCGGTGGCGCCGGCGAGGCTGGCCTCGATCTTCTCGTGCACGTTGCCGAAGAGGCACGTGGGGTGCGGGAAGTCGGTCTCGAAGAGGATGCGGTCGACCGGGATCTCACCGAGCAGCTTGGTGGGGGCGACCGACTCGAACCAGTAGGTGGTGTACACCTGCCGGGCGAAGTACTCCGACGGCAGCAGCTCCCATTCGCTGGTGCGGCCGGGGCGGCCCTCCAGGTAGCTGTGGTCGGCGGCCTCGAGCACGAACGGCACCCAGCCGATGCCGCTCTCGACCGACACGAACTTCAGCTCGGGGAACCGCGGCAGCACCCCGCTGGTGATGAGGTCGACGCACTGCAGCCCGTTCTTCAGGAACATCTCGGTCGACGTGTAGGCGTAGGTGGCCGCGGTGCCGTACCGCGAGATGCGCTCGGGACCGAACGACGAGTTCATGTCGCCGCTGCCGATGTGGAAGTGCACCGGGAGGCCCGCCTCCTCCGCGATCGACCACAGCGGGTTCCAGTGGTCCTCCGCGAGGTACGGCAACCCGAACCGCTGGGGCTCGCCGGTGAAGAGGATCCCGCGGTGACCGGCGTCGAGGTTGCGCGTGATCTCCTTCACGGTGGCGTCGATGTCCCAGAACGGCAACGACATCACCGTGAGCAACCGGCGCGCGTCGGCCGACGCCCAGTCGCGCAGGAAGTCGTTGTACGCGCTCACGCACACGAGCTTCAGCTCGTCGTCGCGGATCGAGAGGAAGCGTTGGCTGCCGAACCCGGCGACGTTGGGGTAGAGCACCTGCGCCCAGATCCCCACCTCGTCCATGTAGGCGAGGCGGGCGTCGGCGTCGTACGCGGCGCGCGGGCACTCCTCGTAGGTCTTCGGACCGGCGGGGAACGGTTCGGGCCAGCCCGCCACCGCGGTGAGGCCGGGGCTGCTGAACGGCGTGCCGTCGAGCACCCAGACGTCGCGGCCCTCGTCGTTGCGCACCACCTGCGGCACCTCGGGCAGCCACTTGGCCGGCACCCGCGCCGTCCACACGTCGGGCGGCTCGGTGAGGTGGGTGTCGGCGTCGATGATGAGCTCCGTCATGCGGTCACCGTACGCCCAACCTCCGCAATCGGCATCCGGGCCCAGCCCACGTGGAACTCCGACACCTCCCGTTCCAGGCCGTCCTCCACCACCGCGTAGTCGGGGAAGCGCGCCAGCAGCTCCTGCACGAGCACGACGCCCTCGAGGCGCGCCACGTGCGCACCGATGCAGACGTGCACGCCGTGCCCGAACCCGAGGTGCCGGTCGATGGCGCGGGCGGCGTCGAAACGTTCGGGATCGTCGAACTCGAGCTCGTCGCGGTTGGCGCAGATGAGGAGCAGCACGACGCGCTGCCCGGCGCGCATCGCCACCCCCGCGACCTCGGTGTCGACGACGAGCGTGCGGCCGACGAACTGCAGCGGGAGCTGGTGGCGCAGCATCTCCTCGAACGCGCCGGCCACCGCGTCGGGGTGCTCGACGAGCGCGGCGCGCTGCTCGGGCGCGCGCCACAGCTCGTACGCACCGCCCGCCACGGTCTTGGGCAGCGTCTCCGATCCGCCGATGAACAGCGTCGACAGCTGCACTGCGATCTCGGAGTCGTCGAGCGCACCGTGTGGACCGGTGTGGTCGCACAGCTCGTCGATGAGGTCACGGGAGCCTTCTTCGTGCGGCCGGGCGTCCCGCGGCCGGTGATCACGGGTGGCGCGCCGCTCCGCGACCAGGTCGACGAGGTAGTCGTGCAGCTCGACGTGCGCGGCCTGACCCGCCTCGCTGATGCCGGCGACGTCGGGCTCGCGCGCCACGAACGCGTTCACCCAACCCACGAGCAGCTCGGCGTCCTCCACCGGGAACCCGAGCTGGATCGCGGCGACCTGCGCGGCCACCGGCGACGCGTAGTCGTGGCGCACGTCGAACTCGTCGCGCGTGGCCAGCGCGTCGAGGCGTGCACGCGCGAACTCGCGCACCGTGTCCTCCATCGGTGACACCGCGCGGACGGAACGGCCCGAGCAGGGCCTGGCGCAGCTGCGTGTGCACCGGCGGGTCGAGCATCGAGAACGTCGGTACCGGCCGGGTCACGGTGGTGTCGGGCGGACCGTCGTGGTGACGCAGCATCGCGGCGCGGTGGAACACCGGACCCTCGAAGATCGAGAAGCGCTCGCGGTCGGTGAGCACGCGCCACACGTCGTCGAACCGGGTGAGCGCGAACGCGTCGTACTCGGGGAGCGGGATCACCCGGCCGCGGGCGCGCAGGTCGCGGTACACCGGGTACGGGTCGGTCATCACCTCGACCGAGAACGGGTCGTACCCCACGAGCGGCGACCGTAGCCGCAGGGTTACGGTCTCCGCATGGGCATCCAGGAACGCACCCCACCCACCGCCGAGGAGTACGACCGCTGGCGCACCGACTACTCCAATTGGGGGCGTTGGGGCGACGACGACGAGCTCGGCACCCTCAATTTCATCTCCGACGACGCCCGCCGCGCCGCCGCCGCGCTGGTGCAGGACGGCCGCGTGATCTCGTGCGCCCGGTCCATCGACACCAAGCCGGGACCCGCCAACCCGTACCCGGCGCGCCACATGGTGGCGATGCAGGACTCGGGCGCGATGTGCGACCACCTCTCGCTCTTCATCCACGGGTTCACCGAGACGCACCTCGACGCGCTGTGCCACCTGCCGGTGGCGGAGGGCAACGAGACCTGGAACGGCCAGCACCTCGACGAGTACGGCATGCCCGAGACCCACCGGGGCACCATCGACTTCTGGCGCGAGGGCATCGTCACCCGCGGCGTGCTCTACGACATCCCGCGCCTGCGCGGCACCGAGTTCGTCACGCCGGGTGCACCGGTGCACGGTTGGGAGCTGGCCGACGCCGCCGACGCGCAAGGCGTGACGCCGCAACCGGGCGACGCGGTGCTCATCCGCAGCGGCCACGGACCGTTCTACGAGTCGATCGGCGAACGACCGTCCTTCGGCGGCAAGGCCGGAGTGCACGCGTCGTGCGTGGAGTTCCTCCACGACACCGAGGCGTCGATGCTGGTGTGGGACATGCAGGACGCACCGAGCACCGACCAGGGCATCCCCAACCCACGCGGCCTGCCGATGGCCCTCCACGTGCACCACATCCTGCTGCCGTACATGGGCATGCCGATCCTCGACAACGCCGACTTCGAGGCGCTCGCAAGCGCGTGCGCGGACGCGAACCGCTGGGCGTTCCAGTTCGTCGTCGCCCCGCTCGTCATCCCCCGCGGCACCGGCTCCCCGGTGAACCCCTCGCCGATCCTCTGAAACTCGCGAGGTTGCGTCACTCGAGGGCGCCAGAGCCACCTCAAGTGACGCAACCTCGTGGGGTGGGTCAGTCGAACATGGGGGCTGCGGGGGAGCTGCCTCGCGACGAGGTCCTCGGTGCGGTCGGCCAGCTGACCCGCGTAGCTCGGGCGGGTGGGCACGAGGAACTGCTCCTCGCGGATCGCCTCGACCACCAGGTCGGCCACCGCCGACGGCGACATGCTCCCGGCGGTGCCGTCGGCGAGCGCCTGCTCCACGAACGCGCCGCCGTCGCTCTGCGGCGTGTCGAGCTCGGCGGGTCGGTTGCGGCGCGACCGGCTGATCCCGGTGTCGACCAGGCCCGGGCACAGCGCCGACACCTTGATCGCGGCGCCCACCGACGCCAGGTCGTGGGCCAGGCACTCGGTCGCGGCCATCGCCGCGAACTTGGACACGTCGTAGGGACCGCTGAACGGCGTGGTCGCGAGGCCGGCCATCGACACCGTGTTCACCACGTGCCCCTCGGTGCCGGCCGCGAGCATGCGGGGCACGAACGCGCGCACGCCGTGGACGATGCCCATGACGTTGACGCCGAGCGTCCACTCGAAGTCGGCGTCGGTGCACTCCCACATCAGACCGCCCTGGAACACGCCCGCGTTGTTGCACAGCACGTGGACCGCGCCGAACGTGTCGTAGGCGAACTCGGCGAGCGCCTCGACCGCGGCCATCGCCGTGACGTCGGTCGTGAACGCGACCGCGTCACCGCCGATCGCCGGCGACCGCGTCGCGCAGCGCGCGCTCCTCGACGTCGGCGAGCACGACGTGCATGCCCTCGACGGCCAACCGCCCGGCCAGGCTGCGGCCGATGCCGCTGGCGGCGCCGGTGACGACCGCGACGCGGCCTTCGAGCTGCTGCACGTCAGGCCTCCCGCACGTCAGACATCCAGACCGAGCAGCACGCGGCGTCGTCTCGGTGAGCGTGTTGTTGTCGACCACGAGGTGCTGCGTCGCCGCGTGGAGGTCGCGGAAGCACCGCTGCAACACACCCGGCCGCAGCGCGTCGGTCCCCGCGGCCGTGTACGCGAATCGCACCGCGTCGGTCGCCACGCGCGTGGCGTAGGTGGTGGCCTGACGCAGCCGCTGGCGTTGCACCGGCGACGGGTCGTCACCCGCCTCGAGCGTGTCCTGCACGACCGCGAACGACTCGTACACGAACGCGCGCGCCGCCAGCAGCGCGGCGTCGTGGATCGCGTAGTCGTGACGGAACAGCTGCTGGTCGCGCAGTGGTTGCGCGCCGAGCCGGTGCTTGGTCTGCACGATCCGGGTGAGCTCCTCCATGCCGCGCCGCCCGACGCCGAGCGCGAACGCGGCGTGCCCGGCGGCGGTGAGCCCGAGGACGCCGAGGCGGTAGACGGGACCGCCACGCTGCGGTTCGGCGGCGATCAGGTCGAAGGTGAAGTCCTCGTGCACCGTCTGCTCGGGCACCTCGTAGTCGTAGCTGCCGGTGCCGGCCAGGCCCATCACGTCCCAGTTGTCGAGGAACTCGACCCGGTCGCGCTGGCACGAAGTAGGCGCGGATCGTCGGGAGGCCCGACGGCGCGGCGCACGAACTCGCCGTCGCGCAGCTCGAACGCGCCGCCGCCGATCCACGGTGAGTGCGCGCTGCCGCTGCCGAAGCTGTAGCGCCCCGACACCACGAAGCTGTCGGCAACATCGGCAGCACGGTCAACGGAGCGCACCGCGGTGCCGCGCGGCGAGAACTGGCCCGCGGCCACCGGGACGCGCGCGCCCGTCGAACATCGCCGCCACCGCGGAAGGTCCGGTGTACGCGCCGGCGAACGCCGAGGTCGTCGCGTTGGCGAGGAGGCTCCAGCCCGCGGAGCCGTCGGCGCGACACACCTCCTCGTACACCGCGAGCACGGTCGGCAGGTCGGCTTCCTCACCGCCGAGCTCCTTCGGGACCATGAGCCCGAACAGCCCCGTCTCGTGGAACGCCTCGACGACCAGGGGCGACAGCGTGGCGTCGGCCTCCGAGCGCGCCGCCTCCGCCCCGATGAGATCGGCGAGGCCTTGGGCCCTCGCCAGCACCGTTGTCGAATCAGCTGGCATCAGTAGCTGTCCAGGCCGGTGAGCGGCGGGTTGTTGACCCAGCCGTGCTCGGGCCAGTTCCACCAGCCCGCCGACGCCCACGCGCCGCCGTCGGGGTGCAGCGTGGTGCCCGTGATGTACTCGGCGAGGTCCGACGCCAGGAACAGCGCCGCACCGCCGATGTCGCCGTACGTGCCCTGCCGGCCCATCGGGATCCCCGCGGTGACGATCCGCGGGTCGGTGTCCATCGGCATGCCCTCGGTGGGCGTCTGGTCGGGCGCGATCGTGTTGACCCGGATCCGGTCGGGTGCGAGCTCGAGCGCGAGGGTGCGCGAGAAGTTGGTGACCGCGCCCTTCATGCCCGCGTAGACCGCGTAGCCCGGCGCCGCGCGGTGACCCTCGATCGACGTGATGCTGATGATGCTGCCACCGTGACCCTGCGTCTTCATCTGGTTGGCCGCGAGATGCGTGGTGTGCAGCAGCCAGCCGAAGTTCATGCGGATGACCGCGTCCCACCCGCGCACGTTGGTGTCGACGAAGTCGGCCTTGAACGTGCCGCCGGCGACGTTCACCAACGTGTCGAGCTGGCCGAAGCGCGCCAGGCCGTCGGTGAACGCCTGGGTCACCGCGTCGGCGTCGCGCACGTCGATCGGCGCCGCGAACGGCTCCTCACCGGTCGCGGCGGTGAGATCGGCGACCGTCTTCGCCAGCAGCTCTTCGTTGCGGTCGAGGAGCACGAGGTGCATCCCCGACAGGGCGAAGTCCTCGGCGACGGCGCGCCCGAGGCCACCCCCGCCGCCGGCGATCAACGCCACCTTGCCCTGCAGTCCTGCTCGGTCTTCGAGGTGTCCCATGCCGGGATCATCCCCCACGACGGACCCGCGCGCCCGTCGAGACTCGAGCGTCCGGTCGGGTCAGGCGGGTCGGAAGCGCAGGAGGGTGATGCCGACATGATCATCAAGGTCGGCGCCATGGTCGAACACCGGCGCGACCGGCATGCCGATGCGTGATCGCACCGGGATCGACGTCGACCAGCGTGGTCGACATCCGCACGCCTTCGTCGAGCTCGACGATCGCGAGCAGTTGCGGCACCTCGTCGGCGAACGGCGGCGCGGTGGGCTGCTCGGCGACGGTGAACGTGTACACCTGTCCCCCGCCGTCGACCGCAGTCCAGGTGAGCCGGTCCGACAGACAGGCGGGACAGCGCGAGCGCGGGTAGTAGACCCACCGACCGCAGTCGTCGCAGTGCTGGAGCTCGATGCGCTCCTCGCGCAGCGCGTCCCAGAACGGCTGCGAGACGGGGGTCGGCTCGGGCCGCGGCTTCTCCATGTGGTCGGGCACCGTCACGCCCCCGTGAGCACGACGGCGGTCTGCTCGCTCATGACGCCTCCGGTGCCGGTGACGTAGGCGACGTCGTGGCGCGTCAGCTGTCGCTCGCCGGCGCGCCCCTGCACCTGCCGCACGCCTTCGATGACGTGCGACGTGCCGCCGCTCAGCCCCGTCTGTCCCATGCCCAGCTGCCCGCCGTGCGTGTTGCACGGGAAGTCGCCCCGGAACGAGAGGTCGTGCTCCTGCACGAACGCCATCCCCTCACCCGCGCCGCAGAACCCGGAGTCCTCGATGGTGAGCAGCGCGGTGATCGTGTAGCAGTCGTAGAGCTGGACCATGTCGACGTCGGCGGGCGCGAGGCCAGCCATGGCGAACGCCTGCGCCGCCGCGTCGCGCACCGGCGTGCGGGGGATCTCGGTCGGCGTAGGTGGGCGTCTTGTGGGTGAGACGTTCGCCAACCCGGCGACGGCGACCGGCGCGGTGGCGAAGGTCGCGCGCCGCTCGGCGCGTCGTCACCACGAACGCAGCTCCGCCGACGCACGGCATCACGATCTCGAGCAGGTGGAGCGGTGTCGGCGATGACGCGCGAAGCGAGCACGTCGTCGACGGTGATCGGTTGCCCGAAGAACACTGCCGACGGGTTCGCGCACGCACTGACGCGCTGGTCGGACGGCGATCTTGGCCCGGCCCCGCTCGTCCCAGCCGTAGAGGTCGTGGTAGCGCTGCGCGTACATGGCGTAGCCGCCGTTCTGCGCCACGTTGCCGTAGGGCACGTCGAACTCCGCCTGCGGCGAGCCCCACTCCATGCTCGACGCGCCGTACATCATGCGCGACGAGACGTGCGCGCGGAACCGGAGACGGCGGGCGCGGCTGCCCCACCGTCGCGCACACCACCACCTCGCACAGCCCGAGCTCGATCGCGGCGGCGGCGCGCCACACCATCCCGACCGCAGTGGCGCCGCCGAGGTCCATCTTCTCGGCGAAGTTCACCGACCAGCCGCAGTACTCGGCGATGGTCGCGGGAACGAACAGCGACGCCTCGGCGACATCGCCCGCGCACACCAGGCCGTCGACCTCCGACGACGCGATGCCGGCGTCGGCCAGTGCGTCGGCGGCGAGCCCGGCCCACTGCTCCACGGTGAGCGTCGGCGTGCCGGTGAACTTGCGCTCCGCGGCGCGCTCGGCGATCCCGACGATGCACGTCTCCCCGAAGGCCGGTCACGCAGGGCATCGTACGTGGGTCGTGCTCAGCGCTTCGCGGAGAGCGTGCGCACGGCGGCGACGCCGCGCTCCACCCACCTGCGCAGCAGACGGGTGGTGCCTACGCCGGCGGGGTCGACGCGGAGCCCCCCTCCATCGTCCGGCCACGCATCACCGCGGGGCGACGTGGGCACCGCGGGTGAACCGGTCGGTGTGCGGGGTCGGCCCGCGCGAGCACGCCGCCCTGACCGCTCGCGGCGATCGCCACTTCCCTTCGACCCGGAAGGCGAGGCCGCCGAACATGCGCTTCTCGCTGACGCCCTTCTCACCCGCGAGCAGCTCGCGGATCCGGTCGGCGAGCTCTGCGTCGTACGCCACGGGCCGAGGGTACCGAAGCCGCGCGCTCGGGCAGATCGTCCTACAGCGCGACGGCGGTCTCCAGTGCCGTCCGCATGGCGTGCTCGAGCAGGCCGTCACCGACCGCGGCGTCGCCCACCACCGAGACGTCGACCCCGCGGGCGCGCAGCTCGTCCGCCAGCGCGGTGTCGGGCGCGGGGTCGAGGGTGCTGAACACCGCTCCCGCCGGCGTCTCGTGATCGCCGTCGAGGTCGCGCCAGCGCACGACATCGGGCGTGATCTCGACGACGTCGGCGCCACCGGCGAGCACGATGCCGTCGGCACGGAGGTCGTGCACACGACGCCAACGCCCGGGCAGGCCGAGGTGGAGCCCGAACACGTCGGACGGCTCGAGCACGGTGACGCGCGCACCGTCGGCCGCGGCCCGTTCGGCGATGCCGAGCCCGGGGAGGTCACCGCCGAGCACGACGACGTCGTCGCTCAGGGTCTCGTCGCCGAACAACCACGCGCCGAGGTCGTCGACCGCGTGCACGTGCGGGAGCTCCGCGCCCGGGAACCCGGGGAGCGCCCAGCGCGCGCCGGTGGCGACCACCACCGCGTCGGCGCCCGACGCGAGCACCGCGTCGACGTCGATGTGCTCACCGACGCGGACGATGACGCCCCGCAACGCGAGTTGGTGCTCCGACCAGCGCAGGAGATCGGCGTTGACGGGCGACGTCGCCGCCGCGTACGCCCAGCGACCACCGAGTCGCGGTGCCGCGTCGACCAGGGTGACGGAGTGGCCGCGCAACGCCGCGACCCGGGCCGCTTCCATTCCCGCCGGACCGCCGCCGACGACGAGCACCGACCGCGGCGACGCTGCCGTGCCGATGACCAACTCGTCCTCACGACCCACCGAGCCGTTCGCCGCGCAGCGCACCTGGCCGCGCACGAAGATGTTGCCGATGCAGCGGTAGTGGTACACGCACGGTCGGATCTCCTCCGGCCGGCCCGCCGCGAGCAGGTTGGGCAGCTCGGGTTCGGCGAGGATCATGCGGGCCATCGACACGAAGTCGCACGTGCCGTCGGCGATGGCGGCGTCGGCCGTGTCCGGGTCGATGCGGCCCACCGCGATCACCGGCGACGTCGATCGCGTCCTTCACCGCGCGCGTTGTCGAGCAGGAGGCCCGGGACCTGCGGCGCGTACGAGTCGGTGGGACCGGTCGCCACCGCGGGGTCGTGGTACGCCGACACGTGCACCGCGTCGGCACCGGCCGCCACCGCGAGGCGCGCCACCGCGATGCAGTCGTCGAGCGTGGTCCCGTCGGGCCGGTTCTCGGTGGAGTTGAGTCGGCACCAGAGCGCGAAGTCGTCGCCGACCCGGCGCCGGCACTCGGCCAGGATCTCGACCAGCAGCCGCGCCCGGTTGGGCAGGGTGCCGCCGTACTCGTCGGTGCGGTGGTTCTTGGCCGGCGACAGGAAGCCGTCGATCAGGTAGCCGTGCCCCGCGTGCAGCTCGCAACCGTCGATGCCCGCCTCGCGTGCGCGCACGACGGCCGACGCGAAGTCGTCGATCACCGACGCGATGTCGTCGTGGTCGAGCACCTTGTAGAAGAGCTTGGAGTCGGGCCCGACGAACGGCTCCATCATCTTGGCGCCCTCGGCCGCGGTGACCATGCCGTAGAGGTCGTCGCGCCCGGGCGGACCCGGCTCCGACGCCACCCACATCGGCCGGCCGGCCAGCGTGTCCTGGAGGCTGTTGGCGCCGGTCTGGGTGAGCTGCACCGCCAGCGCGGCGCCGTGCGCGTGCACGCGCCGTGCCGCCTCCTGCCAGCCGGGGAGGTGACGGTCGTCGGAGATCGCGGTCTGGCGCGCGTTCGAGCACCCGACCGGGAACGACACCGCGATCGACCCCAGCATCACCATGGCGAGCCCACCGCGGGCGCGCGCCTCGAGGTAGGCGACCTGCGCGTCGGACACCATGCCGTCGAGATCGCCGAGGTCCTCCCCCATCGGCGCCATCAGCACGCGGTTGCGCAGCTCCAGCGCGCCGATGCGTCCGGGTGCGAGCAGGTGCGCGTGGTCCGCTCACGTCGTGCCGCCTCATGTCATGTACTCGCCCGAGTTCACGTAGAGGGTCTGGCCGGTGATGGTGCGGGCGCGGTCGGAGCAGAGGAAGATCGCCGACTCGGCGACGTCCTCGTCGGCCGGGATCTCACCGAGGGGCATGTTGGCGGTGATCTCGCCGATCGCCTCCGCCTCGGTGATGCCGCGGTCGGCCACCTGCCACTGCACGTACATCTGCACCGGCGGGCCCCACATCCACGTGGGCACCACGGTGTTCACCCGGATCTTGCGCGGCCCCAACGCCTTGGCGAGGTGGAACATCGCGGCGCGCAGCGCGCCCTTCGACGACGCGTACGCGAGCTGCTCCATCACCGGCGGCAGCACCGAGCTCTGCGAGCCGATGAGCACGATCGACCCGCCGCGGTCGGCCATCGCGTCGGACATCGCCTTCACCACGTGCATGGAGCCGACCACGTTGGTCTCGAAGATGGCGCGCCAGTCGTCGTCGCCGGTGCCGTCGAGCCCGGCGAGGAAGCCGTCGTAGGCCGCCACCTGCACCACGCCGTCGACCGCGCCGAAGCGGTCGACCGCGAGCCGCGCCAGCGCCGCGCACTGGTCGGCGTCGCCGATGTCGGTGGGCAATTGCGCCACCCGATCGCCACTCGGGTCGATCTCCTCGGCGATGGCGGCGAGCTTGTCGGCGGTGCGGGCCGCCAGCACCGCGTTGCCACCGTCGCGCAGCACCAGCTTGGCCACCTCACCACCGAGCCCGGGGCCCACCCCGGTCACGACCACCGTCTTGCCCTCGAGGATCATCGTCTCTCCCTTGGATGCGGTCCCTCGTTCTACTCCGCGCGGGGTGACCGCGACGAGTGAGCCGCGCCTCCGCCCGCCGCACCACGTGCCGGGCCCGCGCTCGCCAGAGCCACGCCCGGTCCGCACGAGCTCCGTCAGCGGCTCCATCGGGGGTCCCGAACTCGGCGTGCATGCGCTCGGCGGTGAACGAGCGCGGCACCCGCACCGCATAGGTCCACCCCGCCCGGAGCGCGGGCTCCGCCACCCCGAGCTCGACCAGGCGGGTGTGGGCCACGGCGCCGCCGCGCACCCGCGTGCGACGGCTCCGGCAGCTCCTCGACCCGGAACCAGTGCCGAGTCGCGTGGAGGTGCGCGTCGAGCACGTGCGCCACCCCGGCGGCCTCGAAGCCGGCGCGGACGTCGTGCCAGCGGATCTCCGACTGCTGGACCCGCGCGGTCTCGAACAGCGCTCGCAGCGGCAGACCCAGGAGCACATGCGTCTCTTCCTGCAGCTGCGCGTGCGCGACCAGGTGCATGAAGGTGTCGGTGTCGTCGGCGAGGAGCAGCACCCCGCGCCCGGTCGGCCGGTACATCGCCCGGCGCAGCATGCGATCGGCGGGCACGAGCGTCCGCCAGCGTGAGACCAGGGGCTCGATGTGCAGCTCCACGGTCACGTCACCGTGGCGCAACATCGGGAGGTGGTGATCGGCGTGCTCGCCGATCGGGTCCGGATGCTCCACGTAGCCGGCGCCGAGGAGGAGGTCGTACGCACGGGCGGCGTGCTCGGCGGCCACCAGCACATCGAGATCGGCCATGGTGCGCGCCGCGGGGTCGGGCCACGAACCGGCGAGCAGCGAGTGCAGGCCCTTGAGCGGGACCGCACGGATGTCGGCGGCGGCGAGCCGCTCGAGCACGTCGACGCCGTGGTCGAGCAGACCGTGCACGCGCGCGACGTTGTCGTCGTAGGCGCGGCGGAGCACGGCTTCGGGAACGACCAGGCCGTCGGGCGTCTCGCGCTCGAGCGCGGCGGCGAGCTGCGCCGGCATCGTCAGTTGGTCCGCGCGCCTGCTCCACCCACACCGCGGGCAGGAGCCCGTGCCGCGGCCGCGAGCTCGAGGAACGCGCTCCACCCGTCGGGGTCGTCGGGGAGCACGTGCGCGTCACCGCGCAGTGCCGCGGTCAGGGCGGTGAGGGCGCGCGCTCGTCGCACGACCGCGACGGTCATCAGCCGGATCGTACGTGTGACGGCTCAGGCTTCTGCCTTGCGGGCGTAGAGGTAGAGCACCGGGCGCGACTCGTGGGGCGACGCGTTCGGCATGCGGAGGCGCACGCTCACGATCTCCCAGAGGTCGTTGCCACCCTCGAGCACCCCGCCGACGGGCAGCCACAGCGGCGAGTCCCAGAAGCCGCGCTGCTGGTCGGTGGCGACGTCGATGAGCACCGTGCGGACGGGCCGGGTGGGGATGGGCTCGCTCCGGGAGTGGAACTCCTGTCGCTGCTGCTCCTCGGTGAGCCCGCTCGTGGGCACGGCCGGGCTCGGCGAGGCCGGACTCGATGAGGCCGGACTCGATGAGGAAGGCCGCGGGCGACGTCGGCCGAACATCAGATGCGAGGCGGGGTCGGCGCGGCGGCGTTGGCGGCCACGAGGGACGCGTCGATGTCGGTGCGCCACGCGGTGTAGAGCGCGGCGTCGTTGTCGTTGGTGAAGATGGTGAAGCGCTCGGCCTCGACCGCGTCGCACACCATCGGACCGACGGCGTCGGCGTCGACCGCGTCGGCGGCCATCTCGGGCGGGAAGTGGATCCACGAGCCCGCGTGTTCGTCGGGTACACCCGAGATGCGGGCGTGCTCGCCGAGGTTGGTGTGCACCAGTCCGGGGCAGAGCACCGACACGCCGACCCCGAGCGGAGGCAGCGAGCGGGCCAGCGCCTCCGAGTACCCGTACGCCGCGAACTTCGACGTGATGTAGGGCGCGCAGTCCCACGAGTACGCCCAGATGCCGGCGATGGACGCGGTGTTCACCACGTAGCCACGCCCGCGCTCGACCATCGCGGGCACGAACGCGTTCACGCCCCGCACGAGACCGAGCACGTTGACGTCGAGGATGCGCTGCCAGTCGTCCATCGGCACCCGGTACGACGGCCCGAGCACCGCGATCCCGGCGTTGTTCATCAGCAGGTCGACCGCGCCGAACTCGTCGATCGCGGCCGCGGCCAGCGCGTCGACGTCGGCGTCACTCGTGACGTCGCAGCGCACCGGCAGGCAGCGCCGCCCGAGCGCGGTGATGGCGGCGGCGGTCTCATCGAGGCGCTCGTCGTGGATGTCGGCGAGCACGACGTCGGCGCCGCGGCGCGCCAGCTCGAGCGCGGTGCCGCGCCCGATCCCGCTCGCGCCGCCGGTGACCACGGCCGTCGTCCCCTGCAACTCCATGCCGCGGAGCCTACCGCACCGGTTTTGGCGCCCCTACGCCATCTCTATGACACGGTAGGGGCGCCGAAACGCACTATCCGGGGGCGGCGCCACCGAGCGCGATGGCGTCGCGGGAGGATCCTGCGGTGGGGTCGAAGTCGGACGCGCTCGGCGCGGCCAGACCGCGCGCCAGGAGGAGCAGCACCACGCCGCCGACGGTGGCGATCGCGCCGGCGACGATCCCGAGGGTCTGGATGCCGACCACCCCGAGCGCGACCGCCACGACCGGTGTGGCCACGATGCCGGCCGCCGGTTCGAGCGACTGGTTGATCGACAGCACCCGGCCGTGGAACGCGGCCGGCGCGTACCGCTGGAGCAGCGTGCGCGCGGGCACGAAGAAGAACGCGGTGTCGACCCCCCAGAGGAACACGCCGACGAACGCGACCACCTTCGACTCGGTCCCGAGGTAGAGCGCGGCGGTCGCACCGGACACGATCATCGCCAGCGCGACGTACCGCGGCCAGCGCGATGCGGTCACCCACGACGGCCAGCACCAGCCCGGTGAGCACGAGGCCGATCCCGAACACCGTCTGCAGCAACGCGAACATCGCGTCGGAACCACCGAGCACGTCGCGCACGTACAACGGCTCGAGCACGCCGAACGCAGCCCAGAGCAGGTAGACGCAGCTGGCAACGGTGAGCGTCCACCGGAGGCCTCGCGTGCGGCGCGCCAGCGAGGCGCCCTCGCGGAGCTCACGCCAGGTCGACCGCGTGTGTTCGTCGTCGCGCGGGACCGGCTCGACCCGGATCCGCAACGCGACGAGCGCGCCGACCAGGAAGGTGGCGGCGTCGGCGAAGAACGCGCCTTCCAGCCCCCAGCGCGCGTTGACCGCGGCCGCCGCGAGCGGACCGACCACGATGGCGAGGTCCTGCGCACCTCCGAGCAGCGCGTTGGCGGTGACGAGTTGGTCGTCGGGCACGAGGCGAGGAGGGATGGAGTCGAGCGACGCGGTGGCCATCGCCTCGATGAGTCCCAGCGGCAACGCCAACAGGATGATCGTCGTGTAGCTGTTCGCCTGGGTCAACACGAGCGCGTCGATGATGCCGAGCACGTTCGCGATCAGCAGCGTGCGGCGCGGACCCAACCGGTCGATCGGCACCCCGAGCAACGGGCCGAGCAACGCGCCCGGCACCGAGAGCACCACGAACAGCAGGGCGAGGTCGCCGGGTCCGACGTCGAACTGGAACGACGCGAAGCCCCAGATGGCGATGACCGCGATCCAGTTGCCCGACTCGCTGATCGCCTGCCCGGCCAGGAGCAGCGCGAAGCCCCGGACTCGCAGCACGCGCATCCGTGCACGCTAACGGCACGTCGTCACCCGGCCGTCCTGGATTTCGCCGGTATGACGCCTTCGATCAGGCTGGTCGGTCGCGCCACCAGTCGATGGCGGCGTCGAGCTCCTCGGTGCCGAAGTCGGGCCACAGCGTGGGCGTCACGTAGAGGTGCGCGCCGACGCCCTCCCACAACAGGAAGTTGGAGATGCGACCCTCCCCCGACGTCCGCACCATCAGGTCGACGGGCGGGAGCTCGGGTGCGTAGAGGTGGCGGTGCACGGTCGCGGTGTCGACCCGATCGGGTTGTCCGATCGCGATCGCGCGCGCGGCCTCCACCAGCTCCTGGCGCCCGCCGTAGTCGAACGCCACCGTGAAGTTGAGCCCGGTGTTGTGTTCCGTCAGTCGGGTCGACTTCTCGATCTCCCGTCGCACCACCATGGGGATGCGCGATCCCGCACGCGGGTCACGACCGATCCAGCGGATCCGCACGTTGTTCTCGTGCATCTCCTGACGACGCCCGAAGATCTTCTTGTGCAGGCCGAGGATGAAGTCGACCTCGAGCCGAGGTCGACGCCAGTTCTCGGTGGAGAACCCGTACGCGGTCAGCCACCCGATGCCGAGCGCGTCGGCGGCGCGCACGATCTCGGCCAGGCGCTCCTCGCCGCGACTGTGACCGTCGGTGCGGGCGAGCCCCTGGCGTTCGGCCCACCGACCGTTGCCGTCCATGATCACGGCGACGTGCGCGGGGAGGCGCGCGGAGACGCGCGGGTCGAGGCTCACACCGACGGGTTCAGATCGGCGCTGCGGTCGAGCACCCGACCGGCGGCGTCGAGCAGGCGGCCCGACAGGTCGCGCGAACAGGTCGGCCCACTCGGTGCTGCTCGCCAGGCGCACCATCGGACCCGAGAGCTCGCGCAGGCGCTCGCGCACCGCGTCGGTCGACACCACGAGGTCGGCGGCGGGCAGCGTGTGCAGCTGGTTGCCGGCGTCGAGCCCGGTGGGCTTGCCCAGCGCGTCCGCTTCGCCACCGATGTCCTGCAGGTCGTCGACGTACTGGAACAGGCGACCGTAGCGACGCACCGCGTCACCCAACGCCGCCGGGAGCGCGCCCCCGCGGCCTCGTCGGCGAGCGCGAACGACGCCTCGAACAACGACACCGTCTTGCCGTCGACCACGTCCCAGTAGCGCGCGGTCGTCGCACCCAGAGCTTCGAGGATCTGGCTGTCGGCGATGCGCCGCAACGCGTCGCCCAGCGCCACGCCCCCCGCCGGCGTCACCGCATCGGCGAGGTGCAGCGCCTCCGCGTAGAGCGCGTCGGCGGTCCAGAGCGCGACCGGCATGCCCAGCGCGGTGTGGACCGTCGGCGAGTGCCGGCGCAACGGGGAGCCGTCGACGATGTCGTCGTGCACCAGGGTGCCGAGGTGCAGCAGCTCGACGGCCGCCGCGCCGCGGACTGCCGCCGTGCGGTCGCCGTCCCGGGCGAGCTCGAGCACGAGGCGGGCGCGATGGCGCGAGCCCGACGACGCGATCGGCCCGAGCACGCCGGCCACCGGCTCGCCGAACGTCGCGACGACGGCATGGAGTCGACGGTCGACGTCAGCCAGCAGGGAACCGTCGTCCGCCACGCGGCGCGACGATAGTCGTCGCTCTCCGGCGCGTTCTGTGGGCGTGGTCCGTGAGCGCCGGCTCGATCGGGCCGGGCTTGACCGGACGTGCGCGCCCACGGAGACTCCCGCCCGATGGACGTTCGCATCCACGACCTGCTCGCCCGGCTCGCGGCGGTGAGCCCGCAGCGAGTGGGCGCGACCCTCGGCGACGACGTGCGCACGTTCGCGCAGCTCGACGCCGGCGCCAACCGCGCCGCCCACCGCCTCATCGCGGAAGGGGTCGAACGGCACGACCGGGTGGTGTGGTGGGGTCCGACGGTCCTCGACGCGCTCGAGCTCGCCTACGGCATCAGCAAGGCCGGGGGAACGCTGGCGCCGATCAACCCGAACTTCAGCGAAACCGAGGCCACCGACGCGTTGCAGACCCTGAAGCCTCGCCTCGTCGTCGTGCACCCCGACGTCGAGGACGTCGCCCGCGCCGTGGCCGCACCGCTCGGGATCGCGGTGACGGTGATGACCGACGGCTGGCACGCGTCGGCGTCCACCTCCGCGCCGCCGCGCGTCGGCAGCTCCGAGGACATCAGCAACATCTTCCTGACCAGCGGATCGACCGGCGTGTCGAAGGGCGCGATGGTGTCGCACCGCGCCGCGTGGTTGCGCGCGATCGAGCACGACGTGGAGAGCGGTGCGACCGGCCGGCGCGGCTACGTGGTGATGTTCGGCCTCTTCCACATGGCGGGATGGTCGTCGATCGAGACGTCGTGGTCGAGCGACCGTCCCATCCACCTCGTGACGCGCGCGGAACCGCACGAGCTGCTCGGGGTCGTGGAACGTCACGGCGCGAGCACGCTCTACTGCATCCCCGCGGTGTGGCAACGCATCCTCGACGAAACCCCACATGCAAACGGTGGCTACGACACGTCGGGAGTGGTGGAGGCGCTGACCGGCACGTCGCTGGTCACCCTCGAGCTGATCGACGGGATCAAGGAACGCTTCCCCGGCTCGTGGACGTCGATCGCGTACGGCTCCACCGAGATCGGACGCGGCGCCACGCTCCTCGACCCCGATCTGTACGACCACCCCGGCAGCGTCGGCCAACCACCGCCGATGGTCACCGCGCAGCTCTCGGACGACGGCGAGCTCTGGCTGCGCGGCCCCACTGCGTTCTCCGGGTACCTCGACCGGCCCGACGCCACCGCCGAGGCGATCGACGACGACGGCTGGTTCCACACCGGCGACCTCGCGACCCGCGACGCCGACGGCTACTTCACGATCACCGGCCGGCGTTCCGAGTCGATCCGCTCGGGGGGTGAGTGGGTGGCCCCGATCGAGGTGGAGAGCGCGGTCCGGACCCATCCCGCGGTGCAGGAGGTCGCGGTGATCGGCCTGCCCGACGCGCGGTGGGGCGAGCTGGTGTGCGCCGCCGTCGTCGTGCGCCCGGGCGCGACGCTCCCGACCGTCGACGAGCTCCGCGCGCACCTGAGCGGGGTGCTCATCGGCGCCAAGCAGCCGCGTGTCGTCGTCCAGGTCGACGCGCTGCCCCGCACCGACGCGACCGGCCAGATCCGGCGCCGGCGCCTGCGCGACCAGATCGTGGCCGCGCGGTCGGCGTCGGAGTGAGGCATGCGACGGATGCGGTCGCAATTCACTGATCGCGGTTTTCACCGGTTTCCGGTCGGGTAGGGACGATTCGCATGCCCTCGACCGACGCCGGGCGTCCTGCGCGCGCCGAAGCGCTGTCGCGCGCCAAGCCGGTGCGTCGACTGCACGGGATCACGGTGCTGGTCGTCGTGATCGGGCTGCTCGTGACCGCGGGGATCTCCATCGGGTCGTGGATCGTCCACGACCGCAACGAAGACCGCCTCCTCGACCAACGCGGGCACGAAGCGGCCACCGTCGCCGCGTCCAGCGTCGGCGGCCTGCAGGGACAGCTCTCGGCCGCGAGCGTCGCGGCCGAGGCCGGCGGTGACGGGACACTGTTCACGTCGCTGATGGATCCGCTCGTCGGACCCGACGCGCGGTTCGTGTCGGCGTCGGTGTGGCCGCTCGACGCCGGCGATCCGCAACCGTCGGTCGTCGTGGGGTCGGCGCCCGCGCTCGCGCAGCAGTCGGCCGCGGCGCGACGCGAGTTCCTGCGCGGGGTCTCCGGTCGACCGACGATCAGCATCCGTGACCTCCTCGAGGGTGACGACCGGCGACTCGGCTACGCGTTCGCGAACCCCGAACGCGAAGACCGTCGCCTACGTGGAGGCGGCGCTGCCGAAGAACCGGCGCGCCCGCATCGCGTCGGACTCCGCGTTCTCCGACCTCGACTACGCGCTGTACCTCGGGTCGCGGCAGACGCCGTCACACCTGATCGCGTCGAGCTCGGGCCACGGGCTGCGCGGGCAGCGAACCGCGACCGAGGTCGTCCCGTTCGGCGACTCCCAGATCCTCCTGATCGTGAGCCCCCACGGCGAGCTCGGCGGCGACCTGCTCGCGCTGTTGCCCTGGGTGCTCGGCGCGGTGGGTGTGCTGCTCACCCTGCTGGCCGCGTTCGTCACCGAACGGCTCATCCGTCGCCGCGAACGCGCCGAGGAGCTGTCGAACCGACTCGAAGAGGTCGCCGAGGAGAACGCCGAGCTCTACACGTCGCAACGCGACGTCGCGCAGCAACTGCAGCGCAGCCTCATGCCCCGGTCGCTCCCCCACTTCCCCGGGCTCGAGTCGGCGGCGCGCTACGAGGCCGGCGTCAAGGGCACCGAAGTCGGAGGCGACTGGTACGACGTGCTCCCGATCGCCGAGGACCGCGTCGTGTTCTCGGTGGGCGACGTGTGCGGGCGCGGACTCGCGGCCGCGGTGCTGATGGCGTCGCTGCGCTACTCGATCCGCGCCTACGCGCTCGAGCAGCCGGATCCCGCCACCATCCTCGACAAGCTCACCGCGATGATGGAGACGATCTCCGACGACAACTTCGCCACCGTGATCTGCGGCACGCTCGACACGACGGCAGGAACGCTCACGGCCGCGCGGGCCGGCCACCCCGACCTGCTCCTGATCGACGGTGACGGCGCCCGCTACCTCGACGTGCCGCTCGGCCCGCCGGTCGGCGTCGCCAGCACCTGGCACTACACCACGAGCACGCACGTCCTCAGCGACGGCGCCACCTTGCTCGCGTACACCGACGGGCTGATCGAACGGCGACGCGAGCACCTCGACGTGGGCCTCGAGCGTCTCCGCGCCGCCGCGCTCGTCGACCTCCCGGTCGACGCGCTCGTGCCACATGTGGTCGACGCCCTCGTCGACGACGGAGACGACGACGTCGCCGTGCTCGGTCTGCGCTGGCGTCGTCTCCCCACGTCGAGCGACGCACTCGACGCGACGACACGGTCGCTCGACCTGCCGAGCGCTCCCGACTCGGCGCGCGCGGCGCGGCGCTTCGTGGTCGAGACGCTGGCCGCCTGGCAGGTCGACGACGCCGAACAGCTCGCGGAGCTGCTCACCGACGAGTTGGTGAGCAACGTGGTCCGTCACGTGGGCTCGTCGATGCAGGTCCGGGCATCACGGCGCGTGGGGTCGGTGCGCATCGAGGTCGAGGACGCCAGCACCACCCCGCCGATCCTTCGTCACCCCGACGAGCTCGACGAGCACGGGCGCGGGATCATGTTCGTCGAGACCCTCGCGTCCGACTGGGGCGTCGACGTGCACCGAGCGCGGCAAGACGATCTGGTTCGAGCTCCCCGACGGAAGCGAGTGACGCCAGCGAGGACGCGCGTCAGGCGGTGACGGCGTGCGACGTCTCGCGGCGACGGACGCCGAGCGTCGCGACCACCGCGAGCATCGAGCACGCCCGCCGTCGCCAGTGCCGCGACCACACCCCACGCCGCTCCCGCGGCGACGACCGCGACCGCGAGCTGCACGCCGATCACCGCGCGCCGCACCGGCTCACCCAGCGCGTCGAAGCGACGGTGCGAGCGCGAACAGATCGGCCGTGCTGCGGCTGCGGGCGGTGAGCAGCACCGCGAGCCCGCGGGCGAGGCCGAACACGACGCCGAGCACCATCGCGGCGACGGGGCCCGCGGTGAGCGCGCCGAACGCGATGGTGACGAACACCGCGGTGGTCATGATGTAGGTGGTGACGCCGGCGCCGATCTGCCAGCCGAAGCCGCTGCCGTACACCCAGGCGCGGTACTTGCTGAGCCAGTACTCGTTGACCTGGCGCTTGAAGAAGGGCGGCATGAACCCGAGCACGCCGCTGTCGACGGTGGCGCCGAGCACGGCGAGTCCCGCCGCGATCCCGAGCAGCGCGGTCGACGTGGCACCGATCGCCGACACCGCCGCGGCCAGGCCCGCCATCACCGCGCCGATGCGTGGCTCCGCCGACGACGGCACCGAGCACGAACCAGATGGCGGTGGTGCGGTAGCGGTAGCCCCGCGACGCCTCGCCGACCGGCGTGAGCTGCGAGAGCATCGACTGCCCGCAGGGGGACCAGGTGGAGCGCACGGCCGCGGCGAGAGCCACGACCAGACCGAGCACGAACACGGTGGCTTCCATCCGGGCCACGTTACCCCGGGCGCCGTCCCGCGCGGCCGTCCGGCTGAGGTGCCTGACCCGCCCCCATCGGACAGACTGCGCACGTGACCGGCACGAGCGAGCTGGAGTGGGAGCGGGAGTGGCCCCCGCGCACGTCGATCCTCGTCCTCGCGTTCGCGGGGTACTTCGACGCCGCGTCGGCGGCGACCGGTGCGGTCGACCACCTCATCGAGTTCACCGGTGCCACCCGTCTCGCCACCATCGACGGTGATCCGTTCTTCGACGCGCAACAGGTCCGTCCGCACGTGGTGCTGGAGGACGGCGTGACCCGCACGCATCGTGTGGCCCGAGAACACCATCCACGCCAACGACGCCAACTCCGATGATGGGAGCGACGCCGGCCGCGAGCTCGTGCTGCTGTCGGGCATCGAGCCGCACTACGCGCTGGCGCCGCTTCACCGACCTCGTCGTCGAGGTCGCGCAGCACACCGGCGCGCAGGTCGTCGTCACCCTCGGCGCGATGCCCGCGCAGGTTCCGCACAGCCGCATGCCGCTGGTGCACGCGTCGTCGGCGAACCCCGAGATCGCGCAACGCTTCGGACTCGCCCGCCCCCGCTACCAGGGGATCACCGGGATCGTCGGTACGTTGCAGGCCGCGCTCGACCACCTCGGCATCCCCGCGATCTCGATGCAGGTCGGCGTGCCGTACTACGCGGCGGGCGCGCAGAACTGGAAGGCGTCGGCCGCGCTGCTGCGCAACCTCGAGCACGTCACCGGGATCCCCACCGGTCACGGCATGCTGCACGAGCAGGTCGTCGAGTGGGAGCAGCTCGTCGACGAAGCGGTCGCCGAGAACCCCGAGGCGAGCGGCTACCTGCCGCAGCTCGAAGCCGAGTACGACCGGCAGGCCACCGAGCAGCTGCCGTCGTCCGACGACCTCGCCGCGGAGTTCGAGCGGTACCTGCGCGAGCCTCGACGATCCTCCGAGTTGAGGAGCGGCCGCGCGGCCGTCGTGATCGCGTGTGTCCTCGCCGCGATCGCGATCGCTCCGCTGCCGGCGCGCGCCGCGGCACCGAAGTGCAACGGCGCCGCCGACCTCTGCGCGCGCCGCCTCGACGAGGTGGCCTTCGCGACCACGCACAATTCGATGGCGTCGTCCGCCGACGGGTTCGTGCCGCCCAACCAACGGCGACGGATGGCCGCGCAGCTCGAGCACGGCATCCGGGCCTTCCAGATCGACGCGTACTTCGGCACGCCCCGCGGCGGTCGCGTGTACACGGACCTCTCGGGTCCGCTGGGCCAGGCCGCGGAGCTCCCCGCGGCCGCGGTGCGCGGCGCCGAGCTGATCCACCGCAGCCTGGGCGCGCCGCCGCCCGGCACGCCCTACGACGTGTACCTGTGCCACGTGTTCTGCGAGATCGGCGCGGTCCGCATGCTCGACGAGATGAAGGTCGTGCGCGCGTTCCTCGACGCCCACCCGCGTGAGGTGCTCGTGATGGTGATCGAGGACTACGTGCCGCCGGCCACGGTCCGCGCCGTGTTCCGCGACGCCGGTCTCGAGTCGGAGCTGCTCGCGTACGAACCCGGTGCGCCACTGCCGACCCTCGGGGAGATGATCGACCGCGGGACGCGGCTGCAGGTCTCGCTGGAGCACGGCGACGACCCGCCGACCCTGCCGAACGCCTTCGACGGGCTGGTGCAGGAGACGCCGTTCACGTTCCGCCGGCCGCGCGACCTGGAGCGCCCGTCGTCGTGCGCGACGAACCGCGGCACCGACGGCGCGCCCGTCTTCCAGTTCAACCACTGGGTCACCCCCGCCGAACCGGTGACCGCCAACCGGGTGAACACCTCGATCCTGCGCGAGCGCATCGCCGAGTGCACCGCCACGCGCGAGCGCGCGCCCACGCTGGTGGCGGTCGACTTCGCCGAGCAGGGTGATCTGCTGAAGGTGGTCGCGCGACTCAACCGCTGAGGCGCGTTACCGTCCGCCCGTGAGCGTGACGATCGATCCGATGCCGCCGGTCGCCGACGCCGCGCTCCCGTGGGATCGCGAGGTCGCCGACCCGGTCGCGGCACTCGCCGCCGCGCGCGCCGCGTGCGGCGACACCTTCGTCGTCGAGGGTCCCGAGCATCCGACGCTGTTCCTGTTCTCGCCCGAAGGCGTGCGCAGCTTCTACGCGCTGCCCGAAGCGGTCGCGAGCAAGGGGGTGGCCGACTGGATGATGCTGCGCCGCAAGTTGCCCGACGAGCTGTTCGACGGCCGCCGCACCATGCCCCACGAGCTGTTCGGGCGCGACGACGTGCGCAACTACCTCGCCGTCCTCGACGCCGCGATCGACGTCGCGTTCGCCGAGCTCGGCGACGAGGGCACCGTCGACGTGTTCACGTTCACGCGCCGTCTCGGTCACCGCATGGGGCTGGCCGCGTGGGGCGGTGAAGCGCCCGCGCGTGGTGGACGCTTCGACACGCTCGTCGACGCCCTCGACGAGCTCGACGGCTCGGCCGCCTTCGTGCATCCCGAGGCCATGGCCGCGGTCGCGGCCGCCGGCAAGCGCGACGAGCTCGCCGCGATGGCGCGCGTCGAAGCGCTCGTCGTCGAGACCGTGCGCGCACGCGACCTGCTCCCCGCTGACGCGCGACCGGACGACCTCTTCAGCCGCATCATGGCGCACTGGTCCGATGTCGACGAGCCCGCGCGCACCACCGGCATCGCGCGCGACGTGATCCTCGTGCACCTGGCGTCGATGTCGAACTTGTTCGCGGCCTCGGGGTGGATGCTGGGCCAGCTCGTGCTGCACCCCGACGTGCTCGCACGCGTCCGCGACGGCGAGCCCGGGTTGGTCGAACGGTGCGCGTTGGAGTCGACCCGGCTCGGGCAACGCTCGGTGATGCTGCGCGCGGTGCTCGCACCCGCCGAGGTGCGCGACGAGCTGCACACGTATCGCGTCGCGCCGGGCGCCCAGATCGCGACGCTGCTCCCGCTCACCAACACCACCGCCGCGCCCGGCCTCGACACCTACGACCCCGACCGCTGGGTCCGGCGTCGCCTCCGCGACGAGGCCGACCTCCCCGCCCGCGAGCTCGTCACGACGTTCGGGCACGGCGAGCACACGTGCCCGGCGCAACCGTTCTCGCTGGCCGCCATGTGCCGGTCGGCCGAACGCCTGATCGGGACCTACGACCTCGAGCCGGTCCCGGCCTTCACCACGGTCACGCCGCTCGCGGTGCAGATCGGCGGGGTCGCCCGCAGCCAACTTCCGTGTGAGGTCCACTACCGCGCCCGGTGAGCCTGTGACACTGCACCGGTGACCACCTCCGAACCGCCGGCCCCCGAAGATCCGGCCTCCCAGCCGCCGATCCAGGACAACCCGGCCCGCTGGGCCCCCGACCCGCTCGGCCGCCACCAGTACCGCTACTGGGACGGCTCCCAGTGGACCGAGCACGTGTCCGACGACGGTCGCGTCGGCACCGACCCGCCGATCGCGAACCCCGCACCGAGCGTGAACCCCGCGCCGTCCGCCGAGTCCGCCGGGTACGCGGCGCCCACACCGGCGACCGTGGGGTTCGGTGCCACCCACCTCGGCGCGCCGATACCGGGGTCGGGCGCGGCAGCGTCGTCGGCCGCGTCGGCGACGTGGACCCAACCCACGCCCGCCTACGACGTCACCGCGGTGCTCGGTCGCCGCTACGGCGCGTTCCTCATCGACGCCGCCATCAGCCTGGTCGTCTTCGGGTTGCTCTTCTTCGCCACCGCGACGACCCACACGCGGGCGGAGATGCTCCGCGAACCGGGCTGCCACCTCTCCCCCAACGACTCGTCACAGGTGGAGTGCAACGACCGCGCCGTCGTCACCGTCAACGACACCGTCTACGAGGCCGAGGGCGGCCAGTACCTGCTGCTGTGCGTCCTCTTCACCCTCCTCTACTTCGCGCTGATGGAAGGACTCACCGGCGCCACCGCGGGGAAGCACATGACCGGCCTGCGCGTCGTCACGCCCGAGGGCAACCGCATCGGCTTCCCCCGCGCGCTCGTGCGCTGGGCGGTGTTCGCGGTCGACGGTCCACTCACGCTCTTCATCTGCGGCATCGTGACGTCGTCGGTGTCGGCAGGCCATCGCCGCCTCGGCGACATGGCCGCGAGCTCCTACGTGATCGCCAAGGCCGACGCCGGCCGCCCGGTGAACGTGCGCCCGCGCTGAGTCAGCCGACCGCGCGAGCGCCACTCGTCGATGAGACGGCCCGCGATCGACATGCCACCCGTCGGGAAGTTCGGGGTGTCGTCCGGCGTGAACCACTGCGCCTCGACGATCTCCTGACCGTCGATCTCGATCTCTCCGGAGAGGTACTGCGCGCCGAAGCCGATCATCACCTGGTGCGGGAACGGCCACGGCTGGCTGCCGCGGAACTCGACGTCGCCGACCGTGAGGCCGACCTCTTCCATCACCTCGCGACGCACCGCGTGCTCGAGGGTCTCCCCCGGTTCCACGAAGCCGGCCAGGCACGAGAACATGCCCGACGGGAAGTTGGCGTTGCGGGCGAGGAGCGCGCGCCCGTCGTCGCGCTCCACGAGCATGATCACCGCGGGCGCGAGCCGCGGGTACGCCAGCAGCCCGCACGCGGGGCACTTCGTCGCGCGTTCGCCGGGTGCCTCGACGGTGGCGGTGCCGCACCGGCCGCAGAAGCGGTGGTTGCGTTGCCACTCGACCAGTTGGACCGCGCGCCCGGCGAGCGCCCACGTGGTCTCGTCGACCGACGACCACAACCGGAACAGGTCGACGACGTCGTCGCGGGCACCGCCCTCGCCGTCGGCACCGGCGTCGACCGCCCAGCAGTGACGACCGTCGAGCACGCCGAGGAAGATGGCGCCCGATCCCGAAGCCCCAGACCCCGAGGAGTCGCCCTCCGGCTCCCCCTCGAGCAGCACGACGCGGGTGCCCTGCACCGCGATCAGCAGGCTGGGTTCGTCAGGATCTCCGGGCGCGTCGAGCAGCGGTACGAACATGGGCGTCATTCTGCACGACCGGCGCGGGTCGGGCAGACGGGGCGCAAGCCGGTGAGGAGGCGCAGCGGGTGAGGAACGGGGTGCCCGCCATCGCCTGCTCGAGCGCCCCTCCTAACCTCGACCGGTGCCGACGACCACCCGCACCCGCCACACGCTGTCGGTGACGGCCATCGTCGCCGCGGGGGTCGTCGTCGTCGGTGTCGTCGCGCTCAACCTCCGGCTCTTCGTGTTCCCGGCGTCGTCCACCCCTGCGCACGCCGACGCCGTGGTCGTGCTCGCCGGCGGCGAGGGCGAACGCCTCAACCGGGGCCTCGAGCTCATCAGTGACGGGGTGGCGTCGAACCTCGTCGTGTCGCGGGGCCCCGACCGGCTGTGCGGCACCCGGCACGAGTTCGCGGTGTACTGCTTCGTGCCCGATCCCGACGACACGCGGGGCGAGGCGGAGGCGGTCGGGCGCCTCGCGGCGCAGGAGGGGTGGCACCACCTCGTGGTGGTCACGTCCGACTACCACGCGACCCGCGCCGGCATCCTCTTCGGGCGCTGCTTCTCCGGCACCGTCGACGTGACCGCGGCCCACAGCGACAAGAGCCCGCTTCCGCTGCTGTGGGCCGTCGGCCACGAGTGGGGCGGCCTGATCGAGGCCGCCATCCACCGCGACTGCTGATCAGTCGCCCGCCAGCGCCGACAACACCGGCAGCTTGGCGGCCCGGCGTGCCGGACGCACCGCGGCGAGGACCCCGGCGACACCGCCGGCCGCGGCGACGAGCAGCAACCGGCCCGCGGGCGCCGAGAACACGTCGAGGGGCAGGTCGCCGGAGAAGCTCCGCGTGAGCCCCCACCCGACGAGCACACCCACCGCGATCCCGCCGAGTGCACCGAACCCGGCGATGATCAGCGACTCCCAACGCACCGTGGCCCGCAGCTGCGACCGCGTGAGACCGACCGCTCGCAGCAGGCCGAGCTCACGCGTCCGCTCCCGGAGCGAGAGCGACAACGTGTTCGCGATGCCCATGAAGGCGATGAGGATCGCCAGCGCGAGGAACACGTAGACGATCGCGAGCAGGGTGTCGACCTGCGAGCTCACGCCGTCGAGGTACTCCGCCTTGTCCTGCACCTTCGGCGCGAGCTCGCCACCGGCGACGCGCGCGACCGCGGTGCGACCCTGTGAGATGGACACACCGTGGGCCAGCGTGACGAAGACACCGGTGAGCGCGGGTTGCTGCGTGTTGGCGAGCCACGTCGACTCCGGCACGACGACGTTGCCGAATCCGGCATCGGAGTCGTAGACCGCGCCCACCCGCAGGTCGACCTGCGCGCCGTCCCCGAACTGGACCGGCACGACATCACCGGGCGCGACGCCGTGCGCGTCGGCGAACTTCGAGGAGACGGCCACGCCGTCGGCACCGACGTCGGCCAGCGCGCCGCGCGTCACGTGGAGGTCGATCACCCGGCCGAGCGCCGACGCGTCGGCCGCGGTGACCATCTCCTGACTGCCGTCGACCGCGGCGCGCGCGATGCCGAACCCGGTCGCAGCACCGACCTCGGGCACCCGCTCGAGCCGTCCGACCACCGACGGGTCCATACCCGACCCGCTCTGCTCGTTGTTGACGATCACGAGATCGCCGTGGAAGTCGCTGCGCACGACATCGCCGATCGACGCCTTGATCGACGCGCCGAGCACGGTGAACACAGTCACGACGGCCACGCCGACCAGGAGCGCGGTGGCCGCGCCCGCCGTCGTGCGCGGGTTGCGCATCGCGTTGCGCCGAGCCAACGACCCGGTTGCCCCGCGCAGCGTGGTGGCGGGAGTGCCGAGCAGCGCGCTCGCCGGTCGCGCCACACCGGGTCCGAGGAGCACCACACCGACCAGCGTGAGCAGCGCGCCCGGACCGACGAGCGCGAACGACTCGTCGGTCGCGCCGAGCACGACCAGCGCGATGCCGCCGAGCAACCCCATGACACCGAGCACGGTGCGCACCCGCGAGGGCACGTTCACCTCTTCAGTGCCTTCGCGCATCGCCGCGAGCGGCTTCACGCGCGAGGCGCGGACCGCGGGCACGAGGCTCGCGGGCACCGCGACCGCGACGCCGACCAGCGCCGCGATGGCAAGCCGCGCGGGCTCGATCGCGAGCGCCGACGACGGCAACCCGAATCCGGCGGCGCTCATCAGCGCGTAGAGCCCGGCCGCGAGTCCGATGCCGGCCACGACGCCGGCCACCGCCGCGACCGCGCCGACGACGAGGCCCTGCGTCGCGGCCGACACCGTGATCTGGCGGCGCGACGCCCCGAGCGCTCGGAGCAGCGCCGACTCGCGCGTGCGCTGGGCGGTGACCATCGAGAACGCGTTGTAGATGCTGAACGCGGCGACCAGGAGGGCGACGGCCGCGAAGACGAGCAGCACGGTCTCGAAGAACCCGATGAAGGCGCGGTTGACGTCGGCCTTCTGCTCGGCGGTGAGCTGCGCGCCGGTGATCGCAGTGGCACCGGCCGGCAGCGCGGGCTGGAGTTGGCGCACGAGCGCGGCCTGCGTCACGCCCGGATCGGCGGCGACGAGCACGCCGGTCAGGTCGTCGCTTCCGTGGAGGAGCAGACGCTGCGCCTCCGCGGTGGTGAACGCGGTGAACGTCGTGCCCGCCATGCTGTCGGAGCTGCCGAACTTCGCGATGCCGACCACCGTCACCTTCACCGGCTGTGGCACCAGCGCGGTGGTGGTGCTGCCGACGTGGAGGTCGCCGGTGTCCGCCGAGGCGCGGTCGATCACGACCTCGCCGGCGGCGGTGGGCGCGCGGCCGTCGACCACGTGCCACGGGTTGAGCGTGGCCGGGGTGACCCAGTTCGATCCGCGCGTCGGCGGACCGTTGCCGCCGATGCGGTCACCGTCGGCACCGACCAGCTGCACCTTGCCTTCGACCAGCGGCGCGGTGGCCGCCACGCCGTCGACCGCGGCGACCTGCGCCACCGTGGACGCGGGGATCGCGCCCTGTTCGGTCACGCCGTCGACCGTCAGCCGGTGTTCGCTGCGCACCAGCGCGGCGGTACCGCTGTTCGCCTCCGTGAACAACGTGCCGAAGCTGCCGCGCACGGTGTCGCCGAGCACGAGCGTGCCGGCGAGGAACGCCACGCCCACCATCACCGCGGTGAACATGCCGACGAGCCGTCGTTTGCGGCTCCACAGGTCCTTGAACGTCACCGATCCCATGACGCCTCCACTGGTCGATTTCGCTTCGCCGTCCCGGCCTTCCGGCCACGTCTCCGCTGCATCTCAACCTCCGAAGGCCTTCATGCGCTCGAGCACGCGGTCGGTCGTGGGCGCGGGCATGAGGTCGACGACGCGGCCGTCGGCGAGGAACACGACCTCGTCGGCGTAGCTGGCGGCGTTGGCGTCGTGCGTGACCATCACGATGGTCTGCCCGTAGGTGTCGACCGCGTCGCGGAGGAAGCCGAGGACGTCGGCGCCCGAACGCGAGTCGAGGTTGCCGGTCGGCTCGTCGGCGAACACGACCGCCGGCTTGGCCGCGAGTGCGCGTGCGACTGCGACGCGCTGCTGCTGGCCACCCGAGAGCTCGGCCGGGCGGTGCCGCAGGCGGTCACCGAGCCCGGTCATGCGCACGACCCGGTCGAACCACCGGCGGTCGACCTTGCGGCCCGCGAGCACGCTCGGCAGCTCGATGTTCTCGCGCGCGGTGAGCGTGGGCACGAGGTTGAACGACTGGAACACGAACCCGAGGCGGTCCCGCCGCAGCTGCGTGAGCTTGCGGTCGGAGAGCCGGGCCAGGTCGACGCCGTCGACGAGCACCGACCCCGACGTGGGGGTGTCGAGCCCGGCCATGAGGTGCATCAGGGTCGACTTGCCCGAACCCGACGGACCCATCACCGCGGTGAAGCGCGCCGCGGCGACGTCGAGATCCACGCCGGCGAGCGCGTGGACCGCGGCGTCGCCGGTGCCGTAGGTCTTGACCAGGGCCCGTGCGCTGACGACGGCGTGCGGGTGCAACCCGACGCCGGGCGATCGGGGCGGGAGAACTTCGTGGGTGACGGCCATGCCGGGCTCCTGTCCTGGAGAGTTGCGGGGGGCACGTTCGACGGTACGGAGATGCCCGTCGCGATCCCATGGAGCAGCCGGGCGTCTCGAAGGTGGGGACAACCCCCGGTCGGCGCGGGGGCGAGCCGGAGACGTCGGCCGGAGCGTCAGCCCGCGGGGTAGCGCGCGGTCACGTCGCCGTGATCGGACGAGAGCTGCACCAGGCGTCGCGCCGTCGAATCCGTCCGCAGGTCGTTGTTGGTCGACCCGTGGTCGGTCGAGAGCTCGACGCGGTACGCCTCGCCGGTGCGCGGCACGACGACAGTGACGTCGCCGTGCGTCGACGACGCCAGCACCTGTTCGGGCGCGGCCGCGAACCCGAGCGCGATCGAACCGTGGCTCGAGCTCGCGTGCACGACCCGACTGCGTAGGCGCGACGCGCGCACGTCGCCGTGATCGGACGAGAGATCCGCGGCGCTGTGCAGGCCGCTGGCCGAGACGTCACCGCTCCCCGACCACAGCACGACGCGCACGTTGCGCGGCACGTGCAACGTGTACGACGCCGTGCACCAGTAGGCGACCGGGAACGTGCAACTGGCGTCGATCAGCAGACGGTTGCCGCGCACACGTTCGGTGTGGTCGGTGCCGCCGAGGCCGTTGCTGACGTAGGCGCTCAACGCGACGTCGTCGCGATCACTCGCGATCACGCGCACGGTGCCTCGGTCGGTGGACACCTCGACGCTGGTGACCGGCGCGGAGAACGTGCGGGTGAAGCGCTCCTCGCCGTGCGCCAGCAGGTTGACCACGTTGAGCGTCCCCCACAGCAGCGCGGCGACGGCCAGGACCGACGCGACGATGCGCCACGCCGGTCGGCCCCGGTGCCGCACCGCCGTCGTCGGGAGCGTCACGGTCGTCATGACTCCAACCACCGCAGCACCGCCAACACGCGCCGGTGGTCCTCCGACGCGGGCGGGAGGTCGAGCTTGGTGAAGATGTTGCTCACGTGCTTCTCGACCGCGCCGTCGCTGACCACGAGTGCCTGCGCGATCGCCGCGTTCGAACGACCTTCGGCCATCAACGAGAGGACGGTCCGCTCGCGCGGGGTCAGCCGTTCGAGCGGGTCCTGCTGCCGGGCGCGCGCGAGCAGCTGGGTGACCACTTCCGGGTCCAGGACGGTGCCGCCGTCGCCCACCCGGCGCAGCGCCTCGACGAAGTCGCGCACGTCGGCCACGCGGTCCTTGAGCAGGTAGCCCACGCCGCCCACACCACCATCCGCGTCGACGGCGTCGCCGGAGATGAGCTCGGTCGCGTACCGCTCCTCCACGTACTGCGACAGCACGAGGATGCCGATCGACGGCCAGCGGTCGCGGATCTGCAACGCGGCGCGCACGCCCTCGTCGGTGTGGGTGGGCGGCATGCGGACGTCGAGGACCACGAGGTCGGGCAGTCCTTCGCGGGGCGCGGAGGCGAGCGCTTCGAGGAGCGCATCGGCGTCGCCGAACCCCGCGACCACCTCCTCGCCCGCGTCGAGGAGCAGGCGGGTGATCCCCTCCCGCAACAGCACCGAGTCCTCGGCGATCATCACTCGCACGGCAGCACCGCCCGCAGGATCGTGGGACCGCCGACCGGGCTGTCCAGGTGGATGGAGCCGCCGAGCGACGTCGCCCGTTCGCGCAGGCCGACGAGTCCGGTGCCGCCGTTCGACCCCGAGATCGAGTCGCCACCACCGTGGCCGTTGTCGCGCACCTCGATCACCAGCGTGTCGCCCGCGCGCACCAGCGACACCGCCGCGTTCGACGCGCCCGAGTGACGGGCCACGTTGGTGAGCGCCTCCGACACGACGAAGTACGCCGCGCTCTCGACCTCGGGAGTGGGTCGCGGATCGACGTCGACCTCCAACGACACCGGGATCGGTGCGCGTGCGACCACCGCCGACAGCGCGGCGTCGAGCCCACGGTCCTCGAGGATCACCGGATGGATGCCGCGCACGAGGTCGCGGATCTCCTGCAGCGCGGCCTTGGCCTCCTCGTGCGCGTGCACCACGCGCGCGCGGATGGCGTCCTTGTCCTCGTCGTCGAAGTGCTCACGCGTCGCGCCCAGTTCCATCGCCAGGCTGACCAACCGCTGCTGCGCGCCGTCGTGCAGGTCGCGCTCGATGCGACGGCGCTCGGCCTCCGCGCTCCCGACGGCGGCGGCGCGTCCGGTCTCGGCCGCGCGCACCCGGGCTTCCTGCAACGCGCGCTCGTCGGGGCCGAGGAACCACGCGCAGGTCACGCGGTCGAGCCGGCCCAGCACCACCGTGACCCAGGGAGCGATCAGCACCACGCCGGCGAGGCCCGCGAGCGCAACCAGCCACGCGTCGCTCCCGGACGCCACGTCGAACAGCCAGAACTTGGCGGTCCCCTCCGGCAGCGCCGACACGTAGATCCCGTCTGGGCCGAAGATGAAGTCGGCGAACGCCTTGTGCGATGATCGGCTGACCGGAACGCCCGGTCTGCGTCAGGTCGACGATTGCGGTCGCGTGTTGGGGCGAGGCGTTCTTGTCCCCCTCGAACGTGAAGTCGATGAGCAGGCCAGTCGCCGTGTCGCCGCCGAGCGCGCCCCCTCGGCGTGTCGATGAAATTCTGGCCGGCGCCCACAAGGTCATCGGACAGTTTGCCCGCACGCTCCAGAAACGCAAAGGCTTTGACGTCGAGGATTTCTCCAGCTGCGCCGCGCCGGCCGCGCCGGTCAGCGCCAACGAGACGAGCGACGCGACGGCGCCCATGCGAAGCGAACCCATCCGACTTCCTCCGATCGGAATTACGCCGCAAACAAAAAAATCCCCGGCTCGCGATGGGCGAACCGGGGAAACAGGGGGGTCGTCGGTCGATGATTTTCCAGCTGTTGCGCTGAGAGCCGGTCAGCATCAGGATGGCCTGGAACATGTTGATGTAGTCGAGGTAGAGGCGCAGCGCGCCGTGGATCGACTTCTTGTGTATCACCTCATAGCTGTCGCCGGCTGAAGTACATCTGCTTGATCGCCCGCGTATCCCAGGCGGTGAGGCCGGCGAAGATGATGACGCAGAGGATCGACAGCGCCGAACTGCAGCCCGGTGCTGTGCAGCAGGAAGACGTTGAGCAGGCTCGCGATGATGAGGCCGACGACGCCCATCATCATGAACGAGCCCATCGCCGACAGGCTGCGCTGGGTCGTATAGCCATAGAGGCTCAGGCTGGGCGAAGGCCGCCGCGGTGGCGAAGAACGCCCGCCCGAACGAGGCGCCGGTGTAAACGACGAGCAGCGCCGACATCGACAGGCCGATCAG
This sequence comes from uncultured Actinomycetes bacterium, assembly GCA_963697125.1. Classification (GTDB taxonomy): domain Bacteria; phylum Actinomycetota; class Acidimicrobiia; order IMCC26256; family DASPTH01; genus DASUAS01. Next base: position 491,209 of record CAVOMW010000007.1, read on the forward strand.
CGCCGCAAAGGCGAGAAAGGCGTTGCGCGCGGTCGCCACCGACATCGTATTGATGCGGGCGGAGAGCCAGAACACCAGCGCGAGCGGCGAGAGCACGATCACCCAGCGTAGCGGCCAGACATAGATGGCATGGCCGAAGCTGGGTCAGCGCCAAAACGCCCGGCTTCGGTTTGGACCGTGCCGAATTGGAACGCGAGCCAAGCCACCAGCCCGGTCACCCCGAGCCCGAGGGTCATATAGTTGTAAACGCCGATCATGTAGGCCCGGAGGCCCTGATCGACGGCGACGCCGGACCGTGCGAGCCCCGCGCCGAAGACGCGTGTTGGCGTAGCGGTCATAGTCGGACATGAGAAAAAACCTCTTGGATAAAGAGCGTGGCGCTCGCCCGGCGACGGCCGAGTGAATGCCTGACGCGCATAATATGGCCTCGTGGCGCCCCTCCGCAAGTCCCGATCGGCCGGTCGCAGGCTTGCGGCTTCATTACCGATTGGTAATCTCCGTCCGGAGGCTTTTTTTCTTCGACTTGTTAATGGCCGCCTCCGCCTTCTCCCGCCGCGACCGGGCGGCGCATCAACGCGGCAAGGCCGACGCAGCCCAAAAACAGGACGGTCAGGGCCAGGAACACGTCGGCGAGCGCCATCACCTCCGCCTGCCGGCGCACGATCAGGGCAAGCTGGCGGGTCGCCGCGAGCTCGGCGTCCGATCCGCGGGCGGCCAGCGCCGCGGTCATGCTGGCGAGGGTGCGACCGCGACTGGGTCGCCTCGACGTCACGGACTTGCGCAGGCGCTCGAGATGCAGGTCCATGCGCTTGTCGAGCAGCGTGTTGATGAGCGCAAGGCCGACCGCGCCGCCGAGGTTGCGCATCAGGTTGAAGAGGCCGGAGGCGTTCTTGATCTTCTGCGGCGGCATGGTGCCGAGCGCCAGATTGTTGATCGGCACCATCGACAGCATCAGACCCTACGCCGCGGAAGACCTGTGGCCAGAGCAGCTCCCAGAAGTCCCAGTCGACCGTGACATAAGGAGGCTTGCCAGGTGCCGATGGCGAAGAAGACGAACC